>NZ_JBDGME010000019.1:0-1495142 GCF_057655505.1 Microbacterium sp. Soil_N32
GAAACATCAATAGTGTTTCGGCGGCCATAGCGTGAGGGAAACGCCCGGTTACATTCCGAACCCGGAAGCTAAGCCTCACAGCGCCGATGGTACTGCAGGGGGGACCCTGTGGGAGAGTAGGACACCGCCGGACTTCTTTTAAGTAAAATGGCCACCCAGTGCTGGGTGGCCATTTTGCGTTTACGGGACAGGAGTCACCATGTCAGAAGAAGAGCGTCGCCCGCGTCGCAACGATGATCGATCGCGCGCAGAGCGCCCTTCTGGTGACCGTCCGCGTTACCGCGACAGCGCCCCGCGCCGCGAGGGCGGGTACAACCGTGACAACCGCGATGGTGCCCCGCGCCGCGAGGGCGGGTACAACCGTGACAGCCGTGATGGTGGTGCGCCGCGTCGCGAGGGTGGTTACAACCGCGATGGTGGTGGCCCGCGTCGCGAGGGCGGGTACAACCGTGATGGCGGTGCGCCGCGTCGCGAGGGTGGTTACAACCGCGACAACCGTGATGGGCGTGCCCCGCGTCGCGAGGGCGGGTACAACCGTGATGGCGGTGCGCCGCGTCGCGAGGGTGGATACAGCCGTGACGGCGGTGCCCCGCGTCGCGAGGGCGGGTACAACCGTGATGGTGGCGCTCCGCGTCGCGAGGGTGGATACAGCCGTGACGGCGGTGCCCCGCGTCGCGAGGGCGGGTACAACCGTGATGGTGGCGCTCCGCGTCGCGAGGGTGGATACAACCGTGACGGCGGTGCCCCGCGCCGCGAGGGTGGATTCAGCCGTGACAGCCGCGATGGTGGTCCGCGCCGCGAGGGTGGTTACACCCGCGACGGTGGTCCGCGTCGTGAGGGTGGTTACAACCGCGATGGCGGTGCCCCGCGCCGCGAGGGTGGATTCAGCCGTGACAGCCGCGATGGTGGTCCGCGCCGCGAGGGCGGCGGCTTCAGCCGTGACAATCACGATGGTGCCCCGCGTCGCGAGGGTGGATTCAACCGTGACAACCGTGACGGTGGCCCGCGCCGCGAAGGCGGCTACAACCGTGACGGTGGCGCCCCGCGTCGTGACTCCCGCGACGGTGATTCGCGCGGTCGTTCGTTCCCGCAGCGTGGGGGAGCGGGCCGCGAACGCCCGGTCCAGGCGTCCAACGAGCGCGAGCGCGTCGACGAGCCCCGCATCCCGGAGGAGGTCACCGCGCGTGATCTGCACGGCGCCGCTCGCAACGAGCTGAAGACCCTCAGCAAGGAGAACGCCGAGCACGTGGCTCGACACCTCGCGATGGCATCCCGCCTGATCGACGAAGACCCGGAACTGGCGCATCGTCATGCTCTCGCCGCTTCGCGGCGTGCGGGGCGCATCGCGATCGTTCGTGAGACGCTCGGCATCACGGCGTATGCGACGGGCGACTTCGCTCTCGCCCTGCGTGAGCTGCGCACCTACCGGCGGATCTCCGGCAACGACGACCAGATCGCCCTGATGGTCGACAGCGAGCGTGGAATCGGTCGTCCCGACCGCGCACTCGAGACCGGGCGTGCCGTCGACCGCTCGACGTTGACCACGCCGGTACGGGTGGCGCTCGCGATCGCGATGTCGGGCGCGCGCCTCGACCAGGGTGACCTGGAGCTCGCGCTCGGTGAGCTGGAGATCCCCGAACTCGACCCCGACCGCGCCTTCGAGTACAGCCCGGCCCTGTTCGCTGCGCGCGCCGCGGTGCTGGAGGACCTCGGCCGTACTGAGGAAGCGGCGTTCTGGGCCCGTCGTGCCGACGTCGCCGCCGAAGCCCTGGGGCTCGATGGGGCCGGCGACGAGGAGATCTACGTCGAGGACGGCCTGATGGAGGACGACTTCTCCGACGACGACAGCGACGGGGTGTCCGCCTCTGAGCGTGACGCGGATGCGGATGCGGAAGCCCACGCGGAAGCCAATGCCGATGTCGACACGCGCGCTTCCGACGCGTCGCACCCGACTGAGGACTCGGAGCCCGAACCGTCGGTGGAAGACGAGGTGCGCGAGCTGCTCGGCGAGACCGACGACTCGGTCGATTCCGACACCGCCGCCGACGCCGCGGACACCGTCGAATCCGACGACGCGTCCCGCCCGGACGACGACGCGGACGACGCCCGCTGATGGCGCTCTTCTCCCGGCGGCGCACCCCGTCGACGCCGCTCGACGGGGTCGACACCGTGCTCGCCGACCTCGACGGGGTCGTCTACGCGGGCCCTGGCGCACTGCCGCACGCGGTGGAGAGCCTGAACGAGGCGGGCAAGACCCGTCGTCTGGGCTACATCACCAACAACGCCTCGCGGACGGATGCATCCGTGGCCGCGCACCTGTCCGGCCTCGGGCTCGATGTCGCACCGCACGACGTGGTGACGAGTCCGCAGGCTGCCATGCGTCTGCTGGCGGGTATCGTGCCGCCGCCGGCCACGATTCTCGTTGTCGGCGGCGACGGACTCGTCGACGAACTCGGGAAAGCCGGCTACACCGTCACCCGCAGCGCTCAGGACGAACCGAGCGCCGTGGTGCAGGGGTTCGCGCCGGAGGTGGCGTGGACCGACCTCGCCGAGGCGTCGTTCGCCCTGCAGCTGCCGGAGGACGAAGGCGGAATCCCATGGATCGCCACCAACACCGACTGGACCATTCCGCGCGAACGCGGGGTCGCCCCGGGCAACGGCACGCTCGTCTCGGCCGTCCACACCGCGGTCGGCCGTCTGGCGACCGTGGCCGGAAAACCCGAGACGCCGATCTTCGAGGAGGCCCTCGCGCGGTTCGAGGCGAAGAAGGCGCTGTTCATCGGCGACCGTCTGGACACCGACATCCTCGGCGCGAGCCGCGCCGGCATCGATTCGGCGCTGGTGCTGACGGGCATCGACCGGCCGAAGCACGTGCTGGCCGCCCCCGAGGGGTCGCGGCCCACGTTCGTGCTCAGCGACCTGCGTGAACTGCATCAGCCGTATCCCGAGGCCGTCGCGCGCGACGGGGCGTTCCACGTGAACGGTGCAGCCGTGCGGGTGCGCGGTGCCGACGTCGAGATCGTGGCGGACTCCGGTTCGCAGATCGACCTGCTCCGGGCCGGTGCCGCGGCGATCTGGGCGTCGGGCACCCCGGTGTTCGTGCTGCGCGTGCCGGAGAAGCTGTACGCCGACCCGTTCCACCGCCCCTGAGCATCCGCGCTGCGGCGCCACGGAGACGTCGGATGCTCCGCGTACAGTAGAAGCGTGAGCGATCAGACGAGAGACAGCGCGCCGACCGACGGCCTCTGGAGCCGCCTGCGCCTGATCGAGGGTCAGCCGCTGGCCGCGCGCGCGGAGGCGTACTCCGCGCTGCACGACGACCTGGCCCGCCGGCTCGACGGCGGCGGCCGTCTCGATCAGCGCGACGCCCCGGCATCTCGATGACCCGTCTCGACGCCGCACTTGCCGCACGAGGCCTCGCCCGGTCGCGCACGCATGCCGCTGCTCTCATCGCCGATGGGCTCGTGACGGTCGACGGACGACCGGTCGTCAAGGCTTCGACCGCGGTCGACGACGGTGCCGACATCGCCGTGGCGGGCGACGACCACTATGTCGGTCGCGCCGCCCACAAGCTCGTCGCCGCGCTCGACGCGTTCGAGGTGCCGGTCGCGGGGCGGCTGGCACTCGACATGGGCGCGTCCACCGGGGGGTTCACGCAGATCCTCCGCGAGCGCGGTGCGCGCCGAGTGCTCGCGGTCGACGTCGGCCACGGTCAACTCGCGCCGACGATCGCCGCCGACGCCGGCGTCGTGGCGGTGGAGGGCTTCAACGTCCGGCACATGACCCCGGAGAATCTCGCCGAAGCCACGGGCGAGACCGCCGCCCCCGATCTCGTGGTCGGCGACCTGTCTTTCATCTCGCTCGAACTCGTGCTCCCAGCAGTGGTGGCTGTCGCCGCATCCGACGCCGACATCGTGCTCCTCGTGAAACCGCAGTTCGAAGTGGGTCGCACCGCGGTGCGCGGCGGCCTCGTCACCGATCCGGCCACGCGAGCCGATGCCGTCGCGCGCGTCGTATGGAGCGCGTGGGACGGGGGACTCGGCATGCTCGGAATCGTCCGGTCGCCGTTGCCCGGCACGCACGGCAACTCCGAATTCCTCGTGCACCTCGCGCCGGGCCGGGGAAGCAATCCGACAGAGTTTATGGATCGGATCAACTCACTGTCAATTTCTAGATAATGACAGGGCTCCCGCGTAGTTCTGCGGGGGAGCGTGGCCATGTTGTGGCCACGGACTGGCCACGCACGAAGGGGACCTTCTGATGATCTTGATGGCGGCGAAAAGTGCTCAGCCTCTCATCTCCGATACCGTCGGCACTGTCCTGGCCACGGGCCTGGTGAGTGTCGCTGTCGCTGTTCTCACGCTGATCCTGTCGAATCGGCACTCACGCAAAGAGGCTGAGGCTCAACGGCGCGAGGCACGAAGAGTCGAGGTGCGGAAACTAATCGCCCAGTTTGTCCATGCGGGGGTCGCTCTGGCTTCGACGAACCAGGCTCTAGTGGCGTCGTACTACGAGGCCGCTGGAACTTCTGACCCTGATTCCTGGTTGGAACTTTCAGATTCTGAGACGAGTAGTCAACTCAGAGACGACCGTTCCACCATCGCCCGGACGGGGCGGGAACTGAAGTTGCTCGTGCGAGACGAGAAACTGCGCGAGGCGATCACTAAAGCTATCGATTCGGTCGTCCAAGACTGGCCGATGAAGGAACTTGTGGACGAGGCGAAGGCCAATGGTGGGGTGGCTCCCGTCGGCAAGAACGCGATGGGCAACGCATCTATGTACTTCCAGTACATGATGATGCGATTCGAACAGGTCGAGATGCGAGCATCCTCAATGCTCCAGGTCGAACTGTGAGACGGCCCGACTACGTGTCTGTCACACCCCAAAACTATGAGTACCTTGCGGCCACCAACTGAAGTTCTAGTTGAACGTGCCCCAGCTTGAGCGCACGACAGTCCAAGTCGTTTCCCAGGTGACGAAGGAAGCGGGATCAAACGTGGAGTCCAGTACCGTCACGCTAACAATCTGAGTCGCGGTGAGCGACAGCACATGGTTGCTAGCGCTATCGCTTTCGAAGTCCCAGAAGTGATAGCAGGGTGTCTTGTCTTTCGCGCGCTTTCGGGGCGCATAGTCCATCGGAGCACACCTCCGAACCAGTACGCGACCGTAGTCCTCCTTAGAACGGAAGGTGACTTCGACCTCGTGGAGATCGTGAATCGCTCGAATAATCTCGTCGTGGTTATCCAACTGCATATGTGCGCTCCTCGCTGAGTAACTTATCCAGACTCTAGCGTGGGTTACGTGCCTCGCTGTCAACCGTGCACCACAGGATCGTACGGGGCGACCTCCAGACGGTGAGCGGCGATGATTCGGTGGACGCTCCCGGACGACAGCCCGGTGAGCTTGGCAATCTCGCGCATGCTGTTACCTGCCTCCCGGTACTTCAATACCTGCTTGGTGTTCTCATCCGTCATCGCACTGCGCGGGCGTCCTGCTACCTGCTCACCGGCCCGAGCGCGGGCGGCGCGAGCGGCCCTAGCCTCTGCCACGCGCTCGGCGTTCATCTCACGCTCCCACTCGGCCATAAGGGTCATAAGGCCCCGCATCAGCTTGCCGGTAGCGCCAGTCATGTTCTCGCTTTCTTTGAGGGAGAGCACGGTGACGCCGCGTTCCTCAAGCTGTGCGATGGTCGTTAGCACGTGGAGGGCGGAGCGCCCCAGGCGGTCGAGTGAGGTTACCTGGATGCGATCCCCCTCCCGCACTCGGCTGAGGAGGTCGTCCAGGCCAGGACGAGCGGTCTTCACTCCGCTGATCTTGTCCGAGTAGATGTCGTCGCGGGCGATGCCAGCATCGATCAGAGCATCCATCTGGCGGTCGAGGTTCTGCGCGGAAGTGCTCACTCGGATGTAGCCGAATGTCTTCGAGGTTGTCATGTTCGACACTGTATCCGTGACGCGGTTTTGGGACAAGTAGCAGAGACAACTTTTGGAACGCCAAGTTGGCTTCTGCATGGTCAAGTCAAGGGGGCCAGGGGAGCGTTCCGAAATCATGGATATGAGACGGCCCTCGGCGGGCAAAGAAGGAAAACCCGCCGAGGGCCGTGGAGGCCGCCCCGGCCTGATACGGGGCGATGTCTGCGCGGCCCCATCTACCTGAGCGCGCAGAGGCATTTTCTAGTTCTTCTCCTCGATGTCCTTCAAGACCTTCGCGAGTCGAGCTACCTCGGGGTCGTCGGCTGGGCCATCGAGGAGGCGACGCACTTCGGGGTTGTTCGGGTCGAGGGACTGCCTCACGTCATCTTCGCTCCATTCGAAGAAGTTCTTCTTCTCTTCGATGGCGGCGCGTTCAGCATCCCGGTTGCCTGCGATCACAGCGCGCAAGTACGGGTCGTCAATCATTCGGTCTTTCCAATCTCACTCAGGCGTCGTAGTGCCCTGTGAAGGTCGTCTGCGGCACCAACAGAGACCGCGAGGCTTCCGTCGTAGATGTCTTGGAGGACATCGAGCAGGGCCAGCATGGCGGCGTCGGTCTTCAGGGTGACGGCACTCACTGCTGTGCCTTCGGACGCAGTGCGGAGCCGTACTTCTTGTTGACTTCTGCGAGGGCGGCGGCGCGCTCGCTGGGGTCGGAGATGCCCTGCGCGTACTCCTTGGCCTTGATGCCACGACGGTAGAGAACGTACTCATCATCGAGGCCGATCCCCATGCCCTCAGGTGCTGGCCCGGTTCCGAACCGTTGCATACCCCAGCGTTGTACTTGCTCTTCGGGGGTGAGGTCGAGCCAACTCTTGCCTAGACGATCCTTTGAAAGTTCGTACTCCTCGGGAGTGACCTCGAAAGTCTCCCCGGCGAGAAGCACACGACCGGCGACAGCATCGCCAGCGGGGGAAAACTTGTTGAGGGTCAGGCCGGTGGCGCGGGCGTGGAACACTCGGTTCTTTGTTGTCATGGTCAGGTCTCCTTGGTAAGACGCTTCAACACGTCGGTGAGGTCAGAGAGCGCGGGGTGCCCTCTAAGGGTCGAGATGAACGAGCGAGTGCTAACGGGGTCCTGACGTGCGAACTCACCCAGTGCGGCCACCAGTTCCATTGCCTCTTCAAACGCGCGCTCAGCGGCAGTGTCATCGATGCCAAGGTGCCGAATCCGGACGGAAAGTGCTTCTGACTCGACCTTGATAGCCCTAGCGCGGGCAACCGGTGTCGCGGTGCGGGACTTCCTGCGGAGGTCACGGGCATCATCCGCGATCTGGATGGCACGCACCACCACATCTGTAGTGGAGGGTTCGTCCTCAGCGAGCTTCGCGAGGTCGCTCTTACGAGAAATCGCGTACCTGGAGAGCGCACTCACGCTCAGGCCTGTCCACGTGCGAATGCTTTCGTAGGTCTCGCCGCTGTCCAGGGCTGTGTCAATGCGTGCACGGGCAGGGTGAGTCTCCACCGTGCTCGGTCGTCCAATACGCGTCATCCTGCGCCAATCGTTGAAGTTTAGGGGAAATGAGAGAATCCCAATGCTTTCGTGCAACGTTCGGTGGAGTCTCCCGGCATGGACAGCCATAAAGGCCGAACGCATCCCCGCTCTCATTTCCTCATTTACTACTATCGCTCGATCCACCGGCGAGAGACGAGAAATCCCTAAATATTTTGAGAATTCTTGGAGGCTATTTGCGGGCATGGAAATCGCTTTAGGTATCCCAGTGGCCCGGAGCGTGCATTAGGCCCGCAGAATGGCCGTGCAGCGCTTCTCAGAGGGTGCTGACGATTGCAGTGAACCTCTTAGTGATCACCAATTCATCGATTCGCGCTGATGCCTGAGTAATCGTCATGTTGGACCAGTCAGATTCCGGTAGCCCTAGTTGATCTTCGAGAAGCATTCCGTATGAGCGTTGTTTCATGGTTGCTGGCCAGTCCCTAGTCATTTCTTACTTCTCCGGTTTCCGTGTTTACTGAGTCAAAGAACTTGCGCATTGCATAGATCGTCGTGCGAGAGCGGATGCCCTTCTTCGTGGTCAGGTAGTTGACGGCCTGGGTTACCGTCATGTCGCGAGTTTCTAGATAATCGTCAAATGTCCACTTGGTCACGGCCCCTGCCTTTACCGCTGTGGCCCTGATCCGCTCCGCCTTCTCGGGGTTCCACATCTTCCGCGCCTCCCGCACTGCCTTCGCGGACTCGTAGCGTTGGTGCTTGCGTGTGACTGTTCGCCCCATCTCTGAGTTCAACTCTTCGGTGTGTGATGCAACGAATAGTGCAATCACATCATCTTCCATAAGTCCATTGAATTGGTTTAGATACCTCAGCGCAATGCTCACCATGTCGCTGAAGACCCGACGTGCTCGATACTGCCGTTCACTTTCTTCTTTTCGCCTACGAGTTCCCCGCTTCAGCCCGTTGAGCTTGAAGGTCTTATTCTCAACACTCCCTTCGGTTGTGTTAGATTCTGGACACTTTTCAACCAGCATTGGCATTGTGGCGGTGTCGTCAAAGAATGCGTGTGAGACTCTCATGTTTTCCTCGTCTTATTCATACGCCTCATTCGGAGACTTCCCCAATCACGAGATTCTTCTCGGCACGTTTCTTTCGAGCGTGCGCCGCGATTGCCTGTCTGCATTCTTGGCATCGGCAACCGCGGGAATACGATGTCGTAGTTCCACACGGAGCAATCTCGCCATTAGGGCGACGAACTCCCTTCGGCTTTCGACTCGCTCGCTTCGCCATCCTGCATTCATCACAGCGACACGCGGAAACTTTGTACGCCCTTAGGGTGCCGTGCTCGATCCCCGAATCACCGACGACTGGAGGACTCACGGACGGCACCATCGGAGTGGAAGTCTCTTTCTTCGGCGGGGCGAACATCGGACGCCGGTCCACTTCCACGACCGAGGCCGTTTTCGTAGGCGCTTTCCATGTCACGGTGACGGGTCTGTGCGTCGGTACGGTCTCATCAGTGCGTGAAATGCGCTTGGCGGGCGCTGTACGCGGTTCTGGGGGCCTGGCGGGGTTTCGTGCGGCCCACGTAGCGCGGGAGGCGAACTCGGCCCGTACAGCGGCGTCAGAGTTTTCGCGCACCCTGCGACATTCATGTCGCGCGTCGAGCACGATACGGGCGCGGTCCGCGTCGGTGGGAGCCGTGCCCACGAGCGCGGCCAAGTAGCGGCGTCGAGGTTCGGGGAGGTCGGTCAAGGTGCGGATGACGGCGAGAGCTTCAGGGATCAGCATGCCTATAGATATCGCGCGAAACGAGCTTGCCTATTTGGGTGCACGGTGCGACATCGATCCATGCCGGGAGATTCCCGCACACGTGCGCCACCTATGCCTTGGACGGCCTACAACACACCTTCGAGAGCGTTCACAAGTTGCTGTTGACGCTCTAGAGAAGGACGCTGATAGACCAGCGCTGACCTGACATCACTATGCCCGCCACGTTGCATGAGTTCGGCGAGGCTGGCGTTGTTGGCAAAGGCGGTCAGGTGGGTAGCTCTGAGGTCGTGCGTGTGGATCGAGTCAAGTCCGAACTCCCTCCTGAGAGAGTCCCAACGGCGGTTCCAGTCCCAATAGGAGAGCCGCTTGCCGACGTTGTTCACGAAGACGGCACCCTTTCCCAGCCCTTGGTCCTTCCACGCTGACAGAGCGGCCACAGCGGCTTGGGTGACCGGCTGGAGCACGTCGGCGTCGGGGTGCTTCTTCCGTCCCGGCTTCACGCCGAATCGGGTCAGGTGCTTGTGCACGCGAAGAGCGGCGTTGTTCAGATCGATGTCCTCCCAATCGAGTGCAAGGACTTCACCAATGCGGAGACCGCTGGACACCAGCGTTTGGATAATGACCGCTACCTGAGGATCGGAGGTGAGCATCTTCAAGAGGTTGACCGTATCGACACTGACCGGGGGGCGCTTCTTGGACACGTCCCGACTGGCCCCCTTGATCTTCACGAACTTCTGAATCTCGCCGTCCTCCACGGCCTGATTCATGATGTTGGAGAGCACGAAGTACGCCGCCTTGCGGGGGCCTGGTTTATCCTCCATGGATGCCCACCAGCGGCGGATCATCGTCGGCGTGATGTCGGTCAACTTCCTGTCGCCGAAGGTGGGGTGAAGGTGGTTCCGATAGGAGCGAACGTAGTTCTCCCATGAGCCGGGAGCAAGATCGTGCTTCCGTGCGTTCAGGTGAGCCTCGGCGTACCGCCAGAACTTGATGTTCCCGCGTCGCTCTTCCTTATAGACGAGCGCCCGGGCCTGAGCCTCCTCAGCCTCCCGGCGGGTATCGAAGGTTCCCAGCGACACCTTCCTACCGTCGCGGTAGATGCGAGCGCGCCAACGGCCACTTGGCAACTTGCTTGGCTTCTCCATCTCGGTACCTCCTTCTCATCTGTACGGTTGAGTCGTGGAGATATCAAAGGAAGTGGCTGAGGCGATGGCCACGCGACTGGCCACGCTTCCCGACCAGGTGCCCTACCTCCGCAGAATCTCAACGGTCTGGAGGGATCGTCCGAACCCTCCGACAGAATGGTTGGACCGCATCAACGCAGTGGCTGGAGGACGATGAACGAGCGCAACATCCTGGTCGTCGCCCACGCCGGACGTGACGCGACGGTCGCGGCGGCGCGGCGGGTGGTCGACGCGCTGCGCGGGGCGGGTGCCCGCCCGGTGCTCGCGCAGGTCGACCGGGCCGAGCTCAGTGCCGTCGACGGTTCGTTCGCCGACGTCGACGTGCTGGGCGACACCGTCGATCCCGCCGCGCTCGAGCTGGCGATCGTCCTCGGGGGAGACGGCACGATCCTGCGTGCGGCCGAGCTCGTGCGCGACACCGGCGCCCCCGTGCTGGGCATCAACATGGGCCACGTCGGCTTCCTGGCCGAGATCGACCCCGACGACATGGACGACGCGGTGCGCCGCGTGATCGAGCGCGACTACGAGGTTGAGGAGCGGCTCGCCCTCTCGGTGCGGGTGAAGGACGCGCAGGGTGTCGTCGTGTACGAGACCTGGGCGTTGAACGAGGCGACGGTCGAGAAGGCCAGCCGTGAGCGCATGATCGAGGTCGTCATCGAGATCGACGGCCGACCGCTCTCGAGTTTCGGATGCGACGGCATGGTGATCTCGACCCCGACCGGGTCGACGGCGTACAACTTCTCCGCAGGGGGACCGGTGATCTGGCCCAGCGTCGAGGCGATCGCCGTGGTCCCGCTCTCGGCCCATGCCCTGTTCGCGAAGCCGCTGGTCGTGAGCCCCGACGCGGCGGTCGCGATCGAGATGCTCGAACGCACGGACGGGTCCGGCATCCTCTGGTGCGACGGTCGGCGCTCGCACGAGCTCCCGCCGGGCGCGAGAGTGGTGGCCCGGCGGTCGTCGCGTCCGGTGCGCCTCGCTCGTCTGCATCCGACCGCGTTCACGAACCGTCTGGTGCGCAAGTTCCAGCTGCCCGTCGCCGGGTGGCGCGGGCAGGAGCCCGGGGGCGTCGCATGATCGAGGAGATGCGGATGCGCGGGCTCGGCGTGATCGACGACGCGGTGCTGCCGCTCGGCGCCGGGTTCACCGCGATCACAGGCGAGACCGGCGCCGGCAAGACCATGGTCGTGACCGGTCTCGGTCTGCTGCTCGGACAGCGAGCCGACTCGGGGGCCGTGCGCGCCGGAGCAACACAGGCCTCCGTGGCGGGCGTATGGGTGGTGCCCGAGAAGGGCGCCGTGGCCGACATCGTCGCGGACGCCGGAGGAGAGCTAGAGCCGATAGACGACACGCGCGCCGAGCTCTACGTCTCACGCACCCTGAGCGCCGAGGGGCGCAGTCGGGCGAGTGTCGGCGGACGGGCGGCTCCCGCCGGGGTCCTGTCGGCCCTAGCGGATGAGCTGGTCGTCGTGCACGGGCAGTCCGAGCAATTGCGGCTGCGGTCGGCCGCGGCGCAGCGCGACGCTCTGGACCGTTTCGGCGGTGCTCCCGTGGGGGCGGCGCTGCAGGCGTACGCGGCATCCTTCGAACGCTGGCGTGCGCTGGACGCCGAGATCACCGACATCTCCGCCAACCGCGATCGACGAAGCGACGAGGCGGCGCGCCTGCGCGAGGCTCTGGCCCTGATCGAGGCGACGGCGCCCGAGCCCGGCGAGGAGGAGCAGCTCGCCGCACGTGCCGAGCGTCTGGCGAACGCGGAGGAGTTGCGGCTCGCGGCTACGCAGGCGCACGGCGTGCTCTCCAACGAGGAGGGGGAGCCGGATGCGTCGGCGATGGTGGCGGAGGCGCGACGCGTGCTCGAGCGCGCGTCGGATCCCACTCTCACCGACATCGCCGAGGGGCTCGCCGATATCGGGTACCGGCTCGCCGACCTCGCGGGGGCGCTGTCGGCGTATCTCGCCGACCTCGACGAATCGGGGCCGCACGAGCTCGCGGCGGTCGAGGAGCGTCGCGCGGCGCTGGGTGTGCTGGTCCGCGCGCACGGTTCGGTCGACGCCGCCATCGATCTGTGGCGCACCGGGTCGGAGCGCCTGGCCGAACTCGACGACGACGACGACCGGCTTGAGCGCCTCTCGGCGGAGCGCGACGCCGCGCGTGCGGACCTCGATACGGCCGCCGACGCGCTCACCGCCGTCCGGTCCGACGCGGCGCAGCGCCTCGGAGCGGCCGTCACCGAGGAACTGCACGCGCTGGCCATGCCCGATGCGCGGCTCGAGGTGTCGGTGTCGCCGGGCAACGAGTCCGCCCACGGTCGTGACGACGTCGCCATCCTGCTCGCCCCGCACCCGGGCGCCGAGCCCCGTTCCGTTGCGAAGGGCGCGTCCGGGGGAGAGCTGTCGCGGGTCATGCTCGCGATCGAGGTGGTGATCGCCGGCACCGACCCCGTGCCGACCTTCGTCTTCGACGAGGTGGATGCCGGGATCGGCGGCGCTGCGGCGATCGAGGTCGGCCGACGACTCGCCCGACTGGCGGAGTCGTCGCAGGTCATCGCGGTCACGCATCTCGCTCAGGTCGCCGCGTTCGCGACGAACCATCTCTCCGTCGTGAAGTCGAACGACGGCGCCGTCACGGCGTCGAGCGTGCGGCGCCTCGAAGGCGAGGAACGCGAGGCCGAGATGGCGCGCCTTCTCTCCGGACTCGCGGATTCGGACGCCGCACTCACCCACGCCCGTGAACTCCTCGGCCTCGGCCGCTGAACGAACTGTTAGGATAGAAGCCCGTGATGAACTCTTCTTCTGCGGGAACCAGCAACGACACCACCAAGCACGTTTTCGTGACAGGCGGTGTCGTTTCGTCTCTCGGCAAGGGCCTGACGGCGGCAAGCCTCGGCAACCTGCTGACCGCCCGCGGACTCCGCGTCGTGATGCAGAAGCTCGACCCGTATCTGAACGTCGACCCCGGCACGATGAACCCGTTCCAGCACGGTGAGGTCTTCGTCACCGACGACGGCGCCGAGACCGATCTCGACATCGGACACTACGAGCGGTTCCTCGACATCAACCTGTCGCAGGCGGCGAACGTCACGACCGGCCAGATCTACTCGCAGGTCATCGCGCGCGAGCGCCGCGGCGAGTACCTGGGCGACACCGTGCAGGTCATCCCGCACATCACCGACGAGATCAAGCGCCGCATGCGCCTGCAGGCGACCGAGGACCCCCGTCCCGACGTCATCATCACCGAGGTCGGCGGCACGGTCGGCGACATCGAGTCGCAGCCCTTCCTCGAGGCGGCTCGGCAGCTGCGCCACGAGCTCGGTCGCGACAACGTCTTCTTCGTGCACGTCTCCCTCGTGCCGTTCATGGGCGCGTCCGGCGAGCAGAAGACGAAGCCGACACAGCACTCGGTGGCCGCTCTCCGCCAGGTCGGCATTCAGCCCGACGCCCTGGTGCTGCGCAGCGACCGCCCGGTCAGCGAGAGCAACCGCAACAAGATCGCGCTCATGTGCGACGTCGACGCCGAGGGTGTCATCAACACCGTCGACCTGCCGAGCATCTACGACATCCCGTCGACGCTCAACGAGCAGGGTCTCGATTCGTACCTCCTGCGTCGCCTGGGTCTCGACCCGAAGGCCGCCGATGTCGACTGGACGCGCTGGAGCAAGGTTCTCCACGCGGTGCACAACCCGAAGCACGAGGTGACGATCGGCCTCGTCGGCAAGTACATCGACCTGCCCGACGCGTACCTCTCGGTCACCGAGGCCCTCAAGGCCGGTGGATTCGCCCAGGAGACGAAGGTCAACATCCGCTGGATCCCCTCCGACCTCTGCGAGACGCCCGAGGGTGCGCGCGACCAGCTCGCGACGCTCGACGGCATCTGCGTGCCGGGCGGCTTCGGCATCCGCGGTATCGAGGGCAAGCTCGGTGCTCTGCGCTTCGCCCGCGAGCAGGGCATCCCGACGCTGGGCCTCTGCCTCGGACTCCAGTGCATGGTGATCGAGTACGCCCGTCACGTGGCCGGGATCGCGGATGCATCGTCGAGCGAGTTCGACCCCGAGACGTCCGAGCCGGTCATCGCGACCATGGCCGAGCAGATCGAGATCCTCGATGGCGGCAACCTGGGCGGCACGATGCGCCTAGGCCTCTATCAGGCCGCCCTCGCCGAGGGGTCGCTGGCCCGCGAGGTCTACGGCGCGGCAGAGGTGTCCGAGCGTCACCGTCACCGCTACGAGGTCAACAACGCCTATCGCGACCGTCTCTCCGAGGCGGGACTGTGGTTCTCGGGTCTCAACCCCGAACTCGACCTCGTCGAGTTCGTCGAGCTGCCGCGCGACGTGCACCCGTACTACGTCGCCACCCAGGCCCACCCCGAGCTGCGCTCGCGTCCGACCGACCCGCACCCGCTGTTCCGCGGTCTCGTGGGCGCGGCCATCGAGCGCTCGCACGCGTCGGAGCTCTTCGAGGTCGACGCGGATGCCTGAGTCGGCGTCCGACCTCCGGGACGAGCCCTTCGACCCCGAGGTGCTGGAGAGCGACCTCGTGTTCGAGGGGGCCGTCTGGGATGTCCGCGACGACCGCGTGCGGTACGGCGACGGCGAGATCCGCCGCCAGTACGTCGCCCACACCGGGGCGGTCGCGATCGTCGCCCTCGACGACGACGGCCGTGTGCTGCTGATCCAGCAGTATCGGCATCCGATCCGGCACCGCGACTGGGAGCTGCCCGCCGGACTGCTCGACGTCGCCGGGGAGGAGCCGCTCGCCGCAGCCCAGCGCGAGCTGGCCGAGGAGGCCGATCTGGTCGCGGACCACTGGGAGCCGCTGGTGTCGTCGTGGACGACGCCGGGCGGCAACGACGAGATCATCCACGTCTTCCTGGCGACGGGGCTCCGTGCGGCCGAGACGGCGCACGCGCGCGTCGACGAGGAGGCCGACATCCGCGTCGAGTGGATGCCGCTGGCGGATGCGGTCGACGCCGTGCTCACCGGGCGCATGCGCAACGGCATCCTGGGCCTCGGGGTGATGGCGGCGACACTGAGGACCAGACGCGAGGGCTGACGCGATGCAGCTCGCGCGTGCTCTCGACGTCTACCTGCGCCATGTCACGATCGAGCGCGGTCTCAGCGAGCATACGGTCGCCGCATACCGCCGCGACCTCGAGGGCTACGTGTCATGGCTCGGGGAACAGGGGATCGTCGACACTGCGGAGGTGACGGCGGCGGTCATCGGCCGATTCGTCGCCGAGCGGGCGGCAGCCGAACCCCCGCCCGCGGCGACGAGCCTGGCGCGACTGCAATCGTCGGTGCGGGGCTGGCACCGATTCCTGGCGAGGGAGGGTGTCGAGGCGGATGACCCGAGCGGCCGACTGCGACCGCCGAAGGCGCCGCGCCGGCTGCCCAAGGCCCTCACCATCGACCAGGTCGAGCGGCTTCTGGCGGCGCCGTCTGCGGAGGAACCCGCGGGGATTCGCGACCGTGCGCTGCTCGAGCTGATGTACGCCACCGGTGCGCGGGTCTCCGAGGCGGTGGGGCTCGATGTCGACGACCTCGCCCACGGCGACGTGCTGCGACTGCGCGGCAAGGGATCGAAAGAACGCATCGTTCCGGTCGGCTCGTTCGCCCGCGCAGCCGTCGACGCGTATCTGACGCGCGCGCGACCGTCGCTGGCGGCGAAGGGCAGAGCGTCATCGCGGCTCTTCCTCGGACTCCGCGGCGCTCCGCTGTCACGGCAGAGCGCCTGGCTGGTGATCAGGTCAGCGGCGGAGCGCGCGCAGATCACGAGCGAGGTCTCGCCGCACACCCTGCGCCACTCGTTCGCGACCCACCTACTGCAGGGCGGCGCGGATGTGCGCGTGGTGCAGGAGCTGCTGGGACATTCCTCGGTCGCGACGACGCAGATCTACACGCACGTCTCCGTCGACACGCTGCGGGACATCTACGCGACGTCGCATCCCCGCGCGCGCTGAAGTACCCGTCGAGCCGCGCGCATCGAGCCCGTCGTCGCCCCAGGCTGGGCCGCTACTAGTTGGTATTCCGGAAGCCACCATGTTCGCCTTGAAAGCATTGCGTCAGCATTCGTTCTCGATCCCTCCTCCGTACTGTGAAACTCTCATCCCCATGGCTTCGGAGACCCTCACATGTGCCTGTCCCGTATTCAGATCGCTGTTCTCGCCTCCGCGGCGTCGCTACTCCTTCTGAGCGGCTGTGCCGACCAATCGGTTGAGGACAGCGCCGACTCAGGATCCCCGCTCGCGCCTTACTACGAAGCGCTTCACGGGAGCGGTCGGACTTCCGAGGACATGGAGAGGGAGATTCGTGAGACGGGCCAGCGCATCGAGGAGGACATCGCTGAGTGCATGAAGAAGCAGGGCTTTCAATACACACCCTTCGTTCCCCCCGCCGTCACTTTCGATGTAGCGGTCGATGAGGAGGGAGGTGCCTCTCCCGACGACAAGAGGTGGGTGGAGAAATGGGGATACGGGATTGTCGCGGGGGTCGGCGAGGTGCAGCTCGACGAGGCGGTTTCCGATGAACCCGTCGAAGACCCCAATAGCCAGTACTACGAATCCCTTACCGCTGCGGAGCAGGTCGCATACAACGAGACCCTGTACGGGCCGGAGGAACCAGCGGAGGGTGACGGCGTGTTTGAGGGAGAGGGCTGGGAGACCGCCGGCTGCGCAGGAGCCGCGGCACACCGCGAGGAGGTCGCGCGGCGAGGGCCCGAACTCGCCGCCTTCGACGACTTGATCGCCCGGATGGATTCTGTCTGGGCAGAATTCGAGAGCCACCCGGGTCTTGTTGCGCTGAATCATGCATGGTCTGCCTGTATGGAGGCGCGAGGGGAACCGGGTTTCGACGCCCAGCAGGATGCGGCAGATTCGATTTCGACGGCATACGCGAAGCTTCGTTTCGCCTCAGACAGCGAGTCTGACGAGGTGCCACCTGTCACGCCCTCCAATCTCTCGCCGGAGGCCAGCCCGCAGGTCGCAGCGCTGGAAGAACGCGAGATCGAGTTGGCACTTGTGGACCTCGCATGCCGCGAAGAAACGGACTTCGACGCAAGTCAAGCAGAGATCTTCGTGCAGATGGAGCAGGAGTTCGTCGACGCGAACAAGGAAGAGCTCGACGCGATGAAGCGCGCGGCGGAACAGGCGGGCTGACGACTCGGACCCAGCGATGCCACCTCGACCGGCGCAGCGTGGCATATCGGAACACTCCAAATCGGCCCTCAAACAGGCGTTTTCATTCCCGGATCGAGTGCGCCGTTTCTTACGTTGGAATTTCCTCGTACCGATCCGGAGATTCCTCATGCGCTCGACCGTCCCCCCTCGTTGTCGTATCCGCGGCGTCGATCCTCGTCCTCGCAGGGTGCTCATCCGCCACGGGAGACGACTCCTCGTCTCGCGCCGATTTGTCGCCGCTTCAGCCCTACCTCGACGCGATCTACGGAAGCGGAAGCGATGCAGAGTCGCAGCGACGCGCGGAGGAGACCGCCGTGGAGGAGAAGATCGCGGCGTGCATGAAGGAGGAGGGATTCGAGTACACGCCGAACATCTCGGCGGATGCCGGCGCGACGACATCGGATGCGGACTGGAGGCCCGATGACCGCAGCTGGGTGGAGCAGTGGGGTTACGGAATCGTCGACTGGCCGGGGCGAGAGCAGGCGAGGGAGGACGGCGAGGCGGCGCTCGCTGCCGACGCCAACTATGCGTACGTGATGTCGCTTTCGGAGGCGGAACAGCGGGCGTACGAGATCGCCCTGTCCGGAGCGGTCTCGAGCGAGCTGCAGGAAGCGGCGGCGAGCGGCGAGCCGCTGCCCGTCACCGATGGAGGGTGTCAAACGAAGGCCAATGACGAGGTCATGGCTGAAGCGCCCGAGATCGATCTCGGCGCGTTCAAGGATCTGATGGGGCGCATGGAGACGCTGTGGAGCGACGTCGAAAGCGACCCGCGATTCGTCGAGCTCGACGAGCAGTGGTCGGCCTGTATGGACGACGGCGGCGAGCCCGGTTTCTCGAGACAGCGCGATGCCTCTCAGTCGATCGCCGAGGCGCTCCGGCAGCTCATGCCGCCGCCCAGTGACGCCGGCGCTGACCCCGCGCAGAGCAGCACCGAGGTGACGCCGCAGACCGATCCGGCTGCAGCCTCACTGCAGGAGCGCGAGATCGAGCTGGCGCTCGTCGACCTCTCCTGCCGCGAGGAGACGGACTACTTCTCGCAGCGCGATGACATCGTTCGCCACGTCGAGCAGGAGTTCGTCGACGCGAACAAGGAAGAGCTCGACGCGATGAAGCGCGCGGCGGAGCAGGCGGGCTGACGTGCGCCACGATGATGTGACATCGACGGAGGTGCTCGCCGAGGTCGACGACGATCGGAACGGCGGTCCCGAGTCGGAGGAGGCGACGCACGCCGACGCGGATCGGGTTCCCGGGGAGAGGTCGTCACGGGCGGCGGGCTGGGGGCGAGTGCTCCGCGGCAACAGGGCGCTGTGGCTCGTCGCGCTCGGCGCTGTCGTGAGCCTCGTGGTCGGGTTGCTCGTCGGTCGGTTCGTCATTCCGGCCGAGGCATCCGCCGACGATGCGCCGGAGCCCGGTTTGGTGACGGCGCCCGTGCAGTACGGAACGCTCACGAACGACGTGACGCTCCGCGCAGACGTGGGATACGCGGATGCCGTGGACGTCAAGGTCGACACGTCCGCCCTGTCCGGGGGTGACGCCGTCGTGACGGGACGGGTGCCCGAGGTCGGCGCCGTCCTCGACATCCGCTCCATCGCTCTGGAGGTCTCGGGGCGTCCGCTGATCGTCCTGCCGGGGGAGCTGCCGGCGTACCGCACGCTCAGCTACGGGCTGGAGGGTCCGGACGTGCTCCAGCTCAAGCAGGCGCTCGCCGCGGCGGGCCTCGATGTCGGCGACGTGACGTCGAACGTCTTCGACCGCGCAACGGCGGATGCCGTCGGCCAGCTGTATGCGCAGGCCGGATATTCGGTGCCCGAGGCCGCGGAGGGTTCGGACGAGGCGGTGAGCACGGCGGAGCAGGGTGTGCGGGCAGCCGAAGACGGTGTGACGGCCGCGGAGAAGGCGCTGCGCGAGGCATCGGCCGGCCCCACCGTCGCCGCACGATTCGATGCGGACGTCGCGGTGGCGGCTGCCGAGCAGGCACTCGCCGACGCGCAGGCGAACGGAGGGAACGTGCAGCAGGCGCAGTGGGACCTGCAGAAGGCGAAGCTCGCCCGGGACGAGGCGCTCGCGGCGAAGGACACGAGTGCGGAGAAATCGGCGGTCGAGTCGGCGAAGGAGTCGCTCGCCTCGGCGAAGAACACGCTCGAGAAGGCGGAGCAGGAGGCTCTGCCCTTCCTGCCGGCGAGCGAGGTTCTGTTCCTCACCGCGCTGCCACGCAGGGTCGACACGGTCGCCGTCCAACGGGGCGATGTGCTCACGGAGGCCGCGATGACCGTGTCCGGAGCGACGGTACGCCTGACAGGTGCGGTCGCCGAAAGCGACGCCGGTCTGCTGAAGAGCGGCGGGGAGGCGACGTTCGAGCTGCCCGACGGCACCGCGCATCGCGCCGTGGTGGCCTCGGTCGAGAAAGGCGAGGGCGAGTCGCCGCGGTGGCAGGTTCTGCTCGACCCCGATCCGCTGACGCCGGAACAGCTCGAAGCGCTGAAAGGAACCAACGTCCGCGTCGATGTGCCCGTCGGGGCGACCGCGGGGGAGGTGCTCTCGGTACCGGTGTCGGCGGTGACCGCCGGTCCGGGCGGCGAGTCCCGCGTCGAGGTGGTCGACTCCGACCCGCGTGAGGGCGACGACGCTGAGACGCATCTCGTCACGGTGAAGACCGGACTGGCTGCGAAGGGTGCCGTCGAGGTCACGCCTGTCGAGGGCGAGCTCGAAGAGGGCGACCTGGTCGTGGTGGGACGGTGAGCGACGGGCTCGTCGAGCTGCGTGACGTCACGCGCTCCTTTCCGGGGCCGCCCGAGGTGCAGGCGCTCAAGAGCGCGACTCTGAGTGTGCCCGCGGGCGACTACATCTCGATCGTCGGTCCGAGCGGCTCCGGCAAGTCGACGATGCTCAACCTGCTCGGTCTGCTGGATCGGCCGAGCGTCGGGGAGTACCGGCTGGCCGGAGCACCGACGAACGCGCTGACCGAGGACGAGCGCGCGGCCGTTCGGGCGCGGTTCATCGGCTTCGTCTTCCAGGCCTTCCATCTCATGCCCCGACGAAGCGTGCTCGACAACGTGCTGCTCCCGATGCTCTACAGCGGGGTGCCCCGGGGTGTCCGCGAGGACCGTGCGCGGGAAGCGCTGATCCGCGTGGGGCTCGGGCATCGCATCGACTTCCTCCCGAACGCGCTGTCCGGCGGTGAGAGGCAGCGGGTCGCGATCGCCCGCGCCGTCGTGAGCGGACCCCGTCTCCTGCTCGCCGACGAACCGACCGGCAACCTCGATCAGCGGACGTCCGCCGAGGTGATGGAGCTGTTCGAGGAGCTCAACGACGATGGACTCACCCTCATCGTCATCACCCATGACCCGGCCATCGCCGCACGTGCGCACCGCCGCATCCGCATCGCCGACGGAAGGCTGAGCGAGCTGTGAACGTCAAGGAATCTCGACGTCCGGGACGGGCGAGACGATCGGGCGCGCTCCCGTCCTACCCCGGGGCGTCCGCGGCGAATGCCGATGATCCGTCGTTCTTCCGCGAGGGTCCGACACTTCTCCGCGATGTGCCGCCGGCCGACCGTTTCTCCGCCCAGGACCTCGTGGCCGAGGCCACCGCCGACATCGGATCGCGCCCGGCGAGGCTCGTCATGACGCTGCTCGGAACGGTCCTCGGCATCGCGTCGCTCGTCGCGACCCTCGGCTTCGCCCAGACGGCCGCCGCCCAAGTGGCGCGGCAGTTCGACGCGCTGGCCCTCACGCAGGTAGTGGTGGCCCCCGCGGAAGCGTCCACCGGAACGAGCGAGAAGACGGTCGCCGCCGGGCGGCTGCCGTGGGACTCGCCCGAGCGGGTCCGATTGCTCGCCGGGGTCGAGAGTGCAGCACTCATCACCTCCATCGAGCTGCCCGAAGGGGAGACCATCACCGCTGTTCCGGTGAACGACCCGTCTGCGCCGCAGGCGACGGCGCCGACTCTCGTCGCCGCGAGCAGTGGGTTTCCCGCCGCGGTCGATGCAGATGTCGTCAGCGGTCGCTTCTTCGACGACGGTCACGACGAACGCCGTGATCGGGTCGTGGTTCTCGGAGTCGGCGCCGCGGAACGGATGGGGATCAACCGGGTCGATTCGCAGCCCTCGGTCTTCATCGCGGGGCTGGCCTACTCGGTGATCGGCATCGTCGACGGGATGGAGCGGCGCGGGGAGTTCCGTGACGCCGTCATCATCCCCGATGGTGCCGCTCGCGCCGACTTCGGCCTCGAGGCGCCGGCCGAGCTGACGATCGGAATCGTGCTCGGGGCCGGCCCGCAGGTGGCGGAACAGTCGGTCGTCGCGCTGCAGCCGGATGCACCGGAGTCGCTCGAGGCGCAGGCGCCGCCCGCCACGTCGGAGCTGAGCCGCGACGTGCGCGCGGATGTGAACGTCGTCTTCCTCATCCTCGGCGCGATCGCTCTGCTGGCCGGCGGCCTCGGCATCGCCAACGTCACCCTGCTCTCGGTGATGGAACGTGTCGGGGAGATCGGACTCCGGCGTGCCCTCGGTGCGACGCGCCGCCAGATCGCAGCGCAGTTCATGGTGGAGTCGGTCGTCATCGGATTCATCGGCGGGTTGATCGGCGCTGCGCTCGGCGTCGCCGGCGTGGTGGTGGTCGCGATCGTCCAGGGGTGGTCGCCGCAGACCGACCCGGTCGTGGCCGGATGCGGTGCGCTCCTCGGCGCCGTCGTCGGGTGCGGCGCCGGGTGGTACCCCGCCCGTCGAGCCGCGCGCATCGAGCCCGTCGCCGCGTTGCGCGGCGTGTGAGAGGACCCAACCGCTAGACTCGACCGAGCACGAGTGAGCAGGAGAATCGGTGGCTGAGAACGCGGGAAAGTCCAGGGCGGCGGCGAAGAAGGTCGACGACGCACCCATCGGACCGACCGGTCGTCCGTACCGCGGTTTCCCGACGCCGAAGCCGCTGGCCTCGCACGGTCCGGCGCGCATCATCGCGCTGTGCAACCAGAAGGGCGGCGTCGGCAAGACCACGACGACGATCAACCTCGCCGCGTCGCTCGCGGAGTACGGCCGCAAGGTGCTCGCGGTCGACTTCGACCCGCAGGGCGCGCTGTCGGCCGGTCTCGGCATCCAGACGCACGACGTGCCCACGATCTACGACCTGCTGCTCGACACCAAGCGCGACGCTCGTGAGGCGATCGTGCACTCCGGCGTCGACGGCCTCGACGTCATCCCCGCGAACATCGACCTCTCGGCGGCCGAGGTGCACCTCGTCAACGAGGTCGCACGCGAGACGATCCTCGCCCGCGTGCTGCGCCAGGTCACGGGCGACTACGACGTCATCCTCATCGACTGCCAGCCGTCCCTCGGGTTGCTCACCGTCAACGCGCTCACCGCCGCCCACGGCGTGATCATCCCGCTCGAGTGCGAGTTCTTCGCGCTGCGCGGTGTGGCTCTGCTGATCGAGACGATCGACAAGGTGCGCGACCGGCTCAACCCGTCGATCGAGATGGACGGGCTGCTCGCCACGATGTACGACCCGCGCACCCTGCACTCGCGCGAGGTGCTCGAGCGCGTGGTCGAGGCGTTCGGCGACGACGTGCTCGAGACGGTCATCGGTCGTACCGTGAAGTTCCCCGACGCCTCGGTCTCGGGCGTGCCGATCACCGAATTCGCGCCGGAGCACGCCGCAGCGCAGGCCTACCTGCGCCTGGCGCGGGAGCTGGTCGCACGTGGCGCCGTCGCCTGAGCCCACGGTCTCACCCGACGACGCCTCACCCGACCACGCCTCGGTCGAGGCATCCGATCCCGGCTTCCGGGTGTCGCTGTCGAACTTCGACGGCCCGTTCGACCTGCTCCTCACGCTCATCTCGAAGCACGAAATGGACATCGCCGAGGTCTCGCTCAGCGCCGTGACCAACGAGTTCATCGCGTACCTCGCGGCGCTCGACGGCGACGAAGAGCTCGATCAGGCGTCGGAGTTCCTCGTCGTGGCGGCGACGCTGCTCGATATGAAGGTCGCCGGGCTGCTGCCGCAGGGCGAGCTGGTGGATGCCGAGGCGGTGGCTCTCCTCGAGGCGCGCGACCTGCTGTTCGCCCGCCTGCTGCAGTACCGCGCGTTCAAGGAGGTCTCGGCCTGGTTCTCCCGGTGCCTGCAGCGCGAGGATCGCCGGCACGCCCGGGCCGTGCGGCTCGACGAGAAACACCGCCGCAAGACGCCCGAGCTGGCCTGGTCGCTCAGTGCCGACGACTTCGCCGCACTGGCGCTGCTGGCCTTCGCGCCCAAGGAGATGCCGCACGTCGGGCTCGACCATCTGCACGCGCCGCTGGTCAGCATTCGGGAGCAGGCGGCGATCGTCGTGACGATCCTGCGCGGGACCGAGGCGGTGAGCTTCCGTGAACTCGTCGCCGGGGTCACGGAACCGGGCATCGTCGTCGCTCGTTTCATCTCGGTGCTGGAGCTGTACCGACACGCCGCCCTGTCGTTCGAACAGCTGGAACCGCTCGGAGAGCTGACGCTCCGCTGGGCCGCCGACTCCTGGTCGGACGAGACACTCGCGACCCTGGGGGCCGACTATGACCGATGACCGTACTGAGACCGCCGCGGTCGAGACGCCGCTCGCCGAACGGATCGAGGCCATCCTCCTCATCATCGACGAGCCGATCGGCCTCGTGGCGCTCGCCGCCGCCGTCGGCGCTCCCGTTCCCGCGGTGCGTCAGACGGTCGCCTCGCTGGTCGACGACTACGACGGGCGCGGCGCGGGACCCCGACGGGGATTCGAACTGCGCGAGGTGGGGGGCGGGTGGCGTCTCTATGTGCGCGAGGATCACGACGATCTCATCGCCGATTTCGTCGGAGGGCAGGCGCCGGCGCGGCTGTCGCAGGCCGCGCTCGAGACGCTCGCCGTGATCGCATACAAGCAGCCGGTGACGCGCAGTCAGGTCGCGTCGATCCGTGCGGTGAACGTCGACTCCGTCGTGCGCACACTGCTCGCCCGCGGCCTGATCACCGAGCTCTTCGCCGACTCCGAGACCGGCGCGATCAACTACGGCACCACCGACGCGCTGCTGCAGCACCTGGGCATCAACTCGATCGACGAACTGCCGCCCATCTCCCCGCTGCTCGATGACGGCGCAGACGGATTCGACGAGGGAGCGCTGCGACGAACGCCGGGCGCTCCGAGCAGGAAGGAAGCGGGATGACCGAGGACACCGGACCCGAGGGCGTACGGCTGCAGAAGGTGCTGGCGGCGGCAGGTGTCGCGTCGCGCCGTGTGGTGGAGCAGTACATCGTCGAGGGGCGCATCCGTGTGAACGGCGAGGTGGTGAGCGAGCTGGGCCGCCGCATCGATCCCGCGACCGACCTGGTCGACGTCGACGGTACGGCGGTGCAGCTCGACGTCTCGAAGCGCTACGTCATGCTCAACAAGCCCACGGGCGTGGTGAGCAGCATGCGGGACGAGAACGGGCGGCCCGACCTGCGGCGCTTCACCGATCACTACGAGGAGCGGCTGTACAACGTCGGTCGGCTCGACGCCGAGACGAGCGGGCTGCTGATCCTCACGAACGACGGGGAACTCGCCCACGTGCTCGCGCACCCCTCATTCGGAGTGACGAAGGTCTACATCGCGAAGGTGCAAGGCGCGGTCACGGCGCAGACGATCGCGAAGCTCACGAAGGGGATCGACCTGGAGGACGGCTTCATCGCCGCCGACAAGGCGCGCCTGCTCGACACCTCCCGCGGATCGAGCCTGGTGGAGCTGACCCTGCACTCCGGTCGCAACCGCATCGTGCGACGGATGCTCGCCGCGGTGGGGCATCCGGTGACGGAGCTCGTGCGCCGGCAGTTCGGGCCCCTGCACCTGGGGACGCTCCCGGCGGGGAAGACCAGGGACCTGAGTAAAATCGAACTCGGCGCGCTGCTGACTCTGTCGCGCCGGGATTCCGGTGTCGCCGCGGCGCCAGGCGAGCAACAGGAGAATCAGTGACCGACACCACGAGTGCGCCCCGTGTGCGTCAGACGACCGGTGTCGCGCCGCGTCTGTCCGGCACGGTGCGCGTCGTCGGCGCCGGTCTGCTCGGTGCGAGCGTCGGCCACGCGCTGCGCGCGAAGGGCGTCGACGTCGCGCTGACGGATGCCTCGCCCGCCCAGCTGCGCCTCGCCGTCGACTACGGCGCCGGACGCTTCGCCGACGACGCCGACGAGCCCGTGCTCATCGTGGTGGCCGTGCCGCCCGACGTCACGGCCGACGTGATCGCCGCGGAGCTCGAACGGTTCCCGCGCGCCGTCGTCACGGACGTCGCGAGCGTGAAGCTCGAACCCTTCCGTGCGCTGCAGGAGCGCGGAGTCGATCTCGCGCGCTACATCGGCTCCCACCCCCTCGCCGGACGGGAGCGCGGGGGAGCGATCTCCGCGCGCGCCGACCTCTTCATCGGTCGCCCCTGGGTGGTCTGCCGCGACGAGCAGACGAGCGCTGCCGACCTCGCCCTCGTCGAGGCGCTCGCGCTCGATGTGGGCGCCATGCCGTTGGAGATGACCCCGGAGGAGCACGACCGATCGGTCGCCCTTACCTCGCACGTGCCGCAGGTCGTCGCCAGCCTGCTCGCTGCACGCCTCGCCGAGGCCGACGAGGGCGCGCTGCGTCTCGCCGGCCAGGGCGTGCGCGACACGACCCGCATCGCGGCATCCGCTCCCGAGCTGTGGGTGCAGATCCTCGGGGCCAACGCGCAGCCCGTGGTCGAGATCCTCGACGCGCTCGCCTCCGACCTGCGCGAGGTGTCCGACGCCCTGCGCGCACCGGGTGCCGCGGGGGCCAGGAAGGTCGTCGCCGAGGCGATCCGTCACGGCAACGACGGCGTCGAGCGGCTCCCCGGCAAGCACGGCCAGAACCGCCGTTTCGAATCGCTCGTGGTCATGGTCGACGACACGGCCGGGCAGCTCGGCCGCCTCTTCGGCGAACTGGGGGAGCTCGGCGTCAACGTCGAGGACCTCCGGCTCGAGCACTCTCCGGGAGCACAATTCGGCCTCGCCGAGATCAGCGTCGACCCGGCAGCCCTGCAGGGCGCCATCGCCGGTCTGCAGGAGCGCGGCTGGCGGATCGCGGGGAGCACCAATGACTGACACCAGCACCCGAGGGGAGACCGCCATGGTCGACTTCATCGCCATCGACGGTCCCGCGGGGTCGGGCAAGTCGAGCGTGTCGAAGGCGGTCGCGCGGCGACTCGGCTTCGGCTACCTCGACACGGGATCGGCGTACCGGGCGCTCGCCTGGCACGTGCTCGACCGAGGGGCCGACACCGACGACGCCGACGCGGTCCGCGCCGCAGCATCCGACTTCCCCGTCCGGCTCGGACTCCACCCGGACGACCGCACCGTGCAGGTCGGCGAGGCCGACGTGACCGACGCGATCCGCGAGACCCGCGTCTCGGGCGCGGTCAGCGGCGTCGCGCGCGTGCCGGAGGTGCGCGCGCAGGTCAACGACCTCTTCCGGTCCCTCGTGGCCGAGGCCCCCTACCCGGCCGTCGTCGTCGAGGGGCGCGACATCACGACCGTCGTCGCGCCCGACGCGCCCGTGCGCATCCTGCTCACGGCAGCCCCCGAGGTGCGCGCCGCGCGCCGGGCCGGCGAACTCGCCGGCGAGAACGCGGCGGCCGTCGCCGAAGCGCTGCACAAGCGGGACGCTTCGGACAGCGCCGTCGTCGACTTCCTGAACGCCGCCGAGGGCGTGGAAGTCGTCGACTCGACCGCGCTCGATTTTTCCCAGACCATCGATGCCGTTCTCGCGGTGATCGAAAGACTCCGAGGAGCACACCGTGGCCGATGACGAATACGAAGGCGCGCCGGATCAGCTCGCCGAGAAGATGGAGAACCTCGACGAGCAGCTCGCCGAGCAGCGCGCCGAAACCCTGCGGCAGGGTCTCGCCGACTACGAGCTGGACGACGAGGACGCAGCCCTCCTCGCGGGCATCGAGCTCGGCGAGGACGGCATCCAGTTCCTCCCGGCCCTGCCCGTCGTCGCGATCGTCGGACGACCGAACGTCGGCAAGTCGGCGCTCGTGAACCGCATCCTCGGCCGCCGCGAAGCCGTCGTGGAGGACACGCCCGGTGTCACCCGCGACCGCGTCACCTACAAGGCCGAGTGGTCGGACCGTCGGTTCACCCTCGTCGACACCGGCGGGTGGGAGCCGGATGCTCGAGGCATCGACCGCTCCGTCGCCGCGCAGGCCGAGGTCGCGATCGACCTCTCCGACGTGGTGCTGTTCGTCGTCGACGCAATGGTCGGCGCGACGTCGACCGACGAGCACGTCGTGAAGCTGCTGCGCAAGAGCGGTAAGCCGGTCTTCCTCGTCGCCAACAAGATCGATGACGCCCGCCAGGAGCCGGAGGCCGCGGCGTTGTGGAACCTGGGCCTGGGGGAGCCGCACCCCGTGTCGGCGATCCACGGTCGCGGCGTTGCCGACCTCCTCGACGAGGTGCTGAAGAAGCTCCCCGAGGTGTCGGCCGTCGCCAAGGCCGAGATCGGCGGGCCGCGTCGGGTGGCGATCCTCGGCCGCCCGAACGTCGGCAAGTCGTCGCTGCTCAACAAGGCTGCCGGCGAGGAGCGCGTCGTCGTGAACGACCTCGCCGGCACCACCCGCGACCCGGTCGACGAGGTGGTCGAGCTCGGCGGCAAGCTGTGGACGCTCGTCGACACCGCCGGCATCCGCCGCCGCGTGCACATGGCGCAGGGCGCGGACTTCTACGCCTCGCTGCGCACCTCGGCCGCGTTGGAGAAGGCGGAGGTCGCGGTCGTCGTGCTCGACGTCTCGGAGACCATCAGCGAGCAGGATGTGCGCATCATCGACCTGGTGCTCGAATCGGGGCGCTCGCTCGTGCTGGCGTTCAACAAGTGGGACCGCCTGAACGACGACGACCTCGAGAACGCCGACCGCCGCCGGTACCTCGAGCGCGAGATCGAGCAGGACCTGGCGCACGTCGCCTGGGCGCCGCGGGTGAACATCTCGGCGAAGACCGGTCGTCACCTCGACAAGCTCGTGCCCGCGCTCGAGACCGCTCTCGAGAACTGGGACCGCCGCATCCCCACCGGCAAGTTCAACGCGTTCCTCGCCGAGCTCGTCGCAGAGCACCCGCACCCCCTGCGGGGTGGGAAGCAGCCGCGCATCCTGTTCGGCACGCAGGCGTCGACGCGTCCGCCGACGTTCGTGCTGTTCACGACCGGGTTCCTCGACCCGGGGTACCGGCGCTTCATCCAGCGTCGTCTGCGCGAGCTGTATCCGTTCGAGGGAACGCCGATCGTCATCAACATGCGCGTGCGCGAGCGTCGGCAGCGCTGACATCGCGTGGACGTAAACGGCGGGTGTGCTCGAATCGAGCCGCCCGCCGTTCGCGTCGGTGCCGCCGGACTTTCGTCTGTGCGAGGAGGAGACTCCTTTGCGTCGTGTGTCTGCGGTCGACGCCGGTGGCGTGCGGCTGTGACAGGGTGGAGGGGTGACGATCGTTCCTCCTGCCGACGGTGAGCCGCGCCGCCCTCAGGGACCGCGCGACCCGGGTGATGCCTGGGTCGAGGCGCCCAGTGGCCAGCGCTACTGGGGTCGGTTCGGAGCGGCGGGCCTGTTGGCCGTCGACCCCGACCGGGGCGTGCTGCTGCAGCACCGGGTCGCCTGGAGCCACTTCGGGGGGACGTGGGGACTGCCCGGCGGTGCGCTGCACCAGGGAGAGGCGCCGATCGACGGCGCGCTGCGCGAGGCGCAGGAAGAGGCCGGAGTGCCTGACGGCGCCGTGCGGCCGATCTTCACGAGCGTGCTCGACCTCGATGTGTGGGCGTACACGACGGTGGTCGCCGCGGTCGAGGTGCCGTTCGATCCGGTGATCAGCGATCCCGAGAGCGTCGCGCTCGAATGGGTGCCGCTCGACGAGGTCGAGAGCCTTCCGCTGCATCCGGGGTTCGCGTCGTCCTGGCCCACGCTGCGACGTCTGCTCGCGGAGCGCCTGAGTCTCGTCGTCGACGCGGCGAACGTCGTCGGGTCGGTGCCGGACGGGTGGTGGAAAGACCGGGCGGGAGCGACCTCGCGTCTCATCTCTCGCGTGTCGGGCATCGGTGTGCCGGCGGAGTCCGTCGGACTCGAGGGGGCGACCTGGTTCCCGACCGTGGCGATGGTGGTCGAGGGGCAGGCGAGGGCGGTCGACTCCGGTGAGACGGCGGTCGCGATCGTTCGGGCGGATGCCGCGGGCGACGATGCGATCGTCGCGGAGGTCGAGCGTCGTGTCGCGGCGGGGGAGCGGGTGGTCGCCGTGACGAGCGACCGCGAGTTGGTGGGGCGCCTCGAGCGGGCCGATGTCGCCGCCGTGCGCTCGGCGGGCTGGCTGCTCGACCTGGTGTGAATCGGCGTCGTCTCGGCGCGTGATCGGTTCGTGGGGGTTCACACGAACATCACGCGTTTCGGGGCGCGATCGATTGGTTTGCGTTCACACGAACATCACGCGTCTCGGGGCGCGATCGGAGTACGTGCGTCCGAGCGGGCTGGTCCATTCGATGGTGCCGTCGCGGAGCGACCTCGCCGACCACCGGTGCGCGTCGTGCACGTCGGGGTGTTTGAGTGCGTGATGCGCGCGACAGAGGTGGCTCAGGTTGTCGAGCCGTGTTCGACCGCCTCGGGAGTGCTCGTGCGTATGGTCGACGTCGCAGCGGTGCACAGGAGTCCGGCAACCGGGGAAGCGGCAGTGCTGGTCGCGGGCGCGCAGGAACCGTCGCATGTTCTCGGTCGGCGTGTGCGCATCGGTCTCGGTGACCATGCCGTCGGCGTCGAGGAAGAGGCGGCTCCAGCCCGTCGCCCCGGCCGCGAGGGCGCGGGCGGTGTCGGCGTCGATCGGGCCGTGTCCGTCGAGCTCGGCGAGCCGATCGTCGAGGCCGGCGAGCGTGGTGGCTGCGACCGTCACCTGCACGCGCGCCTGGATGCGGTCGAGGCCGGTGCCGTGACAGTCGCTCGGCGTACCGGCGAGGAGCAGGTCGGTGAGAAGATCGGCCCGCACCTGATCGAGCGTGCGCGTGTCACCCGTGCGGTGCTCGACGCCCTCGACGACTCCCGCGCCGATCTCGGTCGGCGTGGATCCGGAACACGCCGCGACGGGACCGCACGAGGTGGACGGACCGGAGGCCGTCGATGGGTCGGAGGTCATAACGCCGCCGGGTGTCGCGAGGACATCCAACGCCGTGATGGTGTCGGACGTCGGGAGCGGGTCGGACGTCGGGAGCGGGTCGGACGTCGGAAGCGGGTCGGTCGTGAATGTGGAGCCACCGAAGATCGCGTCGTCGAGACCGGCGGCCTCCGCATCGTCCCAGGCGACGTGCTCGGGGAGGATCCACTGATCGGGGGAGGTGTCGGCACGGTCGAGCAGCGGGTGCGGCATCCACGCCGGTTCGCGGTCGTCTCGCGTGGCGATGACCTCTCTGGCCATCGTGGTCAAGCGATCGCGTACCGCGAAGGCGAGCGCCTCGGGAAGCACAGCGGTGAGCAGGGCGAGTCCGTCGTCGAGGGACTTTACGCTCACACCCCGTTCGTCCGCCGCGCGCCGGTGTCGCTCACTCACGCTCTCTCCGACGAGAGCCGCCGCCAGGCGCCGCGCGTGCATGCGCGTGCGGGTGGCGGTCTCGCTCTCGGCGACCACCAGCACCGCGTTCTCATACAGGCCGAGCGCCGAGGCATCCGCCCTCCCGTTGCGGATGGCTTCGACGACCACCGCTGCGCATCGCGCGATCTCGTGCGCATGCGCGGCCGTGATGTCGCCCCGCTGGAACGCCTGGCCGACCGCCGGAAGATCGCGCCCGACCGCCATGGCGTCCGCGAACGCGAACTCGATCGCGCCCTGCGATAGTCGGCCAGCCGCTGCGTACTCCGCGACCATGGACCGATGGATGGCGTCGCGATGATGCGGATGCTCAGCGATGTCTCCGTCATGCGTCCGCAGTCGTTCGCCGAGGAGCGCAGACGCCTCCGCTTCGAGCCGAGCGATCTGCCGCCGCACGTCGACCCACGCGTCCACCAGACGTCGACGCTCGTCGAGGTCGAGGGGAGGAGTGGGGGAGCCGGACATACGAACAGTTTAGAACATATGTTCGAACAACGGAAGAGCTATTCGGCGAACGGATCCCGAGAGTTCCGCCCCTGTAGGCGGTCGATCTCGCGCCGCTCCCGCTTGGTGGGCCGGCCTGCTCCGCGGTCGCGCACCGCGATGACCGCTTGAGGCTCACGCACCGGTGTGCGGTCTTCCGCGGCGACGGCCGCGAGCGGCGCGCCCACACGCTTCACGAGCAGCTGCCGCACGATGAGGATGCGATCGAATCCCGAGATGCGGATGCGCACCTCATCACCGATCTTGAGGGCCTGGGCGGCCTTCGCCTTGTCGCTGTTGACCCGCACGTGACCCGCCCGGCACGCCGTCGTGGCGGCCGAACGCGTCTTGAACACGCGCACCGCCCAGAGCCAACTGTCGACCCGTACCGTCGCGCTCATGCGGTGGGCCTCATGACTCGACGGTGACCGTCGCCACCGTGTCGTCGTCGGCGAGGTGCGCCGCGGGCCAGTACCCCTCGGGGAAGTGCTCGCCGCACCCATCGGTGAAGTGCAGCACGATCGATCCGTCGGCTCCGGCCTCGACCGCCTCGAGCAGCAGATCGGACGCGCCCTCGTCGAGGTCGTGCGGCGACGGGTCGCCCTGACTGAAGGTGGCGACGACGGCATCCGATGCAGCCCGCTGCACGCGATGCAGGTCGGCCATCACCGCACGCACGCGGGGGAGCCGCTTCCGTGCCTCGTCGGGGTCGGCACCTTCGAGCATCAGCTCGACCGTCTCGCCGTCGACGTCGGCTGATCCGGTGTACCAGTCGTAGGTCGCCACCGACCCGTCCTCCATCTCGCCGGTCGCGCGCTCGAAGGCGCCGAGAACGAAATCGTCGATGGAGGGATGCTCGTCGCTCATACCTCCACGCTATCGCCGAGGTGGAGCGTCACGAGCGTCCGCCCGCGGGTGAGGTCGCTGCGTCGGACGAAACCCGCGCGCAGGAACGTGCCCAACGTGCCGTGGAACAGCTCATTCGATGCTTGCTTCTGGCCCCGCGTATCGACCGGATAGCCCTCGATCACGCGAGCGCCGCTCGCCCGCGCGAAGGCGACGGCCTCCTGGAGCAGCCGATCATTGAGTCCCTGCCCCCGATGCTCCCGACGCACGACGAAGCAGGTCACCGCCCAGACATCGTCGGTGTCGAGCGGCTCAGCCGTCGCGGCGACGATCGCGCGCGTGTGACCGATCCGCTCCTGCCGCACACGCGGGCCGACGCGGATCCACCCTGCTGCCTCGCCGTCGATGTACGCGACCAGGCCCGGGGGAGGGCCCGCCTCGATCTCGTCGCGGAAGAGCCGCGCCCGATCGTCGAGGGTCGTGGCGTTCCAATCCTTGTTGCGGAGCACCGGCCACACGCACTGGCAGCTGGCGCCGTCGCCCCCGCCGGTGAGCGCGTGCTGCACATCCTCCCACCGCGCGATCGTCGCGGGTGCGGTCGTGATCGTCGTCATGGCCGCACGCTACGCCGGGGCTCCGACACACGCAACGGGCGCTGGTTCGCGGACGCCCGAACCTCAGGCTAAGATGGATGAGTTGCCTGCGCGAGAGTGCAGAACAACGGGCTGTGGCGCAGCTTGGTAGCGCACTTGACTGGGGGTCAAGGGGTCGCAGGTTCAAATCCTGTCAGCCCGACCAGAAAGGCCCGGAACTCATAGGAGTCTCCGGGCCTTCGTCGTACTCGGGCGCCCCGCCTCAACCGACGAGGTATCGCCTCGCGGGAGGACGGATTACCGTTCGGATGATGCCGCCGACGACGACCGCGCCGCCCGCTCTTGCGCGAGCTGCCGCCGCACCTCGATCACCCCTCCCACGAGCGTCACCACGAACAACAGGTCGAACCAGATCGCGAACCCCGTGTGCCACGCCCGCTCGGCGTCGCCCACCGCCTCGTCGCCGGTCCACCCGAGCACCGCGCCGACGGTGAAACATGCGGCGATCGCTCCGAGCGGCAGAAGAGTGATGACACCCCACATGATGCGTCGCGCGGCGGTGCGCGGGGCACGGCGCTGGCCGGCGTGGAGCAGTGCGGACGACATGCCGTGATTCTATGCGCGCCCCGACGAAAGTTCCCCGAGCATCCCGACGAGCGTTCGTGCGTCGTGCGGTGCGAAGCCGCGGGCGTCGTTGTCGAAGTAGACGTACACGTCGCGGGGGCGCCCGTCGCCGGTGGACGTTCCGTCGATCCACCCCTGCACGGAGTCGGCCCAGGCGCGCAGCTCCGCCCCCGTGTATCCGCTCGCATAGAGGGCTTGCGCGCCGTGCAGCCGCACGTAGACGAAGTCCGCGGTGAGCGCTTCGAAGCGCGGCCAGGTGCCCGCCGTGTCGGCGACGACGAGTGAGACGCCGTGCTGCGAGAGCAGGTCGAGAGCGGCTGCATCCGCGAAGTCCGCCGAGCGGGGCTCGAGCGCGTATCGGATCGGCGCATCCGTTTCGATCTCGAGCCAGGCACGCCCGTCGAGCCGCTCGTCATGACGCCGCGCGAGGTCGAGAGCCTCCCCGGTCGTGGTCGGCAGGGCGTCGAGGAAGGCCGCGATGACCTCGGGCTCGAACTTCTGCCGGGCCGGGAGCTGCCAGAGGATCGGCCCCAGTTGCGAGCCGAGCGCCAGCACCCCCGACGCGAAGAAGTTCGCCAGCGCCTGCTCGACGTCGCGCAGTCGCAGCATGTGCGAGATGTACCGCGACCCCTTCACGGCGAACGGAAAGTCCGGCGGCACCTCGGCGCGCCACCGTCGATAGCTCTCGGGGCGCTGCAGCGAGTAGAACGATCCGTTGATCTCGACGCTCGTCATCTGCTCGCCGATGTAGGCGAGCTCCCGCCGCTGCACGAGTCCCTTCGGGTAGAAGTCGCCGCGCCAGCGGGGATAGCGCCACCCCGACACGCCGACGTAAGCCCGCCCGCGGGTCGGTTCCGGTGTCTCGGCCATGCGGCGACGGTAGACGGCCGACCTGGCCGACTCCGAGCGTCTTGACCGGTCGGGGCGGGAGGGCTATGCGGATATCGCCCTCTCGATCGGCCCGCCCCAGATACGGGTGTCATCGAGAGGGCTCACCGCCCTTCCCCGGGCGGGAGGCCGCGAATCATCGCTGCGCTCGTCGACCGATTCCCCAGTCCTCGGCCGTCGCCCCCGCTATGAGATGCAGGGTACGCCCAAAACCTCGTGTCCGCCATATGGGGGACACGGCAATTTTCGCCGGGCATCCGCGACGGTCGGCTATCGCCGTGCGCGGATGCTTCCTAGAGTGGTCGCATGGACAGGACGATCGTGGTCCCCGGGCAGGTCGCCATCGCTCAGGGGCACCGGCTCGAAGTCGTCGAGCGCCTCGACGGGGTGACGGGCGAAGCGGTGATCGCCGGGCTCCGCGACCTCGAGACCAACGTGCGCTATCGGTTGATCGAAGAGGCGGGGGGAGACCCGGTGCGGTGGCTCGGACGGGTGCTCGACTGCACGGTCGTGCTCTCGGCCACGGGTTCGCGCACCGAGCTGCGTCTCGACGCGACGGGCCCCGGAGCGATCGGGGCGACGGTCGCGCTCGACGAGGCGGATGCCGCCGCCGAGGCCGCGAAGGCGGAAGCCGACCGCTGGGGGAGCGCAGTGCCGGAGCCGGAGCAGACCGAGCGCTTCTGGTGAGCACGCCCCCCGCGCGCCGCCCCGTGAGAGCTGGCGTCAGCGGAAGTCCCGCGACCGGTGCGCCACCCCGGTGCGAAGGTCTTCGAAGGCATCCGCCAGCACGTTGATGACGCCCTCGTCCGACCGCTCGAGGATGCCGCGAATGATGAGCGCCGGGGAGTCCCGGGCGACACGGCGGTAGCGGTTCCAGACGCCGACCGAGCAGATGACGTTCACCAGCCCGCCCTCGTCCTCCAGATTGAGGAAGGTCACACCCGCTGCCGTCGCGGGCCGCTGACGGTGCGTGACGAGACCCGCGACCTCGACGCGGCGCCCGGTCTCGTGCGTGCGCAGATCGGTCGATGCGAGCACCCCACGGTCGCGCAGCGCCGCGCGGAAATGCAGCATCGGATGGTCGTCGGTCGAGACCCCCGTTGCCCACAGATCGGCGGAGAGGCGCTCGTAGCTGGTCTGGTCGGCGAAGAGGGGCGGCTGCACCGCCACCGCGGTGCCGGGGAGGTACCGCGAGCGGTCTTCGGCGGCGGCACCCGCCATCCAGATGGCCTCGCGTCGGTCCAGCCCGAGGCACGCGAAGGCTCCGGCGGTCGCGAGCGCCTCCAGCTGTGCGGCCGTGGCATCCGTCCGCCGCACGAGGTCGTGCAGGTCGCGGTACGGGCCGTGCGCTTCGCGCTCGGCGACGATCCGCTCGGCCATCGGCACCCCGATCCCGCGTACCCCGCTCAGGCCCATCCGCACGGCGTAGCCGCCGTCGCGCCGATGCGCCTCCGCCTCGTCCGGGGCGCTCCGGTCGAACCGCAACGTCGGCGGCTGGGGAACCGCGCGGCACGACTCCCGCCCCGTCGGACCGGCCGGGGTCGCGTCGGTCAGGGGTTCGAGGGTCTCGGTCGCGCCGGACAGCTGCAGATCGGGGCGCCGCACCTCCACCCCGTGTCGTCGCGCATCGGCGGTCAGTGTGGCGGCCGAGTAGAACCCCATGGGCTGCGAACGCAGCAGTCCGGCGAGGAACGCAGCGGGGTAGTGCAGCTTGAGCCACGAGCTGGCGTACACGAGCAGCGCGAACGACAGTGAGTGCGATTCGGCGAACCCGAAGTTCGCGAAGGCCTGGATCTGCGCGTAGATGCGGTCGGAGGCATCCTGGTCGAGTCCGCGCCGCTCCATGCCCGCATAGAGCTTCTCGCGCACCTTCTCGATCTTCTCGAGTCCGCGCTTGGACCCCATGGCCCGCCGCAGCAGGTCGGCCTCGTCGGCCGTGCAGTCGCCGACGGCCGTCGCCATCTGGATCAGCTGCTCCTGGAAGATGGGGATGCCCAGCGTGCGTTCGAGGATCGGCTCCAGATCCGCGTGCGGGTAGGGGATCGGGAACTCCACCGGGGCCTCGCCCCTGGCCGCTCGGGCGCGGTTCTCCTCGTCGACCCTGTCCTTCTCCATCTTGCGGCGCACGAACGGATGCACGGCCCCGCCCTGGATGGGCCCGGGGCGGATGAGGGCGATCTGGATCGCCAGGTCGTAGAACCGCCGCGGCTGCAGGCGGGGGAGGAGCCCGATCTGCGCTCGGGACTCCACCTGGAACACCCCGATCGAGTCGGCGCGGCACAGCATGTCGTACACCCCCGGCTCCTCCTTGGGGATGTCCTCCAGCGTCCACAGCTCGCCCGTGGCCTCGTGGATCAGGTCGAAGCAGTGCTGCAGGGCCGCCAGCATCCCCAGGCCCAGCAGGTCGAACTTGACCAGGCCCATGAAGGCCGCGTCGTCCTTGTCCCACTGGATGACGGTGCGGTCCTCCAGGCGTGCATGCTCCACGGGTACGACCTCGCCCACCGGACGCGCCGTGAGCACCATCCCGCCCGAGTGGATGCCGAGGTGCCGGGGCGCCTTCATCAACTCGCCCGCGTAGGCGAGCACGTTCTCGGGGATGTCGTGCCCCTCGGCCGGTTCCAGACCCGTGCTCCAGCCGTCGACCTGTCGCGACCAGGAGTCCTGCTGACCCACGGAATGACCGAGCGCCCTGGCCATGTCGCGCACCGCGTTCTTCGGGCGGTACTGGATCACGTTCGCCACCTGCGCGGCACGCTCCCTGCCGTACTCGCGGTAGACCCATTGGATGATCTCCTCGCGGCGCCGGGAGTCGAAATCGACGTCGATGTCGGGCTCCTCCTGTCGGGTGGTGGCGAGGAACCGTTCGAACGGCAGGCCGTAGAGGATGGGGTCGACGGCGGTGATGCCCAGCAGGTAGCAGACGGCGCTCGCCGCGGCCGATCCCCGACCCTGGCAGAGGATGCCGCGCCGACGGGCTTCGGCGACGATGCCGTGCACGATGAGGAAGTACCCGGGGAAGTCCTTCTCCTCGATCACGTCGAGCTCGCGCGCGATGCGGCGCCGGCCGTCCTCGCCCAGGCGGGGGTAGCGGCTCGGCACCGCCTCCCACACCAGCCTGCGCAGCCAGCTCATGGGCGTGTGCCCCTCCGGCACGTCCTGCTTCGGCAGGGCGGGGCGCGCCAGCCGCAGGGGGAAGGCGGATGCCTCCGCCAGGTCGAGCCCGGCGGAGATGGCGCCCGGATACCGGAGGAACCGCGCCGTCATCTCGGCTCCGCTGCGGAGGTGGGCGCCGCCGTGCGCGGGCATCCATCCGTCGAGCTCGTCCATGCTCCGCACCGCACGCACCGCCGCGATCGCCTCCGCCAGCGGTGCCTTCTGCGGGGTGGCGTAGTGCACGTTGTTCGTCGCGACGACGGGCAGGCGCATCCGCCGTGCCAGCTCCGCCAGCTCGTCGTTGCGCCGGGAATCGAGCGGATCCCCGTGGTCGAAGAGTTCCACCGCGACGTTCTCGGCCCCGAACATCCCGGTCAGCCGTCGCAGGGGCGAGGCGGCGTCACCCGCCTCGAGTCCTCGGCGCACCGCGCCCTTGCGACAGCCGCTGAGGATCGTCCAGTGGCCGCCCGCGCTCTCGACGAGATCGTCGATGTCGTAGACGGGGCGCCCCTTCTCGCCGCCGCGCAGCTGCGCCCGGGTGATCGCGCCCGAGAGGCGGTGGTAGCCCTCCATGCCCCGGGCGAGCACGAGCAGGTGCTCGCCCTCGGGGTCCGCCGCTCCGCGCTGGGGTGCCGACAGGCCCAGCGACAGCTCGGCCCCGAACACGGTCTGCAGCTTCACGTCCATGAGCTCCGCCACCTCGGCGAAGCGCGCCGCGCCGTAGAAGCCGTCGTGGTCGGTGAGCGCGAGCGCGCTGAGCCCCAGGCGCTCGGCCTCGATCAGCAGCGCCTCGGGGGAGGAGGCGCCGTCGAGGAACGAATACGACGAGTGCGCATGCAGCTCGGCGTAGGGAACCGCATCGTCGGGTCGCGGGGTGGAGGTCGGAGGGAGCGACTTGCGCCGCCGGCTGACCGGTCCGGGGTCGGCACGAACGCCGATGGGCTCAGCGCTCGGCGGCTCACCGGCCAGAGTGCGCTGCAGCTCGGCCCAGGTCTGGGGAGGGTTGTGCCATCCCATCAGCGGTACCTGCCCTCGGCCCACCAGCGCCCGCCGGCGCAGAACATCAGCCAGGCCCGGTCCTTCTCGTCGACCACTTGGAAGCGGTGCCCGCGTTTGCCGCCGCCGGCCGCCCATCGGCGCTCGTTCACCGGCCACGGCCCGGCCCAGGCGTGCACTGCGGCACCGTCGACGAAGGCGGGATCGGCCGAGAGCAGCCCCCGGTCGTCGATGCGCACCGCCTCGCCGGCCCCGTCGGTGACCCCCAGGGGCCGCGGCGGGCGGAAGACCTCGGCCGGCAGCGGGTCGGGCAGGCTCCCCGGCCACGGAGACGACGGGTCGCGCGGGGCGACGGGCCGCTCGCCCCACGGAGTGAGCACCTGCCGGTCGGCGAGCCACCGCCCACCGGCGACCGCCGCCGTGACGACACCCTCGTGCCCGAGCATCGTCTGCACCCGCGAGACGGCGTGGTGCAGGCGTTCGTCGGTGCCCGAACCGAAGAGTCCCGGCTGGTGGTGCGCGGCGTCGTCGACCGCCACCGGCACGATCCGCACCGCGACGATGCCGCCGAACGCCCGCGCCTCGTCGACGGGCTCCTTCGCGTTCCGCGCGGCGAGCGCCTCCAGCTGCCAGCGCACCCGGTCGACCAGGTCGGCGGCGTCGAAGCACGACGGATGCAGCCACGGGCGACTGAACACCTCTCCGTCGTCATCGGTGAGATCGATGCGCACCTCGGTGCACACGACGGATGCCTCGCCCAGGGCCAGCATCACGGCATCCGCGGTCTGCCGCACGGCGAACGCCACCTGGTCGGCCCCGCTCAGCGGCGTCTCGAACTCCACCGTGCGCACCAGCTCGGGGTCGGGCGGGCGCGGGGTGAGCGGTCGGGAATCGGCGCCGGCGGCCAGTGCCTGCAACCGGGTGCCGCGCTCGCCGAAGCGGTCGCGCACGTCGGCCACCGGCAGGGCGGTGAACTCGCCCAGCGTGCGGATGCCGAGGCGCATCAGGAGAGCGGTGAGCTGTTCGTCGCGCAGCACCTGCACGGGATAGGGGGCCAGGAACTCGCGGGCGCCGCCCGCCGGCACGACCGTGCACCGCTGCGGACCCCGGGCGGCGATCTCGGCGGTGAAGGGGCCGTCGGCGACGCCGATGCGCACCTCGGGGAAGCCCGCATCGGCCAGCACGGAGACGAGTGCCTCCGCTGCTTCGGCCTCGCCGCCGTGGTACCGGGCGATGCCGCGCGAGCGGAGTACGGCGAGCCCCGGACGCAGCGGGGCGACGCCGGGCGCGTGCTCCTCGATGAGCTGCAGCACCGGCACGAAGGCGCGCTCGTCCTTGGCGGGGTCGTGGGGGAGCACCTGCAGCGACGAGAGCCGCCCCTGCGCCTCGCGGCGTCGCTGCCCCGCCCGCACGCCGTGCTCGCGGGCCGAGGCGCTGCAGGCGACCACCGTGTTCGCGTGCAGGAGGGCCGTCGGCGGATGCGGGAGCGCGCCGCCCAGAGCAGCGCGCAGGGGCCAGTCCGGGAACCACAGCACCAGCACGCGGAGGGGCTCGTTCATCCCGCCTCCGCCCAACGGAGGAGCTCGGGCGCGGGGTCCGCGGCGGGAGTGCGCTGCGGGAGGGCGGGGAGTGCGGCGAGCTCGGGGGTCACCGGCTCGAGGGATCCGTCCCGACCGGGCAGGCGCACCCGCACGCTGGCGGGCAGGGGGCTGCGCCGGGTGCGGGCGGTCACCGTGACGGTGCGGTCGGAGAGCAGTCCCCAGCCGGCGCCGAGGCCGTTCCACTCCGGATCGTGCACGCGGATCGATCCTTCGCTCTGCGGCCAGACGCCGGTGACGAGCAGCGTGGTGCCGCGGTCGCGCAGCCGCGCGCTCAGGCGCGAGACGTCGGCGTCGCGCAGACGGCCGCCCGGGTGCACGGCGATGAGCGGGACGACCTCGGCCAGGGCGGAGGTGGCGGCGAACCAGCGATCGCCCGGGTCCGGCACGAGGATGAGGCGGTTCAGGTCGATGCCGAATCCCGCCGCGGCCTCGACCCCGAGGGTGGGCATGCCGATCACGGCGCACCACAGTCCCTTCTGCGACGCCGCCCCCATCAGGGCGAGCACGAGACTGGGAGAGGGGGAGAGCGAGTACGACGTGCCGGTCAGCAGCCCCTCGTCCGGGAGGAGGGGGGCGAGGGCGGGGTCGAGCGGCAGCAGCGTCTGATCACTGCGCCGCCGCTGCATGCGACTGATCTCGCGGCGCAGCCGCAGCACCTCTCCGGCGCGTGTGTCGCTGGTCGGAGAGAGCGCGGTCACCGCATCGAGCCCGATCCCCATACATCCATCCTCGAAGAGATATTCGAATATATCAAGTGCGGTTCCGACGATACTTCGTACATCGGACATCGCGATTCGGATGCCACCTCCCCCCGCGTCGACTTATCCACACGCTCCTCCGGCCCACCCCGGCGATCTCCTAGCCTTCCGGCATGGATCCGCGTCTCAGCCTCGTCGTGCTCGTCCACCTCGCCCTGGTCGGCATCGGCGGATGGCTGATCGCCATCGACGCGCGCACGCATCGACTGCCCGACCGCATCGTGCTCCCCACCCTCGCCGCGCTCCTCGCGCTCGCCGTCGTCGACGCCCTCGTCACCGGAGATCGCGCCCCCTCGATCCGCGCGCTGCTGGGCATGATCGCCCTGGGCGGCTTCTACGCCCTCCTGCGCCTGATCAGCCGCGCGGGCATGGGCGGGGGAGACGTCAAACTCGCCGCGGTGATCGGCCTGGTGCTGGCCTGGCACGGGTGGACGCCGTTCGCGGTGGGGGCGGCATCCGCCTTCGTCCTCGGCGCGCTCTACGTGCTCGTGCTCCTCGCGCTCCGCCGCGTCGATCGCCGCACCCGCATCGCCTTCGGCCCGTGGATGATCGTGGGCGCCGCCCTGGGCATCCTCGTCGCCTGAGCCGCCCGATCCGCGCATCGCCATCGGTGCGGGGATAGGGTGAGCACATGGCACTCGCACGACTCCACGGAGGCCCGCTCGACGGGCAGATCATCCCCCTCGGCGACGCGGACGACAAGCTGATCGTCCCCTACAGCGAGACCCAGGTGGTGTACGAACGCCGAGGCGAGCCGCAGCACACCGGCTCAGACGACGGCCCCACCGAGGTCGACTACTGGTACGACGAGTCCCTCGAGAACCTCACCACCGGCGATGACTGAACCGTCGCGGAGCGTCGAGGTCGAGCGCAAGTACGACGTCGACGCCGCGACGCCCCTGCCCGTGTGGACGGCTGTCCCCGGTGTCGATGCCGTGACCGAGGGCGAGCTGCGCGCACTCGACGCGCAGTACCTCGACACCGCCGATGCGGCGCTCGCCCGCGCCGGGGTCGCCCTGCGCCGCCGCACCGGAGGGCCCGACGCGGGATGGCACATCAAGGGTCCGCGCGAGGGCGACGGACGTGTCGAGCTCGGGTGGCCGCTGGGTGACGACGATCGAGTGCCGGATGCCGTCGCCTCGACGCTCTCGCGGTGGACGACCGATGCGCTGACGCCGCTCGCGCGCATCCGCAACGATCGCACGGCATACCTGCTCGAAGGCGCAGGCGGCGTCATCGCCGAGTTCGTCGATGACCGTGTGCGGGCGACCGACGTCCGTCAGGGGATCGAACGCGAGTGGCGCGAATGGGAGGTCGAGCTCGGCCCCGCGGCTCCCGCCGACGCCGAGGGGCGCGCGGCGTTCTTCGCCGCGGTCGACGAGGCCGTGCGCGCGGCCGGGGGCCGTGATGCCGCCTCCGACTCCAAGCTCGCCCGTGCGCTCGGCTTCTGACGCGTCGCAGAGCACCGCGATCCGCCGCAACCCCCTACCCGCCCTCCTCGCGCGGTGATTGAGTGGCACTATGACCCGACCCGCCATCCTGCGATCGTTGCAGACCATCGTGCCCGATACCGTGCTGGCGCAGGACGCCGTCCGCGACGTCTTCGCCCGCCAGCCCGGCCTCGGGCGTCTGGCGCAGCGCATCGTGACGGCATCCTTCGACGGCTCGGGCATCGACACGCGCCACACCGTCATCGAAGAGCTCTCGCCGTTCGCCGAGGTCGACGAGCCGGTGTTCTACGACCGGGAGTCGAACCTGCTGCTCTCGCCGACCACCGGCACCCGCAACGACGTGTACGTGCGCGAAGCCACTGCCCTCTTCACGGCCGTCGCGCAGCAGGCGCTCGATGCCGACCCCGATCTGCAGGCCTCCGACATCACGCACGTGATCACCGTGTCGTGCACCGGCTTCCATGCGCCAGGGCCCGAGTACGAGATCGTCCGCGCGCTCGGTCTGTCCGACAGCGTGCAGCGCTTCCACCTGGGATTCATGGGCTGCTACGCCTCGATGCCCGCGCTGCGGGCCGCGAGCCAGTTCTGCGCCGCCGACCCCGACGCGGTGGTGCTCGTCGTGAGCGTCGAGCTGTGCACGCTGCACCTGCGCACCTCGGAGGACCCGGACACCATCGTCGCCACCTCGCTCTTCGCCGACGGTGCGGCGGCCGGGATCGTCACGGCTCGCCAGCTGCCCTCCCCGATGCCGTCGCTGAGCCTCGACCGCTTCCACACCGCGATCGTGCCCGAGGGGGAGAAGGACATGGCGTGGACGATCGGCGACTCCGGCTTCGAGATGATCCTCTCCACCGCCGTGCCCCAGATCATCGGCGAGACGATCCTCGGCGCCCTCCGCCCGCTCTACGTCGGCGAGCACGACATGTCGCTCGCCTTCGAGGAGGGCACGATCGGCGAGCGGGTCGCCCACTGGGCGGTGCACCCCGGGGGCCGCAGCATCGTCGACCGCGTGCAGGAGCGCCTGCACCTCAGCGACGACCAGATGCGCCCGGCCCGCGAGGTGCTGCGGCGCAACGGCAACATGTCGAGCGCCACGATCCTGTTCGTGCTCAAGCACATCCTCGAGCAGGAGGGGGCGGAGCGGGGCGACCGCGTGGCGGCGATGGCCTTCGGGCCGGGGCTCACCGCCGAGAGCGCGCTGATGACGATCGAGACGCCGCGGCCGCTCGATGCCTGACCTGCGCGAGCGGGCCACCGGTCTGCGCGAGCTCATGGACGACCCGGGCGCCGACCTGCGCCTGCTCGAACGCACCTACGACCGCTTCACGTACGTCAACGCGGTCGTGTCGCGGCCGGGTCTGGTCTACCGGCGCGACGTGCGGCCGCGCGCACGACGCGGCCCGATACGCATCCTCGACATCGGGGCGGGTGGCGGCGACCTCTGCCGCTCCCTCGCCGCTCGTGTGCGTCGAGACGGTCTGCGCGCCGAGATCACCGCGCTCGATCCCGACGAGAGAGCGATCGCCTGGGCCGAGGAGCACGACGACGGCGCGGGCATCCGCTACCGGGCCGCGCACAGCTCGCAGCTCGTCGCCGAGGGCGAGCGCTTCGACGTGGTGCTCTCGAATCACCTGCTGCACCATCTGACCGGGGCGGAGCTTCGTGCGCTGCTCTCCGACAGCGAGCGCCTGGTCGCGCACGGCGGCGTGGCCGCGCATCACGACATCGCCCGCAGTCGCACCGCCTATGCCGCGTTCGCCGTGGGCACGGGCCTGCTGTCGACCACACTGCTGGCCGACTCGTTCATCCGCATCGACGGGCTGCGGAGCATCCGTCGGTCGTACACGGCGCGCGAGCTCTCCGCCGTCGCCCCCGCCCCCTGGCGTGTGCGCTCCCATCTGCCCGCCCGACTCGAGCTGCGCTGGGAGCCTCCGCATGCCCGACCATGACGTGGTGATCGTGGGCGGCGGTCCGGTCGGAATGCTCCTCGGCTGCGTGCTGCGGCAGCGGGGCGTGGATGCGGTGGTGCACGAGCGACGCATCGATTCGGACCAACGCAGCCGCGCGATCGGCATCCACCCACCGGGTCTCGCCGCTCTCGACGCGGCCGGCGTCGGAGAGGCGATTCGGCGCGAGGCGCTTGCGCTGCGCGGCGGCGACGTGGTGAGTCAGGGCAGGACGCTCGCGGCGATCGACTTCCCGTCGGACCGCCCCGTCCTCACGCTCGGACAGCAGCGGATGGACGCATTGCTGCGCGCACGCCTGCAGGCGCAGGGGGCGGACGCCGTGCGGTCCGGCAGCGCGGTCGGCGCTCTCGTCGACGAGGGACCGCGCGTGCGCGTGCTCACCGACGACGGACGAGGAGCCGGCGAGAGCACGGCGCGATTCGTCGTGATCGCCGACGGCGTGCACAGTTCGCTGCGCAGCGGTCTCGGCCCGCGATGGCGTCGGCGCCCGGGGCACGGCGAGTATTCGATGATCGACATCGACGATGCGGATGCCGGCGACCGGGCGACCCTGTTCTGCGAGCCGGACGGCTTGGTCGAGTCGTTCCCGCTGCCGAACGGTCGACGGCGGTGGGTGGTGCGGCGTCGCGCCGGAGACGAGGTCGAGACGGCCGAGGGGTTCGCCGCCACGGTGGAGCGGAGGGTCGGGATCCGACCGGACGTGCCGTGCGGGGTGCGGCCGTCGACGTTCCGCGCGACGCAACACCTCGCCGACCGCTTCGTGCGCGGCCGGATCGCGCTGATCGGCGACGCGGCGCACGAGGTGAGCCCGATCGGCGGACAGGGCATGAACATCGGCTGGACCAACGCCGTGCGTTTCGCGGATGCGCTGCCGACGCTGAGCGGGCTCGTGCCTCCGGACCTCGGGGCGTGGGAGGACCGGGCCCGACGCTCCGCGCGGCGCGCGCAGGATCGGTCCCGTTTCTATATGGCGATGGGGATGCCGCTGCCCTTCGTCGCCGCGCGCGGGCGCGAGGCCGTGATCCGGGCTCTCGGCGCGCGGTCGATGCGCCGTCGCTCCGCCGACCTCGTCACGATGAACGGTCTGTGACGCGCGAAGGCCCGGTCGCGCGAGCGCGGACCGGGCCTTCGAGACGGGCGATCAGAAGTTGATCATGTGCCCCGCGAGGCCGTGGAAGCCCTCCTGGAGTGCCTCCGACAGCGTCGGGTGGGTGTGCACGTTGCGCGCCAGCTCGAGCGCGGTGAGGTCCCACTTCTGCGCGAGGGTCAACTCGGGCAGCAGCTCGGAGACGTCGGGGCCGATCATGTGCGCGCCGATGAGCTCGAGGTGCTCGGCATCCGCGATCAGCTTGACGAAGCCGACCGGCTCGCCCAGGCCGTGCGCCTTGCCGTTGGCCATGAACGGGAAGGTGGCGACCTTGATGTCGCGCCCCTCGTCCTTCGCCTGCTGCTCGGTGAGGCCGAACGACGCGACCTGGGGCGAGCAGAAGGTGGCGCGCGGCATCATGCGGTAGTCGCCGAGCGGCATGGTCTCGGCCTTGCCGATCGTCTCGGCGGCGACGACGCCCTGGGCCTCGGCGACGTGGGCGAGCTGCAGCTTCGCGGTGACGTCGCCGATCGCGTAGATGCCCTCGACGTTCGTGCGCATGTGGTCGTCGATGTCGATCGCGCCGCGCTCGGTGAGCTTGACGCCCGTGTTCTCGAGACCGAAGCCCGTGACGTTCGGTGCGAAGCCGATCGACATCAGCACCTTCGAGGCCTCGATCGAGCCGGCCTGGCCGTCCTTGCCGGTGTAGGTGACGGTGACCGAGGAGCCGTTGTCCACGACGGTCTCGACCTTCGTGGAGGTGAGGATGTCGACGCCGTAGTTCTTGTACTGCTTGGCGATCTCCTTCGACACGTCGGCGTCCTCGTTGGGGAGAGCGCGGTCGAGGAACTCGATGATCGTGACCTTCACGCCGTAGTTCGTCATGACGTAGGCGAACTCCATGCCGATGGCCCCGGCACCGACGATGACGATCGACTCGGGCAGATCGCGGGTCATGATCTGCTCTTCGTAGGTCACGACGTTCTCGCTGAGCGTGACGCCCGGGAGGAGGCGGACGGTCGAACCGGTCGCGATGATGACGTTGTCGAACGTGACCTCTTCGGTCGAACCGTCGGACTTGGCGACCGAGATGGCCTTCGGGCCGGTGAAGGTGCCGCGGCCGTCGTACTCGGTGACCTTGTTCTTCTTCATCAGGAAGTGGATGCCCTTGACCCGGCCGTCGGCCACGACGCGGCTGCGGTCGAACGCCTTGCCGAAGTCGATGGTGAAGTCACCCGAGATGCCGAAGAAGTCGGCCTTGTGCTTCAGGGTGTGGGCGAGCTCGGCGTTCTTGAGGAGCGCCTTGGAGGGGATGCAGCCGACGTTGAGGCAGACACCACCCCAGTACTTCTCCTCGATGATGGCGGTGGACAGGCCGAGCTGCGCGCTGCGAACCGCAGCGACGTACCCACCAGGACCTGCACCGAGGATGACGACGTCGTAATGAGGCATGTCTCCAGCCTATCGCGCTGCGGGAGCGTCGGAATCGGGCGAGGAGCCCGCGCGGCGGTGCCGCTTCGACAGCACGACGGCAGCGGTGACGGCGGCGGCGAGCACGAGCAGACCGATGATCGCGAGCACCCAGACGAGCGCGGCGGATGCGGGGTTCTCGTCGGTGTCGGCCGGAGCCGTGGTCGCCGTCGTCGACGGGGCGGGCGCGGCCGTCGTCTCGGGGGTCGCGGTCGCCGTGACCGCGGGAGACGGTGCGTCGGTGGGCGCGCCGGAGGTCGTGGTGAACGTGAACTCGCCGGAGGTGGGATGCCCGTCGCTCGAGACGACCTTCCACACCACCCGGTACGTCCCGGCCTCGCCGCCCTCGGCGAGCGGCTGGGTGACCGTGGCGCCCTCGGTGACGGCGGCGCCGTCGGTGACGAGCGTCCCCGCGGCATCGGTCACCTGCACCTCGGTCGCGCCGTCGCCGGTGATGAGGTCGGCGCTGAAGGTGAGGACGAGCTCGGCGGGCAGCGTCTCGACGGTCGAATCCGCCTCGGGGCTCGACGACACGAGCGCATCGTGCGCGGATGCCGACATCGGGGAGAACAGGACGAGGAAGGCGGCCAGCAGCGCCGCGGCGAGGGCGGCGGGCGCGAGGGGGCGGCGCAGAGCGGTGGTGTTCACGGGACCAGCCTAGGAATATCCGGTGTGCACGCGCTGAGTACGACTCGCGGCTCCCGTCGGACCCTCTCGATCCGTTAGTCTGGTGAGCCAGGAGGGCAAAGTGACAGACAGCGAGAGCCGACCGGCCGCAGACGCGGCGATCCACCGCTCGGGCGAGCCCAGGCACGACGTGACGCAGACGTTCGGACACGACTCCGACCTCTCCTTCGTGCCCTTCGGCGTGGAGTTGACCGAGGTCGAACAGTCCGCCATCGCCGCGCTCCCGTCGGGGTCGGCGCTGCTCCTCGTGCGCTCCGGTGCGCTGGCCGGCGCGCGCTACCTGCTCGACACCGATGTGACGACGGTCGGGCGTCACCCCGAGGCCGACATCTTCTTCGACGACGTGACGGTCTCGCGCCGCCATGCCGAGATCACCCGTAACGGCACGTCGTTCGAGATCATCGATCAGCGCTCCCTCAACGGCACCTATGTGAACGGCGAGCGGTTCGACCGCAGCCCGCTCGTCGACGGGGCCGAGGTGCGCGTCGGCAAGTTCCGTCTCAACTTCTTCGCCTCCCCGGTCGACCGTTCCTCGGCGACCGCCTGATGGCGGCATCCGCCGCCCGCGAACGATCCTCGTCCGCGGGGCTGCTGAGCATCGGCCAGGTGCTGGCGCGACTCACGCCCGAGTTCCCGGATCTCACCTCCAGCAAGCTCCGCTTTCTCGAGGTGCAGGGCATCGTCACGCCCTCGCGCACCGAATCGGGCTACCGCAAGTTTTCGGCAGCCGACATCGAGCGTCTCCGTGTGGGACTCACCCTCCAGCGTGACCACTACCTGCCGCTCAGCGTCATCCGCGAACAGCTCGACGCCGCCGGTTCCGAGGCGTCGTCGATCGTCGCGCCGCCGTCGATCGCCCCGGCGCCGCGCCGGTACCGCCGCGACGAGTTGCTCGCGGCGGCGGGCGCCGGGCCGCAGATCCTGAACGATGCGATCAGCACCGGTGTGATCACGGCTCAGGAGACCTATCCCGAGGCGACCGTCGTGCTGCTGCGCGGTCTCGTCGCGCTCGATCGTCACGGCATCGAGCCGCGCCACCTGCGCTCGCTGCGTCAGGGCGCCGAGCGCGAGGTCGCGCTCATCGAATCGGCGCTCACCCCGATGCTGCGGCGCACCGACGCCGCCTCTCGCGCGCGGGCCAGCGAACTGGCCCCGGAACTGGCGGGGAAGATCGACGAGGTCCGCGCACTGTTCGTGAAGGATGCGATCGCCCGTCTGCTTTCGTAACGAACTGGTTGCGACACACCTTCGGTGCGCGGGCGATGTCGTTGCCGGTGCCGGGGTGCTGCTCTACCGTGGAGATAACCGTTCCAGGGAGGATAAGAAATGAATGCGGATGAGCTCGCAGGAGACCCGCGGTTCGTGACCGAACTCCTCTTCACCGACGGTCTGCCCGCCATGGACGACGAGGTCGGCTACCGCGGAGCGGTCGCCGCTCGTGCGGCGGGGATCACCTATCGTCAGCTCGACTACTGGGCGCGCACCGAGCTCGTGGTCCCGACGGTCCGCGGAGCCAGCGGCTCCGGGTCGCAGCGCCTCTACGGTTTCCGCGACATCCTCGTGCTCAAGCTCGTGAAGAGCCTGCTCGACACCGGCATCTCCCTGCAGCAGATCCGCACCGCCGTCGATGAGCTGCGACGCGCCGGCATCCGCGACCTCGCCGGTACGACCCTGATGAGCGATGGCGCCTCGGTCTACCTCTGCACCTCGAACGACGAGGTCATCGACCTCGTCAGCCGCGGTCAGGGCGTGTTCGGTATCGCCGTCGGCAAGGTGCTCCGCGAGGTCGAGTCCACGCTCGTCGAGTTCGATCCGACTGCTCCCGATCCCGTCGACGAGCTGGCGAGCCGACGGGCGAAGCGCTCCGCCTGACCCTCTGGACGAACGAGAACGGCCACCCTCCGAAGAGGATGGCCGTTTCTGCTGTCTGCGCAGATCACATGCCGAGCGGCCTCACGCCGGCGAGCCGTTCTCCGGCACCGCGATGCGGCCGGTGCGGATGATGCGGTCGAGCAGCTGGTCGAAGTCGGCCGCGAGCTCCTGCGCCGAGTCGCCGGGCCAGATGTGCAGCGGCTTCGCGGCGCCCTGCGCCTGCTGCAGCGAGGTGCGCTCGGGCAGCTGCGGCGAGAGCACCAGGGGGCCGAACATGTCGCGCAGCTCCTTGATGCGGAACTGGTGCTCGATCGACTGCGGACGAACACGGTTCACCACGATGCCCAGGGGCTGAAGGCGGGGGGAGAGGCCGCGGCGGATCTCCTCGATGGCGCGCAGTGCGCGGTCGGCGGCGGCGACCGAGAACAGACCGGGCTCGGTGACGACCATGACGCGGTCGCTGGCGGCCCAGGCGGTGCGGGTGAGCGCGTTCAGCGACGGCGCGCAGTCGATCAGCACGAGGTCGTACTCCGACTCGACGGCCGCGAGGGCTTCCTCGAGCTTCCAGACGTCGCGCACGCTCGGGTGGGGGCCGTCGAAGTTGATCGCCGACGGGCTGCCGATGAGCACGTCGATCGTGCCGGGGTGCACCTTCGCCCATCCGCTGGAGGTGATCGCCTGGCGGACGACCTTCTCCTTCGGGTTCGCGAGGACGTCGGCGACGTTGAGTCGCCCGGCGACCTGGATGTCCATACCGGTGGAGACATCCGACTGCGGGTCGAGGTCGACGACGAGAGTCCGGATGCCCCGGGCGAAGGCCGCAGAGGCCAGGCCGAGGGTCACCGTCGTCTTGCCGACGCCTCCCTTGAGAGAGCTGACGCTGAGTACGTGCACGACCTCCACGTTACCTTGCCCTAGTCTGGGGAGACACTCAGCCCCGCCCCATGCGCGTCCCCCGCGTGCATCGAGCTCCCAGAGGTGTGCATGTTCCAGAAGATCCTTGTGGCCAATCGCGGCGAGATCGCGATCCGCGCCTTCCGAGCCGCCTACGAGGTCGGCGCCAGGACCGTGGCGGTGTTCCCGCACGAGGACCGGGGCTCCGTCCACCGGCTCAAGGCGGACGAGGCGTACGAGATCGGCGAGCGCGGGCATCCGGTGCGCGCGTACCTCGACGTCGACGAGATCATCCGCGTCGCGGTCGAGTCGGGCGCCGACGCGATCTACCCCGGGTACGGCTTCCTCTCCGAGAACCCGGAGCTCGCGGCCAAGGCGGCCGAGAACGGCATCGTGTTCATCGGCCCGCCGTCGGCGGTGCTCGAGATGGCCGGGAACAAGGTCGAGGCCAAGCGGCACGCCGTCGAGGCGGGAGTCCCCGTGCTGCGGTCGACCGAGGCGTCCGACGACGTCGACGCGCTCGTCGCTCAGGCGGCGGAGATCGGATTCCCGCTGTTCGCCAAGGCGGTCGCCGGCGGCGGCGGGCGCGGGATGCGCCGCGTCGAGAGCGCCGACGAACTCGCTCCGGCTCTCGCCGAGGCGTCGCGCGAGGCCGGCAGCGCCTTCGGCGATCCGCGCATGTTCCTCGAGCAGGCCGTGGTGCGCCCCCGTCATATCGAGGTGCAGGTGCTCGCAGACAAGACCGGCGAGACGGTCCACCTGTTCGAGCGCGACTGCTCGGTGCAGCGGCGTCACCAGAAGGTGGTGGAGATCGCTCCCGCACCGAACCTCGACGACAGCATCCGCACGGCGCTGCACGGGTACGCCACGGCGTTCGCCCGTTCGATCGGCTACGAGAACGCGGGCACGGTCGAGTTCCTCCTCGAGACGGCGGGGGAGCGCGCGGGGGAGGTCGTGTTCATCGAGATGAACCCGCGCATCCAGGTCGAGCACACCGTGACCGAGGAGGTCACCGACGTCGACCTGGTGCAGAGCCAGATGCGGATCGCCGCCGGGCAGACCCTGGCCGAGCTGGGGCTGCAGCAGGACGACCTGCACCTGCGCGGCGCGGCGCTGCAGTGCCGCATCACCACCGAGGACCCCACGCAGGGATTCCGCCCCGACACGGGCAAGATCACCACGTACCGTTCCCCGGGCGGCGCGGGCGTGCGCCTCGACGGCGGCACGGTGCACCAGGGGGCGCAGATCAGCCCGCACTTCGACTCGATGCTCTCGAAGCTGACCTGTCGAGGGCGCGACTTCCCGGCCGCGGTCGCCCGGGCCCGACGAGCTCTCGCCGAGTTCCGGATCCGCGGCGTCTCGACGAACATCCCGTTCCTCCAGGCGCTCCTCGACGACGACGCCTTCGTCGCCGGCGACCTCAGCACGTCGTTCATCGACGAGCGCCCCGAGCTGCTGCGCGGGCGCCTGTCGAAGGATCGCGGCACGAAGATCCTGAACTGGCTCGTCGACGTCACCGTCAACAAGCCGAACGGCCCTCACCCGGGCGTCGTCGACCCGCGCACCAAGCTGCCGCAGATCGACCTGGCCACGGAGCCGACCCCGGGCTCGCGCCAGCGCCTCCTCGACCTCGGCCCCGAGCGCTTCGCCGCCGAGCTGCGGGCCCAGACCGCGCTCGCGATCACCGACACGACCATGCGCGACGCCCATCAGTCGCTCCTGGCCACCCGGGTGCGCACGCGCGACCTCGTCGCCGTCGCACCGTACCTCGCTCGTCTCACCCCGGGTCTGCTGTCGGTCGAAGCGTGGGGTGGGGCGACCTACGACGTCGCGCTCCGTTTCCTGGGTGAAGACCCGTGGGAGCGCCTCGACAAACTGCGGGCCGCGCTGCCGAACGTCGCCATCCAGATGCTGCTCCGCGGTCGCAACACCGTGGGCTACACGCCGTACCCGACCGAGGTCACAGAGGCGTTCGTCGCGGAAGCCGCCGCCAGCGGTGTCGACATCTTCCGCATCTTCGATGCGCTCAACGACATCGAGCAGATGCGTCCGGCGATCGACGCGGTCCGCCGCACCGGCACGGCGGTGGCCGAGGTCGCGCTCTGCTACACCGGCGACCTCCTCAACCCCGCGGAAGACCTGTACACCCTCGACTACTACCTCGGCCTCGCCGAGCAGATCGTCGACGCGGGCGCGCACATCCTCGCCATCAAGGACATGGCCGGGCTGCTGCGCCCCGCAGCCGCGGCGAAGCTCGTCTCGGCGCTGCGCGAGCGGTTCGACCTGCCGGTGCACCTGCACACGCACGACACCCCGGGCGGACAGCTCGCGACTCTGCTCGCCGCGAGCGCGGCCGGAGTGGATGCCGTCGACGCGGCCTCGGCCCCGCTGTCGGGCACGACGAGCCAGCCGTCGCTGTCGGCGCTGGTCGCCGCGCTCGCCCACACCGACCGCGACAGCGGCATCGATCTCGCGGGTGTGTCGGATCTCGAGCCCTACTGGGAGGCGGTGCGGCACCAGTACGCACCGTTCGAGTCGGGTCTTCCCGGGCCCACGGGCCGCGTGTACCACCATGAGATCCCGGGCGGTCAGCTGTCGAACCTGCGCCAGCAGGCGAAGGCGCTGGGTCTCGCCGACGACTTCGAACTCATCGAAGACATGTACGCCGCTGCCGACCGCATCCTCGGGCGCGTGCCCAAGGTCACCCCCTCGTCGAAGGTGGTCGGCGACCTCGCCCTGCACCTCGCGGCGGTGAAGGCCGATCCCGCCGACTTCGAGGCGAACCCCGAGAAGTACGACGTGCCGGACTCGGTCGTCGGGTTCATGGCGGGCGAGTTGGGCGACCTGCCGGGCGGGTGGCCGGAGCCGTTCCGCACGAAGGTGCTGGCCGGGCGGTCGGTGCGCACCGGTGTGACCGACATCACGGACGACGATCGCGCCGCACTCGGTGGCGACAGCCCGACCCGGCGTGCGCGGCTGAACACCCTGCTGTTCCCCGCCCCGATGCGCGAGTTCACGCAGATGAGAGAGCTGTTCGGCGACCTCTCGGTGCTCGACACGAGCGACTACCTCTACGGCCTCGTCTCGGGTCAGGAGCATCTGGTCGAGATCGACCGCGGCGTGCAGCTGTACGTCGGGCTCGAAGCGGTCGGCGAGGCCGACGACAAGGGCATGCGTACCGTGATGACCACGCTCAACGGGCAGCTGCGCCCGGTGTTCGTGCGCGATCGATCGATCGCGGTCGACGCGCACGACGTCGAGAAGGCCGACACCTCCGTGGCGGGGCAGATCGCTGCGCCGTTCTCGGGAGTGGTGACCGTCAAGGTCGAGCCAGGCGCCTCCGTGCGGGCCGGCGAACCGGTCGCCTCGATCGAGGCCATGAAGATGGAGGCGGCGATCACGACGCCCATCGACGGTGTGGTCGAACGCCTGGCGATCTCTGCGACCCAGCAGGTCGACGCCGGTGATCTTTTGGTCGTGGTCCGCCCGGCGCACTAACCTTGTGCGGTGCGGGGGCGCGGGCGATCGCCTGCACCTCCGCCCGCGCGAGCTGGGAGCATGACCGTGAACACGAACAACACCACCGATCCCGTCGACGACGACTCGACCGGAGTGCTCGACGAGGCGATCGCCATCGACACCACCGCGATCGGCATCGTCGGGAGCCCCGCCACCGCGCAGGTGAGCGTCATCCTGCCCATGTCGGTCGATGACGACCTCGCCGATGACGAGGTGATCGACGGAGAGGTCGATGAGTCGGTCGTCGCCGACCTCGTCACCGATCCGGGCAGCCGGAGCATCGCGTCTTCCGTGGACGACTCGGACCTCGGCACCCGGCCCGAGGCCGACGGCCCGACCACCGGCGCGATCGTCATCTCTTCGTTTCCCGCGGGACCGGCGGGCAGCGGCGACGATACCGATGGCGAGCCGGTCGATGCGGAACCCGCCGATGAGCAGTCGGTCGACGAGTCGGATGTCGTTCCGTCGGAGGACGAGGAACCGGCCGACGAGGAGTCGGCCGACGAGGAGCCGATCGGCGGGGAACCGGCCGACGAGGACCCCGCCGACGAGGAGCCGATCGACGGGGAACCGGCCGACGACGAGCCGATCGACGAGGAACCGGCCGACCACGAGCCGATCGACGAGGAGCCGGCCGTGCTGGCGTCGGACGTCGTGCCGTCGGAGGTTTCTACGCCCGCGGACGCAGAGCGCGCCGACGCAGAGTCACCCGCCACGGAGACACGGTCGACCGACGAGGAGCCCACGGAACCCGAGGCTGCGGAAGCCGATCCGGTGGAATCGATGGATATCGAGCCCGCAGACGTCCATCCGATGGAGTCGATCGATGCCGCGCCGGAGCGTGCCGAGCCCGCGGATGAGGAACCCTCTGACATGGGGAACGCGGAGGTCGATGCCCGCGCCGTGGAGTCCGGGGATGCGGACCCCGAGCACCTCGCTCCGCCTCTCGTCCGCCCGACCACGCGGCGCGCGGCCGCGCATCCCGAAGCGAAGGAGGCCCCCCGCATGGAGGACCCGAAGCGAGCCGTCACCCGCCACGCAGCGCGGTCGACCGAGCCGAGCCCGACGCCGGCCGCGAAGCGCGTGGGCGACCTTTCCGAGTCCTCACGCGAGTCCGCAGACCTGCTCACCTCCGACCGGCTGCTGGTTCCGAGCCGCGCCGCCCGCCCCGAACCCGAGGGCGGCTGGTCGCACCTGATCTACAGCCTCACGGGAGGTCGCATCAACCTCGGCGACGGCCGCCGTGCGCGCGAGCGCAAGGCGCTGAGCGCTCGGATCGCCGCACCGTTGACCGGCGGCGCGCGCTTCGTGCCGGTGCTCTCGCGCAAGGGCGGCGTCGGCAAGACGACCATCACCGCCGTGCTGGGCATGGCCCTCGCGGATGCTCGAGACGACCGGGTTATCGCGATCGACGCGAACCCCGACCGAGGCACGCTCGCAGACCGCATCGCCCACAACGGGCGGACGAGCTCGGTGCGCGATCTGGTGAAGGCGCGAGACCGGATCTCGGGCTACCACGACGTCTCTGCCCTTGTCGCGCGCGACAGCACGCGACTCGACGTCCTCGCCTCCGACGACGACCCTCGTGTGGCCGAGGCCTTCGGAGACCCCGCGTACCGCCAGGTCGCGGATGTCGCGGCGCACTTCTACTCTCTCGTCCTCACCGACACGGGCACCGGTATCGTGCACGACGTGATGTCCGCCACGCTCGATCTCGCGGACCGTCTGGTGATCGTGTCCGGTCTGAGCGTCGACGAGGCCCGGCTGGCGAGTGAGACGCTCACCTGGCTCGAGACCAACGGCCACGCCCGGCAGGCGCGCGAGGCCATCGTGGTGCTCAACCAGTCCGCGCCCGGAACCCCGCTCGTGCGCGTCGATGAACTGCAGGCCCACTTCGCCACGCGGGTGCGCTCGGTGGTGCGGATGCCGTACGACGCGCAGATCGCGGCCGGCGGACCGATCGTGTTCGCCCAGCTGCAGCCCGCGACCCGCGCCGCCGCGCGCGCACTGGCCGCTCTCGTCGTCGAGGGCCTGCGGTCGGAGGCATCCGCATGACCGTTCGTGAGATCCGCGTCTTCGGCGACCCGGTGCTCCGCACCGCGTGCGCACCGATCGAACACATCGACGACGGCGTCCGCGCCCTGGTCGCCGACCTCCTCGACACGGTGGAGGTGCCGGGGCGCGCCGGCGTCGCCGCACCGCAGATCGGCGTCGCGGTGCGGGCTTTCAGCTACAACGTCGACGGCGAGATCGGCTACGTGCTGAACCCCGTGCTCACCGAGGTGCGGGGCGACCCCGTACCGACGGGGGAGGGCTGCCTGTCCGTGCCCGGGCTCTGGCACGACGCGCTGCGCCACCCGTGGGCGCGCGTCGAGGGCATCGACCTCGACGGCGAGCCGGTGGTGCTGGAGGGCGACGGACTGCTCGCCCAGGCGCTGCAGCACGAGACCGATCATCTCGACGGCATGCTGTACCTGTCCCGCCTCGACCCCGAGACGCGTCGCGTGGCGATGCGCGAGGTGCGGGAGAGCAGCTGGTTCTGACCGCATGAACGCCGCAGCCCCCGTCCCGCCGATGCTGCACGGGGCGGGGGCTGCGGCGTCGAGTCAGCCGGTGATCGACACGTTGGTGGTGGCCACCGGCTCGTCGTAGATCGCGGCGATCTCGTCGGCGAAGTCGGCCATGATGACGTTCCGCTTGATCGACAGCTTGGGCGTCAGGTGGCCGGACGCCTCGGTCCACTCCGTCTCGAGGATCGTGAACTTGCGGATCGACTCGGCCCGAGAGACGCGCGTATTGGCGGCGTCGACCGCGCGCTGCACCTCGGCGCGGACGGCGTCGTTGCTCGCGGCCTCGCGCAGCGGCATGTCGGACGGGAGGCCGTTGTTCGCGAGCCATGTCGGCAGCATCTCGGAATCGAGGGTCACGAGCGCCGAGATGAACGGCTTCTGGTCTCCGACCACCACGACCTGACCGACGATCGGGTTCGCGCGGATTGGGTCCTCGAGCGCGGCGGGGGCGACGTTCTTGCCACCCGCCGTGACGATGATCTCCTTCTTCCGTCCGGTGATGGTGAGGAAGCCCTCGCTGTCGAAGCTGCCGATGTCCCCGGTGCGGAACCAGCCGCCCTCGCTGAACGCCGCGGCGGTCGCCTCGGGGTTGTTCCAGTACTCGCGGAAGACGTTGATGCCCCGGACCTCGATCTCTCCGTCGTCCGCCAGTCGCACACCCACACCGGGCAGCGCCGGCCCGACGGTGCCGATCTTCGACTTGTCGGCGAGGTTCACGGTCGCGGGAGCGGTGGTCTCGGTGAGGCCGTAGCCCTCGAGGATGACGACGCCGAGACTGTGGAAGAAGTGCCCGAGGCGCGAGCCGAGCGGCGCGGAGCCCGACACGGCGTGTGCGACGTTCCCGCCCATGGCCGCGCGGAGCTTGCTGTAGACGAGCTTGTTGAAGAGGGCGAACTTCAGCTTCATGCCGAACGGGATCTTCTCGCCGGCCTCAAGGCGCTTCGAGTGCTCGATCGCGACGTCGGCGGCGGCGCGGAAGATCTTGCCCTTGCCGCCCGCCTCGGCCTTCTGCTCGGCGGAGTTGTAGACCTTCTCGAACACGCGGGGCACGGCGAGGAGGAAGGTGGGCTTGAAGGAGCCGAGCGCGGGGAGCAGCTGACGGGTGTCGGGCTGGTGTCCCGTGCGGACGCCCGCGTGGATGTTGAGGATGGAGATGAAGCGGGCGAAGACGTGCGCCGTGGTGATGAACAGCAGCGTCGAGGCTCCGGGCGTCTGCACGACCGCGTCCAGGGCCTTCGCGGAGTTGCGGGACAGTTCGACGAAGTTGCTGTGCGTGAGCACGCATCCCTTCGGGCGCCCGGTCGAGCCGGAGGTGTAGATGAGGGTCGCGATGTCGGAGCCGACGGCGAGACCGCGGCGGCGCTCGATCTCGGCGTCGTCGACTCCGGCACCCTGTGCCGAAAGCGTGGCGATCGCGCCGAGGTGGAGCTGCCACACCTCGCGGAGGAGCGGCAGGTCGCCGCGGATCTCGTCGACCCGCGCGAAGTGGTCGGGCGACTCGACGAGCAGCGCGATGGCGCCGGAGTCCTCCATGATCCACTGGATCTGCGAGGGCGAACTCGTCTCGTAGATCGGGACCATCACGGCGCCGGCGTAGAACAGCGCGAAGTCGACGAGCGTCCAGTCGTACGTCGTGCGGGCGAGGAAGCCCACCTTGTCGCCGGGCTGGATGCCCGCCGCGGCGAAGCCCTTCGCAAGGGCGACGACGGCCTTCTCGAAGTCGGCGGCCGAGATGTCGCGCCAACCGTCGCGTTCGGGGACCGAGAACAAGGGGCGATCGGGAGTCGCGCGCACGCGCTCGACCAGGAGGTCGGTGACGTTCGCGTCAGGGTCGGCGGGGACGACGGCGGGAACTTCAAACTGGACCACGGCAGCTCCTTCGGTACCGGTCGGGCACGGGTTGCCCCCGAGTCTAGAGCATGGCACCCGGTCGCATGCGAGGTGATACTGGGTCGCGCGCGCGGCCATGTCCATCGGATGTTCCCGAAGCGGCGGCGTCGCGGCGATAGACTCGCCTCGATGTTCTACTGGCTGATGAAGTACGTGGTGATCGGCCCCGTGGTCAAGGCGGTCTTCCGCCCCTGGATCGTGGGGCGCGCGAACGTGCCCCGGACCGGTGCCGCCATCCTCGCCAGCAACCACCTCTCGTTCGCCGACTCGATCTTCCTGCCGCTGATGATCGACCGCTCGATGTCGTTCCTCGCCAAGAGCGACTACTTCACCGGCCGCGGCCTCAAGGGGTGGTCGACCAAGTTCTTCATGAAGGCCACCGGCCAGCTGCCCATCGACCGCTCGGGCGGCAAGGCATCCGAAGCGTCGCTCAACACGGGGCTGCAGGTGCTCGGCGGGGGAGACCTCCTCGGCATCTACCCCGAGGGCACGCGCAGCCCCGACGGCAAGCTCTACCGCGGTCGCACCGGTATCGCCCGCATGGCGCTCGAGGCCAAGGTGCCCGTCATCCCCGTGGTGATGGTCGACACCGACACCGCGATGCCGATCGGCCAGCGCATCCCGCGGGTCACCCGCGTCGGCATCGTGATCGGCGAGCCGCTGGACTTCTCGCGGTACGCGGGCATGGAGAACGACCGTTACATCCTCCGATCGGTCACCGACGAGATCATGGTCGCGCTGCAGCGGCTCGGTGCGCAGGAGTACGAAGACGTCTACGCGTCGTCGGTGAAGGACCGCCTTCCGGCCCGCGTCACACGACGCCGCTGAGGCCGGGCGCGCGGTGCGCGACCACTAGGCTGGGGGCATGCTCCCGCACGACATCGACGCCCTGGATGCCTGGCGTTCCCTTCCCATCAAGCAGCAGCCGCAGTGGCCGGACGCCGAGCGCGTGGCCGAGGTCTCGCGCCAGATCGCCGCGCTGCCCCCGCTGGTGTTCGCCGGCGAGGTGGACAACCTCCGCGACCGTCTGGCCCGGGCCGCCTCCGGCCAGGCTTTCCTGCTGCAGGGTGGAGACTGCGCCGAGACGTTCGCCGGCGCGACGGCCGAGCAGATCCGCAACCGGATCAAGACCGTGCTCCAGATGGCCGTCGTGCTCACGTACGGTGCGTCGATGCCGGTCGTCAAGATGGGGCGTATGGCCGGGCAGTTCGCCAAGCCGCGGTCGAGCGACAGCGAGACGCGCGGGGATGTCACGCTCCCGGCTTACCGGGGCGACATCGTCAACGGCTACGACTTCACCGAGGCCTCGCGCCAGGCGGATCCCGGTCGCCTGCTGCAGGGGTACCACACGGCCGCGTCGACGCTGAACCTCATCCGCGCGTTCACGCAGGGAGGGTTCGCCGATCTGCGCGAGGTGCACTCCTGGAACAAGGGCTTCGCGCAGAACCCGGCCAATCAGCGCTACGAGCGCATGGCCGCCGAGATCGACCGCGCCATCAAGTTCATGGAGGCGGCGGGCGCCGACTTCGACGAGCTCAAGCGCGTGGAGTTCTTCACCGGGCACGAGGGTCTGCTCATGGACTACGAGCGGCCCATGACCCGCATCGACTCGCGCACCGACACTCCGTACAACACGTCGGCGCACTTCCTGTGGATCGGTGAGCGCACCCGCGAGCTCGACGGCGCTCACGTCGACTACTTCTCGCGCATCCGCAACCCCATCGGCGTCAAGCTCGGGCCGACCACCACGCCCGAGACCGCGCTGGAGTTGATCGACAAGCTCGACCCGAACCGCGAGCCCGGTCGCCTGACGTTCATCACGCGCATGGGTGCCGGCAAGATCCGCGACGCTCTGCCGCCGCTGCTCGAGGCGGTGCGCGATTCCGGCGCCACCCCCCTGTGGGTGACGGATCCGATGCACGGCAACGGCATCACCACGCCCACCGGCTACAAGACCCGTCGCTTCGACGACGTCGTCGACGAGGTGCGCGGCTTCTTCGAGGCGCACCGCGCGGTGGGCACGTTCCCCGGAGGCATCCATGTCGAACTCACCGGCGACGACGTGACCGAATGCCTGGGCGGATCGGAGCAGATCGACGAGGCGGCGCTGGCCACGCGCTACGAGAGCCTGTGCGACCCCCGTCTGAACCACATGCAGTCGCTCGAACTGGCGTTTCTCGTGGCTGAGGAGCTCGAGAAGCGCTGACCCTGCATCCCTCGAAGGCCGCGCCCCGCATCCGGGGCGCGGCCTTCGTCGTCGATGCCCGTTGTCGGCCCGCTATGCCGCGGGCGATCCACTCCACCGACGTGACGCGCGCGAAGCATACCAGAACACTCGAATCTTTGTGCGAAAATCGTTGACCTCCTAGACCTGCATTGTTAGCCTCGGCGGACCAGCTCACTGGGGTAGGGGGACACGGGTGGCATTCTTCAGCCGTCGCCAGCGCTCGGCCGAAGCGGAAGTCCCGCGGCGCGAGCCGGGAATCGCAGACACGTCGTCGGAGGATGCTCTCCGCGCCTTCGAAGACCTCTTCTCTCCGGCTCCGGCCGTTCCAGATGGGTCCGTGCGCGCTACGCGTCATGTCGCGATCAGCGCAGGCGAGATCGGTCTTCCGGAGTGGGGCGACCGCAGCACGTCGCCCGAACGCCAACGGAGACACGCCCCGCACCTCGGTTTCGTGGACTCCGAACCCACGAGCATCCCGACCACACCAGCCCCGGAGAGTCCGGACCCCGAGCGAGGGCCATCGCTCAGCCCGACCGGCACCGTAGAAGAAAGAGTAAGAATGGCAAATCTGGATCAATCCGTGCAGGAACTCCTTGCGATCGACGGCGCGACCGCCGCCTCGCTGGTCGACGCCGCATCCGGCATGGCGCTGGCGCAGGGCGGTCACCCGGGCTTCGACTTGGGGATCGCGGCTGCAGGAAACTCCAACGTCGTACGGGCGAAGCTGCAGACCATGAAGGAGTTGGGCCTCAGCGGAAAGATCGACGACATCCTCATCACGCTCGACGATCAGTATCACCTGATCAACGTGCTCGACGGCGATTACACCGGGGGCCTGTTCGTCTACCTCGTCCTCGACCGCGCGCGGGCGAACCTGGCACTCGCGCGACACAAGCTGTCGGCCATCGCGGGGCGCATCGACATCTGAATGGAGTGCCGGGGCGGCGGCGAGTCGATGCGCGACTCGTCGCCGCCCCAGTGCTGCTGACCCACCGCGGCCTAGAAGGCGCTGCTCTTGATCTGCACGGTCACCTGCACGCCACGCTGCCGCTGCGAACCGGGACCGGGGTCGGTGCCGGACACCTCGGTGAAGTCGTTCGGGAAGGCGTTCCAGATCGCGTTCCACACGGGCTCGAATCCGGCGTCGCGGATCTTCTTCGCGGCCTCGTCCCGCGTGAGACCCGTGACGTCGGGCACGGGGAAGAGCTCGGGGCCCTTCGAGACGATCAGCTGCACGTTGTCGCCCGGGCGCCAGTTGCCCTCCTCGGCACGGTCGGCGACGCCGATCACGCGGTCCTTCTCGACCTCGGTGCTGAAGACGTACTGCGGCTCGTCGGTGACACCGAGCCCCTTGGCCGCGAGCGTGTCGGTGGCCTGACCGACCGACAGGCCCGAGACGTCGGGGAACTCACCCGCCGAGACGTAGAGGTCGACCGTGTCGTCCTCGAAGAGATCACAGCCCTCAGCGCAGGCATATGACTCCGCGCCGCTACGCGGAGTGACGAAGGCGTTGATGACGACCCCTTCGGCGGCGTCGGAGAAGAGCAGCAGGGGTTCGTCGCCGACGTTGACCGAGATCGCGGAGAGGTATTCGCGGGCCTCGTCCTCGGTCTTCCCGTTCAACGCCTCGACGGTGTGGGGCGCCGGGCCGGCTGAGACGATCACGGTCACGGCGGCGCCCTGGTCGAGGCGCGCTCCCTCCCGCGGGTCGGTCTCGATGACCGTGCCGGCGGGGATGTCGATCGCGAACCGCTCCTGCTGCGACGGTTGGAAGCCGTCCTCGGTAAGGGCTGCCGCGGCCTCCTCATAGGTCAGACCCTCGACGCCGGGGACGGCCACGAGCGACCCGGGTCCGGACCCGAACCACCAGCCGACGCCGCCGGCGACGGTCGCGAGGAGCAGCACGATGGTCAGCAGGAGGGCGCCGCGCGCGCGACGGCGGGCGGCGCGTCGCCGCAGGAGCGTCGCGTTGTCGAGCGTGACGGCGGCCGGATCGGCGACCTCGGGCGACGGCATGGTCGACGGCATCGGGAGCACCTTGGTGAGCTCACCGGATTCCGCGAGCACCCGGGTGTGAGCCGCGGTGGCCGCCGCAGGGGTCACGTCGATCTCGCGCTCGATGGCACGCAGCCGTTCGAGCATCTGCTGCGCGTCGTCCGGCCGTTCGTCTGGCGACTTCTCCGTCGCCCACAGCACCAGCTCGTCGAGCTGCTCGGGGATGGCGGGATTGCGGATGCTCGGACGCGGCACCGACTCCGTCGCGTGCTGGAAGGCGATCTGCATCGGCTGCTCGCCCTTGTAGGGCTGCTCGCCGACGAGCATCTCGTACAGCATGATGCCGAGGGCGTAGATGTCGCTGCGGGCATCGGCGGTCCCGCGGGTGACGAGCTCCGGCGCGAGGTAGGCGATGGTGCCGAGCAGCTGCTGCCCCGTGGCGGTGTTCGCCGTGGTCGCGCGGGCGAGGCCGAAGTCGCCGATCTTGATGCGTCCGTCCTCGGCGAGCAGGACGTTCTCGGGCTTCACATCCCGGTGCACGATCCCGGCGCGATGCGCGGCGGCGAGCCCCGCGAGGATCGCGTCCATGATGGTGATCGTCTGGGTGATGGTGAGGCGCTTCTGCTCGCGGAGCAGCTCGCGCAGGGTGATCCCCGGGAGGTACTCCATCACCAGGTAGGCGAGCTCGCCGTCCTGCCCCTGGTCGAACACATTGACGACGTGCGGGTCGGCGAGTCGGGCCGCCGAGCGTGCCTCCTGGATGAAGCGGCTCTGGAACGCCGAGTCGTCGCTGAGGTGCGCGTGCATGACCTTGAGCGCGATGCGGCGCTCGAGGCGGAGGTCGGTGGCGACGTACACGGTGGCCATGCCGCCGCGCGCGATGCGGGCACGCACCCGGTACCGGCCGTCGACAAGCCGCCCGATGAGCGGGTCGGCTTGCTGGTGGGACGTCACGACAGAATTCTAGAGAGAACTGCCTGGGAGGCCCGGGAGCGCCTCACCTCTGCGGAGAAGTCGAATACGGAGGTTCGCCTCATCGGTGCAGCTCGAGCCACCGGTGGGCGGCGGTCTCCCACTGCCCGTAGCGGTCGGGGAAGGCCGAGATCTGCACGGCCTGCGCCGCCTGGGTGAACGGCATGTCGTGCCACCCGGGGATGTCGAGCAGTCCGCGCGTCGTCGACCCGTTGGGATCGTTCGGGCCGCCGTAGAAGGCGCGAGCGGCGCGCTCCGCGTCCTGCACCTGTTCGGCGGAGCCCCAGCCGGTGCTCGGCCGCTGCTGGAAGAGTCCGAGGGAGTCGCGGTCGCCCCAGGTCACGTTGCGCAGGCCCGACTCGACCATGGCGGTGGCGAGGGCGATCGCGATTCCGCGGTCGGGCACGCCGAGTTCGGTGCCGACCCGGATGATGAGAGCGGCGTTCCCGGCCTGCTCCGCCGAGAGGTCGGCCGAGAGCTGGGTGTTCGCCGAGGTCGGCGCCGCGGGCGCGGGCGGAGGGGTCGCCGCCGCCGGCGCTCCGGGCAGACGCAGCGCCTGACCCGGATAGATGATGGATGCACGGTCGAGGCCGTTCGCCGCGAGCAGGGCCTCGAGGCTGGTGCCGTGAGCGCGGGCGATGGCGAACAGGGTGTCGCCCGCAACGACGGTGTGGGTCCCGACGGCCGGAGCGGGGGAGGGAGCGGCAGGCGCCGGCGCCGCCGCCGCGGCGGGGGCGGAGGCGGACAGTGCGAGTGTCTGTCCCGGGTAGATGATCGATGAGCGGTTCAGTCCGTTCGCGGCCAACAGGGCCTCGAGGGACGTGCCGTGGGCGGCAGCGATCGCGAAGAGCGTGTCGCCGGCGGCGACGGTGTGGGTGGACGCCGGCGCGGGAGCCGGCGCGGCCGGAGTCGCCGGTGCGGCCGACGGTGTCGCGCCGACGAGGCGCAGCGTGTCGCCGGGCCGGATGATCGAGGCGGGGGTCAGCCCGCTCCACGCGAGCACGTCGGCGGTGCGGAGCCCGAACCGCCGCGCGACGTCGTACACCGTGTCGCCCTCGACCACGGTGTAGCTCTCGGGCGGCACAGGGGCCTGCGTGGGCACGACCCGCAAACCCGACGCGGTCGCCCGGTCGTGGAGCGCGGGCGTCGCCGCGACCGCGGACGGCGCGGGCGACGCGAGCGATCCCGCGAGGGCGCCCAGGACGGCGGCGGGGAGGGCCAGCGGCGCGAGACGGCGACGGCGCTCGGATGTTCTCGGAGTCATGGCGGGGGCCCCTTTCGAGTCCTGCCACGCTGACACGGCATGGGAGAGATGTCAACAGAAGTGACGCATGTGACTGATGAGGCGACCGAGCGCACCGAGGGGAGCACCCCGGGGGACCGAGGGGCATGGGATAGTGGCTAGGTGTCTGAGAACGTTGCAGCAACCCCCGCCGCCGACTGGCTGACCATGCCCGACCTCGTCGAGGTGCTGGGTGAGCCGCTGAATCGCGTCCGCCGCCTCATCGACGAGCACTACCTCGTCGGGTCGCGCCGTTCCGGCGTTTTCGCCGTGCCGTCGATCTTCATCGTCGACGGCCGTCCGCTGAGCTCCCTGCGCGGCACGATCATCGTGCTGCAGGACGCCGGCTTCAGCGACGACGAGCTCATCGACTGGCTGCTCGAAGAGGAGGAGACGATGGGTCGTGCGCCGATCGCCGCCCTTCGCGAAGGCCACAAGAGCGAGGTGCGCCGGATCGCCCGCACGCTCGCCTGAGCCCCGCCCGGTCGCGGCGAGTCGGCTCAGGCCGTGCGCACCGTCGCGGCGCGGGCCAGGTCGCGGAGACCCGTGATCGCCGTGGTGTCGAGCCGGGCGCCCGACAGGGCGTTCTCGGCCTCGTCCGCGTAAGAGGAGATGAGTTCTTCGAGCCGGGAGAGTGCGCCCGTCTCCTCCATCGTCGAGCGCACCGACGCCACGCGCGACTCGTCGAGAAGCGGATCCCCCAGCAGGGCGTCGAGCGCGCGTCGCTCGTCCGCCGTCAGACGTTCGCGGGTGAAAGCGACGAGCACGGTCCGCTTCCCCTCCCGCAGGTCGTCGCCCGCGGGCTTACCCGTCGTCGCCGCGTCTCCGAACACGCCGAGGACGTCGTCCCGCAGCTGGAACGCCATGCCGACCGGATGCCCGAAACGACGCAACGCGTCGAGCTGGTCGTCGTCGGCGCCGGCGAGGGCCGCGCCCAGCACGAGGGGCTGCACGATGCTGTACCTCGCGGACTTCAGAGAGGCGACCCGCAGTGCGCGCTCGGCGTGCGCGGCGTCGTCGGCGACGCTCCACGCGGACTCCTCGGCGATGTCGAGGAACTGCCCGACGGTGACGTCGCGGCGCATCCGGGCGTATTCGGCACGGACCCGGGCCGCGTGGGGGTGGGCGGCGAGAGCCGACTCGAGAAGGTCGTCGCTCCAGGCCACCAGCAGATCGCCGAGCAGGATGGCGGCGGATCGTCCGAAGCGCTCCGCGTCTCCGCTCCATCCCGACTCCCGGTGCGACGCCTCCAGCGCGCGGTGGGAGGCGGGGCGCCCGCGGCGCGTATCGGAGTTGTCGATCACGTCGTCGTGCACCAGAGCGGCCGACTGGAAGATCTCGAGGGCGGCGCACAGATCCCAGAGCGCGACGTCCTCCGACGCGTCCGGATCCGTCGTCGCCGCGACGGCGGCCCATCCCGCGTGGCAGAAGCGGGCGCGCAAGCGCTTCCCGCCGACGAGGGTGTCGGCGGCGGCGTCCACCATCGCGACGGCATCCGGGCCGTACTCCGTCGACTCCGCCCGCATCCGGCGCAGGAACTCCTGCAGGCGAGCGGCGACGGCATCGGGAACGGCGGCAGGGGAGAGCACGACTCCCAGCATACGTATAGGAAGGTGAGCCCCAATCGCTAGCCTCCGACGCATGCGCGCGCGTAGAATGGAATGCACGACACCCGAGGGGGACGAAATGCCACTCTCCGAACAGGAGCAGCGTCTGCTCGACGAGATGGAACGCCATCTCCTGCACAATGACGCCGATGTTGTCAGTGCGCCTTCGGGCGACCGAGCGCTGAGCTATCGCAACCTCGTCTACGGCGCCCTCCTCGTCCTCGCCGGTGTCGGTGGGCTGGTGGTCGGCGTCATCCTCGGCGACGTGTGGGGCATCGTCGTCGGAGTGATCGGATTCGCCGCCATGCTCGCCGGTGTCATGCTGGCGGTCACCCCGGTTCGACGGACGTCGACGGCAGCACCGGCACGTGCGCCTCGCGCCGCGGCGCCGCCCAAGGGTTCCGCATCGTTCATGGATCGCATGAACGATCGGTGGGATCGTCGCCACGAGGGGCAGTAACCCCTTCCCCTCCGTCTTCTGAGAAGGCCCGGATGCTTCGAGCATCCGGGCCTTTTTCGTGCGCGTTCCCCGCTCCCGCCGCGCCTTCCCGCCGTTCGGCTCTCCACGCTTCCTCCCTCTCCCTCCACCGGCCCTCCACCGTCCTCCACCCCGCTGTCACCGCGGAATCTCGGGCCTGAATCCGGCAGGACCCCGAAAGACGGCCCGTTTCAGGCAACTTTGCCGTAGGAAAGTGGAGGGAAGTGGAGTAAAGTGGGGCGCACCTCGAGTTTGGCCGGACGGAGAGGGGGTGATGGCTGATGCTGCTGGGGACGCATTCTCCGAAGCTGGACGACAAAGGGCGGGTCATTCTGCCCGCCAAGTTCCGCGAAGACCTCGGCGGCGGCATCGTCGTCACCCGGGGGCAGGAGCGCTGCCTCTACGTCTTCAGCACGGCCGAGTTCGAGGCGATGCACGAACGCATCCGTCAGGCACCTCTCGCCAACAAGCAGGCGCGCGACTTCATGCGCCTGTTCCTCTCCGGCGCCAGCGCGGAGATGCCCGACAGCCAGAACCGCATCACCATCCCCGCGCACCTGCGTCAGTACGCGGGACTGCAGAAGGAGCTCATCGTCACCGGTGTCGGCGCGCACGCCGAGATCTGGGACGCCGAGAGCTGGAACGCCTACCTCGCCGCCGGCGAGGAGACATACGCCGATCTGGAGCAGGAGGTGATTCCGGGCCTGTTCTGACCACGGCTGTGATGCCCCGCCGCTCCCGCCCCGACACACTTCCCCGGTGCCGGGTCGCGAAGCGGAGGGGGATCAGAGCCGAAGGTCACCCGAAAGAGATCATGAACCTCCGAGACATCCACACCCCCGTCCTGCTCGAACGCTGCGTCGAGCTGCTCGCCCCCGCCCTCCAGGGCGACGGGGCGGTGCTCGTCGATGCCACACTCGGCATGGGCGGCCACGCCGAGGCCTTCCTCGAGCGCTTCGACAACATCCGACTCATCGGTCTCGACCGCGACACCGATGCGCTGCGCATCGCCGGCCAGCGGCTGGAGCGGTTCGCGGATCGCGTGACGCTCGTGCACACCGTCTACGACGAGATCGGCCTGCACGCGCAGGGGGCGTCGGGCATCCTGTTCGACCTGGGCGTCTCCTCCCTGCAGCTCGACGAAGCCGAACGCGGCTTCGCCTACTCGAAGGACGCGCCTCTCGACATGCGCATGGATCAGACCAAGGGTCTGACGGCGGCCGAAGTGGTGGCGACGTACAGCGAAGGCAACCTCCGCCGCATCTTCGAGCGCTACGGCGAAGAGAAGCTGGCCGGCCGCTACGCCCGCTTCATCGTCGAGGCCCGCCAGAAGAAGCCGATCACCCGCTCCGCCGAGCTCGTCGAGATCCTCGTCGCGGCGACCCCCGCGGCGGCGCAGCGCGCCGGCCACCCGGCGAAGCGCGTCTTCCAGGCGCTGCGCATCGAAGTGAACTCCGAACTCACCGTTCTCGCCGACGCCATCCCGCCGGCGATGGACGCGCTGAACATCGGTGGCCGCATCGTCGTCATGTCGTACCAGTCGCTCGAGGACCGCCTCGTGAAGCAGGCGTTCGCCGCGGCATCCGCCTCGACCGCACCCGCCGGTCTGCCGGTGGAGCTGCCGGAGCACGCGCCGCGCTTCCGCGTGCTGACCAAGGGCGCCGAACTCGCCGACGAGGCGGAACGCGCCCGAAACCCCCGTGCCATCCCCGTTCGCCTGCGAGCGGCCGAGAAGATCCGAGAGTCCGCATGAGCGCACCCGCCGTCGTCCGTCGCCCGGCGCAGCCGAGCGCGCCCCGCGTCACTCCGCAGCGCCGTCTGCAGCCGGTGGCGCAGCCCGCGGCCCGCCGCCGTCCGAAGCTCGTCTACGCGCTCGTCGCCTTCCTCGGGGCCATGGTGATCGGGGGAGTGCAGGTGGCCCTCTCGCTCGCGATCACGCAGGACTCCTTCGCTCTCGCGGGTCTCACCTCGCAGCAGCGCGAGCTCGACCTGCGCGCCGAGGCGCTGCAGGAGGAACTCACCGGCCTGAGCTCGCCCCAGGTGCTGGCCGCCAGCGCCTCCGGTCTCGGCATGGTCGTCGCGGGCTCGCCCTCGTACCTCCGTCTGAGCGACGGGGCCGTGTTCGGCACCGGCGCCGGCGCCGACTGGACGTCCACCGTCGACCCGGCGGGTGCGGGAGCCGTGGCCAACTCCCTGATCGCGCCTCCTGCCGCGCCGGATGCCACCGCCGAGGCCGCCGAGACGGGCGGCGCTCCCGCCGACGACCTGCCGCTGTCGATCGCCGACGGCCTGCCCAGCCCCACCACCCGCTGACCGCACTCGCTCACCACGGACGGAGAGAAGACATGACGACACGCGCGACACGCGGTCCACGACGACGTACGGTCGTGGCCCTCGCGGTCATCCTCTGCGTCCTCTGCACGTTCGTGATCCGCCTCGTCGACATCCAGGTCGTCAGCGCCAACGAGCACATCGCCGACTCCGAAGGCGTGATCGGCGAGGGCGACACGATCGCGGGCCAGCGCGGGAAGATCGTCGACACGGAGGGCACGGTGCTCGCCTCGAGCGTGCTGGTCTACGACGCGCAGCTGAGCCCGCTCGTGATCACGCAGCTCGAGGAGAAGGACCCCGAGCTGCCGTGGGCCGAGGCGTCCGAGAAGATCGCGGCCATCACGGGGCAGACGGGCGACGAGGTGCGCGCGCTCGTCGCCGACAAGCTCGCGGTCGACCCCACCAGCCAGTACGTCGAACTGAAGACCTCGCTCACCACCGAGCAGTACATCGAGCTGCGCGACCTCAAGCTCGCCTACCTGCACATGGATGCGCGCGAGACGCGGGTCTACCCGAACGGCGCCGTCGCCGGCAACATCGTCGGCTTCCTCAACGGCAGCGGCGAGGCGCAGTCCGGCATCGAGAAGCTCGACCAGCAGTGCCTCGCGCCCACCGACGGCGAGATCTCGTACCGCAAGGGCAAGGACGGCGTCGTCATCCCCGGGAGCGAGCACGTGGTGGACGCCGTCGACGGCGGCACCGTGCAGCTCACTCTCAACAGCGACCTCAACTGGTACATGCAGCAGATGATCGCCGAGGAGGCGCAGAAGCAGGGCGCCAAGGGCGGCACGGTCACGGTCGTCGAGGTCGAGACGGGCAAGATCCGCGCGGCGGCCGAGTGGCCGGCCGTCGACCCCAACGATCTCGCGAACGCTCCCGCCTCCGCGTGGAGCAGCCAGATCTTCCACCGCGACTTCGAGCCGGGCTCGACGTTCAAGGCCATCACCGCTGCCGCCGTGATGGAGGGCGCGGGGGTGACGCCTCTCAGCACCGTGAGCGCGGCCTCGCGCGAGACGTTCCCCAACGGAGCGGTCATCAACGACGCATTCAGCCACCCGGCGTACAACTACACCCTCGCGGGCGGACTGATCGACTCGTCCAATGTGGCGCTGTCGAAGTTCGGCACGATGGTGAGCCCCGACGTGCGCTACGACTACCTGCAGCGCTTCGGCGTCGGGAAGGACACGATCGGCTTCCCCAGCGAGGTCTCCGGCACCCTGCACCCCGTCAGTGAATGGGACAGCCAGTCGCTGTACACCACGACGTTCGGCCAGTACTTCACGGTTACGGCGGCGCAGGTCGCCGGTGCCTACCAGGCCATCGCGAACGGCGGCGAGAAGATCGACCTGTCGCTCGTCGAGTCCTGCACGCAGGCCGACGGCACCGTCGTCGACGCCGCCGCTCCCGCCCACGAGCAGATCATCACGGAGCAGACCGCCGCCGACCTGACGCGGATGCTCGAGAACGTGGCCGTGCAGGGCGGCAACGCCGAGCGCATCCAGGTGCCGGGCTACCGGGTCACCAGCAAGACCGGTACCGCACAGGTGCCGGACGGCAACGGCGGGTACAAGCAGGGCGTGTACTTCACGAGCATGGTCGGCTTCGCCCCGGTCGACGACCCGAAGTACGTCGTCATGGTCACCCTCGACGAGCCGACTAAGGTTGTATCGTCCGCAGCGACCGCATCCGCCTTCCAGAAGGCGATGACGCAGGTCATGAAGACCTATCGCGTGATGCCGTCCTCCACCCCGATGGACGAGTTGCTGCCCAAGTTCGAGTAGTCGGCGAGAGCCGCGCCTGGAGATGTCATGATCGCCCTGTCGCTCGCTGAAATCGCCGAAGCCGTCGGCGGTGAGCTGCGCCTGTCCGGAGCGGACACGGCCGAGACCGTCGTCGACGGGATCGTCGACACCGATTCGCGCACCCTGGGGGAGCGCTCGGTGTTCATCGCGAAGCCCGGAGCCGAGACCGACGGACATCGGTTCGTCGGCGCTGCCCGCGCGGCGGGCGCGACCCTCGCGATCGTCGAGCACGCCGTCGACGAACCCGTGAGCCAGATCGTCGTCGACGATGCCGTGGTCGCCCTCGGGGCCCTGGCGCGCGAGGTGGTGCGGCGGGTCCGTGCGCTCGGTGAGCTGCGCATCGTGGGCATCACCGGCTCGAACGGCAAGACCACGACCAAGAACTTCCTCGCCCGCATCCTCTCCGACGAGGGCGAGACGGTGGCGCCGATCAAGTCGTTCAACAACGAGGTCGGCGCGCCCGTCACGATGCTGCGCGTGACGGAGAGCACGAAGTACCTGGTGAGCGAGTTCGGCGCCGCGGGGCCGGGCAGCATCGCTCGCCTCGCCGGCCTCGTCGAGCCCGATGTCGTGATCGAGCTCATGGTCGGTCTCGCGCATGCCGGCGGGTTCGGCGGCATCGAGGCGACGGCGAAGGCCAAGGCCGAACTCATCGCGGCCGCGTCCGCGACGGGCACCGCGGTGCTCAACCTCGACGACGCGCGCGTCGCAGCGATGGCCGAGCTCGCGCAGGCCCGGGGGATGACGGTCGTCGGTTTCGGTCAGACTCCGGCGGCCGACGTGCGCGCGCGCGACATCGAGGTCTCGGCATCCGGTACCTCGTGCGTGATCGAGGCCGCGGGGGAGAGCATCCCGCTCCGCCTGCGCGTGCTCGGTGCGCACCACGTCACGAACGCCCTGGCCGCGATCACGGCCGCGGGCGTGCTCGGCGTGCCGGCCGCGGATGCGGTGGCGCGCCTCGAGACGGTCGAGATCGCCGAGCGCTGGCGCATGCAGCCTCTCGGCAACGACCGTGTGCGCATCATCAACGACGCCTACAACGCCAGCCCCGACTCGATGGCCGCGGCTCTGCGCACCCTCGCGCAGATCACCGGGCCGGACGAGCGCACGGTCGCGGTGCTGGGAGCGATGAGCGAGCTCGGGGACAGCGCGGGAGAGGAGCACGACCGCATCGGTCTGCTCGCGGTGCGCCTGAACATCCGCCGTATCGTCGTCGTCGGCCCCGAGGCCCGTCGTCTGTATCTCTCCGCCGTCGGCGAGGGGTCGTGGGACAGCGAGGCGGTGCACCTCCCCGATCAGGATGCCGCGTTCGAGTACCTGCGCTCCGAGCTGCGCGACGGCGACCGCGTCCTCGTGAAGTCATCCAATTCCGTGGGCCTCCGGCATCTCGGCGATCGTCTGGGAGAATTGTTCTCGTGAGGTCACTCATCATGGCGGCGGCCATCTCGCTCGCCTTCACCCTCTTCCTGACCCCGGTCTTCCTGCGGCTGTTCCGCAAGTGGGGCTGGGGACAGGTCATCCGCACCCCCGAGGCGATGGAGAACCCCAGCCACGAGGCGAAGCGCGGAACCCCCACCATGGGCGGCGTCATCTTCATCGTCGGCTCGATCGTGGGCTACTTCACCGGCATGTGGGTCGGGGGCAGCGTCGTCGAGCCGTCGGCACTGCTCGTGATCTGGCTGATGGTCGGTTTCGGCGCCGTCGGGTTCATCGACGACTACATGAAAGTGCGCAGCCAGCGCAGCCTCGGCCTCTCGGGCTGGCGCAAGATCGTCGGACAGCTCATCGTGGTCATCCCGTTCGGGATCGTGGCGCTGAACTTCCCGAACAGCTTCGACCAGACCCCGGCCAGCGGTTCGATCTCGCTGTTCCGCGACATCACCTGGCTCAACCTCTTCGCCTTCGGCGTCGTCGCGGGCTGGGTGCTCTACCTGCTCTGGATCTCGATCATCGGCGTCGCGACCTCCAACAGCGTCAACCTCACCGACGGCCTCGACGGCCTGGCCGCGGGCGCCGGTGTGATGGTGGTGGGCGCCTACAGCCTCATCGCGTTCTGGCAGTCGAAGCAGTCGTGCATCGACGTCGAGCTCGACGCGATCGCCGGATGCTACGAGGTGAGAGACCCGTTCAATCTGGCGATCATCGCCGCGTCATTCACCGGTGCCCTGGTGGGCTTCCTGTGGTGGAACGCCCCCAAGGCGAAGGTGTTCATGGGCGACGTGGGATCGATGGCCATCGGCGGTGTCATCACGGCGCTCGCGATCCTCACGCGCACCGAGCTGCTGCTGCTCGTCATCGCCGGCATCTTCGTGCTGTCGTCGGGCTCGGTGATCCTGCAGCGCGCCTACTTCAAGCTCACCCGCGGCAAGCGGCTGTTCCTCATGAGCCCGTTCCATCATCACCTCGAGATGCGGGGCTGGGCCGAGGTGACGATCGTCGTGCGACTGTGGATCATCGCGGGGCTCCTCGCCGTCTCGGCGGTGGGTCTGTTCTACGTGGAGTGGCTGACCCGTGTCGGCTGACCTGCGTCTGGCCGGGCTCACCAGCTGGTACGCGGACTGGAAGGGCCTGCGGGTCGCGGTGCTCGGGCTGTCGATGACCGGTTTCTCGGTCGCCGACACCCTCACCGAACTCGGCGCGGACGTGCTCGTGCTGTCCGAGTCGGCCACGGACGAGTACGAACGCCTCGTGCCGGTCATCGGCGCGCGCCTGGAACTCGGCGCTCTCGACGACGTGCCGGCGGTCCTCCGCGAGTTCGCCCCGGAGGTCGTGATCGCATCGCCGGGGTTCCCGCCCGCGCATCCGGTCATCCGCTGGGTGCAGGAATCCGGGATCGCGCTGTGGGGCGACGTGGAACTCGCGTGGCGGGTGCGCGACAAGGTGCGCCGAGCCGACGGTTCGACGGCGGACTGGGTGCTCATCACGGGCACGAACGGCAAGACGACGACGACCCAGCTGACCGCCACACTCCTGGCCGAGGGCGGCCTAGGGGCCGCACCGTGCGGCAACATCGGCGTGCCGGTTCTCGATGCGGTGCGCGACCCCGAGGGTTTCGACGTGCTCGTCGTCGAGCTCTCCAGCCACCAGCTCTGGTATCTCGGCCTCGCCGAGCCGGAGGGGCAGCCCTTCCCCTACGCCGCGGTCTGCCTCAATCTGGCCGACGACCACCTCGTGTGGCACGGCGGGGCGGACGCCTACCGCGACGCCAAGGCGATCGTCTATCGCAACACCCGCGTCGCGTGCGTGTACAACAAGGCCGACGAGGCGACTCGCCGCATGGTCGAGGACGCCGACGTGGTCGAGGGCGCGCGCGCGATCGGGTTCGACCTGGGCACGCCCGGGCCCAGCGACCTGGGCGTCGTGGAGGGGCTGCTCGTGGACCGGGCGTTCCTCGACGACCGCGCGCGCAGTGCGCTCGAGCTGACCACGGTCGCCGATCTCGACCGCGCCGGCCTCGCCGCGCCCCACATCGTGCAGAACATCCTCGCCGCGGCTGCGCTCGCGCGCTCTCTCGGCGTCGAGCCGGAGGCCATTCACGCGGCGCTGCAGTCGTTCCGTCTCGACGCGCACCGCATCCAGATCGTCGCGCGGCACGCCGGCGTCACCTGGATCGACGACTCGAAGGCGACCAATCCCCATGCCGCCGCGTCGTCGCTGCGTGCGTATCCCGGCGCGGTCTGGGTCGTCGGCGGTGACCTGAAGGGCGTCGACATCGCCGACCTGGTCGCCGAGGTCGGCGGAACGGCCAGGGCGGCCGTCGTCATCGGTGTCGATCGGGGAGGAGTCGTCGCGGCATTCGAACGACACGCCTCGACGGTCCCGGTGTTCGAGGTGGATGCTGGCGACACTGGACAGGTCATGAATCGCGTCGTGGAGATCGCGGCGGGGATCGTCGACGGCGAGGGCACCGTGCTTCTGGCTCCCGCGGCGGCATCCTTCGACCAGTTCTCCAGCTACGCGGATCGCGGCAACCGCTTCGCCGAGGCGGTGCGCGAGTGGATCGAGCGGGGGAGTGCCGATGACGCAGGTGGCTCGCCCTCCGGGCTCTGAGTCGGGCGGTCTCGCGACCAGGGTCTCGCTCGGACGCCGGTTCACGCCGGTATCGACCGAGTTCCTCCTGATCGCGTCGACCGCTCTGCTGCTCACGATCTTCGGCCTCGTCATGGTGCTCTCCGCCACCAGCGCCACGGCCGTCGCGAGCGGGGCCAACCCGATGACCGATGCCCTCCGGCAGGGGATCTTCGCGGTGCTCGGCATCCCGCTGATGTTCCTCATCAGTCGGCTGCCGATCCGCTTCCTGAAGCGCATGGCCTGGCCATCGCTGTTCGGCGCGGTCGCCCTGCAGCTGCTCGTCTTCACGCCTCTCGGCATCGCCGACGGCGGAAACCGGAACTGGATCAAGCTCGCCGGGTTCCAGATGCAGCCCTCCGAGTTCCTGAAGCTCGCGCTCGCGCTCTGGATCGGCTTCGTGCTGCTGCGCAAGCAGGCGATGCTCGGAACGTGGCACCACGTCTTCATCCCCGTGGTGCCGGTCGGCGCTCTGGCGATCGGCACCGTGCTCGGCGGCAAGGACCTGGGTACGGCGATGGTGCTCGTGCTCATCCTGCTCGGATGCCTGTTCTTCTCGGGTGTGAAGCTGCGGCTCTTCATCATCCCCGTGGTTCTCGGAGTGCTCGCCGTGCTCGCGTACGCGCTCTCCAGTGCCGACCGGATGCGCCGGATCACGGCCAACTGCGACGACATGGCGCTCTACCACACCGACTGCTACCAATCGATCCACGGGATCTGGGGCATGGCGAACGGCGGCATCTTCGGGCTCGGCCTCGGCAACTCCCAGGAGAAGTACGGCTGGCTCCCGGCACCGGGCAACGACTTCATCTTCGCGATCGTCGGTGAGGAGCTCGGGCTGATCGGCTGCATCGTGGTGCTCGCCCTGTTCACCTTCTTCACGGTCGGCGCCTTCCACATCATCCGCAAGACCGACGACCCCTTCATCCGGGTGGCCGCCGGCGGGATCACGGTCTGGATCACCGGCCAGGCCGTGCTCAACATCGGCGTCGTGGTCGGCCTGTTCCCCGTGATGGGCGTGCCGCTGCCCTTCATGTCGCAGGGCGGCACGGCGCTGCTCGCGGTGCTGCTCGCGTGCGGTGTGCTGCTGGCGTTCGCCCGAACCATCCCCGCGGTGGAGAAGGCGCCCGCGGGCGCACGGGCGAGCTCCCGGCCGGGTCGGGGTAGGGTCTCCCGGTGACCTCGTACCTTCTCGCCGGCGGTGGCACTGCCGGCCATGTGAACCCCCTGCTCGCCGTCGCCGACGGGCTGGTCGCTCGCGACCCCGCTGCGCAGGTGCGCGTGCTCGGCACGGCCGAGGGGCTGGAGTCCCGGCTCGTGCCGGAGCGCGGCTACGAGCTGCTCGTCGTCGACAAGGTGCCCTTCCCCCGGCGGCCGGATCGCCAGGCTCTGGGGTTCCCGCAGCGCTTCCGCCGGGCGATCGCCCAGGTGCGTGGCCACATCCGCACGCACGCGGTCGACGTGGTGGTGGGGTTCGGGGGGTACGCGGCCGCCCCGGCCTATGTCGCGGCTCGGCGCGAGGGCATCCCGTTCGTCGTGCACGAGGCGAACACGAAGCCGGGACTGGCGAACGTGCTCGGTGCCCGCGCAGCCACCGCGGTGGGCGTCGCGTTCCGCGGTACCCCGCTGCGTCGGGGTGAAGTCGTCGGGATGCCGCTGCGCCGCGAGATCGTCGAGCTCGACCGGGCCGCTCTGCACGGCGAGGCCGCCGCGCATTTCGGTCTCGACCCCGACCGTCCCGTTCTGCTGGCCTTCGGCGGTTCGCTGGGCGCACAACGGTTGAACGATGCTCTGGCGGATTCGTGGCGCGACGTGCTCGCGGCGGGGTGGCAGTTGCTGCACGTGACGGGGGAGCGCAGCGACCTCGCAGACCCCGGTGTCGCGGGCTACGCGGTGCGCCGCTACGTCGACCGCATGGACCTCGCCTTCGCTCTCGCCGACCTGGTGCTCTCGCGCTCCGGGGCTGCCACCGTCAGCGAGGTGAGCGCACTCGGCATCCCCGCGCTGTACGTGCCCTACTCGGTCGGCAACGGGGAGCAGCGCCTGAACGCCGCTTCCGCGGTCGCGGACGGGGCCGCCCGCCTCCTCGACGATGCGTCGTTCGATGGCGACGCCGTGCGCCGCGAGGTGGTGCCGCTGCTCTCGGACCGTGATCGGCTCGCGGCGATGGCCGCGGCGGCCCAGGGCGCCGGCAGCCGGACCGGCACCGAGGACCTCATCGCCCTCGTCGATCGCGCGCGCCGCGCCCGGAACTAGACTGAGCAGGACATGATCAGACCCGACCTCTCCCTCCCGATCCCCGAGACGATCACCTCCGCGCACTTCATCGGAATCGGCGGTTCCGGCATGAGCGGCCTCGCTCACATGTTCCTCGACGCCGGCATCCGCGTCTCGGGTTCCGACCGCGCCGACAGCGAGAACCTCCGAGCCCTCGCGGCGGCCGGCGCGACCGTGCACGTCGGGCACGACGCCGCCCATCTCGGTGACGCCGACACCGTCGTGCACACCGGCGCCATCTGGCCCGAGAACCCCGAGTTCGTGACGGCCAAGGAACGCGGGCTGCACGTCATCCACCGTTCCCAGGCGCTGCACTGGCTGGTCGGCTCCCGTCGGCTGGTGTCGGTCGCCGGTGCGCACGGCAAGACGACGTCCACCGGCATGATCGTCACCGCGCTGCGAGCGCTCGGCGACGACCCCCACTTCGTCAACGGCGGGGTCATCGAGCAGCTCGGCACATCGAGCGCGACCGGCTCGGGCGACCTCTTCGTCATCGAGGCCGACGAGTCGGACGGCACGTTCCTGCTCTACGACACGGCCGTCGCCCTCATCACCAACGTCGACCCCGATCACCTCGATCACTACGGGTCGGACGAGGCGTTCCACGACGCGTTCGTGCGATTCGCGGATGCCGCGACCGAGGCGGTCGTGATCTCCAGCGACGACCCCGGCGCCCTGCGCGTCGGTGCGGGGCTCTCCCACCCGAACGTGCTCACGTTCGGCGAGGCCCCGGGGGCCGACCTGCGCGTCTCCGACATCGTCACCGATGGCCCTGTCGCTGCGACACTCACGCTCGACGGCCGCAGCGAACGGATGCAGCTGGCCGTGCTCGGCGCGCACAACGCGATCAACGCCGCCGGCGCGGTGGCGGTGCTCCACGCCCTGGGGCGCCCCTTCGTCGACGCCGTGCGAGCGGTCGAGGGCTTCGCCGGCACGGTGCGTCGGCTGGAGCAGCACGGCGTCGCAGCCGGGGTCAGCGTGTACGACGACTACTCCCACCATCCGACGGAGGTGCGTGCGGCGCTCGAGGCCATGCGCAGCATCGCCGGAGGCGGGCGCGTCATCGCGATCCAGCAGCCGCACACGTACTCGCGCACGCAGCACATGTACCAGGAGTTCGCCGACGTGCTCGAGGAACTGGCCGATCACACGGTCATGCTCGACGTGTACGGCGCCCGGGAGGACCCGGTTCCGGGCGTCACGGGCGAGCTGGTGAGCGGCGCCTTCCGTGATCCCGCCAAGGTGCACTACGTGCCGGATTGGCAGGAGGCGAGCGAGTACACCGCGCGGATCGCCCGCGAGGGCGACGTCGTCGTGACGCTCGGCTGCGGCAACGTCTACCAGATGATCCCGCAGGTGCTGGAGGCGCTGCGCCGGACCGCCGGAGCGTAGTCCGTGCGTCGTCCTGCACCGCCGCCCGTCTCGCGCGCGGATTCGCGCGTCGAGGAGCGGGTGCTCCGGAGCGAGCGCGCGCGGCACGTCGACGACGCCTCGGCGGGGGAGACCGTCGACGACACCGTCTCCGGGGCGACCGTCGAGCCGCAGGAGAACGTCCCCACGTCGACGCGCGACGTGTGGCGTGCGGCGCGCGCACGACGGAAGGCCCTGCGGGCCGAGATCCGTCGTTTCACGCAGCGCTCCCGTCGCCGTCGCATCATCGGGTGGAGCGCGGTGGGAGTCGCCGTCGCCCTCGTCGGTGGAAGCATCGCCGCGGCGTACAGCCCTCTCTTCGCCGTCGAGCGCATCACGGTCGTGGGCGCGTCGACGCTCGATCCGGCCACCCTCGAGACCGCCCTCGCCGGGCAGATCGGCACTCCGCTCGCGCTCGTCGACAGCAGCGAGGTGAAGGCCGCCCTGCTGGCGTTCCCCCTCATCGAGACGTACTCGGTCGAGGCGCGTCCGCCGCACGAGCTGGCCGTGCGCATCGTCGAGCGCACCCCGGTCGGCGTGCTCGCATCGGATGCCGGATACACGCTGGTCGATGCGGCCGGCGTGGCGCTGTCGACGACGGCCGAGCAGCCGGCGGGGCAACCGCTGCTCGAGATCGACGGGGGCCCCGGTTCGCCGGCATTCGAGAGCGCCGGGCTCGTCGTGCGTTCATTGCCCGCCGACGTCCGACAGCAGCTCACCGCGGTTCGGGCGACCACCGCGGACGACGTCACGCTCACGCTCGGCTCCGGCCTGACGGTGGTCTGGGGGAGCGAGGAGGAGTCGGCGAAGAAGGGTGTGCTGTTGTCGCGCGTGCTCGCGGCCAACCCCGATGCGTCGACCATCGACGTCTCCTCGCCTCGCACCGCGGTCGTCGGCTGATCGATTCGTCGCCGAAACGGGCGACACGCCCGTGTCGCTGCGGCGCGCGGCCTGTGCGCCGCATACCTTCGAACAAGAGAACGCAATACCGGGAAATACTTTATACCTCTACTTGAGGTTTAAGGTTCCCCTTCAGGCTCGAACAATTCGGAGGCCGGCCATGAGCCAGAACCAGAACTACCTCGCCGTGATCAAGGTCGTCGGCGTCGGCGGTGGCGGCGTCAACGCCGTCAACCGCATGATCGAGCTCGGCCTCCGCGGAGTCGAGTTCATCGCCGTCAACACCGACGCGCAGGCGCTGCTGATGAGCGACGCCGACGTCAAGCTCGACGTCGGGCGCGAGCTCACCCGCGGGCTCGGTGCCGGCGCCGACCCGGAGGTCGGTCGTCGTGCTGCCGAAGACCACGCCGAAGAGATCGAGCAGGCCCTGACCGGCGCCGACATGGTCTTCGTCACGGCAGGCGAGGGCGGCGGGACCGGCACCGGCGGCGCCCCCGTGGTGGCCCGCATCGCCAAGTCGATCGGCGCGCTCACCATCGGTGTCGTCACCAAGCCGTTCTCCTTCGAGGGTCGTCGTCGCCAGAGCCAGGCCGAGGCGGGCGTCGCGAAGCTCAAGGAAGAGGTCGACACCCTCATCGTCGTGCCGAACGACCGGCTGCTCGAGATCAGCGACCGCGGCATCTCGATGATCGAGGCGTTCGCCACCGCCGACCAGGTGCTCCTCGCCGGTGTGCAGGGCATCACCGACCTCATCACGACCCCGGGTCTCATCAACCTCGACTTCGCCGACGTGAAGTCGGTCATGCAGGGTGCGGGTTCCGCCCTCATGGGCATCGGATCCGCTCGCGGAGCGGATCGCGCCATCAAGGCCGCAGAGCTGGCCGTCGAGTCGCCGCTGCTGGAGGCCTCGATCGAGGGTGCGCACGGTGTGCTGCTCTCGATCCAGGGTGGGTCGAACCTCGGTATCTTCGAGATCCACGACGCTGCCGATCTGGTCAAGGAGGCTGCGCACCCCGAGGCCAACATCATCTTCGGTACCGTCATCGACGACACGCTCGGCGACGAGGTGCGGGTGACCGTGATCGCGGCCGGTTTCGACGGCGGCGAGCCGTCGCTGCGCCTCGACCCGATGGTCGTCTCCCGCCCGGCCGCGGCCACGGCGCTGCCCGAGGTGGCGCTGTCGGAGGATGCCGAAAAGGCGCCGGAGTCCGAGGAGCCGGTGCGCGAGGAGAAGCCCGCGACGCGCGTGCAGACCACGAGCATCGAGCCGGCCTTCGCCGACGACGACATCGACATCCCCGAATTCCTGAAGTGACCGAGCTGGGCGCGCGGCTGTCGGCGGTCGACGAGCGCATCGCCGACGCCGCCCGCCGAGCCGGTCGCCGGCCGGAGGAGATCACGCGCATCGTCGTGACCAAGTTCCACCCGGCATCCCTCGTGCGCGAGCTGCACGCCCTCGGCGTGCGCGACGTCGGAGAGAATCGCCAACAGGAACTCTCGGTGAAAGCCGCCGAGCTCGTCGACCTCGACCTCCGGTGGCACTTCATCGGCCAGGCGCAGACCAACAAGGCGGGCGCCATCCGTCGCGATGCGGATGCCGTCCACTCGGTGGACCGTCCTCGACTCGCCGACGCGCTCCACCGTGCCGCCGAGGGCGACGACGTGCTCAACGTCCTCGTGCAGGTCAACCTCACCGACGACCCCGGCCGCGGCGGCGTGGTGCCACAGGATGCTCTCGGCCTGGCCGAGCACGTCCTGGGCCTGTCGTCCCTGCGCCTGCGGGGCGTGATGGCCGTCGCGCCTCTCGATGAGGAGCCCGCATCCGCCTTCGCGCGCCTGCGCGACACCGCCGACCGAATCCGTTCGGCGGCCCCCGACGCGGACTGGATGTCCGCCGGGATGACGGGCGACTTCGTCGAGGCGATCGCGGCAGGTGCGACACACCTGCGGATCGGCTCGGCAATCACCGGCCCGCGCCCCGACCGGGGTTAACCTCTACACAGACCAGCCCGTATCGTTCGAACCGGAGGACACGATGGGTAACCCGCTGAAGAAGACCATGGTGTACCTCGGACTCGCCGACGAGGAAGAAGCCTATGAAGAAGAGCAGCAGGCTCCCGCACGCGCCCAGCGCGAGCGCGAGCGAGACCGTGAGCGCGAAGAGCCGGCTCCGGCTCCCGTCACGCCGCTGCGCCGCCCCGTCGCCGTCCGTCAGCCCTCGGTGGGTGCCGTGAACGAGATCCTGACGGTGCACCCCAAGCAGTACCGCGACGCCCAGCTCATCGCCGAGAGCTTCCGCGAGGGCGTCCCCGTGATCATCAACCTCTCGCAGATGAGCGACGCCGACGCGCGACGCCTCATCGACTTCGCGAGCGGACTGTCGCTCGGCCTGTACGGCCGCATCGAGCGCGTGACCTCGAAGGTCTTCCTGCTCTCGCCCGAGAACATCAATGTCTCGGGCCAGGGCGGTATCGCGCACGCGGATGCGGAGTCCGCGGGCTTCGATCAGTAGGAAGCCGTGCAGCTGGTCCAGATCCTCGCGAGCATCGTCCATTTGGTGCTCCTGCTGTACATCTTCGTGCTGTTCGCGCGTCTGATCCTCGACTACATCCCGCTGTTCAACCGCGAATGGCGACCGAAGGGGTTCGGACTCGTTCTCGCCGAAGCCGTCTACACGGTGACGGATCCGCCGATCCGGTTCTTCCGGCGGATCATCCCGCCGCTCCGCCTCGGCGGGCTGTCGCTCGACTTCGGCTTCGCGCTGACGATGATCGTCGTGCTCATCCTGATGAACATCGTCCGTCTCTTCGCCTGACCCCGCGATGGCCGCTGTCCGAGTGTCGTGACATCGCGGCTCCAAGGTGCGGGGGCTATGCTGGCTCCCAGGTGCGCGCCCCGGGTTCGCGCCACATCACGACCGCGCCATATCGAAACTGGCAACCGAACTCATCGAAAGAGGAGCCATCATGGCACTTACCCCGGATGACGTCGTCACCAAGCAGTTCCAGCACGTCCGCTTCAAGGACGGCTTCGACCCGGACGAGGTCGACGACTTCCTCGACGAGATCGTCATCGAGTGGCGCAAGGCCCTCGAAGAGAACGTCGAGCTGAAGGCCAAGCTGGCCGCATACGAGTCGGGTGCGACTCCGGCGGCCGAGACCGCGGCTCCCGCCCCGGCGGTCGAGACCCCGGCGCCTGCCGCCCCGGCGGCCCCGGCCGAGTCCGCGTCCGGCTCCGCCACCGCGACCGCCGGCATCATCGAGCTGGCCCAGCGCCTGCACGACGAGCACGTCGCCGAGGGTGAGGCGAAGCGCGACCAGCTGATCCACGACGCCGAGGCCGAGGTCACGCGCATCCGTACCGAGGCCGAGGCCAAGCAGCGCGAGGAGACCTCGCGTCTCGAGCGCGAGCGCAACGCCCTCGAGGCGCGCATCACCGAGCTCCGCAACTTCGAGCGCGACTACCGTTCGCAGCTCCGCGGGTACATCGAGGGCCAGCTCCGCGACCTCGACGAGAAGTCGGCATCCACGGACTCCACGCCCGTCTCCGCGATCGGACTGTAGGTCGTAGGTCTTGAACCGACGTCTCCCGATTCGTCGGTCGGCGGCCGGTGCGATCGTTGCGATTCTCGCAGCGGTCGTGCTGGCCGCCGATCAGTTTGTGAAGCACCTCACGGTGCAGAACCTGCCAGAGCAGAAGCCGGTCCCCGTGCTCGGCGACTTCCTGCAGCTCTATTACGTGCGCAACCCCGGAGCAGCGTTCTCCCTCGGGTCCGACGTCACCTGGCTCTTCACCATCGCGCTGGCCGTCGTGGCCGGCGTGATCGTGTGGAAGGCGTTCGGCCTGCGGTCGCGTCTCTGGGCCGTCGTCCTCGGTTGCCTGCTCGGCGGTGTCCTCGGCAACCTCGGTGACCGCCTCTTCCGCGAGCCGGGCTTCCCGGTCGGTCACGTCGTCGACATGATCTCGATGCCCTGGATGATGCCCGCGATCTTCAACGTCGCCGACATCTTCATCGTGACCGGGATGATCTCGGTCGCTCTCCTCGTGGTCTTCGGCCTGCGCTTCGACGGCTCCCGCGAACGCGACCACGAGGCCGTCGAGACGGATGCCGAGGCCGATGCTCTCGCCGCCGAGCGTGCCACGGCGGACGGCGAGCGCTGAGGTGGAGTCGCGTTCCCTCCCGGTTCCCGACGGGCTCGACGGCGCACGCGTCGACGCCGCTCTCGCGAAGATGCTGGGCTTCTCCCGCACGTTCGCGGCCGACGTCGCCGCCGCGGGCGGCGTCCGACTCGACGGCGTCGTACTCGACAAGTCGGACCGTCTGCGCGGCGGGGGCTGGCTCGACGTCGAGTGGCAGCCCAAGGAGGGCCCGCGGATCGTCCCCCTCGCGGTGCCGGAGCTGGGGATCGTCCACGACGACGACGACATCGTCGTCGTCGACAAACCGACCGGCGTGGCCGCGCATCCCTCGCTGGGGTGGGAGGGACCGACGGTGGTGGGGGCTCTCGCGGCGGCCGGATTCCGCATCGCCACGAGCGGGGCGCCGGAGCGCCAGGGTGTGGTGCACCGCCTCGACGTGGGCACGAGCGGTCTCATGGTGGTCGCCAAGAGCGAGACGGCGTACACGGCTCTGAAGCGGGCGTTCAAGGAGCGCACGGTCGAGAAGATCTACCACGCGGTGGTGCAGGGGCATCCCGATCCGCTCGCGGGGACCATCGACGCGCCCATCGGGCGTCATCCGAATCACTCGTGGAAGTTCGCCGTGACCCCGGACGGCAAGCCCTCGGTGACGCACTACGAGACGCTCGAGGCCTTCCCCGGAGCGTCTCTGCTCGAGATCCATCTCGAGACGGGGCGGACGCATCAGATCCGCGTGCACATGGCCGCCCACCGGCATCCGTGCGTCGGCGACCCGCTCTACGGGGCCGACCCGACGCTCTCGGCGCGACTCGGTCTCACGCGGCAGTGGCTCCACGCCCATCAGCTCGCGTTCTCGCACCCTGGCACGGGGGAGTGGGTCCAGTTCGAGTCGCCGTACCCCGCCGACTTCCAGCACGCTCTCGCGGTTCTCCGCGGCGACGCGTGACGATGAGGCGGCCCACCACGGTCTGCATCGTGCACGGATGTCGGATGCCGGCGCGGTACTGAGGCGATGGACATCGAGGTTCGCCCCGCGACGGTCTTCGACGACGTCGCCGCGCTCGTCGGCCCCCGCAAGCCGACGTCGAACGTGTGCTTCTGCCTCAGCTATCGGGTGGGCAACAAGGAGAACGTCTCGCTCCGCGGCCCCGCACGGGCCGACCGGGTGCGTGAGCTGTGCCGTCACGATCCGCCCCCGGGGGTCATCGCTTATCGCGACGGCGAGCCCGTCGGGTGGGCCGCGCTCCATCCGCGCCGAGACACGAGCTTCGCGCGCAATCGCCTGATCCCGCACGTCGACGACCTCGATGTCTGGTCGCTGTGGTGCATCCGCATCCGACCCGGGTTCCGCAAGCAGGGGATCTCGCACGCGCTCGTCGCGGGCGCGGTCGGCTACGCGCGGGATCGGGGTGCCCCGGCGGTCGAGGCCTACCCCGTCGACAATCGCGGCGCGCGGGTGAATCAGACCATGGCCTACGTCGGAACGCGCAGCCTCTTCGAGGCCGCGGGATTCCGCAAGGTGGCGGACACGGGGTCGGTTCTCGACGGCTTCCCCCGGGTGCTGATGAGGCTCGACCTGGGCTGAGCACGGAGCCCGGATGTCGGATGCCGAAAGTAGACTCGAACCCATGGCATCCGACTCTTTCGTCCACCTGCACGTGCACAGCGAGTACTCCATGCTCGACGGTGCGGCGAAGATCAACGCGATGACCCAGGCGGCCGCCGACTACGGCATGCCGGCCATCGCGGTGACCGACCACGGCAACACCTTCGCCGCCTTCGAGTTCTACAACGCCGCGAAGAACGCCGACGTCAAGCCGATCGTCGGCCTCGAGGCCTACGTCACGCCGGGCACTCACCGCAGCGACAAGACCCGCGTGCAGTGGGGCACCGCCGACCAGAAGAGCGACGACGTCTCGGGGTCGGGCGCCTACACCCACATGACGATGTGGAGCCAGAGCACCGAGGGCATGCACAACCTGTTCCGACTGAGTTCGCGGTCGAGCATGGAGGGCTACTACTTCAAGCCGCGCATGGACCGCGAGCTGCTGCAGACCTATCGCAAGGGTCTCATCGCCACCACCGGCTGCCCCTCCGGCGAGGTGCAGACGCGCCTGCGCCTCGGGCAGTACGAGGCCGCGCGCGCGGCCGCGGCCGAGTTCCAGGACATCTTCGGCAAGGAGAACTACTTCGCCGAGATCATGGATCACGGTCTCTCCATCGAGCGCCGCGTCATGACCGATCTCCTCCGTCTTGCGAAAGACCTGAACATCCCGCTCGTCGCCACGAACGACTCGCACTACACCCACCAGCACGAGGCCGATGCGCACGCCGCCCTGCTGTGCGTGCAGTCGGGGTCGACGCTCGACGACCCGAACCGGTTCAAGTTCGACGGCGACGGGTACTACATCAAGACCGCCGCCGAGATGCGGCAGTTGTTCCGCGACCACCCCGAGGCCTGCGACAACACGCTCCTCATCGCCGAACGGTGCGAGGTCGAGTTCAACACCTCCGCCAACTACATGCCGCGCTTCCCGGTGCCCGACGGCGAGACCGAAGACAGCTGGCTCATCAAAGAGGTCGAGAACGGCCTGCAGTACCGCTACCCCCAGGGCATCCCCGACAAGGTGCGCAAGCAGGCCGAGTACGAGACCGGCATCATCCTCCAGATGGGGTTCCCCGGCTACTTCCTCGTCGTCGCCGACTTCATCAACTGGGCGAAGGACAACGGCATCCGCGTCGGTCCGGGCCGCGGTTCCGGTGCCGGCTCGATGGTCGCCTACGCGATGAGGATCACCGACCTCGACCCGCTCGAGCACGGCCTCATCTTCGAGCGCTTCCTGAACCCCGACCGCGTCTCGATGCCCGACTTCGACGTCGACTTCGACGACCGTCGTCGTGGCGAGGTCATCGACTACGTCACGGCGAAGTACGGTTCCGAGCGCGTCGCTCAGATCGTCACCTACGGCACCATCAAGTCGAAGCAGGCGCTCAAGGACGCCGGGCGTGTGCTGGGCTTCCCCTTCAGCATGGGCGAGCGCCTCACCAAGGCGATGCCGCCGCCCGTCATGGGCAAGGACATGCCGCTCGACGGCATGTTCGACTCCGCGCACCCGCGGTACAAGGAGGCCAGCGAGTTCCGCGCCCTCATCGAGACCGATCCCGAGGCCAAGACCGTCTTCGACCGCGCACTCGGCCTCGAGGGGCTGAAGCGCCAGTGGGGCGTGCACGCCGCCGGTGTGATCATGTCGTCCGAGCCGCTGCTCGACATCATCCCGATCATGCGACGCGAGCAGGACGGCCAGATCGTCACGCAGTTCGACTACCCCTCGTGCGAGACGCTCGGTCTGATCAAGATGGACTTCCTGGGGCTGCGCAACCTCACGATCATCTCCGACGCGCTCGACAACATCCGCCTGAACCGGGGCGAGGAACTCGACCTCGAGCACCTCGAGCTCGACGACCGCGGCGCGTACGAGCTGCTGTCTCGCGGAGACACCCTGGGCGTCTTCCAGCTCGACGGCGGCCCCATGCGCTCGCTGCTGCGCCTGATGAAGCCCGACAACTTCGAGGACATCTCGGCCGTCATCGCGCTGTACCGCCCCGGTCCCATGGGGGCGAACTCGCACACGAACTATGCGCTGCGCAAGAACGGGCAGCAACCGATCACCCCCATCCACCCGGAGCTCGAGGAGCCGCTGCGCGACATCCTCGACACGACCTACGGCCTGATCATCTACCAGGAGCAGGTCATGGCGATCGCGCAGAAGGTCGCCGGGTTCAGCCTCGGCCAGGCCGACATCCTGCGGCGGGCGATGGGCAAGAAGAAGAAGTCAGAGCTCGACAAGCAGTACGAGGGCTTCGCCGGGGGCATGAAGGAGCGCGGGTTCGGCGAGGGGGCCGTGAAGGCCCTGTGGGACATCCTGCTGCCGTTCTCCGACTACGCCTTCAACAAAGCGCACTCCGCCGCTTACGGCCTCGTCTCGTACTGGACGGCGTACCTCAAGGCGCATTACCCCGCCGAGTACATGGCCGCGCTGCTCACGAGCGTCGGCGACTCGAAGGACAAGATGGCGCTGTACCTCAACGAGTGCCGACGCATGGGCATCAAGGTGCTGCCGCCCGACGTGTCCGAGTCGATCAACTTCTTCGCGGCCGTCGGCGACGACATCCGCTTCGGACTGGGCGCGGTGCGCAACGTCGGCAGCAACGTGGTCGACGGCATCGTCCAGGCCCGCAAGGACGAGCGGTTCACGTCGTTCCACCACTTCCTCGACAAGGTGCCGCTGCACGTCGCCAACAAGCGCACGGTCGAGTCGCTGATCAAGGCCGGCGCGTTCGACTCGATGGGCGACACCCGGCGTGCCCTCGTCGAGATCCATGAAGACGCGGTCGAGGCCGCGGTCGACCGCAAGCGGAACGAGGCGCAGGGGGCCATCGGCTTCGACTTCGATAGCCTCTACGACGGCATGGAGGAGTCCGCCCCCGCCAAGGTGCCGGCGCGTCCCGAATGGATCAAGAAGGACAAGCTCGCGTTCGAGCGCGAGATGCTGGGTCTCTACGTCTCGGATCACCCGCTCGCCGGCCTCGAGGTGCCGCTCGCCAAGCACGCGTCGATCTCGATCCACGACCTCAACAACTCCGAGGACCTGCAGGACGGCGACCAGGTCACGGTGGCGGGGCTGGTCACCAGCGTGCAGCACCGGGTCGCCAAGGCCAGCGGCAACCCGTACGGCATGATCACCGTCGAGGACTTCAACGGCGAGGTGACGGTCATGTTCATGGGTAAGACCTACACCGAGTTCCAGCACATCCTGCAGCAGGACTCGATTCTCGCCGTGCGCGGGCGCGTCTCGCGGCGCGATGACGGACTGAACCTGCACGCGCAGTCCGCCTTCGCGCCCGACGTCGGATCGTTCGACGCCGCGGGGCCGCTCGCGCTGGTGCTCCCGGAACAGCGGGCGACGGAGCGCGTCATGACCGACCTCGCCGAGGTGCTGCGACGCCACGCCGGCGAGACCGAGGTCATGCTGCGGGTCCATCGCGGCGGCACCGCGAAGGTCTTCGAGGTGCCCATGCCGGTGAAGGTCTCGGCCGACCTGTTCGGCGACCTGAAGTCACTGCTCGGACCGAGCTGTCTGGGGTGAGCGGGTAGGATCGGGACGCGTCGGAAGCGCATCCCCCTCTGCGCGTCATGACGAAAGGATCATCCATGAGCACCGACTTTCCGGAGAGTGCGGACGTCGAGAACGACGAGTTCCTCGACGACGACGGCGTCCTCTACGACGACGAGGTGACGCCCGAGCCGGGCATCCTCGGTTTCACCCTGCGCGAGCTGCTGATCGTCTCGGTCTGGTTCGTCGCGTTCGTCGTCTCGTTCTTCCCTCTCGCCGCAGGCGAGCCCGTCTGGGGTCTGGGCATCCAGTGGATCCTGCCGATCGGTGTTCCGACGGCCGCGGTGTTCCTCATCGTGCTCCGTCGGTTCTCGCCGGACGGCATCCGCCGGGTCGGGTCCCTCGGTATCGACCAATTCGCCTCCGTCGCCTTCTCGGTCGCTGCGGTGACCTGGCTGAGTGCGCTGTGGGCGGCGGTCGCGAGCACGATCGAGTTCGACATCTGGACGTTGAACTGGGTCGGGATCATCCAGCTGCTGGCGAGCATCGCGCTGGTGGTGCTCACCGTGTTCGCGCCGCTGATCCCCGGGCTCAAGGAGGACTTCCACGGCCGCCTGGTGACTCTCGCGCATCGCAACGCGAACCCCGTCCGCCCTGTCGTGGCGCGCCCGCGACCGGAGCGGGACGACTCTCCGGCCGCGACGAATGTCGTGGCGACGAATTCCGTCGACGCGGAGGAGACCGCGACGCAGACGCCGGTTGCGAACGAGCCCAATGCGGACGAACCGGATGCCGTCGAGGAGACCCCTACCCGCGCCGTGCCGACCGACGACGCCGTGACGTCGCGGTTCGCGACCGACGAGGTCGCCCGCCTCGACCTCCCGGGGCAGGTCCCGCTCGCCGCGCACGCATCCGGAGGCGGTACCGGGACAGCACCGGACGCCGGCCAGGACGCCACCACCGACGACGGATACGTCCCTGCGTACTCGCGGCGCTCCCGGAACGACGAGATCTACTCGACCACCAGCGAGATCGAGTCGTTTCTGGAGGAGGTCGCGGTCGACGTCCCGGACGAGCGCACCCCCGCGCCGTCGGCGGATGAGGGCGAGGGAAGCCCCACGTCGGCGGCCCGCGTCTCGAACGCGGTCGACGACGCCTCCGCGCAGCCGTTCTGGATTCTCGCTCCCACCGAGCGCGCCGTCTACGACGAACGGGGGGAGCCGCTGTTCCTCATCGGTCCCTCGGCGTGGTCGCTCGTGATCGAGGACCGCGGCGGAGCGTTCGTCGTTCGTCACGACGATGGGCGCATCGGCTATCTCCACGACATCTCGGACATCACGAAGGGCTGATGGTGCGAACGATCGATCTGCGAGGGCGCGAGCTCTCGTCCGCAGACATGCTCGCGGCCGTGCCCCGGGCGACCCAGGCTCGCGCCGAAGCCCTCGACACCGCGGCGCGTCTCGTCGACGAGGTGCGCACCCAGGGCGAGGCGGCGCTGCGCGACCAGGCCGAGCGATTCGACCGGGTCACCGGCCACGACGTGCGGGTACCGTCGACGCACCTCCGCGAGGCGCTCGACTCCCTCGCGCCCGAGATCCGCGCGGCGCTCGAAGAGGCGATCCGCCGGGTGCGCCAGGCATCCGCCGCGCAGGTGCCGGCCGACCGTCTCACCGAGATCGGCCCCGGCGCTCGCATCCTCCAGCGCTGGCAGCCCGTCACCCGTGTGGGCGTCTACATCCCGGGCGGCAAGGCCGTCTACCCGTCGAGCGTCATCATGAACGTCGTCCCCGCGCAGGTCGCCGGGGTGCAGCAGATCGCGCTCGCATCGCCGCCCCAGCACGATCAGGACGGCCGCATCCACCCGACGATCCTCGCGGCCGCTGCGCTGCTGGGCGTCGACGAGGTGTACGCCATGGGCGGCGCGGGGGCCATCGGTGCGTTCGCGTTCGGTGTCGACGGGATCGGACTCGACCCCGTCGACGTCGTCTCCGGGCCCGGCAACAACTACGTCGCCTCGGCGAAGCGCGCGGTGGCCGGCGTGGTCGGCACGGATTCCGAGGCGGGAGCCACGGAGATCCTCGTCGTGGCGGATTCCACCGCGGACCCGCGCCTGGTGGCGGCCGACCTGGTCAGCCAGGCCGAGCACGACGAGCAGGCCTCTGCGGTACTGGTGACCGATTCGGAGGACCTCGCAGATCGCGTGGCCACCGCCGTCGCCGATCTGCAGCAGAAGACGCGGCACAGCGAGCGAGTCGCCGCTGCCCTCGCAGGCCCGCAGTCGGCGATCGTGCTCGTGGACGACCGCGCGATGGCGGTCGCGTTCAGTAACGCCTACGCCCCGGAGCACCTCGAGCTGCACCTCTCGGACGCCGACGACGCAGCATCCGCCTTCACCAGCGCGGGCGCTGTCTTCGTCGGGGATCACACGCCGGTGAGCCTCGGCGATTACATGGCCGGCAGCAACCACGTTCTTCCGACCGGCGGCCAGGCACGGTACGCACCCGGCCTCGGCGCCTACACCTTCCTCCGCCCGCAGCAGGTGGTGTCTTACGATCGCGAAGCCCTCGCCGAGGTGCGTCGAGGGGTCGTCGCCCTGGCGGAGAGCGAGGTGCTCCCCGCCCACGGCGAGGCGATCGAGGCCCGTTTCACGGAGTAGGTTGGACGGATGCACTGCCCCTTCTGCCGTCATCCGGACTCCCGCGTGATCGACTCCCGCACCAGCGACGACGGACTCTCGATCCGCCGCCGTCGTCAGTGCCCGGAATGCGGCGGGCGGTTCACGACGACCGAGACGGCGAGCCTCAACGTCATCAAGCGTTCGGGCGTCATGGAGCCGTTCAGTCGCGAGAAGGTCATCTCCGGCGTGCGGAAGGCCTGCCAGGGGCGGCCGGTGACCGAGGCCGACCTGGCGATCCTCGCGCAGCGCGTCGAGGAGGCCGTTCGACAGACCGGCGTCTCGCAGCTCGATGCGAACGAGATCGGGCTGGCGATCCTCGGTCCGCTGCGGGAACTCGACGAGGTGGCCTTCCTGCGGTTCGCGAGTGTCTACCAGGCGTTCGACTCGCTCGAGGACTTCGAGTCCGCGATCTCCGATCTGCGTGCGGATCACGCGGGAGCCGACACCGCCGACCGGTAACCTGGCAGGGATGTATCCGCTGCTCTTCCGCGCTGTTCTCTCGCGCTTCGATCCCGAGTTCGCCCATCACGCCGGCATGGCGGTGATCCGCGTGCTCGGCGCCCCGCCGTTCGCCCGGGTCACCCGCAGTCTCACCCGGCCCGACCCCGCGCTGCGTGTCGAGGCGTTGGGGCTGTCGTTCCCGTCGCCGTTCGGCATGGCGGCGGGTTTCGACAAGAACGCCGTCGGGGTGCGCGGACTCGCCGCCCTCGGATTCGGTCACGTCGAGGTGGGCACGATCACCGCCGTCCCGCAGGAGGGCAACCCGAGGCCGCGCTTGTTCCGCCTCGTGCCCGACCGTGCAGTGGTCAACCGCATGGGCTTCAACAACCGCGGGGCGGATGCCGCAGCTCGACGCCTGGCCCGGCTGCGTCGCGGAGCGCCCGACGCGGTGGTCGGCGTCAACATCGGAAAGAGCCGGATCGTCGATGTCGACGATGCCACTGCCGACTACGTCGCCTCCGCGACACGGCTGGCCCCACTCGCCGACTACCTCGCCGTCAACGTGTCGTCGCCGAACACGCCGGGACTTCGCGGTCTGCAGGCGGTCGAGACCCTCGCGCCGTTGCTGCGCATGGTGCGCGACGCCGCGGGTCGCACGCCGCTGCTGGTCAAGATCGCCCCCGATCTGCCTGATGACGAGATCGACGCCATCGCGCGGCTCGCCGTCGCGGAGGGACTGGCGGGGATCATCGCCACGAACACCACCATCTCGCGCGATGGGCTGCGCACCGATGCCTCGGTCGTCGAAGCGGCGGGCGCGGGCGGGTTGTCGGGCGCTCCGCTCAAGGAACGGGCCCTGCAGGTGCTCCGCGTCGTCCGCCGGGCCGTGCCCGAGGACTTCTGCGTGATCGCGGTCGGGGGAGTGGAGACCGCGGCCGATGTGCAGGAGCGGCTCGCCGCGGGCGCGACCCTCGTGCAGGGCTACACGGCGTTCCTGTATCGCGGACCCTTCTGGGCGCGGCAGATCAACCGGGGTCTCGTCGGCCGCTGAGCCGACGGCCCGTACGAGAAAGCGCCTCACCTCCGACGGGAGATGAGGCGCTTTCTCGAATCGCTGATCGATCAGGCGGGGTACTGTCCGCGCTTGACCTGCGGCTTCGGCAGACGCATGAACCGCATCTGGAGCGAGCGCATCGCGGCGTACCACGCGAGGCCGCGCTCGCGCCGTTCCTCGCCGAAGCGGGCGGCGACCTTGCGCTTGACCCGGATGCCGAGGATCACCATACCCGCGATCGAGATGACGATGTACGCCATCATGCCGAGGTACGCATAGAACGACACCGCGGGGATCGGCACGAGGGAGGCGATGATGACGAGCACCATGATGGCCATGACGAACTCGGCCGGATGCCAGCCGGCGTCGACGTAGTCGCGCACCCAGCGGCGCTGCGGTCCCTTGTCACGGGCGGGGAGGTACTTCTCCTCTCCGGCGGCCATGCCCGCCTGTGCCCGGGCGCGCCGTGCGTTCATCTCGGCGCGTGCGGCCGCGCGCGCCTCCTTGGTGTTCGCGACGAGAGGGCGGCGGCGTGCGGCCTCCTGCTCCGCGCGCGTCGGCGTGCGGCGTCCCTTGCCGACAGCCGTCTCGGAGGCGTCGTCGTTCGTGGGAGGGGATGCGGGGGTGGTGGCCACGGGGTTCCTCGGTTCGGGGAGAAAGGGTTCGCCTTAAGATTACTCGCATGACCTCTGATGCGATCCCCCCTGTGCTCGAGTCCTCTCTGCTGGATGCCGTGGCGACCGGTCACCCGGCTGCTCTGGCCGACCTCGGGAGCCTCGTCCGGATCCCCGGGATGGCGTGGCCCGCGTTCGACCAGACGCAGCTCGAGCGCAGTGCCGAGGCGGTCGCCGCACTCGCGACGGACACCGGAGTCTTCGACGAGGTCCGCGTGCTGCGAGCGGCGATCCCCGGTACCGACGAATACGGTCAGCCGGCGGTTCTCGCCACGCGCGCTCCGCGCAACGGACGCCCGAGCATCCTGCTCTACGCCCACCACGACGTGCAGCCTCCGGGAGACGACGCCCTGTGGGAGACCCCGCCGTTCGAGCCGACCGTCCGCGACGGGCGTCTCTACGGGCGCGGTGCCGCCGACGACAAGGCCGGCGTGATGGCGCACATCGCGTCGATCCGTGCGGTGTCCGAGGTGCTGGGCGACGACCTCGATCTCGGGATCGCGCTGTTCATCGAGGGGGAGGAGGAGTACGGGTCGCGTTCGTTCGCGCAGTTCCTCTCCGACAACAAAGAGGCTCTTCGCGCCGATGCCATCGTCGTCGCCGACTCGGGCAACTGGGATTCGACGACTCCGGGCCTCACGGTGTCGCTGCGAGGCAACGCGCGCTTCACTCTCCGCGTCCGTACGCTCGATCACGCGTCGCACTCCGGCATGTTCGGGGGCGCCGTGCCCGACGCGATGATGGCCACGGTCCAGCTGCTCGCCACGCTGTGGAACGACGACGGCTCCGTGGCCGTCGACGGCATGGCGGAGCGGGACGCCGCAACGCCCGAGTACTCGGAAGAGACGCTGCGCGACGAGGCCGGGCTGCTGCCGGGTACCCGGCCGATCGGCGGGGGCACGATCCTGAGCCGGATCTGGAACAAGCCGTCGGTCACGGTGATCGGGATCGACGCGACGAGCGTCGCGGCCGCGTCGAACACCCTGCTCCCCGAAGTCACCGTCGTGATCAGTGCGCGTGTCGCACCGGGGCAGAGCGGCGCCGACGCCTACGCGGCGCTGGAGGCGCACCTGCGCGCCCACGCGCCGCATGGCGCCGAACTCGAGTTCAGCGACGTCGATCTCGGCGACGGATTCCTGGTCGACACGTCGGGGTGGGCCGTCGAGCTCGCTCGCGACGCGATGCGCGATGGGTACGGCGTCGCGCCGATCGATCTCGGCGTCGGCGGGTCGATTCCCTTCATCGCCGATCTGGTGCGCGAGTTCCCGCAGGCGCAGATCCTGGTCACCGGCGTGGAGGACCCGCATTCCCGCGCCCACAGCCCGAACGAGTCGCTGCACATCGACACCTTCCGTCACGCCGTCTCGACCGAGGCGCTGCTGCTCGCCAGGATGAACGCGCGCACGTCGCCGCGCTGATCGTCTCCGTCGCGGTGCCCCGCCGATCCGCCCGCACCGCCTCGCGCGGTGCGGGCGGCGGTAGAATCGGGAGAGCACGCCGCGATGGCGGCCCGTCACAAGGAGCGACATGAGCGACACCACCCTGAGCACCGAGACCACCCGCGCGCACGGCATCACGTTGACGTCGGCCGCTGCCACCAAGGTGAAGAACCTCCTCGAGCAGGAGGGCCGCGACGACCTGCGTCTGCGCGTCGCCGTGCAGCCCGGCGGATGCTCCGGCCTCATCTACCAGCTGTACTTCGACGAGCGCTACCTCGACGGCGACGAGACCGTCGACTTCGACGGCGTGGAGGTCATCGTCGACAACATGAGCGTGCCCTACCTCGACGGCGCGTCGATCGATTTCAAGGACACGATCTCGGAGCAGGGCTTCACGATCGACAACCCCAACGCAGCCGGAAGCTGCGCCTGCGGCGACAGCTTCCACTGACCCGTACCACCCTCGCCAACCTGCGTGGTTGGCATGAATCGGGTGTGAGGTTGCCCTAGACTTGGGGGTGCCCTATCCGCAATCTGAAAGGTGCATCGTGCCCCCGAAACGCCGCCTTCGTTGGGCCGCACTCCCTCTGGGAGTTGTGGCAGCCGTCGTCCTGGCGGGATGTACCACCGCCGAGCTGAACGGCTACCTCCCGGGTTTCGAGGAGGGTGCCGAGGCCACCACCAACCAGACCGAGCGCGTCTCCTCGCTCTGGGTCAACTCGTGGATCGTGCTTCTCGCAGTGGGCATCATCACCTGGGCGCTCATGGCCTGGGCGGCCATCGCCTACCGCCGTCGCAAGGGCCAGACCGGCCTGCCGGTGCAGATGCGCTACAACATGCCGATCGAGATCTTCTACACGATCGTGCCGCTCATGCTGGTCCTCGGCATGTTCTTCTTCACGGCCCGCGACCAGGCTGCGATCGAGACGAAGTGGGACGACCCCGACGTCGAGATCACCGCGATCGCCAAGCAGTGGGCGTGGGACTTCCAGTACGACGCGGAGTCCGACGACGACACGGTCTGGACGATGGGCATCCAGGCGCAGCCCGACGCCGCAGGCAACATCGATCAGGATCAGCTGCCGACGCTCGTCCTCCCGGTCGACCAGAAGGTCACGATCAACCTGCAGTCGCGCGACGTCATCCACTCCTTCTGGATCATCGACTTCCTCTACAAGAAGGACATGTACATCGGTAAGGACAACTCGTGGTCCTTCATCCCCACCCGGGTGGGCGAGTACAAGGGCAAGTGCGCCGAGCTCTGCGGCGAGTACCACTCGATGATGCTCTTCAACGTCAAGGTCGTCGAGCAGGACGAGTACGACGCATACCTGAACGACCTCAAGGACCAGGGCAACACGGGCGACATCACCGACGCCTACGACCGTCTGGGCAACCTTCCCGGCACCACCGGAAACAACGACTCCGAGGAAGGAGAGGAGTAAGCCATGTCGACCACTGAAGCACCCCGCACCGACGAGGCGCACCGCTCCCGCCCCACCACTCTGCCGCCGCGCCAGGCCGCTCTCATGAGCACCACCCGCGTGGAGCAGAAGGGCAACGTCGTGGTCAAGTGGATCACCTCCACCGACCACAAGACGATCGGCTACATGTACCTGATCGCCTCGGTGCTGTTCTTCCTCCTCGGAGGCGTGATGGCGCTGGTCATCCGCGCCGAGCTCTTCTCGCCCGGCATGCAGATCGTGCCGACGAAGGAGCAGTACAACCAGCTGTTCACGATGCACGGCACGATCATGCTGCTGATGTTCGCGACCCCGCTGTTCGCGGGCTTCGCGAACGCGATCCTGCCGCTGCAGATCGGTGCGCCGGATGTGGCGTTCCCGCGTCTGAACGCCTTCGCGTTCTGGCTCTTCCTCTTCGGCTCGACGATCGCCGTCGCCGGCTTCCTCACCCCGCAGGGTGCGGCATCGTTCGGATGGTTCGCCTACCAGCCGCTCGCGAGTGCATCGTTCTCTCCGGGTGCCGGTGGAAACCTCTGGATGCTCGGACTCGGCATCTCCGGATTCGGCACGATCCTCGGCGCGGTGAACTTCATCACCACGATCATCACGATGCGCGCCCCGGGTATGACGATGTGGCGCATGCCGATCTTCTCGTGGAACACGCTCGTCACGAGCCTCCTCATCCTGATGGCCTTCCCCGTGCTCGCCGCGGCGATCTTCGCAGCCGGCGCGGACCGCGTGCTCGGTGCTCACATCTACGACCCGCAGAACGGCGGAGTGCTCCTCTGGCAGCACCTCTTCTGGTTCTTCGGCCACCCCGAGGTCTACATCATCGCGCTGCCGTTCTTCGGCATCGTGTCGGAGATCTTCCCGGTGTTCAGCCGCAAGCCGATCTTCGGATACAAGACCCTCGTGTACGCGACCATCGCGATCGCCGCCCTCTCGGTGGCCGTGTGGGCGCACCACATGTACGTGACGGGTTCGGTCCTGCTTCCGTTCTTCGCGCTGATGACGATGCTGATCGCCGTTCCGACGGGCGTGAAGATCTTCAACTGGATCGGCACGATGTGGCGAGGATCCGTGACGTTCGAGACGCCCATGGTGTTCTCGCTCGGCTTCCTGGTTTCCTTCGTGTTCGGCGGTCTGACCGGTGTGATCCTCGCGGCTCCGCCGCTGGACTTCCACCTGAGCGACTCGTACTTCGTCGTCGCCCACTTCCACTACGTCGTGTTCGGCACGGTCGTGTTCGCGATGTTCGCCGGCTTCTACTTCTGGTGGCCGAAGTGGACGGGCCGCATGCTCAACGAGCGCCTCGGCTACGTGCACTTCTGGACCCTGTTCATCGGGTTCCACATGACGTTCCTCATCCAGCACTGGCTGGGTGTCGACGGAATGGTGCGTCGCTATGCCGACTACTCCGAGGCCGACGGCTGGACCTGGGGCAACCAGGTCTCCACCATCGGCGCGATCATCCTCGGTGCATCCATGCTGCCGTTCTTCCTGAACGTCTGGATCACCGCCCGCAAGGCGCCGAAGGTCACCGTCAACGACCCGTGGGGCTACGGCGCGTCGCTCGAATGGGCGACGTCCTGCCCGCCGCCGCGTCACAACTTCACGTCGATCCCGCGCATCCGTAGCGAGCGTCCGGCCTTCGACCTGAATCACCCCGAGGCCGCGGAGTTCGCCACCACGGCTCCCGGCGAGCGAGAGGTCCACTGATCCATGCGCGACAATGTCATCCTCTGGTGGATCCTGACGGCGTTCTTCGCCCTGATCGGAGTCGTCTACACGGGCTGGAACATCCTCGCCCACCCCACCCTGCCGCTCGTCAACCAGATCGAGTGGGTCGGAACCGTCGCGCTGTTCTTCGCGGCCGCGATGGGCGCGATGATCGCGTTCTACCTTGACCGTACGCACAACGCGCAGGGCGGTGAGCTGCCGGAGGACATCCTGACCTCCGACATCGACGACGGCGACCCCGAGCTCGGCGAGTTCAGCCCGTGGTCCTGGTGGCCGCTCGTTCTCGCGGCATCCGCGGCGGTTTTCGTCGTGGGTCTCGCCGTCGGCCAGTTCCTGCTGCCGATCGGTCTCGCGATCTTCGTGGTTGCGATCGTGGGTTGGGTCTACGAGTACTACCGGGGCAACTTCGCCCGCTGATCGGTACACGTAAAGAGGAAGGCCCCGGGGAACTCCCGGGGCCTTCCTCTTTTCGCGGATAGCGGGTTCAGGGCCGCGTCCGGATGCGCGGGATCCCCGTGAGCGGGTCGACGGGTCGGCGGTGCACACCGTCGGCATCCTCGACGGGGTAGCCCTCACGCGCCCAGTACTCGAACCCACCGATCATCTCCCGCACGCGGTAGCCCAGTCGCGCGAACGCCAGCGCTCCTCGCGCTCCGCCGTTGCATCCGGGACTCCAGCAATAGACGACGACATCCGCGTCGGCAGGGATCTCATGCGGGGCGCGGGCAGCGATCTCGCTGTGGTGCATCGAGAGGGCTCCGGGGAGGCGTCCCTGCGTCCACGCCTCGCGCGACCGCACGTCGACGATCACGGGGCTCCTCTCGCCTGCGCGATCCTCGAACAGGTCGCTCGGGTCGGTTTCGTACGCGAGCTTCGCCGCGAAGTAGTCGGTGCGTTCCATCATGGTCCGAGCCTAGAGACCAGGACGTGAGCGCGCGTTCGGCATCCGGTCGTCTACCGTACGAAATCTGCCACGGTGCGGCTGTCAGAGCAGGGCGGTCATCTGCACCCGCCGGCCCCAGCGCTCGAGCCCCATACCGCCTTCGACGTCGAGCAGCGAGCGCAGGAAGGCGCCTTCGGGGACGCTCTCCGAGAAGCCGCAGCGCGAGTAGAAAGGCGCGTTCCACGGCACCTCGGCATAGGTGCGGAGCGTGATGCGGGAGTAACCGCGTGCTCTCGCCTCTTGCATCGCCGCCTCGACGAGAGCTCGACCGATGCCCCGACGTCCGTGCCGCGGAAGCACCGACAGTTGCTCCAGATGCGCGTGCCCGTCTGCGTCGAGGACGTGCACGAAACCGACGGGGGAGTGGTCGTCCCCGTCGACAGCGACCAGCGTGAAACCGGGGGTGGAGAGCCGCGTGGACCCCTGCTCCGCTGGCGGCCAGTCGGCCGCTCCGAGGAGATCGCGCAGCAGGACGTCGGCGGCATTCTCGATCGCTTCGATGTACTCGGCGTCCGACGGTCGCGCCGCCCGCAGGGAGAAGGTCACGCCGGGCCGTCCAGGTCCGCAGCGACGGCCGCGACGGCCTCGATCTCGACCAACTGGTCGTCGTAGCCGAGCGCTGCGACGCCGAGCAGGGTGCTGGGCACGTCGTGCGAGCCGAACGCGGCGTGGACGACGTCCCATGCAGCGACGAGGTCCTCCTGCCGACCCGAGGCGACGAGCACCCGCGTACTGATGACATCCGTGAGGGTCGCACCGGCGGCCCGCAGCGCTTCCCGCAGCGTCTGCACACAACGAGCCGCCTGAGCGGCGTAGTCGCCCGGCGCGGTCGTCGAGCCGTCGTCCTCGAGGGGACATGCGCCAGCCAGGAAGATGAGTCGCGCATTCGCGGGCGCCGTCGCCGCGTAGGCATAGGGGGCGGCGGCGAGCGACTCGGAGCGGATCAAGCGGACCACGGATGTCATGTGCTCCATCCTTCCAGAGCATGCAGAGAGGGCCCTGTCCGATGCGGACAGGGCCCTCTCTGACGGCGGGAACGACCTACTTGTCGTCGTCCGCCTTCTTCTTGCGAGGCTTCTTCACGGGCTCGGTGGCAATCACCGTGCTGGGCGTGTTCGGCGTCTCGTCGACGTGGTCCTCCGTCGCTTCGAGCGGGGCGTCCGGGAACCCGGCGCGCTCGTGAGCGCCCTGGATCTCGGCGGTCTCCGCGGCGGCCTCCTGCTCGATGACGTGATGCTGGTGAGCATCCGCCGCTGCGACCTCGGCCTGCGTGAGCGGGGCGAGACGGTCCTCGAAGAACCAGCGCGACAGCGAGGAGCGGAAGTTCTCCGTCCACGGGATGCGTCCCTTGGCGTTGGGGCGCACCACCAGGGGCTCGTACCCGTCGACGTCGATGAGCTTCCAGCGGTCGTACTTGTCGACCGGCTGGTGGACCTCGATGAACTCGCCGCCGGGAAGGCGCACGATACGGCCGGACTCGAAGCCGTGAAGCACGATCTCGCGGTCCTTCTTCTGCAGTGCGAGGCAGATGCGCTTCGTGACGAAGTAGCTGAGGATCGGTCCGATGAACAGCAGGGCCTGGAGCGTGTGGATCACGCCCTCCATCGTCAGCATGAAGTGCGTCGCGATGAGGTCGGACGACGCGGCCGCCCACAGCACGGCGTAGAACACGACGCCGGCGACGCCGATCGCGGTGCGTGTCGCGGCGTTCCGCGGGCGCTGAGCGATGTGGTGCTCGCGCTTGTCGCCGGTGATCCACGCCTCGATGAAGGGATAGATCGCGACGACGACGATGAAGAGACCGAGCACGGCGACCGGCAGCAGGATTCCGAACGACCAGGTGTGGTCGAGGAAGACGATGTCGAGGTTCGACGGGGCCAGACGCAGGGCACCGTCGGCGAAGCCGATGTACCAGTCCGGCTGGGTGCCGGCGGAGACGGGCGACGGGTCGTAGGGGCCGTAGTTCCAGATCGGGTTGATCTGGAAGAACGTCGCGATCAGCACGATCGTGCCGAAGACGATGAACAGGTAGCCGCCCATCTTCGACATGTACACGGGCATCATCGGGTAGCCCACGACGTTGTCGTTCGTGCGGCCGGGGCCGGCGAACTGCGTGTGCTTGTTGATGATCATGAGCATCAGGTGCAGCGCGATGAAGGCGATCACCATCATCGGCAGCAGCAGGATGTGCAGGGTGTACAGGCGCCCGACGATGTCGGTGCCGGGGAACTCGCCGCCGAAGAGGAGGAACGAGGTCCAGGTGCCGATCAGGGGGAGACCCTTGATCATTCCGTCGATGATGCGGAGGCCGTTACCCGAGAGCAGGTCGTCGGGGAGGGAGTAGCCGGTGAAGCCCTCGGCCATCGCGAGGATGAAGAGGACGAAGCCGATGACCCAGTTGAGCTCGCGCGGCTTGCGGAACGCGCCGGTGAAGAACACGCGGAGCATGTGCACGCCGATGCCGGCGATGAAGACCAGTGCCGCCCAGTGGTGGATCTGGCGGACCAGCAGGCCGCCGCGCAGATCGAACGAGATGTGCAGCGTCGACTCGAGCGCCGCCGACATCTCGATGCCGCGCATGGGAGCGTAGGCACCCGTGTAGTGCGTCTCGACCATCGATGCCTGGAAGAAGAACGTCAGGAAGGTCCCCGAGAGAAACACGACCACGAAGCTCCACAGCGCGATCTCGCCGAGCATGAACGACCAGTGGTCGGGGAAGATCTTGCGGCCGAGCTCCTTGACGATGCCCGACATGCTCGTGCGCTCATCGAGGTAGTTCGATGCGGCGCCGACGAATCGTCCGCCCAGGGGCGCCTTGGTGTCCTTGTCCTCTTTGGACAGCGTTGCGGTGCTCAATGGCGCTCCCAGAAGCTCGGGCCGACGGGCTCGGTGAAGTCACTCCGCGCGACGAGGTAGCCCTCGTCGTCGACGGTGATGGGCAGCTGCGGCAGCGGACGGGCGGCCGGTCCGAAGATGACCTTGGCGTGATCCGTGACGTCGAACTGCGACTGGTGGCAGGGGCAGAGGAGGTGGTGCGTCTGCTGCTCGTAGAGAGCCACGGGGCATCCCACGTGGGTGCAGACCTTCGAGTACGCGACGATGCCGTCGTACGACCAGTCCTTGCGGTCCTCGGCCTCTTTCAGCTGCTCGGGGCGCAGGCGCATCATCAGCACGATGGCCTTCGCCTTCTCCTCGAGGTAGCCGTCGTGGTGGCTGAGCTCGGCGAGGTCTGCGGGGATGACGTGGAAGGCCGAGCCGAGGGTGACCTCGGCGGCGCGGATCGGGGTGCCGTCCGGGTCGCGGACGAGACGCATGCCCTCTTCCCACATCGTGTGCTTGAGCAGGTGCACCGGGTCGCCGGCGTGCGGGTCTTCGGGGGTGGCGTGCGGGGCCAGTCCGCGGAAGAGCGTGACACCAGGGATGATCGAGGCGACCACGGCTGCGAACAGCGAGTTGCGGATCATCGCACGGCGTCCGAAGCCGGACTCCTCGTTCGCTGCGGCGAAGGCGGCGATCGCGCCCTCGCGGGTGGCGTCCTTGCCGCGGGTCGGGTGACGGAGCTCGATGTGCTCCTTGTCGGCCATGAGCGCCTTGGCCCAGTGGATCGCTCCGAGACCGAGCGACAGCAGGGCGAGGCCGATACCGAGACCGATGAACAGGTTGTTCTGTCGGATGTCGATGAGCGCGCCGCTCTCGATCGGGAACAGCATGTACGCCGCGACGGCCCAGATGCTTCCCGCGAGCGAGAGGTAGAACAGGGTGTAGACCGTGCGGACCGCCGTCTTCTCGACGCGCGGGTCCTTGTCGGTCATCCGCTCCCGGTGCGGCGGCAGCCCCGGGTTCTCCACGGGGTCGCTGACTGCGACACCCAGCCCCGGCGAGGGCTGGTAGGCCCTGTCCAGAGCCTTCGAGTCGTCGTCGTGTGCCATGGTGCTCCTCGTACGTTCCTCTTCGATGAATAAGCGTCAGTTGGACTTCGCCGTGATCCACACGGTCACGGCGACCAGAGCGCCGATGCCGAAGATCCAGGCGAACAGTCCCTCGGAGACGGGGCCGAGGGAGCCGAGCGAGAAGCCGCCGGGCTGCACGGACTGCTGCTGGTAGAGCAGTGCGGAGATGATGTCGCGCTTGTCCTCGTCCGACAGGTTCATGTCGCCGAAGACGGGCATGTTCTGCGGGCCGGTGACCATCGCGGCGTAGATGTGCAGCGCGCTGGTGCTGGTGATCGGCGGCGCGTACTTGCCCTCGGTGAGCGCACCGCCGGCGGCGGCCACGTTGTGGCACATCGCGCAGTTGACGCGGAACAGCTCGGCACCGTGCGCGACGTCGCCCTCGCCGTCGATGATCTCGTCCTCGGGGAACGTGGGGCCGGGGGCCTCCTCCTGGACGTACTCCGCCATGGCGAGGATCTGCGGCTCGGTGAACTGCGGGTGCTTCTGCGGGGCCTGCGGACCCTGCATCTGCAGAGGCATGCGACCGGTCGAGACCTGGAACTCGACCGCGAGCTCGCCGACGCCGTAGAGGCTCGGGCCGTTGGGCGTGCCCTGCAGGTCGAGACCGTGGCAGGTGGCGCAGTTCGCCTGGAACAGCTTCTCGCCGTCTTCGACCGTGAGTTCGGTCGACGCGGTCGGTGCATCGGTCGCGGCGAAGGCCGCGGACGCTCCGGCGTACACGGCGCCGGTGATCATGAGTCCTGCTCCGATGAGGGCCGCGGCAGCCAGGGGACTGCGGCGACCGCCAGAACGGCGCTTCTTCTCTCGTGCCATCTCGGGGATCAGCTCCGCTCTTATTTCAGGAAGTAGATAACGAAGAACAGCACGATCCAGACGACGTCGACGAAGTGCCAGTAGTAGGACACCACGATCGAGGAGGTCGCCTCCTTGTGCCGGAAGTTCTTGACGGCGTATGCGCGGCCGATGACCAGCAGGAACGCGATGAGTCCGCCGGTGACGTGCAGGGCGTGGAAGCCGGTGGTCAGGTAGAAGGCGGAGGCGTAGGCATCGGCCTGGATCGGCATGCCCTCGGCGACGAGCTGCGCGTACTCCCACACCTGACCGGAGACGAAGACCGCTCCGAGGGCGAAGGTGAGGAAGAACCACTCGACCATGCCCCAGCCGAAGAGGCGGCGGCGACCGGCGGCGTTCTTCTGCCCCTTGGCGATGCGGTAGGGCTGCAGGTCCTCCGCAGCGAACACGCCCATCTGGCACGTGAAGGAGGAGAGGACGAGGATGGCCGTGTTGACCGCTGCGAACGGGACGTTGAGCAGGTCGGTGCGGTCGGCCCACAGCTCGGGTGAAGTGCTGCGGAGGGTGAAGTAGATCGCGAAGAGTCCCGCGAAGAACATCACCTCGCTGCCGAGCCACACAATGGTGCCGACAGCTACCGGGTTGGGCCGCTTGATGGTTCTCGCCGCCGGGGCATACGTCGCTGAGGTCGTCACCCTTCCATTATGGCCGATCCGCGGGGGTGATTCTCCCACCGGCGGCCACCGATCCGCCCGTGTTGCACTTAGGGGACCCTAAGAAAACACTGCGAATCGACGGTGATTCCGCAGGAAACCGCAGTTCTGAAGGCTTCTGCCCCCGCGCACCGCCGCGGTGCACGTTTTCTCGCGCCGATAGGATCGCACACATGGCTGAAACGCTCACCTGGTCCGACCTGCTCACCACGCTCCTCGAGCGGCGGGATCTGAGCGTGTGGGAGTCGACCTGGGCGATGCGGCGCATCATGCGCGGCGAGGTGTCGGAGGCTCAGCTGGCCGGCTTCCTCGTCGCGCTCCGTGCGAAGGGCGAGACCATCGACGAGATCGTCGGGTTCCGCGACGCGATCCTCGAGGCCGCCGTCCCGCTGCCCGTCTCACCCGATGTGCTCGACATCGTCGGTACCGGTGGCGACCGGGTGGGCACGGTGAACGTGTCGACGACGGCGGCGGTGATCATCGGCTCCCTGGGCATCCCCGTGGTCAAACACGGCAATCGCGCCGCGAGTTCCTCCTCCGGGTCGTCCGACGTGCTGGGCGCCCTGGGTCTCGAGCTGTCCCTCGATCCGTCAGCCGTCGCCTCGATCCTCGACCGCACCGGCATCACGTTCGCGTGGGCAGGGGCGTTCCACCCCGGGTTCCGGCACGCCGGGGCCGTGCGATCCCAGCTCGGGGTTCCCACGGTCTTCAACATGCTCGGTCCCCTCTGCAACCCGGCTCGCGCCGAGGCCAACGCCGTCGGGGTCGCGCAGCTCGAGCGTGTTCCGCTCATCACCGGGGTCTTCCGCACCCGCGGCGCGACGGCCCTCGTCTTCCGCGGCGACGACGGCCTCGACGAACTCACCACCACAGGGCACAGCCGCATCTGGGAGGTCACGCGCGGTGACGTGCACGAGCATGACCTCGACCCGCGCGATCTGGGGATCCCCCTCGCCGAGCTCGACGATCTGCTCGGCGGGACCCCCGATCACAACGCAGAGATCCTGCGCCGCACGCTGGCCGGCGAAACGGGGGCCGTGCGGGACATCGTCCTCCTCAACGCCGCTGCGGGCATCGTCGCGTACGAGCTGAGCCAGGACGCGTCCCAGGTGCAGTACCCGATCCTCGAGCGTCTGCGCAGCGGCTTCGATCGCGCCGCCGCCGCGGTGGACGACGGACGCGCCTCCGCCAAGCTGGACGCCTGGATCGGCGCCAGCCGGGAGCTCGCGGAGGTCTGAGGCGGACATGGATCCGGTCGACGCGCTCCTCGAGATCGCCTCCCTCCTCGAGCGGGAGCGGGCGTCGCGCTATCGGGCCAAGGCCTTCCGTCATGCGGCGGCGACCTACGCGGGACTCTCCGACGACGTGCGTACCGACCCGACCGCACTGTGCGCGAGCCGCGGGATCGGCGAGTCGACGTTCGCGGTGATCCGGGAAGCGCAGAAGGGAGAAGTGCCGGCGTATCTCATCGAGCTCCGCGGTGAGGTGGAACCACCGCGCGCCTCGGCTCTCCGAGCTCGCCTGCGCGGCGACCTGCACGCGCACACCGACTGGTCCGACGGTACGACGTCGATCGCCGACATGGCGGCGGCGGCGCGGGCCCAGGGGCACGAGTACCAGGCCATCACGGACCACTCGCCGCGACTGCGCGTCGCGCGCGGGCTCTCGCCGGAGCGTCTGCGCGAGCAGATCCCGCTCGTCCGAGCCGAGTCACGCGACGGGTTCACGCTCCTCGCCGGCATCGAGGTCGACATCCTCGAGGACGGTTCCCTCGACCAGGAGGACGGCCTCCTCGCGGAGCTCGACATCGTCGTCGCGTCGGTGCACTCGAAACTGCGGATGGATGCGCGCTCCATGACGAAGCGCATGCTCCGGGCGGTCGCCGATCCGCGGGTCGACGTGCTCGGCCACTGCACCGGGCGGCTCGTGCAGGGGGAGCGGGGCACACGACCGCCCTCCGAGTTCGACGCGGCAGCGGTGTTCGCCGCCTGCGCCGAGAACGGCGTCGCGGTGGAGATCAATTCCCGCCCGGAGCGACAGGATCCGCCGGACGAACTCATCGCGATCGCGCTGGAGGCGGGCTGTCTGTTCTCCATCGACTCGGATGCGCACGCGCCGGGGCAGCTTTCGCTGCTCGACCACGGGGCCGAGCGGGCCGAGCGCGCTGGCGTGCCCGCCGCGCGGATCGTCACCACCTGGGGACTGGAGCGGCTGCGCGCCTGGGCGGAGTGACCGCCGTTCAGTGCGTTGCGGCGGCGTCGATCGCCGCGATCGCCCTCTCCATGGACGAGCCGAGGTTCCAGCGCTCGGCCAGGGCCGCCGCGTCGGCGCGTGCGGCCGGATCGAGGGCCCGCAGCGGGGTCTCGGGAACGCGGATGTCGAGATCCGTTGCGACGGCCACGACGGTGGGGGCGACGTCGAGGTACGCGGCGGCGGCCAGGATCTTCGCCCGAAGACCCGCGCTCATCCCGTCGCCGGCTTCGGCGGCGGAACGGATGCCCTGCAGGTCGCTGTGCGCCTGCAGCAGGGTCGCGGCCGTCTTCTCGCCGACTCCGGCCACCCCGGGCAGACCGTCGGACGCGTCGCCGCGGAGTGTGGCGAAGTCGGCGTACTGCCCGGGGAGCACCCGGTACTTCGCGACGACCGTGGCGTCCGTGACGACCTCGAGGTTGCTCATGCCCCGCGCGGTGTAGACGACACGCACCCCGCGGGCGTCGTCGACGAGCTGGAACAGGTCGCGGTCGCCCGTGACGATGTCGACCGGCATCGGCGACAGCGTGGCGAGGGTGCCGATGACGTCGTCGGCCTCGTGCTCGGCCACACCGACGATCGGGATGCCGAGCGCGGCGAGCTCCTCGCGGATGAGGGGGATCTGCGCCTCGAGCGGATCCGGGACCTCCTCGACGTCCGGACCCGCGGCCACGGTCGCGACGACGCGATGCTGCTTGTAGCTGGGGATGAGGTCGACGCGCCACTGCGGACGCCAGTCGTCGTCCCAGCATGCGACGACGTGGCTCGGCTCGTACAGGGAGACGAGCTTCGCGATCATGTCGAGGAGTCCGCGGGCCGCGTTGATCGGCGAGCCGTCGGGGGCGGTCACCTTGTCGGGGACCCCGTAGAACGCGCGGAAGTAGAGGCTGGCGGTGTCGAGGAGCATGAGGCGACCGGTCACGGGGGACAGTCTCGCACGGGGCTCCGACGATGCGCGGGACCGCGGTTCCCCTGGGCTCGCGGGTCTGATAATCTGAAGTGTCACTCGTGGCGTGCACCTGCATGCGCTGGTGACGTCTCACTCAAATCCACTTGCCGCAGAGCATCCGCCGGTCCATGCCGGTCGCTTGTGCGGCCCGAGTTCCCATTCACAAGGACAACCCACTACATGACTACCGCAACGACCGCCCCGGCCACCAAGCAGGTCGCCATCAACGACATCGGATCTGCTGAGGACTTCCTGGCCGCGGTCGAGAAGACCCTGAAGTTCTTCAACGATGGCGACATCATCGAGGGCACGATCGTCAAGATCGACCGCGACGAGGTCCTCCTCGACGTGGGCTACAAGACCGAGGGCGTCATCCCCTCGCGCGAGCTCTCCATCAAGCACGACGTCGACCCCAACGAGGTCGTCGCCGTCGGCGACCAGGTCGAGGCCCTGGTCCTCCAGAAGGAGGACAAGGAAGGCCGCCTGATCCTCTCCAAGAAGCGTGCTCAGTACGAGCGCGCCTGGGGAGATGTCGAGAAGATCAAGGAGAACGACGGCGTCGTCACCGGTACCGTCATCGAGGTCGTCAAGGGTGGCCTCATCGTCGACATCGGACTCCGCGGCTTCCTTCCTGCGTCGCTCATCGAGCTGCGTCGCGTCCGCGACCTCACGCCGTACCTCGGCCAGGAGATCGAGGCGAAGATCCTCGAGCTCGACAAGAACCGCAACAACGTCGTCCTGAGCCGCCGCGCGCTGCTCGAGCAGACGCAGTCGGAGTCGCGCACGACGTTCCTCAACAACCTGCACAAGGGTCAGGTCCGCAAGGGCGTCGTCTCGTCGATCGTCAACTTCGGTGCGTTCGTCGACCTGGGCGGCGTGGACGGTCTCGTGCACGTCTCCGAGCTCTCCTGGAAGCACATCGAGCACGCCTCCGAGGTCGTCGAGGTGGGCCAGGAGGTCACCGTCGAGATCCTCGAGGTCGACCTCGACCGCGAGCGCGTCTCGCTGTCGCTGAAGGCGACGCAGGAGGACCCGTGGCAGGTCTTCGCCCGCACCCACGCGATCGGTCAGGTCACGCCGGGTAAGGTCACGAAGCTCGTCCCGTTCGGTGCGTTCGTGCGCGTCGCAGACGGCATCGAGGGCCTCGTCCACATCTCCGAGCTCTCCAGCAAGCACGTCGAACTGGCCGAGCAGGTCGTCTCGGTGGGCGAAGAGGTCTTCGTCAAGGTCATCGACATCGACCTCGAGCGTCGTCGCATCTCGCTCTCGCTCAAGCAGGCCAACGAGTCGGTCGACCCCAACGGCACCGAGTTCGACCCGGCCCTCTACGGCATGGTCGCGGAGTACGACGAGAACGGCGAGTACAAGTACCCGGAGGGCTTCGACGCCGAGACGGGTGCCTGGAAGGAGGGCTTCGACGCCCAGCGCGAGGCATGGGAGCAGGAGTACGCCGCTGCCCAGGCTCGCTGGGAGGCCCACAAGGCTCAGGTCACGAAGGCCGCCGAGGCCGAGGCTGCGGCCGGCGACGACTTCGGTGGTCAGTCGTTCTCGAGCGAGTCGGCCGGTGCCGGCACCCTCGCCGACGACGAGGCTCTCGCCGCACTGCGCGAGAAGCTCTCGGGCGGCAACGCGTAAGCGTCCGACGCTGAAGGAACGGGTCGTCACCTCCGGGTGGCGGCCCGTTCCGCGTATGTGGCCGTGGAAGGATGGAGGCATGCCCCTCATCGCCCTCACCGGTGGCATCGCCTCCGGAAAGTCGACCATCGCGCGGCGGCTGGGTTCCCGCGGCGCGGTGATCGTGGATGCCGACCAGATCGTGCGCGACGTGCAGGCGCCCGGGTCGCCCGTGCTGCAGCGGATCGCGCAGACCTTCGGTGCCGAGGTGCTGAACACCGACGGATCTCTCGACCGCGCCGCTCTCGGCAGCCGCGTCTTCGGTGATCCGAAGCGGCTCGCGGCGCTCAACGCGATCGTGCATCCGGCGGTGCGGGCTGAGTCGGCGCGGCGGTTCTCCGAGGCGTTCGCGCAGGACGCCGACGCGGTGGTGGTCTACGACGTGCCGCTCCTCGTCGAGGCGCGGGTGGACGACCCCTGGGATCTGATCGTCGTGGCCCATGCTCCCGCCGCCGAGCGTCGTCGACGGCTGATCGAGCTGCGGGGGATGGACGAACGCGCGGCGCAGGAGCGCATCGATGCGCAGGTCTCGGACGAGCAGCGGCTCGCCATCGCCGACGAGGTGATTCGCACCGGTGGGTCCCTCGCCGAGACCGAGGCGCAGACGGACGCTCTGTGGGAGCGCATCTCCGCGCGCTGATCGCACGCGTTCGCTCGCAGGGAAGCGCGACCCCGATGTCGGTGGCCACGCCTACGCTGGAAGTATGCAGACCACCCGCAGCGTCCGTCCTTTCGAGGTCATCAGCGAATACGCCCCCGCCGGTGACCAGCCGCAGGCGATCGCCGAGCTCGCGTCGCGCATCAATGCCGGCGAGACGGACGTCGTGCTGCTCGGTGCGACCGGCACGGGGAAGTCCGCGACCACGGCCTGGCTGGTCGAGCAGGTGCAGCGCCCCACGCTCGTCCTCGCGCACAACAAGACGCTGGCCGCGCAGCTCGCCAACGAGTTCCGCGAGCTCATGCCCAACAACGCCGTCGAGTACTTCGTGTCGTACTACGACTACTACCAGCCCGAGGCATACGTCCCGCAGACCGATACGTTCATCGAGAAGGACTCGTCGATCAACGCCGAGGTCGAGCGCCTCCGGCACTCGACGACCAACTCGCTGCTGAGCCGCCGCGACGTGGTCGTCGTGTCGACCGTGTCCTGCATCTACGGCCTCGGGGCACCAGAGGAGTACCTCCGCGCGATGGTGGCTCTGCAGGTGGGGGAGCGGTACGACCGCGATGCGCTCATCCGCCAGTTCATCGCCATGCAGTACAACCGCAACGACGTCGATTTCTCGCGCGGCAACTTCCGGGTGCGCGGCGACACGATCGAGATCATCCCGGTCTACGAGGAGCACGCGATCCGCATCGAGCTCTTCGGCGACGAGATCGAGGCGCTGTACTCGCTGCACCCGCTCACGGGAGAGGTGATCGAGAAGCTCGACTCCGTGCCGATCTTCCCCGCGTCGCATTACGTGGCGGGTACCGACGTCATTCAGCGCTCCATCGGCACGATCGAGCACGAGCTGGAGGAGCGGCTGGCCGAGTTCGAGCGGCAGGGCAAGCTGCTCGAGGCCCAGCGGCTGCGGATGCGCACGACGTTCGACCTCGAGATGCTGCAGCAGCTCGGATTCTGCTCCGGCATCGAGAACTACTCGCGTCATATGGACGGACGGATGCCCGGGGAGCCGCCGCACACGCTGCTGGACTTCTTCCCCGACGACTTCCTGCTCGTCATCGACGAGTCGCACGTCACCGTTCCTCAGATCGGCGCGATGTACGAGGGCGATGCGTCTCGCAAGCGCACGCTCGTCGACCACGGGTTCCGCCTCCCCAGTGCGATGGACAACCGGCCGCTGCGGTGGGACGAGTTCAAGAACCGCATCGGGCAGACCGTCTACCTCTCGGCGACGCCCGGCAAGTACGAGATGGGGATCGCCGACGGAGTGGTCGAGCAGATCATCCGTCCGACCGGTCTGGTCGATCCCGAGATCATCGTCAAGCCGTCGAAGGGGCAGATCGACGACCTCCTTGAGGAGATCCGCCTGCGCGTGGAGCGCGACGAGCGCGTGCTGGTGACGACACTGACGAAGAAGATGGCCGAGGAGCTCACCGACTTCCTCGGCGAGCACGGCGTTCGCGTGCGGTACCTGCACTCCGACGTCGACACTCTGCGGCGCGTCGAGCTGCTCAGCGAACTGCGATCGGGCGTGTACGACGTGCTCGTCGGTATCAACCTCTTGCGCGAGGGGCTCGACCTGCCCGAGGTGTCGCTCGTGGCGATCCTCGACGCCGACAAGGAGGGCTTCCTCCGCTCGGGTACCTCACTCATCCAGACCATCGGTCGCGCGGCGCGAAACGTGTCGGGGCAGGTGCACATGTACGCCGACAAGATCACGGACTCGATGGCGAAGGCGATCGAAGAGACGGATCGGCGTCGCGAGAAGCAGATCGCCTACAACACCGAGCACGGCATCGATCCGCAGCCGCTGCGCAAGCGGATCGCCGACATCACCGAGGTGCTCGCGCGAGAGGGCGCCGATACGGCCGAGATGCTCTCGGGTCGCGGGAAGGGTTCGGGCAAGGGCAAGTCCCCGACGCCCAACCTCCGCCGCGAGGGGATCGCCGCCGAGGGGGCGAACCAGCTGGAGGCGATGATCGAGGACCTCTCGAACCAGATGCTCGCCGCCGCGTCCGAGTTGAAGTTCGAGTTGGCCGGACGGCTGCGCGACGAGGTGCAGGATCTCAAGAAGGAGCTGCGAGCGATCGAGCGCGCCGGTCACGCCTGACGGTCCCGGCATCGAGGACGAGACACGTCGTCGCATTTCGGCACCGCGCCCCGGGCTTCGCGGTGCTCTGCCGCGGCGTCTCGGTTCGCGGTGCTCCTCCGCGTCTTCTCGGGTGCACTGTCGTCAGGGGCAGTGGATCAGCGGCTTCGGACCCGATCGGTCGATCTCGTGCGCGGTCATGGGCGCGCCGCACAGCGGGCAGGCGCGCTCTGCCCGCTCGGCCGCGGTGGGCGCGGGCGTCTTCTCGTAGGGACCGACGGAGGCCGGCCCCGCGAACCTGATGAGGTTCGTGTTGACCCAGGCGTAGAGTCCGCCGGCTTCACGGATGCGTGTACGGAGCGGGGGGCGCTCCCGATCGTGTGCCATGTTCGTTAGTGTACTAACTATTAGTGTCTGTGTATAGTGAGCGCGTGTCCACCGCCGACGACCTCCTCCGCCTCGAGAATCAGCTCTGCTTCGCCGTGGTGACAGCCGCGCGCAACATCGTCGCCGTCTACCGGCCGATCCTGGAGCCGCTCGGACTCACGCATCCGCAGTACCTTGTCATGCTCGCGCTGTGGGAGCGATCGCCCCGTGCGCTCGCGGATCTCGCGGCTGACCTCGCCCTCGAGCCTGCCACCGCCTCACCCCTCGTCAAGCGTCTCGAGGCCGACGGGCTCGTCGTGCGGGCGCGCGCCGCAGAGGACGAGCGGCGGCTGGAGATTGCGTTGACCGACAAGGGGCGGGCACTGCGGGAACGCGCGCTCGAGGTGCCGGCACGAGTGATGGCCGCGGTGGGGATGGGCGTCGACGAGGTCGCGGCGCTGCGAGACGGACTGGGGGCGTTCGCGGGTCGTCGGCTCGGAGACGGCTGAGCGTCCAGCCCCCTCGGAGCCAATGTCCGTGGCCCCTCGTAGACTTGTTCGGTGCCCATCGTCCCCGTTGCCTCCGCCGGAAAACTCAGTGTTCGCGGCTCTCGCGTCCACAACCTCAAGAACGTCGACATCGACATCCCCCGCGACTCTCTCGTCGTATTCACGGGTCTGTCGGGGTCCGGCAAGTCGAGCCTCGCGTTCGACACGATCTTCGCCGAGGGACAGCGCCGCTACGTCGAGTCGCTGAGCGCGTACGCGCGCCAGTTCCTCGGTCAGGTCGACCGGCCGGACGTCGACTTCATCGAGGGGCTCAGCCCCGCGGTCTCGATCGACCAGAAGTCGACGAACCGCAACCCGCGGTCGACGGTCGGCACGATCACCGAGATCTACGACTACATGCGTCTGCTGTGGGCGCGTATCGGTGTTCCCCACTGCCCCGAGTGCGGTGAGAAGATCCAGCGCCAGACCGTGCAGCAGATCGCCGATCAGCTGATCGAACTCCCCGAGCGCACCCGCTACCAGATCGTCGCGCCCATCGTCTCGCAGAAGAAGGGGGAGTTCGTCGACCTCTTCCGCGAACTGGGCGCGAAGGGCTACTCGCGAGCCATCGTCGACGGCGACCTGATCCAGCTCGCCGAGCCGCCCACGCTCAAGAAGAGCTACAAGCACGACATCAGCGTGGTGGTCGACCGGCTCGTCGCATCCGGTGACATCCTCGGTCGGGTGACCGACTCCGTCGAGACGGCCCTCGGGCTCGCCGGCGGCGTGATGCAGGTGAACTTCGTCGACGAAGAGGGCGACGCCGCGTGGCAGTCGTTCTCCGAGAAGCTCGCCTGCCCGAACGGTCACGCGCTCACGCTCACGGAGATCGAGCCGCGGACCTTCTCGTTCAACGCGCCGTTCGGAGCCTGCCCGGCGTGTTCGGGTCTCGGCACGCGCATGTCCGTGGACGTCGACCTGATGCTGGGCGACGAGGACCTCTCGATCCGCGAGGGCGTGATCATCCCGTGGACCACGCAGGGCAAGGGGCTCTTCCAGTACTACGAGCGACTTCTCGAGGGCCTTTCGCGCGACCTCGACTTCTCGCTCGACACGCCATGGCGCAAGCTGCACTCCGACGTGCAGAACGCGGTGCTCCGCGGCGAGAACTACAAGGTGACGGTCAAGTGGAAGAACCGCTACGGACGTGAGATGCGGTACGCCTCGGGCTTCGAGGGTGTCGTGCCGTACATCGAGCGTCAGTATCTGCAGGCCGAGTCCGACACGCAGCGGGCACGCTGGGGCGAGTATCTCCGCGAGGTGCCGTGCCCGGTTTGCAATGGCGACCGGCTCAAGCCCGAGGTGCTGGCCGTGCAGGTGCACGGACGGTCCATCGCCGAGGTCTCGCACCTGAGCCTCAGCGATGCGCGGGCGTTCATGGAGACGCTCACCCTGACCGACCGTGAAGCCAAGATCGCGGCGCAGGTCCTCCGTGAGATCCGCCTGCGTCTCGACTTCCTGCTGCAGGTGGGACTGTCGTACCTCAACCTGAGCCGGTCGGCCGGCTCGCTCTCCGGAGGAGAGGCGCAGCGGATCCGTCTCGCCACCCAGATCGGCTCCGGACTGACCGGTGTGCTCTACGTGCTCGACGAGCCGTCGATCGGTCTTCACCAGCGCGACAACCGACGCCTCATCAACACGCTCATCAAGCTGCGCGACCTCGGCAACACCCTGATCGTCGTCGAGCACGACGAAGAGACGATCGAGGCGGCCGACTGGGTCGTCGACATCGGACCGGGGGCCGGCGTGAACGGCGGCGAGGTCGTGCACTCCGGGCCGTACGAGTCGCTGCTCGCCGACCGCTCGTCGATGACGGGGGAGTACCTCTCCGGTCGACGCGAGATCGCTACCCCCGCGAAGCGTCGCAAGCTCGACCGCAAGCGCATGCTCAACGTCATCGGGGCGCGCGAGAACAACCTCAAGAACGTCGACGCCAGCTTCCCGCTCGGCGTGCTGACCGCCGTCACCGGCGTGAGCGGGTCGGGGAAGTCGTCGCTCGTCAACGACATCCTGTACCAGGTGCTCGCTTCGCGTCTCAACGGCGCCCGGACGGTTCCCGGCAAGCACACCCGGGTCACCGGACTCGACAACCTCGACAAGGTGGTGCACGTCGACCAGGCGCCGATCGGGCGCACGCCGCGATCGAACCCCGCGACCTACACGGGGGTCTTCGACCGCATCCGCACGCTCTTCAGCGAGACCCCCGAGGCCAAGGTCCGCGGCTACCAGCCCGGCCGGTTCAGCTTCAACGTCAAGGGCGGGCGCTGCGAGGCATGCTCGGGTGACGGCACGATCAAGATCGAGATGAACTTCCTGCCCGACGTCTACGTCGACTGCGAGGTGTGCCACGGCAAGCGGTACAACCGCGACACCCTCGCGGTGCACTACAAGGGCAAGAACATCGCCGAGGTGCTCGAGATGCCGATCGAGGAGGCCGCCGAGTTCTTCGAGCCGATCCAGGCGATCCACCGTTACATGAAGACTCTGGTCGACGTCGGTCTCGGGTACGTGCGGCTCGGTCAGTCCGCAACGACGCTGTCGGGCGGCGAGGCGCAGCGCGTGAAGCTCGCGACCGAACTCCAGCGCCGCAGCAACGGCCGCAGCATCTACGTGCTCGACGAGCCGACGACCGGTCTGCACTTCGAAGACGTGCGCAAGCTGCTCGAGGTCCTCAACGGGCTCGTCGACAAGGGCAACACGGTCATCGTCATCGAGCACAACCTCGACGTGATCAAGTCGGCCGACTGGGTCATCGACCTCGGCCCCGAGGGCGGTTCCGGCGGCGGCGAGATCCTCGCCACCGGCACTCCCGAGCAGATCGCTCAGGTCGAGGAGAGTCACACCGGACAGTTCCTCGCCGAGATCCTCGGGAGCGGCCGCACGGCGCGCAAGGCGAGCTGATGGCCGACGTCCTTCCGTACCGGCCGCGGACGGGGGAGATCCCGACCGACCCGGGCGTCTACCGATTCCGCGACGCGGACGGGCGTGTGCTGTACGTCGGCAAGGCGAAGAACCTCCGGCAGCGACTGTCGAACTACTTCGCCCCGCTGCGCACGCTGCACGAACGCACGCGCCGCATGGTGACGACTGCGGCGTCGGTCGAGTGGACCGTCGTGCCGACCGACATCGACTCGCTGCAGCTCGAGTACATGTGGATCAAGGAGTTCGATCCGCCCTTCAACGTGCGCTACAAGGACGACAAGTCTTACCCCTTCATGGCGGTCACGCTGGGCGACGAGGCGCCTCGCGTGATCGTCACCCGCAACCGCAGGATCCCGGGTGCGCGCTACTTCGGGCCGTACCCGAAGGTGTGGGCGGTGCACGAGACCATCGATCTGATGATCAAGGCGTTCCCGATCCGCACCTGCAGCGATGCCAGCTACAAGCGGGCGATGCAGACGGGACGCCCGTGCTTCCCGGGGCAGATCGGCAAGTGCGGCGGGCCGTGCTCGATGACGGTCACCATCGAGGAGCACCGGGCGATGGTGAACGACTTCGTCGCCTTCATGGCCGGCGGGGACGAACGCTTCACGAGAGAACTGCGTCGTCGGATGCTCGACGCCTCGGCGGCCATGGACTACGAGGCCGCAGCGAAGTATCGCGACAAGCTCGGCGCGATCGATGCCGTGCTCGGCAAGAGCGCTCTCGTGCTCCCCTCCGACGAAGACGCCGACCTGTTCGGCATCGCCGAGGACGAGCTCGCCGCCTCGGTGCAGCATTTCGTGGTGCGCGGCGGTCGGGTGCGCGCGGTGCGCGCGACCATGATCGAGAAGGAGCTCGACATCTCGGGCGCCGAACTGGTCGACCAGGTGCTGCAGCGGGCCTACGGCGACGCGCCGGACATCCCCCGCCGCATCCTCGTGCCCGTGCTGCCCGAAGACGCCGCGGCGCTCGAGGAGTGGCTGCGCGAGCGACGCGGTCGGAAGGTGGAGATCGCGGTCGCTCAGCGCGGCCAGCGCGCCGACCTCATGCGCACGGCGACCGTCAATGCCCAGCAGGCTCTGATCCGCCACAAGACGCGTCGCACCAGCGACTACGTCGCCCGCACGCAGGCCCTGACGGACCTGCAGGAGGCGATCGGCATGGACGAGGCGCCGCTGCGGATCGAGTGCTTCGACATCTCGCATCTGGGCGGCACGAACGTCGTCGCCTCGATGGTCGTCTTCGAAGACGGCCTCCCGCGCAAAGACCAGTACCGGTCGTTCAACATCGCGGAGACGACCGACGACACCGATTCGATGTACCAGGTGCTGCGCCGTCGTCTCGCATACCTCGATCGTCCGGACGCCGACGATGAGGCGGATTCCGCCGGCAGTGCCGCCCGGGGCGACCAGGTCGACGGTGCACTGGCCGACCCGACGACCGGGATCGTCGCCGTCGCCGAGGCCCTGGCGGCGGGCGTCTCGGACGAGGTCGTGGAGACCCCCGCACGGAAGAAACCGCGGTTCGCCTACCGCCCGCAGCTGCTGCTCGTCGACGGCGGACAGCCGCAGGTCGAGGCTGCGGCACGGGCCCTGCGCGACGCGGGGCATCCCGAGATCGCCGTCTGCGGCATCGCGAAACGGCTCGAGGAGGTGTGGCTCCCCGGCGACGACTTCCCGGTGATCCTCCCGCGCACGAGCGAGGCGCTCTACCTGCTCCAGCGTCTGCGTGACGAGGCGCACCGGTTCGCGATCACCCACCAGCGCAAACGACGGCGCAACGACATCACGACGGTCCTGGCCGAGGTGCCGGGGCTCGGGGCGTCGCGCATCAAGGTGCTCCTCAAGCATTTCGGCTCGGTGACCGCCCTCCGGGCCGCCGCCCCGGAGCAGATCGAGGAGGTGCCGGGCATCGGACCGGTGCTCGCGCGCAACATCCACACGCACCTCGGCAGTCGATAGGCTGGAGTTCCACGCGAGAAGGAGCATGCTGCGATGACCGAGTCCGAGCAGGGCGAATTCCTCATCGTCACGGGAATGTCCGGTGCCGGGCGGACGACCGTCGCGAACGCCCTGGAGGACCTCGGCTGGTACGTGGTCGACAACCTCCCCCCGCAGATCCTGCGACCGCTGATCGACCTGACCGACATGGGCGGCGATGCTCTGCCGAAGGTCGCCGCCGTGGTCGACGTGCGAGGTGGCAGTCTGTTCGACGACTTCCCCGAGGTCGCGCGGCTGCTGCGTTCCCGCGGATCGGTGCGGGTGCTGTTCCTCGAGGCATCCGACGACGTGCTCGTGCGCCGCTTCGAGGCCGTCCGACGCCCGCACCCACTGCAGGGCGACGGCACGCTCCTCGACGGCATTCGCAAGGAACGGGCCCGCCTCGCGCCGATCCACGAGTCCGCCGACATGGTGATCGACACCTCCAGCTCGAACATCCACCAACTCGCCACGCAGGTCTCGGAACTGTTCTCCGCCGAGGGGCAGGCGCGGCACCGCGTCACACTGCTCAGTTTCGGGTTCAAGTACGGTCTGCCGACCGACGTCGACCTCGTGGCGGACATGCGGTTCCTGCCCAACCCGTTTTGGAACGAGGAGCTCCGCGGACTCACCGGTCAGGACGAGGCGGTGCGCGACTACGTGCTGTCGCGCGAGGGAGCGGGCGACTTCCTCGAGGCGTACGCGACGGCGCTCGTTCCCGTGCTGGAGGGCTACCAGCGCGAGAACAAGAGCCACTCGACCATCGCCATCGGATGCACGGGCGGGAAGCACCGCTCCGTGGCCATGTCCGAGGAGCTGGCACGGCGCCTCGCGGCGATCCCCGGCGTCGCCGTCAGCGTGCGCCACCGCGACCTCGGGCGCGAGTAGGAGAGCGACCAGACGGTAAGCTGGACGTTTGCGTCGCGACCCGGCGCGTGAACGGAAAAGGAGTCTCGTGGCACTCACCACCGACGTCAAAGCAGAGCTCGTCAGCATTCGGAACGCACCCCCGACGGTGCGCGTCTCCGAGGTGACCGCCATCCTCCGATTCGCCGGGGGGCTCCACTCCATCGCCGGGCGTGTCGCTGTCGAGGCCGAGGTCGACGCCGAAACGCTCGCGCGTCGCGTCGCCCGCGATCTCGCCGAGATCTACGGCGTCCGCCCCGAGATCGCGCAGGTGCAGTCGAGCACCGCCAACGACGGCGCGCGGTGGGCGGTCCGCGTGATCGAATCGGGGGAGACCCTCGCTCGTCAGACCGGACTGCTCGACCAGCGTCGCCGTCCCGTTCGCGGCCTCCCGAACCGTCTCACCACCGGCTCCCGCTCCGAGCTCGCCGGCCTCTGGCGCGGCGCCTTCCTCGCCGCCGGCACGCTGAGCGAGCCGGGCCGCTCCGCGATGCTCGAGGTCGTCTGCCCCACGTCCGAAGCGGCGATGGCGCTCGTCGGCGCCGCCCATCGCCTCGGTGTCGCCGCGAAGGCGCGCGAAGTGCGGGGCATGCCGCGCGTCGTCGTGCGCGAGGGCGAGGCCATTCGCGGCATCCTCAACGAAATGGGTGCGCGCCGTACGGCCGTCGCCTGGGAGGAATTGCGGCAGCGCCGCGAGGTGCGGGCCGGCGTGAACCGGCTGGTGAACTTCGACGACGCGAACCTCCGCCGCTCGGCGCAGGCCGCCGTCGCCGCCTGCGCGCGCGTCGAGCGCGCCCTCGAGATCCTCGGCGACGAGGTCCCGGCGCACCTGAAGGTCGCGGGCGAGCTCCGTCTCGCGCACCGCGACGCCAGCCTCGACGAACTCGGTCACCACGCGGAGCCGCCCATGACGAAGGACGCCGTCGCCGGACGCATCCGCCGCCTCCTCGCCATGGCCGACAAGAAGGCCCAGAGCGACGGCGTGCCCGGCACCGAAGCGGCGGTCCCCGCCGGTTTGGACGTCTGAGACGATCGGTCCCACACGAGAGCCGACCCTGTCAAGGGGTCGGCTCTCTTCGTCATCCGACGGAAGGATCGGAGGCCGCCGGGCGTTGTCGTCACTAGGATGAGAGACGTCCGCTCCACGCCGCACTTCGGTGGCGCGGAGGATCGGCAAGCGCCGCGGCGCGGCGCGGATTGGATGAAAGCGATATGGCGACCTACACGCTCCCCGACCTCCCGTACGACTTCGCAGCCCTCGAGCCGCACATCAGCGGCAAGATCATGGAACTGCACCACGACAAGCACCACCAGACCTATGTCACCGGTGCCAACACGGCGCTCGAGCAGCTCGCCGAGGCGCGCGAGACCGGAAACCTCGCCAACGTGAACAAGCTCGAGAAGGACCTCGCGTTCAACCTCGGCGGTCACGTCAACCACTCCATCTTCTGGACCAACCTCTCGCCGAACGGCGGCGGCCAGCCCGAGGGCGAGCTGCGCGCGGCGATCGACGAGTTCTTCGGTTCGTTCGAGAAGTTCCAGGCGCACTTCACCGCTGCGGCGACCGGCATCCAGGGGTCCGGCTGGGCCGTTCTGAGCTGGGACCCGATCGGGGCCCGCCTCATCATCCAGCAGCTCTTCGACCAGCAGGCGAACACCGCGCAGGGCACGGTGCCGCTCTTCCAGCTCGACATGTGGGAGCACGCCTTCTACCTCGACTACCTCAACGTCAAGGCCGACTACGTCAAGGCCGCGTGGAACATCGCGAACTGGGAGAACGTCGCCCAGCGCTTCGAAGTGGCCCGCGAGAAGACCTCGGGCCTGCTGGTACTGTCGTAAACAAGACGGGCGTCCCGACGGGCGCAACGCCCGTCGGGACGCCGTCGTCCATGCTTCTCTAGTAGAAACCGCGCTCACGCGCACGAGAAATCAGGAGACCTGAGTGTCTGTCAAGATCGGTATCAACGGCTTCGGCCGTATCGGACGCAACTACTTCCGCGCGGCTCTCGCGCAGGGAGCGGACATCGAAATCGTCGCGGTCAACGACCTCACCGACAACAAGACCCTGGCGCACCTGCTGAAGTACGACTCGATCACGGGCCGCCTCGACGCCGACGTCACCTACGACGAGAACAGCATCACCGTCAACGGCAACGTCATCAAGGCTTTCGCCGAGCGCGACCCCGCGAACCTCCCCTGGGGCGAGCTGGGCGTCGACATCGTCATCGAGTCGACCGGCTTCTTCACCAAGGCCGAGCTCGCCAAGAAGCACATCGAGGCCGGCGCGAAGAAGGTCCTCATCTCGGCTCCCGCCACGGGGGACGACGCGACCATCGTGATGGGCGTGAACGAGGACACCTACAACCCCGAGACCGACCACATCATCTCGAACGCCTCGTGCACGACGAACTGCCTCGCGCCCCTGGCCAAGGTCTTCAACGACGCCTTCGGCATCGAGACCGGTCTGATGACGACGGTCCACGCCTACACGGCCGACCAGAACCTCCAGGACGGCCCGCACAGCGACCTGCGTCGTGCCCGTGCTGCCGCGATCAACATCGTCCCGACCTCGACCGGTGCCGCGAAGGCGATCGGCCTGGTCCTCCCGGAGCTCAAGGGCAAGCTCGACGGCTTCGCGCTGCGCGTGCCCGTGCCCACCGGCTCGATCACCGACCTCACGATCACCACGAAGAACCCGGTGACCATCGACGAGATCAAGGCGGCGTACAAGGCTGCAGCCGAGGGCCCCCTCAAGGGAATCCTCAAGTACACCGAGGACGAGATCGTCTCGAGCGACATCACGACCGACCCGCACTCGTCGATCTTCGACGCCGGTCTGCTGCGCGTCATCGGCAACCAGGTCAAGCTCTCCAGCTGGTACGACAACGAGTGGGGCTACTCCAACCGTCTCGTCGACCTGACCGAGTACGTCGCCGAGCGTCTCTGACTCTGCGCCCATGACTCTGCGCACCCTGGACTCGTTGGGTCCGCTCGAGGGCAAGCGCGTCATCGTCCGTTGTGACCTCAATGTCCCCCTGCGGGACGGGGCCATAACGGACGATGGTCGTGTACGCGCCTCGTTGCCGACCCTCAACGCACTCATCAACGCGGGCGCCCGCGTGGTGGTGTGCTCCCACCTCGGCCGCCCCGACGGCGCGCCCGACCCCCAGTACAGCCTCGCCCCGGTCGCCCAGCGGCTGTCGGAGCTGCTCGGCAAGCCGGTCGCGTTCGCGCGCGACACCGTCGGCGAGTCGGCGCAGGAAGCCGTCGCCGCCCTCGAAGACGGCGACGTCGTCGTCGTCGAGAACCTGCGGTTCAACGCGGGGGAGACCTCGAAGGACGACGAGACCCGCGCGGCGTTCGCCCGCGAGCTCGCGACGCTGGGCGACGTGCTCGTCTCGGACGGCTTCGGCGTCGTGCATCGCAAGCAGGCGAGCGTCTACGACCTCGCCGAGCTGCTGCCGTCGGCCGCCGGTCTGTTGATCGCGGCCGAGCTCGACGTCCTCGACCGTCTGACCGAGAACCCCGAGCGCCCCTACGCGGTCGTCCTCGGCGGTTCGAAGGTCAGCGACAAGCTCGGTGTGATCTCGCACCTGCTGCCGCGCGTGGATCGCATCCTCGTCGGCGGGGGGATGCTGTTCACCTTCCTCAAGGCGCAGGGGCACGACGTGGCCTCCAGCCTGCTCGAGGAGGATCAGCTCGACACCGTCCGCGGCTACATGCGCGAGGCGGAGGAGCGCGGGGTGGAGCTCGTGCTGCCCACCGACGTCGTCGTGGCGTCGTCGTTCTCGGCGGATGCCGACCACGAGGTCGCCGCGGCCGACGCGATCGGCGCGACCGCCTTCGGTGGATCGGGCATCGGGCTCGACATCGGGCCGCAGACCGCGGCGCGGTTCGCCGAGGTCATCCGGTCGTCGCGCACCGTGTTCTGGAACGGGCCGATGGGCGTGTTCGAGTTCGAGGCGTTCGCGGCAGGCACGAAGGCCGTCGCGCAGGCGTTGACCGAGGTCGACGGCCTCAGCGTCGTCGGTGGGGGAGACTCCGCCGCGGCCGTGCGTCAGCTCGGATTCGCCGACGACCGGTTCGGGCACATCTCGACCGGTGGCGGCGCGAGCCTCGAGTTCCTCGAGGGCAAGAAACTACCCGGCCTGGAGGTGCTCGGATGGCAGTGAACACCCGGACCCCGCTCATCGCGGGCAACTGGAAGATGAACCTCGACCACCTGCAGGCGGTCGCCTTCGTGCAGAAGCTGCACTGGACCCTGAAGGATGCGAAGCACGAGGAGGGCTCGGTCGAGGTCGCGGTGTTCCCGCCCTTCACCGACATCCGCAGCGTGCAGACGCTGATCGACGCCGACAAGATCCCGTTCGCCCTCGGTGCGCAGGATGTCTCGGCGCACGATTCCGGTGCGTACACCGGCGAGGTGTCCGGTGCGTTCCTCGCCAAGCTCGACGCGAAGTACGTCATCATCGGCCACTCGGAGCGCCGCGAGTATCACGCGGAGTCGGACGACATCGTCGCGGCGAAGGTGCAGGCCTCGCTGAAGCACGGTCTCGTGCCGGTCATCTGCGTGGGCGAGACGGCCGCAGACCTCGAGGAGTTCGGCGCCAGCGCCGTGCCGGTGGGTCAGCTGGAGAAGGCGCTCGCGAACGTGCCCGCCGCGGCGGACATCGTCGTGGCGTACGAGCCGGTCTGGGCGATCGGTTCGGGCCAGGCCGCGACGCCCCAGCAGGCTCAGGACGTCTGTGCGACCCTTCGCGGGGTCGTGGCGACGGCCCTGGGCGACGAGGCGGCGGCGCGCACGCGCATCCTCTACGGCGGTTCGGTCAAGGCGGCGAACATCGCCAGCTTCATGCGCGAGCCCGACGTCGACGGCGCCCTCGTGGGCGGTGCGAGCCTGGTCGTCGACGAGTTCGCGGCGATCATCCGCTTCGAGAAGCACGTCGGAGTGTGAGTGCGGCGGGGCTGCGGCCCCGCTGCACCGTATACTTGACCGTTACCGGGGCTGTCCTGCCCCAGCGAAAGGCTCTTTCCTCGTGGCAATTCTCGAGTTCGTCCTGCAGGTCGTGCTGGGTATCACCAGCGTCCTGCTGACCCTCCTCATCCTCTTGCACAAGGGTCGCGGTGGCGGCCTCTCCGACATGTTCGGCGGAGGCATGTCCTCGGCGGTCGGTTCGTCCGGCCTCGCCGAGCGCAACCTCAACCGCTTCACGGTCGTGCTGGCGCTGACCTGGTTCGTCGCGATCGTCGCGCTGGGCCTCATCACGAAGTTCGAGGTGATCTGATGGCCACCGGTGGAAACGCCATTCGCGGCACGCGCGTGGGCTCCGGCCCGATGGGCGAGCAGGACCACGGCTACCACGCCGACCGCATCGCGGTGTCCTACTGGGACGGCCTCGGCAATGAGACCGTGCGCTACTTCGCGGCCGGGCTGCCCGAAGAGGAGATACCCGAGATCATCGATCACCCGCAGTCCGGCCTCCCCGCCGGCCGCGACAAGGAGAACCCGCCGGCGGTCGCGAAGACCGAGCCGTACAAGACGCACCTCGCCTACGTGAAGGAGCGTCGGACGGACGAAGAGGCGGTCCAGCTGCTCGAGGATGCGCTGAACCAGCTGCGCGAGCGCCGCGGCCAGTGACTTGCGCCTGAACGACACGAAGAAGCCCCCGGGAGACCGGGGGCTTCTTCGTGTCGTGTCTCCGGGGATCAGCGGCATCCGTAGGCGGCGTCGATGTAGCTCTGCGGCGGGTACCCGTAGGCCCACACGCCGTTCGCGTCATCGGTGAACCCCATGCCGATCGCCCACGCCGTCGCCCACTTCTCGATGCTGTCCTGTGTGGACGAGTCGTACATGTCCTCGCACTTCACGCTGATCGCGTGACCGACCTCGTGCGCCACCAGCGCCTTGCTGCGAGCGGCGGGCCACTGCTCGGCGACCGAGTTCGACAGGAGCATGACCGAGCGGTCGGGCTCGTCCCACCACCACGTCGTGTAACCGCCCATGCTGCCCTGGTCTCCGTAACCGTTCACGATCGGCGCCCAGTCGAACTCGAGCAGCACGCCGGGCGCGAGCGAGCGTGCGAACGCCTCGATCTCGAGCCGCGCGGCGCGCAGGGGGCCGTCCTTCTCGGCGAGCTCCGCGGCTTCCGATTCCACGACCTTCGCGGCCGCGGCCTGCAGCTGCGCGAAGCGGGTCACCGCGTCGTCGTCCAACGCGGTCGGCGCGACAGTGGAGGATGCGGCGTTGCGCAGGGCGATGACGTCGTCGTTCCGGGCGGAGATGTGGGCGGTCTCGAAGGCGGCCGCCGCCGCCGACGCGCCGCTGATCACCGCCACACCCGCATCCGAGAGCTGCGCATCCGACGTCTCGACCGCGGCGGACTGCGCCTCTGCCTCGTCCTCGACGTCCGTCGCGTCCGACTGCGCCTGCTCGAGATCGTCTGCGCCCGCGAAGAGCTCCCAGAACCATCCGGGTTTCGTGGGCACGGCCGCCAACTCGGTGCCGAGGATCTCGTCGGTCGTGGTCGACACGTCGCCCGCATCAGCGACGGCCGTGTCGATCGCGTCCAGCGGAACGGCATCCATCAGCGCCCCGGTGTTCCCCGCGAGGAGCGCATCGGCGGAGGCGGCGGTGGCGGCGAGCTGCGCATCGGCGGCCTCGAGGTCGGCGAGGGCGCTCTGCGCATCCTCGCGTGCCGCGGTGTAGGCGGCGGCGGTGTCGTCGTACCGCAGGTTGGCGCTCGTCTGCACGGCGGCGAAGGCACCCCCGACGAGCACGGCCGCCGTGGCGCCGATGATCAGCCCGCGCGGCACTCGGCGACGTCGCCGCGCGGTCTCGTGCGCCGCGCCGCCGAACTGCGGTGGGAGCAGGTGGATGCCGGGGCCGGCCGGATGGGGCTGGCCGCTCTCGGATCGGAACGCATCGCTCACGGGCTTCCCCTCGTCCTGCCATCGTGCGATATTCCCCGAGTCTAGGAGAGGGAACGACGAAGGCCCCCATCTTTCGATGAGGGCCTTCTGCAGAGGGGCTGACGGGAATCGAACCCGCGTCATTAGTTTGGAAGACTAAGGCTTTACCATTAAGCTACAGCCCCGCTTTCCCGGGCGCAGGGCGCCGGTGGGGACTCATCGATCATAGCGGACGATCGGGTGTGCTCCCGTCCGTTAGACTCGTGGGGGCCGAATCTGCGCGCGGATTCCCCGGGGCGTAGCTCAGTTTGGTAGAGCGCCCGCTTTGGGAGCGGGAGGTCGCAGGTTCAACTCCTGTCGCCCCGACACGGCCCCCGAAGTCTCGCAGCCGCGGGTGCACCGCGGAGATCACAAGGAGAACACACCAGCATGGCGAACAGCACCGTCGAGAAGCTGACCCCGACCCGGGTCAAGCTCAGCATCACGGTCACCCCGGACGACCTCAAGCCCAGCATCGCGCACGCGTACGAGCACATCGCGCAGGACGTCCAGATCCCCGGCTTCCGCAAGGGCAAGGTGCCCGCGCCGATCATCGACCAGCGCATCGGCCGCGGTGCCGTGATCGAGCACGCCGTGAACGAGGGCCTCGACAAGTTCTTCCGCGACGCGACGGTCGAGCACAAGCTGCGCATCGTCGGCCGCCCGTCGGCCGAGATCACCCAGTGGCCGAACGAGAAGGACTTCTCGGGCGACCTGCTGGTCGACGTCGAGGTCGACGTCCGCCCCGAGATCGAGCTGCCCTCGTACGACGGCATCACCGTGACCGTCGACGCGGTCGAGGCCGACGACGCGGCGCTCGACGCCGAGCTCGAGAACATGCGCGCCCGCTTCGGCACCCTGGTGCCCGTCGACCGTCCCGCTGCGAAGGGCGACTTCGTCGAGCTCGACCTCGTCGCCACCATCGACGGCGCGGAGATCGACCGCGCCGAGGGCGTCTCCTACGAGGTCGGCTCCGGCGAGCTGCTCGAGGGCATCGACGACGCCATCGAGTCGCTGACGGCCGGTGAGGACACCACGTTCCGCTCGAAGCTGGTCGGCGGCGACCACGCCGGCTCTGAGGCCGAGGTGTCGGTGTCGGTCAAGGCCGTCAAGGAGCGCGAGCTCCCCGAGGCGGACGACGACTTCGCGCAGATCGCCAGCGAGTTCGACACGATCGCCGAGCTGCGGGCCAGCCTCGCCGAGCGCGTCGCACAGCAGGGCGTCTTCACGCAGGGCTCCGCGGCGCGCGACAAGCTCGTCGAGACGCTGCTCGAGCAGATCGAGATCCCCGTGCCGCCGCAGCTCATCGAGGACGAGGTGCACAACCACCTCGAGGGCGAGGGCCGTCTCGAGGACGAGGTGCACCGCGCCGAGGTGACCGAGGCGAGCGAGAAGCAGTTCCGCACGCAGGTGCTGCTCGACACGATCGCCGAGCAGGCCGACGTGCAGGTGTCGCAGGAGGAGCTGAGCCAGTACCTCGTCCAGGCCGCCGCGCAGTACGGAATGGCGCCGCAGGAGTTCGTCGAGGCGCTGCAGTCGTCGAACCAGCTGCCCGCCCTCGTCGGCGAGGTCGCACGCAACAAGGCGCTCGCCATCGCGCTCGGCAAGGTGAAGGTCGTCGACACCAACGGCAAGGCCGTCGATCTGTCCGACTTCATCGTGACCGACGACGAGGCCGAGCAGGGCGCCGAGTCCGAGGCTGCGGCCGAGGAGAAGCCCGCCAAGAAGCCGGCCGCGAAGAAGGCCCCGGCCAAGAAGGCAGCGGCCAAGAAGGACGACGCCGAGAAGGCGGACGCCGAGAAGCCCGCTGACGAGAAGCCGGCTGCCAAGAAGGCTCCGGCCAAGAAGCCGGCCGCCAAGAAGCCGGCCGCCAAGAAGGCTCCGGCCAAGAAGGATGCCGACACGGCGGAGTGATCATCGCGGTCAGCACGTGATCGTGTGGAGGGGCGGATGCTGCGGCATCCGCCCCTTTCCGTACCGACCGAAGGACGAGGATGAAGAGCTGGGAAGAACGGATCGACGAGGTCTGGGCGGATGCCTCCGGTGAGGAGGTCGGCGCCGAGACCATCGCGCGCATCGACGCCCTGGCGGCCGAGCGCGGGACGGACGACGGGCGGGCGGAGTTCGAGCGCGCCGGGGCCCGCGACTCCGCCGGCCTCCCGGCCGAGGCGGTCGCCCTGTATCGACGCGCTCTCGCGCTCGGTCTCGACGACGAGCATCGCCCGCAGTGCGTGGTGCAGCTGGCGAGTTCGCTGCGCAACCTCGGGGAGTACTCCGCGGCGCTCGAGGTGCTGGACGACGAACAGGATCGTGCGCCGGGCGGGCGCTACAGCGACGCCATCGCGACCGTGCGCGCCCTCGTGCTGGCCAGCGCCGGGCGGCCCGCGGCGGGCCTGTCCGTCGCGCTCCTCGCTCTCGTGCCGCACCTGCCGCGCTATCACCGCTCGATGACCGCCTACGCGCTCGAGATCGCCGACCGCGACACCTGATATGCCGACGGCGAACACGGGCGGAGGGTTCCGTCCGCGCCGGTAGATTCGAATCACCGAAACACGGAAACAGGAGCTGACATGGCTGCAGAACCCCTTGTCGCGACGAGCGTCTTCGACAGGCTGCTCAAAGATCGCATCATCTGGCTGGGCTCGGAGGTGCGTGACGAGAACGCCAACGAGATCTGCGCGAAGATCCTTCTTCTCGCCGCAGAGGACTCGGAAAAGGACATCTACCTCTACATCAACTCGCCCGGTGGATCGATCACCGCAGGTATGGCGATCTACGACACGATGCAGTTCGTCCCGAACGACATCGTGACCGTCGGCATCGGCATGGCCGCCTCGATGGGCCAGCTGCTCCTCACGAGCGGCACCAAGGGCAAGCGTTACATCACCCCGAACGCGCGCGTGCTGCTCCACCAGCCGCACGGCGGCTTCGGCGGAACCGCGAGCGACATCCAGACGCAGGCTCAGCTGATCCTGTCGATGAAGAGCCGTCTCGCTGAGATCACCGCCGGTCAGACGGGCAAGAGCGTCGAGCAGATCAACGCCGACGGCGACCGCGACCGCTGGTTCACCGCCGAGGAGGCGCTCGAGTACGGCTTCGTCGACCACATCCGCGAGCACGCCACCGACGTGACCGGTGGCGGCGGCACGGGCGCCGAGTGACGGATTCGAGGAGACAACGCATGTACACACCCACGTTCCAGTCCGCCGGTAACCTGCCCTCCAGCCGCTACGTGCTCCCGCAGTTCGAAGAGCGCACCGCATACGGCTTCAAGCGCCAGGACCCGTACAACAAGCTGTTCGAAGACCGGGTCATCTTCCTCGGCGTCCAGGTCGACGACGCGTCAGCCGACGACGTCATGGCGCAGCTGCTGGTGCTCGAGAGCCAGGACTCCGAGCGCGACATCACCATGTACATCAACTCGCCCGGCGGCTCGTTCACCGCGATGACGGCGATCTACGACACGATGCAGTACGTCGCGCCGCAGATCCAGACCGTCGTTCTCGGTCAGGCGGCCTCCGCTGCGGCGGTGCTGCTGGCAGCCGGTGCCCCCGGAAAGCGCCTGGCGCTGCCGAACGCCCGCGTGCTGATCCACCAGCCCGCGATGGGCGAGGCCGGTCATGGTCAGGCGTCGGACATCGAGATCCAGGCGGCGGAGATCCTCCGCATGCGCACCTGGCTCGAGGAGACCCTCGCCGGTCACACCAAGAAGTCGGTCGAAGAGGTGAACCGCGACATCGATCGCGACAACATCCTCTCGGCCACCCAGGCTCTCGAGTACGGCATCGTCGACCAGGTGCTCACCACGCGCAAGCGCGCCTGAGTCTGCGCCACGAACGGGGCGTCGGTCTTCGGACCGGCGCCCCGTCGTCGTCTCCACCAGATGTGCGACAGCATCCGAGAATCTGCTCATATGAGCACTCATGTGCGCCGAAGCGGCTGACACCGTACCCTGGGGGAGGAGAGGAGGATGCCGTGGAAGACGAACTGCTGATGGTCCGGGTCGCCGAGCTGTACTACGACGAGGACAAGACGCAGGACGAGATCGGCGGTCTCCTCAAGATCTCGCGCTGGAAGGTCGGGCGTCTGCTCACCCAGGCGCGGGAACGCGGCATCGTCCGCATCGAGATCGTGCACCCGCGGGCCCGACGCCTGGGACTCGAGCGCGAGCTCGTCGAACGCTTCGGCCTCTCCGACGCCGTGGTCGTGCCCTCGCCGGACGGCGACGACGGCACTCTCGAGCGCGTGGCGCAGGCCGCCGCCGACTTCCTCGCCGCGCTCCGGCCGGTTCCGCGCACGCTCGGTGTGAGCTGGGGTCGCACGCTCCGCGCGGTCGCCGAGGCCCTGCCCGTGGACTGGGCGCACGGCGTCTCGGTGGTGCAGCTCAACGGCGGCGTGAGCCTGAACCGCCGCTCCGGCGGTGCCGCCGGTCTCGCGGTGACCATCGCGCAGCGCGGCAACGGCCAGGTGTCGCTCCTGCCGAGCCCGGCGATCCTCGAACGTGTCGAGACGAAGCGCGCGATCGAGGCGGACCGCACCGTGGCCGCCGTTCTCGAACAGGCGGCCGATGCGCAGGCCTTCCTGTTCACCGCCGGCCCCTGCGACGCCACGTCCGCCCACGTCGAGAACGGCTATCTGAGCGCCGCCGACGTCGAGGAGCTCGCCCGTCGAGGCGCGGTCGGCGATGTGCTCGGCCGCTACGTCGACGCCGAGGGGAACATCGTCGACGCGCAGCTCGACGAACGCACGGTCGGGGTCGACCTCGACCGACTGCGCGGCGCCCCGCGCGCGATCTTCGTCACCGCCGGCGCCGCCAAGCACGACGTCGCCCGCACCGTGGTGGCCAATGGCCTCTGCGGGGTCGTGGTGACCGATGAGACCACAGCACGAGCATTGTTGGAGGAACGATGACGACCAAAGAACTCGCTCGCCGGACGGCGGTGGACGTGCTCGGCGGAGACCCCGACGACGCGACGCTCCGCCGCTTCCTGCACGGACTGCCGGGCGTCGATGCCGTCGGGCTCGAACAGCGCGCCGCCGGCTTGGGCACGCGGTCGATCAAGACCACGTCCAAAGCCTGGGCCCTCGACACGATCATCCGCCTGATCGACCTGACCACGCTGGAGGGCGCCGACACTCCCGGCAAGGTGCGCTCGCTGGTCGCCAAGGCGAAGAACCCGGATGCCGCCGACCCGAGCACCCCGAAGGTCGCCGCTGTCTGCGTGTACGGCGACATGGTCGCGGACGCCGTCGACGCGCTGGGCGCTCAGCACGGCGACCCCGACGACGGGCTCATCTCGGTGGCCGCGGTGGCGACGGCCTTCCCCAGCGGTCGTTCATCGCTCGCGATCAAGCTCGCCGACACGGCGGAGGCGGTCGCCGCGGGGGCGGACGAGATCGACATGGTCATCGACCGCGGGGCGTTCCTGTCGGGTCGGTACGGGCTCGTCTTCGACCAGATCGCCCAGGTCAAGGAGGCGTGCCGCCGTGAGGACGGGACGTACGCCTCGCTCAAGGTGATCCTCGAGACCGGCGAGCTCAACACCTACGACAACATCAAGCGCGCGTCGTGGCTCGGCATCCTCGCGGGCGGCGACTTCATCAAGACGTCGACGGGCAAGGTGCAGCCCGCAGCCACCCTGCCGACGACGCTGCTCATGCTCGAGACGGTGCGCGACTGGCACCGAGGCACCGGGCAGCGCATCGGCGTGAAGCCCGCCGGCGGCATCCGCTCCTCGAAGGACGCGATCAAGTACCTCGTCACCGTCGCCGAGACCGTGGGGGAGGAGTGGCTGCAGCCGCACCTGTTCCGCTTCGGCGCATCGAGCCTGCTCAACGACGTGCTCCTGCAGCGGCAGAAGCTCACCACCGGCCACTACTCCGGCTCCGACTACGTCACGATCGACTGACGGGAAGAACGCACATGTCATTTCTGGAATACGCTCCCGCGCCGGAATCCACGGCGCTGCTGAACCTCAAGGACAGCTACGGCCTGTTCATCGACGGTCAGTTCGTCGACGGCTCTGGCGACGGCTTCACCACCATCTCGCCGGCCACGGAGCAGCGCATCGCCGAGATCGCGAGCGCGTCGGAGGCGGACGTCGACCGTGCCGTCGCCGCCGCGCGACGGGCCTATGAGAAGACCTGGTCGCGCATGAGCGGTCGCGATCGCGGGAAGTACCTCTTCCGCATCGCGCGGCTCGTGCAGGAGCGCGCCCGCGAGCTCGCGGTCGCCGAGAGCCTCGACAACGGCAAGCCCATCAAGGAGAGCCGCGATGTCGACGTGCCGCTGGTCGCCGCCTGGTTCTTCTACTACGCGGGGTGGGCCGACAAGCTCGACCACGCGGGCCTCGGCGCGAACCCGCAGTCGCTCGGGGTCGCGGGCCAGGTCATTCCGTGGAACTTCCCGCTGCTCATGCTGGCGTGGAAGGTCGCCCCGGCCCTCGCCGCCGGCAACACCGTGGTGCTGAAGCCCGCCGAGACGACACCGCTCACGGCGCTGATCTTCGCGGAGATCCTGCAGCAGGCCGATCTGCCGGCGGGTGTCGTCAACATCGTCACCGGTGCCGGCGCGACCGGCGCCGCGCTCGTCCGCCACCCCGACGTCGACAAGGTCGCCTTCACCGGGTCGACCGGCGTGGGCCGCGACATCGCACGAGCGGTCGCGGGGACCGACAAGAAGCTGACGCTCGAACTCGGCGGCAAGGCCGCGAACATCGTCTTCGACGACGCGCCGATCGACCAGGCCGTCGAGGGCATCGTGAACGGCATCTTCTTCAATCAGGGGCACGTGTGCTGCGCCGGCAGCCGGCTGCTCGTGCAGGAATCGATCCACGACGAGGTCATCGATCGGCTGAAGTCGCGGCTCACGACGCTGCGCCTCGGCGACCCGCTCGACAAGAACACCGATATCGGCGCCATCAACTCGGCTGCGCAGCTGGCCCGCATCCGCGAGCTCAGCGACATCGGCGAGGCCGAGGGTGCCGAGCGGTGGACCGCCGACTGCGCCATCCCCGAGAAGGGCTTCTGGTTCGCCCCGACCATCTTCACCGGCGTCGAGGCCTCGCACCGCATCGCCCGCGACGAGGTGTTCGGCCCGGTGCTGTCGGTCCTGACCTTCCGTACCCCGGCCGAGGCGATCGCCAAGGCCAACAACACCCCCTACGGCCTCTCGGCGGGCATCTGGTCCGACAAGGGGTCGCGCATCCTCGCCGTGGCCGACCGGCTGCGCGCCGGAGTGGTATGGGCGAACACGTTCAACCGCTTCGACCCGTCGAGCCCGTTCGGCGGATACAAGGAGTCCGGATACGGCCGTGAGGGCGGCCGTCAGGGTCTCACCGCCTACCTGAAGGGAGCGTCAGCATGAGCAAGCGTCTGACCGTGCCGAAGACCTACAAGCTCGCCATCGGCGGCGCGTTCCCCCGGAGCGAATCGGGGCGCACCTACGAGGTGGTCTCGCCAAAGGGCGGGTTCCTGGCGAACGCCGCGAAGGCGTCGCGCAAGGACGCGAGGGATGCGGTCGTCGCCGCTCGCGCCGCGGTGAAGGGGTGGTCGGGGGCGACCGCCTACAACCGAGGGCAGGTGCTCTATCGCGTCGCCGAGGTGCTCGAGGGGCGCCGCGCGCAGTTCATCGACGAGATCATGGCGCAGGAGGGCCTGTCGGATCGGGCCGCCGCGGCGCAGGTCGACGAAGCGATCGATCTGTGGGTCTGGTATGCCGGCTGGTGTGATAAGTACGCGCAGGTGGCCGGAAACGCGAACCCGGTGGCGGGACCCTACTTCAACATCACGGTGCCCGAGCCGACGGGTGTCGTCGCGATCGTCGCCCCGCAGGACTCGTCGCTGCTGGGGCTGGTCTCCGTCGTCGCCCCCGCGCTCGTCGCGGGCAACGCGGTCGTGGTCGTGGCGAGCGAGCGGTACCCCCTGTCGGCCATCAGCCTCGCCGAGGTGCTCGCCACGAGCGACGTGCCCGGCGGCGTGGTGAACGTGCTGACCGGGTCGCCGGCCGAGATCGCGCCGTGGCTCGCATCCCACCAGGACGTGAACGCTCTCGACCTCGCGGGTGCCGGTGCGCTCGACTGGGTCGACCTGCAGATCGCCGCCGCCGACACCCTCAAGCGGGTGCTGTCGCCCGGCGCGGTCGTCGCATCGCCCGAGCGCATCGCCGCGTTCACCGAGGTCAAGACCGTCTGGCACACGAAGAGCATGGTCTGATCTCCGCATCCGCCAGGAGGGCCGGCCCGCCGCACTGCGCGGGCCGGCCCTTCGGCCGTGCGGCGTGACACGGACGGCCGCCAATGCGTCCCGCTGTCGGATGCAGAGGTTAGGCTCGGAGGACGATCTCTGATCTCCCCACTAGGAGGACGCGCATGGCCCGTATCGGTGAAAGCGCTGACCTGTTCAAGTGCTCGTTCTGCGGAAAGAGCCAGAAGCAGGTGCAGCAGCTCATCGCCGGCCCCGGCGTATACATCTGCGACGAGTGCGTCGAGCTCTGCAACGAGATCATCGAGGAGCGGATGGCCGAGTCGTCCGCCGAGGGCGTCGCGGAGTTCGATCTGCCCAAGCCGCGAGAGATCTTCTCGTTCCTCGAGGAGTACGTCGTCGGGCAGGAGCCCGCGAAGAAGGCCCTCGCCGTCGCGGTCTACAACCACTACAAGCGCGTCCGCGCCCACGGCACGCTGCAGCCCGCCGAGCAGAAGGCGGACGAGATCGAGATCGCGAAGAGCAACATCATGCTCATCGGGCCGACCGGTTGCGGCAAGACCTACCTCGCGCAGACCCTGGCCAAGCGGCTCAACGTGCCGTTCGCCGTCGCCGATGCCACCGCGCTGACCGAGGCCGGGTACGTGGGCGAAGACGTCGAGAACATCCTGCTCAAGCTCATCCAGGCTGCGGACTACGACGTGAAGCGCGCCGAGCAGGGCATCATCTACATCGACGAGATCGACAAGGTCGCGCGCAAGGCCGAGAATCCGTCGATCACCCGCGACGTGTCGGGAGAGGGCGTCCAGCAGGCCCTGCTCAAGATCCTCGAGGGCACGGTCGCCTCGGTCCCGCCGCAGGGCGGCCGCAAGCATCCGCACCAGGAGTTCCTGCAGATCGACACGACGAACGTGCTGTTCATCGTCGCCGGCGCGTTCGCCGGACTCGAGGACATCGTGTCGGCCCGGGTCGGCAAGCACGGCATCGGATTCGGTGCGCCTCTGCACGACAAGGGCAAGGACATCGACCTCTTCAGCGAGGTGCTGCCGGACGATCTGCACAAGTTCGGTCTCATCCCCGAGTTCATCGGTCGTCTTCCCGTGATCGCCTCGGTCTCGCCGCTCGACCAGGAGGCGCTCATCGACATCCTCACCGGGCCGCGCAACGCCCTGGTGAAGCAGTATCAGCGCATGTTCCAGCTCGACGGTGTGGAGCTGGAGTTCGATGACGACGCGCTGCGTTCGATCGCCGACCTCGCAGTCGAGCGGAAGACCGGTGCCCGCGGTCTCCGCGCGATCCTCGAGGACGTGCTCGGTCCGATCATGTTCGAGATCCCGTCGGCCGAAGACGTCGCGAAGGTCATCGTCACCCGCGCGTCCGTCGATGAGGGCGCCCCGCCCACCATCGTCATGGAGCGCAAGCGCAAGAGCGCCTGAGTTCCCTCCCCGCACGCAGAGGCCCCGACATCGACGATGCCGGGGCCTCTGCGTTCTCGGTGTCAGTCCTCGAAGGGACGGGCGACGACCTCGCCGGTCCGGGTCTGAAGAACCTCCCACCCGGCGTCGAGCTCGGCGATCGCGCGCCCCTCGAGCCAGGTGAGGGTCCAGTGGCCGGTCAGCCCGCGCCCCTCCACCTCGGCGATCGCCGGGCGGAGGGCGGCGGGGACCGACGCCGGAGCTTCGGTGCCGGTGGCCCAGCGCGTGCCCAGCTGCATCACGGCGCCTCCACCGGGGCCAGCTCGATCGCGGAGACCGCGAACTGCTCGCCCTCGACGAAGGACAGGTCGGCGATGCGGCCGACGGCGCGCAGATCGTCCGCGGCGGCACGCAGCGCGTCGAGCTTCGCGGTCGGCGCCACGATCTCGGCACGGCTCACCGGCGTCTTCTGCGAGGCCTTCGCCTCGGTCTTCGCGCGGCGGATGCCGATGAGCGCCTCGCTGGCCGCGGCGAGCACAGCGGTGTCGCCGTCGATGCCCCGCGGCTCCGGCCAGACAGCGGTGTGGATCGAGCCCTCCTCGAACCACGACCACGCCTCCTCGGTGGCGAACGAGAGCACCGGCGCGAGCAGACGGAGCAGGGTCGAGAGGGCGAGGCGCAGCGCCAGGGCAGCGGATGCCTGTCCCACGTCGTTCTGGTTGTAGGCGCGCTCCTTGACGAGCTCGAGGTAGTCGTCGCAGAAGGTCCAGAAGAACGCCTCCGTGACCTCCAGTGCGCGCGCCTGGTCGTAGTTCTCGAACGCGGTGGTCGCCTCGGCGACGACGCCGTCGAGCGCGGTGAGCATGGACGCGTCCAGCGCGTGCGTCACCTGGGCGCCCTCGGGAACGGGGAACGACAGCACGAACTTCGCGGCGTTGAGCACCTTGATCGCGAGGCGCCGGCCGATCTTGACCTGGGTCGGGTTCTGCGGGTCGAATGCGGCGTCCGCTCCGAGACGGCTCGAGGCGGACCAGTAGCGCACGGCATCCGATCCGTGCGTGTCGAGGATGTCGGCCGGGGTGACGACGTTGCCCTTCGACTTCGACATCTTCTTGCGGTCGGGGTCCACGATGAAGCCGCTGATCGCGGCGTTGCGCCACGGCGAGCGGCCGTCTTCGAGGACCGAGCGCAGCATGGTCGAGAAGAGCCAGGTCCGGATGATGTCCTGCCCCTGGGGCCGCAGGTCGAAGGGGGCCGTGAGGTTCCACAGCTCCTCGTCGCGCTGCCAGCCACCCGCGAGCTGCGGGGTGAGCGACGAGGTCGCCCACGTGTCGAAGATGTCGGCCTCCGCGTCGAAGCCGCCGGCCGCGCCGCGCTGCTCTTCGGTGTACCCCGGGGGCACGTCCGTCGTCGGGTCGATGGGCAGCGAAGCGGCGTCGGGCACGATGACGCGGTCGTAGTCGCGCTCGCCGTTCTCGTCGAGGCCGTACCAGAGGGGGATCGGCACGCCGAAGAACCGCTGTCGCGAGACCAGCCAGTCGCCGGTCAGGCCGCCGACCCAGTTCTCGTAGCGCACGCGCATGAACTCCGGATGCCAGTTCAGCTCGGCGCCGTGGGAGAGCAGCTGGTCGCGCAGCTCGCCGTCGCGCGCACCGTTGCGGACGTACCACTGGCGCGTCGACACGATCTCGAGCGGCCGGTCGCCCTTCTCGAAGAACTTCACGGCGTGAGAGAACGGCTTGCCGACGGCCGTCATGTCGCCCGTCTCCTGCAGCTTCTCGACGATCGCCTTGCGGGCGCTGAACACGGTCTTGCCGCCGACCTCTGCGGCGTACCAGGCGCGGGCATCGCCTTCGGCGACCGTCGTCGGAGCCTCCGGCAGGAATCGGCCGTCGAGGCCGATCGTCGTCATGTTCGGCAGCGACTCGCCGTCGCTCGTGCGCAGCTCGCGCCACCAGATGATGTCGGTCACGTCACCGAAGGTGCAGACCATCGCCGCGCCGGTGCCCTTGTCGGGCTGCGCGAGGTGGTGCCCGTGGATCTCGATCTCGGCGCCGAAGAAGGGCGTGCGCACCTTCGTGCCGATGAGGTGCTTGTGAGGGCCCTCGGGGTGGGTGACGATCGCGATGCACGCGGGCAGCAGCTCGGGGCGGGTGGTGTCGATGGCGATCGAGCCCGAGCCGTCCGCGAAGGGGAACTCGATGGTGTGGTACGCGGCCTGCTGGTCGCGGTCCTCGAGCTCGGCCTGCGCGATGGCCGAGCGGAAGTCGATGTCCCACAGCGTCGGCGCGAGAGCCTGGTACGCCTCGCCGCGCTCGAGGTTGCGCAGGAAGGCGAGCTGGCTCTGCCGGATCGTGTCGTCGGAGATCGTGCGATAGGTCTGCGTCCAGTCGACGCTCAGCCCGAGCTGGCGGAACAGAGCCTCGAACTGCTTCTCGTCCTCGATGGTGAGCCGTTCGCAGAGTTCGATGAAGTTGCGACGACTGATGGGCTTCTGGTCGGCCGCGCGGCTCGACTTGTTGTCGCCGCCCTCGAACGGGGGCGTGAAGTCGGCCTCGTACGGGAGAGACGGGTCGCACCGGACGCCGTAGTAGTTCTGCACGCGACGCTCGGTCGGGAGCCCGTTGTCGTCCCAGCCCATCGGGTAGAAGACGGTCTTGCCGCGCATGCGCTCGAACCGCGCCTTGACGTCGGTGTGCGTGTACGAGAAGACGTGCCCGATGTGCAGGCTGCCGGATGCCGTCGGCGGAGGGGTGTCGATCGAGTAGACGCCCTCGCGTCCGGCCTGCGCGGCACGCAGACGGTCGAACAGGTAGGTGCCCTGTTCCGCCCAGGCGGCGTCCCACTTCGCTTCGAGGCCTTCGAGTGCGGGCTTGTCGGGAATCGGGTTCTGCGACGTGTCTGACACGGACATGAGGTCTCCTCGAGCGATGTATGCGGCACTGTGTGAGCGTGCCTGAGTGTGGGTGTGCGCACCAGTCTATCGAGCGGGCCCGGCGGGGGTGGGATCGTCGGATCGACGGACAGATCGACTGCGTCCAAGAATCGGCCGTAGACTGGGGGAACCCCCGCCCGATCGTCTCGAGGAACCCTCATGCCTGCTGCATCCGTGCGCCGTCTCCTGCCCGCGGCGGCCCTCTTCGCCGCCACCGCTCTGGCGCTCAGCGCCTGCTCCGCATCGGGCGGCGACAGCGGCGACGGGGGCGAGCTGGTCTGGTTGATCGAGGGCGCGAACCTTTCGGCCGGGCACATGGACCCTCAGGTCAGCCAGCTCGACGTCTCGGGCATGGTGCAGCGGGCGGTGCTGGACTCGCTGGTCTTCCAGGAGGAGGACGGGACGTTCTCGCCCTGGCTCGCCACCGAGTGGAGCGTGTCGGACGACAGCACCGCGTACACCTTCACCCTGCGCGACGACGTGGCGTTCACCGACGGAGAGCCGTTCGACGCCGCCGCCGTCAAGGCGAACTTCGACCGCATCGTCGACCCCGAGACGGCGTCGGCGCAGGCCGCGAGCATGATGGGCGCCGACTTCTATGCGGGCACGGAGGTCGTCGACGACCACACGGTGACGGTGCGTTTCACCCAGCCCTATGCTCCGTTCCTGCAGGCGGCCAGCACCCCGCAGCTCGGCTTCTACTCGCCGAAGGTGCTGGAGGAGTCGGCCGACCAGCTCAAGGCCGGTGGTCCCGGCATCACGGTCGGCACGGGCCCGTACGAGCTGACCGAGTACACTCCCGACCAGGAGATCGTGTACACGCGCAACGACGACTACGCCTGGGGGCCGCACGGCGAGGATGCTCCCGCCGTCGAGACGCTGCGCGTCGAGATCCAGCCCGAGGCGTCGGTGCGCGCCGGCGTCGTGAAGAGCGGCGAAGCCGACCTCGCGAGCAACATCCCGCCGAACCTCGCCGGTGACCTCGGCGACGGCATCACCGTCGACTCGATCGAGTACCCGGGTCTGCCGTACTCGCTGTACCTCAACGAGAAGTACGGCGTGTTCGCCGACGAGAAGGTGCGCCAGGCCTTCGCACGCGGCATCGATGTCGACGCCGCCGTTGAGGAGATCTTCTTCGGACAGTTCCCCCGTGCGTGGAGCGTGCTCAGCTCCACCACCCCCGGCTACGACGCCGACGTGGAGGGCACCTGGGCCTTCGACCCCGACGAGGCGAACCGACTCCTCGACGAGGCCGGCTGGACTCAGCGCGACGCCGACGGCATCCGCATGAAGGACGGCGAGCGGCTCTCCGTGCGCTGGATCGCGTGGACCCCTGTGCCGGACGACCGGGCCGCTCTCGCGAACGCGATCCAGTCCGATCTGAAGAAGGTCGGTTTCGAGGTCGAGCGAGAGGTTCTCGAGCCGGGTGCGTACAACGAGCAGTACGAGCCGAAGACCTTCGACCTCACGGACTGGGGCTTCTCGGGAGTCGACCCCGACTTCCTGCGCTCGCACCTGCACACCGACGGATTCCAGAACGCCTCGCAGGTGACCGACCCCGCGATCGACGATCTGCTCGAGACGGCCGTCGCGACCAGCGACCAGACCCAGCGCGACGACATCTACACGCAGCTGCAGGAGTGGAACGCGACCTACACCGCGATCGTGCCCCTGTACAGCCCGTCGGCGATCACCGCGGTGGGCGAGCGCGTCGATGGGCTTCAGTACGACCTGTACGGACGACCGCTGTTCTACGATGTGACGGTCGGCTGACCCGGAGGTCGACACGGCGTGGAGGGAGAGCGGTGAAGGCTGCGCTCGTGCGGATCGCCGGTCTCGCCGCCTCCGTGGTCGTCGTGCTGTGGGGCGCCGCGACCGTGGCGTTCCTCGCATTCCGGGTGATCCCCGGCGACCCCGTGTCGGTCATGCTCGGCCCGCAGGCCCAGGTGAGCGACGCGGTCAAGGACAACATCCGCGCCGAGCTCGGTCTCGATCGCCCGCCGCTGCAGCAGTACCTCGACTACCTCGCCGGGTTGCTGCGCGGAGACCTCGGCGAGTCGTATCAATTGCGGATGCCGGTGACCGAGGTGATCGGGCGCCAGCTCGGCGCGACCCTGCAACTCTCGGCCCTGGCCCTCGTCATAGCGATTCTGCTCGCCCTGGCGGTCGCGCTGCTCGTGCGCGGCGACACGGGACGCGGCATCGCCGCCGGCGTCGAGCTCGTCGTGCTCTCGTCACCGGTGTTCTGGATCGGTCTCGTGCTGCTGAGCGTCTTCGCGTTCGGGCTGGGGTGGTTCCCCGTGTCGGGGGCGCGCAACCCGGCCACCCTCGTCCTTCCTGCGGTCACCCTCGCCCTGCCGGTGGCCGCTCTGCTCGGACAGGTGCTGCGGGACGGCCTCGTGCAGGCCGAACGACTGCCCTTCGCCGAGACGGTCCGCGCCCGCGGTGCCGGACCCGGCTGGTTCACGCTGCGGCACGGACTCCGACACGGCGCGTCGAGCGCCATCACCCTGACCGCGTATCTCACCGGCTCGGTGCTCGGCGGGGCGGTGCTCGTCGAGCAGGTGTTCGCGCGGCCCGGTCTCGGCCGGGTCACCCTTGCCGCGATCAGCGACCGCGACCTCCCCGTCATCACGGGGATCATCCTGCTCAGCGCCCTCGTGTTCGTGGTCGTCAACGTGGCGGTGGAACTCGTGCATCCGCTCCTCGATCCCCGTCTGCGCACCGCATCGACGCGGAGGGCGCGGTGACCGCCGGGCGGCGAGCGCTGCTCGGAGCCGCCGTCGCGGTGCTCGCGCTCGTGCTGCTGGCCGCGACGTTCCCCGCGCTCCTCGCGACCCACGACCCCGTGCTCACCGATGTGCGCGGCGCTTTGCTTCCGCCCAGCGCCGAGCATTGGTTCGGCACCGATCAGAGCGGCCGAGACGTGTACTCGAGGGTCGTGTTCGGCGCCGGTCGCTCGGTGGGCATCGGTCTGCTCGCCACGGCGATCGCGCTCGTGATCGGTCTGGCCGTGGGCGCGCTCGCCGGGATCGCGCCGCGGTGGATCGACGTCGCGCTGATGAGGGTCAACGACGTGCTCATGGCCTTCCCCGAGTTCCTCGTGGCCCTCGTCGTGATCGCCGTCCTCGGCCCCGGGCCCGTGAATGTCGCGGTCGCCGTCACCCTGGCCGCCGCGCCCGTGTACGTCCGCCTCGCACGTGTGCAGACACGGACGCTGCGTCTCGCCGAGCATGTCGAGGCCGCGCGCATCCTCGGCGTCCCCCGCGGCGCGGCGTTCCGACGCCACGTGCTGCCGGGCGTCGTCGGAGCGCTGAGCGTGCTCGCGACCATCGGCATCGGATCGAGCATCCTCGCGGCGTCCGGTCTGAGCTTCCTCGGACTGGGACCGAGCGAACCGACCCCCGAATGGGGCCTCATGCTGGCCGGGGGCCGCAACGTGCTCGGACAGGCGTGGTGGATCTCGGTGTTCCCGGGTGTCGCCATCACGCTCACCGTCGTGGCGGCGACCGTCGTGGGGCGCCTGCTGCGCGCCCGAGCGGAGGGGAGAGAGCGATGACCGCCGCTATCGAGGTCGAGAACGTCCGCATCGGCATCCGCGGCACCGAAGTGGTGCGGGGGCTCTCGCTCACCGTCTCGCCGGGGGAGTGCGTCGCCATCGTCGGGGAGTCGGGTGCGGGCAAGTCGCTCACGGCGCGGGCGCTGCTCGGACTCCACCCGCCGGGCGCGATCGTCACCGCCGATGTGCTGCGCGTCGACGGGGTCGACGTCCGCGGCGCGACCGAGCGCTCCTGGCGCCGCCTGCGCGGAGACGCGGTGGCGCTCGTCGCGCAGGACGCCCTGGTCGCCCTCGATCCGCTGCAGCGGATCGGCTCCGAGGTCGCGGAACCCCTCCGGGTGCACGGACGCGGGGGCGCCGGATTGCGCGACCGCGTGCGCGACCTGCTGCGGCGCGTCTGGATGCCGGAGCCGGAGCGGCGCGCGCGGCAGTTCCCGCACGAACTCTCGGGCGGCCTGCGCCAGCGCGCCCTCATCGCCTCGGCGCTCGCTGCCGACCCCGCCGCGCTGGTCGCCGACGAGCCCACCACCGCGCTCGACGCCACCGTGCAGGCGCGCATCCTCGACCTGCTGCGCGACATCGCCGACGAGGGGACCGCGGTGCTGTTCATCAGCCACGACTTCGCGGCGGTGCGCCGCATCGCCGACCGGGTGCTGGTGATGCGCGCGGGCGAGGTCGTCGAGCAGGGACCCGTCGACACGGTGCTCGGCGACCCGCAGCATCCCTACACCCGTCAGCTCATCGCGGCCACCCTCCACGCGCCGCGCGACACCCGTCCCGTGCTCTCGGAGCCCGTCCTCACGGTGCAGGGAGTGGCGAAGGCGTTCGACGGGGTGCCGGCGGTCGTCGACGCGCACGTCGAGGTGCGCGCGGGGCGCACGCTCGGGATCGTCGGCGAGTCCGGATCGGGCAAGACGACCCTGGCGCGGATCATCCTCGGAGTGGAACGGCCGGATGCCGGCGAGGTGCGCTGGCACGGCGCGCATCGCGTGCAGTTCGTGCACCAGAACCCGCTCGGGGCGTTCGACCCGCGGTGGACGGTCGGACGCTCACTGCGGGAGGCTCTGGCCGCCGGGGGAGTGCCGCGCGCTCTCCGTTCCGCCCGGGTGCGCGAGCTGCTCGCCGAGGTCGACCTCGATGCGGGCCTCGCCGACCGTCTGCCCGCGGCACTCTCCGGCGGACAGCGCCAGCGGGCGGCGATCGCGCGGGCGCTCGCCGCCGAGCCGGACGTTCTCGTACTCGATGAGCCGGTGTCCGCGCTCGACCCCTCGGTGCGTGAACGGGTCCTCCAGCTGCTGCTCCGGCTTCAACGCGATCGGAACCTCACCATGCTGTTCGTCTCGCACGACCTCGATGTCGTGGGTGCGGTGGCCGACGACGTCATCGTCCTGCAGGACGGGCGGATCGTCGAGCACGGCGTCGTGGCCGACGTCTTCGCCGCGCCGCAGCATCCGTTCACCCGCGAGCTCCTCGCGGCCTCCCGCCCCTGACCCGACCTGCAGGATCCGGCGCGGGGTGCGGGCGCGTACACTGGGAACACGAGCATCGATCCGGCCATCACCGGGGAGCTCTCGGAAGAACGGCCCCCGGGCCCAGTAGAACCGAGCGGGGCAGGCCCGTCACAGCCGCAGTGAGAGTGGCGCGACCACCCAGAACGGGTGGCAGCGCACGCGGGGTGGTACCGCGGTCCGCACGGATCGTCCTCGCAGCAACCCACGACGACCACTGCGAGACACGATGACCTACCCGCGTTCCTCCTTCGGACCCGCCGCCGATCAGGCCGCCTCTGTGGCGCCGAGCCCCCGCTTCCCGCAGATCGAGGAGGAGATCCTCGAGTTCTGGAAGACCGACGACACCTTCCGCGCCTCCGTCGAGCAGCGCGAGGGCGCGCCCGAGTGGGTGTTCTACGACGGCCCGCCGTTCGCGAACGGACTGCCGCACTACGGCCACCTGCTCACCGGCTACGCCAAGGACGTGTTCCCGCGCTTCCAGACGATGACCGGCCACAAGGTCGACCGGGTCTTCGGCTGGGACACGCACGGTCTGCCCGCCGAACTCGAGGCGATGAAGCAGCTCGGCATCACCGAGAAGAGCGAGATCGAAGCCATGGGCATCGACGTCTTCAACGCGAAGGCCCGCAGCTCGGTGCTCGCGTACACGCGCGAGTGGGAGGACTACGTCACCCGGCAGGCCCGCTGGGTCGACTTCGAGCGCGGATACAAGACGCTCGACCTCGGGTACATGGAGAGCGTGCTCTGGGCGTTCAAGACGCTCTACGACAAGGGCCTGGCCTACGAGGGCTACCGCGTGCTGCCGTACTGCTGGCGCGACGAGACCCCGCTCAGCGCCCACGAGCTGCGCATGGACGACGACGTCTACCAGATGCGTCAGGACCCGTCGGTGACGGTGACCTTCCCCCTCACCGGCGCCAAGGCCGAGGCGCTCGGACTCACCGCGGTGCGGGCCCTCGCCTGGACCACGACGCCGTGGACCCTCCCCACGAACCTCGCGCTCGCCGTGGGGCCCGACATCGACTACGTCGTCGTTCCCGCGGGGCCGAACGGCGCGGCCGACGTGCATCAGGCCGCCGGCAGCGAGGACGCCGCCGTCGAGGCGTCCGCGCACCGCTACCTGCTCGCCCGCGAACTGCTCGGCGGCTACGCCAAGGACCTCGGATACGACAGTGCCGAGGAGGCGCTCGCCGCCGTGCAGGCCACCGTGCGCGGCTCGGAGCTGCAGGACGTCACCTACGACCGTCTGTTCGACTACTACGCGGATGCCGAGACCTGGGGCACCGAGAACGCCTGGCGCATCCTCGTCGACGACTACGTCACGGTCGGCGACGGCACCGGAATCGTGCATCAGGCCCCGGCCTACGGTGAGGACGACCAGCGCGTCGCCGGCGCCGCGGGCATCCCCACGATCCTGTCGCTCGACGACGGCGGGCGCTTCCTCCCGACCGTGACCGACGTCGCCGGCGAGCTGTGGATGGAGGCGAACACGCCGCTCGTGCGGATCATCCGCGACGGGGGCCGCCTCGTGCGGCTGCAGAGCTACGAGCACTCCTACCCGCACTGCTGGCGGTGCCGGAACCCCCTCATCTACAAGGCCGTGTCGAGCTGGTTCATCCGGGTGACCGATATCAAGGACGACCTGCTCGCGAACAACGAGCAGATCACCTGGGTCCCGGAGAACGTCAAGCACGGCCAGTTCGGCAAGTGGCTGGAGGGCGCGCGCGACTGGTCGATCAGCCGCAACCGCTACTGGGGTTCCCCCATCCCGATCTGGAAGAGCGACGACCCCGAGTACCCGCGCGTCGACGCCTACGGCTCGCTGGAGGAGCTGGAGCGCGACTTCGGCACGCTGCCGCGCAACCCGGAGGGCGAGGTCGATCTGCACCGCCCGTACATCGACGACCTCACCCGCCCGAACCCCGACGACCCCACCGGCAAGAGCACGATGCGCCGCATCGAGGACGTGTTCGACGTCTGGTTTGACTCGGGGTCGATGCCCTACGCGCAGGTGCACTACCCGTTCGAGAACCAGGAGTGGTTCGACTCGCACGCCCCCGCCGACTTCATCGTCGAGTACATCGGGCAGACGCGCGGCTGGTTCTACGTCATGCACGTGCTGTCGACGGCGCTGTTCGACCGCCCCGCCTTCACCGGGGTGAGCTGCCACGGCATCGTGCTCGGCAGCGACGGTTACAAGATGTCGAAGTCGCTGCGCAACTACCCCGACGTCTCGGAGGTGCTCGACCGCGACGGGTCCGACGCGATGCGCTGGTTCCTCATGTCGAGCTCGGTCCTCCGCGGCGGCAACCTCGCCGTCACCGAGGAGGGCATCCGCTCCGGCGTGCGCGAGTTCCTGCTGCCGCTCTGGAACTCCTGGTACTTCTTCGCGACGTACGCGAACGCGTCGGGGTCGGACGGGTACGAGGCGTCATGGCGCACGGACTCGACCGATGTGCTCGACCGCTACATCCTCGCCCGTCTCGGTGACCTCGTGCGCGAGGTGCGCGCCGACCTCGAGGGGCTCGACTCGACCACGGCATCGTCCCGTCTGCGCGACTTCGCCGAGGTGCTCACCAACTGGTACATCCGTCGTTCGCGGGACCGGTTCTGGGTGGGCGTCACCGACGATCCGAAGAGCCGCGAGGCGTTCGACACGCTCTACACGGTGCTCGAGACGCTCACCCGCGTCGCGGCTCCGCTTGTACCGCTCGTCAGCGAGCGCGTCTGGCAGGGGCTGACGGGCGGCCGCAGCGTGCACCTGCAGGACTGGCCGGACGACGCCGCGTTCCCGCACGCCGACGAGATCCGCGACGCGATGGATGCGGTGCGCGAGCTGTCGAGCGTGGGCAACGCGCTGCGCAAGAAGGAGAAGCTGCGCGTGCGTCTGCCTCTGGCGAGGCTCACCGTGGTGTCGCCGATGGCCGCGTCACTGGGACAGTTCGAGGACATCCTGCGCGAGGAGCTGAACGTGAAGGCGGTCGAGCTCGTGGCCGTCACCGACACGACGGCCGCCGACTACGGCATCGACCACCGACTCAGTGTCAACGCTCGCGCCGCTGGTCCCCGCCTGGGCAAGGACGTGCAGAAGGCGATTCAGGCGGCGCGCAACGGCGACTGGAGCGAGAGTGACGGGGTCGTGACGGCGGGCGGCATCGCGCTCGAGCCGGCCGAGTACGAGCTGGTCCTCGAGACGACGGGCCGGCCGGAGGGCGAGGCGCTCGCGATCGTGCCGACGGGCGGCTTCGTGCTGCTCGACACCCGGACGACACCGGAGCTGGAGGCCGAGGGCCTGGCCCGCGACGTCATCCGCGCCGTGCAGGAGACGCGCAAGAACGCCGGCTTCGACGTGAGCGACCGGATCCGCCTGTGGCTCAAGTTCGAGAGCGTCGACGATGCGGCCGCCGTGGCATCCGCCTTCGACACCGCCGACGTCGCGGGGGAGACCCTCGCCGTCGAGCACGCCCTGCTGCGCGGCGACGCGGCGCTGCAGGACGCGGAGTTCACCGCCGAGATCGCGAAGGGCACGTACGCGAATCGCGACGCCTTCACGATCGCGGTCAGCCGGATCGGAGGAGCCGAATGAGCGCGCGCGACAGGGCTGATGCCGTCTACGAGACCTTGCTCGCACGGGCGGGGGAGCGGTGGGTCCAGCCTCGCAAGGAGCGCACCGCGCGCATCCTCGCGTTCCTCGACGACCCGCAGCGCACCTACCGTGTCGTGCACATCACCGGCACGAACGGCAAGACCTCCACGGCGCGGATGATCGAGAGTCTGCTGCGCGCCCACGGGCTGCGCACCGGACTGTTCACGAGCCCCCACCTGGAGCGTTTCACGGAGCGCATCATGATCGACGGCGAGCCGATCGCCGACGAGGCCGTGGCGGACGCCTGGGACGAGATCGAGCCGTTCGTCGGGATCGTCGATGCCGAGCTGGAGGCCGCAGGGGAGGAGCCGCTCACGTTCTTCGAGCTGCTCACGGTGCTGGCCTTCGTGGCGGTCGCCGATGCGCCGGTCGACGTGCTCGTGCTCGAGGTGGGCATGGGGGGCGAGTGGGACTCGACGAACACCGCCGACGGTGACGTGGCGGTCTTCGCCCCCATTGACATCGACCACGCCGACCGCCTGGGTAGCACGATCGCCGAGATCGCGCGCGTGAAGGCCGGGATCATCAAGGACGGCGCGGCCGTGGTGTCGGCCCAGCAGCCGGCCGAGGCGGTGGAGGTGCTGCGCGCGGCCGTGGCCGAGCGCGGTGCCACGATCGCCTTCGACGGCGAGGACTTCGGTCTCGCCGAGCAGAAGCTCGCGGTCGGCGGGCAGCTGCTGACGATCCGCGGACTCGCCGGGAACTACGTCGAGGAGTACCTGCCGCTCTACGGTGCGCACCAGGGGCACAACGCCGCCCTCGCCGTCGCGGCCGTGGAGTCGCTCATCGGCGGCGGCGGCCAGCGCATCGCGGACGACATCATGTCGGAGGGCCTGCAGGGCGCGACCTCGCCCGGTCGGCTGCAGCTCGTGGGCATCGCCCCGACCGTCGTCGTGGATGCCGCGCACAACCCGCACGGCGCCGCCGCCCTCGCCCAGGCGCTCGACGACAGCTTCGACTTCGACGAGTGGGGCCTCGTGCTCGGCATCCTCGCCGACAAGGACGCCGCCGGCATCGTCGAGCGGCTCGCGCCGGCCGCCGCGCACGTCTTCGCCACCGCACCGGACTCGGACCGCGCCAGCGATGCCGACGCGATCGCCGACCTCGTCGAGCAGGCGGGACAGCGAGCGACCGTGCATCCCTCGCTCGCGGATGCCGCCGACGCGGCCCGCGAATGGGCGGCCTCGAACGATCGCCGCGCCGTCGTGATCGCGGGCTCCGTCGTGCTCGCCGGTGAGGCGATCGCGCTCGCGGAGGACGAGGACTGGAAGTCGGGATGGCGCGCGTGAGTGCCGCGGGCGGCGCGCCGCGCCGTGCCCGCGCCCCGCGCACCCTGACGCAGAAACTCGCGCCGGTCGTGCTGGGCTTCGAGGCGATCGTCGTCTTCCTCGCCGGCCTGACGATCTTCGGACTGCGTTCGCTTCCCGAGGAGGTGCCGCAGTGGTGGGGGATCGTCGGCGGGAGCGTCGTGGGACTCGCCTGCATCGTGGTGGCCGGTCTGATCACCCGCCCCTGGGCGATCAACGCCGGATGGACCATCCAGGCCATCGTGGCGCTGTCGGCGTTCTTCGTTCCCGCCATCCTGCTCGTCGCCCTGATTTTCGGCGGCATGTGGGCGTATGCGACCATCATGGGGGCCCGGTTGGATGCACGACGCCCCGCCGAGCCCTCGACCGAGACTCAGACAGAGAGTGAATGACATGGCCACCGAAGAAACCCTCGTCCTCGTCAAGCCCGACGGTGTGGCACGCGGCCTCACCGGCGCGATCCTCGCCCGCATCGAGGCGAAGGGCTACGCGCTCGTCGACATCCGCCTCGTCGACCCCGACCGCGACCTGCTCGCCGCGCATTACGCCGAGCACGCCGGCAAGCCGTTCTACGAGCCCCTGATCGAGTTCATGCTCTCGGGGCCCTCCGTGGCGATCCGTCTCGCGGGCAACCGCGTGATCGAGGGTTTCCGCTCGCTCGCCGGCACGACCGACCCGACCACCGCTGCCCCGGGCACCATCCGCGGCGACTTCGGTCGCGACTGGGGTCTCAAGGTGCAGCAGAACCTGGTGCACGGCTCGGACAGCCCCGAGTCGGCCGCGCGCGAGCTCGGCATCTGGTTCGGCTGAGCTCCTCTGACGACGAGAGCCCGCCCCTTCCTCCTGGGGGCGGGCTCTCGTCGTGTCGGCGCTCCGCCGACCTAGCCGAAGACGATGCGGGCCATCTCGCCCAGGAAGTCGATGCCCTTCGTCTGTGCCATGACGACGATGATCGCGTAGGCGACGATCGTGGCGAGCGGGACCCAGACCATGAGCTTGTCTGCACGCGCCTGCGCCTTCTCCGACGACGTGAACGTGCCGTTGCGCGTGAGGTGGAGCATCGTGGCGAAGAACGTCGGGATGGTCACCGCCCAGGTCACCATGCACCACGGGCACAGCACGATCAGGTCGTAGATGCTCTGCGAGATGAGCCAGCAGACGAAGCCGAACGCGAACGTGATGCCGACGCCGAAGAGTGCCCAGAACCAGCGCGCGAAGCGGGCCCCGGCGAGGAGCGCGACGCCGACCACCAGAGGGGCCATCCAGCCGGTGAGGCCGAGCAGGGGGTTCGGGAAGCCGAAGACCTCGCCCTGCCACGACCCGAGGTTCTTGCCGCACTGGATGAACGCGCTGAGGTCGCAGGAGAGCGCCGCGTCGGGGTCTTGCAGCAGGGCGAACTTCTCGACCGTGAGCTGGAAGGCGGCGAACCATCCGATCACGCTCGCGATGATCAACCAGACGGCGTAGACGACGGGGCGGGGGCGCTGCTCGCTCATCTGGGGATTATCTCAGTGACGGCTATGGATGCGACGAGAACGGGCCGGAGAAAAGCGCGCGAGCAATGCGGATGCCGCAATCAGGGCCCTTTGGTGCGATAATGACCTGTGATGCGGTGCCCGGCCCAGCCGGGACGCGCATCGACGCAGACTTCGGGGCCCATGCCCCTCGCGACCAGAGCCACGAGCCGGCCGCACTTCGAATGAGTTCGCGGCACCCGCGGGTGCTGCACGAGATTTCACGGAGCACCCTCGGTGCACGTGCAGGGAGTACGCCAGAGATGGCCGATGAGAACAATGACAACAACGCCCCTACTCTCGACTTCCCGGCGGACGCCGCGGAAGAGCTGACGGAGCACACGGCTCCCGAGGCCGGGTCGGACGAATCCGAAGGGACGACCGACGCCGCCGTGCCGGAGGCCCTGCCGCAGGACGACGGCGCGTCGGCGGGGGAGCCTGCATCGGCGGAGGAGCCCGTGTCGGCAGAGGAGTCTGTACCGGCCGAGGATCCTGCGTCGGCCGGGGAGCCCGTGTCGGCGGAGGAGCCCGCGTCGGCGGAGGAGCCCGCCCCGGCCGAGGAGCAGTCCGCGAAGGCTGAGAAGGCCGCCAAGACCGAGAAGCCCGCGGCGGAGTCCGAGCCGGCGAAGCCCGCACCGGTCACCGCCGTCTCGCTGGGTCTGCTGCCCGAGGTCTTCGTGTCGCAGGTGTCGACCAGGCTGCACTTCTACGCACCCGAGATCGTGCCGCTGCCGGCGCGACCGGGACGCGACTCCGCCCCCGCGGATCGCGAATTCGACGACAGCGAAGGCGGCCGTCGCGGTCGTCGTCGTCGCGGCGGTCAGGACGCCGATGAGCCGCGCGAGCAGCGCGAGCCCCGTCAGCGCCAGCGCGTGGTCGAGTACATCACCGAGCCCAAGGCCATCAAGGGGTCGACCCGCCTCGAGGCCAAGAAGCAGCGCCGCCGCGATGGCCGCGATGCCGGTCGCCGTCGCCCCGTCGTCACCGAGGCAGAGTTCCTCGCGCGCCGCGAGTCGGTCGACCGCAAGATGGTCGTGCGCTCGAAGAACGGCCGCACGCAGATCGGCGTCCTCGAGGACGGCGTGCTCGTAGAGCACTACGTCGCCCGCAACCAGGACGCGTCGCTCATCGGCAACGTGTACCTCGGCCGCGTGCAGAACGTGCTGCCCAGCATGGAGGCCGCCTTCGTCGACATCGGACGAGGCCGCAACGCCGTGCTCTACTCGGGCGAGGTCGATTGGGACGGCGTCGAGACCGGCAACCAGCCGCGCCGCATCGAGCTGGCGCTCAAGCCCGGCGACCGTGTTCTCGTGCAGGTCACGAAGGACCCCGTCGGCCACAAGGGTGCCCGTCTGACGAGCCAGATCTCGCTCCCCGGCCGTTACCTCGTCTACGTGCCCGGCGGGTCGATGAACGGCATCAGCCGCAAGCTCCCCGACAACGAGCGGGCCCGACTGAAGCGCATCCTCAAGGAGGTGCTGCCGGAGTCGTCCGGTGTCATCGTGCGCACGGCCGCAGAGGGCGCCACCGAGGATCAGCTCACCCGCGACGTGCAGCGCCTCACCGCGCAATGGGAGCACATCCGCACGCAGGTCGAGACGCAGCAGGCGCCGGCGCTGCTGCACGCGGAGCCCGATCTGCTGGTGAAGATCGTCCGCGACGTCTTCAACGAGGACTTCACGAAGATGCTCATCCAGGGCGAGGACTCGCAGCGGACGATCCGCGCGTACCTCGAGGGCGTTGCGCCGGACCTGCTGGAGCGCGTCGAGGCCTACGAGGACGAGACCGATCCCTTCGACGCGTTCCGCATCACCGAGCAGATCGAGAAGGCTCTGGACCGCAAGGTGTGGCTGCCCTCGGGCGGCTCGCTGGTCATCGACCGCACCGAGGCCATGACCGTGGTCGACGTCAACACCGGCAAGTTCGTCGGCTCGGGCGGCAACCTCGAAGAGACCGTCACGAAGAACAACCTCGAAGCAGCCGAGGAGATCGTCCGTCAGCTGCGCCTGCGCGACATCGGCGGCATCATCGTCGTCGACTTCATCGACATGGTGCTCGAGTCGAACCGCGACCTCGTGCTGCGCCGCCTGATCGAGTGCCTCAGCCGCGACCGCACCAAGCACCAGGTCGCCGAGGTCACCTCGCTCGGACTCGTGCAGATGACCCGCAAGAAGCTCGGCCTCGGCCTGCTCGAGACGTTCAGCGAAGCGTGCGAGGTCTGCGCCGGTCGGGGTGTGATCGTGCACCACGATCCGGTCGTCAAGCACCGCTCCAACGGGAACGGGAACGGCAACGGGAACGGCAACGGAGGACGTCGCCAGCGCGGCGGGAACCAGAACCAGAACCAGAGCAGTGCGCCTGCGGCGCCCGTGACGCACAGCATCCCCGAGGGGGCGAAGTCCGCGCTCGCGCAGATCGCCGCCTCCACCCGTGGCCAGACGGAGGATGCGCCGGCCGAGGCACCCGTCGTCGACACCGCCGCTCCGGCCGACGCGCCCGAGCGCGCCAAGAAACCGCGCAAGAAGCGCGGGGGAGAGCGCAAGAGCGCGCCGCGCAGCCCCGCCGAGCAACTGCTGGACTCCGTCCTCGACGCGCTGCCCGAGCCGAAAGCGCCCGGTCAGGGCCGCGGGCGGCGTCGGGTGAGCACGGCGGCCCTCACCGGGACTCCGGTGTCGGTGAACGGCGAGTCGTCAGCGCCGGTCGCGCCCGCGAACCCGGAGTCCTGAGGCGATTAGCCGCCGCGTGAGCTCTTTGCCGCCCACGCGGCGGGCGCCGTCGGCCACGAGCCGGTCGATGCTCTCTTCGGGGACGTCGTAGTGATCGCGGTCGAAGGCGCGGGCCGGCAGGTCGTTGCGGCGGGCGAACGCGTGCAGCTCCTCGAGGCTCTCGTCGCTCACGAGGTGCGCCCACAGCCGTCCGTGGGCGGGCCAGACGGGGTCGTCGACGAGAACGGTCACCCCGCCAGCCTAGAACGCGGCGCGCCGCCCGGCTCGCTTTGCGAGGAGCGGCGGCATCCGGTAAAGTAGTCCCTTGGTGCGTAAGCCGCGTCGACCTCGTCGGCCGAAGCGGAAAGTCTTGCCTTCGCACCCGCCGCCCCGCGGTGCATGCAAGCAACAGTCTTCCCGTGAGATTCTCGGAGCCTCGAGCTCCCCAACGAAACAGGTATGAAGTGGTTTACGCAGTAGTGCGCGCCGGTGGGCGGCAGGAGAAGGTCGAGGTCGGCACGATCGTTCAGCTCGACCGTGTTCAGGCTGCCTCGGGCGAGAAGATCGAGCTGCCCGCCGTGCTGCTCGTCGACGGCACCTCAGTGACCACCGACGCCGACGCTCTGGCGAAGGTCAAGGTCACGGCTGAGGTCATCGGCAACCTCCGCGGCCCGAAGATCGTCATCCAGAAGTACAAGAACAAGACCGGCTACAAGAAGCGTCAGGGCCACCGCCAGGAGCTCACGCGCGTCAAGATCACCGGCATCAAGTAAGACCGAGGAGACCAGGACATGGCACACAAAAAGGGCGCGAGCTCGACCCGTAACGGTCGTGACTCCAACGCACAGCGACTGGGCGTCAAGCGCTTCGGCGGCCAGCAGGTCAACGCTGGCGAGATCATCGTCCGTCAGCGCGGCACGCACTTCCACCCCGGTGTGAACGTCGGCCGTGGCGGCGACGACACGCTGTTCGCCCTCGCTGCCGGCGCCGTGCAGTTCGGTGCGAAGGGCGGCCGCAAGGTCGTCAACATCGTCGCTGCGGGCGAGTAACACTCGCACAGCACACGACTTCCGGACGGGGCGGGCTTCGGCTCGCCCCGTCCGTGTATCTGCCCTCCGGCACCGGAGGGCGGGAAGCTTCAATCAAGGAGACCGAGACATGGTCACGTTCGTCGACACCGTGACGCTGCATCTGCGTGCAGGTAAGGGCGGCAACGGATGCGTCTCGGTGCACCGCGAGAAGTTCAAGCCCCTCGGCGGCCCCGACGGCGGTAACGGCGGAGACGGCGGAGACATCGTGCTCGTCGCCGACACGCAGACCGGCACGCTGCTGTCGTACCACCACTCGCCGCACCGGTCATCGCCGAACGGCGGCTTCGGCATGGGCGACCACCGTTCGGGATACGCGGGCGAGACGCTCGAGCTCCCCGTGCCCGTGGGCACGGTCGTGAAGACGCCCGAGGGCGAGGTGCTCGTCGACATGATCGAGCCCGGCCAGCGATTCGTCGTCGCGCAGGGCGGGCAGGGCGGTCTCGGCAACGCGGCTCTCGCGACGCCCAAGCGCAAAGCCCCGGGCTTCGCGCTGCTCGGCACCCCCGGGTTCGAGGGCGACGTGGTGCTCGAGCTCAAGACCGTGGCCGACGTCGCGCTCGTGGGGTACCCCTCCGCCGGCAAGTCGAGCCTCATCGGTGCGATCTCGGCGGCGCGGCCGAAGATCGCCGATTACCCCTTCACGACCCTGCATCCGAACCTCGGCGTCGTACAGGCCGGCGATGCGCGCTACACCGTCGCCGACGTCCCCGGCCTCATCGAGGGTGCGAGCGAGGGTCGCGGTCTCGGGCTCGAGTTCCTGCGGCACGTCGAGCGATGCTCGGCGCTGCTGCACGTGCTCGACTGCGCCACGCTGGAGCCGGGACGCGACCCGATCTCCGACCTCGATGTCATCCTCGCCGAGCTGGCGGCCTACGAAGTGCCGGAGGGCCAGACGCCCTTGCTGGAGCGCCCGCAGCTCGTCGCTCTGAACAAGGTCGACGTGCCCGAGGCGCGCGACCTCGCCGAGCTGGTGCGCCCCGAGCTCGAGGAGCGCGGGTTCCGGGTGTTCGAGATCTCCACCGTCTCGCACGAGGGACTGCGCCCGCTGACCTTCGCGCTCGGGGAGATCGTCGAGAAGCATCGGGCCGAGCAGGCCGCCGACGAGACGCCGCGCGAGCGTGTCGTCATCCGCCCCCGCGGGTCGAAGAAGGAGTTCACGATCCGCGTCGAGGGCGGCACGTACGGCAACGTGTACCGCATCATCGGGGAGAAGCCCGTGCGCTGGGTGCAGCAGACCGACTTCCAGAACGAGGAGGCCGTCGGGTATCTGGCGGACCGGCTCGAGAAGCTTGGCGTCGAGGACGAGTTGTTCCGTCTCGGAGCCGTCCAGGGTTCCACGGTCGTCATCGGCGAGGGTGACAGCATCGTCTTCGACTGGGAGCCGACCATGACCTCCGCCGCGGAGCTCATGACGGCGCCGCGAGGCACCGACCCGCGTCTCGCCCCGAACTCGCGACGGACCACGTCCGAGCGCCGCGAGCACTACTACGAGCGCATGGATGCCAAGGCAGCGGCTCGGGCCGAAGCAGAGGAGCGCCGTCTCGCCACCCGCGAGGACGACGAGTGACCACGCGCTCGCGCGCCGATCTCGCGACCGCGTCCCGCATCGTCGTGAAGGTGGGTTCGTCGTCGATCAGCGGCGATGCGGCATGGCGCATCCCGGTGATCGTCGAGGCGCTCGCACAAGCGCACGCCCGCGGCGCCGAGGTGGTGCTCGTCTCCTCCGGAGCGATCGCCTCCGGCATCCCGTTCCTGCGCCTCGATCAGCGACCGACCGACCTCGCAACGCAGCAGGCCGCGGCCGCGGTGGGGCAGAACATCCTCGTCTACCGGTATCAGGAGGCGCTGCGCCCCTTCGACATCGTGGCGGGACAGGTGCTGCTCACGACGGGCGACCTCGAGAATCCGACCTCGCGCAGCAACGCCCGCCGTGCGATGGAGCGTCTGCTCGGACTGCGCGTGCTGCCGATCGTGAACGAGAACGACACAGTCGCGACGCAGGAGATCCGCTTCGGCGACAACGACCGGCTCGGGGCTCTCGTCGCCCAGCTCATCGAGGCCGACGCCCTCGTGCTGCTCAGCGACATCGAATCGCTCTACACCAAGCCGCCGTCCGATCCCTCGGCGCAGCCGCTCGACGTGATCGCCGCGGACGCCGACCTCGGCGGTCTGGAGTTCGGGGCCACGGTCGTCAACGGCGTCGGCACCGGCGGTGCCGCCACGAAGGTCTCGGCCGCGCGTCTGGCCGCCGCATCCGGTATCGGCGTGCTCGTGACGAGCGCCGATCTGGTGGGTCGGGCACTGGCCGGCGAGAGCATCGGAACGTGGTTCGAACCCGCACTCTGAGGGCGCGCACGCGCCTCTAGACTGGGCGGATGACCGACCAGACCCCGCAGGCGCGCCTGGAGCGCGCGAAGGACGCCTCCCGTGCGACGGCGGCCCTCACGAGCGCCGACAAGGCCCGCGTGCTCGAGGCGATCGCCGCCGGTCTCGAGCGCGGCGCTGAACGCGTCATCGCGGCCAACGCGGTGGACATCGAGCGCGGACGGGAGAACGCGATCGGCGAGTCGCTGATCGACCGGCTGCGTCTCGACGAGAAGCGCGTGGCCGCCCTCGCCGCCGCCGTGCGCGAGGTGGCGGCGCTTCCCGACCCGGTCGGGCGCGTGGTCGGCGGGCATCGCATGCCCAACGGCGTTGTGCTCGAGCAGGTCAGGGTTCCCTTCGGCGTCGTCGGCGCGATCTACGAGGCCCGGCCCAACGTGACCGTCGACATCGCGGCCCTGGCGCTCCGTTCCGGCAACGCCGCGGTGCTGCGCGGCGGCAGCGCGGCCCGGGAGTCCAACACGGTGCTGGTCGAGGTCATGCGCGAGGCCCTCGTCGCGGCGGGGGTGACCCCGGAGGCGATCCAGACCGTCGACGACTTCGGCCGCGAGGGGGCCACGGCGCTCATGCAGGGCCGCGGCTACATCGACGTGCTCGTGCCGCGGGGGAGCGCCGGCCTCATCGAGACCGTGGTGACGCAGTCGACCGTGCCCGTGATCGAGACCGGCGCCGGCAACGTGCACATCTTCCTCGACGAGTCGGCTCCCGACGATTGGGCGACGAACATCGTCATGAACGCGAAGGTGCAGCGGCCGAGCGTGTGCAACGCGGTCGAGACGGTGCTCGTGCACCGCCAGGCCGCGCCGCGCCTGGTGCCCTTGATCGCCAGCGAGCTGCAGAGCGAAGGCGTTGCGATCCACGGCGACGACATGGTGGTCGGCCTCGTCGCGAGCGTCATCCCCGCCACCGAAGAGGATTGGAAGACGGAGTACCTCGGTCTGGAGATCGCGATCAAGGTGGTCGACTCGCTCGACGACGCCCTCGACCACATCCGCCGCTACAGCACGGGGCACACCGAATCGATCGTCTCGACGGATGCCCGCAGCATCGAGCGCTTCCTCGCCGAGGTCGACTCCGCGGTGGTGATGGCCAACGCCTCGACCCGCTTCACCGACGGGGCCGAGTTCGGATTCGGAGCCGAGGTCGGCATCTCGACGCAGAAGCTGCACGCCCGCGGCCCGATGGGCCTCTCGGAGCTCACCAGCACGAAGTGGCTGGCGCGTGGGTCGGGGCAGACGCGCGGCTGAGGGCTAGACTGGGAAGCGCTGCACCGAGTCAGGTCACGAAACGGAGAAACGATGAATCTCATCGCACAGGTCGCGATGGCTGCCGCCGAAACCGAGCACCACGGCAACGTGGCCCTCGAAACGCTGATCTTCGGCGTGATCGCGGCGATCGTCTTCGCGTTCCTCGGCTTCGTGACGCTGTCGTACCGCCACGTCGCCAACCGTCACTCCGCCAAGGCGGATGCCTGGGCCGCGAAGCACGGCAAGGACGGCCACGAGGCGGCAGGGCACGGCCACTAAGGCACCATGGAGACCGCGACCTCGCGCGCTCCGCGCATCGGCGTGATGGGCGGGACCTTCGACCCGATCCACCACGGGCACCTGGTCGCGGCGAGCGAGGTGGCGCACTCCTTCGATCTCGACGAGGTCGTCTTCGTCCCCACGGGGCGGCCGTGGCAGAAGTCCGACGTCACCCCCAGCGAGCATCGCTACCTGATGACGGTGATCGCGACCGCCTCCAACCCCCGGTTCACCGTGAGCCGCGTGGACGTCGACCGGGCCGGACCCACCTACACGATCGACACGCTGCGCGATCTGAAACGCGAGCGGCCCGACGCCGAGCTCTTCTTCATCTCGGGCGCCGATGCCGTGGCGCAGATTCTCAGTTGGAGAGACCATGATGAACTGTGGGAGTTGGCCCACTTCGTCGCGGTCTCGCGGCCAGGACACGTCCTGAGCACCGACGGCCTCCCGAGCGACAACGTGAGCCAGCTCGAGGTGCCGGCCCTGTCGATCTCGTCGACCGCATGCCGGGAGAGGGTCCGGGAGGATCAACCGGTGTGGTACCTCGTCCCCGACGGGGTCGTCCAGTACATCGCGAAGCATCATCTGTATCGGAGCAAGGCATGAGTACATCGGATCAGCAGGGGAACGGTCCGCTGACGCGCAAGCAGTTGCGAGAGGCGCGGCAGACCGGCGCAACCCCGGTGATCACCGACGAGATGGCCGCCGCTGCGCAGGAGCCCGTCGCGGAACCGGCAGCGGTCGAGACGACCGACGCATTCTCGCCCGGTGACGAGAATGCCCGCGCTGCCGACATCGACCGCGCGTCCTCCGACGACGACGGCGCCGCCGCCGAAGACGAAGCCGCCGCGGCGAAGACCCCGGCGGGCCATGACGCGCCCGGGGTGGCACCGCTGACCCGCCGCCAGGCGCGCGAGCAGGAGCGCATCCGCACGGCGTCGGTCCCGGTCGTCGACGCGACCGAGCAGGAGCAGCCCGCGGTCGTCTCCGAGGTGCCCACCTTCGCGGCGCCGACGTCGACGAACGGCGCGACCGGCGGCGCCGAGGCGGCCGATGACATCGACCACGACATCGACGACGACACCGACGACGACGCCGACGAGCAGCTGATCGCGACCCCGGTCAGTGCCTCGGACGCCGCGACGGCGTCGCGCGAGACGCCGGTCGAGGCGGTCCTCGTCGAGGGATCCGCATCGACCGCCGACGACGCGGTCGCCGAGGACGCCGGTGCCGCCGACACGGACGAAGACACCGCGGACGTGGTCGAGGAGCTCGGCTTCGAGACGGCCGAGACCGACGATCTGGTCGAGGCGGGGGATGACGACGACGAGCCCCTCGCCGAGGGCGAGACGCCGGTCGTCAACCCGGCATTCGGCGAGGCGGTCCTCGAGCAGGAGCGTCCCTCCTTCACGCCGTCGTTCGACGACCTGATCGCCTCGGGCGACTCGACCGGTTCGCACACCGCGCCCAACGCGCTGATCTTCACCCCGTCGCCCGGCGAGGGCTCGCTCTCGGGCCCCGTGGCATCCACGGGCGAGATCCTCGTCACCGGATCGTACGAACTTCCCCGTGGCCTCGGATCGCAGGGTCATGCCCACGGCGTCGCCGACGGCAAGGACGTCGATGCCGTGCTCATCGACGGCGAACTGGCAGCGGCGTCGTCGCCCACGCCGATCGCCGCCAGCTCCGCGGTGAGCACCATCAAGCCCGCCGGAGAGATCATCCGGCCCCCCGCGCCCGAGAAGGGCAACCGACTCATGCTGGTCCTGGCGATCGTCGCCGGCGGCCTGGCGCTCGCTCTCGCCGTCGCCCTCGGGGTGGCCTTCACCACGAATGTGTTCTGATGCAATCACCTGAAACCGCCGACCGCATGCTCCAGATCGCGGCGGCCGCAGCCGTCTCCAAGGGCGGTGAGGACCTCGTCGCCCTGAACGTGTCGGAGCCGCTGCCGCTCGTCGACATCTTCCTGCTCGTCACCGGAAACAGCGAGCGCAACGTCGCCGCGATCGCCGACGAGGTCGAGGACCGCCTGATCGAGGCCGGGCACAAGCGCGTCCGCCGCGAGGGCCGCGCCGAGGCCCGCTGGGTGCTGCTCGACTTCGGCGACCTGATCGTGCACGTCTTCCACCAGGAGGAGCGGGTGTACTACGGCCTGGAGCGCCTCTGGAAGGACTGCCCCGTCGTGCCGATCGATGTGCCGGAGACCGTCGCGGGGGAGTGAGCCGCGCGGGCGGTCCCCGTCCGGTCACGCCGTGAGGCGGGTGCGTCGTTGCAGCATCCCGCGCTCGGCGCGCGTCTGCGGAGGGATCGCCGACAGCAGCGACCGCGTGTACTCATGCTGCGGGTCGCGGTAGACCGCCTCCGTCTCGCCGACCTCGACCATGTCGCCGTGGTACATGACGGCGACCCGGTCGGCGATGTGCCGCACGAGCGACAGATCGTGCGCGATGAAGACGATCGACATGCCCAGACGTGCGCGCAGGTCGCACAGCAGGTCGATGATCTGGGCTCGGATCGACACGTCGAGCGCCGACACCGGCTCGTCGCAGACCAGCACGTCGGGGTCGAGCGCGAGCGCACGTGCGATGCCGATGCGCTGACGCTGCCCGCCGGAGAACTGGTGGGGGAAGCGCGATCCCATCTCCGGGGTCAGCCCGACCAGTTCGAGCAGCTCGGCGACGCGCGCGCGCCGGCTCGCGGGGGTGCCCGAGCGGGTGGCGGCGAGCGGTTCGGCGATGATCTGCTGCACCGTCATCCGGGGGTTCAGCGACATATACGGGTCTTGGAAGACCATCTGCACACCGCGTCGAAGAACCCTGCGGTCCTTCAGCCGCCCGCGCGTGACGTCCTGGTCGCGGTAACGGAGCGTCCCGGCGTCGGGGGAGTCCAGCCCGACGAGCATCCGGGCCAGCGTCGACTTGCCGCTGCCGGACTCGCCGACGACGGCGAGGATCTCGCCGCGTCGGAGCGCGAGGTCGACGCCGGCCACGGCCGCGACGCGATGCGCGCGACGGCCGGAACCCGAACGGAACGTGCGCTCCAGGCCCCGACCCTCGAGGATGGGTGCTTCGCCCTCGGCCTCGACGGCGGCGCTGACATCGCGAGGGAGGGAGTTCAGCAGCTGCAGGGTGTACGGATGCTGGGGGTCGGTGAGCACCGCATCGGCGCTTCCCGCCTCGACGATCCGCCCGGCGCGCATGACGGCGACCTGGTCGGCGACCTCCATGACCACGCCCAGGTCGTGCGTGATGAGCAGCACGCCCATGCCGAGGCGATCGCGCAGCGAGAGCAGCAGGTCGAGGATCTGGGCCTGCACGGTGACGTCGAGGGCGGTCGTCGGCTCGTCCGCGATGACGAGGTCGGGTTCGAGCGCGATCGCCATCGCGATGAGGATGCGCTGGCGCTGCCCGCCCGAGAACTGATGCGGGTAGTCGTGCACGCGTTTCTCGGGGCTGGGGATGCCCACCAGCGTCAGCAGCTCGACCGCCCGCGCCTCGGCGGCGCGCCTCGTCGACGAACGATGCGCGCGGATGAGGTCGATGATCTGATCGCCGATGCTCAACACCGGGTTGAGGGCGGAGAGGGCGTCCTGCATCACGAGGCTCACCTGCACGCCGCGCAGACGACGGTGCTCCTCGGCGGAGAGTTCGAGAAGGTCCACGCCGTTGAGCGACAGCCGTGCCGCGTCGACATCGTCTTTCGCCAGCAGCCCCATGACGGCGCGGGCGGTCATCGACTTGCCCGACCCGGACTCGCCGAGCAGGGCGAAGACCTCGCCGCGGTGGACCGCGAGGTCGATGCCGTCGACCACGCGGTTGCGGCGGCCGTCGGACGAGAGCGTCACGGTGAGGCCCTGCACGTCGAGGACGGGAGCGGGATCGGTGGCGGGCGTGTTCTCCATAGACGCCATCATGCCAGCAAATCTCTCTGAATTGTTTCGAACAAGAAACATCTCAGCCGAAAATCATCACAACAGTTGACGTTCGCGCCGAAATCTGTGAGATTCGAGGAACTCTCCCGCCGACGGCCGGCGGAGTCACCTCACCACCGAGACGAAGGAGCGCATCCGTGCTCGAACCAGCAGACCGTTACACCGGGTACACCGCCTACGAGTACCTGGAGGCAGGCAAGGACTACCGCGAGTTCCGCTACGCGGCGCAGATCGGTCGCGTGCCGGCCTACCAGGGCCTCGAGCTCAGCGACGCGCAGAAGGAGCGCACCGAGCGCCTGCTGCGGGAGGAGACCGTGATCTCCCTCCACGAGCACGTCCAGGTCTTCCCCGAGGACATGGGCGAGCTGCGCGACCACATCCGCCAGGGTCGCGAACCCACCGGCTACCAGGGACTCTCGCGCTCGGGTCTGACGGCGGTCTTCGACAACGGCATGGACGGCACCTGCTGCATCTCGAGCGACGCGGGCTGGAAATACCAGGACGTGCTGTTCGACCTGGGCGTGCGAATGGCCGACCTCGCACATCAGGACTTCGTCATCAAGGCCGAGTCGATCAAGGACATCCGTCACGCGGCCGAGACGGGGCGCGTCGCGCACATCTTCGCGCTCGAGGCGGCGACGATGATCGAGAACGAGGTCGACCGGCTGGACGTGCTCTACGGGTTCGGCGTGCGGCAGATGGGTATCGCCTACTCCGAGGCGAACATGCTCGGCGGCGGGCTCAAGGAGCGCGGCGACGGCGGTCTGACCTACTTCGGCGAGCGCGCCGTCGAGCGCATGAACAAGCTCGGCATCGCGATCGACATCTCGCACTCGGGGGACCAGACCTGTCTGGACGTGATCCGGCACTCGAAGGTCCCGGTGTTCATCACGCACGCCGGCGCGCGCGGCCTGTGGCCGACGAACCGCATGAAGACCGACGAGACCATCATCGAGTGCGCGAAGCGCGGCGGCGTGATCGGCATCGAGGCCGCGCCGCACACGACCATCTCGCCGCAGCACCCGAAGCACTCCCTCGATTCGGTCATGGACCACTTCCAGTACTGCGTCGACCTCGTCGGCCTGGAGCACGTGAGCTTCGGACCCGACACCCTGTTCGGCGATCACGTCGGTCTGCACGACGCGTTCTCGTCGAACCTCTCGCTCGGCCAGGCCCACGCCAACGTCGAGTACGAGAAGCAGCCGTACGTCGACGGGATCGAGAACCCCGCCGAGGCCTTCTACAACATCATCGGCTGGCTCGTGAAGCACGACTACTCCGACGACGAGATCCGCGCGGTCGTCGGCGGCAACACCATGCGCGTCCTCGAGGAGGTCTGGGTCTGATGAAGAACAGCAGGTATCTCGCACTCGGCGCCGCCGCTGCGCTCGCGGTCGGTCTCGTCGCGTGCGCTCCCACGGCGCCCGAGCCGGGGGAGTCGGGCGGCAGCGCCGGTCCGAGCGACGAGACGCTCAGCATCGGCACGACGACCGACGTGGTGAACTTCAACCCGGTGCTGGGCAACAGCCGCACCGACTCGTGGATCACCAACCTCATGTATCCGCATCTCCTCAGCATCGGAGACGACGGCACGAAGGAGGAGCACGTCGCCACCGACTGGGGCTACGTCGACGACACCACCGGGTTCTACGAGATCCGCGACGACCTCACCTGGAGCGACGGCGAGCCGCTGACCGCCGAGGACGTGGCCTGGACCCTGAACGCGGTCAAGCGCGACCAGGCGCCCGGCACGTTCTACGGCCAGCTCGGCAACCTCGACACCGCCACCGCGGTCTCCGACACCCGTGTGGAGCTCACGCTGACCCAGCCCGACTCGTCGATCGTCGAGGAGATCGGATTCTGGGGCGTGGTGGTGCCGCAGCACGTGTTCGAGCCCCAGGGGTCGATCGCCGAGTTCGCGAACGACGGCAGCGACGGCGGATGGGTCGGGATGGGGCCGTTCATCCTCAGCGATTTCCAGGTCGGTCAGCACTACACGCTCGAGCGCGTCGAGGACTATCCGCTCGTCGAGGGCGGCGTGCCCGGTCCCGCCGAAGTCGTGTACCGGGTGTACCCCGACGTGAACACCGAGATCCTCGCGCTGCAGAGCGGTGAGATCGACGTGATCGCGAACGCCCTGCCGCCCGCGCAGGTCGAGCAGCTGCGCAGCAGCGACGGTCTGCAGGTGATCGAGGCCGCTGGGCTGGGCTACGCCCACCTGGTGTACAACATGGAGAAGCCGGATCTCGCGAAGACCGAGGTGCGTCAGGCGCTGGCCCACGCGGTGGACTACGAGGCGATCCGCACGGTCGTGCTGCAGGGCCAGGCCGTGTCGACCGGCTCCAGCGCTCTCATGCCGGTGCTCGCGAAGTACTACGACGACTCCGTCACCGAGTACGAGTTCGACCCCGAGAAGTCGCGCGAGCTCATGGAGGAGGCCGGGTACACGGCGAATGCCGACGGGATGTTCCCCGTGTCGTTCCGCCTCATCTACTCGCTGCAGGACAGCGTGACGAGCCAGTGGGCGCAGATGGTGAAGGACAGCGCGGCCGAGGCCGGCATCTCCATCGAGCTGCAGGGCACCGAGCGCAACACGTACCTGTCGATGACGAGCGAGGGCGACTACGACATCTACGCCGGCAACTTCGCCATCATGGACGACCCGGTGACGAACTTCGCCCTGTCGTACCTGCCCGGCGGGGCGATCAACTACACGCACGTCGACGACCCCGAGCTGAACGCCCTGATCGAGGAGGGCATGGTCACCTTCGACGAGGACGACAAGATCGAGATCATGCGCGAGGCGAACAAGATCGTGCACGAGCAGGTCTACGACAACATCATGTACACGCAGAACCTGTTCTTCGCCGCCAGCGACGAATGGGCCGGCTTCATCTCGAAGCCGAGCGAGCTGCTCTCGATCGTGAACCCGCTCTCCCTGGCGAGCGCGTACCCGGCCGAGTAAACCGCCCACTCTCGAGGAAGGTCGCCCGGGTGTCCCGAGCATCGTTCATTCTCCGTCGCGCAGGTCGAGGTCTGCTCACGATCTGGTTCGCCGTGACCGTGACGTTCCTGCTGCTGCGGCTCCTGCCCGGCGATCCGGCGCTCGCGCTCGCGAGCCCGAACATGACGGATGCCATCCGGGCGACCATCCTCGAGCAGTACGGCCTCGACCAGCCGCTGATCGTCCAGTACGGGCTGTACATGTGGCAGCTCGTGCAGGGCAACCTGGGCATCTCCTTCACCCAGTCCATCCCGGTCCTCGACGTCCTGCTGCAGCGGCTGCCCTGGACGCTGCTGCTGACCCTCACGGCCCTGGCGCTCACGATCGTCATCGGCATCCCCCTCGGCGTCGCCGCAGCGTCGCATAAGGGCCGATTCGTCGACCGGGCCGTGCAGGTGCTCGGGGTGACGGGTCAGTCGCTGTTCGTGCCGAGCGTCGCGATCCTCCTGCTGTTCGTCTTCGGGCTCAACCTGGGCTGGTTCCCGATCGGCGGCGCATATGCGACGAACACCTACGGGATGGACTGGTACCTCAGCGTCGCCCGTCACCTCGTGCTCCCGGCCGTCTCGCTCATGCTCATCCAGGTCGGCTCCTACGTACTCACCATGCGCTCCACGCTTATCGAGACGCTCGGCGAGGACTACATCCTCCTCGCCAGGGCGAACGGGCTCCGCGGCCGCCGCATCCTCTGGAAGCACGCCCTGCGCAACGCCCTGCTGCCGACCACGACGCTGATCGGCCTGCAGTTGGGCTTCCTCGTCGGCGGAGCGGTGCTGACCGAGACCGTCTTCGCCTACCCGGGCATCGGACGCGGCATCTACGAGGCCGTCACACAGCTCGACTTCCCGGTGCTGCAGGGAGCGTTCCTCCTCCTCGCCGCGACGGTGGTGGTGGCGAACACGCTCACCGACATCATCTACGGCTACCTCGACCCGAGAGTGAAGACGTCATGACCGCTCCGCTGCCGCTGTCCGAGAACCTGCAGCCCACCGAGCCCGCCGCCGTCGGCAGCGAGCGCGCGAGCGCCCACACCTGGCGCGCATTCCGCCGCGACCCCCTGGGCATGATCTCCCTCGCCCTGCTGCTGCTCCTCGTCGTGATCGCGCTCGCCGCGCCGCTCATCGCCCCCTACCCGGCGAGCTACGGGCCCGACGTGCTGCGTCCCCCGGGCGGCGACCACTGGTTCGGCACCGACGCGCTCGGCCGCGACGTGTTCTCGGAGGTCATCTGGGGAACGCAGCAGAGTGTGCTCGTGGCCGTCGCGGCCTCGGTGATCGCCATCGTCTTCGGCACCGTCATCGCCGTGATCGGCGCGTACTTCCGGCGATTCGACAGCATCCTCAGCGTCATCGTCGACATGACGCTCTCGCTGCCGGTGCTCCCGCTGATGATCCTCATCGCGGCCCTCGTCGGGCCGAGCACGACGACGATCATCCTGGTGGTCGCCGCCTTCTCCTGGCCGGAGGTCACGCGTCTCGTGCGTTCGCAGGCCCTCACGGTGGTCGGGCTGCCGTACGTCGACGCGTCCCGGCTCATGACCACCTCGCCGTTCTGGATCATCACCCGCCACGTTCTCCCCGCCGTCACCCCCGTGGTCGTCGTCTCGGTCGTGGTCACCGCCTCCCGGGCGGTGCTGTCGGCGGCCGGACTCGCCTTCCTCGGTCTCGGAGACCCGACCACCTGGTCGTGGGGACGCATCCTGTACGAGGCGCAGCAGGCCGGCGCGATGGTCAGCGCCTGGTGGCTGACCCTGTTCCCGTCCATCGCGATCCTCATCCTCGTGCTCTCCGCCACGCTGCTGTCGATCGCCTACAACGACGCCCGCAACCCCCGCCACCTGGCCCGCTAGGAGGAGCACCGTGACCGGTCTCTCGCAACGGCTCGATCCTGCCTTCTACGATCGCGTGCAGCAGCGCGTCATCGCCGCGATGGCGGAGGAGGGCCTCGACGGCTTCCTCACCGACGACCCCGAGGACATCGCGTACCTCACCGGGTTCTTCCACCACCCTTCCGAACGCCCCGTCGCCGTCTGGCTATCGGGCGACGGGCGCGTCGTGATGCTCCTTCCCGAACTGGAACGCGAGTACGCGGCGGCGCAGAGCGCTCGCGCGGAGCCGGTGACGTTCTTCGAATACCCCGGCGTGGTCGCGCCGTTCGCCGCGCTCGCCGCGGCAGTGTCGCCGCGTGGTCGCATCGGATTCGCCCCCGGTATGTCGTACCGGCGGCTGACGACGGCGCGCTCGGCGATGTCGCAGGCGGAACTGCACGCCTCAGATCTGATCACGCGCGCGCGCTTCGTGAAGTTCGATGAGGAGATCGTGCTGCATCGCGAAGCCGCGCGGATCACCGACCGGATGCTCGACGCGGGCGTCGCGCTCGTCACCGAGGCGATCGCAGCCGCAGGCGATCTCCCCACCGAGGCGGAGCTCGAGCGCCACGTGACGGCCACCGGAACACGGATCATGTACGACGAGCACAGGGACGTGGTCGTGGCCTCGCTCCTCGCGGGCGGCCTGGTCTACTCCGGAGCGAACTCCGCCTTCCCTCACGGCCTGCCGACGGTGAATCGGCTGCGCAACGGCGACACGTTCATGCTCTCGCTCGGGTGCGCCGTCGGCGGGCGCTTCATCGAGGGGGAGCGCACGTTCGTGCTGGGCGAGCCCACCGCGGAGCAACGCCGCTACCACGACACCATCCACGAGGCGCAGCGCGTGGGCCGGGAGACGCTCCGCGCCGGCCTGGAGTGCCGGGAGGCGAACAGACTGTGCCTCGACGTGATCCGCGACGCGGGCCTCGGCGAGTACATCCGCCATCGGCAGGGCCATGGCATCGGCCTGGGGATGCACGAGGCCCCGTGGCTCGAGGACGGGGACGACACCGTTCTCACGGCGGGCATGGTCGTCTCGAACGAGCCCGGCATCTACGTGCCCGGCCACGCCGGCTACCGCATCAGCGACAGCATGCTCATCGCCGACGACGGCGCCGAGGCACTGACCACCTTCCCGCGCGATCTCGACGCGTGCACGATCGCGCTCTGACCCCATGACCAGCCAGAAAGAGGACGACATGACATCCACCCCCGAGGTCTCGCCGGAGTTCGCCGCGGCCACGAGCGACCACCAGTGGGTCGAGATCAACGGCAACCACCTCGCGGTGGAGGTGCTCGGCCCCGAGGACGCACCCGTGATCATCACCCATCACGGCGCGCCGGGGCTGGGCTCGCGCGCAGAGCCGCGGGCGAGTTTCGGGCGTCTGGCCGACGAATACCGCGTCGTCGTGTTCGACGCGCGAGGCAGCGGCCAGAGCGAAGGCGAGGGCGAGTACAGCCACGAGCAGTGGGCGGCGGACATCGACGGGCTGCGCGAGTGGATCGGCGCGGACCGCATCGTGATGGCCGGAGGCTCCTACGGCGGGTTCATGACCATGGAGTACGCCCTGCGGCACCCCGACCGCGTGGCGGCGCTCGTGCTGCGCGACACCTCGCCCGACAACTCGAACGCCCACCTCGCGCGCGAGAACGCGCTGGCCTCCGACCGGGTCACGATCGACATGGAGAAGTTCGATCGCATCGACGTCGGGCAGGTGCGCGACGACGAGGACCTGAAGGACTGCTGGCGGGAGATCCTGCCGCTCTACGACTTCACGTACGACCCCGAGGCGGTCGAGCGGAAGGTGCAGGCGACCCCGTACCGCTACCGCGCGCACAACTACGCGTTCTCGGTGAACCTCCCGAACTACGACCTGAAGCCGCGCCTTCACGAGATCGCCGTCCCGACACTCATCACCGTGGGGCGGACCGACTGGATCACGCCAGTATCGTGTAGCGAGACCATCGCCGAGCTCATCCCCGACTCCGAGATGGTGGTGTTCGAGAAGTCGGGGCATTCGCCCCAGATCGAGGAGGCAGAGGCGTGGACGGACGCGGTGCGCAGCTTCCTGCACCGGGTGTACCCGCCGACGGCATGAGCGCGGTTCAGGGGGGACGCGAGGTCAGCGACCTCGATCGTCGCATCGTCGTCGCGCTTCAACAGGACGGGCGGGCGAGCTGGACGTCGATCGCCGAGTTCGCCGGAGCATCCGTGTCGACGGTCACACGTCGCGGACAGCAGCTGCTCGCCGAGGGCGTCGTGCGCGTCGGGATCGTGCCGACGCTCGGCAGCGAAGGGCATGTCGAGACGTTCTTCGTGCGGATCAACTGCACCCCCGGGCGCCAGCTCGGAGTGGCGGAAGCGCTGATCGGGTCGCCGTTCGTGCGCTTCGTGACGCTCGTGACCGGCAAGTTCGACGTGTTCGCCGAGGTCGTCATCCCGGGCGACTCCGCGACCTACGCCCACGTGCTCACCGACCTCCAGGGCATCCCGGGGGTCGAGCGGTGGCGCAGCGACCTCGTGGTGCACACCTACAAGGTCAGCTTCGACTGGGGACGCCAGCTGTACGACACGCATGCCGAGGTGGCGAGCGACCCGCAGGCCTTCATGCCGGCGCCGAATACGTGCGATCCGACCCACTTCGACGATGCGGACCGGGCCATCGTCCGCGAGCTGAGCGAGAACGGACGCGCGTCGTTCCTGTCGATCGCGGCGAAGCTCGACATGAACGAGAGCAGTGTGCGGCGCCGTTACGACCGGATGCGGGCCGCGGGATGCCTCACCACGGTCACCATGGTGCCGGCATCCGCGCTCGGCATGAGCGCCGAGACGCTGTTGATGCTGCGCGTCGAGCCCTCGCGTCTCGCGGCGGTCGCGCGCACGCTGTCGCAGCACGTGTCCGTCCGCTTCCTCGCCGCGGCGCTGGAGGAGAACTCGCTGTACTGCGAGATCATCCTGCCGAGCACCGAGACGCTGCACGACTTCCTCACCGGCACCATCGCGCACCTGAAGGGCGTGCGCGGATGGACCGCCGCGATGGAGCTGGTCTTCATGAAGCGCGGCTTCATCGAGACCCCATGGTGGCGCGCGCAGGTCGCTTCCGCGGGCGGCAACGAGGCCTGACGCCGATATTCCAGATCGGCATGCTTCTGCAGATCTGTCAAGCCCCTCGCCGTCGTGCGGCTTCTCGCCGAGACTCACTGAGTACGGGGGAAGAGTCTTGGAGGGCCGTCATGTCAGGAGATCCAGAGCCGCGTTACGTGCTGCGTCGCATCACGCCCACCGAGTGGGTGATCAACGACCAGCGATTCCCTGCGAACGACCCGCGCCACATCGTGGCGTGCGTGTACGAGTTCGCCGAGACCGAGGTCGAGGTGGTGTGGGTGCGCGACCTGCCCCTCGCGATGCGCTACTCCAACGCCTTTGAGGTGCTCGCCGATGTCGAGCGCATGCATGCGCCGAACCGCACGAACCGGGCCACTCGGCCCGTGCCGATCCCCTCGCTGCCGCCGTTGCTGGCGAACTGACGACGCGAACCGAAGGGGCGGGCCCGGAAGATCCGGGCCCGCCCCTTCGTCGTGCCGTGGATGACGCGTCGCTTCGATCAGTCGCCTTCCGCGGCGATGCGGTCGGCGTCGGCGCTGTCGATCAGGTCGGGGTTCGCGTCCTCATCGAGTTCACGCTCGCCGTCGACCTCGCGGGTGGGGACGTCCGTGCCCTCGTCGTCGCCGCCCAACGGCGGGACCGGCGGGATCGGGGGCGGGGGATTGGTGGTCATCGGATGCTCCTCTCGTCGGTGAGTGGTCTCGACGCTACGACGATGGGAGCCGGCCGGGGAGTCGGTTGACGCGCCCCGGGCGGGCCGCTAGGACGCGTCCTCCCTGCCGTCGACGGTCTCGGGCCGCTTCTGCCGGAACGGGCGTGCGGGAGTGTGCGGGCCGTCCCACACGGTGATGACACCCCACGCAGCGGCGGCCAGCGGCACGGAGAGGACCGCCCCCACGATGCCGCCGAGGATCGTGCCCGCGGTCAGGGCGAGCAGGATCACCAGCGCGTGCAGCTTGAGCGAACGCGCCATCACGACCGGCTGGAGGAAGTTGCCTTCGAGCTGGTTGACGAGCACGACGATGCCGACCACGATGAGCGCGGCGACCGGTCCGTGGGTCACCAGAGCGACGAGCGCCGCGAGGATGCCGGCAGCCGTGGCCCCGACGAGGGGGATGAACGCCGTGAGGAACACGATCACGGCGAGCGGGATGGCGAGGGGGATCTGCAGGATCGCCAGACCGATCCCGATACCGAGGGCATCCGCTGCGGCCACGATCGACGTACCGCGGACGTACCCGCCGAACGTCGCGACCGTCTTGTCGCCGATGCGGCGCGCACGCTCGTAGCTGCGGCCGGTGAACGGGCGCAGGAGGAACTCCCAGATGCGCGGCCCGTCCTTGAGGAAGAAGAAGAGTACGACGATCATGAGCGCGAGGCCCGTGAAGAAGCTGGCCGTCGCCGAGACTCCCGCGAGCGCACCGCGCCCGAACGACGCGCTGGTCAGGAAGTCCTGCGCGCTGGCCCACAGATCGTCGAGGTCGAGGGACTGGATATCGAAGGGGAGGGTGTCGAGCCACGCGGTCACCTGGGAGATGCCGTCGCTGGCGGAGTCGACGAGGTCGTCCCACTGCGACCGCACCGTGAGCACGATGACCCAGACGACCGCACCGAGCACGAGGATGATGCCGATCAGGGCGATCCACGTGGCGAGGATCGAGGGCACGCCGTGGCGACGCATCAGGGCGACGAGAGGATGGATCGCGCAGGCCAGGATGAGCGCGATCGTGACCGGGATGAACACCAGCGACAGCTGCGTGATGACCAGCACGGCGACGGCGACCACGGCGAGGACGGCCAGCGTCTGCAGGCTCCGGGTGGCGACGAGGCCCCAGCCCTGCGACCACAGGCGGGGCTCGTCGTCCTCCACGATCGGCAACTCGGGTCGTCGGAACAGTCCCATCACGCGCGCCTCCCGGCCATCGGCTCGATCGCCCCGGTGGAGATCGCCAGCTCGGCCTTTCTATCCGGGCGTCCCGATGATCGCAAGCCCCTGGCGCACGTCGCGAGAACGCCCCACGCTGGTCGCGAGGCCGCCGCTCCCGGCGGCTCGGAAGGGACCGCACCCATGACCGATCAGACGCCCACCCAGCGAGTCGCCGAGCTCATCAAGGATTTCCGGTTCGCGATGCTCACCACCCGCAACGCCGAGGACCGCCTCGTCGCCCACCCGCTCACCGTGCAGGAGGCGGAGTTCGACGGCGACCTGTGGTTCCTCGTCGCGAAGAGCGCCACTTTCGTCACCGATCTTCGCGCCGACGACCGTGTGGGCGTCTCGCTCAGCTCGAACGACTCGTGGGTCTCGCTCTCGGGCCACGCATCGTTGGTCGAGGACCGCGCGAAGATCGACGAACTGTGGAACCCGGTCGTGGAGGCCTGGTTCCCGAACGGCCCGAACGACCCCGACGTGGGTCTGCTGAAGTTCTCGGCGGAAACGGCCGAGTACTGGGACAGCCCCGGCGGTCGCATCGCGTCGCTGTTCAGTTTCGTCAAGTCGAAGATCACGGGCGAGCAGTACGACGCCGAGAACGAGGTCGTCAGCCTGCCGAAGTCTGAGAGCTGAGCAGGGGCCCGGCGGGGTCGGTCGGCTGTGGCAGGGTGAGGGGATGAACGCATCCCCGAGCCCGCGCGACGCCGGCCGCACCCTGCTCGTCGGCTACGGCAAACTCGGCGCCGCTCTGGCGCCGTTGCTCCGATCTGAGGGCGCCGAGGCGATCGCGCTGCGGCGCACGGATGCTCCGCTCCCGTCGGGTGTGCGGGGGATCGTCGCCGACGTCTCCCGGCTGCTCGACGCGCGGCTGCCCCGCGTGGATTCGATGATCGTCACGCTGCCGCCGGGGGAGGACGTCGACGGCTACCGGCGGGCACTCCAGCACCTCGAGCGCGCTCTGCCCGACGCTCCCGAGCGCACCGTCTTCGTGTCCTCGACCGGAGTCTTCGCGGGCGTCGGGCCCGAGGCGCCGATCACCGAGGACGACGAACCACCGCTCTCGAGCGATCGGGCCCGCGCGTTGCGCGACGGGGAGCGCGCGGCCGTCGAGCTGTTCGGGGCATCAGTCGTCCGACCCTCCGGCATCTACGGTCCCGGACGCGACTTCCTCCTCCGCACCGTGCGCGAAGGACGCACGGTGGATCGACAGCGCTGGACCAACCGCATCCACGAAGCCGACCTCGTCCGCACGCTGCACATCCTTCTCCGTCTGGCGGAGTCGCCTGCGCTGCTGCACGCGACCGACGAGCAGCCCGTGCAGCTCGGCGAAGTGGTGGACTTCCTGGCGGAGCGGCTCGGCGTGCCCGCACCGCCCGCCGCTCCCGCTGACGGGGCCACGGGGCACATCCTGGACGGCGCGCTCCTGCGTCGCACGCTGGGCGACCTCGAGCACCCGACGTACGTCTCGGGCTACACCGAGATGCTCGCCGCTCTCGACAGGTCCTAGTTCGCCACGTCGCTCACGCGGGGACTGCGCACTCGGAACCACAGCGTGAGCTCCGCCAGTGCCCGTCGCGCCGCCTCACGGTCGACGCCGGACTCGAGGTCGGCGAAGGAGTCGCGATAGCCCGACGGGGCCCCGGTGGGGTCGGCACGGAACGCGTGATAGCCCATCGTCCATTCGACGAAGCGGCGCTCCGAGATCGGTTCTTCGATCAGCATCCGCACGTCGTGGTGGCGCGGGTCGCGGCTGATCTTGGCGAACAGCTCGTCGACAGTGTCGCGGGGGCCCTCGAGGATCTGAATGAAGCGTCCACCCCGATAGAGAAGCATGCCGGTGACGTCGCGCGCGGCGTTCAAGCGGCGGCAGGTGGCGAGGAGTTCTTCGAGCGCGGTCTCGCGGAACGGCTGCGAGGCCGTGCTGGCGTAGACGAGGGAAACGAGGCCGGCGGTCATTCGGCCGTGCCGATCCGGGAGTCGCCGGCGTTGGCGAGCGGGACGGTCGGGGAGGAGGCGGTGCCGACGGCGTGCGTCGCCTCGCTCAGGGTCGAGAAGTCGCCGAGTGCCGTGCTGCGCGCATCGAAGGCGCGGAAACGCCCGTCGGACTGCCGGTCGACGTAGCCGAGGAAGTCGCCGCCACGGCTGCCGACATGGAAGCCGTCTTCGACGCACGCCCACAGGACGTCGGAGGTGTACTCGGGAGAAGGTGTATGCGCAGGGTCGTTCACCCTTGCAGACTACGGGCGGGCTCCGACATCCGTCTTCCCCCTTGCGCGCAGGGGCACCAGCATGGCACGTCGCGCAGTGTGGACAGTGCGGCGCGCGCGGTCAACCCCGTCCGTGCGCTCCGCGGATCGAGGTACGGTCGCCGTTCCGAACGAGGAGGACACGATGAGCGATCACGCGCACGATGCCGGGACGACTGCCGCAAGCGAGCAGAACGCCGACGGCGGAGACAAGCCGGAGCAGGCCGACGAGGCCACGACGGCGCACACCCTCGATGACGACGGCACACCCGTCGACAACCCGTCGGGCGGTTAGTCCGCCTCGCGGTCCGACGGCTCGTCGTCGTCGGACCGCGTCGGGGATGCGGCGAAGTCGGCGTCGGTGATGTTGCCCGACGCGATGTCGGAATCGGGGCCGTCGTAGTCGCGGGGCTCGGCGGTGTCGTCGTGGGGCGTGCTCATGGGGACTCCAATCCTGGGGGACCCTCTTCCTAGCGGGCGCGCGGGCGCCCGAGAAGACGGTTGACACCGAGGTCAGTCCACCCCGCGGACCGCCAGCGCATCTCCCAGCTCGTCGGCACTCCTCAGCGCGCACACGAGGAAGGGGACGACGAAGGTGCGCAGCCCCGCGCGCTTTCCTCGCGCCCGCTGTGCGTCGAGCACCTCGTGCCCGAGCCGCACGAGGGTCGGCACCATGCCCACCGTCACCACCAGGAGCAGTGCCACCTTCTCCGCCACGCCTCGGCGGAGGGGCAGGCGGCGCAGCACACGCTCGCACGCGCCGAGCAGCGTTGCGAGCGGCGTGGTCCGCACGAGGAGTCCCGCGATCAGCACGGCTGCCACCAGCCGCACGGTGGTCGCGCACGCGATCTCGACGCCCAGGAAGAGCGTCTGGCTCACGAGCAGGAACACGATCATGGCCCGCATCGCCCACACCTGCCGCGGGATGTCGGCCAGCAGGCCGCCGCTGCCGATCGCGGCGGCGAGCGAGGTGGCGAGCGCCACTCCACCGGCGAGGATCGCCCCCAGCCACGTGCTGGGAGCGAGCAGCACGACCGTGCTCAACGCGCCGAGCACCAGCACCTTCGGTCCCACCGGGAGGCGGTGCAGCAGGCCCGTGCCGGGGCGGTAGACGGTCAGCACCCCAGGCTCGTCTCGTAGGCGTCCACGACGGCCGCGGGATCACCGGTCCGTACGACCCGTCCGCCCGCGCACAGCACCGCGACCTCGCACCGTCGAGCGAGCACGAGGTCGTGCGTGACGAGGAGCGTGCGGTGGCCGCGATCGGCGAGGAGGTGGTCGGCAACGGTGCGCGCGTGGCGGGCGTCGAGGAAGCTCGTCGGCTCATCGGCGATCACCAGATCGGGGTCGCGGACGAAGGCACCCGCCACCGCCAGCAGCTGCTTCTGACCGCTGGACAGCTCGTGGGCGGCGGCATCCCGCACGGACGAGAGCCCGAACCGGGTGAGAGCAGCATCGACGCGGGCGTCCGCCTCAGCGCGCGGCAGCCGAAGGGCGCGCAGCGAGAAGGCGACGTCTTCGGCGACCGTGGGCATGACGATCTGCGTGTCCGGGTTGCTGAAGACCGTCGCCACGCGGCGCCGCAGCGTCGCGGCGTCGCGACGGGAGTCGATGCCGAGCACGCGCACCGTGCCGCGCGTGGCGGGGACAAGGCCGCTGAGCATCCGGGCCAGAGTGGACTTCCCCGAGCCGTTCTCGCCGATGACGGCGACGGTGCGAGCGTCGGATCGCAGCGTGACCCCCGACAGGACGGGGATGCCGCCGCGGACGACGTCCACATCGACGAGCTCGAGGGTCGGCGGGCCGCTCACCTCACGACCTCGAAGAGCATCGCGACGCCGAGTCCGCCGCCGGCGGAGACCGCCGCGACGCCGAGCGTGCCGGCAGGAGCACCGCCCCGCACCAGCCGCGCGAACAGACGCACGACGGAGGCGGCACCGCTCGCACCCCAGGGGTGGCCGAGAGCGAGAGCGCCGCCATCGGCGCAGAGACGCGGGTCGTCCTCTGCGATCCCGAGCTGATCGCAGATCGCCAGCACCTGCGCCGCGAACGCCTCGACGATCTCGATCGCACCGATGCCCCTGAGTTCGACACCCTGGCGCTGCAGCAGCTCGTCGATCGCGAACGCCGCGCCGAGCCCGGGGAGGGCCGGATCGCAGCCGATGACGGCGGCATCCCGTACACGCAGCCCCGGACGGCTTCCGCGCGCGCCGGCCGAGGCCACGAGGACGGCGGCGGCACCATCGCTCACCCGTGTCGACGTGCCCGCGGTCACGGTGCCGCCCGGGTGGAGCGGGCGCAGTCGAGGCAAGACGGGGAGGACGGCGCCGATGGCGTCATCGGCGCGCAGCGATCCGACGGCGACGATCTCGGCGTCGAACCGTCCGGCGTCGCGGGCGGCGATCGCCCGGCGGTGGCTGCGTTCCGCCTGAGCCTCCTGCCGACGGCGGCCGATGCCGAACCGGGCGGCGAGGTCGTCGGCCGCGACGGTCATGTCGGGGTCGTCGAAGCCGGCCGGTGCGAACGGTGCCCGGTCGTGCGCGCGGCCCGCGGTGCTGCGCAGGGGAGCGGTGGACGCGCTCTCCGCTCCGCCGGCGAGCTGCACCCGGTCGCCGCCCGCGCGGATGCTCGCCGCGGCGGTCGCGATGGCGGCGAGCCCGCTGGCGCATTGCCGGTCGATCGTCGCGCCGGGGATCCGCGTGTTCAATCCGGCGGCGAGCGCGGCGACGCGCGCGGGGTTGCCGCCCGGCCCGCGGCAGTTGCCGAGGGTGACGTCGGCGATCGGCGCGTCCATACAGGCATCCGCAAGGACCGCTCGCAGCACGGGCGCAGCGAGGTGTTCGACGGGAACGTCGGCCAGTCTCCGCCCGCGCGTGGCGAACGGCGTGCGGCGGGCCGCGAGGACGACCGCTTCAGGCATAGCGCTCGACCTCGCCCGCCAGCGCGCGACGCCGGGCTTCGGCGCGCGCAGGCTTGCCGGATGCCGTGCGGGGGAGCGCGCCCCTGAACCACCGCCGCGGACGGTGCGCGGGGGCGAGCTGTCGCCGCATCGTCGCATGGAGAACGGACCGGTTCCAACCGGACAGGTCGGGTTCGAGAAGCGCCCCGACGAGGGAACCCACCCGGCCGCGGGGTACGCCGAACACCACGGCGTCACGCACCCCGGGCACGGTCCGGAGCACCGCCTCGACCTCGTCCGGTCGGATCGTCGCCGAGGCACTGAGGATCGCCTCGTCGGCGCGCCCGAGCAGGTCGAGGCATCCGTCGACCCACCGCGCGCGGTCGCCGACCGTCGCCCACGAACCGTTCCACCGGAGCGGGCCCGGCGAACCTCCGCCGGCGTACCCCGAGGAGAGGAAGGGCGAGAGCACCCAGAGTTCGTCGTCGACGATGGCGATCTCGACACCGGGGAACGGTCGCCATCCGGTGCCGTCGTCGATCGCGACGAACGAGAGCTCCGCCGCGCCGTAGTAGGACGCGACACGGATGCCTCGACTCTCCGCTTCCTGCCGCAGCGATGCATCGAGGGCCGAACCGCCGATGAGCGCCGCGCGAAGACGCGGCGTCGCCGCCGGGCCCCGCTCGAGAACGGCACGCAGACCCTGGGGGGTGGCATGCACGCAGACGGCATCGGGGTCGGTCGTGACTCCCGGCCCGCACGGTCGAGGGCCGCCATCGAGCGCATGGGCCAGTGAGAAGAGCGTCAGCGACGAGCTCGCGGGAGCGGGGAGCAGGATGCGGTCGTCTCGCCCGGCGCCCAGGAGGTGCGCCACCGCGGCGAACGACGCCGACCACGACGCGGCCGACCGCAGGACGATGCGCGGCGCTCCGCTGGAGCCGGAGGTGAGGGTCGCCCATCCGGTGTCGGCGGGGATCGATGCGCGCAGAGCGGTGGCGGCGACCGCGTCGAGCTGCGCTCGCGGCCAGCGCGGATCCGTGACGAGGGGCGCACGGCCGGAACGGCGTTCCTCGGCCACCCGCGACAGCAGGTCGGGGGCGTCGCCGGGGACGAGTGCGATCACGGACGCGACGCCCCGTCGGTGCTCTCGGTGCGCGTCTTCCGACGGGGTGCGTCGCTCCATTCGACCGGGAATGCGCGCCGGTAACCCGTGACGAGGGCCATCACGACGATGGTGGCGAGCACGGCCTTGGTCAGGTCGCCGGGCACGTAGATGAGGCTGGTGAGCGCCGTCTCGCCCAGCGGCATCCGGGTCAGCAGGCTCTGCACGGGGATGCCGATCGCGTACACGACGAGGATGCCGCCCACGACGTTCGCGGTGAAGGTGCGGAGCACGGTCGGACGGCGCCGGCCGGCGTGCACGAGGGCGCCGATGACGAATGCGGCCGGGAGCCATCCGAGGAGGTAGCCCGCGGAGGGCGCCAGGAACACGCCGATCCCCCCGCGGCCGCCCGCGAGCAGCGGCGCTCCGATCGCGGTGAGGAGGAGGAAGACACCCACGGAGGCTGCGCCGCGCCACGGGCCGAGGATCGCGCCGGCGAGCATGACACCGAGCGTCTGCGCCGTGATGGGCACGGGGCCGAGGACGGTGAACGACCCCGGCAACCCCAGCACGGCGATGACGGCGGCGAAGATCGCGATGCGCGCCAGGTCGGCGGCGCCGGAGCGCGCGGTGGAGCGAGCGAGGGGAGTGGCTTCGGACATGTCGACCTTCCTGAACGGTGTTCACCTGAACAATGTTCAAGAGTAGCCGCAGTTCGCCCGAGGGACATCCGACGAACACGGCCTCGGAGGGTGGTTGTGTCCGCGGCACAGTCGACGCCGTGATGCATGTGTCGATGCCATGCAGACCTCGGGGGCATCCGCGTCTAGCGTGGAGAGATGGATGTCCGCGAGTTCCGCCCCGTCGACCTCAGCGGCATGCGCGCAACCCTGGGAGCCGTCGAGGCGCCGACGGTGCAGAAGATCATCGAACACCTCGACGACAACTGCCTGGCGTTCCTCGCGCACTCGCCGTTCTGCTGCCTGTCGACGTCGGATTCCGCCGGTAACTGCGACTGCTCGCCGCGGGGCGACTATCCCGGCTTCGTGCGGGCCCTCGACCGTCGGACGCTGGTGATCCCTGACCGACTGGGGAACAAGCTCGCCGATTCGATGACGAACATCCTCGACAACGGCCATGTGGGGCTGTTGTGCTTCGTTCCGGGGATGACCGAGACCCTGCGCATCAACGGCACCGCCACGGTGACCGACGATCCGTCCCTGCTGGCGATGCTCGAGCAGGACCACTCGGTTCCCGACCTCGCCATCGTCGTGCGCACGGAGCAGGTCTACCTGCATTGCGGACGCGCCCTACTGCGGGCGGGCCTCTGGGATCCCGAGACGCAGGACCTCGCCGAGGAGGTGCCGACGTCCGGGCAGATCTGGGCGAGCACGTCCGGCTACGACCCCTCGGTCGGGGATGCGATCGACGGCGCGATGGCCGGTGCGTACAAGGTGCTGTACTGAATGCGCTCGCGCGAAGGAATGATGCCGCTCGTCGTCAGCGAGATCGTGCGGGAGACCCCCTCCATCGTGAGCGTGCGCCTGGAAGCACCGGATGGTTCGCCGCTGCCCCCGTGGGCGCCGGGTTCGCACGTCGACGTGCAGCTGATCACGCGGCACGAGCGCCAGTACTCGCTGTGCGGAGACCCCGCCGACGTGGCGGGCTATCGGATCGCCGTGCTGCGTGAGCCGTCGTCGCGCGGCAGCTCGCACTACATCCACTCGTTCCTGCGCGTAGGGAGCAGGGTCTGGGTGCGACCGCCCCGCAACCTGTTCGCCCTCGCGGACGCCCCGTCATACCTGCTCGTCGCCGCCGGGATCGGCATCACTCCGATCCTCGCCATGGCCCGGCACCTCGCGGCCGAGGGTGCCGACTGGCGGATGGTGTACCTGGTGAGGCACCCCGACGACGTCGCCTTCGCCGCAGATCTCGACGCGCTCGGCGACCGGATCACCGTGCACGTCAGCGGTGCAGACGGCCGCCTCGACCTCGCCCGCCTCGTCTCGGGCACCGCACCGGGTACCGCGATCCACGCGTGCGGACCCCAGACCTTCATCGATGCGCTCGGTGCGCTCGATGGCGAGCTCCCCCGTGGCGGCAGCATCCATGTCGAGCGGTTCCAACCCGTACCGCGGGCGCACCGGCCGAACGAGGAGTTCACGGTCGTGTGCAGCAGGTCGGACGTCACGGTGACGGTGCCGGCGCAACGGTCCATGCTCGACGCCATGAGAGACTCCGGGGTCGGGGTGCGCGGTTCCTGCCTGCGCGGCGTCTGCGGTTCGTGCGCGGTGAGCGTGCTCGACGGAAAGCCGGAGCACCGCGATTCCCTGATCGTCGACGAAGATTCGCCGACGATGTACCCGTGCGTCTCGCGGTCGCGCAGCCCGCAGCTCGTCGTCGACGCGTGAGGTGATCTGCGGAGAGGTGCCCGGATGCGCAGCACGCAGCATCCCGGTTCTAAGCTGAGCCACGATGATCGATCACATCTCGAGGCGAGGAGTCGGAGTGGCACGCATGCTGCTCGCGACGGCACTGCTGATCTCTCTCGGGATGCTCAGCGCATGTGCGACGACGGACAACTCGGTGCACATTCCACCGGGCTCCGAGGAGTTGGAACAGTGCCCGCCGACAATCCTCGACGCCGAAAAACTCTCAGCGTTGGGGGAGCCTGGCTGCGATCTGGTGGAGTCGACGGTACTGCTCCCGAATGGCACGTCGATGGAGATCGACGATGTGGGCGTCAGCCTTGTGAAGGAGCGTACATCCGAGCCCGGCACGGAATACGTCATCATGAACTGGGGAATCCCTGGAGTTGCCGTCAGTGTGATGGAGGCGGACGAGGTAGTTGGCCAATGGCACACCTCCGCGGATGCGGCGGAGCTTCAGCGTCAACTCCTCGTCATTTCCGGCTACAAAGACTGAGCAGGCGTCGGATCAACCTGTGGGGCCGCCCCCGGGCTGCGGGCAAGATCAGAGCGGTGAAGTTCGGGTTGGGTTGTACCGCTGTACGCGGTGATACCGCCCGGAGAACAAGAAAACCCGCGATCTCTCGCGGGTTTTGTTGTGGACCTGAGGGGACTCGAACCCCTGACCCCCTGCATGCCATGCAGGTGCGCTACCAGCTGCGCCACAGGCCCAGAATCGCTCCCGATCACTCGGGGCAACTCGAAAAGCGTACTACACCGGGCGACGCGAGCACCAATCCGCGGCCGCATCCCGGGCGCGTCGTGCGGAACAACCGATTCGCCGCCGGCGTTGTCTTCAGCGTGAGCATCCTCGACAGCATCGTGATCGGCGCGGGCCAGGCCGGCCTGTCGGCGTCGTACCACCTGCAGCGGCTCGGTATCGACCATCTCGTGCTCGACGCCGACGAAGCACCGGGCGGCGCGTGGCAGCATCGATGGGATGCACTGACGATGCGCGACGTGCACGGCGTGGCCGAATTGCCCGACGACGCGGCTCCCGCGCGCGATGGGCGCCGCGCGAACCTCGTCGTACCCGCGTCCTTCGCGGCCTACGAGCAGAAGCACGGCCTCCCGATCGTCCGCCCGGTGACGGTCGACCGCGTCGACGACGTCGACGGCGTGCTGCGGGTGCGCGCGGGAGAGCGCGAGTGGCGGGCGCGCACGCTCGTCAACGCGACGGGCACCTGGACGCATCCGTTCCTGCCGCACTACCCCGGCATGGAGACGTTCCTCGGCGAGCAGCTGCACACCGTCGACTACCCCGGCCCAGAGCACTTCCGTGGACGACGCGTGCTCGTGGTCGGCGGTGGCGCGTCGGCGGTGCAGTTCCTCGGCGCGCTCGCGCCCGTCACCGACGTGCTCTGGGCCACGCGGCGCGAACCGGTCTGGCGCACCGACGACTTCACCCCCGAGGCCGGGGCGGCCGCCGTCGCGCTCGTCGAACAGCGCGTGGCGCGCGGACTCCCGCCCGAGAGCGTCGTAAGCGTGACGGGTCTGATGCTGCGGGAGCAGGAGCGCGAGGCGGAGCGCCGGGGGGTCTATGCGGCGCGTCTGCCCATGTTCGCGCGCATCGAGCCCGACGGCGTGCGGTGGGCGGACGGTGCGTTCGAACGGGTCGACGTGATCCTCTGGGCGACCGGATTCCGGCCGGCCATCGCGCACCTCGCACCGCTCCATTTGCGCAGCCCCGAGGGAGGCATCCGGCTCGACCGCAACGGACGGGGAACGACCGCCGTGGCCGATCGGCGCATCCAGCTCGTCGGATACGGTCCCTCGGCGAGCACGATCGGTGCGAATCGCGCCGGCCGCTCGGCGGCGAAGGGCGTGCGCGACGCGTTGGCCGCGGTTCCCTCGATACGCTGAAGTAATGCTCCGCGTCATCCTGCTGATCGTCTGGCTGCTCCTGACCGCGTGGTTGGGGATCTGGGTGGGAGAGGGGCTGTTCGGCATCGACCAGCGCGACTCGATCCTCCCGTTCGCAGGCGGCGACTCGCCCGGCGCGACGATCATGATCGGCGTCGCCTGGGGCATCCTGCTGACCTTCGGAGGAGCGCGGAGCGGACCGCGTCGGCGGCGCTTCGGCGCCGGATCGCCCGAGATCGGTGTCGGCCGCATCGTCGAGACCGCGCCGACGGGCACTTCGATCAACGACGTCCCGCAATACGACCTGTTCATCCGGGTGGCGCCGAAAGAGGGCGACGACTTCATCGGGCAGGTGCGGATGCTCGTGCCGCCGACCGAACTCGGCAATCTGCGCGAGGGACTCGCGCTCCCGGTGCGCTACCGCCCGGGCGACCCGGACGCCGTCGAGCTCGCCGATCTCGAGGACCCCGCGGTGCGTGAGGCGATGCTGCAGTGGCGGATCGACCGCGGCCTGATCGACCCCGCTCTGGTGCGGGCGCGGACCACCGGCCTCCAGGCGCCGGCATCCGTGCTCGCCGTGCGGCCCACCGGGCGTCGGCGCGAAGGGCAGGTCGAGCTCGAGCTGCGAGTGCTCGTGGCGCCGGAGGGCGCATCGACGTGGGAGGCCGATACGACCGTCTTCGCCTTCCCCGAAGCCGTCGGGCGGCTGCAGGTCGGATCGCCGATCTGGGCGTACTACCGGCGGGAGGACCCCGCCACCGTTGCCGTCACCATCGAGAAGGAGGCCGTGCGATGAATCCTCTCGACACCGTCATGTGGATCGCGAACTTCGTCGCCTCGCATGCCTACGCGGTCGTGTTCATCGCCGCCTTCTCGCTGTTCGGCCTCCTGGCGCTCTCGTCGAAGGCCGCGGTGCCCGGAGAGGCGCTGCGTCGGGTGCGCGAGCGCGAGGGTCTGCTGCCCGACGGCGACCGTGCGCGGGGGGCCGTGCTCGTCGGCATCCGCGTCGTCGTGGCCCGCGTCGCGGCCGCCGTGATGCTCGTCTCGCTCGTCGTGGGCATCCTCAGCCTGACCGGCGTCCCGATGACGCGCGCGTACATCCACGACAACGGCCGGCCGACCACAGGCACGGTCGACGGCGACTGGGTGACGTTCTCGGTCGCGGACGGCACCGAGTACACGCTCCCCAACGACTTCTTCAGCCCCGCGGTCTACCCTGATCGCGACGCGTACCTGCCGACCGGGCAACCGGTCGTGGTGCGCTACCTCCCCGGCCATCCGCAGGCCTTCGTGATCGACAGCTCCCAGCTGCCGGAGTAAGGAGAACCGCATGTCCCGCATCATCGTCCTCGGAGGGCACGGCCGCGTCGCCCTGCTCCTCGCGCCCCTCCTGGTCTCCCGTGGCGACGAGGTGACCTCGGTCGTCCGCAACCCCGATCACGTCGCCGACGTCGAGAAGACCGGCGCCCGCGCCGTGGTCGCCGACATCGAGAAGCTCGGGACGGAGGAGATCGCCGACCTCGTGCGCGGACACGACGCGGTCGTCTGGTCGGCCGGTGCGGGCGGCGGAGACGCCCAGCGCACCTACGCGGTCGACCGCGACGCCGCGATCCGTTCGATGGACGCGGCGCAGTCCGCGGACGTGCAGCGGTACGTGATGGTCTCGTGGCTCGGATCGAAGGCCGACCACGGCGTGCCCCAGGACGACCCCTTCTTCGCCTACGCCGATGCCAAGTGGGCAGCAGACGAGCACCTGCGCGGCACCGAGCTCGACGGCACGATCCTCGCCCCCGGTGGTCTCACGCTCGACGAGCCGACGGGCCGCATCCGGCTCGACCCCGAGGACCGGGGCGAGGTCTCGCGCGCGGACGTCGCCGCCGTCATCGCCGCCGCTCTCGGCGAGCCGTCGACGATCGGGCGCACGATCCGTTTCGGCAACGGCACGGCCGGCGACTCGCTTCCCATCGCTGAGGCGCTGCAGAGTTGAGTGCGGGGTGCCGACCGCGGATCGCGGTCGGCACCCCTCTCACGCGGCGACTGTGGCGGAATCCCCGCCGAGCCAGGCGTCGAGCAGCCGACGGCGCAGCGCCGCCCCGCGGTCGGCGAACGCGCGCTGCCGCCGCACATACTCGCCCTTGCCCTCCGGCGTCTCGATGCGCACGGGCTCGACGCCCCACGCAGCGAGGTCGTACGGCGCTGCCTGCATGTCGAGCAGTCGGATGTCGCGGGCGAGCTCGAACGCGTCGAGCAGCAGCTCGCCGGGCACGAGGGGGCCGAGCTTCGTCGCCCACTTGTACACGTCCATGCCGGCGTGCAGACAGCCGGGCTGCTCGATCAGCGGCTGATCGTCGCGGGTCAGAGGCGCGCGGTTGAGGGGAACGGCCTCGGGGGTGAAGAAGCGGAAGGCGTCGAAGTGCGTGCAGCGCAGCTCGTGCGTCTCGACCACGGCATCCGTGCCGTCCCGCCCGAGGCGGAGCGGAACCGGGTGGCGGTGCTCGTCGGCCCGGTACACCATCGCCCACTCGTGCAGCCCGAAGCATCCGAACTGGCCGGGGCGTGACGCCGTGCGGCGCAGCATGATCTCGACGAGTCGTGCGAGTGCCGGCTTCTGCCGTGCGAAGGCCGCGGCATCCGGCACGACCGATCCCGGCTCGCGTCCGGCGGCGTACCAACGCCAGTCGGCGCGCTCCCGCGCGTCGGTCAGCTCGACACCGGCGCCCGGATGCCATCGCCGCAGCTGCGCGGGTTTGTACGAGTAGTAAGTGAAGAGGAAGTCCCACACCGGATGCTTTTCGCCCGTCGCCGCCCGTGCGCGGTGATCGGCGGTGAGGGCGTCGGCGCGGTCGCGATGCGCGTCCGCGCGCGCCGTCCAGTCGTCGCGCGTGAGGAACATGTCAGTCGAGGATGCCGACCTCGCCGAGCAGGTCGCGGAGCCCGGCGCCGTCCTCGGCGCTCACCCACGGCACGAGCGTGTCGGAGTGGGGCTGCTCGCCGGCGCGGCCACCGGCCAGCACTGCTTCGGCGGGGAGCAGGCGGCGGATCGCCACGCCCGCGACCGCCTCGGGATGCTCATCGAGGAACTGCGTGTAGATCGCCTCGTCGTGCTGCCCGTCGTCGCCGATCAGCAACCACTTCACGTGCGGGAACTCGGTGGCGAGGCGGCGCAGATTCGTGAGCTTGTGATCACGACCGCTGCGGAACCAGCGGTCGTGCGTGGGCCCCCAGTCGGTCAGGAGCATGGAGCCCGCGGGGAAGAGATGGCGGCCGAGGAAACGGCGCAGGGTGGGCGCGATGTTCCAGGCGCCGGTCGACAGATAGATCATCGGAGCACCCGGATGCTGCCGCAGCAGCTGGTCGAGCAGCACCCCCATGCCGGGCACCGGGATGCGCGCGTGCTCGTCGAGCACGAACGAGTTCCAGAAGGCGATGAACGGCCGGGGGAGGGCGGTCACCATGACCGTGTCGTCGACATCGGAGAGCACGCCGAACGTGGTCGACTCGGCGACGACGAACGCCGTGCCGTCGACCGGCTCCTGATCCTCGGTCGAGATGCGGAAGGTCTGCCATCCCGGCTCGAGGTCGGCGTGCAGCACCGCGTCGACGACGCCGCCGCGGTCGGCGACGACCTCGTGCACCGTGTCGCCGAGCTGCACCCGCACCTTGGCGAAGCTCACCGGGATGCCCACGAAGCTGCGCCAGCCGCGGATGCTGGCGAGCTCGCCGTCCTTGCCCTTGCGCTGGGGCGGGACGATCAGCACGCGTCCGACGACGCGCACCCATCCGGGGCCGCCGTAGCCGGGGAACGGCACGACGACGGCGGTGCGGCCGCGTTTGCGCGCACGCCCCTCGCGCCAGACGTGGAAGCGGTGCTCGAGTCTGGCGAACCAGTGGATGCGCGGGGCCGAGGGTGCGGAGGCCATTGCCTCAGTCTTTCACGTCGGTCCCGGGCTCCGCCTCCCGAGCGTCGAGATGACGAGCTTCGGAGCGCTCGAGCACCTTCTTGCCGATGAACACGAGCACGAGGAACAGCACGATGATGCCGACGAAGACGTATCCTGCGTAGTGCACCCGGTCGACCATCTCGTCGAACGTGAGGGCGGCGAGCGAGGTCACGCTCACGTACGCCACCGACCAGATGACGCAGGCCGGGGCCGTCCACGCGAGGAACCGCCGGTAGGAGTAGTGGCTCATGCCGACGGTGAGCGGCACGAGAGAGTGCAGCACGGGGAGGAATCGCGACAGGAAGATGGCGATGCCGCCGCGCCGTTGCAGGTACCGCTCGGCGCGGAGCCAGTTCTTCTCGCCGATGCGGCGTCCGAGCCACGAGGTGCGGATGCGTGGACCCAGCCACCGGCCGAGCGCGAAGCCGATGCTCTCTCCGATGAGCGCGCCGACGACGACGGCGATCACCATCAGGGTGGCCTGCACCGGGCCCTGCACGCCGATCGAGGCCATGATGACCACGGTGTCGCCCGGCACGATCAGACCGATGAGAACGCTCGTCTCGAGCATCACGGCGAGGCCGGCCACCAGGGTGCGGGTGACGGGATCGATCGACCGGATGAACTCGAACAGCCAGGTCAACACGTCGTCCACAGCTCGACAATACGCCGCAGCGCGGGTCGTAGGCTGGGAAACGTGCCCGACCGTCTGCGCGTCCGCCTGCTGGACGACTGGCACGACCCCATCGTCCTGTTCCGCGCGCTCGAGGCGCAGGCGTCCGAGCTGTTCTGGCTCGACGCCGGACCGGAGTCGCGCGACGGCTGGAGCTTCGTCGGGGTCGGAGACATCGACGCGCTGCCTGCGTCGCTCCCGCTCAGCGCCGCCGCCCCCGTCGAGGACGTCGAGGACGACGAGGACGCGGAGCACGGCCACGACCTGCCGCCGTTCCGCGGGGGCTGGGTCGGATGGCTCGACTACGAGTCGGGCGCGGCGGCGGCCGGCGCGCCGGTGGCCGCGCCCGGCGAGCCGCGATCGTGGCTGCGCGCGCGGCGCATCGCGGCCTACGACCACTCACGGCAGCGCGTCTGGCTCTGCGCAGCCCGCGACGACCTCGCGGACTGGGCCGCACAGGTGCAGGCGGCGGATGCCCGGGTCGCGCGTGTCCGGATCGCGGATGCTCCGGCCGCGGGGTCGACGGCGGAGGCCGGCGCCTCTCCGCGCGCGGTCGCTCCCGCCAACGCGTCCCCGCTCGTCGCACAGGGGCGGCACGAGCCCGATGCGTACGCCGACCTGATCGAGCAGTGCCGGGCGCTCATCCGCGCCGGGATCGCATATCAGCTGTGCCTGACGACGCGTTTCACCGTGCCGGGCATCCGCGATGCGGCCGGGGCGTACCTGCGCCTGCGGGCCGCCACCCCCGCGCACCACGGCGGATTCGTGCGCATCGGCGGGCGCGCTCTGCTCAGCGCGAGTCCCGAGCAGTTCCTGCGCGTCGAGGGCGGCGTCATCCGCACCCGCCCGATCAAGGGCACCCGACCGCGCGGCGCGACGCCCGCGGAGGATGCGGCTCTGGCGGCCGAGCTCGCGGCCAGCCCCAAGGAGCGCGCCGAGAACGTCATGATCGTCGATCTCATGCGCAACGACCTCTCGCGCGTGAGCGTCGCGGGCAGCATCCGCGTCGACCGGCTGTGGGCCGTGGAGAGCTACCCGGCGGTGCACCAGCTCGTCAGCAGCGTGAGCGGCGCGGCCGCCCCCGGCGCGACACTCGGCGATCTGCTCGCCGCGACCTTCCCCGCAGGCTCCATGACGGGTGCTCCCAAGCTGTCGGCGATGACGCGGCTGCACGCGCTCGAAGGCGGCCCGCGCGGGGTCTACGCCGGGTGCTTCGGGTACGTCGGAGACGACGGCGACCTCGACCTCGCGATGGTGATCCGCAGCATCCTGGTCGAGCCCGACGGCACGGCGATGGTCGGCGCCGGCGGCGGCATCACCTGGGGATCGGATGCCCGCGCCGAGGTCGACGAGGTCGGGGTCAAGGCGCGCGGCCCGCTCGCCGCCCTCGGCGCCGTCCTCCCCGCGGGCTGGGCTTCGGATATCCTGAACTGATCCCGATTTTCCTTTCAGATTGGTCGTGCGTTCGTTGTCTGAGAACCTGTCCACCGCTCCTGCCGAGGACGAGACGTCGTCGGCGCACGCCATCCAGGCCAAGTGGCAGGAGTACTGGGCGGAGAACGAGACGTTCCTCACCGGCGGCGACGACGACACGCGTCCCCGTCGCTACGTGCTCGCGATGTTCCCGTACCCCTCCGGCGACCTGCACATGGGGCACGCCGAGAACTACCTGTACTCCGACATCGTGGCGCGCTTCTGGCGGCACCGCGGGCACAACGTGCTCAACCCCATCGGGTGGGACTCGTTCGGGCTGCCGGCCGAGAACGCCGCGATCCGCCGCGGCGCCGACCCGCGCGAGTGGACCTACCAGAACATCGCCCAGCAGAAGACGGCCTTCCAGAAGTACGGCGTCTCGTTCGACTGGTCGCGGGTGCTGCACACGTCCGACCCCGAGTACTACCGCTGGAACCAGTGGCTGTTCCTGAAGCTGCACGAGCGCGGCCTTGCCTACCGCAAGAAGAGCGCCGTGAACTGGTGCCCGAACGACCAGACTGTGCTCGCCAACGAGCAGGTCGTCGACGGTCGCTGCGAGCGCTGCGGACACGAGGTCGTCAAGAAGAAGCTGACCCAGTGGTACTTCCGCATCACGGAATACGCCGATCGTCTGCTCGACGACCTGAACCAGCTCGAGGGCTTTTGGCCGCACAAGGTGCTGCAGATGCAGCGCAACTGGATCGGTCGCTCCGTGGGCGCCGACGTCGACTTCCGCATCGAGGGCCGGGACGAACCGGTCACCGTGTTCTCGACGCGCCCCGACACGCTGCACGGCGCGACGTTCTTCGTCGTGGCCCCCGACTCCGACCTCGCGGCGGAGCTGGTGGCGGATGCCCCGGCCGAGGTGCAGGAGCGCTTCCGGACGTACCTGGAGCAGGTGCAGAAGGAGACCGACATCTCCCGCCAGGCCACCGACCGCCCCAAGACCGGCATCTTCCTCGAGAAGTACGCGATCAACCCGGTCAACGGTGAGAAGCTGCCGATCTGGGCGGCCGACTACGTGCTGGCCGACTACGGTCACGGCGCGGTCATGGCGGTTCCCGCGCACGACCAGCGCGACCTCGACTTCGCCCGGGCGTTCGACCTCCCGGTGAAGGTCGTCGTCGACACCAGTGCCCCGGTCACGGGAGCGATGCCGGTGATCGAGGTCGACGACGAGGGCGTGCCCATCGACACCGCCGCCGCCCTCGACGAGCAGCACCCCGCCACGACGGGCATCGCGCTCACCGGCGAGGGACGCATAATCAACTCCGGCGAACTCAACGGACTCTCCAAGCGCAACGCGATCGCCCGGGCGATCGAACGACTCGAGGCATCCGGCACCGGGCGTGCGGCGAAGAACTACCGCCTGCGCGACTGGCTCATCTCTCGTCAGCGCTTCTGGGGCACGCCGATCCCGATGCTGCACACCGACGACGGCCGCATCGTGCCGGTCCCCGAGGAGCAGCTCCCCGTTCGGCTCCCCAGCGTCGAGGGCCTCGACCTGTCGCCGAAGGGCACCTCGCCGCTCGGTGGAGCCGAGGGCTGGGTGCGCACCGTCGACCCCGAGACGGGCGACCCGGTGCTGCGCGACCCCGACACGATGGACACCTTCGTCGACAGCTCGTGGTACTTCCTGCGCTTCCTGTCGCCGAACAGCGACACGATGGCGTTCGACCCGACGCAGGCATCGCGTTGGGCGCCCGTCGACTCGTACATCGGCGGCGTCGAGCACGCCATCCTGCACCTGCTGTACGCGCGGTTCATCACCAAGGTGCTGTTCGACATGGGGCTCATCGACTTCACCGAGCCGTTCTCCAACCTGATCAACCAGGGAATGGTCATCCTCAACGGCGCGAAGATGTCGAAGAGCAAGGGCAACCTGGTCCTGTTCGAGCAGGAACTGCAGGCGCACGGCGCCGACGCGCTGCGGGTGGGTCTCGCCTTCGCGGGCCCGGTCGAAGACGACAAGGACTGGGCCGACGTGTCGACGACCGGCGCCCAGAAGTTCCTGGCCCGCGCGCTGCGCATCGCCCGCGAGGTGTCGAGCCCGGTCGACGTGGTGTTCGACGGGGGAGACGCCGCCCTTCGCCGCGCCACCCACAAGCTCCTCGCCGAGGCGCCGTCGCTCGTCGAGCAGACGAAGTTCAACGTGCTCGTCGCCCGGTTGATGGAGCTGGTCAACACGATCCGCAAGACGATCGACAGCGGAGCGGGAGCGGCGGATCCCGCCGTGCGCGAGGCCGCCGAGACCGTCGCCGTGATGCTCGACCTCGTCGCCCCGCACACCGCAGAGGAGATGTGGGAGGCCCTCGGCCACGAGCCGTCCGTCGGTCTCGTGACGTGGCGGTCGGCGGACCCGGCGCTGCTCGTGGAGGACGCGGTCACTGCCGTCGTGCAGATCAACGGCAAGGTGCGCGCGCAGCTCGACGTGCCGGCGCGGATCGGCGAGGCCGAGCTGGAAGCCCTCGCGCGCTCCGACGAGCGGGTCCTCCGCGCGGTCGGCGACAAGGAGATCGTCAAGGTCATCGTCCGGGCTCCGAAGATCGTCAGCCTGGTCGTCAAGGGCTGAGAGTCCGACGACGAACCCCGGCCCCCCTGCGGGGCCGGGGTTCGTCGTTCCTCCGTGCCGCGAGGTGCGCCGCGTGCATCCTGCACAGAGCGTTCGGTGTCGGGCTTGCGCACATCGCCCGGCTCAGACGAGCGGTGCCGTGTAGCGGGCTGCCTAGCGTGGTCGGATGCCGCAGCCCGACTCGTCGACCTCCTCGCCGGAGCCATCCGTCATTCCCGACGCGTACGCGCCCGGCCCCGCCACGCCCTTCTCCCGACGTCGGCGGCTCAGCGTCGGAGCCGGGGTGATCCTCGCGTTGGTCGTCCTCTCCGGGGCCGTCGGCCTGGGCATCCTGCGCGGTCAGGCGGCACCCGTCGACACCGTCGCCGTCGGAACGTCTTCGCCTGCTCATCCGCCGACGGGCGAGCCAGAGGGGGCGCCCGGGGGAGAGCTCTACGTGCACGTGCTCGGCGCTGTCGAGCGGCCCGGCCTCTACGTGCTCGCCCTCGACGCCCGTGTCGTCGATGCGGTGGCTGCGGCGGGCGGCTCCACCGATCAGGCTGATCTCGCGGGAGTCAATCTCGCGCGCGTCGTCACCGACGGCGAGCAGATCGTCGTGCCCGTGATCGGTGCGACGCCGCCGGTCGCGCCGTCGGGGAGCGCGGGACCGGGCGGCGGGGGCACGGGCGACGCGACGTCCGACGGTGTGATCGATCTGAACACCGCCGACCAGGCGGCGCTCGAGACCCTGCCGCGGATCGGACCCGCCCTCGCCGAGCGCATCGTCGCGTGGCGGGAGGAGAACGGCAGGTTCCGCTCGGTCGACGATCTGCTGGCCGTCCCCGGCATCGGCGAGAAACTGCTCGAGGGCATCCGCGACGGCGTGCGCGTGTGAAGGCGCGCGATCTGCGGTTGCTGCCCCTCGCCGGCGCCGCGTGGGGCTCGGCGCTCGTGAGCATCTCGCTACCGGGCTCTGCGTGGCCGATCGTCATCGGGTGCATCATCGCGGCCGTCGCGTGGCTGGCGGTGGGACTCGTCCGCTCGCGATCAGTTCCCGCGGTGGTCGAGGTGGGTGCCGCCGAGTCGCGGTCGATTCCCGCGGGGATTCGAGGCGGTGCGGCTGGGGGAGTCGTGCACGTGCTTCTCGCGGCGTGCGCGGCCGTGGCGCTCACCGCCGCCCTCGCCGCGCCGGCGCGCGACGTCGCAGCGGACGACGACGGGCGTGTGATCGAGGTCGTGGCGGAGGTGACCTCGTCGGCGTCGCGCGGGGCCGACGGTCGGTGGTGGTTCGATGCGCGCACGGTCTCGATCGGGAGCGGCGAGAGCCGCGTCTCGACCGCAGTCCCGATCCGGGTGGGCATCGAGCCGACGGACGGAACCGACCTCGGGGCGATGATCCGCGTGCGCGGGCAGGCGCGTGCGACGACCGCGGGCGAGAGCGCCGTGCTCGTGCTCTTCGCCACCGAGGTCGAGGTGGTGCGTCCGGCCGCTGGAGTGTTCGGGGTCGCGGCGTCGATGCGCGCGCAGTTCCTGAACAGGGCGACCGCACTGCCCGACCCCGGGGCCGGTCTGCTGCCGGGACTCGCGGTGGGCGACACGCGAGCGGTGTCGGATGCCCTGGGGGCGGACATGCGCGCGACGGGGTTGAGCCACCTCACCGCGGTCTCGGGAGCGAACTGCGCGCTGGTTGTCGGTGCGGTCTTCTGGGGCGTCGCATTCTGCGGAGGCGGGCGCCGTGCGCGGGTGGGGGCGGCGGCAGTGGCGCTCGGCGCCTTCGTGGTGCTGGTCACGCCCGAGCCGAGTGTCATCCGCGCCGCGGTGATGGCGGGTGCCGCCATGCTCTCCCTCCTCCTCGGTCGTCCGAGCGCCGGCGCGGGAATCCTCGCGCTCAGCGCGACCGCCATTCTCATCGTCGATCCCTGGCTCGCCGCGACGCCGGGGTTCGCCCTCTCCGTCGCGGCGTCCGGAGCGCTGATCCTGCTCGCCCCGGTTCTCGCCGTCGGCCTGGGCCGCTGGATGCCACGCTCCCTCGCCGTCGTCATATCGGTGCCGCTCTCGGCGCAGCTGGTGTGCGGGCCGATCGTTGCGCTGTTCGCCGAGCAGCAGTCGCTCGCGGGGGTCGCGACGAACCTCGTGGCGGCGCCCGCCGCGCCGATCGCCACGGTGATCGGGCTGCTCGCCTGTCTGACGGGCGCCCTGCCCGGTCTTGCGGATGCGTTGGCGGCGTGCGCCTGGCTGCCCGCCGCCTGGGTCGCGAGGACCGCCGAGGTCGCGGCGGACCTCCCGGTCGGGCAACTGGTGCTCGTCCCTGGCCCCGTGAGCGCGTTGCTCGTCGCGGTGCTCGCTGCGGCGCTCGGCGTGGTGATCTGCGGACCGAAGCGCGGGCCCGGCGAGCGGTATCGCGCCAGGAGAGAGGGCGCGGCGGGCGGCTCGTCCGGGTGGCGAGCACGAGTCGTCCCGGGTGCGGTGCGACTCGTGCACCCCCTCTCCGTGGTCGTGCTGATCGTCGCGACGTCGCTGGGCGGGGCGCACCTCGCGCTCAGCGGCCCGCTGGCTCCGATGGTGGCGCCGGACGGCTGGTCGATCGCCGCCTGCGATGTCGGACAGGGCGATGCGGTGCTCGTGCGCTCAGGCGGTCGTATCGCCCTCGTCGACACAGGACCCGACCCCGAGTCGCTCGCGAAGTGCCTCAAAGAGCTCGCGGTCGATCACGTCGATCTGCTGGTGCTCACGCATTTCGATCTCGATCACGTCGGAGGGGTCGCGGCCGTACAGGGGCGCGTCTCGCGGGTCGTGCACGGGCCGCCGGGCGAGGAGGCCGACGAGCGGATGCTCGAAACGCTGCGACGCGGGGGTGCCGACCTGGTCGCGGGGGTGGCGGGTCTCCGCGGCGAACTGGGGGAGGCGCAGTGGAGCGTGCTCTGGCCGCAGCGGGAGTCGCGCGTCTTCCCGGCGGGCAACGACGCGAGCGTGGTGATGCAGTTCGAGCACGGCGGCGTGCCCCGGTCGATCTTCCTCGGCGATCTGGGCGCCGAAGCGCAGCGAATGCTCGTGCGTGCCGCGCGCCCGTCCGGTCCGTTCGCCGTCGTGAAGGTCGCGCACCACGGCAGCGCCGATCAGGACCCGGGGCTGTACGAGGCGCTACGGCCGACCATCGGCCTGGTCAGCTGCGGAATCGACAACGACTACGGTCACCCGCGCCGAGAGACGCTCGACCTGCTCACCGCCGTGGGCGCGCACGTCGTGCGCACCGACCGTCAGGGGCGCATCCTGCTCGGTCTCGACGGGAAGGCGATCACGATCCGCGCCGAGTCGGATGTCGGCCACCCCCAGTAGGCTGGGAGCATGGCAGCCCCGCGATCGTCGTCTCGTTCCGCGGCGAAGCCTCAGATCCCCCAGGTGTCGTGGCGAGAGCCGCGCCCCGCCCCGATCGTGCTGGTCTCAGGGCCCGAGGAGATCTGCGCCGAACGCGCGATCGCCGGGGTGCGCGAGTACCTCCGGGCCGAGGATCCTGCCCTCGAGGTCAGCGACGTTCGCGCCGACGATTACGCCCCCGGCACCCTGCTGTCGCTCACCTCGCCTTCGCTCTTCGGCGAACCCCGCCTCGTGCGCGTGTCCGGTGTCGAGCGCTGTTCCGACGCGTTCCTGCAGGAAGCCGTCTCCTACATCGAACAGCCGCAAGACGGAGCCACCGTCGTCCTCCGCCACACGGGCGCGAGCGTGCGCGGCAAGAAGCTTCTCGACGCCCTGCGCGCGGGCACCGGCGGCGGCATCGAGATCCCGTGCGCCGCGATCAAGCGCGACGGCGACCGGGTCGACTTCGCGGCCGGTGAGTTCAAGGCCGCGAAGAAGCGCATCCAGCCGTCAGCCCTCCGCGCCCTGGTCTCGGCCTTCTCTGACGACCTCACCGAGCTCGCCGCCGCCTGTCAGCAGCTGATCGGCGATGTCGAGGGCGACATCACCGACGACGTCGTGACGAAGTACTACGGCGGACGGGTCGAGGTCTCGGCTTTCGTCGTGGCCGACACCGCCATCGCCGGACGCTACGGCGAGGCGCTGGTCTCGCTCCGGCATGCGCTGGCGTCGGGGGCCGACCCCGTGCCCATGGTCGCCGCCTTCGCGATGAAGCTCCGCACGATGGCACGCGTCGCCGGCAATCGCGAACCGAGCCGCCAGCTCGCGCAGCGCCTCGGCATGAAGGACTGGCAGGTCGACCGTGCGCGTCGCGATCTGTCCGGCTGGAACGAGCGCTCGCTCGGCATGGCGATCCAGGCGACCGCGCGTGCCGACGCCGAGGTCAAGGGCGCCGCGCGTGACCCGATCTTCGCTCTGGAGCGCATGGTCACGGTCATCGCGACGCGTCAGCCCTTCGGGGAGTGACGCGCTGCGGGGCCGTCTGACGCGCTCGCGAGGACGACCCCCGGGAACGACGAATGCCCGCCCCGCGAACGGGACGGGCATTCCGTGAGTCGTGGCTCAGAGAGCGGAGACCTGCTTGGCGATGGCCGACTTGCGGTTCGACGCCTGGTTCTTGTGCAGGACACCCTTGCTGACGGCCTTGTCGAGCTTGGCGGCAGCCTTCTTCAGCGACGCCTCGGCAGCGCTCTTGTCGCCGGCCGCGACGGCGGCGCGGGTCTGGCGGACGAGGGTCTTCAGCTCGCTCTTCACGGCCTTGTTGCGCTCGTGAGCCTTCTCGTTGGTCTTGTTGCGCTTGATCTGCGACTTGATGTTTGCCACGTGTGGACGCTTTCTGTACGGAGTTTTCTCGGAGTGCCGGCAGCAGAAGAGGGCTGCTGCACGGCGGTCGTGAGGGAAGAACCCACACGCAAGCCAAGAACCGAGTCTACCAGTTGTCGGCCCGATCGCGCGAAACGGCCCGGCCCGTCTCCACGGAGGCGATCGCGACGCCGAGCACGGCGTTGAAGACCCGGGGGCGCATCGCCGTCACGAGGTGGGTGGTGCGCGGCACGACGATCAGCTCGGCATGCGGGGCGAGGCGCTGGAAGAGCCGTTCGTTCACACGCAGCTGGTCCCACTGGCCGTTCACGAACCACAGCGGTACGTCGATGCGCGCGACGGCCGTGGCGAGATCGAGCGCGGTCAGGCTGCGGAGCACGGCATCCTGCGCATCCAGCGCATAGCCGCCGGCCCCGAAGTCGAACCGCGTCTCCACGGGCACCGTGGCCGCGAGCATCCGGCGTGAGATCCACAGCCCCTGGTCGGGGAGCGCGTTCGTCATGCGGGTCACCGCGCGATACCCCCACAGACCCGCGCCGAGCGGGAGAGCGGTGCAGGAGGCCGCGACAAGACCCGCGAGAGGTGCGGGCTCGGCGCCTCCGGCGTACGCGAGGCACAGCAGGCCGCCCAGCGAATGGCCCACGAGCACGACCGGTCCGTGCTCACCGGCCGCACGCACCGCGGCGTCGATGGTGCTCAGCGCCTCGTGCAGGGTGAAGTCCTCGTCCATGCGACTGCCGTGCGCGGGCAGGTCGACGGCCGTATGAGGGATGCCGCGTTCGTCGAGCCAGGCGAGCTGCGAACGCCACATCGTCGCGGACGTGCGGATGCCGTGCACGAAGACGATCTGGACGGTCACGTCTTCCACCCTACGAGAGGCCGCGGAGACGACGAAGCGGGGCCGGTGGAAGACCACCGACCCCGCTCCCTGTGCCGTGCGACGGGTTACTTCTCCCAGCCGACGTTCTCGACGGGCTGCACACCGAAGAGGTCGAGGCCCACGTAGGGCTCCGGCGTCAGGTTGGCGAGGCCTTCCTTGACGGTGTAGATCGAAGGACCGTTGTAGAGCGGGATGACGCCCCAGGTCTCCTTGATGATCTCCGGCTCGAGCTTCATCGTGGCGGCGGTCCAGTCCTCGGCCGTCGTCTGCGACTCGACCTCGTCGGCGATCTTCTTGTCGATCTCCGGCGTGCCGGTGGCCGACAGGTTCAGGCCGCTGTCCGAGCAGTACAGCTGGCAGAACCACAGCGGGCCGAACGGGTCGGAGTCGGTGAAGCGCAGCGAGAAGGCGTCCCAGTTCTTCGTGCTGAAGTCGGTCGAGAAGTCCGCCGCGGCGCGCTTCTCGATCTTCAGGTCGATGCCGATCGCCTTCTCCTGCTGCTGCAGGGCCTTGGCGAGGGCCTCGATCGTGGGGTCGTCGCTGTGGATCGGGTACACGACCTCCAGCTTGACGCCGTCCTTCTCACGGATGCCGTCTTTGCCCTCGGTCCAGCCGGCGTCGTCGAGCAGCTTCTTGGCGCCGTCGACGTCGAACTTCAGGCCGGCCTCGGCGAACGAGTCGTTGTAGCCGTCCTGGAAGTCGTACAGGTTGAGCGAGCCCGCGGCGGGCTCCTCGTAGCCGAGGCCGTTCCAGGCGATCTGCTTCTGCTGGTCGATGTCGATCGCCATGAAGAAGGCCTCACGAACGTCGAGGTCCTGCAGCTGCGGCTTCTCGGCGTCGAGGATGACGATCGTCTTGGCGGTCTGCTGCGAGCGGTAGGTGACGACGTCTTCCATGTCGGCGACCTGCGCGAGGCGGTCCTTCGTGTTGGTGCCGACCATGTCGATCTCACCGTTCTTGAAGGCGTTGATCGACGCCGAGGCGTCGAGGCCCGTGAAGGTGACCTTGTCGAGCAGCGGCTTGTCGCCCCACCACTTCTCGTTCGGCTCGAACGTGGCGGTCTGGCCGTTCACGTCGTAGTCGGTGAGCTTGTAGGGACCGGCGCCCCACTCGGGGTGCGGGTTCTCGATGAAGCCCTCGTTGAAGATCTCCGGCGTGTTGACGGCCGGGTGCATGATGCCCGTGAGGAACGGCATCTTCGGCCAGGCGAACTCGCCCTTGAACGTCACGATGACGTCCTTCGGGGTCGCGCCGGCCGTGACCGACTCGATCTCCTTGTAGCCGTCGGTGGCGTTGGCCTCGTAAGCCTCGTCCTGACCGCTGTTGGCCTTCCAGGTCGCCTCGAAGGCGGTGTAGTCGATGGGCGTGCCGTCGTTCCAGGTCGCGTCCTCGTTGACCTTCATCGTGACGACGGTCTTGCCGTCCTCCGTGCCGATCTCCCACTCGTCGAGGTATGCGGGGTTGGCCGACACCTCGCCCTCGGCGGACATGAGGAACACCTGCGGCGTGTACCACGACGCGAGACGCTGCGTGTCGGCGCTGCCGTTGCCGTTGAAGGCGTTCATCTGGGGCGTGATCTCGTTGATGCCGAAGTTGACCTCGCCCCCTTCCTTGAGGTTCTCGCGGGGCTGCGGGTTGTAGTCCGCGGCCTTGGTCTCCTGGGGCTCGTTGCCACCATCGGATCCGCCGTTGCCCGACGCGCACCCGCTGATCGCGAGTGCCAGGGCTCCGCTGAGGGCGACGATTGCCGTCAGCTTCCTGGTGCCTTTCATGGTGCTCCTTTCGCCTTGCGGCGTGTCATAAAGGGGAGGTTAGTTCGCCGTCGTCACAAACGCGCCGGATCCGGTCGAATAATGGAATACCGTTATCGGACCTTAACCGGGGTGAAACGTCAGGACGCCAGCGGCTGCGTGGTCATCGTCTTCGCATCGAAGATGACGCGCTGCCGGGTGCGCTCGATGTCGGGGTCCGGGACGGGGATCGCCGACAGCAGCGCCTGGGTGTACGGATGCTTCGGAGCATCGAACACCTCGTCGACGTCGCCGTGCTCGACGAACTCGCCGAGGTACATCACGGCGACGCGATCCGCGATGTGGCGGACGACCGAGAGGTCGTGCGCCACGAAGAGGAACGACAGCCCGAGCTTGACCTTCAGCTCGTCGAGCAGGTTGATCACGCCCGCCTGGATCGACACGTCGAGCGCCGAGACCGGCTCGTCGAGCACGACGATCTTCGGGTTCGTCGACAGCGCGCGGGCGATGCCGATGCGCTGCCGCTGTCCGCCCGAGAAGGCGCCGGGGAAGCGATCGAGGTGGGCGGGATTGAGGCCGACCAGATCCATGAGCTCCTGCACGCGCTGATGCGCGTCGGCGCGCGAGACTCCGATCGCGATCATCGGCTCGGCGATGATGTCGGCCACCGTCATCCGGGGATCCAGTGCACCCATCGGGTCCTGGAAGACGATCTGGATGTCGCGGCGCAACGCGCGCTCCTCGCGGCCGTTGCGGATGTCGCCGACGCTCGTGCCGGCGATCACGATGTCGCCGTCGGTCTGCTTGGCGAAGTCCATGATCTGCAGCAGCGTGGTGGTCTTGCCCGAGCCGGACTCGCCGACGATGGCCATCGTCTCGCCCTCGCGCACGTCGAAGCTGATGCCCTTGACCGCGTGCACCTCGCCGACCTTGCGCTTGAAGACCGCGCCCTTCAGGAGCGGGAACGTCTTGGTCATGTTGCGCACCTCGAGCGTGACCGGCCGCTCCTCGCGGGGCGTGCGGGTCAGGTCGCTCTCGGGGATGACCGGCAGCGGGTAGACCGGTGCGCCCTGGATGAGCCCGCCGTCCTCGATCTCGTCGGCGCGGATGCACGCGGCCGTGTGGGACTGCCCACCGCCGGTCGAGACCGGCAGCAGCTCGGGCTCCTTCTCGCGGCAGGCCGCGACCGCGATCGGGCAGCGGTCGGCGAACGGGCACGCATCCGGCAGATCGATCAGCAGCGGCGGGTTGCCCTTGATCGGGATCAACGGCTCCTTCTCGCTCTTGTCGATGCGGGGGATCGCTCCGAGCAGGCCGATGGAGTACGGCATCCGCGTGCGGTGGAAGAGCTCACGGGCCTCGGCGTGCTCGACCGGCTTGCCGGCGTACATCACGATGACGTCGTCGGCCGTGCGGGCGACCACGCCCATGTCGTGCGTGATCATGATGACCGCGGCGCCGGTCTCGTTCTGGGCCTTCTCGATCAGGTCGAGGATCTGCGCCTGGATGGTGACGTCGAGAGCGGTCGTCGGCTCGTCGCAGATGATGAGCTTCGGGTTGTTCGCCATGGCGATGGCGATGACGACGCGCTGCCGCATGCCGCCCGAGAACTCGTGCGGGAAGGCCTTCATGCGCTTCTCGGGCTCGGGGATGCCGACGAGGCTCAGCAGCTCGACCGAGCGGTCCCACGCGTCCTTCTTCGACAGGCTGCGGTGCACCGTCAACGCCTCGATGAGCTGGTCGCCGATCGTGAACACCGGCGTGAGCGACGTGAGCGGGTCCTGGAAGACCATGGTCATGCCGTTGCCGCGGATCATCGACATCTGCTTGTCGGACTTGCCCAGCAGCTCCTGGCCGTCGAACACGATCGAGCCGGTCACCTTGGCGTTGTCGTCGAGCAGCCCCATGATCGCGAGCGACGTGACGGATTTGCCCGACCCGGACTCGCCGACGATGCCGAGGGTCTTCCCGGCCTCGAGGTCGAACGACACACCGCGCACGGCGTCGACGCGGCCGGCCTCCGAGGGGAAGCTGACGCGCAGATCGCGGACGGAGAGGACGGGGTTCGAGGAAGTGGGGGTCATGCGCGGCCTCCTGCCGCCGAGGTGGGATCGAGCGCGTCGCGCAGCCCGTCGGCGACGAGCGCCATCGAGACGGTGAGCAGCGTCAGCGCGGCGGCGGGGAAGTAGAAGACCCACGGGGCGCTCGTGATGGTGTTGGCGCCGCTGCCGATGAGCGAGCCGAGCGACACATCGGGGATCTTCACGCCGAAGCCGATGAACGACAGGCCGGTCTCGGTGATGACGGCCGCCACGACGCCGAGGGTGAAGTTGATCACGAGCAACGAGCCGATGTTCGGCAGCAGGTGGCGGATGACGATGCGCATGCCCCGAACGCCCATGTAGCGCGCGGCGTGCACGTACTCCCGTTCGCGCAGCGACAGAGCCATGGTCCAGATCACCCGCGCCTGGAAGAACCAGCCGATGAAGATCAGCGCGAGCGAGATCACGCGCCAGTCGCCGCCGGCGCTGTTCGAGATCAGCGCGAGCACGAGGAAGGTGGGCACGACCATGAGGAAGTGGATGATGAGCAGCGTGGTGCGCTCCACCAGTCCGCCGAAGTAGGCCGCCGCCGTGCCGACGAGGGCGGAGATGACGGTCGTGCCGATCGACACCGTGAGAGCGATCATGAGCGAGCGCTGGAGGCCGATCGACACCTGGGCGAAGAGGTCGTTGCCCGCGGGCGTCGTGCCGAACCAGTGCTCGGAAGACGGCGGCGTGCCGAGGTTGAGGAAGTCGAGCTCGATGTGGTCCCAGCGCGCGACCAGCGGCCCCACGATGGAGAAGACCACGAGCGCGAGGAAGATGAACACCCCGAACACGGCCGGCTTGTTGCGCATGAACCGGCGGTAGTAGAGGGAGAACACCGAGAGACGCTTGCGCGGCACGGTGGTGGCGGCAGGGCTGTCGGTCTGCGGGACGGCCGGATCGATCATTTCGGTGCTCATGTCAGCTCACTCTCACGCGCGGATCCAGCACGACCACGGCGATGTCGGCGAGGATCGCGCCGATCGCCGTGAGGACCGCCCCGAAGGCGGCGATCGCCACGACGCCGTGGACGTCGTTCTTGCCGATCGTGTCGACGAAGTACTTGCCCATGCCGTTCCAGCCGAAGATCGTCTCGGTGAGGATCGCGCCGGTGAAGACGGTGGGGATGGTGAAGGCCAGCTGCGTCGCGACCGGGATGAGCGACGGACGCAGGGCGTGCTTGCGGATCGCCTGCTGCTTGGTCAGGCCCTTCGCCCGCGCAGTGCGGACGTAGTCGGCCTTGATGTTGTCGAGCAGCAGAGAGCGCTGGAGGAGGTGGTAGTTCGCGTAGCCGGTGATCACCAGCGCGATGGTCGGCAGCGTGAGGTGCTGCAGCTTGTCGATGATGTACGGGAAGAACCCGTCGACGTCCTTGCCACCGGCCCCGGTGACGTAGAAGACCCGCACCCCGACCCACTCGTTGAAGGCGATCGCGAGCAGCACGATGCCGAGGGCCGCGACGACGATCGGCACGTTCATGGTGATGATCGAGGTCGCCTGGCCGATGCGGTCGCCGAGCTTGTACTGCCGCGAGGCCGTGTACACGCCGAGGCCGATGCCGAGCACGGCGCCGAGGATGGTCGCGCCGATCACGAGTTCCCCCGAGATCCACATGCGATAGGCGATCTGGTCGTTGACCGACTGCCCGACCGGGCTCTGGCCCCAGTCCCAGTGGAACAGGATGTTGCTGAACCAGGTCCACCACCGCTCCAGCAGCGGCACGGTATCGCTCAGGTTGCGCGGCTCGAGCATCCGCGTGATCTCCTCGGGGGAGAGCGGCGGGCGGCGCCCGACGTAGTTGCTCCGCGGGTCCAGGAACGCCCAGGCGAGGAAGTAGGTGACGTTCGTCGCGACCACGATCATGAGCACCCAGCCCAGACCTCGTCGCAGCAGATACTTGATCAAGGGCGGTCGTCTCTCTCCTCACAGCCGCAGCGGGATCGCCGGAGCGGCTCTGATCAATCGTGCTTCTACGCATCGCGGCGCCTCGTCGCGCCTATCAACGTATTGGTATACCAAACAGCGTACGTGCAATCGGGTCAGAGTACGCGTGATACTGAGTGCCATCGGCCAGGCCGAAGACCTGGGCGACATTACCACCGCGTCGACGGAATCGGGCATTAGGCCTCCCTCACCGTAGAATCGACGGAACATGTCCCCACGCGCTCTCACCCCGCTTCAGCCCGCCGCGACCCCGGCGACGCAGATCCGGAACTTCTGCATCATCGCCCACATCGATCACGGCAAGTCGACCCTCGCCGACCGCATGCTCCAGATCACGGGCGTGGTCGCCGACCGCGACATGCGCGCCCAGTATCTGGACCGCATGGACATCGAGCGCGAGCGCGGCATCACGATCAAGAGCCAGGCCGTGCGGATGCCGTGGGAGCTCGACGGCGAGACCTTCGCCCTGAACATGATCGACACGCCGGGCCACGTCGACTTCACCTACGAGGTCTCCCGATCGCTGGCCGCCTGCGAGGGCGCCATCCTGCTCGTCGACGCGGCCCAGGGCATCGAGGCCCAGACGCTCGCGAACCTCTATCTCGCGCTCGAGAACGACCTGCACATCATCCCGGTGCTCAACAAGATCGACCTCCCGGCGGCCGACCCCGAGAAGTACGCCAAGGAGCTCGCGTCGCTCATCGGCGGCGACCCGGCCGACGTGCTGCGCGTGTCGGGCAAGACCGGCGTCGGCGTCGAGGACCTCCTCGACCGGCTGGTGAAGGAGATCCCCGAGCCGAAGGGCGATGCGGATGCTCCGGCCCGCGCCATGATCTTCGACTCGGTCTACGACGCCTACCGCGGTGTGGTGACGTACGTGCGCATGGTCGACGGCAGCCTCTCGCCCCGCGAGCGCATCCAGATGATGTCGACCGGCGCGAACCACGAGGCGCTCGAGATCGGCGTGTCGAGCCCCGAGCCCATCCCGACCAAGGGTCTCGGCGTGGGCGAGGTCGGCTACCTCATCACCGGCGTGAAGGACGTGCGTCTGTCGAAGGTCGGCGACACCGTCACGAGCGCCCGCAAGCCGGCCTCGGACGCCCTCCCGGGCTACACCGACCCGAAGCCCATGGTGTTCTCGGGTCTGTACCCGATCGACGGCAGCGACTACGCCGAACTGCGCGAGGCGCTCGACAAGCTCAAGCTCTCCGACGCGTCGCTCGTGTACGAGCCCGAGACGTCGGTGGCCCTCGGGTTCGGCTTCCGCTGCGGATTCCTCGGCCTCCTCCACCTCGAGATCATCACCGAGCGGCTCGCCCGCGAGTTCGGTCTCGACCTCATCACCACCGCGCCCAGCGTCATCTACGAGGTGCTGACCTCCGACACGGGCGAGACCGTCACGGTCACGAACCCGAGCGAGTACCCCGACGGGCGCATCGGCTCGGTGTCGGAACCGATGGTGAAGGCCGCGATCCTGCTGCCGAAGGACTACGTCGGCACCGTCATGGAACTCTGCCAGTCACGCCGCGGATCGCTGCTCGGTATGGAGTACTTCTCCGAGGAGCGCGTCGAGCTGCGCTACAACATCCCGCTCGGCGAGATCGTGTTCGACTTCTTCGACCAGCTGAAGTCGAAGACCCAGGGCTACGCTTCGCTCGACTACGAGCCCTCGGGTCAGCAGGAGGCCGACCTCGTCAAGGTCGACATCCTGCTGCAGGGCGAGAAGGTCGACGCGTTCAGCTCGATCGTGCACCGCGACAAGGCGTACAGCTACGGCACGATGATGGCCGAGCGGCTGCGCAAGCTCATCCCGCGGCAGCAGTTCGAGGTGCCCATCCAGGCGGCGATCGGCGCGCGCATCATCGCCCGCGAGACCATCCGCGCGATCCGCAAGGACGTGCTCGCCAAGTGCTACGGCGGCGACATCACCCGCAAGCGCAAGCTGCTCGAGAAGCAGAAGGAGGGCAAGAAGCGCATGAAGATGGTCGGTCGCGTCGAGGTGCCCCAGGAGGCGTTCATCGCCGCGCTGTCGGGTGACGTCGAGGGCAAGGACAAGAAGTAGCGATGGCGTTCCCGCCCTACGAGCGCGGGATGACCCGGCGTCGGATCGCCCAGGTTCCGGCCGGGATGCGGCTGTCGGAGCGCACCATCGCGGTCGCGCCGGAGGCGGAGGAGGCCGTGCGCGCGCTGATCCGCTCCTGGGAGTTCAAGCGCCGCGCGGGTTTCGACGGCCCGACGACCGCTCCCGCCTCCGGTGCCGAGGGTGTGCTCGCGAAGCGCGTGCTCGGCATCCGTTTCTCCGAGCCGATCCGGGTCGTGTGGGCCGATGAGCGGGGCTTCGGCTACGAGACGCGCCCCGGGCATCCGATCTACGGAGAGGAGTCGTTCGTGCTGGAGGACGGCGTCTTCACCGCCCGTTCGATCTCGCGTCCCTCGACGCTCGTGTGGCGCATGCTGTCGCCTGCGCTGCGCCTGATGCAGCGCCGCACCCACGCGCGATACACGCGTATCGTCGCGGCCGAGGCGAACGCCGCGAACTGACCCGGTGCGACACCGAACTCGGCGCGAGGCACCACGTCTCGTGCGGTGTCCCGCGGCGAACGTGGTGCCTCGCGATCAACGCGGACCGCGCGGGGGTGGAGTGTTCGCCCAGGCAACGCGAAGTAGGCTGGAGACATGCGGCGCGGGAACTTCCGAGACGACACGGTGGACTATGCGGCCGTGGGAGCCTCCCACGCGCCCGATCTCATGCAGTACCCGCCGGAGCGCAGCATCCCGGCCGAGGAGTCGTGGCGGATCGGCTCGGGAGCCGAGCGCTTCCAGACCGCCGGCGAAGCCCTCCTGTCATGGACCGCGCAGCGCGCGGCGGGACTGACGATCGACGACGTGCGCCCCGCGTCCGGCGCCGGCTACGCCGGGGTGAGCTTCGACGCCGAGGGAAACCCGATCGCACCGAGCAAGCGCGATGTCGAGCCCCGGTACGACAGCGAGGGCACCCCGCTGGTCGGGCCGGGGATGACGCTGCGCGTGCGCGGCCGTCTCTCGGGCATGCGGGCGGATGCCGAGCTGCGCGTGATCTCCGTCACCGAGGAGGCCCGCCGCATCGGATTCGTTCTCGGCACCGTCGGCGGCTCGGTCGTGAGTGGCGAAGAGGCGTTCGACGTCGACTGGCGCGAGGACAACGACGAGGTGTGGTTCACGGTGCGCGCCTTCGACACCCCCAATTCGCTGCTGTACCGCACCCTGCCGCCGCTGGTGAAGCGCCGCCGCAAGGAACTCTTCGCCCGCTACCTCCGCGCGATCTCGCCGCTGTACGCGACCCCCGTCTGATGGCGGGACCCCTTCCGCTCGGCGACCCCGCGCCGATCGACGGCCGCCTGCCGGCGGATCTGCCGATCGACCCGTCCACACCGTTCTCCGCGTACCTCCACATCCCGTTCTGCCGGGTGCGCTGCGGCTACTGCGACTTCAACACCTACACGTCCGGTGAGTTGCGGGGCGCCCGGCAGGAGGACTACGCGTCGACCCTGCTGGCCGAAATCGACCTCGCACGGGAGGTGCTCGGCGTCGCCGGTGCGCTCCGCCCGATGGACACCGTCTTCTTCGGCGGCGGCACCCCGACCCTCCTGCCGGCCGGCGACCTGGCGCGGATGCTCGGTGCCGCGGTGTCGGCCTTCGGGCTCGCCGAGGGGGCCGAGGTCACGGTCGAAGCGAACCCCGACACGGTCACCCCCGAGGTCGCCCGGACCCTCGCCGATGCCGGTGTGACGCGCCTGTCGATCGGCATGCAGTCGGCCGTACCCCACGTGCTCGCCGCACTGGACCGCACCCACGACCCCGACAACGTGCGCACCGCCGTCGCCGCGGCGAAGGACGCCGGGTTGGCGGTCAGCGTCGACCTGATCTACGGTGCGCCGGGGGAGACGCTGGCCGATTGGGAGGCCTCGATCGATGCGGCCCTCGCGCTCGACTCCGACCACATCTCGGCCTACGCGCTCATCATCGAGGACGGCACGAAGCTCGCCAGGCAGATCCGTCGCGGCGAGGTGCCTACACCGGACGACGACCTGCAGGCCGACATGTACGAGCTCGCCGACGCCCGGCTCGGTGCGGCCGGATTCGAGTGGTACGAGGTGAGCAACTGGGCCCGGAGCGACGCGCAGCGCTCGCGCCACAACCTCGCGTACTGGCGGGGGAGCGACTGGTGGGGGTTCGGCCCCGGCGCGCACAGCCACGTCGCCGGGCTGCGGTGGTGGAACGTGAAGCACCCTGCCGCCTACGCGCAGCGCCTGGCGGCCGCGGGGTCGCCCGCCGCGGGCACCGAGCGCCCGGACGCCGCATCGCGGATGCTCGAACGCGTGCTCCTGCAGAGCCGTCTGGCCGAGGGCATCGCGGTCGCCGATCTGCCCGCGTCGAACCGCACGCGCGTCGCCGGACTCATCGCCGACGGGCTCGTCGACCCGGCGGCGGCGGTGCGCGGTCGGGTGCGTCTCACGCTGCGCGGCCGGCTGCTCGCCGACGCGGTCGTGCGCGAGCTCACCGACTGACGCCGATCAACCGCGCCTCCGGCACAGCGCGAGGTAGGATTGGCACTCGAACGCATCGAGTGCCAGCGGAAGGAGAGGCGATGGTCAGCGAAAGAGGCCTGCAGGTCCTCCGCGCGATCGTGCAGGACTACGTCGAGACCCGCGAGCCCGTCGGCAGCAGGGCCATCGTCGACCGCCATGCGTTCGGGGTCTCGGCGGCGACGATCCGCAACGACATGGCTCTCCTCGAGGACGAGGAGCTCATCACCGCTCCGCACACGTCGTCGGGGCGCGTGCCCACCGACAAGGGCTATCGCGTCTTCGTGAACCACCTGGCCCAGCTGCGCCCGCTCTCCTCGGCGCAGCGCACGGCGATCGAGTCGTTCCTCGCGACCCCGGCCGATCTCGACGACCTCATGGCCCGCACCGTGCGCGTGCTCACCCAGCTCACCGGCCAGGTCGCCCTGGCGCAGTACCCGTCGTTCGCCCGCGCGCACCTCACCCATATCGAGCTCGTCGCCCTCGCGCCGCGCCGCATGCTCGTGGTGCTCGTCACCGACGCAGGAGGCGTGTCGCAGCGCGTGATGCCCCTGCCGCTCGACGTCGACGACGCCGAGGTCGCCCTGCTGCGGGCCCGGCTGTCGACCCTGCTCACCGGTCAGGCGGTGAGCGACGCCGCCGAGCGCATCCAGGGGCTGCTCGCCGGCCCCGAGAAGCCCGGCGAGACCGTGCTCCGGGCGCTGGCCGCGGTCATCGTCGACGAGCTCGGCACGTTCCGGCAGGAGCGGCTGGTCATGGCGGGAGCAGCCACGCTCGCCCGACGGGAGCAGGACTTCCGCGGCAGCATCCATCCGCTCCTCGAGGCGATCGAGGAACAGGTCACCCTGCTGCGCTTGATGAGCGAGATGGTGAGCGACGAGCACGGCCTCGCCGCGAGCATCGGCACCGAGAACGCCCCCTTCGGCCTCGGCGAGGCGTCGATCGTGGCGAGCAACTACGCCGCCCCCAGCGGCACGGCGCGCGTCGGCGTGATGGGCCCGACGCGCATGGACTACCCGAGCAATCTCGCGGCGGCACGGGCGGTCGCCCGCTACCTGTCGCGGATGCTCGACGACGACGAGGCGAGCCGCTGACGCGGACGCCGACGAAGACCACGCAGAAAGGCGATTGTGGCGGACCACTACGAGGTTCTCGGGGTGTCCCGGGACGCTTCCACCGATGAGATCAAGAAGGCGTATCGGCGTCTGGCGCGCCAGCTCCACCCGGATGTGAATCCGGGCGAGGATGCGGCCGAGCAGTTCAAGCTCGTCACCCACGCCTACGACGTACTGAGCGACGACGACTCGCGGCGGCGGTACGACATGGGCGGCGGCGACGGCGCGGCGAACGGATTCGGCGGAGGGTTCGGCGGCTTCGGCGACATCTTCGAGACGTTCTTCGGTGGCGCGCAGGCAGGCGGCCGCGGTCGTCCTCGATCTCGTCGGGAGCGCGGACAGGATGCTCTGGTGCGCGTGACGCTCGACCTCGGCGACGTGGTCTTCGGCGCGCATCGCGACATCGAGGTCGACACGGCGGTGCTGTGCGAGACCTGCCAGGGTTCGTGCTGCCAGGAGGGCACGTCCCCCGTCACGTGCGACATCTGCGGCGGATCGGGACACGTCCAGCGCCAGGTGCGCAGCCTGCTCGGCAACGTCGTCACGTCGCAGCCCTGCGGCACCTGCGAGGGCTACGGCACGACCATCCCGTACCCCTGCGCCACGTGCGGCGGTCAGGGGCGCGTGCGGTCGCGCCGCACCGTCTCGCTCGACATCCCGGCCGGCGTCGAGACCGGTCTGCGCCTGCAGCTGCCGGGCTCCGGCGAGGTGGGCAAGGCCGGCGGCCCGCACGGCGACCTGTACGTCGAGGTGACGGTGAATCCGCACCCCGCGTTCAGCCGCGACGGCGACGACCTGCTCGCGACACTCGAGGTGTCGATGACCGACGCGATCCTCGGCACCGAGACCTCCATCCAGGCTCTCGACGGCGAGGTCGACCTCGAGATTCGTGCCGGCGTCCAGTCGGGTGACGTGTTGACGATCAAGGGCCGCGGGATCACCCCGCTTCGTGGGACGCAGCGGGGCGACCTGCGCGTGGGCGTGCAGGTGGTGACGCCCACGAAGCTCGACTCGTCTCAGCGGGCGCTCATCGAGAATTTCGCGAAGAAGGCGAAGAGCCCCGCGCCGCAGCTGGCGCAGTTCCAGCAGGGTCTGTTCTCGAAGCTCCGCGACCGCTTCCGTTCGCACTGACCCATGGCGCTGCACTTCCTCGTTCCCGAGGCCGCCGCGGCGACGGTCGGCGACCTCGTCACACTCACCGGTGCCGAGGCGAAGCATGCCGCGGTGGTGCGTCGGCTCCGGGTGGGCGAGTCCGTCACGCTCGGCGACGGGGCCGGCGTCTGGTTGACCGGTGCGGCCGAGTCGGTGGCTCCGACGCGGGTCGAGGTGCGCGTCGACGGCCGCACCGATGTTGCGGCGCCGACTCCGCGCATCGTCCTCGCGCAGGCCCTGGCCAAGGGCGACCGCGACGAGCTCGCCGTGCAGGCGGCCTGCGAGCTGGGGGTCGATGAGATCGTGCCGTGGCAGGCGTCGCGCAGCGTGTCGCGCTGGGAGGGTCCGAAGGCTGCGAAGGGCCGGGAACGCTGGGCCACCATCGTCCGCGAGGCCGCCAAGCAGGCGCACCGCGCCTGGGTGCCCGAGGTCGCCGCCGTCGCGTCGACGGCGGATCTCGTGACGCGCGCGGCCGCCGCGCGGATGCTCGTGCTCGACCCCCGCGCCGAGACCCGTCTGACGCAGGTGCGTCCGGACGGCCGCGACGTCGTCCTCGTGGTCGGCCCGGAGGGCGGCGTCTCCGACGCCGAGATCGACCGGCTCGTCGACGCCGGGGCGGAGCGCGTGCTGCTGGGAGACACCGTGCTGCGCACCTCGACCGCGGGGCCCGCGGCGATCGCCGTTCTCTCCGGCGCGCTGGGGCGCTGGTGACCGCGCGCGTTCCCGCCGTGGCCCCGGAGGCCGCCGCTAGACTGGGTGCATGACCGAGCCCTCGATCTTCACGCGCATCCTCGACGGCGAGATTCCGGCCGAGATCGTCGGCGAGACCGATCGCGTCTTCGCGATCCGCGACATCGCGCCGCAGGCGCCGGTGCACCTGCTGGTGATCCCGAAGACCGCGGAGTACCGTGACGTCGCCGAGCTCGCTGCGGGCGATCCCGCGCTCCTCGCCGAGATGGTCGCCCTCGCGACCCGGCTTGCGGGCTCGCACACCGACGACGGCGACTTCCGCCTCGTCTTCAACACCGGTGAGAACGCCGGGCAGACCGTCTTCCACGTCCACGCGCATGTGCTGGCCGGGGGACTGACCGAGAAGAGCGTCGGTGCCTGATAACCACGAACGACCCGAGGTCCCGGAGCGTCGCAGCGGAACATCCGCCCCGGAGGCCGTCGAGAAGATCTACGCCGACGGCGTCGCGATGGTGCAGCTGCTCGGCCCGCAGGACCGGCTTCTGCGCATGCTCGAGCGCGAGCACCGCGACGTGCAGGTGCTCGTGCGGGGCAATGAGATCACGCTCAGCGGCCAGGCGGACGCGGTGGCCAAGGCGCGCACCCTCGTCGAAGAGCTGCTCGAGATGACCCGGGGAGGTGCAGACCTCGCCCCGAGCGACGTCGCGAGCTCGGCGCGGATGCTGCGCGACGGCGGTCCGCGCCCCAGCGAGGTGCTCGGGGAGGCGATCCTCTCGACGCGCGGCAAGGTGATCCGACCCAAGACTCTGGGGCAGAAGGAGTACGTCGACGCGATCGAGGAGAACACGATCGTGTTCGGCATCGGTCCGGCCGGAACCGGAAAGACCTACCTCGCGATGGCCAAGGCGGTGCAGGCGCTGCAGCGCAAGGAGGTCACCCGGATCATCCTGACCCGCCCCGCCGTCGAGGCGGGGGAGCGGCTCGGCTTCCTGCCCGGAACCCTGACCGACAAGATCGACCCGTATCTGCGCCCGCTCTACGACGCGCTCAACGAGATGATGGACCCCGAGATCGTGCCCCGGCTGATGGCGACGGGCACCATCGAGGTCGCCCCGCTCGCCTACATGCGCGGGCGCACGCTGAACGACTCGTTCGTGGTTCTCGACGAGGCGCAGAACACCACACCCGAGCAGATGAAGATGTTCCTCACCCGTCTCGGTTTCGGCACCAAGATGGTCGTGACCGGTGACATCACCCAGGTCGACCTGCCGCAGGGGGCATCCGGTCTGCGGCTCGTCACTCGAGTGCTCGACGGCATCGACGACATCCACTTCTCCCGCCTGACCAGCGACGACGTCGTGCGGCACTCCCTCGTGGGCCGCATCGTCGATGCCTACAGCGAGTACGACGAGCGCCGCACGGCCCAGCGCGTGGAGCGCGAGCAGGCCGCGGAGTTCGCGAACCGTGCCGATCGCCGAGGTGCGCAGCGACCGGGGCCGCGCGACCGTATGCCGAAACGAGGACTCTCATGATCGAGATCAACAACGAGTCGGCGATCGACGTCGACGAGACGGTGCTGCAGCGGCTCACCGACTTCAATCTGGAACAGCTGCACGTCAGCCCCGACGCCGAGGTGGCGATCGTACTCGTCGACGAAGGTGCGATGGAGGCCCTCCACGTGCAGTGGATGGACGAGCCAGGCCCCACCGACGTGCTCAGCTTCCCGATGGACGAGCTGCGCCCGGGCAGCGAGGACCGCCCGACACCCCCGGGGCTCCTCGGCGACATCGTGCTCTGCCCCCAGGTCGCCGAGACCCAGGCGCAGGCCGCGGGCCACACCCTCATGGACGAGCTGATCCTGCTGACGACCCACGGTCTGCTGCACCTGCTCGGCTTCGACCACGCCGAGCCCGACGAGGAGCGCGAGATGTTCGGGCTGCAGAAGGAGCTCATCCAGGGCTTCGCCGCAGCCGAGCGCCGGCGATGACCGTCGCCGCCGGGTTCCTTCTCGCCGGCGCCGTGCTGCTGGTCGCCTTCGGCGGCCTCATGGCGGCGATCGACGCCGCATTCGGCGTTCGCTCCCGCGCCGACCTCGAGGAGATGGGTTCCGAGGGGCGCAACGCGGCGCAGCTGGCGAGGATCGCGGCCGATCCGGATGCGCACGTCAACGCCGTCGCCTTCATCCGCGTGCTCGCCGAGACCACCGCGGCTGTGCTCGTGACCGTCGCCCTCACCTCGCTGCTCGACAACGTGTGGTGGGCCATGCTCGCCGCCGCCGTGCTGATGACGGGGATCACCTTCGTGCTGGTCGGCGCGAGTCCGCGGTCGTTCGGCCGGCATCACGCCGACGGACTGCTGCGGGGGACCGCGCCGATCGTGCGCGGCCTCCGCATTCTGCTCGGACCGATCGCCCAGGGGCTCGTCGTACTGGGGAACCGCGTCACCCCGGGCGCCGGTCGCAGCTCGTTCACCTCGGAGGAGCAGCTGCTCAGCATGGTCGACGAGGCGGCGTCGAACGACCTCATCGAGGCCGACGACCGCGACCTCATCCACTCGGTGTTCGATTTCACCGACCAGTTCGTGCGCGCCGTCATGGTTCCGCGCACCGAGATGGTCACGGTCGACGCGACCGCCTCGACCAGCGAGGCGATGGCCCTGTTCCTGCAGCGGGGCGTCTCGCGCATGCCGGTCGTCGACGACGAGGCCGACGACGTCGTAGGCGTGCTCTACCTCAAGGACCTCGTGCAGTTCGCCTACCGCGACGAGGGTGCCTGGCGCGGCGCGTCGATCCGCCCGATCGCGCGGCCGGCGACGTTCGTCCCCGAGTCGATGCGCGCCGAGACCCTGCTGCAGCAGATGAAGCGCGACGCCGTCCACGTCTGCCTCGTGATCGACGAGCACGGCGGGATCTCCGGACTCGTCACCCTCGAGGACCTCATCGAGGAGCTCGTGGGCGAGATCTCGGACGAGTACGATCGGGTTTCGGCGGAGTTCTTCGATCTCGGCGACGGTCGCTACCGGGTCAGCTCCCGGCTGTCGCTCGAGGACGTCGGCGATCTCTTCGGTCTCGAGCTCGAAGACGAGGACGTGGACTCGATCGGCGGACTGCTGGGCAAGGCTCTGGGTCAGGTTCCGCAGCCCGGGGCCACGGCGGTCGTCGACGGCCTCGTGCTCACCGGCGGGGCATCCCGCGGACGCGGCCGAGGCATCGCGACGGTGTTCGTGGAGAGGGCGGCGTCGAACGACGGGGCCGGACAGGAAGAAGGAGAGCAGCGCGATGACTGAGCAGAACCGGAGCGGGTTCGTGACGTTCGTCGGGCGCCCCAACGTGGGCAAGTCCACGCTCACGAATGCTCTCGTCGGCGAGAAGATCGCGATCACGAGCGAGAAGCCGCAGACGACGCGTCGCGCCATCCGCGGCATCGTCAACCGCCCGGACGGCCAGCTGGTGATCGTCGACACCCCCGGCATCCACAAGCCGCGCACTCTGCTCGGAGAACGCCTCAACGACCTCGTGGAGCAGGTGCTCGGAGACGTCGACGTGATCGGCTTCTGCGTGCCGGCGACCGAGAAGGTCGGCCCCGGCGACCGCCGCATCGCCGCCTCGCTCGACGGCTACCCCCGTGCGAAGAAGGTCGCGATCGTCACCAAGACGGATGCCGCGGCCCGCGACGACATCACGGAACGGTTGATCGAGGTCGACGCCCTGCGCGAGGACTGGGCCGCCGTGGTGCCGCTGTCGGCACTCACCCGGGAGCAGCTCGACGTGCTCTCGGACGAGATCCTCCGGCTCATGCCGGCGGGGCCGGCCCTCTACCCGGAGGGGATCACGACGGACGAGTCCGACGAGGACCGCATCGCCGAGATCATCCGGGAGTCGGCGCTCGACGGCGTCCGCGACGAGCTGCCGCACTCGATCGCAGTCGTCGTCGACGAGGTGGCCGCGCGGGAGGGGAGCGATCTGACCGACGTGCACGCGTCGATCGTGGTCGAGCGCGACAGTCAGAAGGCGATCATCATCGGGCACAAGGGCAAACGCCTGCGCGACGTCGGCGCCCGTGCCCGCGGCGGGATCGAGGAGCTGCTCGGCACCCGGGTCTTCCTCGGACTGCACGTCAAGGTCGCCCGCGAATGGCAGCGCGACCCCAAGCAGCTCGGCCGGCTCGGGTTCTGATGACCGCGTCGTCCGTGCGGATTCCGGCGCCTCGGCCCCCGGATCTCCGCGGATGAGCGCCCGTGGCGAGAACCCGAGACCGCCACGGGACGAGGCATTCCGGCAGCTGTTCGACCAGAACTGGGCTGCCGTCCGCCGGCATGTCGAGGGCGTCGTCTTCGACGATGCGCAGGTGTCGGAGATCGTGTCCGAGGTGTTCCTGCACGCGTGGACGCGTCTGGATGCCCGCATCCCGCCCGGACGCATCTGGCTGCTCCGCACCGCCGACGCCGTGCTCGGTGCTCGGGCCGAGGATGCGGGGACTCTGCGCGCCGCGGCCGACGCGGTCGAGCACGGGGTGCTCGGGGATGCAAGCGACCCGGAGTCGGGTGAGAGCGACCCGACTCGACGGGCGCGCGTGATGCGTGCGCTCGCTGTTCTCGGGGCGAAGGAACGGCGTATCATCATGCTCACGTACTGGGACGGGCTGTCGGTGGGGGAGATCGCCGAACTGTGGCGACGGCCGCAGGGCTCCGTCCGCAGACTGCTCGGCCGTGCGCGGGACCGTCTGCGCGCCGCCCTGAGATCGGAGGGGGTGATCGTCGATGACTGAGAGCGACACGCTGGAGCGTGTGCTGGTCGACGCCGACCCCGCGCGCACGCCCCGCGGATCCACGCCCGATGCGCATGCGCTGCAGGACCGCGAGCGCATCCTGCGCCGTGCCCGCACCCGTGCCCCCCGCCGGCGCGGAGCGTCGATCGCCGGCTGGGCCCTCGGGACCACGGCCGTCGCCGCGTCGGCCGCCCTCGCGGTGGCGGTGTTCGTGCCGCAGACGGCCGCGGTGGCGGGTGCGCCAGCGCCCCTCGACTTCGACGACGCCGGATCCGTCGGCGAGATCGTCGACGACGCGCGCACCGCGCTGTCGACCGGCGGTCCCGTCGAGGCTCAGCGCACGGTGCGATCGGCATCGTGGTCCTTCTCTGTCGACCTCGGCCGGGAGGAGAGCGAGATCGTCCCGCAGCTGGTCGCACTCGACTGGCGACCCGACCTCTCGGCCACGGCTGTCGCCTACGAAGGCGTGCCCTACTCTCCCGACGATGCCGAGGCGAACATCGGGGCCGAGGTGTCGAGTAGCGGCGAGATCTCCTGGCAGGTCGACACGCCCCCCGGCGCATTCGAGGTGCCGCTCCGCGATCTCGTCGGCTCCAGCCGCGAGGAAGTGCTCGACCTGCTGCACGCCTACTGGTTGCCGCAGGACTACACGGCCTCCGACGTGATCACCGCTGTCTCCTCCGTTCTCGGTCAGTGGACGCCGACCAACGCGCAGGAGGCCGAGATGCTCGCGATCCTGGCGGAATCCGACGGGGTGGACGCGCTGGGGTCGACCACCGATCGTCTCGGGCGAGCGGCCACCGCGTTGCGCGTGCCGACCCCCGACGGCTCCGCAAGCGATGTCGTGCTCATCTCGGTCGACACCGGACGCGTGATCGGCATCGAGCGCACGTGGCTGGGCAAGGACGACGTCTTTCCGACCGGTGCCGTGATCTCGTATCAGCTGTGGGACGTCGACGAAGGGATCCTCCGATGAAGAGAACCGGTGTGGTGGGGCTTCTGGTGGCGGCACTCCTCCTGAGTGGTGCGCCGGTCGCGGCATCCGCATCGACGCCCGACGACGTCGATCCGCAGATCGAGCAGCTCCTCGAAGACAATCCGGGAGGCATCCTGATCGACGGTACGCACGCGGTGTGGCCCGAGCTCGGCATGGAGGCCAGCGTCACGCGGTCGCGTGGCCCCGCCGCCCGCTCCGTCGGACCGTGCGCCACCGGCAGGATCTGCGTCTTCACCGGTCAGCTGGTCGGACTGACCGTCAGCTGGAGCATCTGCGGGACGATCCCGGTGCCGTCGGGGTTCGCTCCGCGATCGCTGGTGAACGCCCGATCCAGCGGGTACGCGCAGGCGCGCAGCAGCAGCGGCGGCGTGCTCGCCACCGCCTACGCCGGATCGTGGGTCCCGGTGGGCGGAACGGCGACCACCGTGCACTGCGTCTTCTGAATGCGTCCCGGTGGGGCCTCCTGCTAGCATGACGACATGCCTTTCGGCGGTCTGCTTCTTCTTAGCTGCCGCGACGAGTCCTGAGAGCTAGGGCCTTCCTCGTCGCGGCGCTTGTGTTGGCCCGATAACCGTGACGAAGAGAAGAAGCCCCATCATGCAGAACACTCAGCGGCCCTCCGGCCTGCCAACCCACAAGTATCGCCCGTTCCACGAGCAGATCCGCGTCGATCTGCCCGACCGCACCTGGCCGGACGCCCGCATCACCGAGGCGCCCCGATGGTGCGCCGTCGACCTGCGCGACGGCAACCAGGCGCTCATCGACCCGATGTCGCCCGAGCGCAAGCGGGTGATGTTCGAGCTGCTCGTGAACATGGGCTACAAGGAGATCGAAGTCGGCTTCCCGTCCGCCAGCCAGACGGACTTCGACTTCGTGCGACAGCTCATCGACGACGGCCTGATCCCAGACGACGTGACTATCCAGGTGCTGACCCAGGCCAGGGAGCACCTCATCGAGCGCACCTACGAGGCGATCGCGGGCGCCAAGCAGGCGATCGTGCACCTGTACAACTCGACGAGCGTGCTGCAGCGCGAGGTCGTGTTCCGCACCGACAAGCAGGGCATCATCGACATCGCCCTGGAGGGCGCGCGCCTGTGCCGCGAGTTCGAGAAGCGCATCCCCGAGACCCAGGTGTTCTACGAGTACTCGCCCGAGAGCTACACGGGCACCGAGCTCGAGTTCGCGGTCGACATCTGCAATCAGGTGATCGAGGTCTTCGAGCCGACGCCCGAGCGCAAGGTGATCGTCAACCTGCCTGCCACCGTCGAGATGGCCACGCCCAACGTCTACGCCGACTCGATCGAGTGGATGAGCCGCCACCTGGCCCACCGAGAGAACGTCATCCTGTCGTTGCACCCGCACAACGATCGCGGCACCGCCATCGCTGCGGCCGAGCTCGGCTACATGGCCGGAGCCGACCGGATCGAGGGCTGCCTGTTCGGCAACGGCGAGCGCACCGGCAATGTCGACCTGGTCGCGTTGGGCATCAACATGTTCACGCAGGGCATCGACCCGCAGATCGACTTCAGCGACATCGATCAGGTCAAGCGCACGGTCGAGTACTGCAACCAGCTGCCCGTGCCCGAGCGCAGCCCGTGGGCGGGTGACCTGGTGTTCACGGCATTCAGCGGATCGCATCAGGACGCCATCAAGAAGGGCTTCGAAGCGATGGCGACCCGGGCGGAGGCGGAGGGCGTCTCGGTCGACGACATCGAGTGGGCGGTTCCCTACCTGCCGGTCGACCCGAAGGATCTGGGGCGTTCGTACGAGGCGGTCATCCGCGTCAACTCCCAGTCCGGCAAGGGCGGTGTGGCCTACCTGCTGAAGGCCGACCACGCGATCGACCTCCCGCGCAAGCTGCAGATCGAGTTCTCCGGCGTCGTGCAGGCGAAGACGGATGCCGAGGGTGGCGAGGTCACGAGCGAGCAGATCTGGTCGATCTTCACCGACGAGTACCTGCCCGCCGCCGCGAGCGCCGACAAGTGGGGGCGCTTCGAGCTGCTGGCGACGCAGACCCGCAGCGACATGTCGGGCGACGTCGTGCTCGACGTCACCCTGCGCGACGACGAGCAGCAGCTGGCCGTCGTCGGCAACGGCAACGGACCGGTGGCGGCGTTCATCGAGGTGCTGCGTGCACAGGGCTTCGACATCACCCTCTACGACTACGTCGAGCACGCCCTCAGCGCCGGCGGCGACGCGCAGGCGGCCGCATACGTCGAGCTGCAGATCGGCGACCAGCGCCTGTGGGGCGTCGGCATCGACGGCGACATCTCGACCGCATCGCTCAAGGCCATCGTGTCGGGTGTGAATCGCTCGATCCGGGCGCGTCAGTCGGAGCTCGCCAGCGTCTGAGAGCGATGACGACGGCCCCCTGTCCGCGCGGCGATGCCCTCGCGGACAGGGGGCCGTCGCATGCCGATCGCGGCACGGTGCAGCCGTGGGTTGTCGCGCTGCTTCAGGGCTTGACGATCGGGATCGTGCCGGTCTCCGCCGCGACCTTGCGTCGGTAGAGGCGGCGCTGTTCGGGGAGCGAGACGTCGAAGCTCACGGCGAGCACCCGGATGACGGCGGTCACCGCGATGCCGATCACCGCGGCGAGCGGGATCGGCATGCCGAGGGCGTTCGCGACGACGATGAAGGTGCAGCCGCCCCCGGCGGCGACGGCGTAGAGCGAGCCGACGTGCATGATCGCCGTGGGCAGGCCCATGAGCATGTCGCGCAGCACGCTGCCGCCGACGGCGGCGCACACGCCGATGAACACCGCGGGCACCTCGGGCACGCCCAAGGCGAGCGCCTTGCTCGTGCCGAACGCCCCGAACATCCCGATGACGACGGCGTCGAGCACCACGATGACGGTGTTGAGGCGTGTGAAGAGGCCGGCGAGCAGCATGCCGAACAGGGCCGCGCCGCCCGCCGTCACGAGGTACCACTGGTTCTGCAGCGTCGCCGGGGTCTGACCGAGGAGGATGTCGCGGATCAGACCGCCGCCCATCCCGATCATGATGCCGATGATCGCGACGCCGAGCCAGTCGAGCCGTCGCTGCCCCTGGAAACCCGACGCGAAGAGCGCGCCTTGCACGCCGCCGAGGCCGACGCCGAGCAGATCCGCCCAGAAGGGGATGGTGAAGAGCGGTTCGGTCACCCGTCCATTCTCCCGCACGGAGGATAATCGACGTATGCCCACCTATCGAGACGAAGCGGTGATCCTCCGCACCCACAAGCTGGGTGAGGCCGACCGCATCGTCACGATGCTGTCGCGACGCCACGGCAAGATCCGCGCCGTGGCCAAGGGGGTGCGGCGCACGTCGTCGAAGTTCGGGTCGCGGTTGGAGCCGTTCATGGTGGCGGATGTGCAGCTCTATGCCGGGCGGTCGCTCGACATCGTGCAGCAGGCCGAGTCGCTCGGGGCGTACGGCGCGGACATCGTCGCCCATTACGACCGTTTCACGGCGGCGAATGCGATGGTCGAGACGGCCGACCGTCTGAACGACGCCGAGACCACGCCCGAGCAGTACCTGCTTCTGGTCGGCGGTCTCCGTGCCCTCTCCCGCGGCGAGCATGCCCCCCGCAGCATCCTCGACTCGTACCTGCTGCGCGTGATGGCGCTGTCGGGCTGGGCGCCGTCGCTCACCGACTGCGCCCGGTGCGGTGCCCCCGGGCCGCATCCGGTGTTCGTGGCGCAGCTCGGCGGTGTCGTGTGCTCGGTCGATGCCCCGGCCGGCAGCCCCCGGGTGGGGGAGAAGGCCCTCGCGCTGCTGCGTTCCCTGCTCGCGGGCGAATGGGATGCGGTCGACGCCGCGGCTCCGGCCGACAGCGCTGCCGCCTCCGGCCTCGTGTCGGCGTACGCGCAGTGGCATCTCGAGCGCGGCATCCGCTCGCTCGCGCACGTCTCGCACGATCCCGGAGGAGCCCGGTGACACCGAAGCCCTACACGCACAAAGACGCGGTCGCGTATCGGCCGCTCGACTGGACCGGCGTGTATCCGCCGGAGTTCCCCGCGGTGCCCGAGCACGTCGCGATCGTGATGGACGGCAACGGCCGCTGGGCCAACCGTCGCGGTCTCAACCGCATCGAGGGGCACAAGGCGGGGGAGGAGGTGCTGCTCGACGTCGTCGCCGGCGCCATCCAGGCCGGCGTAAAGCACCTCTCGGTCTACGCGTTCTCGACCGAGAACTGGGCCCGGTCCCCCGAGGAGGTGCGCTTCCTCATGGGGTACAACCGCGACGTCCTGCACCGTCGTCGCGATCAGCTCAACGAATGGGGCGTGCGGGTGCGGTGGGCGGGCCGCAAGCCGCGGCTCTGGGGGAGCGTCATCAAGGAGCTGCAGTACGCCGAGCAGCTGACGCGCGACAACGACGTGCTCACGCTCACGATGTGCGTCAACTACGGCGGTCGTATCGAGATCGTCGATGCGATGCGCCGGATCGCGGACGACGTGGCCGCGGGGCGCGTCAAGCCGAACGCGATCTCCGAGAAGATGATCCGTCGGCACCTCTACGTGCCCGACATGCCCGATGTCGATCTGTTCCTGCGCAGCTCGGGCGAGCAGCGCACCTCGAACTTCCTGCTGTGGGAGTCGGCGTACGCCGAGATGGTGTTCCTCGACACGCTGTGGCCCGACTTCTCGCGGGAAGAGCTGTGGCGGGCGATCGGCGTCTACCTGTCGCGCGACCGCCGCTTCGGCGGTGCCGTCGACACCCCCGACGCCTCGGCCTGAGTGCGGAGCCAGCGCTCCGTCTCCCCCGGATGCCGCAGACGCACGATCACGAGGTGCGGGAACTCGGCTGCGGCGAGCGGCATCCGCTCCGTCCATTTGTCGAGCGTCGCGGTCTGCCACGCGAGGATGTTCTCCTCCGGCGTCCCCCGGAACATGCGCCAGATCGGCTTCTCGACGTTGCCGTTCCACATCTTCGTGCGCAGGATGCTGCGGCTGATCGTGCGGCGCAATAGACGCGAGCGGACCACCCGGTAGGGGTAGTCGAGCCAGATCACGAGCTCGGTGCGCGGGGTGAGGATGCGGTCGGTGCCCTTGCTCGTGTACTGCCACTCGGTGACCCAGCGATCCTCGGCCGCGAATGCGCGCACATCGTCGAGGAACTGGGGCCGAGGGGTCCAGTCCGGCCCGTGGAACAGGGCGTCCATCTCGACGCGACGCAGCCCCCACAGCCGCGAGATCCGATCGCAGAGCGTGGTCTTGCCCGAGCCCGTGACGCCGGCGATCAGCACGCGTCGCGGCACCAGGGGGAGAGGATCGTCGGCGCCGAGCATCCGGAAATCCTATCGGCGGAATACGCCTCCGCCGATAGCGGTTGGATCGTTGTGTGAGCGAACCCATCTCGATCGACATCTGGTCCGACATCGCCTGCCCCTGGTGCTACATCGGCAAGCGCAATCTGGAGAAGGGGCTGGAGGCGGTCGCGGGCGACGACGACGCGCCCCAGGTGAACGTCACCTTCCATTCGTTCGAGCTCTCACCCGACACCCCCGTCGACTTCGACGGCGATGAGATCGACTTCCTCTCGGGTCACAAGGGCATGCCCCGCGACCAGGTCGAGCAGATGCTGTCGCACGTGACGGGCGTGGCCGAGAACGCGGGACTGCAGTACCGGTTCGACCTGCTGCAGCACACCAACACCGTCAAGGCGCACGAGCTGCTGCACTTCGCCAAGGAGCACGGGCGTCAGCACGAGATGGAGGAGCGCCTGATGTCGGCGTACTTCACCGAGGGCAAGCACGTCGGCCGCATCGACGACCTCGTGGAGCTGGCCGCCGAGATCGGCCTCGACGCAGATGCCGCGCGCGAAGCGCTCGACAGCGAGAAGTACCTGCCGGCGGTGCGGCAGGATCAGGCGCAGGCGCGGGCCTACGGCATCCAGGGCGTGCCGTTCTTCGTCATCGACGGGCAGTACGGCATCAGCGGCGCCCAGCCGCCCGCGGCGTTCGAGAACGTGCTGCGCGACCTGTGGTCGCAGCGCGGCGCGTCGGAGGACGACGCCGAGCCCGAGACCGCCGGGGTCTAGCGGGTCAGCGCGGCCTCGATCGCGCCCACGATCGCGGGGTCGTCCGGCTTCTGCTTCGGGCGGAAGCGGAGGACCTCTCCGTCCGGGAGCACGAGGAACTTCTCGAAGTTCCATTCCACGCGGCCCGCCTTGCCGTTCGCGTCCGGGGTCTCTTTGAGCGCCTTGTAGAGCTCGGCGGCGTTGCGGCCGTTGACCTTCACCTTGTCGTTCACCGGGAACGTGACGCCGTAGGTCGTCGAGCAGAACTCCGTGATCTGCTCGACGGAGCCGGGCTCCTGCAGGAACTGATTGCTCGGGAAGCCGACGACGCTGAACCCGCGGTCTCCGTAGAGGCGCTGCAGCTCCTCGAGCTGTGCATATTGCGGGGTGAGTCCGCACTTCGATGCGACGTTGACGACCAGCACGACATCGGCTCCGAGGTCGTCGAGCGTCTTCTCCTGCCCCTGAGCATCGGTGAACGGGATGGAACGGAGCGCGCGGTCGGTCATAGTGCACAGCTTAGATCGGTGCGGCGCCACCGGCCCCGCGTCTGGGAGAATGGACAGGTCATGACTCTCGCCCCCGCCTCCGCCCGCACGCTCCGCATCGGTCCGATCGACCTCGACGTGCCGGTGGTCCTCGCACCCATGGCCGGGATCACCAATACCGCCTTCCGCCGACTGTGCCGCGAGTACGGTGCCGGTCTCTACGTCAGCGAGATGATCACCTCGCGCGCGCTCGTCGAGCGCAACGAGACGACGATGCGTCTCATCCGCCATCACGAGAGCGAGACGCCGCGGTCGATCCAGCTGTACGGCGTCGACCCGAAGACCATCGCCGAGGCCGTGCGCATCATCGTCGCCGAGGACCACGCCGACCACATCGACCTGAATTTCGGATGCCCGGTGCCCAAGGTCACGCGCAAGGGCGGAGGAGCCGCGCTCCCGTGGAAGTCCTCCCTCTTCTCGCAGATCGTGAACCAGGCCGTCGAGGCCGCCGGTGACGTGCCGCTGACCATCAAGATGCGCAAGGGCATCGATCCCGACCACCTCACCTTCCTCGACGCCGGACGCGCCGCGGAGGACGCCGGGGTCGCGGCCATCGCGCTGCACGCGCGCACGGCGAGCGAGTTCTACTCGGGTCATGCGGACTGGAACGCGATCGGCGAACTCAAGCAGGCGGTCACGAGCGTGCCGGTGCTCGGCAACGGCGACATCTGGTCGGCTGACGACGCGGTTCGCATGATGGACGAGACCGGTTGCGACGGCGTCGTGGTCGGACGCGGATGCCTCGGCCGCCCCTGGCTGTTCGGCGATCTGGCGCGCGCCTTCGGCGCGGACGCCCCCGCCGTCGACGCGACGCTGGGGTTCGTGGCCGACGCGTTCCGCCGTCACGCCGAACTGCTCGTGGAGTTCTTCGAGGACGAGGATCACGGCTGCCGCGACGTGCGCAAGCACGTGGCCTGGTACTTCAAGGGCTACCCGGTCGGAGGGGACATCCGCACCGGCCTCGCGACGGCGTCGAGCCTGGCCGAGATCGACGATCTGCTCGGTCAGCTCGACCGCGACGCCCCCTATCCCGGCGCCGACGCCGAGGGTCAGCGCGGCCGCGCCGGCCGCCCGAAGCGCCCCGCACTGCCGGACAAGTGGCTCGAGTCGCGCGAGCTCGCCGACACGGCGTCCGAGATGATGCGCGGAGCGGAGATCGAGAACAGTGGCGGCTGATCCCTCGGGCGTCGCGCGCGCCCCCCGGTCCGACGGCTACGACCTCCGCGACGCCGAGCGCTTCTTCTCGGAGACCCATCGCTCGGAGCGCGACGATTTCGCCCGCGACCGCGCCCGCGTGCTGCACTCCGCCGCGCTGCGCCGTCTCGCCGCCAAGACGCAGGTGCTCAGTCCCGCCAGCACCGCCGACTTCGCGCGCAACCGTCTCACGCACTCGCTCGAGGTCGCGCAGGTCGGACGCGAACTCGCGTCGGCCCTCGGCGTCTCGGCCGACGTCGTCGACACGGCGTGCCTGAGCCACGACCTCGGCCACCCGCCCTTCGGCCACAATGGCGAACGCGCGCTCAACGAGTGGGCATCCGACATCGGCGGCTTCGAGGGCAACGCCCAGTCGCTGCGCATCCTCACCCGGCTCGAGGCGAAGGTGCTCGACGCCGACGGCGGCTCGGTGGGGCTCAACCTCACGCGGGCGAGCCTCGATGCGACGTGCAAGTACCCGTGGACCGTCGACAGTCCGGTTCCCGATCCGGGCGGCCGCCTGAAGTTCGGCGTGTACCCCGAGGATGAGGCCGTCTTCCGCTGGATGCGCGAGGGCGCCCCGGGGCGTCTGCGCTGCATCGAGGCCGAGATCATGGACCTCTCCGACGACATCGGCTACTCGGTCCACGATTTCGAGGATGCGATCGTCAACGGTTACGTCGACGTCGCCCAGCTCGCCGACCCGGCGCAGCACGATGCTCTCGTCGGGCGTATCCAGCAGTGGGTGGGGTACGACTTCACGCGGGAGGAGCTGGCCGATGCGCTCTACCGGCTCTCGTCGCAGTCGATGTGGCTGTCGTCGTTCGATCGCAGTCGCCAGGATCTCGCTCGGCTCAAGAACCTGACCAGCGACCTCATCGGGCGCTTCGCCCGGGCCGCCGTGTCCGCCACGCGCGAGGCGTACGGCAGCACGGCGCTCGTGCGGTACAACGCGCACGTCGTGGTGCCCCGCGTCGTCGAGGTCGAGATCGCCGTGCTCAAGGGCATCATGGGGCAGGCGATCGTCACGATCGACGCACGCAAGGGTGTGTACAAGGAGCAGCGGCGCGTGCTGACCCGACTCGCCGACGCTCTGTGGCAGACCGACACCCTCTGGTCGGCCGGCGCCGACGTGCTCGAACCCGCCTTCGCCGCCGACTTCCTGGGCGCCGACAGCGACGCGTCCAGGGCGCGGGTGATCGTCGACCAGATCGCGAGCCTGACCGACCAGAGCGCGATCGACTGGCACAACCGGCTGGTGGGCGAGATCGACCCGGCGGAGGTCGGCATCTGGACTCCCCGCCACGCGCGGCCGGGGGCGCGACCGGCGGTCCAGAGACGGGCCGTCGCCGAAGGGGTGGGCTGATGCCCCGCATCCGCCAGGCCGACGTCGACGAGGTCAAGGCGCGCACGAACATCGCCGACATCGTGGGGGAGCGCGTCGCGCTGAAATCGGCCGGTGTGGGGTCGCTCAAGGGACTGTGCCCGTTCCACGACGAGAAGAGCCCCAGCTTCCACGTGCGCCCGCAGGTCGGGTACTACCACTGCTTCGGCTGCGGGGAGTCGGGCGACGTCTACTCGTTCCTGCGCGAGATGGATCACGTCAGCTTCACCGAGGCCGTCGAGCGGCTCGCCGGTCGCATCGGCTACACCCTGCACTACGAAGACGGCGGGGCTGCGCCGGAGACGAGCGGGCGCAGCCGTCTCTACGCCGCCAACACGGCTGCTGCGGAGTTCTTCCGCTCGCAACTGCTGTCGCCCGACGCCGAGGCGGCCCGGCGCTTCCTGGGCGAACGCGGTTTCGACGCGGGAGCGGCGGCGCATTTCGGTGTCGGCTTCGCGCCGCGCGGATGGGACGGGATGCTCAAGGCCCTCAGTGCGCAGGGATTCACGCGCGAGGAGCTGAGCACGGCGGGGCTGGTCTCGACGGGGCAGCGGGGGGTCTACGACCGCTTCCGCGGGCGCCTCGTGTGGCCGATCCGCGACGTCTCCGGACAGACGATCGGTTTCGGCGCGCGCAAGCTCTTCGACGACGATCAGGGGCCCAAGTACCTCAACACCCCCGAGACGCCGATCTACAAGAAGGCGCAGGTGCTCTACGGCCTCGACCTGGCCAAGCGCGACATCGCGCGCGGCGACCCGCGACGCGTCGTGGTGGTCGAGGGATACACCGACGTCATGGCGTGCCACCTCGCGGGGCTCACGACCGCGGTCGCCACGTGTGGCACGGCCTTCGGGGCCGAACACATCAAGGTGCTGCGTCGGGTCATGGGCGACGACAACGCCTCGGGTGAGGTCGTCTTCACGTTCGACGGCGATGAGGCCGGGCAGAAGGCTGCGCTGCGCGCGTTCACCGAGGACGATCGATTCAACGCGCAGACCTTCGTGGCGGTCGCCCCGGACGGGCTCGATCCCTGCGATCTGCGTCTGCAGCGCGGGGATGCGGCGGTGCGTGGCCTCATGGACGCGAAGCTGCCGATGTTCGAGTTCGCGATCGATCGCAAGCTCGCCGGCTTCGCCCTCTCGACGGTCGAGGGGCGGGTCGGCGCGCTCCGCGCGGCGGCTCCGATCGTCGCCGAGATCCGCGACCGGCTGCTCCGCCCGGGGTACGAACGGGTGCTCGCGCGACGACTCGGCATGGACCCGACCGAGGTGCACACCGAAGTCGAGCGATCGGCGCGCGGCGGAGGGTCTCGTCCCGCGGCGACACGTGAGGACGATGCCGCGAGCAGGTCGCCCGAGGGACCCGGCGGTATCGCCCCGGTCACCCTCGCGAGCCTGCCGCGCTCCCCGGACGTCGCGGTCGAGCGCGACGCCCTCATGGGGGTGCTCCAGTACGGACATCAGCTCGATCAGGACCTGCTGTCGCGGGCGCTGTCCGGCGCCTTCCGCACGCCGGGTCTCGACGCCGTGCGCGAGGCCGTCGCCGCCGCGCCCGACCGCACACGCCCCGGGTGGGCGACCGAAGCGGTCAACGGCGTGCGCGAGCCGTATCGCTCGTTGGCCGGGCAGCTGCTGATGATGCCGTTCCCCGCGCGCGACGAAGAGGGAGCGGTCGTCTCGGCGACCGACCTCGCCCGACGGCTGATCCTCCGTCAGCTCGAACGTGAGAAGCAGGAACTCCTCGGCGCGGTGCAGCGCGTGCCCGCCGACTCCGACGGAGGCCGCGCGCTGCGGGTGCGGCTGCGCGACATCGACATCGAGCGCCAGCGGTTCTCCGAGTCGTAACGCCCGCGCGGGTGCCGCGCACGGCAGGATGGACTCATGTCCCGTCGGCACGTCTCCTCCTTCGCCATCGACTGCTCCGATGTGGTGATCGATCGCATCGGCCACGGCCTACCGACGCGCGCCGTCGACGGCGTGAGCTTCACGGTGGCGCCCGGCCAGCTGCTGTGCGTGGCAGGACCGACCGGTTCGGGCAAGTCGAGTCTCGTGGCCGCGTTGGCGGGTTCGACCGATCCGTCGGTCAAGGTCGTCGGCGGACGAGCGGAGGTCTGCGGCGTCGACGTCCGCCGTCCGGGGCGCAAGCACCGCATCCTCACCTATCGCACCGGCTTCGTGCCCCAGGGCGCCGGCGCCGACCTGCCGCCGCGGCTCACGGTCGCCGAGGTGATCGCCGAGCCGATCCTGCAGCGCGAGCGGCGTGTGAACACGCGGGCGCTGTCGATCCGCGTCGCCACGCTGCTCGACGAGCTGCACCTGCCGCTCGGCACGGCCGATCGCTTCCCGTACGAGCTCAGCGCCGGCATGCGCCAGCGCGTCGCGATCGCGCGATCGTTCGTGCTGGAGCCGAAGGTGCTCATCGCCGATGAGATCCTCGCGAACCTCGACCTCGAGGTCCGGCCGGTCGTGTTCGACGCCATCACCCGGCGTCGTAAGGAGGCGTCCATGGCGGCGCTCCTGGTCACGAACGACGCGGCCTTCATCCGCGAGTTGAACGCCGAGACGCTCATGCTGCGGCAGGGGCACGTCGTCGCGCGGGGTGTGGGCAAGGACCTGCTGTGGGCTCCGAACGCGGAGACCCCGGCGCGTCCGTGATCGCGACACGCCCGGGACCCCGATCCTGGCGCCCGATGTCACGAGCAGGGTGCGGAGTTTGCTAAGCTTGTCGAGTTGCCCGCACAGCGGCGCACATTCCTCGGTAGCTCAATTGGCAGAGCAGCCGGCTGTTAACCGGCAGGTTCTTGGTTCGAGTCCAAGCCGGGGAGCCAAGAAGGCCCGGATCCTCCGGGGTCGAGAAATCGACTCCCGGAAGGTCCGGGCCTTTCCCTTTCCCCGCGGGGATGCTGCTGCCCTGATCGCCGTCTCGCTTCGCGACGGATCGGGGGTGCGCCGCGGGAATAGTCGGAGTACAGTGGCGTTGCACCTGATACCCCCCTGGGGTATCTATTTTGAACGAAGGAGCAGCCATGGGCAGCCAGACCATCGAGTACACCGTCACCGGAATGACCTGCGCGCACTGCGAGATGTCGGTCCGCGAAGAGGTCGAGCAGGTGCCGGGCGTGGAGGCGATCGAGGTCAGCGCGCAGACCGGCGTGCTGAGGGTGACGTGCACGGCGCCGCTCGACGACGCTCAGGTCGTCGCCGCGGTCTCGGAGGCCGGTTACACGGCCGCTCGCGCCTGATGGACACGGCGACCGAGCCGGTCGACCTCGAGATCGGCGGCATGACCTGCGCCTCCTGCGCGAACCGCATCGAGCGGACTCTCAACCGGCTCGACGGCGTGACGGCGACGGTGAACTACGCGACCGAGAAGGCCACCGTCAGGGCACCGCTCGGATACGACCCGGCGACCCTCGTCGCCGCGATCGAGAAGGCGGGCTACACCGCGTCCGCTCCCGCTCGCGCCGACGACGACGAGCGCTCCGGGTCCGACGGCGTCGAGCTGCGGATGCTCCGCAGGCGGCTGATCGTGTCGGCCGTCCTCACCCTCCCGGTGATCGCGATGGCGATGATCCCGCCTCTCCAGTTCGCGTTCTGGCAGTGGGCGTCCCTGGTCCTCGCGGCGCCGGTCGTGCTGTGGGGCGGATGGCCCTTCCACCGCGCCGCGTGGGTCAATCTGCGACACGGTGCCGCGACGATGGACACGCTCGTCTCGCTCGGCACCGGAGCGGCGTTCCTGTGGTCGCTGTATGCGCTGTTCTTCGGCACGGCCGGGATGCCGGGCATGCGCCACGAGTTCTCGCTGGCCCTGACGCCGTCGGACGGGGCATCCGCGATCTACTTCGAGGTCGCCGCCGGGGTGACGACCTTCCTGCTCGCCGGCCGCTACTTCGAGAAGCGCGCCAAGCGCCGCGCCGGCGCCGCCCTCCGCACGCTGCTCGAGCTGGGGGCGAAGGACGTGGCCGTGCTGCGAGACGGGTCCGAGGTCCGCATCCCCGTCGGCCGGCTGCGCGTCGGCGACGAGTTCGTCGTGCGGCCGGGTGAGAAGATCGCCACCGACGGGATCGTCGTGTCGGGGGAGTCCGCCGTCGACGCATCGCTGATGACGGGGGAGTCGGTTCCGGTGGACGTGCGCCCTGGCGACGGGGTGACCGGGGCCACGCTCAACTCCGGCGGACGCCTGGTCGTGCGCGCCACCCGCATCGGGGGCGACACGCAGCTCGCGCGCATGGCCCGGCTCGTCGAAGAGGCGCAGACGGGCAAGGCCGAGGTGCAGCGGCTCGCCGACCGGGTGTCGGCGATCTTCGTGCCGATCGTGCTCGCCGTCGCCGTCGTCGTGCTCGCCTCCTGGCTGCTTCTCGGGCTGCCGGTGGTGAGTGCGGTCACGGCCGCCGTCGCGGTGCTCGTCATCGCGTGCCCGTGCGCGCTCGGACTGGCGACGCCGACCGCTCTCCTGGTCGGCACGGGGCGCGGCGCCCAGCTCGGCATCCTCATTTCGGGCCCCGAGGTCCTGGAGTCGGCACGGCACATCGACACCGTCGTCCTCGACAAGACCGGAACGGTCACGACGGGACGCATGGAGCTCGTCGACGTCGTCACCGAGGAGGGGACCACCCGCTCGGAGCTGCTGGAGGTCGCCGGCGCCCTCGAGGATGCGTCCGAGCACCCCATCGCCCGCGCCATCGCCGACGCGGCGCGCGCGGAAGGGCACGCCCTGCCGATCGTCCACGACTTCGTCGCGCTGGTCGGGCGGGGCGTGGAGGGGCGTGTCGAGGACCGCACCGCTGTCGTCGGCCGGGCGTCGCTGCTCGATGAGCGACGGCTGCACCGCAGTCCCGCCCTGACCGCCGCTCAGCATGATGCCGAGACGCGGGGCCACACGGTCGTCGTGGTGGCGTGGGACGGCCGTGTGCGCGGCCTGCTCGCCGTGGCGGACGGGGTGAAGGCGACCAGTGCCGAGGCGGTCGCCGGTCTGCGCCGGGAAGGCCTCACCCCGATCCTCCTCACCGGCGACAACGCGCAGGTCGCGGCCGAGATCGCTCGTCAGGTGGGCATCGACGAGGTGATCGCCGAGGTGCTCCCCGATGAGAAGGTCGACGTCGTCTCCCGCCTCCAAAGGCAGGGACGCACAGTGGCGATGGTCGGAGACGGGGTCAATGACGCGCCGGCGCTGGCGCAGGCCGATCTCGGGCTCGCGATGGGCACGGGAACGGATGCGGCGATCGAGGCATCCGACATCACCCTCGTCCGCGGAGATCTGCGCGCTGCCGTCGACGCGGTGCGCCTCTCGCGGCGCACGCTGGGGACGATCCGTGTGAACCTCTTCTGGGCGTTCGCGTACAACGTCGCGGCGATCCCCATCGCGGCCGTCGGCCTGCTGAACCCGATGCTCGCCGGCGCAGCCATGGCGTTGTCGAGCGTGTTCGTCGTGGGCAACAGTCTGCGCCTGCGCGGGTTCCGAAGCATCGTCGAGCGAGAGGAGCGGTCATGAGCGGCCATCAGGCGCACGTCGGCCACGTGGCGCACGGGAACCACGCCGATCACACCGGTCACGGCGGTCACGCCGATCACAGTGGGGACTCGGGCCAAGGCGGTCACGCGGGTCACGGCGGGAACGCGGGTCACGGCGGTCACGCGGGTCACGGCGACCACGCCGGGCAGTTCCGACGGCTCTTCTGGATCAACCTCGCCCTGGCCGTGCCGGTGGTGCTGCTGTCGCCGATGTTTGCGATGATCATCGGCTACGAGGTCCCCGCGGGATGGCCGCGGCTCGTCGCGCCCGTGCTCGGTTCGGTCATGTACGTCTGGGGCGGGTGGCCGTTCCTGCAGGGCGCGGTCCACGAGGTCCGCGCACGCCGCCCGGGCATGATGCTGCTGATCGGACTCGCGATCACGGTCGCCTTCCTCGCGTCGTGGGGCGCGACGCTCGGAACCCTCCACCATGAGCTGGAGTTCTGGTGGGAGCTCGCCCTGCTCATCGTGATCATGCTGCTCGGGCACTGGATCGAGATGCGGTCCCTGGCCCAGACCACCTCGGCGCTCGACTCGCTCGCCGCTCTGCTGCCCGATGAGGCCGAACGCGTCGAGGGCGAGGCCACCGTCGTCGTCGCTCCGTCGGCGCTGCGCATCGGCGACGTCGTGGTCGTACGCCCGGGTGGGAGCATCCCTGCGGACGGTCAGGTCGTCGAGGGCGAAGCCGCGATCGACGAATCGATGATCACCGGGGAGTCGCGCCCCGTGACCCGCACCGTGGGCGACGCGGTGACCGCGGGGACGGTGGCCACGGACAGCGGTGTGCGTGTCGAGGTCACGGCGGTCGGCGACGACACGGCGCTGGCCGGCATCCGTCGGCTCGTGGCGGATGCGCAGGCATCGACATCACGTGCGCAGCGCATCGCCGATCGCGCCGCGGCCCTGTTGTTCTGGTTCGCGCTCGTCGCGGCGGTCGTCACGGCGATCGTGTGGACCGCGATCGGCGATGTCGATTCGGCAGTCGTGCGCAGCATCACGGTGCTCGTGATCGCCTGTCCCCATGCGCTGGGTCTCGCGATCCCGCTCGTGGTCTCGATCGCGACCGAGCGGGCGGCGCGGGCCGGGATCCTCGTGACCGATCGTCTCGCTCTCGAGAGCATGCGCACCGTCGACACCGTGCTCTTCGACAAGACCGGGACGTTGACAGCGGGCGAGCCGGTCGTCGTCGACGTCGCGCCGCTGGCCCCGGCCGACGAGCGCAGTGTGCTGCGGCTCGCGGCCGCCGCCGAGGCCGACAGCGAGCATCCGCTGGCACGCGCCATCGTGCGCGCTGCGGCAGACCGCGGCATCGCGGTGCCCGTGTCGTCGGGGTTCGTCTCCGCACCCGCCGTCGGCGTGACGGCGCACGTCGAGGGGCGCTCGGTGCGCGTGGGCGGGCCTGCCCTGCTCGACGAACTCGGCGCCGAAGAGGTGCCCGAGGCTGCGGGGTGGCGAGAGCGCGGAGCGATCATTCTGCACGTCGCCGTCGACGGGCGCGTGGTCGGGGGTCTCGCGCTGGCCGATGCCGTGCGGCCCGAGGCCGGCGACGCGGTCGCCGCGCTGCGCGCCCGCGGCATCGACGTGGTCATGATCACGGGGGATGCGCCCGCGGTTGCTCAGACCGTTGCCGCCGAGGTCGGCATCGACCGGGTGTTCGCCGGAGTCCGCCCCGAGCACAAGGCCGCACGGGTCGCTGCGCTGCAACAGGAGGGCCGGCGGGTCGCCATGGTCGGGGACGGCGTCAACGACGCCCCCGCGCTCGCGCAGGCCGACGTGGGCATCGCGATCGGGGCCGGCACCGACGTCGCGATCGCGTCGGCCGGGGTGGTGCTGGCCAGCTCCGACCCGCGTGCCGTGCTCGCGATCATCGACCTGTCGAGCGCGGCGTATCGGAAGATGCGACAGAACCTGTGGTGGGCGGCGGGGTACAACCTGATCTCGGTTCCGCTGGCCGCCGGCGTGCTGGCACCGGTGGGGTTCGTGCTGCCCATGTCGGTGGGGGCCGTGCTCATGTCGTTGTCGACCGTGATCGTCGCGCTCAACGCCCAGCTGCTGCGTCGGATCGACCTGCGGGCGGATACCCGGCGGTAGCGCAGATGCACAGATGCACGAAGGGCCCCGTCGAGGACGGGGCCCTTCGTGCATGCGGGGGGAGGGTCAGCGCGCGGCGCCCTTCAGCGATCCCTCGACCTGACCCGCAGGGTCGACGATCACGCACTGCACGAGGCGGTCGTCGAGCTGCTCCCAGGTGTCCTTGGTCGGGGTGATCGGGTAGACCTCGAGGGTCGACTGGTCGTAGCTCACGCCCACGAACTGCGTGTATGCATCGCCGATGCACTCCTCGCTCGCGGTGTTGATCGCGTCTTCGGAGTACTCGCCGTCGTCCATCGTGATCTCGTGGTAGACCTCTTCGTCGTGCGGCTCGGCACACGGCACAACGTCGGCGTCCTGGATGAGGCCGCTCGGGCTCTCCATCTTGCAGTCGCCGACCTTGAGGGCGAAGATGTCGATGTTCGCGCTCTCGGTGACCTGCCCCGACTCCTCGTCGCGGTTCGCGTCGCCCGAACCGCTGCCCAGGATGCCGTTCAGGGCGCTGCAGCCGGTCAGGGCGATGGACAGAGCCACGGCCGAGCCGGCCAGGGCGAGTGCGCGTCGCGTGCGCATCTTCATGGTGAGGTCCCCTCTGGAAGTCGTCGATGAGCCGGAGATACGAATACCGGCTAACAAAACGCTATAGGGGCACGAAGCTGTGACGCAACTCCACGAAGCCTATGTCGGGGCTGGGAATTCAGCCTTCGAGATCGTCGACGCCCGGCATCCAGCTCGCGCCCGGCCGGCCCCACCCGCGTTTCCGGGCGATCTTCTGCACGGTCTTCCAGTCGCCGTCGTCGAGGCGGTCGACGTACAGGATGCCGTCGAGGTGGTCGAACTCGTGCTGCATGATGCGCGCGCGCCAGCCGTCGACTTCGATCTCCACGGTCCGTCCGTCGAGGTCGAGACCCGTCACCCGCACCCGCTCGGAGCGGCGCAGCGCGAAGCGCTCCCCGGGGAACGACAGGCACCCCTCGGCCTCCAGATCGGGATCGGGGGCTCCGGGCTCGAGCGGAGTCATCCACAATTCGGGGTTGATCAGCACGCCCCGCCACGGCTGGTCGTCGTCGTCGACGTACGTGTACGTGTAGATGCGCAGCGGCACGCCCACCTGAGGTGCGGCCAGGCCGACCCCCGGCGCGGTGTCCATGGTCTCGAACATGTCGGCGACGAGGGCGCGGATGTCGTCCGTGATCTCGTCGACGGGGGAGGCGGGGGAGTGCAGGACGGGATCGCCCATGATGCGAATCGGGAGTACGGCCACGTCACAACCCTACTCGGCGCGGTGCTGCGGGTAGGGTCGTAGGGTGATCGCAGGGGCATGCACGTGAACGGTGTCGAGGACGTCGGCGAACAGCTCGTCGGCGTGTTCCAGAACCCCGGGCTGCTGCTCGGCATCCCGCTGGCCCTCGCGGGCGCGGTGTTCATGTCGCTCGGCGCGCAGTACCAGCACCGCGGCGTCGAGAAGGTCGAGCGCCTGAGCGGTAATGCCAGCACGTCCGGACTCAGTTTCGATCAGATCAAGCGGCTGCTCACCCGGCCGTCCTGGATCGCGGGCACTCTCATGCTCGGCCTCGCCATCGTGTGCCAGCTCGCCGCGCTCGTGCAGGCGCCCCTGATCGTCGTGCAGCCGCTCGGCGCGATCGCTCTCGTCATCACCACGCTGCTGAACGCACGCATCTCCGGGCACGCACCGACCCGGCAATCGATCACCGCGATCATCTGCTGCGTGGGCGGGATCTTCCTCTTCGTCTTCTTCGCGGCGCTCTTCGCCACGGAGCAGGGCATCACCGAGCGCGAGCTCTTCGTGATCCTCGTCATCCTGCTCGTCGTCATCATCGTGCTCGGCGCGTGCTGGCTCATCCTGCGCCACCGTATGCGCGCCCTGTTCTACGTGATCGGCGCGGGCATCCTCTACGGCTTCGTCGCGACGCTCGCGAAGGCCGTCATCAAGCGGATCGAGGCCGGACAGTTCGAGTGGATCACCGCGGTCTGCGTGATCGCGCTCATCGCCGCGGCGGCGGTGGGAGCGTACTTCGTGCAGACGGCGTACAGCTCCGGCCCGCCGGACCTCGTCATCGCCGGGCTCACGGTCGTCGACCCGCTCGTCGCCGTGCTGATCGGGATGGTCATCCTGGGGGAGGCCGCAGCGGCTCCGCCGTGGGTGCTCGTGATCTTCGGTGTCGCGGGCGCGGTGGCGGTCTGGGGCGTCATCGGTCTCGCGCGCTACCACCCGCAGGTCCTCAGTGACAGCCAAGACCTCGGCATCCCGCGCGGCAGCGGGGGCGGAACGACGAACCCCGGCACCGAAGAGGCACCGGGGTCCGAGGGTCCGTATCGCGCGTAGGCCGTCGCGTCAGTACGCCTGATCGATGAGGTCGGGCGAGACCTCGGAGGCCGCGGCCTCGTCGACGAAGAAGACGGTCCGCTTGCGTCCGCGGGCGCCGGCCACCGGGACGCTGGTATACGCCGCCCCCGCGAGAGCGAGGCCGAGGGCCGAGGCCTTGTCGGCGCCGGTCAGCACCATCCACACGCGCTTGGCGGAGTTGATCACCGGGCGGGTGAGCGTCACGCGCTCCGTCGGGGGCTTGGGCGAGTTCCGCACGGGCAGGGCTGCCGCATCCGTCACCGTGACCTCCTCGCGGTCGGGGAAGAGCGATGCGATGTGCCCGTCGGGGCCGACGCCCAGGAAGCACACGGCGAACGACGGCCAGGGGTGCTCGTCGGTACCGAAGCGCGCGAGCTCGGCGGCGTATGCCGCGGCCGCATCGTCGAGCGTCAGCCCGCTGTCGGACGCGGCCACCTCGTGGATGTTCTCGGCGGGTACCGGCACGTGGTCGAGGAGCGCGTGGCGGGATTGCAGCGCGTTGCGATCGGGATCGTCGTGCGCGACGAAGCGCTCGTCGCCCCACCAGAAGTGCACGAGAGACCAGTCGATCTCCGCCGCGCGCGGGTCGGAGCGGACGGCCGACAGCACGGCGCCGCCCATCGATCCGCCGGTCAGGGCGATGTGCGCGAGACGCCCGTCCACCGTGCGCGCGCGGAGGCGGGTGAGGAAGCGATCCGCCACCCGCTTCGCGACATCGTCGGCGGTCTCCTCGATGACGACGCGCTTCTCTGCGGACTGCGTGTGCGACACGGCGGTCACTCTCCTGTCTCGGGCGGGCCCAGCTTCTCCCAGCCCTCGGTGATCACTCGACCGTACAGGAGGTCGGGATCCAGCCGGCGCAGCTCCTCGGCGAGGCACTCGCGCAACGTACGGCGCGGAAGGTGCAGATCGTGCTTGGGCTGCTCGGGCTGCGTGAGCACCGCGACACCGGGCGACGGGCGCTCCAGCAGGATGTCGCCGGACTCCCGGGTCAGGCGCACGGAACGGATGCCGTCGTGCCACGTCTCGGGGGTCTCGGAGTGCCACCGCACGGGAACGTCGAGGGCCAACTGCAGCCACGCGGCGAGCAGTGCGGTCGACGGGGAGGCGGCGGCACCGCGCACCTCGACGGCGGTGATCGGCTCGAACGGCGGCTGGTCGAGCACGGCGGCGAGCTGCTCGCGCCAGTGCGTCAGCCGTGTCCACGCGAGATCGGTGTCGCCGGGGGCGTGGGTGCGACCGAGCAGGGCGAGGCGGTCGCGCACGTCGTGCGCCGTCGCGGCGTCGGTGATGCGTCGCTGCGCGATGCGCCCGAGGGGCGATGACGACGGCGCGGTCGGCGCCTCCTCGGGCCACCAGGCCACGACCGGAGCATCCGGCAGGAGCAGTCCCGTGATGAGGCTCTCCTCGTTGCTCGCAGCCGCGCCGAAGGCGTGCAGCACGACGACCTCGCTCGCGCCGGCGTCGCCGCCCACGCGGATCTGCGCGTCGAGGCGCGACTCGCCCTCGCCGGTGGTCAGGACGATCACCCGCATCGGATGCTCGCGCGACGCGTCGTTCGCGGCGTCGATCGCGGCCTCGGCCACGCCGTTGCGCGCAGAGATGACGAGGGTCAGCACGCGTCCGAGGGCGACGGCGCCGCCCTCCTCGCGTACCTTCACCAGCTGCTTGGCGACCTGGCTGACGGTCGTGTCGGGAAGGTCGATGATCACGGTCGTCTCCAGACTCGTCCGTCGCGGGCCAGCAGGTCGTCGGCGGATGCCGGGCCCCACGATCCGGGCGCATACTGCTCGAGGGGGCCGTTCTGGGCCGCCCAGTACTTCTCCACCGGGTCGAGGATCTTCCACGAGAGCTCGACCTCCTCGTGCCGCGGGAACAGCGGCGGGTCGCCCAGAAGGACGTCGAGGATGAGGCGCTCGTAGGCTTCCGGGCTCGCCTCGGTGAAGGCGTGGCCGTACCCGAAGTCCATCGTCACGTCGCGTACGTTGGTGCCGTTGCCCGGGACCTTCGACCCGAAGCGGATGGTGACGCCCTCGTCGGGCTGCACGCGGATGACCAGGGCGTTCTGTCCGAGCTCCGATGCGTTGCCCCGCCCGAAGAGGTGCTGGGGCGCGCGGTTGAAGACGACGGCGATCTCGGTGACCCGGCGGCCGAGGCGCTTGCCGGTGCGCAGGTAGAACGGCACTCCGGACCACCGTCGCGTGTCGATCTCGAGCTTGATGGCGGCGTAGGTCTCGGTCGTCGACTCGGGGTTCATGCCCTCCTCGTCGAGGAAGCCGGTGACCTCCTCGCCGCCCTGCCATCCGCCGGCGTACTGCCCGCGCGCCGTCGCCTGCGCGAGGTCGTCCGGCACGTGCACCGCGGCGAGCACCTTCTCCTTCTCGGCACGCAGGTGCTCGGCCGAGAGGCTGATCGGCTCTTCCATGGCGGTGAGCGCGAGCAGCTGGAGGAGGTGGTTCTGGATGACGTCGCGCGCCGCGCCGATGCCGTCGTAGTAGCCCGCCCGACCTCCGACGCCGATGTCCTCGGCCATGGTGATCTGCACGTGGTCGACGTAGTTGCGGTTCCAGATCGGCTCGTAGAGCTCGTTCGCGAAACGCAGGGCCAGGATGTTCTGGACCGTCTCCTTGCCGAGGTAGTGGTCGATCCGGAAGATCGAGTCGGCGGGGAACGCGACCTCGAGGGCCTGGTTCAGCGCGCGGGCCGACTCGAGGTCGTGCCCGAACGGCTTCTCGATGACGACGCGTCGCCAACGGGAGTCCTCATCCGCATCCTCCCCGACGAGCCCCGAATCCTTGAGCTGCTTCGCGACCAGCGGGAACGCCTTCGGCGGGATCGACAGGTAGTAGGCGTGATTGCCCATCGTGCCGCGCTCCACGTCGAGCTGGTCGACCGTGGCCTTCAGCTTCTGGAACGACTCGGGGTTGTCGAACTCGCCCGGCACGAAGCGGATGCCCTGCAGCAGCTGCGCCCACGTCTCCTCGCGGAACGGGGTACGGGCGTGCTCCTTGACCGCCTCGTACACGACCTGCGCGAAGTCCTGGTCCTCCCAATCGCGGCGTGCGAAGCCCACGAGGGCGAACCCGGGGGGCAGCAGGCCGCGGTTGGCGAGGTCGTACACCGCGGGCATGAGCTTCTTGCGGGACAGATCTCCGGTGACGCCGAAGATCACCAGGGCGCTGGGCCCGGCGATCCTGTTGAGACGGCGGTCGTCGGGATCGCGCAGCGGGTTGTGCCCGCGCGAGAGGGGAACAGACATCGGTGGGGATCTCTCCTGCTGACTACTTCTGCGCTGCTTCGAACAGGGTGAGCACGTCGGCCGACGAGTCGGTGATCGTCAGCGACACGACGGGACGCCCGTGCTCGGCGAGCACGCCGGCGTCGCCGGCGGCCTGCGCCTCGATGAGCTGCCCGAATGTGAACGGACGCTCCGGGATCTCGAGGTCGACGTCGGTGCGCTCCAGGATCTGCAGGAACACGCCCTGCGCCGGTCCGCCCTTGTGGTACTGGCCGGTGGAGTGCAGGAAGCGCGGACCCCAGCCGAAGGTGGTCGGTCGACCGGAGTCGGCGGCGACGAGCTCGCGCAGGCCCTGCAGCTGCGGGATGTCGAGGCGGTTCACGTACGCCTGGATCGAGACGTACCCGTCGGCGGGGAGCTGGGCCCAGAGCGCGTCGAGGACGCCCTCGACCGTGCCGGCGGCGGCGAGCTGCGGGTCGGAGACGCGCACCTCGACGCCGTTCTCGACGAAGGCCGGAGCGGTGGGCTCCGGGCGCGCGTCGAGCAGCCCGCGGGCTGCGACCTTCGCCGACTCGACGTCGGGCTGGTCGAACGGGTTGATCCCCAGCAGACGACCGGCGATCGCCGTGGCGTACTCCCACACGATCAGCTGCGCGCCGAGCGAACCGCTCACGAGCACCTCGCCCGCGTGGCGCTCGTGCAGGTGGAACTCGTTCGCGTCATCGACCAGGCGCACGATCTGCAGGTCGGCCGGAGTCTGCTCCACCTCGGGGGAGACGGGCAGCAGCACGACGGGGAGGATGCCCGTGCCGTCCTTGCCGGTGGACTCGGCGATCAGCTGCTCGATCCAGTCGGGCAGACCCTTGATGTGGGTGCCGTCCTCGACGAGGCCGAGCTTGTCGCGGCGGGGGCTGGTCGCCGCGATCGCGGCGGCGAGACGGAGCGCGGGGTTCTCGGCCGAGTCGACGGCGACCTCGAGCAGCGTGGCCTCGGCCTCGTCGAGCAGCTCGGAGATGTCGACGCCGGCCAGACCCGAGGGCACCAGACCGAAAGCGGTGAGCGCGGAGTAGCGTCCGCCGACGTTCGGGTCGGCGTTGAAGACGCGGTAGCCGCTCTCCCGGGCCGAGACGTCGAGCGGCGAGCCCGGGTCGGTGACGACGACGATCCGCTCGAGGGGGTCGATGCCGAGGTCGCGGAAGGCGGCCTCGAACGTCCGGCGCTGAGAGTCGGTCTCGACCGTCGACCCCGACTTCGACGAGACCACCAGGACGGTCTCGGCGAGGCCCTGGTCGAGCGCCGCGAGCACCTGGCCGGGAGCGGTCGAGTCGAGGATGGTGAGCGGAACGCCGGAAGTCTGCGAGATGACCTCGGGCGCGAGCGACGAGCCGCCCATTCCGGCGAGCACCACGCGCGTGACACCCTTCGCGGCGAGCTCCTCGCGCAGGGCGACGATCTCGGCGACCAGGGGGCGCGAGACGGACACGGCCTGGATCCAGCCGAGACGGATCGCGGCCTCGGACTCGGCAGCCGGGCCCCACAGGGTGGAGTCGCCGGAGGTCAGGCGCGAGGCGATCAGGTCGCGCACGAGTGCGGGAACGACCTCGTCGATCGCGACGCGGGCATCGCCGGTGGCGTGGATCGAGAACGTCATCGCTGCGCCTCCAGAGCCTCGGTGACCTGAGCGAGCAGGTCGTGCCACGAGTCGATGAACTTCGCGACGCCCTCCTTCTCGAGCAGCTCGGTGACGTCGTCGAAGTCGATGCCGACCTCGGCCAGCCCGGCGAAGACCTCGCGGGCCTCGTCGTAGCCGCCGGTGATCGTGTCACCGCTGACGACCGCGTGGTCGAAGGTCGCCTCGAGCGTCTTCTCGGGCATGGTGTTCACCACGCCGTCCGCCACCAGCTCGGTCACGTAGAGAGTGTCGGGCAGAGCGGGGTCCTTGACGCCGGTGGAGGCCCAGAGCGGGCGCTGGAGGTTCGCGCCGGCGGCGAGCAGATCCTGAGCGCGCTTCTCGGCGAACGACTTCTCGAACAACTCGTAGGCGAGGCGCGCGTTCGCGAGACCGGCCTTGCTCTTCAGGGCGGTCGCCTGCTCGGTGCCGATGGCGTCGAGGCGCTTGTCGGTCTCGCTGTCGACGCGGGAGACGAAGAACGACGCGACGGAGTGGATCGTCGACAGGTCGATACCCGCGTCCTTCGCCCGCTCGAGACCGGTGAGGTACGCGTCGATGACGGCCGCGTACCGCTCGAGGCTGAAGATCAGGGTGACGTTGACGCTGATGCCGTTCGCGATCGCTTCGGTGATGGCCGGAAGACCCGCCTTCGTCGCGGGGATCTTGACGAGCAGGTTCGGGCGGTCGATCTTCTGCCACAGCTCCTTGGCGGAGGCCACGGTGCCCTCGGTGTCGTGAGCGAGGTCGGGGGAGACCTCGATGGACACCCGGCCGTCGACGTGGTTCGACGCCTCCCAGACCGGACGGAACACGTCGAGCGCGGCGGCCACGTCCTGGGTGGTGGCGGCGAAGACCGCATCCTCCGCCGACGTTCCGGCCGCGGCGAGCTCGCTGACCTGTGCGTCGTACGACGTGTCGTTCTTGTCGGTGATGGCGTTCGCGAAGATCGTGGGGTTCGTGGTGACCCCCACGACGTTGCGCGACTCGATCAGCTCGGCCAGGTTGCCGGAGGAGATGCGGGTGCGCGAGAGGTCGTCGAGCCAGATGCTGACTCCGGCGGCGGCGAGCTGTGCGGTGGGGGTGCTCATGCGTTCTCCTTGGTGCCGTGTGCGGCGATGGTCTCGTGAACGGCCGCGATGACGGCCTCCGTGGTGATGCCGAACTTCTCGAACAGGGTCTTGTAGTCGGCCGAGGCGCCGAAGTGGTCGATGCCCACCGAGCGGCCGCGGTCGCCGACGATGCCGCGCCACGTCAGCGGCGAACCGGCCTCGACCGAGACGCGCGCGGTGACGGAAGCGGGGAGCACGCTCTCGCGGTACGCCTCGTCCTGCTCGGCGAACCACTCCAGCGACGGCGCCGAGACGACGCGCACCTGCACGCCCTCGTCGGCGAGGAGGCGACGGGCCTCGATGCCCAGCTGGACCTCGGAACCGGTGGCGATGATGATGACGTCCGGCGTTCCGTTCGGCGCCTCGGCGAGCACGTACGCGCCGCGGGCGGCGTTCGACGCCGCGGCGAAGGTCTCGCCCTCGGCCGCGCCCTCGCCGCGCTCGAACACCGGGATGTTCTGGCGGGTGAGTGCCAGGCCGGCGGGGCCCTCCTGGCGGCGGAGGATCTCGAGCCAGACCGCTGAGGTCTCGTTCGCATCTGCCGGGCGGACGACCGCGAGGTTCGGGATGGCGCGCAGGGTCGCGAGCTGCTCGATCGGCTGGTGGGTCGGACCGTCCTCGCCGAGTGCGACGGAGTCGTGGGTCCAGACGAAGACGCTGGGCACGTTCATGAGCGCCGCCAGACGCACGGCAGGACGCATGTAGTCGCTGAAGATGAGGAAGGTGCCGCCGAAGGCGCGGGTCTTGCCGTGCAGCACGATGCCGTTCACGATCGCGCCCATGGCGTGCTCGCGGATGCCGAAGTGCAGTACGCGGCCGTACGGGGTGCCCGACCATTCGTGCGTCGACCACTCGGCGGGGATGAACGACGGCGCGTCCTTGATCGTGGTGAGGTTCGATTCGGCGAGATCGGCCGACCCGCCCCACAGCTCGGGGAGCTGCGCGGCGAGGGCGTTGATGACCTGGCCCGATGCCGAGCGGGTGGAGGTGTCCTTGCCCGCCTCGAAGACCGGCACGGTGTTGTCGAGGCCCTCGGGGAGGTCGCCGGCCTCGAGACGGTCGAGCAGCGCCTTGCGCTCGGGGTTCGCGGCGGCCCACGTGTCGAACGACTTCTGCCAGGCGGCGCGCTCCTCGGCCGCGCGGTCGGCGAGGCCGCGGGTGTGGGCGATCACGTCGTCGGCGACCACGAACGACTGCTCGGGGTCGAAGCCGAGGACCTTCTTCGTGGCGGCCAGCTCGTCGGCGCCGAGCGCGGAGCCGTGGATCTTGCCGGAGTTCTGCTTGCCGGGCGAGGGCCAGCCGATGATGGTGCGGAGGATGATGAGCGACGGCTTGTCGGTCTCGCCCTTCGCGGCCTCGATCGCGGCGTACAGCTCGGCGACGTCCTCGACGTACTCGCCGGTCTTCTTCCAGTCCACGACCTGCACCTGCCAGCCGTAGGCCTCGTACCGCTTCGCGACGTCCTCGGTGAAGGCGACGTTGGTGTCGTCCTCGATCGAGATCTGGTTCGAGTCGTAGATGGCGATGAGGTTGCCGAGCTGCTGGTGGCCGGCGAGGGACGACGCCTCGCTGGTGACGCCCTCCTGCAGGTCGCCGTCGCCCGCGATGACGTAGACGAAGTGGTCGAACGGGCTCGTGCCCGCCTCTGCCTCGGGGTCGAACAGGCCGCGCTCGTAGCGGGCGGCGTAGGCGAAGCCTACGGCGGAGGCGAGTCCCTGGCCCAGCGGGCCGGTGGTGATCTCCACGCCCTTGGTGTGGCCGTACTCGGGGTGGCCGGGGGTGAGCGAGCCCCAGGTGCGGAGCGCCTTGAGGTCGTCGAGCTCGAGGCCGAAGCCGCCGAGGTAGAGCTGCACGTACTGCGTGAGCGACGAGTGTCCGACGGAGAGGATGAAGCGGTCGCGGCCGAGCCAGTCGGTGTCGGTCGGATCGTGGCGCAGCACGCGCTGGTAGAGGAGGTAGGCGACGGGCGCGAGGCTCATCGCCGTGCCGGGGTGGCCGTTACCGACCTTCTCCACGGCATCCGCTGCCAGAAGGCGGGCGGTGTCCACCGCGCGTCGATCGATCTCATCCCACTGCAATTCCGACACGTTCATGCCCTTTCCGACAGTTTCGAGGGCGCCCGTATTCCCTGCGCGTCCGCATCGTCACGGAGGGGTGCACAGCGCTGGGCGCGAGTGTTTTCAGCATAGCGGTGAGGCCTCCGCCCCGGTCCCCGTCTTACGCTCCGAGTCCCGTCGCCGGGTGCCGTAGACTGGTAAGGCTGTCAGCACGCGCGCGGAGGAGGCGATCGAGATCTCGACCATGTCTGATCAGGCGGTGGCGAAGCGGTCCATCGGTCGCACCGTCAAGGCCTACGTCGCCCTCACCAAACCCCGCGTCCTCGAGCTCCTGCTGGTGTCGACGGTGCCGGTGATGTTCCTGGCGCAGGGCGGTATGCCCGACCTCTGGCTCGTGCTCGCCACGGTGATCGGCGGGTCGATGAGCGCGGGTTCGGCGGCGGCGTTCAACATGTACCTCGATCGCGACATCGATGCGCACATGCACCGCACCGAGAACCGCCCGCTCGTGACGGGCGAGATCACCCCGCGCGGCGCACTGATCTTCTCCTGGACGCTGGCCGTCGTGTCGACGGTCTGGCTCGCGGTCACCACCAACTGGCTCGCGGCGACGCTCTCGGCATCCGCGATCTTCTTCTACGTCGTGATCTACACGATGATCCTCAAGCGGCGCACCGAGCAGAACATCGTCTGGGGCGGTATCGCGGGCTGCTTCCCGGTGCTCATCGGCTGGGCGGCCGTCACGGGATCGCTGGACTGGCCCGCATTCATCCTCTTCCTGCTGATCTTCCTCTGGACGCCGCCGCACTACTGGCCGCTGTCGATGAAGTACCGCGACGACTACGACGACGTCGACGTCCCCATGCTCGGGGTCACGCGCAACGCGTCGCAGGTCGGCCTCCAGGTGATCCTGTACGCCTGGGCCACCGTGGCCTGCTCGCTGCTGCTCGTGCCCATCGCGGGCATGGGGGTCGTCTACACCGTGTCGGCGCTGGTGTTCGGCGGATGGTTCGTCTACGAGTCGCACCGCCTGTACAACCGTGCGGTGCGGGGGACCGAGGCGCGGCCGATGCGCGTCTTCCACGCCTCGATCACCTACTTGACGTTGATCTTCGTCGCCGTCGCGGTCGATCCGCTGCTGCCGTTCTGATCCTCGTCGTTCTCGGCGGCATCGGCGACTGACGGCTCCTCGTCGACTGCAGCCTCGTCGACCGCAGCCTCGTCGACCACCCGCCGTTCCTGGACGACCGCGGTCTCGTCGGCGTCCGCCACCTCGGCGATCGGACGGGCCTCGACGACCGGTGAGGCGGGCGCGGGGACCAGTGCCTGCGCGGCGAGCAGGGCGACCGCGATCAGGATGCCGAGCACCCCCGCTCCGAGCACGGAGGCTCCGACGACGATCAGCGACTGCCCGACGTACACCTCGACACCGGTCGCCGTCCCGTCGAGCAGGGTGGCGGTCATCGTGGACACCTGGCCGGAGATCAGCCATCCGCCGATGGCGGCCGCCGCGAGCGAGAGGGTGAGGAGCAGCCAGAACCAGACGGTGCGGGAGACGGTGCGGGGGAGCGAAGTGTTCATGACGACCACCCTCACCGCCGCGCCGATGAGCCCGGTATGCGGCGGCTATGGATCGGCTGGCCGTCGAAGCGGCCCCCTCACCGAGAGGTCGAGACCGCCTGCTGTTCGCCGACGGGGCGCTTCAGGTGCAGGACGACCACCGTGTACGCGGCGGCCGAGAGCGACGCGAGCACCATGTGGATGCCCACCAGCAGCGGCGGCAGGCCCTCGCGCGCCTGCCAGACGCCGACGCCCACCTGCACGACGATCGCGATGACGAGCACGAGCAGCCACCGACGCGGGGGCAGCTTCAGCATCCACGCCGAGATCGTCAGGGCCAGCACGAGTGCTGCGAGGATGTAGCCCGGCCACGAGTGGACGTGAGCCAGCACCGTGGCGTCGAAGCCGTGGCGCGCGACGTCCTGATCGCCGGAGTGGGGCCCCGACCCGGTCGTCAGCACGCCGAACAGGATGGTCACCGCGAGGGCGAGTCCGGTGACGTGGGTGAGGATCGCGAACCAGCTCGGCACCGAGCGCTCGCGTCGGCCCGGCGCGGCATAGAGCCGCACGAGGAAGGCGGCGGTCACGCACACCAGCAGCAGCGACGACGTGTAGTGGAATCCGACGATGAACGGGTTGAGGCCGGTGAGCACGGTGATGCCGCCCACGAGCGCCTGCGCGAGCACACCGGCGAAGACGATCCAGGCGAGCACGACGAGGTCGCGGTGGGTGGTGGTCCGACGCGAGGTGTGCACGGCGGCGGCGATCACCGCGGCGAGCAGCACGGCGACCGCGAGCGGGAACGCGGCTTTGCCGAACGGCGTCGCGGCCGCGTAGACGATGGCGGCGGCGACGATTCCGCCGAGCGCGTAACGGAGGGTGAGCATCAGCGCCGGGCGTCCGGTGGTGCGCACGAGTACGAGCAGCACCACGACGAGGGCCACCACGCCCACGACGCCGGTCATGAGCCGGTTGCCGAACTCGATGAAGCCGTGGATGCCGTCGACCTCGTAATGCGGCACGAGCGACGCGGGGGTGCACAGCGGCCACTCCGAGCATCCGAGCCCGGAACCGGTCAGCCGCACCGCACCGCCGGTGCCGATGATGATGGTCTCGGTCACGAAGGACAGCCAGGCGAAGATGCGCAGGGCCCGACCCCAGAGACCGCTGCGCGGGTTCGCCGCGTCCGTCGGATCGGTCGCGGCGGCGGTCGGGGATGTGGCGCTGACGTGCATGGTGCCTCCGGCGCCGCGCAGGGCGGACCGGGCGGCCCGTCCGCGAAGCGGAGCCTGTAGAATCGGATTGTTGCGATGGGCGCCCGCGGGCGCTGGAGCATCGGTAACAGTTTAGGCGCGATGGATGCGCCGGAGATGAGGGCCCACCAGCGGCACCCGCTCCCCGCATACTCGACGGGGATCAGGTGTGTCGGGGCGGATGACACCGTTGAGGTCCAAAAGGAGAGTGTGATGTCGGATGTGCTGATCGACCGCCCGGAGCTCGATGGGCTGGGGGTGTACGAGTTCGGCTGGCACGACGCCGATGCCGCGGGCGCCAGTGCGCGTCGCGGACTCTCGGAGGCCGTCGTGCGCGACATCTCCGCGCTCAAGTCCGAACCGGAGTGGATGCTCAAGACCCGCCTCAAGGGTCTCTCGTTGTTCGACCGCAAGCCGATGCCCACCTGGGGCGCCGACCTCAGCGACATCGACTTCGACAACATCAAGTACTTCGTGCGCTCCACCGAGAAGCAGGCGCAGTCGTGGGAGGACCTTCCCGAGGACATCCGCGAGACGTACGAGCGCCTCGGCATTCCCGAGGCTGAGCGTCAGCGCCTGGTCGCCGGCGTCGCCGCGCAGTACGAGTCCGAGGTCGTCTACCACCAGATCCGCGAGGACCTGGAGCAGCAGGGTGTCATCTTCATGGACACCGACACCGCGCTCCGTGAGCACCCCGAGTTCTTCGAGGAGTACTTCGGCACCGTCATCCCCGCGGGCGACAACAAGTTCGCCGCCCTGAACACGGCCGTCTGGTCGGGCGGGTCGTTCGTGTACGTGCCCAAGGGCGTGCACGTCGAGATCCCGCTGCAGGCCTACTTCCGCATCAACACCGAGAACATGGGCCAGTTCGAGCGCACGCTGATCATCGCCGACGAAGACAGCTACGTGCACTACATCGAGGGCTGCACGGCGCCGATCTACAAGTCCGACTCGCTGCATTCGGCGGTCGTCGAGATCATCGTCAAGAAGAACGCCCGCGTGCGGTACACGACCATCCAGAACTGGTCGAACAACGTCTACAACCTCGTCACCAAGCGGGCCGTGGCCCACGAGGGCGCGACGATGGAGTGGGTCGACGGCAACATCGGCTCGAAGGTGACGATGAAGTACCCGTCGATCTACCTCATGGGCGAGCACGCCAAGGGCGAGACGCTCTCGGTCGCGTTCGCGGGCCCCGGCCAGCATCAGGACGCCGGCGCGAAGATGATCCACATGGCGCCGTACACCCAGTCGTCGATCGTCTCGAAGTCGATCGCCCGTGGCGGCGGACGCGCGGGCTACCGCGGCGAGGTGCGGGTGGATGCCGCCGCGCACCACTCGGCGAACACCGTGCGCTGCGACGCGCTGCTGGTCGACACGAAGTCGCGCTCCGACACCTACCCGGCGATCGACATCCGCGTCGACGACGTGCAGCTCGGTCACGAGGCCACGGTCTCGAAGGTGAGCGAGGAGCAGCTCTTCTACCTGCAGTCGCGCGGCATGCCCGAGGACGAGGCGATGGCCATGATCGTGCGCGGCTTCATCGAGCCGATCGCGCGCGAACTGCCGATGGAGTACGCCATGGAGTTGAACAAGCTCATCGAGATGGGCATGGAAGGATCGGTCGGCTGAGATGACCTCCCCGACGACGACGCCCACGGCGTCGCATTCTACGAACGCGCACGTGGACCCCGCCGCCCAGGTGGCCGACGCCGGCTTCGTGCCGGTCCAGACCCGATCCGAACGTCCGCACTCGTTCGACCCGGCCGACTTCGGTGCGCCGACCGGCCGCGAGGTCAACTGGAAGCACACGCCCGTCTCCGCTCTCACGGAGCTGTTCCAGCCCGCGGCGTCGAACGACGGCGTGTCGGTCTCGGTCGGCGCAGGAGAGCAGTACGTCTCCGCTCCGCTCGCGGCCGGAACCGCGCCGCGCGGCGAGTTCTTCCGCCCGGAGGACGTGACCGCCGCCGTGGCATGGCAGGGCGCAGCAGAGGCCATGCACGTCCGCATCCCGCGCGAGGAGGAGGTCGCCGAGCCCATCCTCGTCACCCTTCGCGGTGAGGGCGCGGGGCGCCGCGCCGACGGTCACATCGTCATCGAGGCGCTCGAGCACAGCTCCGCGACCGTCGTCCTCGACCACGTCGGTGCTGCGGCCTATGCCCAGAACGTCGAGATCATCGCGCGGGCCGGCTCCAAGCTCACGGTCGTCAGCCTGCAGCGCTGGGAGGACGAGGCGGTGCACGCCGCCGCACACCAGGCGCGTGTCGACGCGGACGCGGTGCTGAAGCACTTCGTCATCAGCTTCGGCGGCGGGGTCGTCCGGGTGAACCCGAACGTCGAGCTCGCAGGGGCCGGGTCGGAGGGCTACCTCTACGGGCTCTCCTACGCCGACGCCGGTCAGCACCTCGAGAGCCAGGTCTACCTGCACCACAAGGGCGCGCACACCACCGGCGACGTGCTCTACAAGGGTGCGCTGCAGGGCGAGAGCGCGCACAGCGTGTGGATCGGCGATGTGCTGATCGGCCCGGACGCCACGGGCACCGACTCGTACGAGGCGAACCGCAACCTCGTGCTCACCGAGGGCGCGCGTGCCGATTCGATCCCGAACCTCGAGATCGAGACCGGCGACATCCTCGGCGCCGGTCACGCGAGCGCCACGGGCCGCTTCGACGACGAGCAGCTGTTCTACCTCCAGGCCCGCGGTATCACCGAAGAGGAAGCGCGCCGCCTGGTGGTGCTCGGCTTCCTCAGCGACATCGTGCAGCGTCTGGGCATCCCCGCGCTGGAGGACGAGCTCCTCGCCGCGATCGAGGCCGAGCTGGCGGAGGTCGCCCGATGACCGCGCAGCGCGTCTGCGGCGTCGCGGACCTCGAGCAGGACACCCCGCTCCGCGTCGAGCCCGACGGTGTCGCGATCACCGTCATCAAGGACGGCGACGGTGTGATCCACGCGATCGGCGACACCTGCACCCACGGCGACATCTCGCTCTCCGAGGGCTTCGTCGAGGGTGACACGGTGGAGTGCTGGGCGCACGGCTCGGCGTTCTCGCTGCTCACCGGCAAGCCCCAGAATCTCCCCGCTTACGAGCCCGTCCCCGTCTACGTCGTCGAGATCGACGGCGACGACGTGCTCATCGACCCGACTGTGACAAAGGAAATCTGAATGTCTGTTCTCGAGATCCGCGACCTCCACGTGACGGTCGAGACCGAGGCGGGGACCACCCCGATCCTCAACGGAATCACCCTGACCATGAAGACCGGTGAGACGCACGCGATCATGGGCCCCAACGGCTCGGGCAAGTCGACTCTCGCCTACACGATCGCGGGGCACCCGAAGTACACCGTGACCAGCGGCTCGATCACCTTCGACGGGGCGGACGTGCTGGAGATGAGCGTCGACGAGCGTGCGCGCGCCGGCCTGTTCCTCGCGATGCAGTACCCGGTCGAGATCCCCGGGGTGACGGTCACCAACTTCCTGCGCACGGCGAAGACCGCCCTCGACGGCGAGGCGCCGTCGATCCGCGCGTGGACCAAGGACGTCAAGTCGGCCATGGCCAATCTGCGCATGGACCCGAAGTTCGCGCAGCGCAACGTCAACGAGGGCTTCTCGGGCGGCGAGAAGAAGCGCCACGAGATCCTCCAGCTCGAGGTGCTGCAGCCGAAGTTCGCCGTGCTCGACGAGACCGACTCCGGACTCGACGTCGACGCGCTGAAGATCGTGTCCGAGGGCGTGAACCGCGCGAAGGAGGCCACCGGCCTCGGCGTGCTTCTCATCACGCACTACACGCGCATCCTGCGGTACATCCGCCCGGACTACGTGCACGTCGTCGTGGCGGGCAAGATCGTCGAGCAGGGCGGTCCCGAGCTCGCCGACCGCCTCGAGGATGAGGGCTACGACCGCTTCCTCGACCCCGCGGCCCCTCTCGAAGCGTAGGCTGGCGGAATGACCGCGACGCTGACCGACGAGAAGTACGACGAGGTCACCGAGGCTCTAAAGGACGTCATGGATCCCGAGCTCGGGATCAACGTCGTCGACCTCGGACTCATCTACGACCTCGCCTGGGACGACGAGAACGACGCCCTGGTGATCCATATGACGCTGACCAGCGCCGGCTGCCCGCTCACGGATGTGCTCGAGGAGCAGACGGCGCAGGCGCTGGACAACGTGGTCGACCGATTCCGGATCAACTGGGTGTGGATGCCGCCGTGGGGTCCTGAGCGGATCACCGACGACGGCCGCGACATGATGCGGGCACTCGGCTTCGCGATCTGAGGTGTGCGCCGACCCCGGGATGGCGGGGTCGCATCCGCGCGCCCGCTGACGGACGCGTACGAGAACGAGGAGCGGGGATGCTCGAGGTGAAGGCGCTGCCGTTGGCGGAGCTGCGGCAGCGGACGAGCGAGAAGTGGCGCGAGTACCCGGAGGACGTCCTGCCGCTCTTCGTCGCCGAGACGGACTTCCCCCTGGCACCCGCGATCACCACCGCACTGCAGCACGCACTCGACGCGGGTGACACCGGTTACGTCGCGTCGCGTACTCCGCTCGCGGAGGCGTACGCGGCATTCGCGCGGCGCCGCTTCGGCTGGCACGTCGACCCGGCGCGCATGCGCAGCACGGCCGACGTCAGCATGGGGATCGTCGAGATCCTCCGCCGCGTGACCCAGCCGGGCGAAGGCGTGATCGTCATGCCTCCGGTCTACCCGCCGTTCTACGACCTCGTCGAGGAGGCGGGCGCCGACGCCGTCCGGGTCCCGCTCCGCGACACCGGGATCGACTGGGAACTCGATCTTCCCGGCATCCGCGCCGCGCTGGAAGACGGAGCGCGCGCCGTGCTGCTGTGCAGCCCGCACAATCCCACCGGGACGGTGCATCCCCGCGCGGCGCTGGAGCAGCTGGCAGACCTCGTCGAAGAGTTCGACGCGGTCGTCGTCTCGGACGAGATCCACGCTCCCCTCGCGCAACCGGATGCCGGCTTCACGCCGTTCCTGGCGGTGAGCGACGCGGCGCGTCGCGTGGGCTTCGCCGTGGTGAGCGCGAGCAAGGCGTTCAACCTCGCCGGACTCAAGTGCGCGCTGATGGTGGCGGACGACGACCGCACGCACGCGGTTCTCCGGGAGCTCCCGATCGAGGTCGTGTGGCGCACGGGCCAGTTCGGACTTCTCGCGGCGGTGGCCGCTTTCTCGGAGGAGAGCGACGCGTGGCTCGACGGCTTGCTGCGCACGCTCGACGAGAATCGCGTGCTCGTGGAGGATCTGCTCGCACGCCACCTCCCCGACGCTCGGTATCGGATGCCGGACGCCGGGTACCTCGCCTGGATCGACGTGCGAGCGCTCGAATGGGGGGACAACCCCGCTCGTCGCATCCTCCGCGAGGCGCGGGTGGCCCTGCACGACGGCGCCGCGTTCGGCGCGGAGGGCACGGGCTACGTGCGCCTGAACTTCGGCACGAGTCCGGAGATCCTCATCGAGGCCGTCGAGCGCATCGCGGCGCTCGTGCGCCGATGACCGCCGCCGAGCCCGTCGCCTCGATCTGGGACCGCACCCGCGTCTGGGTGACGGGCGGGGCCGTCGCCCTCATCTTCCTCGCCGCGATCGAAGCGCTGGCGGTCACGACCGTGATGCCGATCGTGAGCGACGCGCTCGACGGCGCCTCGCTCTATGCGGTCGCCTTCGCTGGCACGCTCGCGACGAGCGTCATCGGCATGGTCGCCGCCGGCGCCTGGTCGGACGCCCGCGGACCACGTGGTGCGCTCTACCTCGCGGTGGCGCTGTTCCTGGCGGGGCTGCTGATCTCGGGGCTCGCGTTCACCATGCACCAGTTCCTCGTCGGACGTCTGGTGCAGGGATTGGGAGCCGGCGGGCAGACCGTGGCCCTGTACGTCGTCGTCGCACGGCTGTATCCGCCCCACCTGCACGGGCGCATCTTCGCGGCCTTCGCGGCAGCCTGGGTCGTGCCGTCGATGATCGGACCGTTCCTCGCGGGAGCGGTGGCCGAGTACCTGGATTGGCGATGGGCGTTCCTCGGGGTGGCGGTGCTCACCGCGATCGCGTTCGTCATCATCGCTCTGCGGCTGCACGGCGTCGATCTCGGCCACGGCGAGCCGCAGGACCGCCGTGTCGTCGCCGTCCGGCTCATGCTCGCCGTGGTGGTCGCGGTCCTGGCCGTCGTGATCGGCTTCACCGCCGACATGGCAGGCGGGCTCGGGTGGGTCGTCGCCGCCGCCGCGCTGGTGTCGATCGGCCTCGCGATCCTGCCGCTGCTGCCCCGACGCACGCTCCGCGCCGGCCCGGGCCTGCCGAGCGTGGTGCTGATGCGCGGCATCGTCGCCGGCGCGTTCTTCGCGACCGAGGCATACATCCCGTACCTCCTCATGGAGAAGTTCGGGTGGAGCGCGACATGGGCCGGAGTGGCGCTCATGTTCGCCGCGCTGGCCTGGGCGAGCGCATCCGCTCTGCAGGGGCGCTACGGTGAGCGGCTCGGCAACCATCGGATCACCCTCATCAGTCTCTCGCTGCTGACGACCGCGCTCGTCGGCGTGCTCCTGACCGCGGTGCTTACGCTCTCGCCGGCGATCGTCGTGATCGGGTGGGGCCTGGCCGGCGGGGCGATGGGCCTGCTCTACCCGAGGCTGACCGTGCTCACGCTCGCGTACTCGAACGAGGCCGACCAGGGCTTCAACTCGTCTGCCCTCTCCATCTCGGACGCCACCGGGTCGGCCGTGACGATCGCGGTGGCCGGTCTCGCCGTTGCGACCCTCGGTGGCGGCACCGGAGTCTTCTGGGTCGTCTTCGCGCTCTGCCTCGCGCTCGTGTCGCTCGCCGTCGTGCCGGGCTTCCGCCTCGGTCACGCGGCGGAGGATGCGCGCGACTGATCGCCCGCGTGAGCCGCGCCGACCCGCCCCGGTGCGCGGGCGAGTCGGAGCGCCCCGCCCAGGAGACCCACGGCGATGGCGGCGGTCGCCGGCGTCGTGCCGCAGACCAGCAGCAGGACGACGGCGGTGAGGCCGGCGGTCACGGCGGCGGCCGCGCGCGACCGTGACGGAACGGCCGCGGGGGCCGGTCGGTTCTCTATGCGTGCGAGCGGCACGGCGAGCAGAGCAGTCAGCGCAAGGGCCGCGAGCAGCCAGAGCGGGCGCTCGGCCATCCAGGCAGCGCTGCCGACCGGGGCGAGGACGGCGCCGCCGACGAGAGCAGTCAGTGCCGTCACCCCGGCCATCGCCAACAGCACCGGCATGTGCCACAGGTAGATCGTCATCGTCCGACGATTGACGAACGCGCTGAACGCCGTGGCGACCGGATGGCGGCTCGCCCGCGTCAGGCGCGAGCGATTCACGGACACGAGCGCGGTGTGCGCCGCCCCGACGAGCAGCAGGGCGGTGGTCGGCGGGTTGATGTTCTCGATCAGGTCGGGGGAGTGGATGCCGGTGACGACGGTCAGGAGCAGCAGTCCGACCGCGACGACGGCGGCTGCGCCCCTGGTGCGGCGACCGAGGGCATCGATGCTCCCGTCGGCGAGGAAGAATCCGAGCTGCTGCAGGGCGAGCCAGACGAAGGCGAGGTTGAGGAACCCGAGCGCGGGGACGCCGGTCGTCAGGCGGACAGCGTCGACGGCGACGGAAGCAGCGACGAGAGACAGCATGGCGATGACGGGACGTCGGCGGTGCGCGGCGACCATGGCGGGCAGCAGAGCCTGGCAGAGCAGGAACACCCCGAGGAACCACAGCGGTTGACCGTAGCGGTAACCCGCGACGGCGACGAGTTCGGCGGGGACACCCGTGACGAGGAGCAGCGCGAGGAGGGTGCCGACGGCGCCGATCACCACGAGGGCGGGCCCGAGGAGGCGGTGCACTCGTGCGGTGACGAACGAGGCTGAGGTGTCTCCGCGCCGCCGCGACGCCGTGTACGCGAGGAACCCCGAGAATCCCCCGATCACGAAGAACAACGGCATCACCTGCAGGAGCCAGCTCACCGGCACGATCCACCAGGTGCCCGTGCTGGCGTTGTCGAAGACGGGCGTGCCGTCGCTCACCGCGACGCCGACCATGAGGGCGTGGAGCACGACGACCCCGACCACGCACAGGGCGCGCAGCAGGTCGATGCCGGTGTCCCTCCCGTTCGACGGACGAGTCGCCGCGGGTGGGAGCGCGGACGGCGCGGACGAGAGGGCGACGGGGGCCGCGATGACGGTCATGGATCCTCCTGGAACGGGTGTTCCTGGAGGTTATGGAGCGGGTGGTGCGGCGGGCATCACCCCGTGGTGCCGTTCGGCACCCCTACCGCGGGGGCAGTCAGGCGGGCTCGACGAGGCCGGTGTCGTAGGCGACGATCACCGCGTGCACGCGGTCGCGCGCCCCGAGTTTGGCGAGGATCTTGCCCACATGGGTCTTGACGGTCTGCTCGGCGATGAAGAGCTCGGCGGCGATCTCGCCGTTCGAGCGACCACGACCGATGAGCACGAGCACCTCGCGCTCGCGGTCCGTGAGGTCGGCGAGAACCGTCGTCGCGCGCGGGGCCCGGGGACGTCGGCTGGCGAACTGCGCAATCACGCGCCGTGTGACGCTCGGTGCGAGGAGCGCCTCACCGGCCGCGATCACGCGCACCGCGTGCACGAGTTCCTCCGGGAGCGCGTCCTTCAGCAGGAATCCGGAGGCCCCGGCCTCCAGGGCGTCGTACACGTAGTCGTCGATGTCGAACGTCGTCAGCATCAGAATGCGCGGCACTCGAGCGGCGGGATAGGTCGGACCGAGGATTCGGCGCGTCGCCTCGATGCCGTCGAGGTCCGGCATCCGCACGTCCATGAGGATGACGTCGGGGTCGAGGCGCGCCGCCATCGCCACCGCCTCGGCACCCGTAGCCGCCTGTCCGGCGACCCGGATGCCGTCGTGCGCGTCGAGCAGGGCGGCGAAGCCCGCCCGCACCATGGCCTGGTCGTCGGCGATGAGGACGCTGATCGTCACGGGATCTCCTGAGGTGCGGACGCGGTCGCGCCAGCGGCGCCGTCGTCGGGGTCGAGGGGGAGGAGGGCATCGACGGTCCACACACCGTCGGGTGCGAGCCCGGCGGTGAGCGTGCCGTCGAGCAGTCCGGCGCGCTCGCTCATGCCGCGCAGACCGTGACCGGCGTTGCGGCCGACCGCGGCCGTCGCAGACGCTGCGGCCACCTCGTTGCGCACCCGGATGTGCACCGCCGACTCCTGCACCGCCACGTGAACGGTGATGCGGGAGCCGGGTGCGTGGCGCACGGCGTTGCTCAGGCTCTCCTGCACGATGCGATACGCCGCGATCTGCACCGCCTGGGGGGTGCGGGCCGTGGCGCGGGAGTCGGACGACAGGTCGATCTCGGCTCCGGCCCGGCGCATCGTGTCGACGAGGGCCGGGATGTCGTCGATGCCGCTCTGCGGAGCGAGTTCGGCGGTCTGATCCTCGGTGCGCAGCACCCCGAGCATCCGCCGCATCTCGGTCAGCGACGATCGGGCCGTCGCCGCGATATCGTCGAACTCCGTCGCGGCCGCATCGTCGAGTGCAGGCAGACGGTATCTCGCGGTCGACGCCTGCACCTGGATGACCGACATGCTGTGGGCGATCACGTCGTGCAGCTCACGCGCGATACGGGTGCGCTCCTCGACGAGGGTGCGCCGCGACTCCTCGAGGGCCGCGTGCTCGCGTTCCCGCTCCAGCTCGGCACCGACGCGCACGCGGCTCGCGATCAGCAGCGCGACGAGCAGAGCAGCGAGCGCCAGCGACGACGTGACGATGAGGTCGGCGGTGGCGGATGCCCCGACGCCGGGGCGCGCGAGCACATCGGGTCGCAGGAGGAGAGCCGCGAGCGCGCCGGCGGAGCCGACGACGAGCGGCACGGTGCCGCGGCGCACGCCGTGCACGCCGCTCATGACCCCGACGAACACGATGAACGTCAGCAGCGCGGGAACCGACCACGGCCACGGCGCGGACTCGCCGCCCCAGGTCTGCACGACGAGCGGCGACGCGAACGCGCCGAGGCAGAACACCACCACGGACGTCCACGGTCGCACGAGCGCGAGCACCGGGGCACCGCACACGGCCACGCCGAGCAGGAACGCCAGGGGGAGGGGCGTGCCGTAGAGCGCGGCGTGTACGGGCACGAAGACGGCATACAGCGTCCCCACGACGACGACGAGCGCGACGAGCGCGATCGCTCGACCGCTCATGCGGGCGCGAGGCCGACGGGTGGGCATGATCCTCATCCTGCCAGGACGGTGGGGGCGGCGCGGCGGCGGCGCACCGCGGTGCACCGGTCGATCACCACGCCGAGTGTCACGGCGATCGCCACCCCGATCGCGGCTCCCACGATCGGCTGATCCTCCACCCACTTCCCGGCCAGCAGGCCGATCGCGAGGCTGAGCACGCTCCACCCGAGTCCGGCGAGCACGCTGAGGGGGAGGAAGCGCCGCCAGGGGTATCGGAATGCGCCGGCCGACATGTTGACCGCGACCCGTCCGACCGGGATGTACCGGGCACCGAGGATCAGCGCCGCACCGCGTTCATCGAGCGCGTGCTCCGCGTGGGCGAAGGCTGCGGAGACGCGCGGGCGGCGCATCCACTGCCATCTCGCGGTCCCGATGCGCCGGCCCAGCAGGAAGGCGATGTTGTCGCCGAGGGTGGCTCCGAGTGCGGCGACCAGACCGAGCGCCGCCAGGTCCGATCCCCCGGCGCTCACCGACACCGCCGCCGCGGCCACGAGCACCGTCTCACTCGGGACGGGCGGGAAGAACCCGTCGATCACCGTGACGACGAACAGCACCACGAGCAGCCAGGGCGAGGCCACGGCCTGCAGAATCAGATCATTGAGGAGGTCCACTCCGTCACCGTAGGGAGAGGGACGGGCACGGGGCATCCCTCCGCGGTATCGACCACATCCCTCTGCGGGGTGATCTCGGGGCGTGGGGCGGACTCACGAACGGGCCGCATATACTGGGGGGCTGGCCGCTCGGCCTCCCTCCACTTGAACGAACGGACGTTAGCTGTGCTCGCCGTGCACGAACTCGAGATCCGCGTGGGCGCACGCCTGCTCATGCAGGACGTGTCGTTCCGCGTCGCCGATGGCGACAAGATCGGTCTCGTCGGCCGCAACGGCGCGGGCAAGACCACCCTCACCAAGGTGCTCGCCGGCGATGGGCTGCCCTCGGGCGGCAAGGTCACGCGGTCCGGCGAGCTGGGCTACCTTCCCCAGGACCCGCGTTCGGGGAACCCCGAGGACCTCGCGCGCACCCGCATCCTCGACGCGCGCGGGCTCGGCCAGCTCAACCTCGGCATGACCGAGGCGTCGCTCGCGATGGGATCCGACGACCCTGCGGTCGCGGCGAAGGCCATGAAGCGCTATGCCGCGCTCACCGAGAAATTCGAGGCCCAGGGCGGGTACGCGGCCGAGGCCGAGGCGGCGTCCATCGCGCACAACCTCTCGCTGCCCGACCGCATCCTCGACCAGCCGCTGTCGACCCTCTCGGGCGGTCAGCGTCGTCGCATCGAGCTCGCACGCATCCTGTTCTCCGATGCGCAGACGATGATCCTCGACGAGCCGACCAACCATCTCGACGCCGACAGCGTCGTGTGGCTGCGGGAGTTCCTCAAGAACTACAAGGGCGGGCTGATCGTGATCAGCCACGATGTCGAGCTGGTGGGCGAGACGGTGAACCGCGTGTTCTACCTCGATGCCAACCGCCAGGCCATCGACATCTACAACATGAACTGGAAGAACTACCTGCGTCAGCGTGCCGCCGACGAGGAGCGCCGCAAGAAGGAGCGGGCGAACGCCGAGAAGAAGGCGACGACGCTGCAGCAGCAGGCCGCCCGCTTCGGTGCCAAGGCCTCGAAGGCCGCCGCGGCGCACCAGATGATCGCGCGCGCCGAGAAGCTGCTCGCAGGTCTCGACGATGTGCGGCAGGAGGACCGCGTGGCCAAGCTCCGGTTCCCGAAGCCGGCGCCGTGCGGCAAGACCCCGCTCATGGCCTCCGGACTGTCGAAATCCTACGGCTCGCTCGAGATCTTCACCGACGTCGACCTCGCGATCGACCGCGGATCGAAGGTCGTCGTGCTCGGCCTCAACGGTGCAGGCAAGACGACGCTGCTGCGGATGCTCGCCGGAGTCGACCAGCCGGACACCGGGCAGCTCGAGCCGGGCCACGGCCTGAAGGTCGGGTACTACGCCCAGGAGCACGAGAACCTCGACGTGCACCGCTCGGTGCTCGAGAACATGGTCTCGGCGGCGCCGCACATCACCGAGACCGAGGCGCGCAAGGTGCTCGGATCGTTCCTGTTCACCGGCGACGACGTGCTGAAGCCGGCCGGTGTGCTCTCGGGCGGCGAGAAGACGCGACTGTCACTGGCCACCCTGGTGGTGTCGTCGGCGAACCTGCTGCTGCTCGATGAACCGACGAACAACCTCGACCCGGCCTCCCGTGAGGAGATCCTCGGAGCCCTCGCGCACTACGAGGGCGCCGTCGTGCTCGTGTCGCACGATCCGGGGGCGGTGCAGTCGCTCAACCCCGAGCGTGTGCTGATCCTGCCCGACGGTGTCGAGGACATCTGGAACCAGGAGTACCAGGACCTCATCGAGCTCGCCTGAGTCGCGACCGACCCGGGTCGGGCGATGGCATAGTCGAGGGGTGAGTGTCCCTTCCACATCCCCCGAGCTGACCGCCTGGCTGCGCGCCCTGCCCGCCCAGCGCGGAGTCGCCCCCACCCTCGACACATCCGCGCTTCCGGATGGCCCCGAACCGCTGTTCGAGCAGTGGATCCGGGCTGCCGTCGCTGACGGGGTCGCCGAGGCGCACGCCGCGACGCTCGCGACCGTCGACGAGCGGGGCCTGCCGGATGCGCGCACGCTCATCCTCAAGAGCGTCGACGAGCGCGGCTGGGCCTTCGCGAGCACGCGGGAGTCTCGGAAGGGCGCGCAGCTCGCCGCCCGCTCGGCGGCGGCGCTCAACTTCTGGTGGCAGCCGGTCGTGCGCGCCGTGCGCGTGCGCGGGCGGGTCGAGGAGGCCTCGCGCGAGGAGAGCGCGGCCGACCTGGCGGCCCGGTCGCCGGCGGCGCGGGAGGCGGTCGGGGCGGACGAATGGGTGCTGTGGCGGGTCGTTCCCGAGCGCATCGAGTTCTGGCAGGGGGCGCGCGACCGGCATCACACGCGCATCGTCTACACGCGCGACGGGGGAGCCTGGTCGCACACGGTCGCGCAGGACTGACAGCGCGCGACCGCGGCGGCCGCGGCTCAGCGCGCGTCGAGCAACTCGTCCTCGACATCGGCATCGCGGTCGCGGCGGCGCGAGGCTCGGACCGGCTGCGGAACGCCCTCGGTTTCCTCGCGGTGCTTCACGATCTCGGTGCGGATGATGTACACGATGAAGATGAAGCCCATCAGCGCGAACAGGATCCACTGGATGGCGTACGACAGGTGGGGCCCGGGGTCGTCGGTGGGCGACTCGAACCCGCCGAGGGGCGCTCCCGCCGGGTCTTCCGAGACGAGTTGGCCGTAGGCGGCGGTGAGTACGTCACCGCCCACGAGGTCGGCGATGGTCGGCAGGTTGATCGTCGGCACCTGCCCCTCGGGGGCACCGCGACCGGACGCCGGCACCTGTTCGCCGGTGCGCAGCCGGACGGTCACCTCGACCTCGCCCTGCGGCGGAGCGGGGACGGCATCCGGCGCCTCGCCCTCGCCGGGCGGCACCCAGCCGCGGTCGACGATGAACACCCGGCCGTCGACGTCGCGGAACGGAACCAGCACCTCGAACGCGCTCGTTCCGCCGTGCGGGCGGTTGCGCACGAGCAGCTGCTCGTCGGCGAGATACTCGCCGCGCAGCACGACGGGGTGCCACTCGTCCTGCGGGTCGAGCACGTCATCCGGGCCGACGAGGTCGCCGAGCGGAACGGCCGGCGCATCATAGTTGCGCTCGACCAGCTCGATCTGGGCGACGCGCGACTCGTTCCGCTCGAACTGCCAGTGGGACAGGAAAGCGCAGGCGATCGCGAAGCCGATCGCGATCAGCACGTAGACGCTCCACCGGACCGCACGATTGCTCATGACGGCACCCCGTCGCGGACGGCGACCGGGAAGTCGCGGGCGGCGAGGTAGTCGCGCAGGAACCCGACGTGCTCCTCGCAGGCGAGCCAGATCTTCTCGCGGTCGGCAGCGTGGATGCGCGGGTTGCGCCAGACGACCTGCTTCGTGGCCGCGCTCCGACAGCCGGCGCGCGAGCAGACGAGGTCGGTCACGACCGGTCCTGCGGCTTCTCGTGGATGGTGAAGATCTGCGGGTCGGAGGCGGGGGCGCTCGGCCGCGGACGCTCGGGCGCCGGCGCCGGGGCCTCAATCTGCTGCAGGGGCGACTCCGCCGCCGTCTCGGTGCTGTCGCTGCCGGCGTTCGCGAAGACCACCGCGATGTAGGGGAGGACGGCGGCGGCGATCGCGAAGACCCAGGTGTACCAGCCGTAGGGCTGCACGAGCGCCATGAGCGCGAAGCAGACGATACGGATGGTCATCGTGATGGCGTAGCGGCGCACACGATGGTCGCCTTCCTCGCGCGGGGACTGCGGGAGGGAGGTGACGGCGGGGACGTCGCGCTTGCGGTTCACGGTACCTCCAGCCTACGCCGGTGGGAGCCCGGGAGAGCCCGCGCGACGGATTCAGCTGGCGTAGATCCAGGGGAGGGTGAAAGCGCCGACAGCGAGGAAGCTCGCGACGATGATGCCGATCGTCAACACCCCGATGCCGATCACCACGTAGCCGATGATGAGGCCGGCGAACGCCATGCCGCGGCCGCCGAGCGAGGGGTCCTCCTTCGTGCGCTTCAGTGCCATGTGCCCGGTGATCACCGCGACGATCGAGGCGAGCGCCGGGATGAAGAGCCAGCTCAGCAGGAAGCTCGCGAGGCCGCACACGAGCGACGTCACGGCGAGTCCGCTCGTCGGGCGCGGTGCGGCATAGAGCGGGTAGGCGCCGGGCGCGTACGTCTGCGGTGCGGCGTACCCGGGGGTCGCGCCGTAACCGGGTCCGGCGGCGGAGCCGTAGGGCTGCACGGGGCCGGGCGCCGGCGGAACGGGGCCCGGCGCCGCCGGAACGGGGCCCGGCGCCGCCGGGGGATACGCCGGTGCGGCACCCGGATACGCCTGGTACGGCTGTGCCGATGGGGCGGGAGGGGGAGTGTACGCGGGGCCGCCCGAAGACGGAGGGGTGCTGTAATCGCTCACGCGGATAGGCCTTTCGTCGAAGCCAGGGTGGCAGGGCGTCGATGGCCTGTCAAACGTCCGGCGCTCGATGAGCGGATGCGGTGATCGATAGGATCGGAGCGGTCCGGATGCCCCGGCCCGAGATCTTCAGGAGCGAATGAACATGAGTGAGCAGCGCGTCGTCCTCGTCACCGGAGGCAACCGCGGTATCGGACGCGCGATCGCCGAGCGCTTCGTGCGCGAGGGGTACCGGGTCGCCGTGACGGCTCGCAGCGGTGAGGGCCCCGAGGGCACCCTCACCGTCCGGGCCGATGTCACCGACGCGGCGGCCGTCGATGCCGCGTTCACCCAGGTGGAGCAGGAGCTCGGACCGGTCGAGATCGTCGTGGCCAACGCCGGCATCACGAAGGACACGCTCCTGCTGCGCATGAGCGAGGACGACTTCGACAGCGTCGTCGCCACGAACCTCGGCGGAGCCTTCCGCGTCGTCAAGCGGGCGTCCAAGGGCATGCTGCGTGCACGGTTCGGACGCGTCATCCTCATCTCCAGCGTGGTGGGCCTGTACGGGTCGGCCGGTCAGATCAACTACTCGGCCTCGAAGAGCGCGCTCGTCGGTTTCGCCCGGTCGCTCACCCGCGAGCTCGGTGGACGCGGCATCACCGCGAACGTCGTCGCCCCCGGCTTCATCGAGACCGACATGACGGCAGAGCTGCCCGAGGAGACCCAGAAGCAGTACAAGGCGAACATCCCCGCCGGCCGGTTCGCGAGCTCCGACGAGGTCGCCGGGGTCGTGACCTGGCTGGCCGGCGACGATGCCGCCTACATCTCGGGCGCCGTCATCCCCGTCGACGGAGGACTCGGCATGGGTCACTGACCCTCGCCGTCGGAGGGCGCTCGTCACCGTCTCGACGGGCGCCGCGACCGACGTCCGACCGCTGCTCAGGGGAGCAGGGGGATGACCTGAGCCAGGTCCTGCGGGCCGACGACGAGGCTCGCCGCCCGCCGAACGGCCGGCTTGGCGTTGAAGGCGATGCCGAGACCGGCGACGTCCATCATCCGCAGGTCGTTCGCGCCGTCGCCGATCGCGATCGTCGCGCGCGCGGCGACACCGAGCTCGCGCGCCCACTCCTGCAGGGAGGCCGCCTTCGCCTCGGCATCGACGATCGCGCCGTCGACCTCGCCGGTCAGGGAGCCGTCGGCCACGGCGAGGCGGTTCGCGCGCCAACGGTCGACACCGAGCGTCGGCGCGACCTGGTCGAGGATCTCGTGGAAGCCGCCCGAGACGACGCCCACCACGCCGCCCCGATCGTGTACGGCGGCGGTCAGTTCGCGCACGCCCGGCGTAGGCTCGATGCGGGCGCGCACGCGTTCGAACGCGCCGACCGACACGCCGCGCAGGGCCGCCACGCGTGAGCGCAGGCTCGTCGAGAAGTCGATCTCGCCGCGCATCGCCGCCTCGGTCGCCGCCTGCACTTCCGGTCCGCGCCCCGCCTCATCGGCGAGGAGTTCGATCACCTCGTTGCGGATGAGCGTGGAATCGGCATCGAGGACGACGAGGAAGCGCGCAGCAGTCACTCCACGAGCCTAGCGAGCGCAGCACGCGCGCCCGACCGCGTGACGCCTCACCGCTCGATGAACATGCCCTTGCCCACGACGGTGATGCCCGTCTCGGTGACGGTGAAGCCGCGGGCGAGGTCGCGCTCGCGGTCGACCCCCACGGTCGCACCGTCGGCCAGCACCACGTTCTTGTCGAGGATCGCGCGGTGCACGCGCGATCCGGCGCCGACGTGCACGTGATCGAAGACGACCGAGTCGGTGATCGTCGACCCGCCGCCGGCGAGGGTCCATGGACCGACGACGCTGCGCTCCAGATGCGTGCCGGAGAGCACGGACCCGAGCGAGACGATCGAGTCGATCGCATTGCCGATGCGACCGACCGAGTCGCGCACGAACTTCGCGGGCGGCGAGTTGACGGTCTGCGAGTGGATCGGCCAGGCGGTGTTGTACAGGTTGAAGATGGGCAGCGTCGAGATGAGGTCCATGTGGGCGTCGAAGAACGACTCGATCGTGCCCACGTCGCGCCAGTAGGACCGGTCGCGCGGAGACGACCCCGGCACCTCGTTGCGCTTCATGTCGTAGAAGCCGGCCTCCCCGCGATCGACGAAGTACGGCACGATGTCGCCGCCCATGTCGTGGCCGGAAGTGGGCGACTCGCCGTCCGCCTCGACCGCGGCGATCAGGGCGTCGGCGTCGAAGACGTAGTTGCCCATCGATGCGAGCACCTCGTGCGGAGCATCCGCCAGACCCTGCGCGTCGGTCGGCTTCTCGAGGAAGGCGCGGATGCGGGTCGGGTCGTCCGGGTCGGCGTCGATCACCCCGAACTGCGACGCGAGCGCGAGCGGCTGGCGGATGCCGGCGACCGTCGCCTTGGCACCCGACTCGATGTGCGCGTCGATCATCTGCTGGAAGTCCATGCGATAGACGTGGTCGGCGCCGATGACGACGACGATGTCGGGCTTCTCGTCGGTGAGCAGGTTCAGGCTCTGCAGGATCGCGTCGGCCGAACCCGAGAACCACCGCTTGCCGAGACGCTGCTGCGCCGGAACCGACGTGACGTACGAATCGAGCAGCGCGGACATGCGCCACGTCTGCGAGATGTGACGGTCGAGGCTGTGCGACTTGTACTGGGTCAGCACGACGACCTGCCGCAGCCCCGAGTTGATGAGGTTCGAGATCGCGAAGTCGATCAATCGGTACTGTCCGCCGAATGGAACCGCGGGCTTGGCGCGGTCGGCCGTGAGGGGCATGAGGCGCTTGCCCTCACCGCCGGCGAGGATGATGCCGAAGATCTTCTTGGGTGCGGACATGAATCCACATTAGAGGCGATCCGCCCGCCTGTACTAGCGTTCTGGCATGCGAGTCGAAATGATCACCAAGGAGTATCCGCCGGAGATCTACGGCGGTGCGGGGGTGCATGTCGCCGAACTCGTCGCCGCGCTGCGGCGCACCACCGACGTCAGCGTCCGCGCCTTCGGCTCGCCGCGCGACGAGGAGGGGACGTCGTCGTACCGGGCGCCGGCCGAGCTGAGCTCCGCCAACGCCGCTTTGCAGACCCTCGGCACCGACCTCGAGATCGTCGCCGCTATCGAGAACGCCGACATCGTGCACAGCCACACGTGGTACGCGAACTTCGCCGGGCACCTGGCGTCGCAGCTGCACGGCATCCCGCACGTGCTCACCGCGCACAGCCTCGAACCGCTCCGCCCCTGGAAGGCCGAGCAGCTCGGTGGCGGCTATGCGGTCTCCAGCGGGATCGAGAAGCTGGCCTACGAGAACGCCGCCGCGATCATCGCGGTGAGCGCGGGCATGCGCGCCGACATCCTCCGCAGCTATCCGCAGGTCGACCCGGAGCGGGTCCGCGTGATCCACAACGGCATCGACGTCGAGCGCTGGCGTCCGACGCGCGACCCCGAGTTCCTCGCATCCGTCGGCATGGACCCCGACCGCCCGTCTGTCGTGTTCGTCGGGCGCATCACCCGCCAGAAGGGGCTGCCGTACCTGCTGCAGGCGGCGCGACTGCTCCCGCCCGAGGTGCAGCTCATCCTCTGCGCCGGCGCACCGGACACCCCCGAGATCATGGCGGAGGTGCAGGAGGGCGTGCGCCTGCTCCAGCAGACCAGGGAGGGTGTCGTCTGGATCGAGCGGATGCTTCCGCGCGAGCAGCTGTCGGCGATCCTGACCGCCGCGACGACCTTCGTGTGCCCGTCGGTGTACGAGCCGCTCGGCATCGTCAACCTCGAAGCGATGGCGTGCGGGGCGGCGGTCGTCGGGACGGCGACCGGGGGCATCCCCGAGGTCGTCGACGACGGAGTGACCGGCCGTCTCGTGCCGATCGAGCAGGTGCAGGATGGAACGGGCACTCCGGTCGACCCGGAGCGGTTCGTCGCGGGCCTCGCGGCGGTGCTCACCGAGGTCACGGGCGATCCCGACCGTGCGCGGGCCTACGGTGAGGCGGGTCGTGAGCGTGCGACGCGCGAGTTCAGCTGGGCGTCGATCGCCGACACCACGCGGGCGCTCTACGCGGAGCTGACGGCGTGAGCCGATAGGCTGGGGCCATGCCGATCGCTCTGGACTTCACCGATGTCGTCGTGCGCCGCGACGGGCGCAACATCATCGACCACGTGACCTGGCAGGTCGCCGACGACGAGCGCTGGGTGGTCCTCGGCCCGAACGGGGCGGGGAAGACCACGCTCCTGCAGCTCGCCGACACGCTGCTGCATCCGACCTCCGGCACGGTGACCGTGCTCGGCGAGACGCTCGGCCGCACCGACGTGTTCGAGGTGCGTCCGCGCATCGGCTTCGCCTCGTCGGCGATGGCCCGGCGCATCCCGCGCGACGAGACGGTGCTGAACACCGTGCTCACTGCCGCGTTCTCGGTCCTCGGTCGCTGGAACGAGGAGTACGAGGGCATCGACGAGCGCCGAGCCCTGCGCGTGCTCGCGGACTGGAAGCTCGACCACCTGGCCGATCGCACGTTCGGAACGCTCAGCGACGGCGAGCAGAAGCGGGTGCAGATCGCCCGTGCAGTGATGACCGACCCCGAGCTGCTGCTGCTCGACGAGCCGACCGCGTCGCTCGACCTCGGTTCGCGCGAAGAGCTGCTCGGCCTGCTGAGCGGATACGCCTCGTCGCCCACGACGCCGGCGATGCTGATGGTGACGCACCACGTCGAGGAGATCCCCGTCGGGTTCACGCATGTCATGCTCATCCGCGACGGCGGCGTCGTCGCGGCGGGCCCGCTGGCCGACACGCTGACGGCGGAGAACCTCACCGACGCGTTCGCGATGCCGATCACCCTCACATCGGACGGCGGGCGGTACGCCGCCCGCGCCGCATCCGGACACGGCGTCTGATAGAATCGACCCTCGGTGCTCTCTGCACCGCAGACTTCCCTCGTCCCTGGCACAATCCAGGGCAGCAACTAAGGAATCCCATGAAGACTGACATCCACCCCGAGTACAAGGCCGTCGTGTTCCGCGACCTCGGTTCGGGCGAGACCTTCCTCACCCGTTCGACCGTCTCGAGCGACAAGACCATCGAGCTGGACGGCGTGGAGTACCCCGTCATCGACGTCGAGATCTCCTCGGCCTCGCACCCGTTCTACACGGGCAAGCAGCGCATCATGGACTCGGCCGGTCGTGTCGAGAAGTTCAACCAGCGCTTCAAGGGCTTCGGCGGCTCCTCCAAGTAAGGACCCGTCCACGACGAAGGCCCCGCACTCCTCGGAGTACGGGGCCTTCGTCGTCTCCGCCCCCATTGCGCGGCTCCGGTCGCGCGAACGGCTCGTCTCGGAGCTGAGAAGAGCCGTTCGTGCGACCGGAACGGCGGGCGGCGCGCGGAGAGGGGTCAGCGGATGCGGCGGCCGTGCGCGAGGTCGATGAGGCGCGTGAGCACCCCGCCGCTGCGGAGGCCGTTGTGCTCGTGCTCGCTCGTCTGCCAGAGGTGCACCCCGGGCAGGAGGCGTGAGGTCTCGAGTGAGAACTCGTAGGGCACGTACACGTCGTTGACGTAGACGGCGGCGGCGCCGCTCGCCCCGGAGGATGAAATGGCCGCGGCGTCGTAGACGCGTGGCCATGCGAACTCCGCGAGCTCGAGCGTCACCTCGCGCCACGGCCGGAACGCCGGCACGGTCTCGGTCCATTCGCGGCGGACGTGCTCTCCGGTGAACAGCGTCACGTCGTCGCGGAAGTCGTCGGGCTCGACGCGCTCCGCCGACCACCTCGTCGCGTGGCCGTCGGCGTAGCTCGACTCGTGGAAGGCGAAGTACAGCGGGTTGCGGCCGCCGTAGGGCATCGCCGCTGCGAGGTCATGGCGGAAGGCGTTGGTGGTGGGATCCAGTTCGAGCAGCGACCACACGGTTTGCCATCCCGCATCGGTGCCGAGCGCCGAGCCGAACGAGCGCAGCCGCGACGGAGATACCACCTCGCCGTCTGGAAGCACGATGTCTCCCGCCACCGCGCGGTCGACGAGCCGCCGCATCGCGTCGCGATGGGCGGGGAAGCGGTGGTAGTAGCGTTCCGAGGCGTCGCGCATCTTGTCGTAGCAGAGCGCGTACACGTCGTCGGGGTGGCGCCCGATCGCGCTGAGTCCACCCGTGATGAAGACGTCGGTGAGGGAGTCCGCGTGCGTCGACAGGTAGGCCAGCGTGGTGAAACCGCCGAAGGACTGCCCCAAGACGCTCCACCGCTCCGCGCCGAGGTGGGCGCGCACCGCTTCGCAGTCGCGCACGATCGCGTCGGCCCGCAGATGCGTCAGGTGCTCGGCGACGGCGGATGCTCCGCGCGCGAGATCGCCGTCGGACACGGGCGTCGAGCGCCCCGTACCGCGCTGGTCGAGCAGCACGACGCGGTAGTGGGCGAGGGCCTCGTCGAGCCACGCCGGCCCCGAGGGGGAGTGGAAGGGGCGGGGGGCTTCGTGGCCGGGGCCGCCCTGGAGGAACACGAGGTAGGGGAGCGTCTCGCCCCCCTCGCGCGTCACCACGGCGGCGAATACGTCGATCGTGCGGGTGTCGCGGGGGTCGTCCCAGACCAGCGGCAGGGTGAGCGTGTGCTCGTCGACGGTCAGATCCAGAAGGCGGCGGCGCGTGGTGGTGGTGGTGCTCACCGTCCGAGTCTAACGAGGGGGGACTCGGCCCCGCGGGTCACATCACGTTGCCGATGTAGGAGTACTTGACGAACACTTCCGACGCGATGCCGGCCTCGTCGAGCACGCCCTGAACCGCGCTCATCATGTAGTTGGAATCCCAGCCCATGTAGAGGTGATGCCCCTCGCTGAGCTCGTCCCACTGGCCCTTCCAGGCGGTCTCGGCGTAGATCGGTCCGCCGTGGGCCGCCGAGTACGACAGGGCCGCGGCGCGGGTGTCGGTCCAGGCGCGTCGCATGACGCGGTTGAACAGCGCCCGCACATCGGCGACCTCCCACCGCTCGCCGCGGTACTCGACGTAGTCGAACTCGCGTTCCCAGCCGGCCGGCCAGCCGCGCCGCCGCACCGCATCGAGGATCGGCGTGAGGCCGTCGTCGTCGATCTCCGGCAGTGCCGGACGCGCCCAGATGCGTAGCAGATCGGCGGTGAGCCGCACGGTACGACGGGTGATCTCCGCCGTCGTCCACGCTTCGACCTCCTGCAGTGCCCGCGTCTCGGCCACGGCGCTGCGGGCATAGGCATCCGTCGCCTTCCTCGGGAACGACTCGCCGAACACCCGCTCGGCCAGGTGCTGCTCCAGCAGGGTGAGGTTGCCCAGGGTCGGGGCGAGCGCGCGGTGGCTGTTCTGCTCGTCGTCGCTGTACTCGCTCCACGGGCGTACGCCGTCGCCCGACCAGGTGTCGCCCGGCACGGCGGGGACGATGTGCTCGACGTCGAAGTCGTCCGTGTCGGCGACGCCCTCGAGCCGCCCGAGCACGTAAGCGGCGTAGGGCAGCTCGCTGTACTTGAGCACGGCGCTGACGCGCTCGTCGGACGGGGTGATCCGTGCGAACGCCCGGGCGAGCGCGTCGCGTCCCTCGGTCCGCGCGCGGCAGAGGCGCGCGACGAGCCGCTCGTTCGGAAGATTCACGAGCGTCCGGCGCAGATAGAGGGCCTGCAGCCATTCCAGGGTCTCGATGAGCTCGTCGCGGGCGATGAGCCCTCGCGCATGATCGCTGTAGGCGGCGAGCACGAGAGGGTAGGAGCCGCGACCGAAGGTGTTGACGAAACGCAGCTGCCGGGCGATCTCGGCGTCGGGCTCGCGGGAGGGGTCGAGCAGGATGCCGTAGATCTCGGCGTAGTGCCGCCACACCGCCGCATCCGCCTGCAGGTGGTCGACGTCGACGTGCGGGAAGGAACGGCGGAACGCGCTGTAGACGCCGTGCTCGCCGTTCGCCGCGAGCTCTCGACCCGTCGTCATGACGAGGTAGTGCCGCCAGAACGCTCCGATCGTCTCGCCCGTGTGCTGCTCGATGGGGAGCCAGAAGCGGGCTTCCACGTCGAGCTGCTCGGTGTGGGTGAGCCCCATGAGGATGTAGTTGTGGATGAGTTCGTGGTCGCGCAGCGGCTCGCCCGTGGAGTTCAGACTCTCGAAGATCTGCTGGGCGTTCGCCTCCGGCCCGAGAGTGATCGAGACGTGTTCGAGGCGGCGCAGGCCGCGCCAGATGCGCGGCACCTCGTCTGGGTGCACCTGGCTGCGGAAGAAGGCGTAGTTGTCGTCGAACCGGGATTCGCGGTCGGCGTCGTCGCGGAGGTCCCGCACCACGGACTCGTAGAGCGAGGCCCAGGCATCGTGCGGACGGAGCTTGGTGCGCGTGGGATCGTCGGTGCGCAGCAGCACCCGGGCGAGCTCGGCGGCGAGAGCGGGGTCGTCGTCGCGGATGCTGTGGTGCAGGGCGGCCACGAGGAGCATGAGCGTTGTGATGCGCTGCTGGCCGTCGATCAGGATGAGATCGTCGTCGTCGCCGTCCTGCGCCGAGAGGATCGAGCCGAGGAAGTGCCGGTGGGTCTCATCGGCGTCGGCGGCGGCGCGGATGTCGGAGAGCAACCGCTCGCAGCCGCCGATGTCCCAGCGGTACTGCCGCTGATAGACGGGTACGACGATGGTGGTGGAGCCCGCCGCGAGCCACTCGATCGTGTTGACGGCCGTCGCCTCGACGTTCGTGGCGGTGCTCATATCGGTGTCTGTCCTCCTGTACCGCGTGCCGCCCGGGACCCGGCCCGGCACCCTGTCGAGTCTATTCGGTTATTCACGGCGGCCTCCGGGGCGCGTGACGGGGGCGCTGTTAGGCTTGCCTTATCAGGGCCTGTTAAAACGTGCTGGCCCCCGATGAAAGGAACATGACTCGATCATGGGATACATCAAGTCCAAGGCGCTGGAGGAAAAGGGCTTCGTCGTCCTCGACAGCTACAACCAGGAGCTCGACCCGAAGGAATGGCTCGACATCGAGTACAACGACTGGAAGTCGTCGGGTGACACGCGCTTCGCGCCGCTCGCCAGCGCTTTCGGCGACATCGAGTGCAACGGCTTCTGGAACCACAAGCCGCCGCGCACCGACAAGGACGGCGTCTGGATCGAATCCCAGACCGCCAAGGCGCCCAACCTCACGCGCCGCGCGCAGGAGCCCGGCGCCAACGTCGGCCGCTGCCGCGTCATCGAACTGCAGCCGACCCCGTACGGCGACTGCCTGTACAACCTCCACCAGGATGACAACAACCGGCTGAACCCCGACGGGACCGGATGGGTCGTCCGCGGCTTCTTCAACCTCACCGACGACAAGGACAGCTACTTCGTCCTGCGCGAGAACCGTACCGACCCGAGCATCGAGTACCGCATCGCTCTGCCGGCCGGCGCGCAGCTGATCGTCGACACGCAGCGCCTGTGGCACGCCGCCACGCACAACGGCACCGAGCCGCGCTACTGCCTCATCACCTCGTGGACCTCGGGCCCCGAGCTCGACGCCTACATCGAGAAGTACCACGGCACCGACGACGTCCCGAACGTCGAGGTCCCGCAGGACGTGCTGGAGCACGGGTACGCCGAGCAGGCCCGCAAGGACGCCGCCCGTGCCGCCTACTACGCGGCCAAGGGCCAGCAGGTGAAGCAGGCGATGAGCGAGGCGTGACGGCACGCCGGAGCTGATGCTCACGACGACGGCCCCGGTCCCTCTCGGACCGGGGCCATCGTCGTGGAATCACATGCTTGTGATTCCACGTGTCGTCAGGGAGAATGAGGGCACAACCGCATATCAGCCGCCGCTTTTCGTCGGTTCAGGTCGTAGGGGAAGACGCACCTGATGAAACGGAGAGATCATGGCGACGCCTTACGCACGCGGAGTGGTGTTCATCCACTCCGCCCCTCGCGCGCTCTGCCCGCACCTCGAATGGGCGGTGGGACGCGCTATCGGTCGTGCGGTGAACTTCGAGTGGACCGACCAGCCGGTGCTCGACGGCGCCCGCCGTGCCGAGTTCTACTGGGACGGTCCGGCCGGTACGGGCGCTGCTCTCGCGACGGCGATCCGCGGGTGGGAGCATCTGCGGTTCGAGGTGACCGAAGACCCGACGCCCCGGAGCGACGGCGGCCGATGGTTGCACACGCCGGACCTCGGCATCCACTACGCGCAGACCGACGCGGCGGGCAATATCGTCATCGGCGAGGATCGCATCCGATACGCCATGGAGATCGCGGCGGGCAACGTCGCAGAGCTGCAGCGCGAGCTGGACGTCGCGCTGGGTACCGCGTGGGACGACGAGCTCGAACCCTTCCGCCACGCCAGCGACGACGCGCGCGTCGTCTGGCTCCACAAGGTCGGCTGAACCGCCCGCCGGGGTCCGCCGAGCGGCCCGCCGCAGTCCGTCAGATCACCGCGGCGTGCGCGAGCTCGCGGAAGCGGGTGGGGAGTCCGCCCTGCACGGCGACCCACGCCCGGCGCATGCGCTCCAGCGCCTCCGCCGTGCGGTCGGGTGGGAGCGTGATCGGGATGCGCAGCCGCCGCTCCAACACACCGCCGGTCGTGAAGCGCGGGCCGGGCGGGAGGATGAGATGCTGCTCGCGAGCGGCGAGCGAGAGGCGGGTCGACACGGGGGCGCCGAGATCGACCCAGGCCGAGAGGCCGCCCGGCGTGGTCGGCATGTGCACGCCGTCGAGTTGCGCAAGGCCGCGCTGCACGGCGTCTCGACCCGCGCGCAGGCGTTCGCGCACATGCGAGAGCAGTGCGGGCATGTCGTCGAGAAGCTCGACCGCGATGCACTGCTCGAGCAGGGCGGTGCCGAGTTCGAAGGACGGCCGCACGGCGAGCAGACGGTCGATGAGGTCGCGCTCGGCGCGGATCCAGCCGATCCGCATCCCGCCCCACGCGATCTTCGACATCGAGCCCACCGTGATCACCCGCGGGTCGAAGGCGGCGACCGGCGTGTAGGAGCCCTCGCGGTCGATGTCGAGTTCGGCGGTGGTCTCGTCGACGACGAGGTGCGTGCCCGCACTGCGTGCCGTGGCGGCGATGCGCGCCCGCTGATCGTCGGGGAGGGATGCACCGGTCGGGTTGTGGAAGTCGGGGATGAGGTAGGCGAGGTGCGGACGCGCCTCGAGCAGCGATGCGGACAGGTGATGGCGATCCCAGCCGTCGACGTCGACCGGGGTGGGCAGCAGGCGGTACCCGTGCCGCTGCAGGGCTTCGAGGGCGTGCGGGAAGGTCGGCTGCTCGACCAGCGCCCGTTCACCGCGACGCCCGATCGTCGAGAGCACGAGGTTGAAGGCGTTCAGGGCACCCGAGGTGATCATGATCTGGTCGGCCGAGGTCACAACGCCCCGGCGGGTGAATCGAGCCGCGACCGCGTCGCGCAGCTCCGGCATTCCCTGCAGGGAGTAGCCGCTCGTGCCGCGGAGAGCGGCGAGGCGGGGGAGCGAGCGCACGGTGGCGTCGTACAGGCCAGGGGTGGAGTCCATGGAGGCGATCGAGAGATCGATCGCATTCGCATCGTCGCGGACGGCCGGCCCGAGGGTGGTGTGCGGGAGGGTGATCCGGGTGCTGCCGCCGTGCAGGCGCGACACGAAGCCGTCGCGCTCGAGCAGGCCGTACGCCCGTGTGATCGTCGAACGCGATCGCCCGAGCTCGAGGGCGAGCGCGCGTTCGCTCGGCAGGCGCTCTCCGACGGTCAGACGGCCGTCGAGAATCAGGGCGCGGATGTGACCGGACAGGGCCGAGGCCGACACTCCGGCGACGTTCTCCGCACCGAGCTGGGCGACGAGACGGGAGGTCATGAATCCAGAATGCCGCAAAGTGGACTGTGATAGCGAAGCCAGTTTGCGAGGAGTGGCACCGCCCGGTCGCCACCCGCCGGGTCCACGATGGAGGGATGCACCTCCGCTCGATCCTGCTCCCCGTGACGGCTGTCAGCCGGCGCGACTTCGTGGAACGCCTGCTGCAGCTGCTCGTGGGCCTCGGCCTGTACGGCGTCGCACTCGGCTTCATGGTGCGCGGCGGAATCGGCGTCTCGCCGTGGGACGTGCTCGCGCTCGGCGTCGCCGGCACCTCCGGCCTCGGCTACGGAACCGTCACGGTGCTGGTCTCGATCGCCGTGCTGCTGCTGTGGATCCCGCTGCGGCAGCGCGCGGGCCTCGGCACCCTGCTCAACGCTCTGCTGGTCGGTCTCACGGCGGACCTGGCGCTCCTGATCATCCCGGAGCCGCCGTCGGTGTGGGTCGGAGCACCGATGTTCGTCTTCGGCATGGTCTTGCTCGCCTTCGCCACGGGCCTGTACATCGCGGCCGATTTCGGCCCGGGGCCCCGCGACGGTCTGATGACGGGACTGGTGCGGGTCACCGGCTGGCCGGTATGGATCGCGCGCACGGTGCTCGAGGGCGGCGTGCTGCTCATCGGATTCCTGCTCGGCGGGCCGGTCGGCGTCGGCACGGTGCTCTTCGCCTTCGGCGTCGGGCCGCTCATCGGGATCTTCCTGCCGTGGATCACGCGTCTGCGTACCGCGCGCTCCGCGAAGCTCGCGGCGGAGGTCGCGGTGACGCGCTGATCCGCCGCCGACGAGAACGGCCCCCGGAATGCTCCGGGGGCCGTTCTCGTGCTGTCGACGTCAGGCGCTCGCGAACACCGCGACCGCGTTGTGGCCGCCGAATCCGAAGGAGTTGCTGATGGCGATCTGCGGGCCGTCGCCGAGCGGGGTGGGCTCGGTCGAGAGACGGAAGGGCACCGCGGAATCCTGCTCGGTCATGTTGATGGTCGGGGGAGCGACACGATCGCGCAGGGCGAGGAGGGCGAAGATCGCCTCCAGTGCGCCGGTGCCGCCGAGGAGGTGACCGGTCGACGCCTTCGTGGCCGACACGGGGATCTCGTCGAGACGCTCGCCGAACACCTTCTTCAGTGCCACGTACTCGTTCGGGTCTCCCACGGGGGTCGAGGTGGCGTGGGCGTTGATGTGGGTGACCTGGTCGGCGGTGATGCCCGCCTCGGTCAGCGCCTGGGTCACGGCGCGCGCGGCGCCGTTGCCCTCGGGGTCGTTGCCGGTGATGTGGTACGCGTCGGCGGTGACGCCGCCGCCCAGCACGTAGCCGTAGATCTTCGCGCCACGTGCCTTGGCGTGCTCCTCGGTCTCGAGGATGAGCGCGGCGGCGCCCTCGCCCATGACGAAGCCGTCACGGTCGATCGCGCCGGGGCGCGACGCGTGCGCCGGGTCGTCGTTGCGACGGGACAGGGCCTGGGCCGAGGCGAACGCCGCCATGGTGATCGGGTGGATGGCCGACTCGGTGCCGCCGGCGATGACGACGTCGGCGAGGCCCTCCCGCAGGTGGTGGAAGGCGTGGATGATCGACTCGGTGCTCGAGGCGCACGCGCTGACGACGGTCTGCGCGTACGCGCGGGCGCCGAACTGCAGCGAGAGGTTCCCGGCGGCCGCGTTCGGCATCAGCATGGGAACGGTCAGCGGCATGACGCGGCGGGGTCCCTTCTCGCGCAGGGTGTCCCAGGCGTCGAGCAGGGTCCAGAGGCCGCCGATACCGGTGGCGAAGTCGACGCCGAGGCGTTCGGGGGCGACCTCGGGCGAACCCGCATCCTCCCACGCCTCGCGCGCGGCGATCAGCGCGAACTGGGACGACGGGTCGAGACGCTTGGCCTCGTGGCGCGGCAGCACCTCTTCGGGGCGGACCATGGCCTCGGCCGCGAAGGTGACGGGGAGGTCGTACTCCTGCACCCAGTCGTGCTCGAGGGTGCGGGTGCCGGACATGCCGGCGAGCAGGTTGGTCCAGTTGTCAGGAGCAGTCCCGCCGATGGCGGACGTGGCGCCGATGCCGGTGACGACGATGCGCTGGGTCATGGGTGTGGTTCCTTGTCGAGCGGGATGCGGGATGCGGGATGGGGAGGGCAGGACGGAGGATGCCACGCCCCGGCGAACGGGGGTGGCATCCTGCGCGTCTTACTCCTGGCCTGCGACGATGAAGTCGACGGCGTCGCCGACGGTCTTCAGGTTCTTCACCTCGTCGTCGGGGATCGTGACGCCGAACTTCTCCTCGGCGTTGACGACGATCGTCATCATCGAGATCGAGTCGATGTCGAGGTCGTCGGTGAACGACTTCTCGAGCGCGACCTCGGAGGCGTTGATGCCCGTCTCGTCGGTGATGAGCTCTGCGAGGCCGGCGAGGACCTCATCCTTGGTGAAAGCCATGTGGTCTTCCTCTTTCTTGCGGGTTGTTTTCGGAACCGTGGAACAGTCTAGGGAACGTCCGTGCCCGCTCAGGGGAGCACGACCACCTGAGCCGCGAACACGAGCCCGGCACCGAAGCCGATCTGCAGGGCGAGACCGCCCGACAGCTCGGGGTGCTCGGCCATGAGGCGGTGGCTGGCGAGCGGGATCGACGCGGCGGAGGTGTTGCCGGTGGTCTCGATGTCGCGCGCGATCACGGTGGTCTCGGGCAGTCCGAGCTGCTTCGCGAATTCGTCGATGATGCGCATGTTGGCCTGGTGCGGAATGAAGGCGGCGATGTCGTTCGCCTCCACGCCGGCGCGCTCCAGTGCCTGCCGCGCGACCTTCGCCATCTCCCAGACGGCCCAGCGGAACACGGTCTGCCCCTCCTGGCGCAGCGTCGGCCACGGCGTCTCGCCGTCACGGAACTGCGTGAGAGTGCTGTTCATGCCGACGGCATCCGCCTTCGATCCGTCCGAACCCCAGACAGCGGGTGCGATCCCCGGGGTCTCGCTCGGGCCGATCACCGCGGCACCCGCACCGTCGCCCAGCAGGAACGAGATGCTGCGGTCGGTCGGGTCGACGATGTCGGAGAGCTTCTCGCTGCCGATCACGAGGGCGTAGCGCGCAGCACCGGCGCGGATGAGCGCGTCGGCCTGGGTGACGGCGTACGCGTACCCGGCGCAGGCGGCGTTCACGTCATAGGCGGCGGCGGGGTTGGCGCCGACGCGGTCGGCGACGATGGCCGAGACCGACGGGCTCTGCTTGGGGTTGCTGATGGTCGCCACGATGACCAGGTCGATCTGATCGGCGGGGATGCCGGCCTTCTCGATCGCCTCTGCGCCCGCCTCGGCGGCGAGGTCGATGGCGTCGGTCTCCTTGTCGGCGCGCACGCGAGTGATGATGCCGGTGCGCTGGCGGATCCACTCGTCGCTCGAGTCGATGGGGCCGACGAGGTCGTCGTTCGGCACGGCGTTCTCACCGCGCGCCGCACCGTAGGAGTAGATGCGGGTGTAGGCGGGGCCGGACGCCTGCGACAGGGTGGCGCTCATGCGGCTTCTCCGTTCAGCAGCGCGACGGCCGCGTCGAGGTCTTCGGGGGTCTTGACGGCGACGGTGGGCACGCCGCGCAGACCGCGCTTGGCGAGGCCCGTCAGCGCGCCGGCGGGCGCGAGTTCGATCAGGCCCGTGATGCCCCGATCGGCGAACGACGACATGCACAGGTCCCAGCGCACGGGGGAGGATACCTGGTCGACGAGGTACGAGAGGGCCTGAGAACCGCTCTCCACGACCGATCCGTCGCGGTTCGTCCAGAGGGTGAGCGCGGGGTCGCGCGGTGCGACGTCGGCGACGGCGTCGCGGAGGGCGGCGACAGCCGGGGCCATGAAGTCGGTGTGGAAGGCGCCGGCGACCTGCAGCGGGATGACACGGGTTCCCTTGAGCGGTTCGGCGGCGAGGGCGTCGAGGCCCGCGAGCTCGCCGGCGACGACGAGCTGGCCGCCGCCGTTGTAGTTGGCGGGGGAGAGCCCCAGCTCGGTGAGGCGCGCGAGGATCGCGTTCTCATCTCCGCCGAGAACGGCGCTCATGCCCGTCGGGGTCTGCGCGGCGGCGTCCGCCATGGCGCGCCCGCGGATGCCCACGAGCCGCATTCCCGTCACGTCGTCGATCACGTCGCTGCCCACCAGCGCCGCGATCTCGCCGACGGAGTGCCCGGCGATGCCGTCGGCGCGGCGGCCGGCGCGGGCGACCAGTGCGGAGCCGGCGACGAGCGAGGCGGCGACGATGAGCGGCTGAGCGATGCGCGTGTCGCGGATGGTGTCGGCATCCGACACGGTCCCGTGCTCACGCAGGTCGACGCCGGCGGCGTCGGAGTACGCGGCGATGCGCTCGGCCACACCGTCCAGCTCGAGCCAGGGGGCGAGAAAACCAGGGGTCTGCGAGCCCTGACCAGGGCATACGACGACAATCACCAGACCAGTCTGCCAACGATCGCGGTCGGACGGTGGATGATCCGTCACAAGATTCCGGCGAACCCTTGTGTGTGGCGTACAGCCGATGGTGCCCGTTTCAGCGGGGGGCGCGCCGTGACGCGGGGCGACGTCTGGTCGGATCCGCGGTGCCGATCGACCCGAGGATGAGCGCGGTCTGCAGGATCAGCGCCTCGCGCGGGCCCGTCGCATCCCACCCGATGACTTCACTGACGCGCTTGAGGCGGTAACGCACGGTGTTGGGATGCACGAAGAGCTCGCGCGCCGTCGCCTCCAGCGACCGGCCGTTGTCGAGGTAGCTCCACAGCGTGGTCACGAGATCGGTGGAGTGCGCCTGCAGCGGGCGGTGGATGCGCTCGATCAGCGTCTGCTTCGCCAGGGGGTCGCCCGCGAGAGCGCGCTCGGGCAGCAGATCGTCTGCCTCGACGGGGCGAGGAGCGCCGCGCCAGGCGCGTGCGACGGCGAAACCGGCGAGGGCGGCACGCGCGCTCTGGCTGGCATCGACGAGGGCGGCGACAGGCGGACCGAGCACGACGAAGCCGGGGCCGAACGACGGCTCGAGCCGGGTCGCGATCTCGAGGAAGCTCAGCTCGTCGTCGTCGGTGTCCTTCTCCTGCTCCTCGTCGCGCGCACGGCCCAGCACGAGCACGAGCCTCGACCCCTGCACGCCGATCAGCACGTCGACCGACAGCTTGCGCGCCGTGCGTCGCACCTGATCGACGTCGAACTGCGGCGGCGTCGTTCCGACGAGCACCGCGACCTCGCCGTGCCCGTGCCAGCCGAGGGCGGCGATCCGGCTCGGGAGCTCCTCGTCGGCCTCTCCGGTGAGGATCGAGTCGACCACGAGCGCCTCGAGACGCGCATCCCAGAGCCCGCGGGCCTCGGCGGCGCGTGCGTACACGTCGGCGGCAGCGAACGCGACGTCGCGCGAGTACAGCAGGATCGCCTCGCGCAGATCCTCGCCGCGCCCCGCCACGCGCTCCTCGGTCACCTCGACCGTGACCCGGATGAGCTGCAGCGTCTGCTGCAGGCTCACGCTGCGCAGCAGCTCACGCGGCGCGGCCGCGAAGATGTCGGCCGCGATCCACGGAGTGGAGGTGGGGTCGTCGTACCACTGGATGAACGACGTGATGCCCGCCTGTGCCACCAGCCCGACCGCAGAGCGGCGGGCTGGTGGCATGTCGGCGTACCAGGGGAGGGTGTCCTCCAGCCGCTTGATGGTCACCGAGGCGATGTCGCCGGAGATCCGGCGCAGCCAGGTGAGCGTCGCGGCCTTGTCCATGCCGACGGGCGTGGGGCCTGTCACGGAAGGGCTCAGCTCTCGCCGCCCGCGTTGCCGCTGGTGCCGGCGTTGACGTCGTGCAGCGAGTACTTCTGGATCGCCTGCGCGGCCAGCGAGCGGTCGACGACGCCATCCTCGGCCAGAGCCTGCAGCGTGCGCACCACGATCGACGGGCCGTCGATCTTGAAGAACCGTCGCGCCGCGGCACGGGTGTCGGAGAAGCCGAAGCCGTCGGCGCCGAGCGTCGCGAAACGCTGCGGAACCCACGGGCGGATCTGGTCCTGCACCGCGTGCATGAAGTCGCTGACGGCGACGACCGGACCCTCGGCGCCCTGCAGCTTCTGCGTGAGGTAGGCCGTGCGGGGCTCTTCCTCGGGGTGCAGGAAGTTGTGCTCGTCGGCGGCGAGGCCGTCGCGGCGCAGCTCGGTCCACGAGGTGACAGACCACACGTCGGCGATCACGCCCCAGTCGTTCTTGAGCAGCTCCTGCGCCTCGAGGGCCCAGGGGAGTCCGACGCCCGAGGCGAACAGCTGGGCGCGGGGGCCGTCGCCCTCGCCGACCGAGACGCGGTGGATGCCGCGCACGATGCCGTCGACGTCGACACCCTCCGGCTCGGCGGGCTGCACGAGGGGCTCGTTGTAGACGGTGATGTAGTACATCACGTTCGGGTCCTCGTGCTCGCCGCCGTACATGCGCTCCAGGCCCGAACGCATGATGTGCGCGATCTCGTACCCGTATGCCGGGTCGTACGACACCGTCGCCGGGTTGGTCGCGGCGAGCAGGTGCGAGTGGCCGTCGGCGTGCTGCAGTCCCTCACCCGTGAGGGTGGTGCGACCGGCGGTGGCGCCGATGATGAAGCCGCGCGCCATCTGGTCGCCCGCCGCCCACTGGGCGTCACCCGTGCGCTGGAAACCGAACATCGAGTAGAAGAGGTAGATCGGGATGAGCGGCTCGCCGTGCGTGGCGTACGACGTGCCGGCCGCGGTGAAGGCCGCGAGGGCACCCGCCTCGTTGATGCCGACGTGCACGATCTGGCCCTGCGGGCTCTCCTTGTAGGCCAAGAGCAGTTCGCGGTCGACCGAGGTGTAGTGCTGGCCGTTCGGGTTGTAGATCTTCGCCGTCGGGAAGTACGCGTCCATCCCGAACGTGCGCGCCTCGTCGGGGATGATCGGCACGATGCGGTGACCGAAGTCCTTCGACCGCAGCAGATCCTTCAGCAGACGCACGAACGCCATGGTGGTGGCGATCTCCTGCGTGCCGGAACCCTTCTTCGGCAGCGCGTACGCCTTGTCGTCCGGCAGGTCGAGACCGACGTGCGTCGAGCGGCGCTCCGGAAGGAAGCCGCCGAGCGCGCGACGCCGCTCGAGCATGTACTGGATCGTCTCGTCCTGGGCGCCGGGGTTGTAGTACGGCGGCAGGTACGGGTTCTCCTCGAGCTGCGCATCCGTGATCGGGATGTGCATGGCGTCGCGGAACGTCTTGAGGTTGTCCAGCGTCATCTTCTTCATCTGGTGGGTCGCGTTGCGGCCCTCGAAGTGCGGACCGAGGCCGTAGCCCTTGACGGTCTTCGCGAGGATGACGGTGGGCTTGCCCTTGTGCTCGGTCGCGGCCTTGAACGCGGCGTACACCTTGCGGTAGTCGTGACCGCCGCGCTTGAGGTTCCAGATGTCGTCGTCGGAGTAGTCCTTGACGAGGGCGGCAGCGCGCTCGTCGCGGCCGAAGAAGTGCTCGCGGATGTACGCGCCCGACTCGGCCTTGTAGGTCTGGTAGTCGCCGTCGGGGGTGACGTTCATGAGGTTGAGCAGCGCGCCCTCGGTGTCGCGGGCGAGCAGGTCGTCCCATTCGCGGCCCCAGACGACCTTGATGACGTTCCAGCCGGCGCCGCGGAAGAACGACTCGAGCTCCTGCACGATCTTGCCGTTGCCGCGCACCGGGCCGTCGAGGCGCTGCAGGTTGCAGTTGACGACGAAGGTGAGGTTGTCGAGGCCCTCGTTCGCCGCGACCTGCAGCTGTCCGCGGCTCTCGACCTCGTCCATCTCGCCGTCGCCCAGGAAGGCCCAGACGTGCGACTGCGACGTGTCTTTGATGCCGCGGTTCTCGAGGTACTTGTTCGACATCGCCTGGTAGATGGCGTTGATCGGGCCGAGACCCATCGACACCGTCGGGAACTGCCAGTAGTCGGGCATGAGGCGCGGGTGCGGGTAGGAGGGCAGGCCGTTGGGGCCGTGCGACTTCTCCTGGCGGAAGCCGTCGAGCTGCTGCTCGGTCAGGCGTCCCTCGAGGAAGGAACGGGCGTAGGTGCCGGGGGAGGCGTGGCCCTGGATGAAGATCTGGTCGGCGCCGCCGGGGTTGTCCGCACCCTTGAAGAAGTGGTTGAAGCCCACCTCGTACAGGGCGGCCGACGAGGCGTAGGTCGAGATGTGGCCGCCGACGCTGATGCCGGGGCGCTGCGCGCGATGCACCGTGATCGCCGCGTTCCAGCGGATCCAGGCGCGGTAACGGCGCTCGACCTCTTCGTCGCCCGGGAACTCGGGCTCGTTCTCGGGCGCGATGGTGTTGATGTAGTCCGTGGTGGGGACCATCGGGACGCCGAGGTGCAGCTCCTTCGAGCGCTTGAGCAGGCTCAGCATGATCTCGCGACCACGGCCGTGCCCCTTCGCGTCGACGAGCTCGTCGAGCGACTGCTGCCACTCACCCGTCTCTTCCGGGTCGCTGTCGAGAGAGTCCTGAGAGTACGGATCCTGATCGTGGACGGTCACGGGGAGCCTTTCGTCAAGCTGGCAGGTCATGCCGAGGAAACGGGAAGCGACGCGGGCAGCCTTGTCGACTGTGCACAACGCGCGCCGACCTCAGCCTAGCCCTCTTGGACGATCCGGGCGCGCATCCGAGGATCGCCGGGCGCCTGCCCACCGCCCGCCGGCTCTGAGGGGCGACCGAGTAGTATTGCCCTACCACTGGGGAGTGGTCGGGACCGAGCAGAACGCTGTACGTGAGGCGACAAGCATCCGGAGCACCCGATGAATGACGAACACCATGATGATGTCCGCGCGCGCGACGACGCGAACCGCGACTACTTCCTGACGCTCGCTTACGGAAGATTCTCGCTCGACGGTTTGCCGGGAATGGCCTTCGTCACAGCCCTGCTTCTGGGCGTGGACGTCATACCGCTCGCCTCGATGGTCCTGGCTCATGGCGAGCGCATATTCGAGCCGTGGTTCGGGAGCCACCTCGTCCTCCTCGGACTCAGCCTGCTCCTCTGCCTCCTCGGCGCCGCCAAATCATGGGTCTTCCGATTCCAGGTTCTGTCCACCGCACTGATGGCGTGCCTGGCCGCCGTGGGTTGGGTCTACGCGTTGAGTCTCATGATGCTGTCGATCGCCTCGACGGTGGAGGATCCGGCGGGTGGGGCGATGTTCTCGGTGCCGCTTCTCACTGCCCTGGGAGCGGGCGGAACGGTGGTCGTGCTCGGCGCACTGGTCGCGCACATGTGGCTGCTTCGCAGGCGCTTACGCCACGGCCATTCGCCTGAACGGACGCTCGCCAATCTCGGTAAGGCGATGCGCGCAAGGGGTCCGAAGGCCGCTCTGGCAGTGGTCGGTGCAGCATTCGTGGTCGTGAATGTGGCCACGAGGGGCGAGTACCTCGTGCTGATATCGGGGACGTTCGGGTTCTTCGTCGTTGCGGCGGTCGCCCCGTCATTGCTCGTGGAGCTCGTGTACCTCACGTATCTGAAGTCCCGAAACCACGAGTTCTGGGAAGAGGCTTCGCCTCCGCGAATGATCGACCGAGGTGCCATCGCCGCGGTCTTGAAGCAGGTCGGCAAGTGGACCCTGATCGTTCTCGCGGTCTGCTTCGTCCTGGTGCTGTTGAGTAAACCGTCCGACTAGGTGCCGCCACAGACAGGGGGGGCGCGGCCCGCATGCCCATAGACTGGAGGCACCAGGGCCTTTAGCTCAGCTGGTAGAGCGCCACGTTTACACCGTGGATGTCGTCGGTTCGATCCCGGCAGGGCCCACTTCCGGAGCATCCGCGGCATCCACCGCCCAGTCGAGGCGGGTGAGCGCGCCCAGCGAGAGCGTCGCCCGTCCGCCAGTGACGAGGTGGGTCATCAGCGTGTGGCCGCATCCGCGACAGAGCAGGATGACGCACGCGTCGTCGATCTCGGCGACCGCGTCGGCGAGCTCCGCCACACGGTCGCACCGCCCGCAGGTGGCATGCGCGGTCGTCATGTCGGTACCGAAGAGGGCGAGCAGGCGTCCACCGGCGACGTTGCCGTCGACCCGCTCGACGCGACCGGGGTGATGAGCATCCATCAGGTGCCTCCGAAACGCTCGGTGCGGACGCGCTCGGGCGGATGCCCGGCGCTCACGAGGAGGTCTGCGACGGCCTCGACGAACGGGGTCGGGCCGCAGACGTAGACGGTCGGATGCGCGGACGGCGGCAGGGTCGCCGCGGCGATGGTCGCCTCGTCGACGCGCCCGACGGGACGCTCCGACGACGGAGGAGCCGACCGGGTGTAGGCCCAGTCGATGGCGAACGTGTCGTTCACCAGTTCCTGCAGTTCGTCGGCGTAGAAGGCGTCGGCGGGGGACCGCACCGAATACAGCAGCCGCATCGCGGGAGCGTCGCGCGATTCGGCATGCGCCCGGGCGATCGCGAGGAGGGGCACGATGCCCGAGCCGCCGGCGATCAGCTGGACGGGACCCGGATGCGTGGGCGTCCAGACGAAGTAACCCCCGATCGGCCCGCGGACCTCGAGCTCATCGCCGGGCCGCACGTCTTCCACGAGGTACGGGGAGACCTCACCGTTGGCCACCTCGTCGACGGCCAGCTCGATGACGGCGCCGGGCACCGCGGAGGCGAGCGAGTAGGAGCGCACCGCCTGGTACCCGTCCTCGGCCGTGAGGCGCACGTCGACGTGCTGGCCGGCGAGGTTCCCCGTCCAGCCGTCCACCCGCAGCTGCAGCACTCGACCATGGCTGCCCGCCGGGCGCACAGCCACGACCTCGGCGCGGCGCCACGATGAGGCGCCGGTCACCAATACCGCTCCTCTTTCCACGGATCGCCGTGCATGTTGTAGCCGTTCTGCTCCCAGAATCCCGGCGCGTCATGCGTGCGCAGGTTCAGGCCGTGCACCCACTTCGCCGACTTCCAGAAGTACAGGTGAGGGATCAGCAGCCGGGCGGGTCCGCCGTGCGCGGGCGCCAGCGGCTCGCCGTCGAACTCGGTGGCGATCCACGCTCGGCCCGCCGCCAGGTCGGTGCGGGCGACGTTGGTGGTGTACCCGCCGTAGGAGAACACCTCGGCGTAGGCGGCGTCGTCGTCGACCTGCTCGAGCAGGTGCGACACCGCGACGCCCCGCCATCGCGTGTCGAGCTTCGACCAGCGGGTGACGCAGTGGATGTCGGTGGTGACGGTCTCGACCGGGAGTGCGTGCAGCTCGTCCCACGACCACGTGTATCGCAGCCCGTCGCGCGCGACGATCACGAATTCCCACGAGTCCGTCGGGATCCTCGGAGTCGGCCCGGCGGAGAGGACGGGGAAGTCCTGGGTCAGGTACTGGCCGGGCGGGAGCCGGTCATCGGACTCCCGGCGACGTGCGCCGAACCCGCGGGAGATCACACTCATGCGCGCCTGCCTTTCGTTCGTGAGGTCATTCAACCGGATGGCGGCGTCCCCGCGCCATGGCATCCGTCCGGGCGGCGGGCGGTGAGCCGCAGCGAGGGAAACCGACACGCACCGTTTACATAAGAATTTGCTTGTGTACGAGTGTAACCTGCTAGCTTCACACGTAAATCAGTTGATAACTCAAGGAGACACGTTGCCGCGGGAATCTGCCTTCTCTGCTGTCTCTGGTTCCCGTGCATCCTCCCCGGCGGAGGCCGAACGGCTCGCGCGCGACAACATGCCTCTCGCGACCTTCCTCGCTCTCGAGAAGGCCCGAACCGCGCAACACGTCGACATCGACGACCTGCTCTCGGCCGCGCGCTGGGGGCTGGCCAGGGCCGCGCTGACGTACGAGCCCGAACGCGGCATCCCGTTCGGCGCGTTCGCCCGCTCGCAGATCACCTGGGCGATGCTGTCGGACATGCGCCGCGCGGACCCCGCGGGCGAACGCGCTCGCGACAAGATCGAACTCATCCGCACCGCCGCCGACGCCGTGCGCACTCGGACCGGACGCGATGCGACGCCCGCCGAGCTCTCCCGGGAGTCGGGCCTCGACGCATCGGTCGTCGCCGAGATGCTGCAGATCGACGACATGGTGCGCACCGCGACCAGCTTCGAGGAGCACTTCGACCCGGCCTCGGGCCGACAGGCGACCGACCTCACCGACAGCGTCATCCTGCCCGAGCACGCCGCGGAGCAGACCGAGACGCGCGGCATGCTCGTGCGCATCCTCGACGCGCTGCCCGAGGCGACCCGCCGGGTGATCCGCGGCATCTACCTCGATGACCGCATGGTGAAGGACATCGCCGAGGAGATGGGTGTGAGCCACGCCTACGTCTCGAAGCTGCGCTCGCGCGGCCTCGCCCTCATGCGCGAGGCGATGGAGGCCTGGGAGAGCGGCGAGGCGGGCGATCGCTCGAACGCCGCACGCGCCGACTTCTTCGCCGCGGTTCTCGGCCCCGTGCCGACCGCGGCCCCGAAGGCGCCCCGCGCGCAGCCCGAACTCGCTCCTCTCTGAACCTCGTCGCACCGCGGGTTACGCGGCGGCCCACCCGTCGCGAATGTGGGGTGTGCGGGTCCACGGACGGACCCGCTTCGAAATCCCATCAACCACGGAGGATGAACATGGGTCTTCAGATCGCCACCAACGTCAGTGCGCTCAACGCGTACCGCAACCTGTCGGCAAACCAGAACGACGTCTCGAAGTCGCTCGAGAAGCTCTCGAGCGGCCTGCGCATCAACCGCGCAGCCGACGACGCCGCCGGCCTCGCCATCTCTGAGGGCCTGCGTTCGCAGGTCAACGGCCTGAACGTCGCAGCCCGCAACGCGCAGGACGGCATCTCGGTCATCCAGACCGCAGAAGGCCAGCTCACCGAGGTCCACTCCATCCTGCAGCGCGTGCGCGACCTCGCGGTGCAGGCCGGTAACGACTCGAACAACCCGGACTCGCGCAAGGCGATCACCACCGAGGTGACGCAGCTCGTGGACGAGCTCGACCGCATCGCCGAGAGCGCCAACTTCAACGGCATCCAGCTGCTCGACGGCACGGCCGGCGCGGCAGGCAACGGTGTGCTGAGCTTCCAGGTCGGCGCCGACGGCTCCGCCTCGAGCCAGATCACCGTGAACCTGGGCAGCGCGGACATCGCCACGCTGGCGTCGGACCTGCGTGAAGACATCCTCACCACGGCGGACGGCTTCGCGAACCCGACCGTCGCCGCGGCGACGATCGACACGGTCGACGCGGCCATCAAGAGCGTCTCGTCGGCCCGCGCCGACCTCGGTGCGGTGCAGAACCGCTTCGAGTCGACGATCAACTCCCTGCAGGTCTCGGCCGAGAACCTGTCGGCGGCGAAGAGCCGTATCGCGGACACCGACATGGCGTCCGAGATGGTGAAGTACACCGCTGCGAACATCCTGCAGCAGGCCGGCACCGCCATGCTCGCGCAGGCGAACCAGTCGGGCCAGGGCGTCCTGCAGCTGCTCCGTTGAGCCGCTGCGCCTGAGGCGCACGGGGCGCTCGGGCGGGGACACCTCCGCCCGAGCGCCCTCCTATAGCCAGCCCCACCCGCACCGCCCCACCCCACGGAGAGCACCCGAGCATGAAACTCGACGGACTCGTATCGGGCCTGAAGACCGATGAGCTCATCACCGCGCTCATGGATGTCGCTGCGATCCCGAAGAAGCTGATCACCAACAAGATCACCGATCGCACCACGATCATCCAGAATCTCCAGTCGCTCAACACCTCGCTGCAGGCGCTCGTGGAGAAGGCGAAGACCGCCGCAGGCGCGACCTCGCTCGCTGCTTTTACGGCATCCTCGTCGTCGGAGAACGTTACGGTCGCGGCCGGGGCCACGGCGAACGCCTTCTCGACCTCGGTCGTGGTCGACGCCGTCGCCACCGCGCACTCGGTCGTGACCGCGGCGGCCGGATCGTCGGCCTGGGGCGGTACCTTCACCCTCGTCGGCGCGGACGGCGATCCGGTCGAGATCACCCCGACCGGCACGGGCCCGCAGGACCTGGCGAAGGCCATCAACGGGGCCAAGGCCGACGTGATGGCCACCGTCGTGCCCGCCGGAACCGCCGCAGACGGCACGCCGCTCTCGCGTATCCAGATCACCGCCGTCGAGACGGGGGAGGAGCACCGCTTCGCGCTGCACCGCGGGACCGCGGCCGACGTCGCCGCCGGAGGGTCTGTCGACGTGGCCGCCGAGGACGGCGCAGCGATCCTCACCGCGGGCGCGGATGCGCGGGTGCGCCTCTTCGCCGGCACCGCCGCCGAGCAGACGCTGCGCAGCGCGAGCAACACGCTGAGCGTGGCGGCGGGGGTCGACATCACCGTCCGCGCGGCGAGCGCCGACCCCGTCGTCGTGACGGTGGCCCTCGACCCGAAGGCGCAGACCGCCAAGGCCGAAGCCTTCGTGAAGGAGATCGCCGCTCTGCTCACCCGTATCGACAATGGCTCCAAGGCCACCGTCGGCGGCGTGGGCGAGACCACGACGCTCGGGGTCTTCACGGGAGACAGCACGGTTCGCAACCTCCGCGGCGCGATCGCGAAGGCCATGCAGCATCCCGTCGACGGCGTGTCGCCCTCGACGATCGGCATCTCGACCGACAGGAACGGCGTGCTGTCGTTCGACGCCGAGAAGTTCGCGGCCGCCCTGGCCGACGACCCCGACGCGGTCCAAGCCGTGTTCTCGGGCGTCGCCGCCCGCGTGCAGGACGTGACCGGACAGTACTCCGACAAATACGACGGCATGCTGACGCAGCGCATCACCGGACAGCAGGACGAGGTCAAGAGCCTCAAGACGCAGTCCGAGCGCTGGGACGTGCGCCTCGAACAGCGCCGGGCCACTCTCGAGCGCACCTACTCGCAGCTCGAGGTGCAGTTGTCGAACCTGCAGGCGCAGTCGACCTGGCTCACCTCCCAGCTCGCCGGGCTCACGCCCTCGAAAGACTCCTGACCCGTTCCCCCCGTCTACTAGGAGAGCCGCATGCCCCTCACCTCCCTGGAGCGCGCCAAGCAGCAGTACCTCGAGCAGCAGGTCGCCTCCGCCTCGCCCGAACGACTGCTGACGATGCTCTACGACCGCCTGCTGGTCGACATCGATCGCGCTGCCGCCGCGCAGCAGGCGTCCGACTGGTCGGCCGCCGCCCCTCACCTCACGCACGCGCAGAGCATCGTCGCCGAACTCAGCGCCTCGCTGACCGATGTCTGGGACGGTGCCGACGACCTCCGCGCGCTCTACACGTACCTGACGGGACGGCTCATCATCGCCAATGTGTCGCGCGACGCCGCCGCGACGGCCGAGAGCCGGGCGCTCGTCGCGCCCCTGCGCGACGCGTGGCACCAGGCGGCCGCGCTCACCGGCGACGCGCCCGCGATCGCCAGCACCGCGACGGCCTGAGTCGGGTGGCGGACAATCTCGCGGCCTGGCTCGCGGTGCTCGACCGCTTCGAGCGTGCCCTCGACGCGGCCGACGCGCCGGACGAGACCTTCGACCCGCCTGCCGGCCCCGTGCCGGACGAGCTGCGGGAACGGGCCGAGGCGGTGCTCGCGCGGCAGCAGCTGATGATCAACGGATTGCTCGCTTCTCGCGCGGGCGTCGCCCGCGAGCTCGCCGCCCTCCGGCGCGTGCCGGGACACCCCGGCGGAGACGCTCCGGTCTATCTCGACGTCGAGGGCTGAACCGACGGGTTACGCCGATCCCGCCGCGTCGCGATAGTAGGGGCCGAGCACGGATCGCTCGACGCTGGGCCACGGATCGGCCTCTCCCCTCAACGTCCGGAGTACCCCCGTGCTCGAATCCGTCACCTCCACCGCGCTGCTCAGCGCTCTCGACGGGCTGGCCCTGCGTCAGCGCGCGATCGCCGAGAACATCGCGAACGTCAACACCCCCGACTACCACGCGAAGCGCGTGACCTTCGAGGACGAGTTGCGCGCCGCCGTCGCCCACGGCTCCGGTGCGGTCTCGCCGACCGTCGAGCGCTCGCTGGAGCCCACGCGCCTCAACGGCAACAACGTCAACCTCGACACCGAGACGCTGTCGAACTTCGACACGGTGCTGCGCTTCCAGTTCGCCAGCCAGGCGATCGGCGGTCAGGCGGCATCGATCACCAAGGCGATCGGACAGGCGTCATGACCTTCGACGCGATCGGCATCGCCGGCACCGGCTTGACCGCGCACCGCAAGTGGCTCGACGCGCTGAGCGACAACATCGCCAACGTCAACACGGCCACGCCCGCCGGGCAGGAGCCGTTCCGCGAGCGCCTCGTCGAGGTGCAGGCGGGCACGCAGAGCCCCGGTGTCTACGTCGCCGGCGTCGTCGAGTCGGAGGCCGCGGCGAAGCTCGTCTACGACCCCGAGCATCCGTACGCGAACGAGGACGGCTACGTGCAGTATCCGAACGTCGACCTCGGCGATCAGATGAGCATGCTCATCCTCGCGCAGCGCGGGTACGAGGCGAGCGCCGCCGTCGTCGATCGTGCGAAGTCGACGTACGAGGCCGCACTGCAGATCGGACGCGGCTGATGAGTACCCCGATCGACGGCGTCGTCTCGACACCGGTGTCCCCGCTGTCGGCACTGAGCTTCGAACAGGGCGCGGACCCCGCGGGTTCCGCGTCGGCGGGGGCCTTCGCGACGTCGCTGTCCGGCGCGGTCGAGAACCTCCAGCAGCTGCAGTCGACTTCGAACGAGCTCGCGGTGCAGGCCGTCACGGGCGACCTGCAGGACATCCACCAGGCGATGATCGCGTCGACGCGGGCCTCGGTCACGCTCGACCTCATCGTGGCGGTGCGCGACCGCAGCGTGTCGGCGTTCAACGAGATCATGCGGATGCAGGCCTAACCGATGCCCAAGATGCTCTCCACGTCGTTCGACCGCGTCAAGCAGGTCGTCTCGGGCTTCTCGATCGCTCAGCGCACGATCGCCCTGATCGGGATCGCGCTGCTCGTCATGGGCGCGATCGCCCTCGGGTCGTGGCTCACGCGCCCGCAGATGAGTCCGCTGTTCACGGGGCTCAGCGCCGGCGACGCCTCGGCGGTCGTCGAGCAGCTCAAGTCGGCCGGTGTGCCCTACGAGCTGGCCGAGGGAGGGGCGACGGTCCTGGTACCGGACGACCAGGTGTACCCCCAGCGGCTGGCCGCGGCGTCGGCGGGACTGCCCGGCGACACGAGCGAGGGGTACACGCTCCTCGACCAGATGGGCGTCACGGCGAGCGAGTTCCAGCAGTCGGTCACATACAAGCGTGCGATCGAAGGCGAACTCGCCGGAACGATCGGGGCGATGGACGGCATCACCACCGCGTCGGTGCAGCTCGCGATCCCCGAGGAGAGCGTGTTCGTGTCGGAGCGTCAGAGCCCCACCGCCTCGGTGTTCATCAAGACCCGCAACGGCTCGGAGCTCGGAGACGAGAAGATCGAGGCCATCGTGCACCTCACCAGCGCCGCGGTGCCGGGGATGACGCCGGAGGACGTGGCCGTGACCGACCAGAACGGCCGGGTGCTCTCGGCCGTCGGAGCGGGCGTCACCGGCAATTCCTCGACCCAGGCCACCGAGCACGAGGCGAAGGTCGCGGCGAGCGTCAGCCGGATGCTCGACACGATCGTCGGTCCGGGGAACGCCACGGTGTCGGTCTCGGCGGATGTCGCCTCGTCGACGTCGGAGCGCATGGACGAGACGTATTCGGCGCCGGAGGGCGACGCGCTGAGCGCCTCCGAGCAGACGAAGACCGAGACCTACACGGGTGGCCAGGGGAACGGCACGGGCGTGCTCGGACCCGACAACATCGCGGTGCCGAACGGCGGCGACGGGGACGGGTCGTACGAGTTCGAAGAGACGTCGCGCAGCAACGCGGTGAACAAGACCACCGAGAAGACCATCACTCCGGCCGGCGAGGTGACGCGGCAGACCGTGAGCATCGCGCTCAACCGCGGGGCGGTGAGCGGGGTGACGGCCGCGCAGGTCGAGGCGCTCGTGGCATCGGCCGCCGGCATCGACGTCGAGCGCGGCGACGAGATCGCGGTCGAGTTCGTGGAGTTCAGCGAGTCGGCGGCTGCCACGGCGCAGACGGCGCTGCAGGCCGCGGAAGAGGAGCGCGCGGCGCAGACGCAGCAGGAGATCATCCGCGCCGCGATCATCGGCGGGTCGGTGCTGCTCGCGGTCATCGTGCTCGTGGTGTTCCTCGCGCTGCGCCGACGCATGAAGCGCCGGGTGCTGTACACCGACGACGGTCCGATCGAGTACCTCGCGACCCTCTCGGAGGACGAGGAGCAGAAGCTGAAGTCGCTCAAGGGCCTCGCCGACCCGATGGCGGTCGCCGCGGCGGCGCCGACGAAGGTGCTTCCGACGGCGGTGCTCGACCTCGACGACGAGCCGGAGCCGCACGCGGTGCTGGTCGAGCGTCGGCGTCGCGAGATCGACGACCTCGCGACGCGCGAGCCGCAGGCCACCGCGAACGCGCTCGCCAGTCTGATGGACGAGGCCCGGGTATGAGTCTGCTCGGAGGGCTCGTCGATGAGCAGGACGACACGGTCGAGATCTCGACCGCTCCGGTCGGCGCGACGGGCGAGACCGGGCCGGAGATGAGCGGTCTGCGCAAGGCCGCGATCGTGCTGATGAACATGGACCGTGCGGCGAGCGCCGAGGTGCTCCGCCATCTGGGGGAGGAGCGTGCGGAACTGCTCGCCGCCGAGCTCACCCAGCTGGGCGGGGTGGACATCGCGGCGACCGCACGCGCCCTCGCCGAGTTCCGACGCATCGCGCAGGGCGGCTCGGTCCCCTCGCGCGGGGGACAGGACCTGGCGACCGGTCTGCTCGAGACCGCCTTCGGGCGGGAGAAGGCCGTCGGCATGGTGGGGCGCGTGATGTCGCAGGGAACGGTGTCGTTCGACTTCCTCAACGCCGCCGATCCGGCGCAGCTCGCCGCCGTGCTCGAGGGAGAGCTGCCGACCACGGTCGCCGTGGTGCTCGCCAACCTGCGGGCCGATCGCGCCGCCGCCGTGCTCGCGGCGCTGCAGGACCCGCTGCGTACCGACGTCGCGCAGGCCATCGCCACGATGGGCACCGCGACGCAGGAGGCGATCTCGATCGTGGCCGACTCGCTGCGGGCGCGCACCGGGGTCTTTGCGATGCGCGACAACCACGAAACCATCGGCGGTGTCCAGCCGCTCGTCGAGATCATCAACCGCTCGGACACCGCGCTCGAGAAGTCGCTGCTGGCGAGCCTGGAGGGTCGTGACCTCGCACTGGTCGAGGACATCCGCAGCCGCATGGTCACGTTCGCCGACATCGCGCGCCTCGAGGACCGCGACACGCAGCGCGTGCTGCGGGGGATCGATCTGCGGATGCTCGCGCTCGCGCTCAAGGGCGCGGACGAGCAGATCCTCGACAAAGTGCGATCGAACATGACCGAACGCAATCAGGAGAACCTCGCGGAGGAGACCCGCGTGCTCGGGCCCGTGCGCATGCGCCAGGTCGATGAGGCGCGCGCGGAGGTGGTGCGCATCATCCGGGAGCTGGAGGCCGCCGAGGAGATCACGATCTCGCGCGAGGACGAGGACGAGCTGATCGAATGAGCCTCGAGCCCGCCTTCCTGCCCCTCGTGGCGCCCCGCATCGGGGAGCCGCGCGCCGACGTGCGCGCGGAGACCGAGCGGGCGAGGGTCCGCGGGTACGCGGACGGGTATGCCGAGGGACGGCGTGTCGCCCGCGAGGAGGCGCATCTCGCCTCGATCGCCGCCGAGCAGCAGGCCCGGCGCGATCGCGAGGAATTCGCCGCGGGGGCCGGTCGCGCCCTCGAGGCCCTTCGCGCGGCACGCATGTCGGTCGACGCGCGCGCCGCCGCCCTCGAAGGCATGGCGGTCGCACGCATGGAGGAACTCGCGCTCGAACTTGCGGCCCTGATCGTGGGCGTCGAACTCTCCGACCCGGCGCGCTCCGCCGCGCACGCCCTGCGCCGGGCCACTGCACAGGCGCCGACCGCGGAGTGGGTGCGGATCGCGCTGGACGAGCGCGATCTCGCGGTGCTGCGCGAGGACGCGACGTCGGCCGCTCTGCTCGACGGCATCGCCGTGGAGCCATCGGCTGCCGTCGGCCCGGGCGGGGCGATGGTCGAGCTGACGCACGGCTCTGTCGACACACGGGTCGACGCGGCTTTCGCGCGCGCGGCAGCGGTGCTCCGCGGCGAGGACGACGAGGGGGGCGCATGAGCGACGCGACGCCGACGTGGACCCGGGTGCGCGAGGCCGTGCGGCCGGAGCGGTCCGGCGTCGTGACCGGCGTGCGTGGTCTGAGCGTCGAAGTGCGGGGCATCGACGCGGCGGTCGGAGACCGGGTGCGCATCGACACCCCCCGCGGCGCTGCGGTCGATGCCGAGGTCGTGGCGGTCGACGGCGTATCGGCCCGGTGCATGCCGCTCGCCCCTCCGACCGGCATCACGTCCCGTGCGCGGGTGCGCCACTCGGGAGTCCCCTTGCGAATCCCCGCGGGACGCGGTCTGCTCGGTCGCGTGCTCGACGGGCTCGGGCGTCCCATCGACGGAAAGGGACCGCTTCCGGCGGATGTTCCCCGGGTCTCGCTCGACCACGCGACCCCGAGCATCATGCACCGCCAGCGCATCGACCGGCAGCTGCCGCTCGGCGTTCGGGTGCTCGACACGATGACGCCCGTGGGCTCTGGGCAGCGTCTCGGGCTGTTCGCCGGATCCGGTGTCGGCAAGTCGTCGCTGATGTCGATGATCGCGCGCGGTACGAGTGCCGACGTCACGGTGATCGCCCTCGTGGGCGAGCGCGGGCGCGAGGTGCGGGAGTTCCTCGAGGACGACCTCGGCCCCGACGGGCTCGCGCGGTCGGTCGTGGTCGTCGCGACCTCGGATCAACCCGCGATGGCGCGCCTGCGGTCGGCCTTCGTCGCCACGCGCATCGCTGAGGCGTTCCGCGACGAGGGGATGCACGCGGTGCTCATGATGGACTCGCTGACCCGCGTTGCGATGGCCCAGCGCGAGATCGGTCTGAGCGCAGGCGAACCGCCGGCGACCCGGGGCTACCCGCCGTCGACCTTCTCGGTGCTCGCGGGCCTGCTCGAGCGCGCCGGGGCGGGGGAGACGGGCTCGATCACCGGGCTCTACACGGTGCTCGTCGACGGCGACGACCACAACGAGCCGATCGCCGATGCCGCCCGCGGCATTCTCGACGGGCATGTCGTGCTCGACCGGGCACTCGCCATCCGTGGTCATTTTCCGGCGGTCGACGTGCTCGGGTCGGTGTCGCGCGTGGTCTCGAAGATCACCAACCCGACGCAGCGCGCGGATGCCGTCGCGCTGCGCAGCGTGCTGGCCGCGCGGCGTGCGGCGAGCGACCTGATCGACATCGGGGCGTATCGCGCGGGTGCCAACCCGCTGGTCGACGCGGCCCTGGCGCAGGAAGCGGCGATCGCCGGATTCCTCACCCAGCCGATGGACGAACCGGCCGCGACGGCGGAATCTTGGCGGCGTCTCGCCGCTCTGGCCCACGACCTCGGAGGAGCAGCAGCATGACCTTCCCCCTGGCAGGACTCCTGCGGGTGCGCGGTGCGCAGGAGCGCATGGCCGCCGAGGAGCTGTCGCGCGCCGGTGCCGCGCGGGCGGCGGCGGAGGCCGCGGAACAGGATGCGGTGACCGGTCTCGCCCAGATCGGCGACCGGATCGACGATGCGGCGACCCTGCTCGCGATGGCCGCAGCGCGGGCCTCCGGCCGGAGCGCTCTCGCGGATCTGCAGACGCTTACGGCACTGCGACGCGCCGAGGAGATCGAGGCGCGGGCCGCGCACGTCGAGGCGCGACGCGAGCTGAAGGGCCTCGAACGACTGGAAGACGCGCATCGCACGGAGACCGCGGCCGTGGAGCAGCGGAACGAGCAGATGACGCTGGACGAGATCGCCGTGGTGCGCAGCCACGGCGACGGGAGTGCGGCATGAGCGCGGCGCCGCCTGCGTCCACCGCCCCCGGCGCGGTGCTGCTCGGCGCCATGGGCGGGCGAGGCGGCGCACCCGCGTCCGCCGCAGCGCGCGACCGTGCCGCGGCTTTCGACGCAGCGCTCACGACCGCCGATCGGATGCTCGGGTCTGACAGCACCGGCGCCGGCGACGCGAGGGGTGCCGACGAAGAGGGCACCACGATCGCAGGCTGCGGCGATGCATCGGAGGCCGTCGTCTCGACGCCCGCCGACGCGGTCCCAGCGCTCACCGACACGCGACCGGGGGAGGAGCGAGCGAAGCCCTCCGCGATCTCCTCGCCACCCGCGGCCGTGGCGAGCATCCTCGCGGTCCCGATCGAGGCCTCGACAGTCGTGGTTACGGATGCGGTGTCGACGACCGCATCCGGGGGGACATCGGCAGGCGGGAAGGCGGCGGCTGCGGGCGCGGCGAGCGCGACGGCGGCGGGCCGGACGATGGCGGAGGGGACGCCGGCGGATGGGACGCTGGAGAGTGATGCCGAGACGCCGGCGCTGCTGCTCGCGGCGCAGGAGGACGCAGCGGCAGGGTCCGCGGCTGCTGCCCCGCGCACCGGGACGGATGCCACCCACGGGTCACCCTCCGTCGCGGGCGGATCCGTCGCGATGCCTGCCAGCGGCGAGCCGACTGCTGCTCCTGCCTCCTCCGCATCCGGTGCGGCGCCCATGAGCGCGGCGTCCCGGCAGGACCTCCGCACCGTCTCGCTTCCCACGGCGCCCGGCGTCGTTGGCGGCGCGGGGGACGACGCAGCGCCCGCGCCGTCCGCGCCGTCGGCGAACGTCGAGGTGCCGGCCGAGGTCGCACCGGGGTTCTCGCCCCGATCGGAGTTCCCCGCCCGCGCTGCCGCAGAGCCCGGGGGCGCGTCGGTCCCTGCTGCCCCCACCGCGTCCGCGACATCCGCGGCACCCGTGTTGCCGCCGGGCATCCCGTCGACGGCATCCGTCTCGGCTCCGGCCGCGCCGAACGCGACCACGACCGCACCGCAGCCTCTGGCCGCGCAGATCGCACCCGCGGTGCTGCACCTCGCGCAACGACCGGCCGGAAGCCACCAGCTCACCATGACGATCGAGCCCGAGAGTCTCGGTCCCGTCACCGTACGCGCACACATCTCGGCCGACGGAGAGGTGCAGGTGCACCTCCTCGGCGCCACCGATGCCGGACGCGAGGCGCTCCGCACCCTCCTCGGAGACCTGCGGCGCGACCTCGCCGCGATCTCGCCCCACGCGAGCGTCGCCCTGGGCGCGGGGGCGGACGCCGGCGGAGGCGCCGAGCGCGGGCCGTCAGGCAACACCGAGCAGGCACCGCGCGATCACGACCGCGGCCGCGGAGCCCCCCGTTCCGACACCGGTACCGAGAGCGGGGCGTCCCTGCCCGCAGGCCTCGAATCCACCCCCTCCCGCCCCACCGCCGGTGCGGGCCTCGACATCTTCGCCTGAGAGGACACCCGCATGACCGTCGACGCCGTGAGCGCCCCGACCTCGATCCACACCGGCAGCACGACCGACCCGGCGAGCCGCAAGCAGACCCTCGACGGCGAGGTGTTCCTGCGCCTGCTCGTGACGCAGCTCACCCACCAGGACCCGTCCAATCCCATGGACACCAACGAGATGATCGCGCAGACCACCCAGCTGGCGATGATGGAGAAGCTGACCGTCCTCGCCGACAACGGCACCGAGGCGTTCGCCCTCCACATGCGCCAGGCCGCGACCGCGCTGATCGGTCAGGAGGCGCGCTACGAGGACGCCGACGGCAAGACGGTGACGGGCATCGTCACGAAGGTCTCGTTCGACGGCCCCGTGCCGCAGGTGACGATCGGCGGCAAGGACATCGCCCTCGACGCCATCACCGGCATCTCCACCGCACCCACGACCACCCCCGCCGCGGACGCGTCCGCCGCCGCCTGACCTCCCCACAGAAGAGAGAACATCATGCTCCGCTCGCTCTACTCCGGCATCTCCGGCCTCCGCTCCCACCAGACCATGCTCGACGTCACGGGCAACAACATCGCGAACGTGAACACGGCCGGCTACAAGGCGTCGTCCGTGCTCTTCCAGGACTCGCTGTCGCAGCTCGTCGGCAACCCCGGCATCCCCGACGACCAGGTCGGCGGCCGCAACCCCGCGCAGGTCGGTCTCGGCGTGCAGGTCGCCGGCATCCGCACCAACTTCGCCCAGGGATCGGCGCAGGCGACCGGCCGCGGAGGCGACCTGATGATCTCGGGTGACGGGTTCTTCGCCGTGCGCGCCGGGGGAGAGACGCTCTACACCCGCGCCGGCGGCTTCTCGTTCGACCCGACGGGCAAGATGGTCACCGCCGACGGCGCCATCGTCCAGGGATGGGCGGCGCAGAACGGCGTGGTGAACACCGGCCAGGCGGTCGGCAACATCGTGCTCCCGCTCGACGCCGTCTCGCCGGCGCGCGAGACGACCACCGCGACCGTCACCGGCAACCTGCCGGCCACCGCCGCCGTGGGCGACGAGATCGTGCGCGACGTGACCGTCTACGACCCGCAGGGCGCGCCCTCGACCCTCAGCCTCACCTTCACCCGCACGGCCACCGGGTGGAACGTCGTCGAACCGACGAGCGGCGCGAGCGGCACGCTCGAGTTCGACGAGGGCGTGCAGACCGGCGGCGGTCTCGTTCTGAACGCCGGCGTGAGCATCGACCTCACGGCCGTGACCGGGTACGCGACGCTCTCGACCGTCGCGGTGACCGGTCAGAACGGCTCGGCCGCCGGCACCTTGAAGTCGTACAGCATCACCGGCGACGGCTCGATCGTCGGTACGTTCAGCAACGGCGCCACGCAGACGCTGGGCAAGATCGCGATGGCGACCTTCGCGAACCCGGAGGGTCTCGAGAAGGCGGGCGGGTCGTCGTACCGCGTGTCGGTGAACTCGGGCGCCGCACAGATGGGCGAGGCGGGGCAGGCCGGCTTCGGGAACCTCGTCTCGGGCACGCTGGAGATGAGCAACGTCGATCTCTCCCAGGAGTTCACGAACCTCATCGTGGCGCAGCGCGGCTTCCAGGCGAACGCGCGCATCATCACGACGAGCGACGAGGTGCTGCAGGAGCTCACGCAGCTCAAGCGCTGATCCGACGTCGACGGGGCTCGTCCGGGTTACCCCGGGCGGGCCCCGTCGCGATAGTCGGGGACGACCTGCCGCCCGCCTGCTCCCGGAGACTCCGATGATCACCGTCACCCGCCTCGACCGCACGCGGTTCGCGGTGAATCCTGACCTGATCGAACGGGTGCAGGCCTCGCCCGACACCACGCTGCACATGGTGGACGGGGGCGTCTACGTCGTCGCCGAGGCACTCGACGAGGTGGTCGACCTCGTCGTCGCCTACCGCGCGCGCGTGCTCGGTGCGGCGCAGGCGCTGACGCGCAGAGCGGGGGAGTGACGCCGTGGATCCCGCATTCCTGATCGGCGTCGTCCTCGCCTTCGGTGCCCTCGTCGCGATGATCACGATGGAGGGCGCGAGCTTCCAGGCGCTCTTCATCCCCGCCCCGATGATCCTCGTGCTCGGGTCGACGATCGGTGTCGGTATCGCGAGCCACACGCTGCGAGACACCCGCCTGGCCCTGTCGAGCCTCGGGCGGATGGTGCGCGGTCCGAAGATGACGCCCGAGGCGGTGATCCCGTTCCTCGTGGGCTACGCCGACAAGGCGCGCACCGAGGGACTGCTGGCCCTGGAGCAGGAGCTCGAGACCGCCCCGGATGCCTTCACGCGTCAGGCGCTGCAGGCCCTCGCCGACGGCACGGACGCCGAGGATCTGCGCTTGATGATGGACGACGAGATCACCGCCACGTCGTCACGCAACCGTGTCGCGTCGAAGTTCTTCGCCTCGCTCGGGGGCTATGCGCCGACCATCGGCATCGTCGGCACCGTCGTCTCGCTCACCCACGTGCTCGAGAAGCTCGACGAGCCCGACCACCTCGGTCCGATGATCGCCGCCGCCTTCGTCGCCACGCTCTGGGGCCTGTTGTCGGCGAACTTCATCTGGAATCCGATCGCCGGACGGCTGGGGCGCATCGGGGCCGTCGAATTGGAGCGCATGACGCTCGTCAGCGAGGGGATGCTCGCGATCCAGGCGGGCAGCGCGCCGCACCTGCTGCAGGAGCGCCTCGAGGCGATGTCGACCGTGAAGCCGGCGCAGCGACGGCAGAAGCGGGAGCAGGCCGTCGAGGAGACGCTGTGAGCACCGCCCGGCGCGGTCGCGGCCGCGCCCACCACGACGACGAGCACGACGAGCCGGATGAGCGCTGGGCCGTCTCGTACGCCGACATGGTGACGGTGCTGATGTGCCTGTTCATCGTGCTCTTCGCCGTGTCGAACGTCGACAAGACCAAGTTCCAGATGCTGGCCAACAGCCTCGCCACCGGGTTCGGGCAGGAGGAGGACAAGGGCGGCGCCGACACCTCCGAGGGCATGGTGATCCCGCCCGAGATGGAGACCGACGACGGCATCGAGGACCTCACGATGCGGGCGACCGCAGAGTACGAGTCGCTGGAGGAGCTGCAGGAGCGGATGCGTTCGGCCCTCGCGGTGCACGGTCTCGAGGGCACGGTGGAGTTCGTGATCGACGACCGCGGCCTGCAGGTCGGACTCATCGGCGCCGAGACGTTCTTCGCCGACAACAGCACCGATCTCTCCGGTACCGCGGACACGGTGCTCGACGTGATCGGCGACGTGCTGATCACGGTCGACAACCAGGTCAGCGTCGAAGGGCACGCCGACCATCGCCTGTCGGCGTTCCCGTTCCCGACGAACTGGGAGCTCTCGGGCGGAAGGGCGACCCAGGTCGCCCGGTTCCTCGTCGAGCACGAGGGCGTGGTGGGCGCGAGGGTGCGGGCGACCGCCTTCTCGGACACGCGTCCGATCGCACCCGGAGACACCCCCGAGGCGCTCGCGAGCAACCGTCGAGTCGACATCGTCGTCGAATCCGACGAGGAGGATCAGGTGCGGGCCCTCATCCCGGCCATCGCCGCGGGGACCGGAGAGGGTTGAGACGCATGACAGACACGATGGAGGAGCGCGCGATGTCCGCCACGACGGTGCGGGACGACCCCGCAGGTCGCTACCCCGCCTACGACTTCGGCCGGCCCGCGCAGCTCGGACGCGAGAGCATCCGCCAGCTGGAGGCGGCGTTCGAGTCGTTCGCGCGTCTCTGGTCGTCGCAGCTCACCGCGAAGATCCGCGTGCGCGCTCACCTCTCGTTGGAAGCCGTGGAGCTGGTGTCGTACCAGGAGTACGCCGACACCCTCCCGGCGACGACCGCGATGGTGGTGGGCTCGTTCGCGGAACGCGAGGAGCCCTGCGTGCTGCAGTTCGGTCTCGACAGCGCCCTGCTCTGGGTCGTGCAGATGATGGGCGGTCGCAGCACGATCGCCCCCGAGTCGCGCACCTTCACCCCGATCGAGCTGGCGCTCGTGCGCAATCTCACCGAGGGGACGTTGGAGCACCTCGCCGCGAGCCTCGGTGCGCTGCTGCCCGGAGAGCCCGTGTTCGCGGGCGTGCACTACAACCCGCAGTACCTGCAGGTCATCTCCGGGTCGGCGGCGGTCGTGGTCGCGCGCTACGCCATGCGCCTCGGCGACGCGGTGAGCGCGGCCACCGTGATGCTCCCCGCGTCGGCCGTGGTCGATCGGCTCGCCGCCGCGGTCCCCGATACGGGGGCCGTCTCGACCGGAGCCCAGGCGCTCGATCAGCTGCGCAGCACGCCGCTGGAGGTCGCGCTGCGTCTCACGCCGCTCACCATCGACGCCGGCGAGATCCTCGATCTGGCGCCCGGCGACCTGCTGCGGCTCCCGCACCCCGAGACCGCGCCGTTCGAGCTCGTCGCGGGGAGCACCCCCATCGCCCGTGCCACCCCCGGGAGCAGTGGCTCCCGGCTCACCTGCATGATCACCGCCCTCCCCGAGGAGACCCCCTGATGAGCACGTTCCACGCGACCGCTGTCGCCGCCGCCGTCGCCGGACGCCTGCCGTTCGGCTACCCCGTCATCCCCGCACCCTCGACCGACCCGGGCGCCACGGGCGAGGCCGTCGTGGTCGCCTTCGCGGGCGCCCCCGGGGCGCGCATCGCCCTGCAGGTGCTCGACCCGTCGCAGCTCGAGGACGGCTCGCCGTCCGCGCCGCTCGGCGATCGACTGCATCCCGTGTTCGAGTCCGCGGTGGCGGTGCTCGGCGCGGGAACCCTCGGAGACGGCGAACTGGTCGACGCCGCGGGGGCGTTCACGGCTCCCGGCGCCCAGGTGTTCGACATCGTCGACGCCGAGGGCGCCGTCGTGGCGCGCGTCGCGGTACGCATCGACGGAGCGCCCGGCGGCACCGCCGCCTCGGGATCGCAGCGGCTGAGTCGGATCGCGGGCGTGCAGATGGAGCTGGCGGTCGAGATCGGCCGCACGCGGATGCCCGTGCGCGATGTGCTGACCCTCGAGCCCGGGCGTGTGGTCGAACTCGACCGGGCGGCCGGGTCTCCTGCCGACATCCGCTTGAACGGCCGGTTGATCGGCCACGGCACGGTCGTCGTCGCCGACGGGGACTTCGCGATCAGGGTCGAGCGCATCCTCGATACGGCCGAGAGCGTCTGACCGTGGACGACATCCTCATCGCCCTGCGCATGGTCGTCGCCCTCGCCGCCGTCCTCGGGCTGCTGCTGTTCCTCAGCAGGCGTATGCAGAAGGCGGGGGCGAAGGGGGCGCATCCGCTCTCGGGCCTCGTCCCCGGCCGCCCCCGCGCCCTGCGCGGTCTCACGAACCCCCGCACGCTGCGCGGGCGCGCGACGGCGAAGGCGCGCCCCGAGAAGATCACGGTGGTGGCGCGGTCGGGGCTCGCCGGCAAGGCGCAGCTGGTCGTCGCCGAGTTCGGCGGTATCCGCTATGTGCTCGGGGTGACCGAGCAGGGGGTCAGCGTGGTCGACACGCAGGAGGCGCCGGCGCCGATCGACGACGAGGACGACGCCGCACCGCCCGCCGATCCGGACGGACGCGCGCTCAAGCCGGTCGCCTGATCCGCAGCGTCCGCGGCATCCGGCGCGAGCCGTCGGGTTACGGCGCGGCCGTCGCGCCGCGATAGTCGTCGACGAGCACGGATCGCTCTCCCCCTCGGCTACGGATCGGCCACCTCCTCGTCTCCGGAGCGCCGTCGTGCCCGCACCCGCCCCCGCCCTGCTGCCTGCGTGCGCCGTGCGCCGTACCGTGCGCGTCGGCGTCGTGGTGGCCGTCGCGCTCGGCGTCGCGGCCATCGCCGTGCTCGCGGGCGTCGGCGAGGGGGCCGCGCACGCCGCGATGCTGCCGACGCAGACGGGCGACGGCGAGGGCGTGACGATCAACGGCATCAACGGCACGCCCTCCGACAGCATCGTCACCCTGTTGGGCATCACGGTCCTGAGCGTCGCACCCGCGCTGCTGCTGATGATGTCGAGCTTCACCAAGATCTTCGTCGTGCTCGCCCTCACCCGGAACGCGCTGTCGCTGCCGTCGATCCCGCCCAACCAGGTGCTCGCCGGTCTGAGCCTGTTCCTGACGCTGTTCATCATGTGGCCCGTGCTCACCGACATCAACACGGTGGCCGTGAGTCCCTTCACGGCCGGCGAGGTGGACTTCGGGAGGGCGTTCGAGCTGGCGCAGGAGCCGCTGCGGCAGTGGATGCTGTCGTACACCCGCGAGGAGGACATCGCGCTGATGTACCGCGCGGCGCAGATGGACAACCCCGACGATCCCGCCGCCGTGCCGTTGCAGACCCTGATCCCGGCGTTCATGCTGAGCGAGCTGCGTGCGGCGTTCCTCATCGGGTTCATCATCTTCCTGCCCTTCCTCGTGATCGACCTCGTCGTCGCGAGCGCGCTGATGTCGATGGGCATGATGATGCTCCCGCCGGTGATGATCTCGCTGCCGTTCAAGATCCTGCTCTTCCTGCTCATCGACGGGTGGGGGATGGTCGTCACTGCGCTCGTCCAGTCGTACAGCGGAGGTGGCTGATGAGCCCGGAGGCGGTCATCGACATCGGTCAGGCAGCGCTCATCGTCGGGGCCAAACTCTGCGCACCGCTGCTCATCACGGCGCTCGTCGTCGGCTTCGCGATCTCGCTGCTGCAGTCGATCACGCAGGTGCAGGAGATGACGATCTCGTTCGTGCCCAAGCTCATCGCCGTCGGCATCGCTCTGCTCGTCAGCGGGCACTGGATGATCGCCGAGCTCATCGCCTTCTCGAACGAGATGTTCGCGCGCATCCCCGCGCTGTTGAACGGCGGCTGATGAACATCCCCATCGACTTCACGTGGCTCGAGGCGACCTCGTTGGCGGCCGTGCGCATCACCGCGTTCCTCGTGCTGGCCCCGCCGTTCAGCCACGGCACGATCCCCATGCGCATCCGCGCCATGCTGGGGGTGGGCCTCGCTCTCGCCGTCTCGCCCGTCGTCGCGGTCGGGTACGAACGCCTCGACACACCCGCTTTCCTGTTCGCCCTGGCCGGTCAGGCGCTCACGGGGGCGCTGCTCGGCTTCCTCGTGATGGCGCTGTTCAGTGCGATCCAGGGAGCCGGCCATCTCGTCGACACCTTCGGCGGGTTCCAGTTGGCGCAGGCCTTCGATCCGGGCATGGCGGTCAACGGCGCCCAGTTCACGCGCCTCTTCCAGGTGACGGCGATCCTGCTGCTCTTCGCCTCCGACGGCTATCAACTCGTCCTGGGCGGACTGTTCCGTTCGTTCGACGCGGTGCCCGTCGACGGGGTGATCGATCTCGCGCGTCCCGCCGATGCGCTGATCGGGGCCGCGGGCCAGATGATGCTCAGCGCGGTGCAGATCGCCGGACCGCTGCTCATCGTCCTGTTCCTCGCCGACGTCGGGCTGGGCCTCGTGAGCCGTGTGGCGCCGGCCCTCAACGCCTTCGCATTGAGCTTCCCCGTGAAGATCGGGCTCACCCTGCTGCTGGTCGCCTTCGTGTACGCGGTGCTCCCGGGTGTGGTGGCGGCCCTCGCCGACGATGCCGCGCGCCTGCTCCTGGGGGTGAGCGGATGAGCGACACCGACAGCGGCGAACGCACCGAGAAAGCCACCGAACGTCGCCTCAGGGAGGCGCGGCGCAAGGGGCAGATCGGTCGCAGCCAGGACTTCACGGCGTGGGTGTGCATCGCGGCGGCCGCGGTGATGGCGGTACCGACGATCGTCGCGTCGACGCAGCCTCTCACCGAGCTCTCGCTCGGCATCTCGCAGGTGGCGGCGCACCCGGCGGACGGCGCCGCGCTGGAGGCGCTCGGGGCGGCCTTCGGGTCGATGGGCGGCATCCTGCTGCCGATGATGCTCGTGGTGCTGCTCGCGACGGCGGCGACGGCCGTCGCCCAGGGCGGGGTGCACCTGCGCGGATTCACGATGCGGGCGGAGCAGTTCAACCTCGTGGCCGGCCTGAAGCGCGTGTTCGGGCGTCAGGCGTTGTGGGAGGGGGCCAAGGCGCTATTGAAGACCGCGGCGATCGGGCTCGCGCTCTGGATCGTCGTCGCCGGTCTCGTGCCCGTTCTCATGGCGAGCGGGAGCCACAACATCGCCTGGCTGCTCGAGCAGGCGGCGGGCGGCACGCTCGCGCTGTTGCAGGTCGCCGTCGTCGTGGGCATCCTGCTCGCCGCGATCGACGTCTTCGTGGTGCTGCGACGCAATCGCAAGCACACGCACATGACGAAGAAAGAGGCGAAGGACGAGCACAAGAAGACCGAGGGCGATCCGCTGATCCGTTCGCAGCGCCGGTCGCGGCAGATCGCCCTGAGCCGCAACCGGATGATCGCCGCCGTCGGCGACAGCGACGTGGTGCTGGTCAACCCGACGCACGTGGCCGTCGCCCTGCGCTACGAGCCCGGCAAGGCCGCTCCGCGCGTCGTCGCGAAGGGAGCCGGCGTGGTGGCGCAGAAGATCCGCGAGAAGGCCGAGCAGAGCGGGGTGCCGCTCGTGCGCGACGTGCCGCTGGCGCGAGCCCTGCACGCGGCGTGCGACGTCGGGCGCGAGATCCCCGAGGGGCTGTACACCGCCGTCGCGCAGGTGCTCGCGTTCATCGAGCACCTGCGGCGTCGCGGGTCGGCGCGGGGCACGCACACCATGCCGTTCGCGAGCACGAGGGACCGCGGGCTCTGAACCGCGGACGACGAGAGGAAGAGGCCATGTTCGGACAGCTGATCACGAAGGCGGGGGTACCCGTCGGGGTGGTGGGCATCATCCTGCTGCTGATCGTGCCGATCCCCACCGGGCTGCTCGACGTGCTGATCGTGCTCAACATCTCGTTCGCGCTGCTCATCCTGCTGACGGCGATGTTCGTGAAGAAGCCTCTGGACTTCTCCGTGTTCCCCAGCCTGCTGCTGGTGGCCACGCTCTTCCGGCTCGGACTCAACGTCGCCTCCACGCGCCTGGTGCTCAGCGAGGCGCATGCCGGGCAGGTCATCCAGGCGTTCGGCGAGATCACGATCAGCGGGTCGCTGGTGATCGGCGCGGTCATCTTCCTCATCCTCACGGTCATCCAGTTCGTCGTGGTCACGAAGGGCGCCGAGCGCGTCGCCGAGGTGGGGGCGCGCTTCACCCTCGATGCGATGCCGGGCAAGCAGATGGCGATCGACGCCGATCTCAATGCCGGACTCATCACCGAGCAGGAGGCGCGTGAGCGCCGGGCCGCTGTGGCCGCCGAGGCCGACTTCTACGGGGCGATGGACGGCGCGTCGAAGTTCGTCAAGGGCGACGCGATCGCGGGCATCGTGATCGTGATCATCAACTTCGTCGGCGGCATCATCATCGGCATGGTGCAGCACGGGATGGAGGTCGGCGATGCCCTGCAGACCTACAGCATCCTGACCATCGGCGACGGCCTGGTCACGCAGATCCCCGCCCTGCTGATGGCCGTCTCGACGGGCATGATCGTCACCCGCGAGAACGTCGAGTCGGAGATGGGGCAGGCGGCGGGGCGCCAGCTGCTGCAGTCCCGCGCCGCGCTGGTCATCACCGGGCTCGCCGCCGTCGCGATGGGGTTCATCCCCGGCATGCCGCTGCTCGTCTTCGGGGCGATCGGTGCGGTGCTGCTGTTCGCCGCGTCACGCGTCAAGGCGAACGAGGAGCGGGCGGCCGCGCACGCCGCCGAGGAGCAGGAGCAGACCGCCGCCGATGCCGCCGCCGAGTCGTCCGACGAGCTGATGGAGCGCATGCGCGTGCACGCGCTCGAGATCTCGCTGTCGCCCGATATCGTCGACCTCGCCGCCGGGGGAGCGGGCGACCTGCTCGGCCGCGTGAAGGCGCTGCGTCGCAAGCTCGCGATGGAGATCGGGATGCTCATGCCGCCCGTCCGCACCCGCGACAACATCGAGCTGCCGGCCGAGACGTACGCCCTCCTCATCGCGGGCGTCGAGGTCGGCCGCGGAGAAGTGCCCCGCGGCCACGTCCTGGCCATCGGCGCGGGCCTCGAACAGCTGCCGGGCACGGCGGTCGTCGATCCGGTCTTCGGATTGGAGGGCAAGTGGGTGCCGGCCGAGATGTCGCACGCGGCCGACATGGCCGGGGCGACGGTGATCGATCGGGCGAGCGTGATCATCACCCATCTGTCCGACGTGGTGCAGGCCAACGCCGAACGGCTGCTTTCGCTCGAGGACGTCCGCCAGCTCACCGAGCATCTGCGCCAGTCGAGTCCGACGACCGTCGAGGAGCTCACCCCCGCCGTGCTCTCGCTCGCGGCGATCCAACGGGTGCTCGCGGGTCTGCTCGCGGAGCGGGTGCCGATCAACGATCTCACCCGCATCTTCGAGGCGCTCGCCCTGCGCGGGAAGGTCTCGACCGACACCGCCGGACTGGTCGACGCGGCACGAAGCGCACTCGGGCCCGCCATCGCGGCCCGCTTCGCCCAGGACGGGCGGCTGCGCGTGGTGATGTTCGAGCCGGTGCTCGAGCAGCAGATGCTCGAGGGCATGCGGGTCGTCGACGGCGCGCCGCAGATCGTCCTGCCGCCCGACGCCACGATGCAGGTCATCGACAGCGTCCGGTGCACGATGACCGAGCTCGACCCGTCGGGTCCCGAGCCGGTGCTGGTGTGCGCGCCGACGCTGCGGGCGGCCGTGCGGCGCCTGGTCGCTCCGCAGGTGCGCGGTATCGTCGTGCTGTCGTACGACGAGGCCGCCGCCGGAGGGCTCGCCACGGACGTCGTCGGCGTTGTGCGGTTGGCGCCTTCGGCGCTGCCGAGCGCCTAACGGGTGCATCCGCTCGTTTACGAGGGAATGCAGTACCGTGGTCACGACTGCGCGTGAGCGCGCCGGCCACGGAAGGCGGATGGGTTGCTGGTACTGACGAGACGCGCCGACGAGAGCATCGTGATCGGCGACGACATCACCATCACCATCCTCGCCGTGACGCCGGGCGGCGTGCGGGTCGGGATCGATGCGCCGCGCGACATGCGCATCCATCGCGCCGAGATCGTCCTCGCCGTGCAGGATGCGAACAAGGATGCCGTCGCGGCGGCGTCCGACGGCTCAGCCGAGGATGCCCTGCGGAAGGCCCTCGGAGGCGCATCTCACGTCGACTGAAATCGGTCGATGGGTAGTTCTGCCCATGCTCCCCGAGTTACTGCGGTTACCGGTGTCGCGATAGTCGTGGGGGATGGCGGGTGAACCGTCGTCCCGACCCGATCCGACGAGGTGATTGACGTGGCCGCCGCCCACGACCTGAGCATGCAGCTGATGCGCGAGCGCGAGTTGCTCGAACTGCTGCTCTTCAAGCTCGACGTGCAGCAGACGCTCCTGGCCACCGGCCGCAACCGGTGGATCCGGCACGCCGTGACGGAGATCGAGCGCGTGCTCGCTGCGATGCCGACGGTCGCCCTCTCGCGCGACACGCTCGTGGTCGCGGTCGCCGACGAGTGGGGTGTCCCCGAGGCATCGACGCTCAGCGAGCTGATCGATGCCGCGCCCACCGACGCCTGGCGCGAGGTGTTCTCTGAGCACCTGCGCAGCATGAGCGCCCTCGCAGAGGAGATCGAGCAGATGAAGCAGATCAACGAGCAGCGCCTGCGCACGGCGATCCGTGTGACCCAGGAGACCATCGCCGGTCTCGGCGTGCCGAGCGGCGAGTACGCCGCCGACGGTGAGGTCGTCCGCGACGCCGATGCCCGACTCCTCGACACGAGGGCGTGAGACATGTCGTCGTTCGCAGGTCTTCGCCTCGCCGAATCCGCACTCTCGGCGGCCCGCGCCGGCATGACCGTGACCGGTCAGAACATCGCCAATCAGACCACGCCGGGATACACGCGGCAGCGCGTCGAGCAGGCGCCGGCCGCCGCCCCCGGGCTCGCCGGCCTCTGGCGCACGGGCTTCGCGATCGGCGGCGGGGTCGATATCACGGGCATCGCGCGGCTCGGGGACGAGGTCCTCGACGCGCGCGTGCGGGACGCCCTCGCGACATCGGGCTTCTGGACGGCCCGGGCATCCGCCGCCGTCCAGGCCGAGAAGGCGATGGCCGAGCCCACGAAGCAGGGACTCGCGGCGAACCTCGACCGGTTCTGGGCCGGATGGTCGGATCTCGCCAACACCCCGGACGGTGCAGCGGCGCAGGTGGTCCTGACCAACGCGCAGGTGCTGGTCGGGCAGATCGGTGCCGGCTACGACGCGGTCGCCGGCCAGTGGGCCGAATTGCGCGGCGCCGTCGACAGGCAGCTCGCCGAGGTGAACTCCCTCGCGGGGCAGGTCGCGACCCTCAACGGTCAGATCCGCGAGGCACTGCAGTCGGGGCGCAGCGCGAACGAACTCATCGATCAGCGTTCCACCCTCGCCCAGCAGCTCTCCTCGATCGTCGGAGCGACGGGCGTCCCCGAAGCCGACGGCACCCTCACTCTGCGGGTCGACGGTAACGCCCTCGTGTCGGGCGATTCCGCGCGCGCGCTGGTCGCGAGCGGCCCACGGGACATCGCGGATGCGGGACGCGTCACCGTGGCCTGGGCCGATCGCCCCGGCGTGCCGGTGCCGGTGGTCGGCGGCACGATCGGCGGATCCCTCAGCGCCCTCGCCCCGGCGAATGACGGGGGCTCCCTCGCCGCGGTCGCCCGCGCCTACAACGAGACAGCGACCGCCCTCGCTGCGGCCGTGAACGACGTGCACCGATCGGGCGTCACCGCAGCGGGCACCGCGGGCGGCGACTTCTTCGCTCTCGACCCGTCGGCGCCGCCGGCGCGCGGTCTGCGCGTCGTGCCGACGTCTCTCGCCGACCTCGCGCTGTCGGCTCCGGGCGCCGGGCCGAAGGACACCACGATCGCCGATCGCCTCGGCGCGCTGGCCACCTCGGCGACGGGACCGAGCGCGACCTGGGGCGCCTTCGTCACCGGGTTCGCGGTGTCGGTGGCCGGCGATCTGCAGCGCGCCGACATCGCCGAGTCGGGGGCGGTCGCCGCCGTGACGGCGCAGCAGTCGAATGCATCGGTCGACGGCGACGAGGAGACCATCAACCTCCTCACCTACCAGACCGCCTATCAGGCCGCTGCCCGCGTGCTGACCACCATGGACGAGGCGCTGGACCTCCTCATCAACCGCACCGGCCTCGTCGGCCGCTGAGCAGGGAGACGACATGATCGGCCGAGTGACGAGCACCACCATGACCCAGCAGTCGCTGCGCACCCTGCAGGGCACCCTCGCCGACCGCGAGCTGCTGCAGTACCAGGCCTCGTCCCAGCGGGCGTTCCGCTCGCCCAGCGACGACCCGGCCGCTGCGGCGACGACTCTCGGGGTGCACGGCGAGCAGTCGCGCGTCGCCCAGTTCGCGCGCAACACCAGCGACGGCATGGCCTGGGTGACGACGGTCGACACGGCGCTCGGAGCGAGCGCCGACCTGCTCAACCGGGCGCGCGACCTCACCGCTCAGGGCGCGAACTCCGGTGCGCTCAGCCCGACCGCTCGCGAGTCGATCGCGCAGGAGCTCGAGACGATCAGCGCCGAGCTGCTCGCGCAGGCGAACACCACCGTGCTCGGCCGCAACGTGTTCGCCGGCACGAGCGACGCGGGCGCGGCCTTCGCCCCGGGGACCTTCGCCTATCAGGGCACTCCGGGGAGCAGCGTGCAGCGCCGCATCAGCGACAACGAGACGGTGCGGGTCGACTTCGACGGTTCGCAGGCGTTCGGCGAGGGGGCGGGGAGCGCCTTCGCGCTGCTGAACGACATCGCGACGGAACTGCGCAGCGGTGCCGACGTGAGCGCCCGTCTCGACGACATCGACGCCCGCCTCACTGCGGTCGTCGCCGCGCGGGGTGCGACCGGTGCGCGGCAGGTGCAGCTGGAACGCGCGTCGTCGCTCCATCTGGCATCGTCGACCGACCTCGAGGCGCGACGGGCCGAGGTCGAGAACGTCGACAGTCTCGAGGTGCTCGTGCGGTTGCAGTCCGCCGAGCTCGTCTTCCAATCCGCCCTGCAGGTGACGGCACGGTCGCTGCAGACCAACCTCCTGGAGTTCCTGCGATGAGCGTCGACGGCACCACCCCCGCGAGCGTGACCTTCGCGGCCCCGATGCCGGGCCTGCATCCCTACACGGATTTCTCGCTGCAGGCGGTCGACGGCGCCGCCGGACTCTTCGCGTTGCGCTCTCTCGAGGCCGACGTGCGGCTGTTCCTCCTCGACACGTCCGACGGTCCCGGCGAGTATCGGCCGCGTCTGCCCCCTGTCGCCCTCGACGAGATCGGGGCCGCCGGGGTGGACGATGTGCGCGTGCTCGTCGTCGCCAACCCCGCCGACGACGGCATCCACCTCAATCTCCGTGCACCGCTGGTCGTGCATCGACAGACCGGTCGCGCCCTGCAGGTGATCCTCGACGATCAGGACTATCCGCTGCGCGCCCGGCTCGGCGGCTGAGCACTCGAAGATCAGGTGAACTCTCGGTTCACCGCAGATATCAAGAAAGAACGACTATCCTCGGGGGACCGGGCTGGGGACCCGCCCGTGGAGCGAACGACTTACTGGGGGTAAGTGAATGAGCACATCCAAGACGTTCGATGCGAATCGCGTCAGCAAGAGGGAGTTCGTGCAGCGCTTCGCGCGGCGCGGGGGCATCTCCGTCCAGGCCGCGCAGACGGCGTACACCGCGATGATCGATGAGCTTCTCGATCTGGTGGGCCAGGGGCACACGGTGACCCTGACGAACTTCGGCAAGTTCTACCCGCAAGCCCACAAGGGGCACCGCGTGCAGTTCGCGAAGGACGACGGCTCCGCAGAAGTGAACGACTACACGGTGCTGAAGTTCTCGGCCACGCGCGAGGTCAATCGCCGCGTGCAGGTGAACGACTGACGACACGCCGCGGCACGCGGCGCCGCGTGTGGTTCAATGAGGATTCCGGCCACCGCGCGGTGGCTGCGCTGTGGGCTGCTGGGGAGGGCTTGCACCGACAGTGAAAGGCGCCGCTCCATGTCGTTGGGTGCTCGGAATCAGCTCGTCGTCGAACACCTGCACATCGTGCGGGCGGCGGCGGCGAGCCTCGCGTCGCGGCTCACGCAGGTGGCGCGCGACGATCTGCTCTCCGCGGGGTCGTACGCGCTCGTGCGCGCGGCGGATCGATTCGACGACACGCTCGGTGTGCCGTTCGGCGCCTTCGCACGCGGCCGCGTCGACTGGGCGCTGAAAGACGAGCTGCGCGCGATGGACTGGGCGCCGCGCGAGGTCCGGTCCCGCGCGAAGGACGCCGCCGCCGCGCGCGAGCGTCTCACCGGGTCTCTGCGACGCCAGCCGACCGTGGCGGAGGTCTCGCAAGAGCTCGGCCTCCCAACGAAGACCGTGCGCGATGCTCTCGCCGTCGCCGACCTGCGGATGCTGAGCATCGATGCCGACGAGGTCCGCGAGACCGCGTGGTCGGGCCACCTGCCCGACGAACTCGTGGCGGCGGAGGAACGCGACGCCTTCCTCCGCCGGGCCGTCGAGGCGCTGCCTGAGCGCAAGCGCTGGATCATCCGCGCCGTCTACTTCGACGAGCGCACGGTGGGCGAGATCGCGAGGGAGCTCGGCGTCTCGCACGCGGCCGTGTCGCAGCAGCGCGCCGAGGCGGTGCGGATGCTGCGCCAGACGTTGCAGCGGCACGACATAGCCGCCGCCGGATAGTCGTCAGAGCGGGTAGCCGAACGTCGCCTGTCCGACGAGCGTGAGCGTGACGGAGGTCGGGTAGATCTCCGGCTCGTCGTCGTGGTCGTCGAGCAGTTCGAGGCGATCCACGGGTACGAGGATCGTCCCGTCGTTCTCGAACACGAGGTCCTGCGGCACGAACGAGGCGAACATCGAGCGCATGCCGTGACGCAGTTCGAAGGTGCGGCCCACATCGCCGCGTTCGAACAGGTTCACCTCGGTCTCGTCGGCCCAGACGCGGCCGTCGGGGAAGCGCGCCTCGATGCGGTAGATGCTCGGCTCGACCGACTTGATGTTCAGATCGTCCACGATCTCCGAGAAGACCGACCCGGCGTGGTCGAGTTCGAACGCGATCGCCCGCAGGTGGTCGTAGTTCAGCCGTGCCCGGCGCGAGAACAGGGCGACGTTCTCGATCTCGACGGGGTCGGCGTGCGGCGCCTGGTCGCGCAGGTACTGGCGCACGTCGTCGGGCCCCGGGTACGCGAATCGCATGTGGTAGTGGAAGCGTCCAGGGCGGTTGACGAGGTAGGTGCTCACCTCCGACACGTCGTTCACGGTGAGGCAGTAGATGCGCTTGACGGCCGAGAGGCCGTCGAACAGCGTGAGGAACTGGTTCTGCCGGTTGGCGCCGTCGCCGAGGCTGCGTCTGCCGAGCGGGAACGTCTTCTCGAACTCGTCGAAGACGACCAGGCACTCGTCGAGGCTGTCGAGGAACTCCACGATGCCGTCGTGGTCCTCGGCGACGACGACGACGGGCAGGTCGTGCTGACGAGCACGCTCGGCGAGCATGCGAACGAACATCGTTTTGCCGATGCCCTTGTCTCCCGAGAGCATCACTCCCAGGCTGCGCTCGGCCCGGGCGTACGCGGCGAAGATCTTCTCGACCTTCGACTCTCGACCGCCGTAGACGCGTTCGCTTCCGACCGCGAGGTCGTCGATGCGAACGAGACTGAACCCCTCCTTCGCGGTGAAGTGCACGCGATAGGTGCCGTGGGGGAACATCTCGTGGGTGCGCACGGCGTCGTCGTAGACGCGGACGTGCCCGCCCGTCTCGATGTAGGTGCTCGTCACGTCAACGTCCTCCTGGCCGATCTTCTCCCCGATATTGATATATCGGCCCGGTTCCTCGCGCCGTAAGGGTGGGCTCGAAAGATCTCGACCGGGCAGGGGAGAGGCCCCTGCAGACAGGGGGAGGTGCGCAGGGGCCTCGAGAAGACGGCGGGGGGCCGTCTGGTATACCATTCCACGTCCGTGCGGGACGCGCCAAGCGGGGCTGGCGACCGGGCGCGTCGGGTGGCGACCGCCGTACGGACGCCCCGTCGAGCTTCGGGTGGTCGCCCGGCGGAGAGGTCACGCGCGAACGGCGAGCACGACCTTCCCCACGTGACCGCCGCGGGCGAGCACGGCATGGGCCACGGCAGCGTCCTCCAGCGGATGCACCGCCTCCACGGGAACGCGGATCGTTCCGTCCTCCACGAGGGGCCACACCAGCTCTCGTGTGCGGCGCAGGATGCGCGCCTTGTCGTCTACGCCGCGCGAGCGCAGGGTCGTGCCGATGACCCGCGCCCTCCGGGCCATGAGCGCGCCCACGTCGAGCGTCCCCGTGCTCCCGCCGAGCGTGCCGATCACGATGAGACGGCCGAACTCCGCCAGCATCCGCACGTTCGCGTCCAACGTCGGCCCCCCGACGACGTCCAGGATGACGTCGACTCCGCCGAGGGCCGCGACAGCGGTGCCGACGTCGTCGGTGTGGCGGTTCCACGCCCGCTCCGCGCCGAGCTCCTCCGCGCGACGCACCGCCTCGTCCGAGCCGACGGTGGTGAAGACCCGCGCGCCCGTCGAGCGTGCGAACTGGAGGGCGAACGAACCGATGCCGCCGGTGCCGCCATGCACCAGCACGCGCGCGGGCGGGATGCCCTCGGCGGGAGAGAGCGGCAGACCGGCCTCCAGCACGAGGTTCGAGACGACGGTCGCCGCGACCTCCACCAGGCCCGCCGCTTCGATCGGGGACACCCCGCGGGGCATCGGCAGGAGCTGCGCTTCGGGAACGGCGACGGTCTCGGCATAGCCGCCGCCGGCCAGCAGCGCGATGACGTCCTCTCCGGTGTCCCGCCGCCGACCGGACACCTCTAGGCCCAGAATCGGCGACGCTCCGGGCGGCGGCGGATAGTTCCCGGCCGCCTGGGCGAGGTCGGCGCGATTGACACCGGCGGCGATGACGTCGACGAGCACCTCGCCCGCGGCGGGTCGCGGCTCCGGGATGTCCTGGATCTCGAGACGATGATCGGTGGTGACGACGACGCTGCGCATCCCTCCACGGTAGTCCCGCGCACCGGCGGCGGCGCTGGAGGCCGTCGCCGCCGTGCTGCCACACTGGGCGCATGGAGATCATCGAGAACTCGAAGCTCACGGTCGTCGGCGCGGGCAGTGTGGGGTCGAGCGTCGCGTACGCCGCGCTCATCCGCGGCTCGGCGCGTCACGTCGCGCTGTACGACATCGCGCAGGAGAAGGTCGAAGCCGAGGTGCTCGACCTCGCTCACGGCACGCAGTTCACCGGCAGCAGCGACATCACGGGCGGCAGCGACGTCTCGGTCGCCGCCGGATCGCACGTCGTGGTCATCACGGCCGGCGCCAAGCAGAAGCCCGGTCAGACGCGCATCGAGCTCGCCGAGGTCAACGCGGGGATCATCCGCGGGATGATGCCGCAGCTTCTCGAGGTCGCGCCGAACGCGGTCTACGTGATCGTGACCAATCCCTGCGACGTCCTGACGGTGATCGCCCGGGAGGAGACGGGCCTGCCGCCCGCGCGCATCTTCGCCTCCGGTACGGTGCTCGACACCTCTCGCCTGCGATGGAAGCTGGCGCAGCGCGCCGGGGTCTCGACCGCGAGCGTGCACGCGCACATCGTGGGCGAGCACGGCGACACCGAGTTCCCGCTGTGGTCGAGAGCGACGATCGGCACCGTGCCGCTCCTGGAGTGGGAGACGCCCGAGCATCCGCCCATCACTCTCGACGAACTCCGCGAGATCGCCGTCGACGTGCGCGATGCCGCCTACAAGGTGATCCGGGGCAAGGGGGCGACGAACTACGCGATCGGTCTGTCGAGCGCGCGCATCGTCGAGGCGATCCTCGGCGACGAGCATGCGGTGATGCCGGTCAGCACCGTGCTGCACGACTTCCACGGTATCGACGGAGTGGCGCTGTCGGTGCCGTCGATCGTCAGCGCCTCCGGCGCCGTCCCGATCCGCACCACCTCGTTCTCCGACGAGGAGCTCTCGCTGCTACGGCAGTCGGCCGACGCCCTCTCGGCGGCCGCCAGGTCGCTGCGTCGTTGAGCGTCGACGGGGCGTCGAGGTGGCGACGCCCCGTCCGTCTCACTTCCCGTGCGGGTCGATGCGGTTGAGCGCCGCGACGACCTCGGGATAGTCTCCCCGCGCCTCCCCGTACCGCAGGAACTTCACGCTCTCGACCTGGATCTCCGTCGCGTCCGGCTGCGCCTCGATGAGCTGCATCACCTCGTCGACGAAGGCGTCGAGGGGCATCGCCTGCTCGTTCTCGGCGTGACCGGGCATCAGATCGGTGCGCACGGCCGGCGGCTCGAGTTCCATCACCGAGACGCCCGTGCCTGCGAACTGCAGCCGCAGCGACTCGCTGAGCATGTGGATCGCCGCCTTCGTCGCGTTGTAGGTCGGCGTGACGCGGAGCGGGGCGAAGGCGAGGCCGGACGACACGGTCATGATGGTGGCGGACGGTCGCGACTGCAGATGCGCGGTGAGGGCGGCGATCAGCCGGATCGGCCCGAGCAGGTTGGTCGTCACCGTCGCTTCGGCGGTGTCGAGCAGGCCGTCGGCGGAGCGCCAGTCCTCGACGCGCATGATGCCCGCCATCGCGATCAGGGTGTCGAGGGCCGGATGTGCATCGAGCACATCGGCGACGGCCGCGCGGATGCTGTCGGCGTCGGCCGTGTCGATGCGCACGGCGTGGAGGCCCGGATGCTCCGCGACGATCGCCGCGAGGCGGTCTTCGCGACGCCCGCCGACGATCACCGTGTTGCCGCGGTCGTGCAGGGCGAGGGCGAGGGCCAGGCCGATGCCGCTGGTCGCGCCGGGGATGAAGATGGTGTTTCCGCTGATGTTCATGACCCCAGAGTGCGCGCGCGACGCCGTGCTCTCCAGAGAGCCGTGATCGGAGGACGGGCGGTCCCTGGATGCGGCGACGGATGCCGCGGCATACTGCTGAAGTGGATCGAGAAGCGCTGACCGACTTCCTGCTGCGGCGACGAGAGGGGCTGAGCCCGCAGGACGTGGGGTTGCCCTCCGGCTCCCGACGCCGCACGCCCGGCCTGCGGCGCGAGGAGGTGGCGCAGCTCGCGACGATGTCGACCGATTACTACACGCGTCTCGAGCAGCGACGCGGCCCCCAGCCGAGTGTGCAGCTCCTGGCATCGTTGGCCAGGGCGCTGCGTCTCACGGAGGACGAGCGCGACTGCCTGTACCGGTTGTGCGGCCACAGCGCTCCCGACCGCGCGCGGCTCACGGACTATGTGCGGCCGGGCATGCTGCGCGTGCTCGACCGTCTCCACGACACCCCGGCGTTCGTCGTCTCGGTACTCGACGAGGTGCTCGTGCAGAACGATGCGGCGCGCGCCGTGCTCGGCGACGCCCGCGCGCTGACGGGTCTCGATCGCAGTGGCATCTACCGCTGGTTCGCGCACCCGGAGACCGAGCGTCATCGCTACCGCGAGGTGGATCATCCACGGCAGAGCCGTGCGCTCGTCGCCTCGCTGCGTGCCGCGCTCGGGGTGATGGGCGAGCGGTCGCGTGCGGGCGAGATCGTCGCGGAGCTCTCTCGGCGCAGCGGCGAGTTCGTCGAGCTGTGGGACGCCCACGAGGTGGCCAGGCGTTTCGAGCAGCACAAGGTGATCGTGCATCCCGAGGTCGGCGAGATCGAGGTCGACTGCCAGGCCCTGTTCACCGAGGACGAGTCCCAAGCCCTCATCGTGCTCACAGCCGCGCCGGGCAGCGAAGCCGCGGGGAAGCTCGACCTCCTCCGCGTCCTCGGCACCCAGCGCGTCTGACGGTCGGGCGGTCTCAGCTCTCCTCGTGGCGGGCCGGGTCGGCGTCGAAGAGTCGGCCGTCCGGTCGCGCGAGCGCGGTGAGCGCGGCCACCTCCGCGTCGTCGAGCGTCACATCCGCCGCCTGAATGTTCGCGAGCTGATGCGCCGTCGACGACGCCTTGGGGATCGACACGACGCCGCGGGCGATGTGCCAGGCCAGCACCGTCTGGGCGGCGGTCGCGTCGTGGGCTGCTGCGATCTCACGCACCACCGGCTCGTCGAGCAGCTCCTTCGCGCGACCCAGCGGGCTCCAGGCCTCGGTGAGGATGCCGTGCTCGCGGTGGTACGCGAGCTGCTCCTCCTGCGGGAAGTACGGGTGCACCTCGATCTGGTTCACGACCGGGCGCACGCCGGTCTCGCGCTCGATCCGCTCGAGGTGCTCCGGCAGGAAGTTCGAGACACCGATCTGACGCACGATCCCGCGTTCCTGCGCCTCGACGAGCGCGGCCCAGGCTTCGACGTACTCGTCCTGGCTGGGGTTGGGCCAGTGGATGAGGTGCAGGTCGGTCGCGTCCAGGCCGAGGCGCGAGCGGCTCTCCTCGATGCTGGCGCGTGCCCGGTCGCGGCCGTGGTGTCGACCGGGGAGCTTGGTCGTGACGATGATCTCCTCACGTGCGACGGACGCCGCGGCGACCCCGCGCCCGACCGATCCCTCGTTCTCGTAGTTGAAGGCCGAGTCGACCAGGCGGTAGCCGGCGTCGAGAGCGGCGGAGACGGCCTGCGCGCCGGCGTCGCCGTTCAACGCGTAGGTGCCCAGCCCGATCGCCGGGAGGGCGAAGCCGTTGTGGGCGGTGAAGGTGGGGACGACAGGCGTGGTGCTCACGGGGTGCTCCTTCTCGGTGGGTCCTCCGAGCGTACGCTGGGACGATGACCTGCGAGGCCGAGACATCGAACGGCGGCACCGTGCTCGATCCGGCGGAGCGGTGCCCCTGTTCGTCCGGCGACGTCTTCGGATCGTGCTGCGGTCCCTTCCTCTCGGGCGCGTCGACCGCGCCGACCGCGGAACGACTCATGCGTTCGCGGTACTCGGCGTTCGCGCTCGGGCGGTCGGCGTATCTGCTCGACACCTGGCATCCGTCGACCCGTCCCTCCCGCCTCGAGCCAGACGCGGGCTTGGTGTGGCGCCGCCTGATCATCGTCGACCGCGAGGCGGGTGGGCCCTTCGACGACCGTGGGGTGGTCGAGTTCGAGGCGCACTGGCTGCACGACGGCGAGCGCGGCAGGCTGCACGAACGCAGCCGCTTCGTGCGCGAGGGTCGACGGTGGCTGTACGTCGACGGCGCGGTCCGGTGACGGGTGTCGGGGGCAGACGATAGATTTGAGAGCGTGAAAGCCACCCCCGCGGACCAGCGCGTCCTGCTCGACATCGCCGACCTCGACCGTCGGATCGCCCAGGCCGATCGCGCCAGGACCCACCCGTCCCAGGCCGGGCGCATCAACGAGCTCGTCGCGATCCGTCAGGATCAGCTCCGCGAGCTCACGACGCTGACCGGTGTTCGTGACGACGCTCGCGCCGAGCTCACGCGCATCGAGTCCGACGTGGTCATCGTCGAGCAGCGTCGTGCTCGCGACGCCGAGCGGCTCGCTGTCGCGACCGACCCGAAGCAGGCGCAGGCGCTCGAGCACGAACTCGCGAGTCTGGCGCGGCGTCAGAGCGACCTCGAAGACGCGCAGCTCGAGGTCATGTCCCGCGTCGAGGAGGCCGAGGCCGCCGTCGACGCGCAGCAGGCGCTCCTCGACATCACGACCGCCGAGGGGGCGTCGCTGACGGCGGCGGGGAAAGCCGATGTGGCGGCGGCGGCCGAGCTCGGCGTGCAGTTGGCACGCGATCGTGCGGCGGTCGCCGAGACCATCCCGGCCGATCTTCTCGCCGAGTACACCCGGCGTGCGACCAACAACACCGGCGCGGCGCTGCTGACCCGCGGCACGTGCGAGGGGTGCCGCATCGTTCTGCCGGGCAGCGACCTGGCCGAGATCCGCCGCGCGCCCGACGACGAGGTCGTGTCCTGCCCGGAGTGCGGATGCATCCTCGTCCGCACCGAGGAATCGGGGCTGTGACCGCGGCGACGCCCTCGCCGACATGAGCGCGTCGCCTGCCGCCGACCGCCGTATCGCGCTGATCGCCGACGGCTCGGCCCACCTTCTCGCCGTCGAACTGGACGCCGACGGCGTCGAGATCCGCCGTATCCGCCTGACCGCGGCCGAGGCGGCGGCGTGGATCGCGGAGGCGGAGAGCGACGGCGCTCCGCGGTGGATCCTGCGGAGCGCGCGCGACGTGTACCCGCGTCTCCTGGCCGCCGGTGCCCGACTCTCGCGCGCGCACGACCTGCTGCTGTGCCATGCGATCCTCCGCGACACGGTCGCCGTCGCCGCCCCGCTCCCGCCGTCGCAGGAGTGGCTCCCGCAGGACGCAGCCGACGACGCGCCCTCCCTGTTCGATCTGCTCGAACCGGCGGCCGCGGCGGGTGACCCGGCCGATTCCGTGCTCGATCAGTACGCCGCCCAGCAGCGGGTGCTGGCCGCCGCCCCCGACGGACGCCTCGCGCTGCTCTGTGCGGCGGAATCGGCCGGCGGGCTGATCGCCGAGGAGATGCGTGCGGCAGGGCTGCCCTGGGACCCCGCCGTGCACGACGGCATCCTGCAGGACGCGCTCGGCGCTCGCCCCCTCGCCGGCGGGACACCGAGCCGGATGGTCGAGCTCGGTGATCGGGTCCGGGCGATCCTGGGCGACGCGGGGCTGCGGCTCGACAGTCAGCCCAAGCTGCTGCGGGCGCTGCACCGCGCCGGCGTGTCGGTCGAGTCGACGAGCCGGTGGGAGCTGGCGCGGCACGAGCATCCGGTCGTCGAACCCCTGCTCGCCTACAAGAAGATGTCACGGCTGCTCACGGCGAACGGGTGGGCCTGGCTGGCGGACTGGGTGCACGACGGGCGCTTCCGTCCGGTGTACGTGCCGGGCGGCGTGGTGACGGGTCGGTGGGCGTCGTCCGGCGGGGGGGCGCTGCAGCTGCCGAGGATGCTCCGCCCCGCTGTGCGTGCAGACCCCGGGTGGACGCTCGTGGTCGCCGACGTCGCGCAACTGGAGCCCCGGATGCTCGCCGCGCTGTCGTCGGACCGGGCCATGGCTCGCGCGGCGCAGGGCGCCGATCTCTATGCGGGGGTCGTCGCATCGGGGGCCGTCGCCACCAGGGAGGAGGCGAAGTACGCGGTGCTCGGCGCCATGTACGGAGCGACGACGGGTGACAGCGGACGTCTCGTCCCGCAGCTCCGCAAAGTGTTCCCCCGCGCGATGGCACTCGTCGACGAGGCGGCTCGGACGGGCGAGGACGGCGGTCGCGTGTCGACGTGGCTCGGGCGCTCGTCGCCCCGTCCCCCGGGGGAGTGGACGGCGCTGCAGGCGGCCGCGACCTCGGCCGACGCCGAGCCCGCGGTCGTGGCCCTCGCGCGTCGCCGTGCTCGGGACTGGGGCCGCTTCACCCGCAACTTCGTCGTTCAGGGAACGGCCGCGGAGTGGTCGCTCATCTGGTTGGCGGAGATCCGGCATCGGCTGCGGGCGCTGCCGAGCGCCGAGCATTCGGCACCCGCATCCGGACCGTTCGCGCGGGAGGCGCACCTCGCCTTCTTCCTGCACGACGAGGTGGTGCTGCACGTGCCCGCCGAGCAAGGCGACGCAGCGGCGGCCGCGGTGCGGGAGGCGGCGGTCGTGGCGACGCAGCGCCTGTTCGGGTCGTTCCCCCTCGAGGTTCCCCTCGACCTGCGCATCGCCGACTCGGCGCAGAAGTGAGGGGCGCGCGCGTAGACTGACAGACGCGAATGGGTCGGCTGGACGGTCGCGTGGCGGGAGACCGCACCGAGGAACGTCCGGGCTCCACAGGGCAGGGCGGTGGGTAACACCCACCCGGAGCAATCCGCGAGACAGTGCCACAGAGAGCAGACCGCCCCCGGCCGCGAGGCCGCGGGGTAAGGGTGAAAGGGTGGTGTAAGAGACCACCGGGGGACATGGTGACATGTCCCGCCAGGTAAACCTCGTCCGGAGCAAGGTCAGACAGAGGATGTTGACGCGGCTCGCCGAGTCCTCGGGTAGACCGCTGGAGCGGCACGGCAACGTGTCGCCGAGAGAGATGGCCGTCGAAGGGGCGAAGAACCCCGGAACAGAACCCGGCGTACAGGCCGGCCCATTCGCCCCGACGAAGAAGGCCCCGCGACCGGGATGGTCACGGGGCCTCCGTCATCAGTGGGGCGCTCAGTCGCCGGCGAGCGATGCCGCGCCGATGATGCCGGAGTTGTTGCGGTGGATCGCCGGGACGATCGGGGTCTTGAGCTCGAGGAGCGGCAGGAAGTCGCCGGCGTTCTTCGACACGCCTCCGCCGACGACGAACAGGTCGGGGCTGAAGAGGAACTCGATGTGCGAGTAGAACGCCTGCAGGCGCTCCGCCCACTCCGACCAGGTCAGTCCCTCGCGCTCGCGCGCGGAGGTGGCCGCCCACTGCTCGACCGACTCGTACGTGCCGAAGTGCAGATGGCCGAGCTCGGTGTTCGGCAGCAGCACGCCGTCGTACAGGAACGCCGAGCCGATGCCGGTGCCGAGAGTCGTGAGCAGGGTGAATCCCCGCACGTCCCGCGCTGCGCCGTGCCGTGCCTCGGCGACGCCCGCGGCATCCGCGTCGTTGACGAAGACGATGTTGCGACCCAGGCCGTCGCGGAAGAAGCGTTCGGCGTCGAAGTCGACCCACTCCTTCGAGACGTTCGCGGCCGAGAGCGTCTTGCCGCGCTTCACGATCGCGGGGAACGCGACGCCCAGCGGCAGGGTCGACTCGTGCACATCCAGCGTCTTGAGGACGGTCTGCACGGCCAGCAGGACATCCTGCGGCGAGGCCCCCTCGGGGGTGGGGACGCGCACCCTGTCGGATGCCATGATGCCGTGCTCGAGGTCGACGATTCCCGCCTTGATCCCCGTGCCGCCGATGTCGACGCCGATCGCTTTTGCCATGATCCTCAGCATAGCGACAGGCTCTCGCGCCACTAGGATCGATGACATCAGACGAGGAAGGGACCGGCCATGTCCGACGGTGATGAGAAGTACTGGTACAACCTCGAGACGGGGGCGGTCGAGTTCGGCATGATCTCGCCGTCGGCGGACCGCGTGGGTCCCTTCGACACCGAGGCCGAGGCGGCCCGTGCCCCCGAGAAGCTGCAGGAGCGTGCGCGCGCCTGGGCCGACGAGGAGGCCGCCGAGTCGGGCTGGGACCAGAGGAAGGGCCAGGGCGCCGAGTGAGCATGGACAAGCAGCGGGACTTCGTCCTGCGGACGATCGAGGAGCGCGGCGTCAAGTTCGTGCGACTCTGGTTCACCGATGTCATCGGCACCCTCAAATCGGTCGCGATCGCGCCAGCCGAGGTCGAGGGCGCGTTCGCCGAGGGCATCGGATTCGACGGCTCCGCGATCGAGGGTCTGACCCGCAGCTACGAGTCCGATCTGCTCGCGCAGCCCGACCCGACGACGTTCCAGACACTGCCGTGGCGCGGCGAGATCGATCCGACCGCCCGCATGTTCTGCGACCTGACCACACCCGACGGTCAGCCGGCCGTCGCCGACCCCCGCCATGTGCTCAAGCGCACACTGGCGAAGGCCGCCGACGCGGGGTTCACCTTCTACACGCATCCCGAGATCGAGTTCTACCTGCTGAAGTCGTCGACCTACGGGCCCGAGGGGCCCGTTCCCGTCGACTCGGCGGGGTACTTCGACAACGTGCCGGGAGGCACCGCCCACGACTTCCGTCGTCGTTCGGTGCGGATGCTCGAAGACCTCGGCATCTCCGTGGAGTTCAGCCACCACGAGGGCGGCCCCGGCCAGAACGAGATCGACCTGCGCTACGCCGACGCCCTGACCACCGCCGACAACGTGATGACCTTCCGCACAGTCATCAAGGAGGTCGCGATCGAGCAGGGCGTGTACGCCACGTTCATGCCGAAGCCGCTCAGCGGTCACCCCGGCAGCGGCATGCACACGCACATGTCGCTGTTCGAGGGCGACCAGAACGCCTTCTACGAGGAGGGTGCGAAGTACCAGCTCTCCAAGACGGGTCGCCACTTCATCGCGGGTCTGCTGCGGCACGCCAACGAGATCTCGGCGGTGACCAACCAGTTCGTCAACTCCTACAAGCGGCTGTGGGGCGGAGACGAGGCCCCGAGCTTCGTCACCTGGGGGCACAACAACCGCTCGGCACTCGTGCGCGTGCCCATGTACAAGCCGAACAAGGGCCAGTCGTCGCGGGTCGAGTACCGTGCGCTGGACTCCGCCGCGAACCCGTACCTCGCGTACGCGTTGATGCTCGCTGCTGGTCTCAAGGGCATCGAGGAGGAGTACGAGCTGCCTCCCGAGGCCGAGGACAACGTCTGGTCGCTGAGCGATGCGGAGCGCCGCGCGCTGGGCTACTCGTCGCTGCCCGCCAGCCTCGACCACGCGCTGGAGTACATGGAGGAGTCCGAGCTCGTCGCCGAGACACTCGGCGAGCAGGTGTTCAACTACGTGCTGCTCAACAAGCGCAAAGAGTGGGAGGCCTACCGAGGTCAGGTCACGCCGCTCGAACTGAAGAACAACCTCGAGCTGCTCTGAACCCGCGCATGGCCCGTCCGGACGATTCCGTCTCGCTGTCCGCGCTGGCCCGGCTGGGCTTCGACGAGCTCGGTGAGGCCCGCGCGGCCCTCGCCGAGCTCGCCGAGCTGGTCGGGCGAGACCGTGCGGCTCTGCTCGACGGGGCCGACGCCGCCGATCCGGATGCGGCCGTGCGGGGCATGCTGCGCGTCGCGCGTCGAGATGCGGGGCCGCTCGCTGCGCTCCTCGACGGCGGTGCCGCTCAGCGGCGGGTGTGGCGCGTGTTCGGCGCATCCGAGGGGCTCGCCGACTTCTTCCTCCGCCATCCGTCCGAGCTGTCGGTGCTGGCGGAGGCATCCGACACCCTGCCGCGCCCCGAGTCGCTGCGCGCATCGCTCCTTGCCGCGGTCGGGGCCGTCGACGGCTTCGCGCGGTCCGGAGGCGACGACCAGGTGGTCGCACTCCGGGTCGCGTACCGCCGCGCGCTGGCGGCGATCGCGGCGTTCGATCTCACGCGTCCAGCCCCGGTCGAGGTCGTCGGAGACGTCGCGGCGGCGCTCGCGGATGCCGCGGGCGCGGCACTGGAGGCCTCGCTCGCCGTGGCGCGGGCGCGTGTCGCCGAGACGATCGATCGCGCCCAGGTGGCGGCGACGCGCCTGTCGATCATCGGGATGGGCAAGGCCGGGGCGCGCGAACTCAACTACGTGAGCGACGTCGACGTCATCTTCGTCGCCGGCACGGCCGACGACGAGGTCGTGAGCGAGGCTCGTGCCGTCGACCTCGCGACCCGGCTCGCCCGGGAGACGATGCGCGGGCTGAGCGGCATCGAGACCGAGCCGCCGCTGTGGGAGGTCGACGCGAACCTGCGCCCCGAGGGCAAGCAGGGGGCACTCGTCCGCTCCCTGGGGTCGCACCTGGCGTACTACGACCGCTGGGCGAAGAGTTGGGAGTTCCAAGCCCTGCTGAAGGCCCGGCCGTTGGCCGGCGACCCGGCGCTCGGCGCCGACTACATCGCCGCCGTGCAGCCGAAGGTCTGGTCGAGTGCGGCACGCGAGAACTTCGTCGACAGCGTGCAGCGCATGCGCGAGCGCGTCACCGAGCACATCGACCCGCAGGATGCCGATCACCAGTTGAAGCTCGGCCGCGGCGGACTGCGCGATATCGAGTTCACCGTGCAGCTGCTGCAGCTCGTCCACGGCCTCACCGACCCCACGCTGCGCACGCGGGGCACACTCGACAGCCTCGAGGCGCTCGTCGAGGGCGGGTACATCGGTCGGGTCGAGGCGACGGCCTTCGCCGACGACTACCGCGTGCTGCGCCTGATGGAGCACCGGCTGCAGCTGCGCGAGCTCAGCCGTACGCATCTGCTGCCCCGTACGCCGGACGGTCTGCGCGTGCTCGCGCGCGCGACGGCCCTCGCCGACGATGGCCCGGGGATCTGGGCGCGCTGGGAGGCGGTGCGCCGACAGGTGCGCGACATCCACGTTCGTCTTTTCTACCGGCCGCTGCTGAGCGCCGTGGCGGCGCTGCCCGAGGGGGAGCGGTCGTTGTCGACCGCTCAGGCTCACGACCGTCTCGCAGCCATCGGCTTCCGCGACCCGGCAGGCGCCCTGCGTCACATCGGCGCGTTGACGACGGGGCTGAGCCGCAAGGCCACCATTCAGCGCCATCTCATGCCGGTGATGGTGCGGTGGTTCGCCGACGGCAGCGACCCCGACTACGGGCTCATCGCCTTCCGGCGCATCAGCGAGCGGCTGGGCAGCACGCACTGGTTCCTGCGGATGCTCCGCGACTCGTCCGGCGCGGCCGAGAGCCTCACTCGGCTGCTGTCGTCCTCACGCTACGTGGGCGAACTCATGGAGTGGATCCCGGAGTCGGTGGCGTGGCTCGACAGCGCCGAACTGCTGCGGCCCCGGAGCGCCAGCGCCCTCGACGACGAGGCGCGTGCGATCCAGACCCGCCACGCCACGGTCGCCGACGCCCTGCGCGCGGTCCGCGCTCTGCGTCGCCGCGAACTGCTGCGCACCGCGATGGGGGGCGTGCTCGACGTGCTCACGATCGAGCAGGTCGCGACCGCCCTGACCGACATCACCGCCGTCACGATCCAAGCCGCCCTGCGGGCCGTGCGCCGCGAGGTCGTTCCGCCCGAGGATGACGCGCTCGACTTCTCGGTCATCGCCATGGGCCGCTTCGGGGGTGCTGAGCTGGGCTTCGGATCGGATGCCGACATCCTCTACGTGTACGACCCGAACGGTGTCGAGCCGGAACGCGCCCAGGCCCTCGCCGCGAAGATCGTCGCCGGTCTGCGCGAACACCTCACCGATCACCGCCTCCCGCTCGAACTCGACGCCGGTCTCCGGCCGGAGGGGCGCAGCGGCCCGCTCGTGCGGTCGCTGGCGGCGTACGCGACCTACTACCGCCGCTGGTCCCTGTCGTGGGAGGCGCAGGCTCTCCTGCGCGCACGGGGAGTGGCCGGGAGCACGAAGCTCATCACCCGCTTCATCGAGCTCGCCGACAGCATCCGCTACCCGACCGACATCGACCCGCAGGGCGTCCGTGAGATCAAGCGCATCAAGGCGCGCGTCGAGGGGGAGAGGCTGCCGCAGGGCGCCGACCCTCGTCGACACCTGAAACTCGGGCCCGGCACGCTCAGTGACGTCGAATGGCTCGTGCAGATCATCCAGTTGCAGCACGCCCACGCTGTTCCGGCTCTGCGGACGACGTCGACGCTCGGCGCCCTGGCCGCGGCCGTCGACGCCGGTCTGCTGCCGCAGGAGGCGGCGGCGCGCCTGCGGGAGGCGTGGCTGCTGTCCAGCCGCCTCCGGTCGGCCATCACGATCCTCACCGGCTCGACCAGCGACGTGCTGCCCGCCGACCGGCGCCAGCTCGACGCGATCGCGCGCATCCTCGGTTATCCCGATCGCTCGGCGACGCAGCTCGAAGAGGACTTCCTCGGTGTCACCCGGCGTGCACGGAAGGCATTCGAGCACGAGTTCTACGGCTGAGGCCGTGTCGACTTGCGGTGACCGCCCCCGCGCCCCAGGCTTGGCCTCATGAGCGTTTCGAGCATCGGCATCGTCTGGAACCCCTCGAAGATCGACGGGGAGGCGCTGCGGTCGGCCGTCGACGAGGTCTTCGGCGAGAACGCACCGATCCTGTGGTGGGAGACGACGGTCGAGGACCCGGGGCAGGGCATGGCCCGGGCGGCCATCGCCGACGGCTGCGAGGTCGTCGTCGCCGTGGGCGGAGACGGCACGGTGCGCGCGGTCGCCGAGGGGCTCGCCGGCACCGAGGTCGCGCTCGGCATCGTGCCGCAGGGCACGGGCAATCTGCTCGCCCGCAACCTCGGGGTGCCGCTGACGACGATGACCGCCGCGCTCGAGCGCGTGCGCGACGCGACCCCGCAGCACATCGACCTCGGCTGGGTCGAGCTCGACGGCGAGGAGCGCGCCTTCACGGTCATGGTCGGGTTCGGCATCGATGCGCAGATGCTCGTCGAGACCAACGACGACCTCAAGGACCGGGCGGGCTGGCTGGCGTACGTCGAGGCCATGGGTCGGGCCCTGCAGGGCACCGAGATGACCGACATGGTCATCGAGATCGACGGGGGAGAGCCCGAGGAGGTCCGCGGTCACACCATGCTGATCGGCAACTGCGGCATGCTCCAGGGCGGCATCCGGCTGCTGCCCGACGCGCAGCTCGACGACGGCCTGCTCGACATTTTGCTGGTGAGTTCCGAAGGCGCGCTGCAGTGGATGAGCACGCTCCGGACGGTCGTGTGGGACAACGGCATCCGTCGCGCCCTCACCGGCAGTGACGAGGCGGTCAGCACCGACTCCGCCCAGCACCTCGCGGTCGAGAGCATCTCGGTGCGGCTCGCTCAGCCCCTCGTGTTCGAGATCGACGGGGAGGAGATGGGCGAGGTCACCCAGTTCGCGGTGCGGGTGCAGGCGGGCGCGCTCACGGTCCGGTGAGCGCGGGCGGCGCCTTCTTGCGGTCCTGAGCGGGGAAGACGACCTTCTGCACGATGATGATGATGCTCGCCGCGACGGGGATGGCGACGAGCGCCCCGAGAATTCCCCCCAACGCACCGCCGGCGACCGCGGCGATGACCACGAGGGCCCCAGGCACGGCGACTGCCTTGTTCATGATGCGCGGCGAGAGCACGTAGGCCTCGATCTGCATGTAGACGAGGTAGTAGATGATCGCGATGAGCGCCGTCACCGGGCTCACGAACAGGCACAGCAGCGAGTTGATGATCGAGGCCGCCAGGGTTCCGACCAGCGGGATCATCGATCCGATGAACGCGATCAGTGCGAGCAGCGCGGGTACCGGAGCGCCGATCAGCGTGAGGAAGATGAGGCTGAGGATTCCGTTCACGAGAGCGAGGCTCGCCTGGCCCATGACGTAGCGGCCGACGGCGCCCGAGACGTCTTCGAGGATCTCGCGGAACGTGTCGCGCTGATAGGCGGGCACGAAGCGCGTGGCGACGTTCTTCATGCTGCGCAGCGACGCCATGAAGTACAGCGTGAGGATGAGCACGATGGTGACACCGGTCACGCCTCCTGCGATGCCGGCACCGACGGCGAACACCCCTCCGCTGATGTTGAGGATGTTCCCGGGGTCCTGCACGAACGTCAGCACACCCTGCGCGGCGTCTTCGAGGGTCGAGCCGAACTGCGCGTTCACGTCCTGGAACCAGTCGCTGGCCATGAAGTCCTGCACCATCTTCGGTCCGTCGTCGATCAGGTTGGTGACCTGCTCGACCAGCAGCGGGACGATGGAGAGGATGATGCCCACGAAGGCGAGCAGCACGACGGCCACCACGATCGCGATCGCGGCGGGACGGGGGAGCTTGCGTTCGATGAGCCGCACGATCGGGTCGAGACCGAGCGCGAGGAACACCGCGACGCCCACGTAGACGAGCACGGTGGCGAGCTGGCCCACGATGCTGCCGATCAGCAGGGCGACCAGAACGCCGAGTGCCCCGAGCAGACCGAACATGAAAGGGTTCGTGCGGGCGGCGGCCGTCACCGATTCGACCCGCCGCGAGGTCCGCGCCTCGGGGGGACCCGTCTCGATGGTGGTCGTCTGTGCGAACAGCCTCTTGCGACGCATGTGGTTCCCCTCCGTGATGCCGACCCCTCAGTGTGGCGACGCCGACCGGACGCGGTCAAGCTGGGAGCCGGGGCTTGCGCAGCGGGAGTCGAGGGGGGAGCGTCGTCGCAGCTGTTGCCACGACGATGCCGGAGGAGGACGATCGACGCATGACGAAGTACCTCCTCTCGTTCCCCGCTGCCGCGATGCAGCTCACCGCGGAGCAGTTCCCCGAGGTGGTGGCCGAGAGTCACGCGGTCATCGAGGAGGCCAAGGCGGCCGGAGTCTACGTGTTCGGCGGTGGGATCGACGCGGAGGTCGCTCCCGTGCTCGTCACGGGCCGGGGCGCGGTAAGCGACGAGACGTATCCGGATGTCCGGATCGACGGCGGCTTCCTGGTGCTCGAGGTGCCCAGCCGCGCCGAGGCGATCGCCTGGGCCGCCCGCGTCGCTGCAGCGTGCCGCTGCCCGCAGGAGGTCCGGGAGTTCGGATACGACCCGGCGAGCTGATCCCGCGGATGCATCGGCATGCAAGGCTGGGAGCATGAGTTCCCTCGCCGACCCGCGCTCGTACGATCTCGACGATGTGCGCAGGTGCCTCCTGCGCGAGAGCGGCGGAGAGGTTCACGACAGCATCCCCGAGTTGGCGGCCGCCGATCCCGATCTCGTCGCCCTCGCTCTCGTGACCGTCGACGGTGACGTCACGTCCAGCGATCAGGCCGACGTACGGGTGAGCATCCAGTCGGCGGTGAAGCCGTTCCTCTTCGCGCTCGCGCTGCAGGACACCGCAGGCGAGGCCCTCGATCGGGTGGGCATCGAACCCACGGGTGAGGCGTTCGACGCGATCAAGCTCGAGAGCGGCACCGGGCGCCCGCCGAACCCGATGGTGAACGCTGGTGCGCTCCTCACCGCTTCGCTGGTCGACGGCGTCGACGCCGCAGGCCGGGCCGCACGCATCCTCGCCGGACTCTCGGCGTTCGCCGGACGCGAGCTCGACGTCGACGAGGGGATCGCCGAGAACGAGCACCTGCTGGGCGACCGCAACCATGCGCTCGCCCACCTCATGCGTGCCGAGGGCACGCTGGTCGAGAGCGCCGACGATGCGGTCGCCGTGTACGCCCGCGCCTGCGCCGTGCGCGTCGACGCACGCGACCTGGCGCAGATGGGCGCCACCCTCGCCGCCGGCGGTCGCAACCCCGTCACCGGGGTGCAGGTGGTCGATTCCGCGGTGGCCCGCGACGTCGTCGCCGTCATGGCGACGTGCGGCGTGTACGACGGCTCCGGACGATGGATGCGGCAGGTCGGCGTACCCGCGAAGTCGAGTGTCTCGGGCGCGATCGTCCTCTCGGCGCCCGGCGCGCTCGGGGCGGCGGTCATCAGCCCGCCGCTCGACCCGCGTGGAACGAGCGTGCGCGGCCACATCGCGAGCGACATCCTCAGTGAGGAACTCGGCCTGCACGCGTTCCGGATGCCGTCCCGCGCCGCCCGCTGAACGCGGAAGCGCCCCGCCGGCCGAAGCCAGCGGGGCGCTCTCGAGCGTTCGTGATCAGACGCCGAAGTACAGCTCGTACTCGAACGGGTGCGGACGCTGCGCGATCGGCAGGATCTCGTTCTCGTACTTGTACGAGATCCACGTCTCGATGAGCTCCTCGGTGAACACGCCGCCCTCGAGGAGGAACTGGTGGTCAGCGCGGAGCGCCTCGAGCGAGTCGAGCAGCGAGTTCGGCACCTGCGGGATGCCCTTGGCCTCCTCGGGCGGCAGCTCGTAGAGGTCCTTGTCGACGGGCTCGTGCGGCTCGATGCGGTTCTTGATGCCGTCGAGGCCCGCCATGAGCTGCGCCGCGAAGGCGAGGTACGGGTTGCCCGAGGCGTCCGGTGCGCGGAACTCGATGCGCTTGGCCTTCGGGTTCGAACCGGTGATCGGGATGCGGATCGCGGCGGAACGGTTACCGGCCGAGTAGACCAGGTTGACCGGCGCCTCGAAGCCCTTGACCAGGCGGTGGTAGCTGTTCAGCGTCGGGTTGGTGAACGCGAGGATCGCCGGCGCGTGCGCCAGGATGCCGCCGATGTACCAGCGAGCGAGGTCGCTGAGCTGCCCGTAGCCCGCCTCATCGAAGAAGAGCGGCTTGCCGTCGTTCCACAGCGACTGGTGCGTGTGCATGCCCGAGCCGTTGTCGCCGTAGAGCGGCTTCGGCATGAAGGTCGCGACCTTGCCCCACTCCTCGGCGGTGTTCTTGACGATGTACTTGAACTTCAGGATGTCGTCGGCCGCGTGCACCATGGTGTCGAAGCGGTAGTTGATCTCCTGCTGACCGGCGGTGCCGACCTCGTGGTGCGAGCGCTCCAGGATGAAGCCGGCGTCGATCAGCTTGAGCGTGATGTCGTCGCGCAGGTCGGCCGTCTTGTCGACCGGGCTGACGGGGAAGTAGCCGCCCTTGTACGGGGTCTTGTTGGCGAGGTTTCCGCCCTCCTCCTCGCGACCGGTGTTCCACGCGGCCTCCTCGGAGTCGACCTTGTAGAAGCTCTCGCCCGCGGTGACGGAGTAGCGCACGTCGTCGAAGATGTAGAACTCCGCCTCGGGGGCGAAGTAGGCGGTGTCGGCGATACCGGTCGAAGAGAGGTACTTCTCGGCCTTCTTGGCGACCTGACGCGGGTCCTTCGAGTAGATCTCACCCGTGCGCGGGTTGTAGATGTCGAAGATCATCACGAGGGTGCTCGCCTCGCGGAACGGATCGATGTACGCCGTCGTCACGTCCGGGATGAGCTGCATGTCGGACTCGTGGATGCTGGCGAATCCGCGGATCGAGGAGCCGTCGAACAGCTGCCCCTCGGTGAAGAAGGCCTCGTCGACCGTCGACGCGGGGATGTTGAAGTGCTGCTGCACACCCGGGAGGTCGGTGAAGCGGATGTCGAGGAACTTGACGTCGTTCTCTTTGATGTACGCGAGAACCTCGGACGAATCTTTGAACATGTACGACTCCTGAGATGCGGATCGATGGCTTCGGGGCCACTGTGCACAGTACGGACGGGGGATTACCCCACGGTATCCGCATTGTTTCCGGCGTGTTACGGAGCCGCGCCGGTCGGGCGCATCCCGGGCGCTCGGTAGGCTGGGGGAGTGACGGATGCTGTGAACTCCTACCCCGGTGAACGACTCGGTCTCCCGGAGTCGGGTCCGGGCAGCATCGGCCGCCCAGGACGCCGCATCGGCGCCCTCGTCATCGACTACGTCGCCGCCACGATCATCGCCACGGCGTTCTTCGGGTACGACCAGTTCGCGCTCCCGACGGAGGCGGGCCTGACGCAGTTCGCTCCGATGATGGTGTTCGCCGTGCTGCAGATCCTCTTCGTCCCCACCGCCGGTGGTAGCCCCGGCCACCGCATCCTCGGAATGCGGGTCGTGCGGCTCGACGGCGGCTGGGTCGGGCTCTGGCGCCCCATCGTGCGCACGCTGCTGCTGGTCGTGGTGGTGCCCGCGGTCGTCTGGGACGCCGATCAGCGCGGCCTGCACGACAAGGTCGTCGGCACGGTGCTCATCCGCGCCTGAGCGCCGGGAATCGCGTCGCGCTCGAACGGGCGGCGCTCAGAGCCGGCCGCGGTTGCGGCGACGCGCTTCGCGAGGCGCGCGCCCTCCGAGGAACGACCGTGCAGGATCCACCGAGAACCCCTGCCGCAGCGCCTCGCGTCCGATCAGCATGCGGAAGCCCATCTCGTCGCGGTTGCTCAGCGTCACCTCGGCGAGCACCTCACGGTCGACCAGACGGATAAGCAGCTCGACGACGAGCCGCTCCTGCGCATGACCGGACGAGCTGCGCACCTCCCGCCGATCGTGGATCGGCAGCTCGACCACGACGGCATCCTCCGGGCTGTCCTGCCAGGGCTTGACTTTGAACCGCACCCACGGCTCGTCGTCCTGCGCGAACTCGAGCACGTCGAACGCATGCAGCGAAGAGGTGCGCGCACCGGTGTCGATCTTCGCTTTGATCCAGTCGACTCCCAGATCGGGCAGGCTCACCCACTCTCGCCACCCCGTAAGGGTGTTTGAATGGGATGTCGGCGTCACCCCACCATCCTGGCAGGAAATCCCCCGTGAAGATCGCAGTGCTCTCCCGTGCGCCCCAGGCGTACTCCACCCAGCGCCTCCGTGCGGCGGCTCTCCAGCGCGGACACAACGTGAAGGTGCTGAACACCTTGCGGTTCGCGATCGACCTGACCTCCGACGAGCCCGACCTGCATTACCGCGGCCGGCAGCTGAGCGACTACGACGCCATCCTCCCGCGCATCGGCAACTCGATCACGTACTTCGGAACGGCCGTCGTGCGTCAGTTCGAGCAGATGGACGTCTACACCCCGAACACAGCGAACGGCATCTCCAGCGCGCGCGACAAGCTGCGGGCGAACCAGATCCTCTCCCGGCACAACATCGCGATGCCTCCGACGGCGTTCGTGCGCAACCGCGCCGACGTGCGACCGGCGATCGAGCGCGTGGGCGGTGCGCCCGTCGTGATCAAGCTGCTCGAGGGCACCCAGGGCATCGGCGTGATCCTCGCGCCGCAGGTGAAGGTGGCCGAAGCCATCATCGAGACGCTGCACTCGACCAAGCAGAACGTGCTCATCCAGAAGTTCATCGCCGAGAGTCGCGGTCGCGACATCCGCGCGCTGGTCGTCGGAGATCGCGTGGTCGCGGCGATGCGACGCTCGGCAGCCGGTGACGAGTTCCGATCGAACGTGCACCGCGGCGGCTCCGTCGAGGCGATCGAGCTCGACCCGGTGTACGAGCGTGCCGCCGTGCGCTCCGCCCAGATCATGGGACTCCGCGTCGCGGGTGTCGACATGCTCGAAGGCGAGGACGGACCGCTCGTCATGGAGGTCAACTCCTCGCCGGGGCTCCAGGGCATCGAGACGGCCACCAAGCTCGATGTCGCCGGCGCCATCATCGACTACATCGCCGGCCAGGTGGCCTTCCCCGAGATCGACGTGCGTCAGCGTCTGACGGTGTCGACCGGGTACGGCGTCGCGGAGCTGATGGTGCACGGCGCCGCCGATCTGGTGGGGAAGACCCTGGGCGAGGCGGGTCTGTGGGAGCGCGACATCACGGTGCTGACGCTGCACCGCGGCGTCAGCGTGATCCCCAACCCCCGCAAGCACATCGTGCTCGAGGCCGACGACCGCCTGTTCTGCTTCGGCAAACTCGAGGAGATGCGCTCGATGGTCCCCGAGCGCCGTCGGCGTCGCGCGAAGGTGCGGCGCCTGCCGCGCCAGCCGCTCTCGGAGTGAGAACACGCCCGCCGTGCGGGTCTGCGGAACGAGAAGAGCGCGGCCGCCTCGTGAGAGGTCGGCCGCGCTCTTCGTCTGTGCGGCGGGGTGGATCAGCGCGGACGCTGCGCACGCACCTTCGTGGGGTCGATGCCCTTCGGGATCGGGAGCGAGGAGAGCGACTGCGAGACCGACTCGATGCGACGGATGACCGCAGCCATCGTCGCCTTGTCGATCGCCTTCGGCAGCTTCTTGATCGTCTTGGCGAGATCGGCGATCGCGACGTCGTCGTCACCGTGCCCGACGTAGAGGACGGTCACGGGCACGCCGTGGGCGACGCGCTGCGCCTTGCTGCGCTCTTCGTTGATGAGACGCGTGAGGCGCCCGCGGGCACCCTCGCCGACGACGACGATCCCGCCGCGGCCGACCGCGCGGTACACCGCCTCCTGCGTCTTCGGGTTGATGCCGACCGGGGTGTCGGAGGCCTGCCAGCTGCGCCCGAGGCTGGTGCTGATGACGTGACCGGTGGCGCCCGGCATGCCGTCGATCTTGGTGTACATCGCCGAGGTCGACAGGCGCGTCATGAGGAACATGGCGCCCAGCACGCCGGCCATCAGACCGGTGAGACCCCACAGCAGGAGCGTCCACCACTGGAGCGGCGGAATCAGGTAGCCGACCACGAGTCCGATCAGCACACCGCCGACGAGGATGGCGAGCTGCGCCCAGGGCAGCCAGGGGTAGGCCTCCTTGGTGAACCGGAAGAGGGACTTGATCTGGGAGAAGAACCCAGGACGCTTCTCGGGTTCGGGAGTCTTTGCCATGAGATCCAGCCTACCGACTCGGCGGATGCTGTACGTCGCCGTTCGCGCCGGGCGGAGAGACGCCTGCGCAGACGCACTTATCCTGCACAAGCGGTGTTTTCCGCGTATCTCACTCACATCCTGGTCGACGGCGCACGGCGGCTCTCCCGAAACGGTGTGATGGAGCCATGACAGACGTCCACCTCGGGGAGAAGGCGCTTCCGCTCCTGTCGGAAGCGCACCGGGTCGTCCGATCGCTCGATGCATCGGACGGCCCCTTCGTCGGGCTGCTCGTCACCCGTGGGGACGGTGTGGCGGTGCAGCTCGACGCGGGGCGCCTCGCGGGCTGGGACGGCTGGCGTTTCGCCGGAAGCGAGCACGTCGCTGCTCCGCTCGACCTCGTGCGTCGTCCGGACGGGCACGACGTCCTGCTGCCCTGGTGCCCGGAGACGGTCATCGCCTGGGCGGGGCGCTGCACGGTCGACGGAGCGCCGCTGACGGCCGGTCAGTGCGTCACGGTGGCAGCAAGCCTGCTGCGGGGGATCGGCGAGCTCGGCGACGCGGCAGCCGAGACGCAGGGGAACTGGTGGATCACGAGCGACGGTCGCCCGGTGTTCGTGATCGGGGACGGGGACGACCCGCGCGTGACGGGGGCTCGCGTGCTCGCGGTGGTGGCGGAGGCATGCCGGGACAAGGCGATGGGACGCCTGCTCGCGGCCGTGTCACTCGGGCTGGAGGAGGAGCTCGAGCGCCCGGGTGTTCCGTCCGCACGTATCGAGCAGTGGGAGCGGGACCTGTTCGAACTCGCGGCACCGCGTCCGCTCCGAGGGGACGCGGGCGTCGATGGGGAGGCGGGCGCGGGTAGGGCTGCGGGCGTCTCTCGGGCGGCGGGCGTCGGCGCGCAGGCCGATGCGGGAGGGAAGGTCTCGGGAGCAGCACCCGAGACCTTCCGTCGCAGGGAGACGACCACTCGGCGGGCCGGAGTCCCATCGCGAGCGGGAGCGGCGGAGCGATCGGCGGCGCGGCGATCGGCGGCGCGGCGACCGGTGGCGGGAAGAGGGAACCGCCGGGTCCGCGCGTCGCGACACGACCGGGCATCGAGACGGTCGGGCGCTCTCTCGCACATCGGACGGTCGCTGGCACGGGCGTGGTTCGAGCGCTTCGAGAGTGTCGAACAGCGAACCGGCAGGAGCGTGAAATCCGCCGTCGATAGGCGCGCGTCCGGGGGCAGTGACCTGCATGGTCGTCGTCGCCCTCGGCGATCCGTCCTCGTGCTCGCAGCGGGGGCGGCCTGCGCTGTTCTCGTGGTCGGCCTGCTTCTGCCGGACGGCGGGAACGACCCGGCGACCGCGGCGCCGGGCCGCACCGTGCAGGTGACGGATGCGTCCGCCACCGAGAGAAGCCCGTCAGAGAATGACGTCGCTGCGACGGGCGGTGACGCTGCGACGGACGGAAATGCTCCGATGGATCAGACGGCGGCGACAGAGGACTCCGCAGCGACGGAGAGCCCCGCGGCCCCTTCTGGCGAGACGGGATCCGAGGCGCGCAGGGCAGACGTCGAGGCCTCCGTTCGGGACAGGGATCCGGCGGTCGCGGTGGTCGCGATCCTCCAGGAGGCTGATGGATGCCGATCGCAGACGGGGCCGAACTGCGACGACCTGTTCGCCGACGGTGTGGCGAACCCGGCTTCTCTGCAAAAGGACCTCGCAGAGGTGGGTGAGACGCGTCCGTCCACGCAGCTGGTCGACGAGTACGGCGATATCGCGGTCATCCGCGCCACGGGTTCGGCCGGGAACGCGGTCTACGGATCGGTCACGCGTCAGAGCGAGTGGATTCTCGTGCTGGCTCGCGCCGACGAGAAATGGCTGGTCCGCGACGTGTACGACGTCGCGGACCAGCCATGAGGTGCTGCCTGTCAGGCTCCGAGCTGCGCGGCGAACTCCGCCGACTCGAGGCGCGCCTTGACGGCGCCGAGGAAGCGGGCGGCGTCTGCACCATCGATGATGCGGTGGTCGTACGACAGGGCCAGGTAGACGTACGAACGGATCGCGATGGCGTCGTTGCCGCCGACCTTGACCAGGCCGGGGCGCTTCACGACCGTTCCCGTGCCGAGGATGGCGGACTGCGGCAGGAACACGACGGGCGTGTCGAACAGCGCGCCACGCGAACCGGTGTTGGTCAGCGTGAACGTGCCGCCGGCGAGCTCGTCGGGCTTCAGCTTGTTGTCACGCGTGCGAGCGGCGAGGTCGGCGATCTCGTGGGCGATCTGAGCGATGTTCTTCGACGCGGCATCGCGCAGCACCGGAGTGAGCAGGCCGCGCTCGGTGTCCACCGCGATCGACAGGTTCTCGGTCGCCGGGTAGGTGATCTGGTCGCCGTCGACGGTCGCGTTGACGATCGGGAACGCCTGCAGCGCCTCGGCGGCTGCGAGCGCGAAGAACGGCAGGAACGACAGCTTGTCACCGGTCTTCTCGAGGAACGACGCCTTCACGCTGTCGCGGTAGTCGGCGAGAGCCGTGACGTCGACCTCGACGACCGTGGTGAGCTGCGCCGTCTGCTGCATCGACTCGACGGCCCGCGACGCCAGCACCTTGCGCAGACGCGACATCGGCTGGGTCGTGCCGCGCAGCGGCGACACCTCGAGCTTCGGTGCGGCCGGCGCTGCCTGAGCGGCGGCCGCCGGAGCGGACGCGGCGGATTCCGCGGCCTTGAGCACGTCTTCCTTGCGGATGCGGCCACCGACGCCGGTGCCCTTGACCGAGGCGAGGTCGACGCCCTGCTGCGACGCGAGACGGCGAACGAGCGGCGTGACGTAGATGCCGTCGGACGCGGCGTCCTCAGCCGGCGCGGCCTGCGCCGCGGGGGCGGCCTGCGCTGCGGGGGCGGCCTGCTGCGCGGGAGCCGGCTGCTGCGCGGGAGCCGACTGCTGCGCGGGTGCGGCCTGCGGTGCCGGGGCCGACTGCGGTGCGGGTGCGGGCTCCGGTGCGGGAGCGGGCTGCTCGGCCGGCGCGGGCTGCTCTGCTGCGGGGGCGGGAGCCGTCGCGGCACCCGAACCGATACGCGCGAGCACGGAGCCGACGGCGATCGTCTCGTCTTCGGCGGCAAGGATCTCCTGCAGCACGCCGGCGATCGGGGAGGGGATCTCGGTGTCGACCTTGTCGGTCGAGATCTCGAGGAGCGCCTCGTCGACGGCGACCTCGTCGCCGACCTGCTTCAGCCAGCGGGTGACGGTGCCCTCGGTGACGCTTTCACCGAGCTCGGGCAGGACGACGTCCTTCGCGTCGGCCTCGGGGGCCGACGTGGTGGGTGCCTGCACCGGAGCCTCGGGCTGAGCCGGGGCCTCGGCCTGCAGCGCCGGAGCGGACTCCGACGGGGCCTCTTCGGCGGCGGGGGCAGCGGCCTCGGGGGCATCCGCCGCCGGCGCTGCCGCGCTGCCGTCGCCGATCCGAGCGAGCATGGCGCCGACCTCGACGGTCTCGTCCTCGGCGACGAGGATCTCCTCGATCACCCCGGTGACGGGGGAGGGGATCTCGGTGTCGACCTTGTCGGTCGAGATCTCGAGCAGGCCCTCGTCCGCCTGCACAGTGTCACCCACCTGCTTGAGCCAGCGGGTGACCGTACCCTCGGTAACGCTCTCTCCGAGCGGGGGGAGGATGACGGATGTGCTCATGACGGAGTCTCCTTCAGAAGTTGTTCGACGCGTGTCTAGCTTAGTGACCTGCGTGGGGGTTGGTGTTCAGAGGGCGTGGAGGGGCTTGCCCGCGAGGGCCAGGAATGCTTCGCCGAGCGCTTCGCTCTGCGTCGGGTGGGCGTGGATCAGAGGTGCGATGTCCTCGGGGTGCGCTTCCCATGCGACCGCGAGCTGGCCCTCGGTGATGAGCTCGCCCACGCGATCGCCGAGCAGGTGCACGCCGACGACGGGTCCGTCCTTCAGGCGTACGACCTTGACGAGGCCGGCGGTGCCGATGATCTCGCTCTTGCCGTTGCCGGCCAGGTTGTACTCGTAGGAGACCACCGCGTCCGCGCCGTGCTGCTCGACGGCGGCGGCCTCGGTGATACCGACGGATGCGACCTCGGGGCTGGAGTAGGTGACCTTCGGGATCTGCGTCTCCGGGACCGCAGCCGGCGACAGGCCCGCGATCCGCTCCGCGACGGCGATGCCCTGCTGGAAGCTGCGGTGCGCGAGCTGCAGCCCCGGCACGATGTCGCCGACCGCCCAGACCCCGGCGGCTCCCGTGCGCAGGTTCTCATCGACGACGACGAACCCGCGGTCGAGTGCCACGCCCGCCTCTTCGAAGCCGAGGTCGGCGGTGACGGGGCCTCGGCCCACGGCGACGAGCAGGTAGTCGGCGGTGAAGGTCGTGCCGTTCTCGAGGGTCACGGTGACAGTCGACTCGTCCTGTGTCGCGGACTGGAAGCGCGTGCCGAGCGAGGAGGCGATGCCGCGACGACGGAAGGCGCGTTCGAGGCCCTTGCTCATCGCGATGTCCTCGTTCGGCACCAGGTGCGGCAGCGCTTCGATGACCGTCACCTCGACGCCGAAGGAGCGCCAGACGCTCGCGAACTCGACGCCGATGACTCCGCCCCCGAGGATGATCACCCGCGCGGGGACCTCGTCGAGCGCGAGAGCCTGCTCGCTGGTGAGGATGCGGCCGCCGATCTCGAGACCGGGGAGCGTGCGGCTGTACGACCCGGTCGCGAGGATCACGTCGGTACCGACGTAGACGTCGTCTCCGACGGCCACGCTGCGATCGGCGTTCAGCCGCCCCGCGCCGTGCACGGTCGTGATGCCGCGGGCCTTGACCAGACCTTCGAGGCCCTTGTACTTCTTCGCGACGATGCCCTCGCGGTACGCGCGCACGGCGACGGGGTCGATGCCGTCGAACGTCGCCCCGACGCCGACGGACGCGGCATCGCGCACGTGATCAGCCACCTCGGCCGCATGCAGGAGAGCCTTCGTGGGGATGCATCCGCGGTGCAGGCAGGTTCCGCCGACTTTGTCCTTCTCGATGAGCGCGACCGACTTGCCGAGCTCGCTGGCACGCAGCGCCGCCGCGTATCCGCCGCTGCCGCCGCCCAGGACCACGATGTCGAAGGTGTGCGTCGTCATGTCAGGCCCCCGTGACCGCGGACTCGGCGAAGGCGACGATCGAGCGCACGGTCGCGCCCGTCGGACCCTTGTCGGTGAAGCCGTGGGCACCGCCGCCGTTCTCGCCGGAACCGGCGATGTCGAGATGCACCCATGGGATTCGCGGAGCGTCGTCCGCGTCAGACACCCGGCCGACGAAGCGGCGCAGGAACAGCCCGGCGAACGATGCGCCGCCCGCGCGGTCTCCCATGTTGGCGTTGATGAGGTCGGCGATGGGGGACTCGAGCGTGTCCTCCATGTAGTCCGGCAGGGGCATCCGCCAGGCGGCCTCGTCGACCGACGCGGCGGCCTCGAGGTACCGCTGCACGGTCTCGTCGTCGCCCATCACGCCGGTGTGCCGGTGGCCGAGGGCCATGACGATCGCGCCCGTCAGCGTTGCGACGTCGAGGATCACGTCGGGGTTCTCGCGGCTCGCGGCGACCAGACCGTCGGCCATCACCAGGCGGCCTTCGGCGTCGGTGTTCACGACCTCGACGGTCGTGCCGTCGAGCATCCGCAGTACGTCGCCCGGGCGGGTGGCGCGGCCCGAGGGCATGTTGTCGGCGATGCACAGCCATGCGGTGACGCGCACCGGGATGCGGAGCGTCGCGATGGCGCGCAGCGCGGCGAGGCTGGTCGCGGCGCCGGCCATGTCGAACTTCATGCCGACCATCGAGGCCGCCGGCTTCAGCGACAGGCCGCCCGTATCGAACGTGATCCCCTTGCCGACGAGCGCGATGTGCGTCGACGCATCGGCGGGCGCGTAGTCGAGGCGCACGAGACGTGGCGGTCGGTCCGACCCCTGGCCGACCCCGAGGATGCCGCCGAAGCCCTGAGCCGCCAGTTCTGCTTCGTCGAGGATCTGCACCGTGACGTCGAGGTCGGCGACGCTCTCGGCGGCGCTCCGTGCGAGGTCGTCGGGGCTCTGCCACTCGGCGGGCACGTTCACGAGGTCCTTGACCAGTGCGACGGCGTCGCCGAGCGTCTGCGCGCGGCGCAGCGTGTCGTCGTCGATGTCGACGTGCAGCACCACCGACGCGGCGCGCGCGGGAGCCTTCTTCGTGCGGTACCCCTCGAAGCGGTGGCCGCCGAGCACGGCACCCTCGGCCGCCGCGGCAGCGAAGGGTTCGAGGCCCGGGGCGAGCCCGACGGCGACCGTGTCGAAACCGGTCAGACTGCGCAGTGCGGTACCGACGGCGTTGCGCACCGCGTCGGACGAGGCGTCCGAGCCGACCCCGACCACGGCGAGGGGCGCCGAGCTTACCTCGGGCGCATGCACCCGGGTGAACGCGGAGGGCGATCCGGTGAAGCCCACGGCGGCGAGGGCGGCGGCGAGACCGGGGTAGTCGTCGAGGGCGGCGGTGGAGCCGTCGAGCGAGGGGACGACGAGCACTGCGGCGTCTGCAGCGCTCCCGGGGAATGAGTCGGTGGTGTGCGACAGCACGGGAAGCGTCATGCCCTCCATCCTAGGGATGCCGGGTGCGAGCCGGCGCGGCGCGCGGGGGGCGTGTTCGCTCTCAGCAACACCCGCGCCGCCCCGCCTCGCGACCGGACTCGTAGCATGGAGGAATGCCCTTCTCCGGTGACATCCACGAACGAGTCGCGAACGGTCCGGCCGTGCCCCCCGGTCTGCCTCTGGTGATGCTGCTGACCGGATTCACCGACGCCGGCAACGCCGTGTCCGGTCTCATCGATCACCTGCGGGAGACAGCCGATCCGCAGCCGATCGCGGTGTTCGACAACGACGTTCTGCTCGACTACCGGGCGCGTCGCCCGATCGTGTCGTTCGACCAGGATCACCTGACCGACTTCCGTCCGCCCCGGCTCGAGCTGTCGGTCGCCACCGATGCGCTCGGGCAGCCGTTCCTGCTGCTGGCGGGCTACGAGCCCGACTTCGCGTGGAACGCATTCGCGCGCACGGTGCTCGACCTCGCTGCCGAGTTCGAGGTCTCGGGCATGACATGGGTGCACTCCATCGCGATGCCGGTGCCGCACACGCGTCCGATCGGCACCACCGTCAGCGGCAACCGCCGCGACCTGAGCGTCGTGCACTCGGTCTGGCGTCCGCGGACCCAGGTTCCCGCCACCGCGGGGCATCTGCTCGAGTACCGCTTCGTGGAGCAGGGCGAGCGCGCTGCCGGATTCGTGCTCCTCGTGCCCCACTACCTCGCTGAGACCGAGAACCCCGACGCCGTGATCACCGCCGCCGACAAGATCATGGCCGCCACCGGTCTCGTGCTCATGCTCGACGCGGTGCAGGAGCGACGCACCGACTACCTCGCAAAGGTCGACGAGCAGGTGCTCGGCAACGACGAGCTCCAGCAGATGCTGCACACCCTCGAGCGACGGTACGACGCCTACATGGCCGGTCGGGATCCGGAGGACGGGTCGTACGACGAGGGCGGGTTCAACGAACGCGACCTTCCGAGCGCCGACGAACTGGCGGCCGAACTGGAGCGGTACCTGGCCTCGCGCCGGTCCGGGGACGACGACAAGTCGGGTCGCTCGGGGAACTGAGCACGCCGGATCGCGCGGAATGCAGCCGTATCCCTCCACGTGTGCGATACTGGGTGTCTGACCCGTTGTCAATCCGTCTTCTCGAAGATCGGACTTGACAAGGGTCTTACTAGTGTCCGAAATGTCCCGGAGGGGCCCAGCCGCTCCGTGAAAGGCGAAACGTGACTCCTGCCACGACCAACAAATCCCGGACGAAGAAGACCGCCGACGACGCCGACCTCGAGGTCACCGCGGAGGCGGCGGAGCCCGCTGCCCCCAAGTCGGCCGCCAAGCGCGCCGCAGCCAAGCGCGCGCCGGTGAAGAAGAAGAAGGCCGACGACGTCGTCGAAGAGGACGAGGCGCCGACCGCCGCGAGCGATGAGGCGGCGACCGACGACGAGGACGAGGAGAGCAAGCCGGCGTTCACCGAGCCGCTGCCGACCGGCGCGATCGTCATCTCGTCGAACGACGACGAAGACGTTCCTGTCTACTCCACCCAGATCACCGGCGCGACCGCCGACCCTGTCAAGGACTACCTGAAGCAGATCGGCAAGGTCGCCCTCCTCAACGCGGCCGAAGAGGTCGAGCTCGCGATGCGCATCGAGGCCGGCCTGTTCGCCGAGGAGAAGCTCTCTGCGATGTCCCCGGCGGAGAAGACGAGCCAGCTCGGACTCGACCTGCAGTGGGTCGCCCGCGACGGACAGCGCGCGAAGAGCCACCTGCTCGGCGCCAACCTCCGCCTCGTCGTCTCGCTCGCCAAGCGCTACACGGGTCGCGGAATGCAGTTCCTCGACCTGATCCAGGAGGGCAACCTCGGCCTGATCCGTGCGGTCGAGAAGTTCGACTACACCAAGGGCTTCAAGTTCTCGACGTACGCGACGTGGTGGATCCGCCAGGCGATCACGCGCGCCATGGCAGACCAGGCGCGAACGATCCGCATCCCCGTGCACATGGTCGAGGTCATCAACAAGCTGGCCCGGGTGCAGCGCCAGATGCTGCAGGACCTCGGTCGCGAGCCCACCCCGGAAGAGCTGAGCCGGGAACTCGACATGACCCCCGAGAAGGTCGTCGAGGTGCAGAAGTACGGTCGCGAGCCCATCTCGTTGCACACCCCGCTCGGCGAGGACGGCGACAGCGAGTTCGGTGACCTCATCGAGGACACCGAAGCCGTCGTCCCGGCTGACGCGGTCGGGTTCACGATGCTGCAGCGCCAGCTCGAGCAGCTGCTCGACTCGCTGTCCGAGCGCGAGGCCGGCGTGATCCGCATGCGCTTCGGCCTGGGTGACGGCCAGCCGAAGACGCTCGACCAGATCGGCGACACCTTCGGCGTCACGCGCGAGCGCATCCGTCAGATCGAGTCGAAGACGATGGCGAAGCTGCGTCATCCGAGTCGTTCGCAGTCGCTCCGGGACTACCTCGAATGATGCAGGCGAACGAGGGCAAGGCGCTCGAGACGAGCGTCGACGGAAAGACGTTCGCGCGCATCCCGCTGCGGACCCGCGTGGTCATGCCGGAGGACGACCTCGACGCGGTCATCCGCGAGTACGCGGCGGATGCCGTGCGACCGGGCGACCTGCTGTTCGTGACCGAGAAGATCGTCGCGATCACCCAGGGGCGCTCGTACCGCCTCGACGAGATCCATCCGCGCAAGCTGGCGCTCTTCCTGTCGAAGTACGTCACCCGCACGCCGTACGGCATCGGCCTCGGCATGCCCGAGACCATGGAGATGGCGCTGCGCGAGTGCGGCACCCCGCGCATCCTGTTCGCGGCCGCTGTGTCTGCCGTGACCAAGGCGTTCGGGCGTCGGGGCGACTTCTACCGCATCGCCGGCGACAAGGCTCGTGCGATCGACGGCCCCACCAAGCACACCATTCCGCCGTACAACGAGGCGGTCGTGCTCGGACCGAAGGACCCGCGCGGCGTCGCAGCCCACCTCAAGTCGCTGCTCGGCGGCGGCGTCGAGGTGGCTGTCGTCGACATCAACGACCTCGGCGGGAACATCCTGGGATCGACGCTCGACAAGAGCGGCGAGCAGCGGCTCGTGCGGATCCTCGGCGACAACCCGCTCGGACAGGGCCTCGAGTCGACCCCGCTCGGCATCGTCCGCGCCCTCTGAACCGATCCTGGGGTGACAGCCCCGACGATGAAGGCCCGGATGCCAGAAGCATCCGGGCCTTCATCGTGTTCCGCGTTCAGAACCCGATGACCTCGCGGTAGCGGGGCTTGTGACCGGTGCGGATGCCCGTGACGCTGGGCTTGTTCTCGTAGACTCCGGCGCCCCAGTTGCCCTCCACGAGGACGGGGCCGTCGGGGGAGACGACGACATCCCATCCCACGTACTGCACCTGGGGGACCACGCGCGCGACCTCGTCGATGAACGCCCGCACCTCGTCCATGTAGGGCAACTGGAAGTCCGCGATGCGGAAGCCCGAGTCCGGGTGGTTCTCGTGGACGTGCCCGTGGGAGTCGTACCCGGGACCCACCGCGTGACCGTTCTCGTCGAGCATGGTGTAGAAGCCGCCGAACGTCATCTGGTCGCTCACCGCACCGCGCCCGAACTTCTGCGCCATGGCGAGGATGTGCGCCTTCTCGCCGTCGAAGAAAGCGGTGATGCGCGTGGTGTTGACCGTGCCGGGGCAGACCGCTGCGAGGTCGTCGTGCTGTCGGATGACCTCTTCGATGAGCAGTTCGCCGCGATGGAGCAGTCCACGGTGGAATTCGGCCCAATCCTCGATGTCGGCGGCGTGGTAGCGGTGCACACCCGTGCCGGCCTGACCGACCGGCTCCTTGGTGACGATCGTGCCGAGCCGCTGCGTCATCTCACGCACGGCGTCGGCGTTGCCTTCCTCGACCACCATCCACTCGCGGCGGAGGAAGGCGGAGAAGTGCTTGTCGAACTCGACCTTGTCCTGGAAGATCCAGCGGAAGTCGGGGTGGTCGTACTTCTGCGAGAGCTGGTTGGAGACCGGGTGGGTCATGTAGGTCTCGCGCTCTGCGCGGGACAGCATCGCGAAGTCGTAGTCGATGTAGTCCTGGAAGCCGACGTTGTGCCGCGCGGCCGACCAGAGCATGTCGATGACGATCCCGGGCACGGCTTTCCCGTGCTGGGCCGATGCCTCCTTGGCGCGCTCGATGACCGAGCCGACGTCGATGCGGCGGGCGCGTCCCATCAGATAGCGGATGCGGGGCGCGAGGGAAAGACGTGACATGAGGCTCCGAACGGTGTCTGGGGTTCTCCCCAGTCTACGGTGGAGGCCGGAGGGGGCCGGAGAGTCGGCGTAGGCTGGAAGACGTGTGCGAGACGACTTCGAGTGCCCGCCCGAGGGCGATGATCTCTCGTTCGGCGCTGGCCGCCGGCGCGTCGGCCGCGGTCGCGGCGGGTGGGCGGGTCGCCGATCTCCGGCGTGATGCGTGGGGTCACGGCGTGCTCGCGGTGGCCCAGGCGGTGGTCCTCGCCGGAGCCGAGCGGGTACGCGTCGACGGGCCCGGCGTGCGCGATGCCCTGGCGCTCGAGGGCATCCCGGCGTCACTCGACGACGAGCCCGACATCGAGTCTGCGCTGCTCTACGGTCTGCCTCCCCGCGACGGCGCCGGCACGCTGCGTCCGGTCATGCGCCTCCATGGTCGGGTGCTGTCGACGAAACGTCTGCACCCCGGGGACGCGGTCTCCTACGGTTACACGTTCCGCGCCGCGCGCGAGACCACCGTCGCTCTGGTGACCGGCGGATACGCCCAGGGCATCCTGCGCGCGCTCGGCAACCGGGCGTCGGTCGAGATCGACGGGATGCTGAGACCGATCATCGGTCGGGTCGCCATGGATGTCTGCGTGGTCGACCTCGAGGGTGCCTCGACCGACCTGGGTGTCGAGGCGACGTACTTCGGGGGAACGGGACCTGCGTCGTCCGCCCTCGCGCAGTGGAGTGCCGTGACCGGTCTCGAGGCCGCGGAGCTCGTCGCGGTCGCCGGGGCGCACGCGGAGCGGGGGTGGGAATCATGAGCCGTGCCGAACTGCACCTCGATGTGCGCGCCTTCCGGGCGAACGTCGCGGCGGTCCGCGAGCGGATCGCGCCCTCGGACCTCATGCTCGTCGTGAAGGACGACGCCTACGGTCACGGACTGACCTGGGTGGTCGAGACAGCCGTCGAGATGGGCGTCCACTGGATCGGCGCCTTCGACATCGCCACCGCCCTCGATGCGCGCCGGATCGGCGGCGGGAGCCCGCGCATCTTCGCGTGGGCCACATCAAGTGACGCGGAGGTCGACGATGCGCTGCTGCACGACATCGATCTCGGCGTGGGATCGGCGGAGTACCTGGAACGCGTGATCGCGCGCGCCTCGTCGATGGGTGTCCGCGCGCGCGTGCACCTGAAGATCGACACGGGCCTGCACCGCAACGGCATCCTGCCGGAGGACTGGGCGGATGCCGTCGAGCGAGCCCGTGACGCCGAACGGGCCGGCGCACTGCATCTGGCGGGCGTCTGGAGTCACATCGCCGAAGCCAGCGACGCCGAGGACGACGACGCGCAGTCGGTCTTCCTCGAGGCCGTCCGCGCGACCGGCGACTCCGGCCCGGTGCCCGAGCTCCTGCATCTCACCGCGTCCGCCGCCTCGTGGTGGCGGCCCGAACTGCGCGGATCGGTGTCGCGCATCGGCGCCTTCTGCTACGGCGTGCGGTCCGCCGACGGCCCGGAGCTCGAGGGCATCCGACCGGTCGCGGCCCTCGTCGCCCCGGTCGTCCGCATCGACGGCGACGACGCGGTGATCGCGATCGGGTCCTTCGACGGACTGCCCTCCACGTTGGCCGGCGCTCCGGTCGGCTCGCCGGCGGGGTCGCGCTCGATTCGAGCGATCGGTCCGACCGAGACGATCGTCGAGGGGTGGCCCGGCGCGGTGATCGGCGATGTCGTGCGCGTCTTCGGGCCGGGGGAGCAGGGCGAGGTCAGCGCGACCACCCTGGCCGAGCGCATCGACACCGTGGGCGAAGAGATCCTCACGCGTCTCACCGGGCACGTGCGCCGCGTCGTCGTCGACTGACCGCTCTCCGGCGATCGTCGCCGGGCCCACCCCGAGCCTGCTCGGCGCGTGCGGCGCGGAGCGTGAACAGAAGAAGGCCCCGGCGCTTTCGCGCGGGGGCCTTCCGGGGAGTCGTGGGTGAGACCGCGGCGGGTTCCGGGTCAGACCGTCTCGACGAGGCGCGAGGTCTCGTCGTGCCAGCTCGTCGCGACGGAACGGAGCTTCTCTTCGTACTTGCGTCCGTGGTGGGCGCAGAAGAGCAGTTCGGAGCCGTTCACCTCGGCGGCGATGTAGGCCTGTGCGCCGCACGAGTCGCAGCGGTCCATGGCGGTCAGTCGGAACTCGACCTCGGAGGTCTCACGTTCGGTCGTTGCGTTCATCTCGGTGCCTCCTCGTTTCGGGTTCGCTGGGGAGCGTGCTCAATACAACCACGCCGCAGCGGGGTGCATGCCCGGATCATGGCGTGTTTCGCTCAGCGCGTACGCGTGGGCCGCGGGGTGGGGACGAGCGGGGAGTGTCGGACGGGGTGCGGCCGCCTGCGCGAATAGAATCGGAGATTGTGACCGCCGAGTATTCCGCCCATCATCTCCAGGTGCTCGAGGGGCTGGAAGCCGTTCGCAAGCGCCCCGGCATGTACATCGGCTCGAACGGATCGCCGGGGCTCATGCACTGCCTCTGGGAAATCATCGACAACGCGGTCGACGAGGCCGTCGCGGGCAACGGGTCGAAGATCGACATCCTGCTGCACGCCGACGGCAGTGTCGAGGTGCACGACCGCGGACGGGGCATCCCCGTCGATGTCGAACCCCGCACCGGTCTGACCGGCGTCGAGGTCGTCTTCACCAAGCTCCACGCCGGCGGCAAGTTCGGCGGCGGGTCGTACGCGGCCTCCGGTGGTCTGCACGGTGTCGGCGCCTCCGTCGTCAACGCCCTCTCCGAGCGTCTCGACGTCGAGGTCGACCGCGGCGGCAAGACCTACGCCATGTCGTTCCACCGCGGTGAGCCCGGGCTGTTCGCCGACGACGGGGAGAAACGTCCGGACGCTCCGTTCACCCCGTTCCGCGAGAAGAGCGAACTGCGGGTCGTCGGCAAGGCACCGCGGGGAGCCAGCGGTACCCGCATCCGATACTGGGCCGATCGTCAGATCTTCACCAAGGACGCGGCCTTCCAGCTCGGAGACCTCGAGACGCGCGCGCGTCAGACCGCGTTCCTCGTGCCGGGACTGGAGATCGTCGTGCGCGACGAGCGTGCGGAGGAGCCGGTCGAGACCACGTATCACTACGAGGGAGGAATCTCCGAATTCGTCGACTTCCTCGCCTCGGATCCTCCCGTGACCGACACCTGGCGCATCCAGGGCGAGGGCACGTTCCGCGAGACCGTTCCCGTGCTGCAGGCCGACGGCCACATGGTCGCGACCGAGGTCGAGCGGGTGTGCGCGGTCGACATCGCGCTGCGATGGGGCACCGGCTACGAGACGGCGACGCGCTCGTTCGTGAACATCATCTCCACGCCGAAGGGCGGCACGCACCAGCAGGGCTTCGAGCAGGAGCTGCTGAAGGTGCTGCGCGCTCAGGTCGACCAGAACGCGCGCCGGCTCAAGGTGGGCAACGACAAGCTCGAGAAGGACGACGTGCTGGCCGGACTCACCGCGGTGCTCACGGTGAACGTGCCAGAGCCGCAGTTCGAGGGCCAGACCAAAGAGGTGCTGGGCACCCCCGCGGTCAAGCAGATCGTGGCGCAGGTCGTGCGGAAGGACCTGCAAGCGCGGTTCGCCTCGACCAAACGAGACGACAAGAGTCAGGCTACGCAGCTGCTCGACAAGATCGTCGCCGAGATGAAGGCGCGGGTCTCCGCACGCGCCCACAAGGAGACGCAGCGACGCAAGACCGCGTTGGAGTCGTCGACCCTTCCGACCAAACTCGTGGACTGCCGCACCAACGAGGTCGAGCGCAGCGAACTGTTCATCGTCGAGGGCGACTCGGCGCTCGGCACCGCGAAGAATGCGCGCAACAGCGAGTTCCAGGCTCTTCTGCCCATCCGCGGCAAGATCCTCAACGTGCAGAAGGCCTCGATCGGCGACATGCTCTCGAACACCGAGTGCGCCTCGATCATCCAGGTCATCGGTGCGGGTTCGGGGCGCAGTTTCGATATCGACGCGGCGCGCTACGGCAAGGTGATCCTGATGAGCGACGCCGACGTCGACGGCGCGCACATCCGTACGCTGCTTCTGACGCTCTTCTTCCGCTACATGCGTCCGCTGATCGAGCACGGTCGCGTGTTCGCCGCCGTTCCGCCGCTGCACCGGGTGGTCGTCATGAATCCCGGTTCCAAGCCGAACGAGACCATTTACACGTACAGCGAGCAGGAGATGCATGCGCTCCTGGCGAAGCTGCGCAAGGCCGGCAAGCGCTGGCAGGAGCCCATTCAGCGCTACAAGGGTCTCGGTGAGATGGACGCCGAGCAGCTGGCGAACACCACGATGGACCGTTCGGGGCGCCTGCTCCGCCGGGTGCGGATGGAGGATGCCGAGGCCGCCGGTCGCGTCTTCGAGCTGCTGATGGGGAACGAGGTCGCCCCGCGGCGCGAATTCATCATCGACTCCTCCGACCGCCTGTCGCGGGAGTCGATCGACGCCTGAACCGTCGTAGAGCCGGCGCATGGTTGATCTCGACCGGCGTCTGGTGCGTCCGGGGGCGGTGCTCGCCTTCGCCGACAGCGGCGGAGCTGGGCATCCTGTGCTGCTCACGCACGGAGCCGGCATGGATCACTCCATGTTCGACGTGCAGGCCGACGCCCTGATCGACTCGGGTTACCGAGTCCTGCGGTGGGATCTGCGCGGACATGGAGCGTCCCGCCTCGACGAAGGAGTGCGGTTCTCCGCCGAGGCGGCACTCGCCGACATGGCCGCGCTGCTCGCCGAGTGCATGCTCGCGCGGGTCATTCTCGTCGGTCACTCGCTCGGGGGCAACCTCGCTCAGGCGTTCGCGGCCGCGCGCTCCTCGCAGGTGAGCGGAGTCGTCGTGATGGATGCCAGCTGGAACACGGGTCCGCTCTCACGCGGCGAGCGCATCGCTCTTCATCTCGCCGCACCGGCTCTCGCGCTGGTGCCGGCTCGTCGTCTCGCCGGGATCATGGCGCGAGCGTCAGCGGTATCGGCGTGCGCTGTGGTGCGCACGGAGCGGGTGTTCGCGCGGATGTCGAAGAGGGAGTTCCTCGACGTCTGGCGTGCGACGGCATCCTTGATCGCTCCCGATCCGGCTTACCGCTCGGATGCGCCGCTCGGACTGATCCGCGGAGCCGAGGATCGCACCGGCAACATCGCGTCGGCGATGCCCCGGTGGGCACGGGCCGAGGGCGTCGGCGAACGCGTCATCGCCGGCGCCGGGCACATCGTCACCTGGGATGCGCCGGACGAAGCGTCCGCCGCTCTCCTGGCGGTTCTCGCCGAGGAGAGCTTTGTCGCAGCGACGCGGTGAGCGGCGGAGTTCAGACGAGTGTTCGACCGATGCTGCCGATGACGCCGTCCGTGGGCTGCCCCGACGCGTCGCGTCGCGCTCCCGCCTCGGGCAGCTTCCGCACGGCACCGGTCGGGTCTACGGCTTGGGCGGGGCTCGCCCCGACCCAGGCAACGGTCAGTCGGTCCTCGCCCTTCAGGAAGGCGTGCGCCCGCACGCCACCCGTCGCGCGTCCCTTCGCAGGGTACTCCGCGAACGCGGTCACCTTCGCACGCCCGGGGTCGGTGCCCGGAAGCAGGCTGTCGGATCCGGAGACGGTCGCGACGACGGCATCCGTGCCGCTCGCGACTGCACCGAAGAACAGGACGGATGCACTGCCGCCGAGCTTGATGCCGGCCATGCCGCCTGCCGCCGCACCCTGGGGTCGCACGGCGGATGCCGAGAACCGCAGGAGCTGCGCATCGGTCGTGACGAAGACGAGCTCGTGGTCGTCCGCGGCCTCCGCCGCGCCGACGACACGGTCGCCGGGTTTGAGGGAGATCACCTCGATGTCGGGGCGCACGGGCAGCGCTGACGGCACGACGCGCTTCACCGTGCCCTGTGCGGTACCGAGGGCGACGGGGGTGTCGCTGTCGAAGCGGACGAATCCGACGACGCGTTCCGACCGGTCGGTGAGACCGAGGTAATCGCGCAGCGGGGTGCCGGCGGCGAGCTGCACGGACGAGCCCGGCACGGAGGGAAGGTCGACGGGCGAGAAGCGAACGACGCGCCCCGTGCTCGTGAGTGCACCGAGCTCGGCCCTTACCGTCGTCTCGACGGTCGCGAGGATGGCATCGTGCTTGCTGCGTCGCGCCGGGGCGACGAGCTCCTGCCCCTCGGCGAGATCCACGCGCACGGCGCGGCCGGTGGTCGACAGGGCGACGACGGTGGGGGCGTCCGCGATCTGCAGATCGACTGCGCCCTTGGTCGCGCGCGGCTTCGGCGGTGCGGCGTTCATGAGCAGCGTGCGACGAGGGGTGCCATAGGCGTCGGCCGCGGCGTCGAGCTCGGTCGCGACGGCTGCGCGCAGCAGGGCATCGCTCGCCAGCAGTTCGCGCAGCGCCGCGATATCGGCGAGCAGGGTGTCGCGTTCGGACTCGAGCTCGATGCGCGAGAACTTCGTCAGCCGGCGCAGACGGAGTTCGAGGATGTACTCGGCCTGCAGCTCGCTCAGGTCGAAGACGTCGCGCAGCTTCGTGCGCGCCTGCTCCGAGTCGTCGGACGAGCGGATCACCTGAATGACCTCGTCGATGTCGACGATGGCGATGAGCAGACCCTCGACCAGGTGCAGACGCTCTTCGCGACGCGCGAGGCGGTAGCGACTGCGGCGCGTGATGACCTCGATGCGGTGCCCGACGTAGACGCTCAGCATCTCTTTGAGGCCGAGAGTGCGCGGCTGCCCGTCCACGAGGGCGACGTTGTTGATGTTGAACGAGTCCTCGAGGGGGGTGAGACGGTAGAGCTGTTCGAGGATCGCGTTCGGGTCGAAGCCGGTCTTCACGCCGATCGCCACGCGCAGACCGTGGTTGCGGTCGGTGAGGTCGGTGACGTCGCTGATGCCCTGCAGTTTCTTCGACTGCACGGCATCGCGGATCTTCTCGATCAGGCGCTCGGGGCCGACCATGTACGGCAGCTCCGAGACGATGATGCCGGTGCGGCGCGGGCCGAGCGGCTCCACCGAGACCCTGCCGCGCACCTTCAAGGCTCCGCGTCCCGTCGTATAGGCGTCTTTGACGCCGTCGAGGCCCATGAGCACGCCGCCCGAGGGGAAGTCCGGTCCCGGGACGAACTCCATGAGCTCTTCGGTGGTCGCGTCCGGGTTCTCCAGCAGGTGGGTCGCGGCGGCGACGACCTCGATGAGGTTGTGCGGGGCCATGTTGGTCGCCATACCGACCGCGATGCCGCTGGCGCCGTTGACGAGCAGGTTGGGGAACGCCGCAGGCAGGACTGCCGGCTGCTGGAACTGGCCGTCGTAGTTCGGGACGAAGTCGACGACGTCCTCGTCGAGGTTCTCGGTCAGGGCGAGGGCGGAGGCCGCCAGTCGCGCCTCGGTGTAGCGCGCTGCGGCCGGGCCGTCGTCGAGCGAGCCGAAGTTGCCGTGCCCGTCGACGAGCGGCACGCGCAGCGCGAAGTCCTGCGCGAGACGCACCAGCGCGTCGTAGATGGCGGAGTCGCCGTGCGGGTGCAGCTTTCCCATCACCTCGCCGACGACGCGGGCGCTCTTGACATGACCGCGGTCGGGGCGGAGCCCCATCTCGGCCATCTGGAAGAGGATGCGCCGTTGCACGGGCTTGAGCCCGTCGCGGGCATCCGGCAGCGCACGCGAGTAGATGACGGAGTAGGCGTACTCGAGGAACGACCCCTGCATCTCGCTGGAGAGGTCGATGTCCTGGATGCGCTCTTCGACGGGCTCGGGCGGCGGCGTTTTCGGCATGGACTTCCTGAAGGCGTGCGGGAGCCTGTGTCAGACTGGCTCGGGTGTCCCTCATGCTACCGTCCGAGTCCGCTGCAGCCCGGAGCGTCGTCGGGGTGGCGGACGACCTCTTCTCGGCGCTGACCGGGGGAGGAGCCGCCCTGCCTGCGGCATCGTCGGTCGTGCTCGTGGTGATCGACGGTCTCGGCGCGCACTCGCTGCGGGCGCATTCCGGTCATGCGCGCACGCTCTCGACGGCGATGACGCGCAAGAGCGTCGCCACCTCGGTGTTCCCGTCGACCACGGCTGCAGCGCTCACGAGCATCCTCACCGGCGCCTGGCCGGGGGAGCACGGCCTCGTGGGATATCAGGTGCGCGACCCCGAGCGCGACGTCCTCGTCAATCAGCTCTCCGGGTGGGAGTCCGCCGGCGTCGATCCCGTCGTCTGGCAGTCGACCGAGACGATCTTCGAGCGTGCGGCCGCCGACGGACGCGGCGCGTTCGCCGTGGGGCTCGCCGCCTATGCGCACAGCGGGTTCAGTCGTGCGACCCTGCGCGGCGCGACGTTCTCCTCGGCGGCTTCCGTGCGCGACCGCGTGGGCGCCGCGTACGACCTCGCGGAACGCAACCCCGGGTCCGTCGTCTACTGCTACCTCCCGGAGGTCGACAAGGCAGGACACCGCCACGGCGTGGCCTCAGCGGAGTGGGTCGCCGCCCTCGAGGACGTCGATGCCGCACTGGCGCGATCCGTGCCCTCCGGCGTCGGCGTGCTCGTGACCGCGGACCACGGGATGCTCGATGTGCCGGCCGACCGACAGCTGGTACTCGACGAGACGCACCTGCACGGCGTGCGGTGGCTGGCCGGTGAACCGCGCATGATCCACGCCTACCTCGAGCCGGACGCCGCGCCCGAGGAGGTCGTCGGCCGGTGGAGATCCGACCTCGACGGACTGGCCGACGTGGCGACGCGTCAGGAGGCCATCGACGCGGGTCTGTTCGGCCCCCGCGTGACGACGGATGCGGCAGCACGCGTCGGCGACCTCATCGCGGTGCCGAGGGGGAACCGGGCGATCTACGACGGCACGGCTGCAGACCAGAGAGCGCGCGGCATGATCGGGCAGCACGGCGGTCTGACCCCCGAGGAACGGCAGGTGCCGTCGATCGCACTCGGAGCGTTCGCACGCTGATCATCGTGTCTCGGGGCGTGTGGGTCCCACGGCCGAGGAGTCACTCGTCGGTGCGGGCTCCGAAGACGATCTCGTCCCACGAGGGCATCGCGTTGCGGCGTCGACGGCGATTCGAGGAGTCCGTCGATTCGCCGCCGGATTCGGTGCGGGCGGGACGGGTGTCCTCGGGCTCCGCGTCATCGTCTTCGAACGCCGCGTCGAAGATCGCGATGGGGTTGGTCTCCTGTCGCGCGGGAGGCGCGGAGGGTGCGGGCTGCGGTCGCTCCGCCGGGGTCTCCACCATCGGCGCGCTCTCGCGCTGCCCGCGGCGGCGACGCAGCGCCTCCAGCAGGTCGGCGGTCTCGGGTGTGGTCGTCGGCGTCTCGGGAGCGCGCTTGATCGCGGCGTGCTGGGCTGCGGCGTTCGAACGCTCCGGGAGGTCCGGTTCCTCGACCTCGGCCTCGGGCGCGGGCACGAGCCGGGGGCCGAAAGCGCCGGAGTCGAACCGGCTGTCGTCTTTGTACGGCGACGCGGAGCGCTCGGGCTCGACTGCACGCAGCCGGGGGATGAGTCCCTCCGGCAGCGAACCCTGGCGCGACAGCTGAGCGGCATCGGAGTTCAGCGGCGACAGCGCGCTCCGCCGAGGGTCGAAACTCCATCGTGCGTCGTGCTCGACCTCGTTCGCGCTGAACTCGAGCTTGATGATCCAGCCGCTCTCGTCCTTCCAGCTCGCCCACCGCTCGGCGGTGGCGGCGACATCGGCGAGCTTGGCGCGGATAGCGGTCCCGAAGGTCGGCTGGGCATCGGGTTCGACCTCGCTGCCGATGAGCACCGGCACGGCCAGCGCCTGTCCGATGACGTGTTCGCGTTCGGCGAGGACGGGTCCTTCGAAGCGTGCGACATCCTCGACGGCGATGCCGAGGAGTTCCGCCACCTCGGCGGTCGTGAGCCCGGCGCGGATCTGCGCCTGGATGTCCCGCGGGCTGGCGACGAGGCGCGCAGCCGACGGCTCCGTCTGGCGGGTGGCTCGCCGCAACTCGCGGCGCAGCACGTCGTCGATGGCCAGCGCGAACCGCTCGCCCGACTCTGTCGCGAGCACGAGGACCCCTGCCTCCGTGCCGACGATGGTGACGTTTTCCATGCGAATGCCCCTCTGATGGGTGTGCGTTCATGGTGTCACGCGAGTCCCCGTCCGAGCGGGAATAACGTGGGCGCGCCGCGAGTTTCGTCAGGCGATGCGGACGCATTTGCTAAATGTTTCCCCGTCGTGCAAACTATGGCCGCCGATTACCCGACGGCGCACCACCACTCGCACCATGAATGTGGAGATCTACCGCATGGCAACCGACTACGACGCCCCCCGTAAGAGCGAAGACGACTCCGAGTCGATCGAAGCCCTGAAGGAGCGCGTTCCCGACAAGCTCGCCGGCACCACCGGCGACGAGGACTCCGACAACCCGTCCAGCTTCGACCTGCCCGGCGCCGACCTCTCCGACCTCGAGCTCGACGTCGTCGTGCTCCCGGCTCAGCAGGATGAGTTCACGTGCATGAACTGCTTCCTCGTGAAGCACCGTTCGCAGCTCGACCACGAGGACGCCTCGGGCCCGATCTGCAAGGAATGCGCGGCCTGAGTCCGCGCGACGAATCACGCGCCCCGACCTTCGAGGTCAGGGGCGCGTTGTCGTCTCCGGGGCGGCATCGAGGGCCGCGGCCTCGGCGCGTGCGGCGCGCAGCGCGGCGGCCAGACGGTCGGGGGTGCGGCTCGAGATCGTCCACGCCGTGACGGGATCGGCCGGGTCGTCGTTCGGAACCACCACCAGGCCGTCGATGCCGCCGCGGATCAGGTGCCATCCGCGGGCGGGGAGTCCCGGCCCCCGCGCCTCCTTCGCGTCGGCGCCGGTGAGGGCGACGGGATCACCGAGGAACGAGACGTCGATGTGGGCTCGACCCGCGCGGAGTTCGCGGTCGGAGACCTCCACCACGGGAGCGAGCAGAACGATCAGGGCGACGAGGATCGCCGCGACGGTCGCGCCGACGACGAGGGCGACGGTCGATCCGACCGGGACGAACACGAGGGAAACCATCGGGCCGGCGAGGGCGACCGTGACGAGCATCCGGATGCTCGGCGAGAGCCTCTCGCGGTAGCGGGGACGGGCGTCCGTCGTGGTGTTCTGCATTAGCCTCATGGGGTGACCGATTCCGTTGATGTCCCCATTATCGCCGCTCGCGTTCCGACGTACGCGCACCCGGGCGACGCGGGCGCCGATCTCACCGCGGCGGAAGCGGTGCGCCTGGAGCCCGGGGCCCGCGCCCTCGTCGGCACCGGCGTGCGCATCGCGCTTCCCGAGGGGTACGCCGCGTTCGTGGTCCCGCGGAGCGGCCTCGCCGCGAAGCACGGCATCTCGATCGTCAACTCCCCGGGAACCGTGGACGCGGGCTACCGCGGCGAGATCAAGGTGAGCCTGATCAACACCGATACCGAGAGCGCGTACGATGTGGCCGTCGGAGACCGCATCGCGCAGCTCCTCGTCATGCCGGTGACACGCGCCGTGTTCCACCCGGTCGACGAACTCCCCGAAAGCGTGCGCGGCGAAGGCGGCTTCGGATCCACCGGCTATCAGGCAGGGAAGAGCAATGACTGACATCACCCCCACTCCCGACAAGTCCGCGCCGTCGAACCGTGCGACCGAGGGGCCGTTCGACGACTCCGAGGCGAATCCGGTACGGCCGTACATCGACCTCGGCGGCATCAAGATCCTCCCGCGCGAGGGCCTCAACCTGCGGCTCGAGGTCGAGGAGCAGTCGAAGCGCATCGTGGCCGTCGGCCTGGACTACGCCGACTCGTCGCTGCAGGTGCAGCCGTTCGCGGCGCCGCGCTCCGGCGGCCTCTGGGACGAGACCCGCGTGCAGTTGCGCGATCAGGTGAAGGCGCAGGGCGGCCGCGTCGAGGAGCGCGAGGGCGCACTCGGTAAAGAGTTGCTCGCCGAGGTGCCGACCGCGGCGGCCGAGGGGTCGTCGCTCCGGCTCGCCCGCTTCGTGGGCGTCGACGGTCCGCGGTGGTTCCTGCGCGGAGTGATCGGCGGTGCCGCTGCCTCCGACCCGGATGCCGCAGAAAAGGTCGAGGATCTGTTCCGGTCGATCGTGGTCGTGCGCGGCGGCGCGCCCATGCCTCCGCGTGACCTGATCCCGCTCAAGATGCCCGCCACGCCGGGATCCGCGTGAGCGACCCCGACCGCCGGGGCCAGGGGGAGCAGTCGGCCTCCGAGATCTTCGGCGCCGCGATCAGCGGTGCGGCGCGACGAGCAGGTGTCGATGCATCCGACGGCTCGCGCGCGCACACCGTGGTGTGGTCGGCGATCGGCGGGTGGCGGGGCATCCTCGAGTCGGTGCTGCCGAGCCTCGCTTTCGTCGTGCTCTTCACTCTGCGCCCGGAACCGCTGCTGCTGTCCCTCGGGGTGTCGGTGGGACTCGCCGCGGTGTTCACGATCATCCGACTGCTGCAGAAGTCTCCGCCGTCGGCCGCGATCGGGGGACTGGTGGCGGCGGGTGCGGCGGCCGGTCTGGCCCTGTGGACGGGTCGCGCGCAGGACAACTTCGTCCCCGGTCTCATCACCAACGCTGCCTACGGCACCGTGCTCCTGGTGACGGCCCTCGTCGGTTGGTCTCTGATCGGCGTCGCTGCGGGCTTCCTCATGGGGGAGGGCACGGCGTGGCGTCAGGACCGCCGGAAGCGGCGGGCCTTCCTCTGGCTGGGGGTGGCCTGGTCGGCGCTGTTCTTCGCCCGACTTGCCGTGCAGCTGCCGCTCTACCTCACCGAGCAGGTCACGGCGCTCGGCACGCTCAAACTCGTGATGGGGCTGCCGCTGTTCGCCCCGATGGTCGCGGTGACGTGGCTCGTCGTGCGGGCGCTCTATCCGCCGGACAAGCCGGCCGCGTCGGCGGGTACCTCGCCGCAGCCGTGATAGATTTATCTTGATATCAAGATAAATCGAAGGGCTTCTGCTCGAAGGTTCGCAGGGCGCAGACTGGTTAGGTCCGCCTTGCTAGCCGCGGCGCCTTCGAGGCGAGCAAGATGGAAGCGCCTGTCGCGCCCCTCAGATCAGAAGGAGACGGAATCGTGTCCACGGTGAACAGCTTCGGTGCCCGGAGCACCCTGACGGTCGGCAGCACCGACTACGAGATCTTCCGCATCGACACGGTGCCCGGTTTCGACAAGCTTCCCTTCAGCCTCAAGGTTCTGCTGGAGAACCTGCTCCGCACCGAGGACGGTGCGAACGTCACGAAGGCCCAGATCGAGGCACTCGGGTCGTGGGATGCGGCGGCAGAGCCCAACACCGAGATCCAGTTCACGCCGGCCCGCGTCGTGATGCAGGACTTCACCGGTGTCCCGTGCATCGTGGATCTCGCCACCATGCGCGAGGCCGTCACGGCCCTCGGCGGAGACGCCAACAAGATCAACCCGCTGTCGCCCGCCGAGATGGTCATCGACCACTCGGTGATCGCCGACCTCTTCGGCTCGGAGAACGCTCTCGAGCGCAACGTCGAGATCGAGTACGAGCGCAACGGGGAGCGCTACCAGTTCCTCCGCTGGGGACAGACGGCATTCCAGGACTTCAAGGTCGTGCCCCCCGGCACCGGCATCGTCCACCAGGTCAACATCGAGCATCTCGCCAAGGTCATCTACGACCGCACCAACGGCGGTGTGCTGCAGGCCTACCCCGACACCTGCGTCGGCACCGACTCGCACACCACGATGGTCAACGGCCTCGGAGTCCTCGGTTGGGGTGTGGGCGGTATCGAGGCCGAGGCCGCGATGCTCGGTCAGCCCGTGTCGATGCTGATCCCGCGCGTGGTGGGCTTCAAGCTCTCTGGCGACATCCCCGCAGGCGTCACCGCGACCGATGTCGTGCTCACGATCACCGAGATGCTGCGCCAGCACGGCGTGGTCGGCAAGTTCGTCGAATTCTACGGCGAGGGCGTCGCCTCGGTGCCGCTCGCGAACCGCGCCACGATCGGCAACATGAGCCCCGAGTTCGGCTCGACCGCCGCCATGTTCCCGATCGACGACGTGACGCTCGACTACCTGCGCCTCACCGGCCGCAGCGAGGACGCCGTCGCACTGGTCGAGGCGTACGCCAAGGAGCAGCAGCTCTGGCACGACCCGTCGCACGAGCCCGTCTTCAGCGAGTACCTCGAGCTCGACCTCGGCACGGTCGTGCCGTCGATCGCGGGTCCGAAGCGCCCGCAGGACCGCATCCTGCTGTCCGAGGCCAAGACGCAGTTCGAGCAGGACATCCTCAACTACGCCGGCCCGACGGAGGACACCGTCGAGGTCGAGGGCACCTTCCCCGCCTCGGACCCCGGCACCACGCCGGGCGTCGAGCACGAGCACGTCTCGGAGGAGGGCGTCTCGCACCAGCACGAGCACGCGGCCGGGACGCTCCTCGCATCGGGCGGCACCCACTCGGCGTCGAACCCGGTCAAGGTCACCACGCCGTCGGGGGAGCAGTACCTCCTCGACAACGGCGCGGTCACCCTCGCGGCGATCACGTCGTGCACCAACACCTCGAACCCGTCGGTGATGATCGCGGCCGGGCTCGTCGCCCGCAAGGCCCGTGAGAAGGGGCTGAAGCAGAAGCCGTGGGTCAAGACCACGCTCGGCCCGGGTTCGAAGGTCGTGACCGACTACTACGAGAAGTCCGGCCTCGACAAGGACCTCGAGGGCCTCGGCTTCTACACCGTGGGTTACGGGTGCACGATCTGCATCGGAAACTCCGGCCCGCTGATCGAGGAGGTCTCCGAGGCGATCAACGAGCACGACCTCGCCGTCACGGCAGTGCTCTCGGGCAACCGCAACTTCGAAGGTCGCATCAGTCCCGACGTGAAGATGAACTACCTGGCCAGCCCGCCGCTGGTGATCGCGTATGCGCTGGCCGGATCGATGCACTTCGACTTCGAGACGGATGCTCTCGGAAAGGGGTCCGACGGTCAGGACGTGTTCCTCAAGGACATCTGGCCGACGCCCGACGAGGTTCAGGAGATCGTCGACTCGTCGATCTCGCGCGAGCAGTTCATCAAGCAGTACGCCACGGTGTTCGAGGGCGACGAGCGCTGGAAGAGCCTCCCGACGCCCGATGACGCCACGTTCCAGTGGGACGAGGACTCGACGTACGTCCGCAAGGCTCCGTACTTCGACGGAATGACGATGGAGCTCACGCCGGTGAAGGACATCCAGGGCGCGCGCGTCATGGCGACCCTCGGCGACTCCGTCACCACCGACCACATCTCGCCCGCCGGCAACATCAAGCCGGGCACGCCCGCGGCGCAGTACCTCACCGAGCACGGCGTCGACCGCAAGGACTTCAACTCCTTCGGCTCGCGACGCGGCAACCACGAGGTGATGATCCGCGGCACCTTCGCGAACATCCGTCTGAAGAACCTCATGGTCTCGGCGGTCAACGACGGCCAGGTCGTCGAGGGCGGCTACACGCGCGACTTCACGAAGCCGGGCGGACCGCAGTCGTACATCTACGACGCGTGCATGAACTATCAGGAGCAGGGCACCCCGCTCGTCGTGTTCGGCGGCAAGGAGTACGGCTCCGGGTCGTCGCGCGACTGGGCGGCCAAGGGCACCAGCCTCCTGGGCGTCAAGGCGGTCATCACCGAGAGCTTCGAGCGGATCCACCGTTCCAACCTCATCGGCATGGGCGTCGTGCCGCTGCAGTTCCCCGCCGGTGAGAGCTGGGAGTCGCTCGGCCTGGACGGCACCGAGATCGTCTCCATCTCCGGACTGGAGGAGCTGAACAACGGCGTCACGCCGAAGACGGTGCACGTCACCGCTGCTCCGAGCGAGGACTCGCCCGAGGGCAAGCAGACGGTCGAGTTCGACGCGGTCGTGCGCATCGACACCCCCGGTGAGGCGGACTACTACCGCAACGGCGGCATCCTGCAGTACGTTCTGCGTTCGCTCGTCTGATCGGACATCGAACGGAGGGGGCCCGGCGGATCATAGCCGGGCCCCCTCCGTCGTTCCAAGGGGGTGTGCCTCTCGGGCCTTTCATCGGCGGGAGCGGTACGATCGATCAGGCGTCCGCGACCCGGGCGGAACGCATCCGACGAACAGGTGAGGGAGTGCCGATGCCCATTCTTCCGAGCATCTCCGGACCCAGGGACCTCGATGGTCTGACCGAGAAGCAGCTGGCCGAGCTCGCAGAGGAGATCCGCGTCTTCCTGGTCGAGAACGTCGCCCGCACCGGCGGTCACCTCGGCCCGAACCTCGGTGTCGTCGAGCTGACGATCGCCCTGCACCGCGTCTTCTCATCGCCGGACGACCCCTTCATCTTCGACACCGGTCATCAGTCGTATGTGCACAAGCTGTTGACGGGTCGTCAGGACTTCTCGAAGCTGCGCGTCCGGGGCGGGATCGCCGGCTACCCGCAGCGGGCCGAGAGCCCGCACGACGTCGTGGAGTCGTCGCACGCATCCAGCTCGCTCAGCTGGGCGGACGGGGTGTCGCGCGCGTTGACGGCGACCGGGCGCGGAGATCGCCACGTGATCGCTGTCGTGGGCGACGGTGCGCTCACCGGCGGTATGACCTGGGAGGCGCTCAACAACATCTCCGACGACAACGACCGCAACCTGGTCATCGTCGTGAACGACAACGGACGCTCCTACGCCCCGACCATCGGCGGCATGTCGCGCTATCTCAACCGCGTTCGCACCGCGGCCGCCTACAAAGACCTGCACCACAAGTCAGACCGGCTGTTCCGGGCGTTCGGGCCGATCGGCCGGGCCGTCTTCCGCGGCGTCCGCGGCGGAACGCACGGCTTCCTGTCGCGCTTCACGAACAACGAGGCGCTGTACTCGAACCTCGACATCAAGTACCTGGGCCCGGTCGACGGGCACGACCTCCCGGCGCTCATCGAGACGCTGGAGCTGGCGAAGTCGTACGGTGCTCCGGTCATCGTCCACGCGATCACCGAGAAGGGCCGCGGCTATCAGCCCGCGCGTGACGACGTCGCCGACCAGTTCCACGCGGTCGGGAAGATCGATCCGGTGACGGGCGAGACGCTCGGAGCCGGAGGTCGTGGATGGACCGATGTGTTCTCGGAATCGCTCGTCGCGGTGGGAGAGCGCAAGCCGGAGGTCATCGCGATGACCGCCGCGATGCTGCGGCCGACCGGTCTGGCTCCGTTCGCCGAGCGCTTCCCGACCCGCGTCTACGACGTCGGCATCGCCGAGCAGCACGCGGTGGCCTCTGCCGCCGGTCTGGCCTTCGGCGGACTGCATCCCGTCGTCGCGGTCTACGCCACCTTCATGGGCCGTGCGTTCGATCAGGTCCTCATGGACGTCGCCCTGCACCGCGCCGGCGTGACGTTCGTGCTCGACCGGGCGGGCGTGACGGGTCCTGACGGTCCGAGCCACCACGGCATGTGGGATCTCGCGATGCTGCAGATCGTCCCGCACATCCGTATCGCTGCGCCGCGCGACGGCATTCGTCTGACCGAGGCGCTCGACGAGGCCGTCGAGGTCGACGACGCGCCCACCGTCATCCGTTTCCCGAAGGGCGAGGTGGCCGCGGAGCTGCCCGCCCTCGAGCGGCTGCATGACGGCGTCGACGTGCTCGCGCGCGGCGAATCGGAGGACGTGCTCATCGTCGCGATCGGTCCGTTCGCCGAGCTGGCGATGGATGTCGCCGCCCGTCTGCGGGCCCAGGGGATCGGAGCAACGGTCGTCGACCCGCGCTGGGCCATTCCGGTCCAGCCCTCCGTGGTCGCCCTCGCCGCTCGTCACCGTCTCGTGATCACACTCGAGGACGGCATCCGCGTCGGCGGCATCGGCACGCGAGTGCGGCAGGTTCTGCGCGAGGCCGGGATCGATACCGCCGTCGACGAGCTCGGGCTGCCCGATGAGTTCATCGATCACGCATCCCGTGATCAGATCCTGACCGAGGCCGGCCTCACGGCGTCGAAGATTGCGCAGGATGTCGTGTCGCAGGTGCTGGGCACGCGCATCCCGGTCGCGCGCGACGCCGCCGAGACCGGCGCCGTCGACGTCCCGCTGCACGAGCGCTCCTGAGCTGAGCGCCCCGGGCGCCTGCGACGCTGCCGGGGAGCGTAGTCAGCGGACCGGAGCGTCAGCGTACGAGGCCGCGGGAGGCGCCGCCTTCGAACGGGGGATCGGTGTCTCGTGGCGAGGAGCGAGCCGCCCGTGCGGCGCGCGCGTCATCGCGCCGTGCACGTCGCATCGTCAGCCACCAGCCGAGAGGAACCGCCACTGTGGCTGTCAGAGCGGGAGAGACGGTGAGGAAACCCCACGGCGGGGAGGCGACGATCCGGAAGACGTTCCCGCCCGTGGCGACACACAGGTAGAGCGCGCCGATGAGCAGCCCGAGAGACGTGTACACGGCGAGGTGCACGGGGACCGACCGAATGCGTCGCAATGCCGTCGCGAGAGGGCGCACGCCGAGCATGCCGAATACCATCACGATGCCGGCCGGAATCCCCGCGAAGATGGCGACGACGATCGGAACGGTGAGCAGCCAGGGGTCGAGATCGGTGGGGCCTACCCCGTTCAGTACCGACGACGCGACATCTTCAATACATAGCGGACGCCGCTGGCACGCGGAAGGGGCCGCGCCCGTCGGCACGGCCCCTTCCGTCGTTCTTCGGCGTCAGCGGTGCGCGACGCCGCGGATCTGCGGGGTGTGGAACGAGCCCCCGAAGGCCCGCTCGGATGCACCCTCACGGTCGAGGTAGGGCGACGCCCCGCCGTCGATGAACGGCCAGCCCGCCCCGAGGATGAGGCACAGATCGATATCCTCGACATCGGGCACGACGCCCTCGTCCAGCATTCGCTTGATCTCGTCGGCCAGGCCGTCCTGCACGCGCTGGAGGATCGTCTCGGCCGATGCCGGGGTCGTGCCGACCGCGGGCTTCAGGGTCTTCTCCGCCTGCTTCGTCCACCCGGTGACCCGGCCGCCCTTGTCCTTCTCGACCACGGCGTCCAGCTCCGCGAGAGCATGGAAGTTGTCGTTCGCGTAGAACCGGTCGGGGAATGCCGACGCCATCGTGTCCTGCACGTGCGCCGCCACCTTCCAGCCGACGAGATCGATGAGCTGGAACGGGCCCATCGGCAGCCCGAGCGGCGCGAACGCCTTCTCGACGTCGACGATCGGCGTGCCCTCGTACACGGCGCGCGCGGCCTCGCCCATCACCTTCGCCAGCAGACGGTTGACCACGAAGCCCGGTGCGTCGGCCGTGAGCACGGCGTTCTTGCCGAGCCCGCGCGCGACCACGAATGCCGTCGAGAGCGCGGCGTCGGACGTCGCCGGCGTCTTGACGATCTCGATGAGCGGCATCACCGCGACCGGGTTGAAGAAATGGAACCCGACCAGCCTCTCCGGATGCGCCAGCTTCGCGCCGATCTCCTCGACAGACAGCGATGAGGTGTTGGTGGCGAGGATGGCGTCTTCGGCGATGATCTTCTCGATCTCGCCGAAGACCTGCTGCTTCACGCCGACCTCTTCGAACACCGCCTCGATCACGAAGTCGCAGTCCGCGTACAGCGTCTTGTCGGTCGTGCCGGTCACGAGCCCGCGCAGCTTGTTGGCGGTGTCCGCATCGAGGCGGCCCTTGCTCTCGAGCTTCCCGATCTCGTCGTGGATGTACGCCACGCCCTTATCGACGCGTGCCTGGTCGAGGTCGGTGATCAGGACCGGCACCTGCAACTTGCGCACGAACAGCAGAGCGAACTGGCTCGCCATCAGACCGGCGCCGATGATGCCGACCTTCGTGACCTTCTTGGCGAGCTGCTTGTCGGGGGCGCCCACCGGACGCTTCGCCCGCTTCTGCACGAGGTCGAAGGCGTACATGGATGCCGCGAACTGGTCGCCCGTGACGAGGTCGGCGAGCGCCTCGTCCTCCCGCGCGAAGCCTTCGGCCTTGGTACCGCTCTTCGCCTTGTCGAGCAGGTCCAGCGCGACGTACGGCGACTTCGGCACGTTGCCGATCTTCGACTCGAGCATGCCGCGGGCCATCTTGATGGCGATGGGCCACTTGGTGAGGCGCTCGATCTTGCCCGGCTGATTCTTGCGCTCGACCTTCCTGCCGCCGAGCACCTCGTCGGCCCACACCAGGGAGTCCTCGAGGTAGTTCGCGGCCGGGAAGATCGCGTCGACGATCCCCAGATCGAACGCCTGCTGCGGCTTCAGCATGCGGTTCTGCTTGAGCGGGTTCGAGATGACGACCTCGAGGGCGTTCTCGATGCCGATCAGGTTCGGCAGAAGGTACGCGCCGCCCCACCCCGGGATGATGCCGAGGAAGACCTCGGGGAGCGCGATGGCGGCCGCGGAGGCATCGACCGTGCGGTAGGTCGAGTTCAGAGCGATCTCGAGCCCGCCTCCGAGCGCGAGGCCGTTCACGAACGCGAAGGACGGCACACCCAGCTCTCCGAACCGCCCGAGCACCTTGTGCCCGAGCTGTGCGATGAGCCGCGCGTGATCGCGCGACCCGACTTTGCCGATGTCGGAGAGGTCGGCGCCGGCGGCGAGGATGTACTGCTTGCCCGTGACGCCGACGGCGTCGATCTCGCCGGCCGCGGCGCGCGCGGCGAGTCCGTCGAGCGTCTCCCCGAGCTGGGTGAGGGTCGCCGGACCGAGGGTGTTGGGACGGGTGTGGTCGCGCCCGTTGTCGAGCGTGATCAGCGCCAGCACCTTGCCCGACGGCAGGCGGATGTCGCGGACGGGGGACTGCGTGACGACCTCGCCGTCGGTCAGTGCCCGGATGGGGGAGAAGTCGACGTTCGCGTACTGCTCGGAAACCGTATTCGCCATGCTGCTCATCACTTCCGCTTCTTGCCGTCGTAGTGCGGGTTCTCCCAGATGACCGAGCCGCCCTGGCCGAGGCCGACGCACATAGCCGTCAGGCCGTAGCGCACGTCCGGTCGCTCGGCGAACTGCGCCGCGAGCTGGATCATCAGGCGCACGCCGGACGCGGCGAGCGGGTGACCCACGGCGATCGCGCCACCCCACGGGTTGACCCGGGGGTCGTCGTCGGCGATGCCGAAGTGGTCGAGCAGTGAGATGACCTGGATCGCGAAGGCCTCGTTGAGCTCGAACAGCCCGATGTCGGAGATGTCGAGTCCGGCCTTGCGCAGCGCCTTCTCTGTGGAGGGGATGGGACCGATGCCCATGATCTCGGGCTGGACGCCGGCGAAGGCGAACGAGACCATCCGCATCTTGGGTGCGAGGCCGAGTTCCTTCACGGCACGTCCACCCGCGAGCAACGACATGGTCGCGCCGTCGGTGAGCGGCGACGACGTGCCCGCGGTGACTCGTCCGTGGGGGCGGAAGGGGGTCTTCAGAGCGGCGAGGTCCTCCATCGTGGTCTGGGGGCGGCGTCCCTCGTCCTCGGTGGCGAGACCCCACGCGCCGTCTGCGCCCTTGATGGCGACGGAGACGAGGTCGGGCTGGATCTTGCCGGCGTCGTAGGCCGCCTGCACCTTGTGCTGGCTCAGCATGCCGTAGCGGTCCGAACGCTCCTTCGTGAGGTGCGGGAAGCGATCGAAGATGCGCTCAGCGGTCACGCCCATGTTGAGCGCGCCGGGGTCGACCATCTTCTCCGCGACGAACCGCGGGTTGGGGTCGGCGTTCCCGCCGATCGGGTGGTGGCCCATGTGCTCGACGCCGCCGGCGAGCGCGAGGTCGTACATGCCGACGCCGATCGATGCGCCCATCGTGGTCACGCTCGTCATCGCGCCGGCGCACATCCGCTCGACCGCCAGGCCGGGCACCGTCTGCGGGAGGCCTGCGAGGATCGCCACCGAACGACCGAGGGTCAGTCCCTGGTCTCCGGTCTGCGAGGTCGCGGCGATCGCGACATCGTCGATACGGTCGGCCGGCACGGCCTGATTCCGCTCCATGAGACCGATGGTCGCCTTCACGGCGAGGTCATCGGCTCGGGTGTTCCAGTACATGCCCTTTTCGCCGGCGCGCCCGAAGGGGGTGCGCACTCCATCGACGAAGAAGACGTCCGAGATCTCGGCCACTCTGCCTCCAAGTTTGTGCGGTGGCCTCAGTCTATGAAGGCCCGGAAACCGGGAGGAATCGGTTGGATCGAACCTACGAAGCCGTCGCGGACGCCTCGTCGGGTCGTTGCGCGGCCTCTACAAAAGCATCCGCGATCTTCTGTGCGGTCTGTTCAACCTGCCACGGGCGTGCGCCGAGCAGGGTGAGGTCGTGAGCGATGTCGTCGACGGACTCTCCCGACGGCGACCATGCCACCCGGCGCAGATATTCGGGCGTCAGGAGGTTCTCGGTCGGCATGCGCAGACCCTCCGCGATCTGCTCGACCACGGGTCGCGCCGCCTTCAGCCGGGCGTCGGCCTCGGGGTTGCGGTCGGCCCAGGCGCGTGGCGGGGGCAGGGCATCGCTGGGCACGCGTTCCCGGGGGAGTTCCTCGCTCGCGCGTCCGTCGACGATCGCCTGCCACCAGCGATCGAGCTGCGAGCGGCTCGCGCGCCCCTGGAAGTCCTTGACGCCGGCGAGCGCCTGCTTGCTCTGCGGATTCGCGAGCACCGCCGCGACGAGCGAGCGGTCCGGCACGAGACGCCCGGGGGAGACGTCCTGCTGCTGGGCGTACAGCTCGCGCGCGTGCCAGAGCGACCGGGCCACCGCGAGGTTGCGTGCACCGCGCACCTGGTGCAGTCCGCTCAGGCGGCGCCACGGATCCTCGCGCGGGGCCTTGGGAAGACGTGCCAGGGTGGCCTGGAACTCTTCGGCGGCGAAGGCGGTCTTGCCCTGCTCCTCGAGCTCGGCGACGAGGGCGTCGCGCACGTCGACGAGGTGCAGCACGTCGAGGGCGGCGTATTCGAGCCAGGCATCCGGAAGCGGTCGCGTCGACCAGTCGGCGGCCGAGTGCTCCTTCTTGAGCGTGATGCCCAGCGTCTGCTCGACGACGGCGGCGAGACCGACCCGCTCGTGCCCGAGCAGCCGGGAGGCGAGCTCCGTGTCGAAGATCGTGTGCGGATCCAATCCGAGTTCGCGCAGGGACGGGAGATCCTGGCTGGCCGCGTGGAGCACCCATTCCAGATCGCCGATGGCAGCGGCGAGCGGTGAGAAGTCGCCGAGCGCGGGCGGATCGAACAGGAACACCCCGGCGTCGCGACGGAAGACCTGCACGAGATACGCACGCTGCGAGTAGCGGAAGCCCGAAGCGCGTTCGACGTCGACCGCGACGGGCCCTTCGCCGTTCGCGAGGGTGGCGCAGGCAGCGCGGAACTCCTCGACGTCCGAGATCACGGAGTATTCAGTCACGTACAGCCTTTCGCGCGCCGATCACGGCGATGCCCTCGGAGCCGGGCGGAAGTCCCGCCAGCATCCCGACCAGTTCGGCCCATGCCTCGACGTGCGGGCGGAAGGGGCCTTCGGGAGACCAGGACGCCCGCAATTCTATCTGCGCGCCGTCGCCTTCGAGGGCGAGGCCCCCGAAGCCTTTCGAGAGAGTCTTGGTAGAGGTCCCGGAGGCCGCCGCGTAAATCGCCTCCCGGGAGTCGAGCGCGTCGATGAGCCACGACCAGGTCACATCCGCGAGCAGCGGATCGGTGCCGATCTCGGTCTCCAGCGGCGCCTGCGCGAAGATCACGATGCGCCACGCCCCGCCCCACCCGGCCGGCTCGTCCGGATCGTGCAGGAGGATGAAGCGCCCTGTGCCGTACGCCGACTCGCCGTTCGCGTCCGGGCGCACCTCGGCGGCGAGGGCGACGGCGAAGGGAGCCAGCCCGGCGGGCGCGGGGATCTCTCGGACGGCGATGTCGTCGCGGAACACCGTCGCGCGCAATTCTGCCGTGGCGCTGTCGAAGGGGCTCCCGGCATCGGGGGGTGCGGTCACGGCAACAGGCTAGAGTCAGGAGGCGATGAAGAGTCTCAGGCACGCCGTCGCGCTCGTCCTCCCGATCTTCGCGCTGCTGGGTGCGGCCGCGTCGTTCCTCGTGCTCGGCGTCGCCCGCCGGGTGGTCGTCCCGACATCGGGCCGCCCGAACACGCGCATCCTGTCGATCGACACCGGCGCGCAGACGATCGAGCTCGCCCGTACTCTCGACACTGAGCTGCCCGGGCGATACGGCCTCTACACGACCGGAACGTACGGCTACGTGAAACTCGGGGCCGTGCTCAGCGCCGATGCCACGACCGTCCGGCGGAAGCTGCTCACGCAGATCGAGCCCGGCGCACGCGTCGACGGGGACGCCGGATTCAGCGGGTGGTACTACGCCGCGCCCGCGGAACTGCACCTGCCCTGGCAGAACGTCCTGATCGGATCACCCGCCGGACCCTGCCCTGCCTGGTTCTTCCCCGCCGAGTCGCGCACCTGGGTGATCCAGGTGCACGGTCGCGGCACCACGCGCGGGGAGTGCCTGCGAGCCGTCCCCGTGCTGCATGCCGCGGGTCTGCCCACCCTCGTCGTCTCCTATCGCAACGACGGCGAGGCGCCGCGCAGTCGCTCCGGCGCCTATGCCCTCGGCGCCGCGGAGTGGCGCGATGTCGATGCCGCCGTCGCCTATGCGCTCCGTCACGGCGCCGACCAGGTCATCCTCATGGGCTGGTCGATGGGCGGCGCGATCGCGTTGCAGACGGCCGTGAACTCCGGGCACCGCGATCGGATCGCGGGACTCATCCTCGATTCGCCGGTCGTGGATTGGCGCAGCGTGCTCCGCTTCCAGGCCGGACAGATCGGCCTTCGGGCTCCGCTGCCGGCTCTTGCCATGCGTACGCTCACGCATCCGCTCGGCGCGCGATTGAGCGGTGCGGAGGAGGCGATCCCGTTCGATCGACTCGACATGGTCGCGCGCGCCGACGAACTCACCGCCCCGATGCTCATCCTCCACAGCGACGACGACGGGTACGTGCCATCGGGGCCGTCGCGCGCTCTCCAGGAGGCGCGCCCCGACATCGTGACGATGCCCCGCATCTCCGGAGCACGGCACACGAAGATCTGGAACCACGACGAAGCCGGATGGTCGTCGGCGATCACCGATTGGCTGCAGGAGCGGGGATTCAGCGCTTCTGCCTGACCTGCTTCTTCGCCCGCATGAGCATGCCCGTCATCCCGCCGATGCGGAGGGGCGAGACCGCCTTCGTCAGACCGATCGACTGCGGGTAGTCGTCCGGGATCGCCAGCACCTCGTCGGGAGTGAGACCCGTGATGCCCTGTGCGAGGATGCTCGCGAATCCGCGCGTCGTCGGAGCCTCCGGGGGAGCCGTGGCGTGCATGGCGACCCGATCGTCGACGACCTCGACGTAGATGTAGACGGGGGACTGGCACTCGGCCACGCGCTCGCACATCTCCGGATGCGCGGCCACCTCCGGCGAGACGGGCGGGAGCTCGTCGGCGAACTCGAGCAAGAGCAGCAGACGATCGGCCTCGGGCGTCTCGAGGAAGGAGTCGCGGATCTCGGCGAGGGTGTCGGGAACGTGGGTGTCGCTCATCCCCGCCATTCTCACACGCTCAGAGTGCGCCGGGCTCGGAACCGGTGGCGATCGGCACGCGCACCGCGCTGCCCCACTCGGTCCAGGATCCGTCGTAGTTGCGCACGTTCTCGAACCCGAGCAGGTGCTTGAGCACGAACCAGGTGTGGCTCGACCTCTCGCCGATGCGGCAGTACGCGACGACCTCGTCGCCGTCGACCAGTCCTGCGCCCTCGCGGTAGATCGCATCCAGTTCCGCGCGGCTCTTGAACCCGCCGTCCTCCGCCACGGCCTTGGCCCACGGAACGCTCTGCGCGGTGGGGATGTGGCCGGCGCGCAGCGCGCCCTCCTCCGGGTAGGCCGGGGCGCTCGTGCGCTCCCCGCTGTACTCCTCGGGCGAGCGCACGTCGATCAGCGGCTTGCCGATGTGGGCGAGCACGTCTTCCTTGTAGGCGCGGAGCAGGGAGTCGTCACGCTCGACGACGGGATACTCGGTCGCAGCGCGGGTCGTCTTCTCGCGCGTGATCTCGCGTCCCTCCGCGATCCAGCGGTCGCGGCCTCCGTCGAGCAGACGCACGTCCTCGTGGCCGAAGAGCGAAAACACCCACAGCGCGTACGCGGCCCACCAGTTGTTCTTGTCGCCGTAGATGACGACGGTGTCGTCGCGGGCGATGCCCTTGCGGCTCAGGAGCTCGGCGAATCCCTCGCCGTCGACGTAGTCCCGCACCACGGGGTCGTTGAGCTCGGTGTGCCAGTCCACCTTCACTGCCCCCGGGATGTGACCCGTCTCGTAGAGCAGCACGTCCTCGTCGGACTCGACGACGACGAGACCCGGCTCACCGAGGTGCTCGGCGAGCCACTGCGTGCTGACGAGACGTCCGGGCTCGGAGTACTCGGCGAACTTGGCGGACGACGTGTCGAACTCGATGGTCACGGGACGCTCCTCGGGGGTGTGCGGGCGAAGGGTGGGCCGGCGACGGCGTAGTGTTGATCCGTCGCTTCGACGATAGTTCCCCTCGGTGCCCCCGATGCCCGATTCGTAAGACTTCGACACAGGAAACGAATGACCGACACGAAGAGCACCCCGGGCGTCGTGCGCCTCAGCGATCGCCAGCCCGCCGTCACCGGCCCCGAGATGCTCGCCAGCCTCGTTCCTCCGCCGCAGTTCGACGGCGCCACCTTCGACAGCTACCGCGCCGACCCGGAGTACCCCTCGCAGGAGGAGGCCAAGCAGACGCTCCTGCAGTTCTCCGGCCGCGGTGCCCCCGTCAAGCGGGGCGGGTTGTTCAGTCGCGCGAAGAAGGAACCGGAGGTCAAGCCGGGCGTCTACCTCGACGGAGGATTCGGCGTCGGCAAGACGCACCTGCTGGCGGCGATCTATCACGCCATGCCCGCGCGACGGAAGTACTTCGGTTCGTTCATCGAGTACACCGCTCTCGTCGGCGCGCTCGGTTACAAGAACACCGTCGACCTCCTCCGCGGAGCCGACCTGCTGTGCATCGACGAGTTCGAGCTCGACGATCCGGGCGACACCATGGTCATGACCCGGCTCCTGGGCGAGCTCGTCGCCTCCGGGACGAAGCTGGCCGCGACGTCGAACACGCCGCCGAACGCCTTGGGCGAGGGACGGTTCGCCGCGCAGGACTTCCTCCGCGAGATCCACCAGATGGCCGACAGCTTCCGCACGATGCGCATCGACGGCGTCGACTTCCGACAGCGCGCGATCGACGGTCACGCCGTCGTGCTCACCGACGAGCAGTATGCGGATGCCGTCGCCACCGCATCCGCATCGTCGACGGTCTCGGACGACGCGTTCGACGACGTCATCTCGCACCTCGCCCGCGTGCATCCCTCCCGGTACATCCGTCTGATCGACGGCATCGGGATCGTCGGCCTCCGAGACGTGCGCGTCCTCACGGACCAGTCGGAGGCGCTGCGTTTCGTCGCCTTCGTCGACCGTGTCTACGACGCGCAGATCCCGATCCTCGCGACCGGGGTCGGCCTCGACCGGGTCTTCGCCGAGGAGATGCTCGGCGGCGGATACCGCAAGAAGTACCTCCGCGCGATCTCCCGGCTGAATGCACTGACGCATTCCAGCCCCGCGTAACGCGATGGTTACACGCCGACGCCGCGTGTAACGCCGGGGAAACACACCTCGCCCGTCCCTGAAACCGAGCCTCGCCACACTGAAGCTCTCAGTTACTCGGATGTGAGGTATTCCATGGATGCTCCCGGCAACATCTCCTGGGCGATCACCGCGACCGCCCTCGTGCTGCTCATGACCCCCGGCGTCGCGTTCTTCTACGGCGGGCTCGTCAAGGCCAAGAGCGTCGTCAGCATGATGATGATGAGCTTCGGCTCCATCGGACTGGTGGCGGTGCTCTGGATCCTGTTCGGCTTCTCGATGAGCGCCGTCGACAGCCCCACGCAGTTCGCCGGCAACCCGTTCGCGGACTTCGGTCTCGCCGGCCTCGCCGAAGGCCCCGACGCCAACGTCGCACTGCTCGGCGTCGCCTACGGCGCCACCTTCGCGATCATCACCGTCGCCCTGATTTCGGGTGCGATCGCTGATCGGGCCAAGTTCGGTTCCTGGCTGATCTTCGCCGGCATCTTCGCCACGGTCGGCTACTTCCCGATCGCGGCGTGGGTCTGGGGCGGCGGCTGGATCATGAACCTCGGTGAGACGCTCTTCCCCGGAGGGGACATCGCGGTCATCGACTACGCCGGCGGCACCGCCGTGCACATCAACGCCGGAGCCGCGGCGCTGGCGCTCGCGATCGTCCTCGGCAAGCGGATCGGTTTCCAGAAGGGCATCCTCAAGCCGCACAACGTGCCGCTGACGCTTCTGGGCGCCGCGCTGCTGTGGTTCGGCTGGTTCGGCTTCAACGCCGGTGCGGAGTGGCTCGCCGAGGACATGGGCGGTGTCGGCCTGATCGGCATCAACACGCTCGGCGCCACGGCAGCGGCCATCCTCGGCTGGATTCTCATCGAGAAGATCAAGGACGGCAAGCCGACCTCGGTGGGCGCCGCCTCGGGTGCGGTCGCCGGCCTCGTGGCCATCACCCCCGCCTGTGCGAACCTCACCCCCGGGTGGGCGCTGCTGCTGGGCGTCGTCGCCGGTGTGCTGTGCGCGCTGGCCGTGGAGCTCAAGTTCCGTCTCGGGTTCGACGACTCGCTCGACGTCGTCGGCATCCACCTCGTCGGCGGTCTGCTCGGCACGATCTACCTCGGATTCTTCGCGACGGGCCAGGGCCTGTTCGTCGGTGGCGACTGGCGCCTGCTGGTCGTGCAGGTCATCGCGGCCGGCGGCGTGCTGATCTACTCCTTCGTCGTGGCGTTCATCATCGGCTTCGCGATCGAGAAGACCATCGGCTTCCGGGTCACCAGCGAAGACGAGATCGCCGGTGTCGACTCCGTCGTGCACGGCGAGGAGGGCTACGCGCTCACCGAAGCCTGATCCTCGGATCGAGGAACTAGGGTGACCGTGTGAGTTCAGCCCGGAGCATCCTCGTCACGATCACCCGGAGAGTGCTCGACGCACTCTCGCCCCGAACGTCCCGGCCCCGCACGGCGCCGGGACGTTCGGCCGTGCTGCGGCCGCAACCGGCGCCGGCCCCCGCGGGGAGTAGAGCGGAGACGGCGACGAGACGGCTCGACCCCCGGGCGGTGCGCGGGCTGGTCGTCGAGTACTCCCCGAACCGCGACGGAGCTCCGGACGCCGGGGAGATCGTCTGGACGTGGGTGCCCTACGAAGAAGGGGACGGACGCGGCAAGGACCGCCCGGTGCTCGTCATCGGCCGCGCGTCGGCCGAGCGGGTCTACGCGGTGCGTCTGACCTCGCGCCCGCACGATGGCGATCGTGACTACCTCTCCATCGGATCGGGGGCGTGGGATGCCCAGGGCCGCGAGTCATGGGTCGACATCGAGCAGCTCTACAGCGTGCACGAGCGCGGTCTGCGACGGGAGGCCGCTGTGCTCGCCCGGTCGCGATTCGACCACGTCGCTGCGGCTCTGCACCAGCGGTACGGCTGGCGCGCGACACGCCCGAACTGAAGGTCGGTCGACATCGGAGCAATCCGATCGCGCACGGGTGCCGAACCTTCTGTGAGCCGCTTCCGCGGTTCCTGCACAAGGAGGCATTATGCGTTTCATCCCCACGAAGGTCCACGGCATCCTCGACTACGTCGTCGGTATCGCCCTGATCGCAGCCCCCTGGCTGTTCGGCTTCGCTGCCATGGGCGGACCCGCCGTCATCATCCCGGTCGTGCTCGGCATCGGCCTGATCGTCTACAGCCTGTTCACGAAGTACGAGTGGGGCCCCTTCGGCTTCATCCCGATGCCGGTGCACCTCGTCTTCGACATCGTCGCGAGCCTGTTCCTCGCCCTCTCGCCCTGGATCTTCGGATTCTCGACCGAAGCCCCGAACGTGTGGCTGCCGCACGTCGTCGTCGGCATCGCGGTCATCGTCGTCGTGCTGTTCTCGAAGCCGCAGCCGGCGAGCACGCCCCGGGCCGCCCGAGCCTGACGCGTGCAGAAGGCCCCCTCCTGTCCTGGCAGGAGGGGGCCTTCGTGCGTCCGGAGAGGTCACTCCCCGTCGATGTCGTCCTCGTCGAGCGGGTCGGTGGCGTCGACCTCCGCGTCGTCCAGGCGCTGGTCCTGAGCCGGCGGCAGGTCCTGCAGGAAGGCGCGGTCGCTGTTCGGGTCGCCGCTGCCGTCGCCGGCGATGCGGTCGTCCTCTGCTCCGGCGATCGGGTTCTGGTTCTCGATGTCGCTCATCGCTCACTCCTCTCGGTCGGGCTGCCCCGGGGCGGGCGGCCGCTGTCCTTCGATGCTCTCCGGTCCGCTCGCTTGGGCCGAGGGGGTGGTGCACCGACGCCGCGCGTGTTAGACGGCGCGAGCGGCGTCGCCGTCCCACAGCGCATCGATCGGAACGGGCCTGCCGAGCACCCGCTCCACGGCTCGGTGCCCGGACAGCAGAGCCGCCGTCACGGTCGCGGGATCGTCGGTCCAGGTCGCTTCGCCGGCGAGGTGCAGCCGGTCGCCGATGGGCACGGCGAGGTCATCGTGATCGGCGGTGGTCGAGCCCGGACGCATGAACGCGTACGAGCCGCGCGACCACGGGTCGTGCTGCCACGCGGTTCGATGGACCGCAGTGGGAGCGGGGACGCGGTCGCCGTACAGGCGGCGCAGCTGCGCGAGTACCGAGACGACGAGCCGCTCATCGTCCCAGTCCGCCGTCCGCTCAGCGGCGGGCCCGGCGGCGAAGGTGAGCAAAGTCGGCTCTCCGTCGAGGCGGGTGAGGTCGTACCACGAGTGCCACCACCGGCCTTCGGGGCCCTGCTGACGGATCGCGTAGACGTCCGGCTCCCAGAAGCGCTCGGGGAAGCGGAGGAAGACCTTCTCGAAGCGGTTCATCGCCAACCGCGACAGTGCGGCGGCGTGCGCTTCGGGGAGCGCGGGGGAGAACACCAGGTCGCTGGACTGCAGCACTCCGACCGGGACGGTGACGATCGCCTGCCGTGCGCTGAACGCCCCGTGGGCGGTGGTGATGAGCACGCCGTCTGGCGACCACTCGACGCGAGTCGCCGGCGTCGACAGGCGGATGTCGAGGCCCTCGGCGAGGTGCGCGGGCAGCGCGTCGTACCCGTCGGGGAACACGACCTCGTCGCCGTCGATCACGTCGTCGTCGAGGCCGTGCGCCGCGAGGTCGTCGATCCACGCGCCGTACTGCTCCTCCGCGCGGTGCTCGAGATACTCGCGCACGCGCTGCGTCCGCGCGGCATCCCACCCCTGCACGGCCAGTGCAGCCTCGGTGACGTCGCGGTACGAATCGGCGGGACCGGAGGCGTCGATGGTGGAGAGCAACGCGGTGTCGACGGCGTGGATGTCGTCGACGTAGCGTCGCGCCTCCTCGTCACTGAGGCGGTCGCCATCCGGGCCGTAATGGGCGATCGGGCGGCTGTCCGGCTGATATCCGCCGACGGTGAACTCGACCGTCCGCAGACCGAACGCCGCCGCGGCGGCGGCGACCGGGCTGTCGGTGATGCCGTGGATCCACGACGCGCCGAGGTCGGTCACGCGGCCGTCGGAGCGGTCCGTGCTCACACGACCGCCGATGCGGTCGCGCGCCTCGACGAGCACGCAGCGACGCCCGGCGATCTCGAGGAGTCGAGCAGCGGTCAGACCCGCCACGCCGGCTCCGACCACGACGACGTCTGCGTTCTCCATGTGCTCTTCCTCGTGTCGGCTTCGTTCCCGCTCTCCAATCCGACGTTAGCGAGGTCCCGGGAGCGGAAGGAAGGGGGCGGGAGGAAGGGGGAGGAGGCAGCGGGGCCGGAGCGAGGCGGCCTCGGCGCGGGCACCACACGTCTCGCGGGCTGCAGAACGTGTCGGCCTTTGTCAAGACGCTTCACGCTCAGCATGTCACCGCGCTGAATCGCCCCATGAGGACTTTCGGTGTGGAAGAGGAGCTTCTGCTGATCGATGGCGCGACCGGTCGCGCCATGGCGGTCGCCCCGCAGCTCCTGCGGCGGGCGGGGGCGGGTACGACGCTGGAAGCAGAGCTGCAGCAGGAGATGATCGAGGCGGTCGGAGCTCCCTGCCGCGAGCTCGCCGACCTCGCCGATGGAATCGCCTCGTCGCGACGGGTGGCGGATGCGGCCGCCCGCGAGGTGGGCGCCAGGGCGGTGGCTCTCGCCACCTCGCCGCTGCCGCTCATACCGCACACGACGCCCACGGCCCGGTATCGGGAGATGACGCGCCGCTACGGGGTGACAGCCCGTTCGTCGCTGACGTGCGGCTTCCACGTGCACGTCTCGATCCGGTCGGCGGACGAGGGGGTCGCTGTGCTCGACCGCGTACGGGAGTGGCTTCCGCTCGTGCTCGCCCTGTCCGCGAACTCCCCGTTCTGGAACGGTGTCGACACGGGCTATGCGAGCTATCGGAGCGACGTGTGGAACCGTTGGCCCTGCTCCGGGCCGAACCCCGTGTTCGGCGATGGAGGGTCGTATCGACGTCACGAACGAATGCTGTTGGAGTCGGGCACCCTTCTCGATGCCGGGATGCTCTATCTCGACGCACGATTGTCGCGGCACCACCCGACGGTGGAGATCCGCATCGCGGACGTCTGCTTCCGTGAGCGGGACGCCGTGACGATCGCCGGTCTCTGTCGAGCGCTGGTCGAGTCCGCCGCTGAGGAGGCGCGGCGAGGGGTGCCGCCGGCCGGCAGTGATCAACGAATGCTGCGCCTGGCCACCTGGCGGGCGGCGATGACGGGGGTGCGCGGTGATCAGGTCGACCCTCGGACGGGGGAGCGCTGGACCGCGGAGACCGCCTTCGAGACGCTGCTGCGCCACGTGGAACCCGCCCTCGATCGGGCGGGTGATCTGCAGCGGGTCGCGGAAGGCATTCGAGAGATCGTCGCTCGGGGAACGGGCGCGGACTGGCAACGCGAGCAGCTGGCTCTGCGGGGGAACCTCGCTGACGTCGCCATCGGAGCATGCCGGTCGGGTCTGGCGCAGTCGGACGCGGGCTCGGGCGCCCGCGAAGCCCCGCTTCCGGTCGCATGATGCGGATGCTCTTCCGCCTGCTCGGCCTCGCGCTGCGCGGCGGGATCGCGTTCGTCCTGCTGATGCGTCGTCCGCGGCCGATCCACTCGCGCGGTGCGGTCTTCGACGGTGAGGCGGTGCTCGATGGCGATGTCGTGCGCGCGATCCTCGTCGCGGCGGCGGGGGAGACGGGGGAGACGGGGGAGCCCGCCGGACGGATCGCGTTCCCCATCGTGGCGCGCCTGTCCCGTTCCATCGGGTTCCCCGACGGCGTGCCGGATGTCTACGGACTCGCCCTGCGCGGCGTGATCGACGGCCGAACCGTCGACCTGCAACTCTCCGCGACCGGTGTCGGGGTGCCCGGCCGCTTCGTGCTTGCTCCGCACCTCACTCCAGACCGGGCGAGCTACTCGAGCATCCTCCCGGTACGGACCGAGCGCGGGCCGATGCTGTTCTGCGCGCGCACCATTCCACCACGACGACTGCCCGCCGACTTCGCGGCGCTTCGTCGAGCGGTGTTCCGCGATACCTGGCGCCTGACGCTCTCGGCCGCGACGCCGCGAGGCAGGTGGCATCCGATCGGCGAGATCGTTCTGGATGCAGCCCGGTCCGGGGACGACCCGACGCTGCGCTTCGACGTCGACCGGCATCCGGTCCCCGGCACGCAGCCGTACGGATGGGTGGCCGCGCTGCGCCAGCCGGCTTACCGGCTCGCCCAGGGGCGGGATCCGGGGGAGCGTGCGAGGGGAGCGGATGCCGGGAACGCAGAAGGCCCGCGATGACCGCGGGCCTCCTGTCTCGATGTGGTGGGCGATACCGGACTCGAACCGATGACCTCTTCCGTGTGAAGGAAGCGCGCTACCAACTGCGCCAATCGCCCAGGGCCCCAGGGGGCCGACAACCGATACTACCGGACACCGAGCGGTGCTCGTGACCATCCGGAGAGACACGCGCGAGATTCGCGTCGGGTTTTGACACTCGTCGATCTTGGGCTAATGTTTCATGAGTGCCCGGGACAACAACCGGGAACGAAATGCGGATGTAGCGCAGTTGGTAGCGCACAACCTTGCCAAGGTTGGGGTCGCGAGTTCGAGTCTCGTCATCCGCTCGAGTGCAGGGGATCTTCGTCAGAAGGTCCACGGCACGTGGGGTCAATCCACACGGTGGCGTGGCCGAGCGGCTAGGCACCGGCCTGCAAAGCCGTTTACACGGGTTCGAATCCCGTCGCCACCTCACCGATAAATGAATAGCCTTCTAGGCGCGATTGGCGCAGCGGTAGCGCGCTTCCCTGACACGGAAGAGGTCACTGGTTCGATCCCAGTATCGCGCACCACCAGACGAAGCCCCCGGTTCACGCCGGGGGCTTCGTCGTTGATGGCGTTCAACCACGTGGCCCGCCGGGGCCTCCCGCGGGAGCGGATACCGATGCGGGAGCCGTGCGCGTGTCGATACGGACGACGAGGGTTGCGGTGTACCCGGCGTCGGCGTCGCCGCTGACCGTCGCCAGCTGCGAGGAGGCGGAGTCGTCGCCGAACACGGTGTCCTGCGCGAGGCTCACAGCGCTCAGGTTGCGCGCCGACCCTCCGTACCCGTCGAGAGCATAGACCGCGGCGCTCTCCGCCTGCGGCAGCGCCATCTGCGAGGTCGCGATCGCGTTCGCCGCGTCGGTGATCGAGGCGACGTCGGGATATACCTCGAAGTGGATGTGCGGCCATCGGCCGGCGTAGCAACCGGGGAAGATCGAGGTGAACGACACCCGGCCCTGGGCATCCGCGACCTGCACGCCCCGCAGGTACGTCACGTCCTCTAGGCCGTCGGAGTACATGGAGTAGTCACCCTCAGCGGTGCAGTGCCACGCGTACAGAGCAGCTCCCGCGAACGGCGCATCGCCGTTCGCCACGTCGACGAGCTGGAACTCGATCGTCAGCGGCACTCCCGTCGCGGTTGCGCCGCCGTCGATGGAGCGGGTGATGTCGCGACGTACGATGCCGGATCTCTCGAGGATGTCCGGACCGTTGGTGCCGTCCGCCGGATAGGGACCGGCCGTCTCCTCCGGGATCTCGCTGTCGGTTTCCGCACCGGTGTCGTCCGTGCCGCCCGCGTCGGACGGCGACGGTGAGGCGGACGACGCGGACGGGGCCGTCCCGCAGGCCGCCAGGATCATCGCCCCGATGCCGAGACCGGCGAACCCGAGCACGCCGCGACGGCTCATCACCGTACGGATGTCGAAAGGGGCGCCCTGGTCGACGACCTCCTCATCGGGCCGATCGAGCGGTCGTCCCTGGTACAGCGGGCCGTCGGGTGTGATGTCGGGATCGGGGATGCGGCTCATGGAAGGGTCCTTTCGGGGAGCGGTGCGTGTCCGCACCACGATCCCGGAGGAACCGATCAGAATTCACTGCGCCTACTATGAGCCGCCGATGAGGCACTCAGGCCGCAGACGAGGACGGTGCTCAGCGACGTCGACGCCGTAGCGTCGATACCGCGAGCAGAACCGCGGCGATCCAGGGCCCGGCCACGATGATCGGATCGAGCCAGGTGTGCCGCAGGTCGATACGTCCCCGTCCGAATCGGGAGGCGAGCGGTCGATGCCGCGCCTCGGCGAGGATTCCGGTCTGGGTGATCGGATTGTCGGGACGGGGCGTGAGGAACGAGCGCAGGTGGGCTTCGACGGACTCGACGCGGTCGCCCAGCACGAGCAGCAGCCAGCGCGTGTTCTTGGTCTCGCTCAGCCGGTCGTAGGCGATGCGCCGGATCGCGCCGGACAGGCCGTGCAGGGGCTGCGCGGTACCGAACACCGGCGGGAGCATCCCGTGCTCGATCGAGCGCTCCCTGTCTTCGCCCCCGGGCTGCCGGTCGGGTTCGATCCAGTGCGCACCGGTGTCCCCGAAATCCTCGAGCTGCTGCCACGTGCGACGGTGCTTCGGCGCGGCGTCGGTGCCCCAGCCGGGGATGCGCGCGCGGAGCTCGTCCGGCGTCGGAGCGAGGAGGGGTTTGGCGGGTTGGTAGGGCATGATCAGTCCTCTCCGACGGTGATGACGGGCTTGATGCAGCCATCGAGCTTCGACGAGAACACGTGGTAAGCCTCGGCGATGTGTTCGAGCGGGAAGCGGTGCGTCAGCAGATCGGAGGGCCTCACGTGTCCCTCGCGGATGTGCTCGAGCAGGCGGGGCCATTGCCGCTTCACCGGCGCCTGATTCGCACGCACCGTCAGCCCCTTGTTGACCGCGTCGCCGAGACGCACGGACGAGGGGAGGGGGCCGTAGGCCCCGATGACCGAGACGGTGCCGCCCTTCCGCACCGAGTCGATGGCCCAATTCACCGCGACGGGGGACCCGCCCTGGAGTTTGAGCTTCGCGCCGGTGATGTGCTGGACCAGGCCGCCGTCGGCCTCCGCGCCGACCGCGTCGATGGCGACGTCGGCGCCGAGGTGGCCGGTCGCGCGCTTCATCGCGAGGACGATGTCGCCGACCTCACGGAGGTGCATGGTCTCGGCGTACGCGAAGTCGCGGGCCTTCTCGAGCCGATAGTCGAGGTGGTCGACGACGATGACCCGCCCGGCTCCGAGGAACCACGCGGACCGAGCTGCGGCCAGCCCGACCGGGCCGGCGCCGAAGACCGCGACCGTGTCGCCCTTGGCGATCTCACCGAGCTGAGCGCCGAAGTAGCCCGTCGAGAACGCATCCGTGAGCATCAGGGCGTCCTCCGACGACAGCCAGTCGGGCACCACCGACGGGCCCACGTCGGCGAACGGCACGCGGACGAACTCCGCTTGCCCGCCGTCGTAGCCCCCGGTGGTGTGGGAGTAGCCGTAGATCCCGCCGACGGCGGTGGCGTTGGGGTTGACGTTGTGGCAGTTCGACAGCAGGCCGCGGCTGCAGAAGTAGCAGGTGCCGCAGGAGATGTTGAACGGCACCATCACTCGGTCTCCGACCGAGAGATTCTGCACCGACGGGCCGACCTCGTGCACAATGCCCACGATCTCGTGGCCGAACGTGTGACCGATCCGGGTGTCCGGCATCATGCCGTGGAAGAGGTGCAGATCGGACCCGCAGACGGCGGCGTGCGTCACACGCACGATCGCGTCGTTGGGATGCTCGATCCGCGGTTCCGGCTTCTCGGCGACCTGGATCTTGTACGGGCCACGATAGGTCATCGCGCGCATGGTCGGCTCCGTCGATGCAGATCGGTCACGCGCGGGCGGTGCGGTTGCCGTTGCCAGGGACGCGGGGCTCGCGGCTGACGAAGATGCCGAGGAGCACCATGCCGATGCCGAGGGCGAGGTGCAGCCAGTTGTCCGCGTCGTTCACCGGGATGAAGTTGAGCGAATCATTGCCGACCGCGATCAGACCGTAGAGCCAGACGACGAGGTAGGCCAGACCGCCGATGATCAGGTACAGGCGCGACGAGCGCGCACGTGCGGCGAGGGCGATACCCGCGATCGCGAAGGCCAGGTGCACGAAGTTGTGCAGCACCGAGACCTGGAACACGCCCAGGAGATGCGCCTCGGAATCGGCCCCCGCACCGTGCAGGTGCTCGGCGGAGTGGGTGAGTCCGGGAATGAAGCCGGCGATTCCGACGAGGAGGAAGACGATGCCCACGATGAGGGCGGTCTTCTGGATCGGCGTCGCGGCGTAGCCGTGGGTGCGTCGTGCGGTGTCGGTCATGAGTGCCTCCAGATGGGTGTAACAGGAGTGACCGACGTTAGGGGGGCTGTGGATCGCCTGAGAGGGCGTTGACGGGGTGAGGGAGACGCGCTATCTTCGCCCGCTATCCCGCGTTCGCGCTCGGGGCGTCATTGCCGATCCTGTCAAGCCCCCTGTCATGGAGCTCCGACGCTTCCTACCGTCCGACGCATGCACGACATCGACGCCTTGCTGAACGATCGAGCCCCCGTCGTCGACGACGACACCGACGCCCCGGATGCGGCTCTGCGCCGCGTCTCGCATCTCGCGCAGCTCGCGGCCGTGGTCCGGGCCTGGCCCGGACTGCATGTGCGGTACTCCGAGGGGCCGGATGCCGATGCCGCCCGTTCGAGCGTCGACACCGAGAGCGGGCTGGAACTGCCGGGGCTGTCGGTGAACCCGTTGGACGCCGAGCAATGGTGGACGCGCCCGTTGGAGGACTGGCTGGCGCGTCAACTGTCGCAGTATCAGCATCTCGCCGAGGACGAACCGGAACGGATCGCGTGGATCCTGCGCGGGCGGGTGTGCGGCCGTGGCCCCGACTGCGAGCCGCTGATCGACGAGGTCGAACCGGTCGCCATCCTCGACGAGGCCCTGCTCGCCGAGGCGCGGGAGCGGTACGAGCGGGAGTTCGATGCGGGCCGTGGCCCGACCGATGATGGAGGGGAGCAGTGAGCGCTGCGCGCCGCTGGTCCGAGGTGGCGGCGGGGGTGTTCCGCATCGCGGTGGCGGACGTCAACTGCTACCTGCTGCAGACGACCGAAGGCCTGACGTTGTACGACGCCGGCCTTCCCGGTTCGCGCGGCGCGCTGACCGAGGTGCTCGCGCATCTCGGGGCCACCGTTTCCGACATCGACGCGCTCGTGCTCACCCACGGGCACTTCGACCACGTCGGGATGGGGCGCATGCTCCAGAGCCGCGGCGTCGACGCGCACGTGCATCCGCGCGACGTCCACCTCGCTCGGCATCCGTACAGCTACCGACCGGAGGAGGCGCGCGTCGCCTACCTGCTCTCCCACCCGGGCGGCATCCCGCCCATCACGCGCATGGCTCTGCGAGGGGCTTTGGGTGTGCGCGGCATCGAAGTGACCGGGCGCGTGTCGCACGGGCATCCCGTCGACGCCCCCGGAATGCCGATCGCGCTCTGGACTCCGGGCCATACCGGGGGCCACTGTGCGTTCTTCTTCGAGGAGACCGGGGTTCTGATCTCCGGCGATGCGCTCGTCACCCTCGATCCGTACACGGGCGAGCGCGGCCCGCAGATCGTCGCCCGTGCCGCCACCGCGGACACCTCTGAAGCGCTGGGGTCGCTCGACGTGCTCGACGAGAGCGAGGCGTCACTGGTGCTCCCCGGGCACGGCGAGCCCTCTCGGGACGGGGTGCGCGCCGACACCGCGGCGGCCCGGAGGCGTGGGGCGCACTGACCGTTCGCGTCGGAGACGGGGCGCGATTCAACGGGAGCGGAGTGCCTCGGCCATGCGCAGGACGGCCTGCTCGATGAGCGGTCGGGGCATGGCGAAGACGAAGCGCGTGAATCCGACCGCGGCCTCGCCGCAGGCGGCGCCGTCGGTCATCGCGACGCCGGCGTGCTCGCGGAACCATGCGCCCAGGTCGCCAGTCAGCCCTGTCTCGCGGAGGTCGAGGAGGGCGATGTAGGTGCCCTCCGGCAGCACCAGTCGCACATCGGGAAGGTGCTCCGCGACAAGCTCCGCGAGCGCGCGCCGATTCCCGTCGAGGTACTGCACGACCTCGTCCAGCCAGCCGCCACCGTTCCGGTAGGCGGCGACGTTCGAGACGGCGCCGACCGTCGACGTCCCGTGGCCGGTCCACATGCCCTCTCGCTCCCAGAGCTCGACGTCCGCCTCGTTCGACAGGATCACCTGCGCGCACTTGAGGCCCGCGAGGTTCCAGGCCTTCGACGCGGAGGTCGCGGTGAGGGTGTGCGCGGCCGCCTCGTCGGAGACCGAGGCGTAGGGGATGTGCCGGGCGGGCGCGTAGACGATGGGAGCGTGGATCTCGTCGGAGAACACGCGTCCGCCTGCCGCGGAGACGGTCTTCGCCACGAGTTCCAGCTCCGTGCGGGTTGCGACCGTACCGAGCGGGTTGTGCGGGTTGCACAGCACAAGCATCTCGCCGCCGTCGGCGAAGGCCGCGGTCACGGCGTCGTGGTCGAGCACCCAGCGACCGTCGACGACGACCTGCGGCACCTCGATCACGCGTCGCCCGTGCATCGGCGGGACCATCAGGAACGGCATGTAGGCCGGAGTGGGCACGATCACGGCCGATCCGGGTGCGGTGTGATGCTCGATGGCGTATTCGAACGCGGCGATGACATCGGGGACGTGCTTCACGCGGGTCGCGGGCACCTCCCATCCGTAGTGATCGGCGTACCAGGCCGCCGTCGCCGCGGCGAGGTCGGCGGCGAGGTGCTCGGGCAGGTAGCCGGCCAGCCCGGCATCGAGCGCCTCCCCGATCGCGGTCTTGATCGCGGGCGCCACTCCGAAGTCCATCTCGGCCACGAACGCGCCGATCACGTCGGGAAAGGCGGTCCACTTGACGCTTCCGGCCGCGCGGAGGTCGCTCTCGGTCAGGGCATCGAATCCGCCGGCGAGCATAGGGGAGTCCTTTCGAAGACGAGGGGGTCGTTTCGATGGTATTGCGACCGCGACGCGTGCGGCTCGTCCCCCGCCCGGCCGGTCGACCGGATGCTCAGTCGCGGGGCGCGCGCTTGACGACGTCGTACGCGGCGAGCGCCGCCGCACGCGTCTCCTTGAGATCGATGATCGGCTCGTCCGGCGCGTCCGATGCCCACTGCGAGATGTACAGGCCGCGCGGATCGAACTTCTTCGCCTGCAGTTCCGGGTTGAAGATGCGGAAGTACGGAGCGGCATCCGCGCCCGACCCGGCGACCCACTGCCAGTTGAACGGATTGTTCGCGTCATCCGCGTCGACGAGCGTGTCCCAGAACCACTCCTCGCCCCGCCGCCAGTCGATGAGAAGGTTCTTGATGAGGAACGACGCGGTCACCATGCGCACTCGGTTGTGCATGTAGCCCGTGTGCCACAGCTCGCGCATGCCCGCGTCGACCAGGGGGATACCCGTCTCCCCGCGCTGCCAGGCATGCAGGTGCGACGGCCGCAGGCGCGGCCACGGGAAAGCGTCGAACTCCGACCGGAGGTTCTTCTTCGCGAGATCCGGGAAGTGATAGAGCGTGTGCCAGGCGAACTCCCGCCAGCCCAGTTCCGAGAGGAAGCCCGATGCCGCATCGGTCCCTGTCGCCTCGTGCCAGATGGTGAAGGGGCTCAGCTCGCCCCACCGGAGGCGCGGAGAGAGCAGCGATGTCGCGCCCGCGGAGGGTTCGTCCCGCGCGCGGTCGTACGTCGCCACGTCCTCGGAGAGGAAGGCGTGAAGGCGGCGTCGGGCCGCGGGCTCGCCGGGCTCCCAGGTCTCACGGAGACCGCCCGCCCAGTCGGGTGCCGTGGGGAGGAGCTGCCAGTCGTCCAGCCGATCGGAGGCCGGCCCGCGCTGCAGCCCGTCGAGTTCGCGGGGTTCCGGGAGCGGGGTGCGCGGAGCAGGGAGGCGGAGACAGGCACGCCAGAACGGGCTGTACACCGAGAAGTGCGTGCCCGACCCCGTCTTCACGGTCCACGGTTCGTGCAGCAGCGACCCCGCGAAGGAGGCGACCTCGACACCGTCCTCCCGCAGCGACGACTTGAGTGCGGCATCGATCTCTCGTGCGGCTCCGGCATAGCGGCGATTCCAGAACACGGCACCGGCCGAGGCATCTGCGACCGCCTCTCGGACCACGCGCTCGGCGGGCCCCCGCCGCAGCACGAGGTCCACCCCGCGCTCGGCGAGGCGCTCCTGCAGGGAGGCGAGGGAGTGGTGCAACCACCACCGCGCGGCACCTCCATAGGGGCGCAGCCCCGGGGACTCTTCATCGAGCACGAAGAGCGCGACGATCGGCTCGCCCCTGTCCATCGCGGCGCGCAGCGCCGGATTGTCGGCGAGGCGGAGGTCGTCGCGGAACCAGACGATCGAAGGGGATGCCATCGCCCCATTCTGACCTCCGACGAGGACCGGGGGAAATGTCAGCGGCGGCCTTGACTTCGGCGCGGTGAGGAGGTGGACCATAGCGCCCATGCCACCAGGACGGGCTGCAGGAACAGTCGGGCGAAGCGACGCGCATCGGTGTCGAGCCCGGGCGCCGATCGGCGGGTGCGCCACTGGTGGACGTTCCCCGGGAAGACGGCGACGAAGAAGGCCGCCGTCGCCGCGCCGATCCGCCGCTGCTCGCGCGGGAGAGCGATGAGCCCGGCCCCGAGTGCGATCTCGGCCGCACCGGAGGCAATCACGATCGCGTCGCGATCAAGGCGGGTGACGCGGGTGGCCCAGTCGGGAACGACCAGGCGGAAGCCGCGCGTCTGCACGAAATGCAGCACACCCATCGCGGCGAGGCCGAGCCCGAGCATCCACCGGGCCGCTGTTCTCATCATCCGCTCACGCTACCCGCCGCGTCGGCTGCTGGCACACTGGCACGATGACCGTGTTCCGCATCGTCGTCCTGTTCGTCCTCGCCGCGACCGCGGAGATCGGGGGCGCATGGCTCGTGTGGCAGGCGGTCAAGGAGAACCGCGGCTGGCTGTTCGCGGTGCTCGGGGTGATGGCGCTCGGCGCCTACGGGTTCATCGCCGCCCTGCAACCCGACGCGAACTTCGGCCGGGTGCTCGCGGCGTACGGCGGCATCTTCATCGCCGGCTCGCTCGCGTGGGGGATCATCGTCGACGGTTTCGCACCGACGGTGTGGGATTGGATCGGTTCCGCCGTTGCGCTGGTCGGTGCCGCGATCATCATGCTCGCTCCGGCCCTCGACAGCACCACCGCGGACGCGGGAGCCTGACGCCTCCGCCGGGCGGTCGGCGGTCGCCGGGCATGCGAGTAGCCTAGATCGAGACCCAGATGGAGTGATCAGTGCCTGAAAACGCCCAGCCGACAGACGGCTTCGCCCTGTTCTCTGACCGATCCGTCGTCGCCATGCGCGTCAACGGCATCCTCAAGGACCTCGCGACCCCCGTGACCGATGCCGACGAGGTCGAGCCGGTCACCATCGACAGCCCCGACGGACTCGGCATCCTGCGCCATTCGACGGCGCACGTGCTCGCGCAGGCGGTGCAGCGGATCAACCCGCAGGCGAACCTCGGCATCGGCCCGCCCATCACCGACGGCTTCTACTACGACTTCGGCGTCGATGCGCCGTTCACGCCCGACGACCTCAAGGCCATCACCAAAGAGATGCAGCGCATCGTCCGCGAAGGCCAGCGCTTCGTGCGCCGTGTCGTCACCGACGACGAGGCTAGGGCCGAACTGGCCGACGAGCCCTTCAAGCTCGAGCTCATCGGTCTCAAGGGCGGCAAGGAAGCCGCGGAGGGCGCGTCGGTCGAGGTCGGCGAGGGCGAACTCACCATCTACGACAACACGACGCGCGACGGCGAAGTCGTCTGGAAGGACCTCTGCCGCGGACCGCACCTGCCGAACACCCGCATGATCGGGAACGGCTGGGACCTCACGCGCATCGCCGCGGCGTACTGGCGCGGCAGTGAGAAGAACCCGCAGCTCCAGCGCATCTACGGCACGGCCTGGCCGTCGAAGGACGAACTGCGCGCGTACCAGCACCGTCTCGAAGAGGCCGCCAAGCGCGACCACCGCCGGCTCGGCAAAGAACTCGACCTCTTCTCCTTCCCCGAGGAGATCGGCTCGGGCCTCTCGGTCTGGCATCCCCGCGGCGGCATGATCCGCGGCGAGATGGAGCAGCACGCCCGCAAGCGCCACATCGAGGGCGGCTACACCTACGTGTACACGCCGCACATCTCCAAGGAAGACCTCTTCCTCACCTCGAACCACCTCGTGACGTACAAGGAGGGCATGTTCCCTCCCATCGTGATGGACGAGGAGCGCGACGCCGACGGCAACGTGACCAAGCAGGGTCAGGACTACTACCTGAAGCCCATGAACTGCCCGATGCACATCCTCATTTACAAGGAGCGCGCACGGAGCTACCGCGACCTGCCGCTGCGTTTCGCGGAGAACGGCACCGTGTACCGCAACGAGCTCTCCGGCGCGCTGCACGGCCTCACCCGCGTGCGCGGATTCACCCAGGACGACTCCCACCTGTTCGTCACTCCCGACCAGCTCGAGGGCGAGGTGGCGAAGGTCCTCGACTTCATCCTCTCGATGCTCCGCGACTTCGGGCTCACCGACTTCGAGCTCGAACTGTCGATGAAGGACGACGAGAAGTCGAAGTGGATCGGTTCGGACGAGTTCTGGGAGACGTCGACCGACGCCCTCCGTCGGGTGGCGGTCGCCTCCGGTCTCAAGCTCACCGAGGTGCCGGGAGAAGCCGCGTTCTACGGCCCCAAGATCGACCTCAAGACACGCGACGCGATCGGCCGCACGTGGCAGCTCTCGACCGTGCAGGTCGACCCGAACCTGCCGGAGCGCTTCGACCTCGAGTTCATGGACAAGGACGGCCAGAAGAAGCGTCCGATCATGATCCACCGCGCGCTGTTCGGCTCGATCGAACGCTTCTTCGCGATCCTGCTCGAGCACTACGCCGGTGACTTCCCGGTGTGGCTCTCGCCGCTTCAGGTCGCGGGAATCCCGGTCGCGGAGGACTACGCCGACTACCTCGGCGACGTCATCCGCACCCTGCGCGACCAGGGCGTGCGCGCCGAGCTCGACACATCCGACGACCGCATGCAGAAGAAGATCCGCACGCACACCACGGGCAAGGTGCCGATCCTTCTCATCGCGGGCGAGCAGGATCGTGCGGCGGGAACGGTCTCGTTCCGGTTCCGCGACGGATCCCAGGAGAACGGCATCCCGGTCGCCGACGCGGTGGAGCGCATCCGTCGTGCGATCACCGAGCACACCCTCGTGCAGAAGGCCGGGGACCTGGCATGACCGAGCAGCCGCTGGAGCCCGCCGCCGACTTCGTCGGAGTGCCCGACGAGTTCCAGCGGCTGTGGACCCCGCACCGGATGGCGTACATCCAGGCCGGGCCGGAGCCGCTGCGGGAGGACTGCCCCTTCTGCGAGGCGCCGAAGCACCCGGACGCCGAGCGGCTGATCGTCGCACGGGGGAGGACGGCCTACGTGCTCCTCAACCTGTTCCCGTACAACTCCGGCCACCTGCTGGTGTGCCCGTACCGCCACATCGCGACCTACGATCAGGCATCCGCCGAGGAGGTCGCCGAGATCGGCGCCCTCACTCAGACCGCCATGCGCGTGCTCGCGGAGGTGTCGCGCTGCGACGGCTTCAACCTCGGCATGAATCAGGGGGCGGTCGCCGGCGCAGGAGTGGATGCCCATCTGCACCAGCACGTCGTGCCGCGCTGGCGGTCCGATGCGAACTTCTTCCCCATCATCGCCAAGACCAAGGCTCTGCCGCAGTTGTTGGGAGAGGTGCGGGAAGCCGTGGCGAATGCCTGGCCGACCCCCGCGGATCCCGCCTGATCGACGGGTCCGCGAGGCCGGTGCTCAGCGCACCTGGCGGGCGGTGAACTGCATGCGCGGGTGTGCGTAGCACTCCTGCGCCTCGACGAGCTGCAGTTCCCGCTCACCCGACTCGAGCGTCGCCTTCAGCAGGTCGTACACGCTTGACGCCGTGCGCTCCAGTGCGGTCTGCGCGCTGCCCGTCTCGACGTAGTGCGCGGTGAAGAGGGCCGCGGTGACGTCTCCGGAGCCGTTGGCCTTCATCGGCAGGTGGGGCGTCTGCACGATCCATGCGCCCTCGTCGTCGACGGCGAGCATCTCGATAGTGCCCTCCTCGCGGTCGGGACGCTCGACGCTCGTCACGAGCACCGTCTTCGGCCCCATCGCCCGGGCCAGGTCGACGGACGCGAGGGTCGACTCGAGGGTGTCGGGCTCGGTATCGGTGAGGAATCCGAGTTCGAACTGGTTCGGGGTGATGATGTCGGCGACCGGCACCACCTTCTCCCGCAGCAGCACCGGGATGGCCGGCGCGACGAAGCAGCCCGACTTCGCGTTCCCCATCACGGGGTCGCACGCGTACAGCGCGCTCGGGTTCGCGGCCTTGACGCGGGCCACGGCATCGATGATCACGTCGCCGATGCCCTCGCCGCCCTGATATCCGCTCAGCACGGCGTCGATGCCGCCGAAGACGCCGCGCTCCTCGATGCCGGTGATCACGTCGCGCACATCGTCGGGGGAGATCAGCGGACCCCGCCATGACCCGTACCCGGTGTGGTTGGAGAAGTTCACCGTGTAGACGGGCAGCACCTCGACGCCGATGCGCTGCAGGGGGAAGACGGCGGCGGAGTTGCCGACGTGGCCGTATGCGACGGCGGACTGGACGGAGAGGATCTTCATCTCGGGATGCCTTCTTTCGGGGAGGGGCGGGGAGCGACGCCGGTGGTCACCGCGCGCAGGCGATGAGGTCGTCGACGAGGCGGGCGGTGTCGTCGTCGGAGAGGTCGTGGACGGTGAGGCGCAGGTGGGTGGACGGTGCCGCCTGTTCGTGAAGGGTGAATTCGTCGCCGGTGCGCGCGAGCCAGCCGCGTCGCATGAGACGCTCGGCGATCTCGCGCGCCGGGCGGGTGAAGCCCACCCACAGGCTCAGGCCGTCGGTGGAGCGCACGTCGAAGCCGCGGTCGCGCAGACGTGTCGCAACGGCGTCGTTGCGTGCCGCGTAGTGGGCCGCCGTGTCCCGGATCCGGGCGACGACCGCCTCGTCGGTGAGCTGCGCCAGCGTCAGGCGCTGCAGCAGGTGACTGACCCAGGTCGTGCCGGGACTGAGTCGCATGGCGAGGCGCTCGGCGGTGGCGGGGTCGGTCGCCGCGACGGCGAGGCACATGTCGGGCCCGAGGAACTTGGAGACCGACCGCACGAGCGCGAACCGGTGGTGGCCGGGGGCGATCAGCGACTCGTACGGCCGCTGCGAGAGCATCGAGAAGTGGTCGTCCTCGATGACGAGCACGTACGGATGCTCGGACAGGAGCGCACGGAGCGCACGGGCGCGCTCGGGAGTGAGGCTCGCTCCGGTCGGATTCTGCGCGCGCGGAGTGCAGATCACGGCGCGCACGCCGGCGTCGAGCGCGGCCTGCAAGCCGTCGACGGTCATTCCCTCCTCGTCGACCGGCACCGGCACCGGGCGGTAGCCGCCGAGGCGGACGGTGTGGATGCTCGACAGGAAGCACGGGTCTTCGAGGGCGACCGCGTCGTCGCGCGTCAGGGCCTGCGCCAAGAGGCGTTCGACGGCATCGACGGCGCCGCTCGTCACCGTGATGCGGAAGTCGGATGCCGCGAGGTCGCTGGACACCCACTCGCGTGCCCAGCGCTCGAGGTCTCGGTCGATGACGGGTTCGCCGTAGAGCACGGGACGCGATGCGATGCGGGAGAGCGCGGCGGAGGGATCGGGGATCCGCGTGGGGTCGGGGTTGCCGGTGCCCAGGTCACGCAGCACGGTGTCGGGCGCGAAACCCTCCTGCGCGACGGCGCCGGCCCCGGCCATCGTCGTGCCGGCGCGGCCTCGGGACACGACGATCCCGGCCTGCGCGAGCTGGCGATAGGCGGCCACCGCCGTGTTCCTGTTCACGCCGAGGGACGACGCGAGCTCTCGCACGGGAGGCAGGGAGTCGCCGGGACGCAGCTCACCGCGATCACGCAGCGCGCGCACGCTGTCTGCGATGTCGGCCGCGGTGGTGCCCGTGATATCGATCGTCATCATTCCTCGACTCGATTTTAGAACGCCCAGGACGATGGTACGGTTTGGCCTAGATCAATGCCGGACTTCGGTCCGGGACGAGAGGAACGACATGGACGAGAAGGCAGCCACCACCGGATCCGGACGCGTCAAGCGCGGACTCGCCGAGATGCTCAAGGGCGGCGTCATCATGGACGTCGTCACCGCGGACCAGGCGCGGATCGCCGAGGACGCCGGGGCCGTCGCGGTGATGGCCCTCGAGCGCGTTCCCGCCGACATCCGCGCTCAGGGCGGCGTGTCGCGGATGAGCGACCCCGACATGATCGACAGCATCATCGACGCGGTCTCGATCCCCGTCATGGCCAAAGCGCGCATCGGCCACTTCGTCGAGGCGCAGGTGCTGCAGGAGCTCGGGGTGGACTACATCGACGAGTCCGAGGTCCTCTCGCCCGCCGACTACGTGAACCACATCGACAAGTTCGGCTTCACCGTGCCGTTCGTCTGCGGTGCCACCAACCTGGGCGAGGCGCTGCGGCGCATCACCGAGGGGGCGGCGATGATCCGCTCGAAAGGCGAGGCCGGCACGGGTGACGTCTCGGAAGCGACCAAGCACATCCGCACGATCACCCGCGAGATCAACCGCCTGCGCTCCATGACCCGCGACGAACTCTACGTCGCCGCGAAGGAGCTGCAGGCACCGTACGAGCTCGTGGCCGAGGTGGCGGAGAGCGGACAGCTGCCGGTCGTCCTGTTCGTCGCCGGGGGAGTCGCGACTCCGGCCGACGCGGCGATGATGATGCAGCTCGGGGCCGACGGTGTCTTCGTGGGCTCGGGCATCTTCAAGTCGGGCGACCCGGCACGGCGGGCGGCCGCCATCGTCAAGGCGACCACCTTCCACGACGACCCCGCGCTGATCGCGGAGGTCTCGCGCGGACTCGGCGAGGCGATGGTCGGCATCAACGTCAGCGACCTCCCGGCGCCGCACCGGCTCTCCGAGCGTGGCTGGTAGCCCGCGGATCGGCATCCTCGCGCTGCAGGGCGACGTGCGCGAGCACGCGCTCGTGCTCGAGGAGTTGGGTGCGCGCGTGTCGCGGGTCCGTCGTCCCGCGGACCTGAGCGAGATCGACGGGTTGGTCCTGCCGGGCGGCGAATCGAGCGTGATCGACAAACTCTCCCGGGCCTTCGGTCTGCAGCATCCCATCCGGCAGGCGATCGCGAACGGGCTGCCGGTGCTCGGGACGTGCGCGGGGCTCATCCTGCTCGCCGATCGCATCCGCGACGGCATCCCCGGGCAGGAGAGCTTCGGGGGTCTCGACGTGACCGTGCGCCGCAACGCCTTCGGTCGGCAGACGGAGTCGTTCGAGGGGGAGCTGGATGTCGCACCCCTGGGCGCTCCTCGGGTCCGGGCGGCCTTCATCCGGGGGCCCGTCGTGGACGAGGTCGGACCGCGGGCCCACGTGCTCGCCGCGCTTCCGGACGGTCGCGTGGTCGGGGTCGAGCAGGGCGCCCTGACGGGGCTGAGCTTCCACCCGGAGATCACGGGCGAGACGCGTTTCCACGAGCGCTTCCTCGCGCGCGCCGCCGCCTGAGGGGTGGCGACCGCAGGTGCGGGCGATGATTCGATAGGATGGACGACGCGCTGGGCGCGATCCGGCGCGAGACGACGAGCGGAGAGTTATGTCCGGGCATTCCAAATGGGCGACCACGAAGCACAAGAAGGCCGTCATCGACGCGCGCCGTGCGAAGTCGTGGGCGAAGCTCATCAAGAACATCGAGGTCGCGGCCAAGCTCGGCGGCGCCGATCTGTCCGGTAACCCGACGCTCTACGACGCCGTCCTCAAGGCGAAGAAGACCTCCGTCCCGAAGGACAACATCGACCGCGCGATCAAGCGCGGTGCCGGCATCGGCGGCGAGGCCGTCGAGTACACCTCCATCATGTACGAAGGGTACGGCCCCAACGGCGTCGCCCTCATGATCGAGTGCCTCACCGACAACAAGAACCGCGCGGCGGCCGAGGTCAGGACCGCTCTCAGCCGCAACGGCGGCACCCTCGCCGACCCGGGCAGCGTGGCCTACAACTTCTCCCGCAAGGGCGTGATCGTCGTCGGCTCCGAGGGAACCACCGAGGACGACGTGATGATGGCGGCGCTCGAGGCGGGGGCCGAGGAGATCGAGCCGCACGCCGAGGGCTTCGAGGTCCTCACCGAGGCGTCCGACCTCGTCACCGTGCGATCGGCCCTGCAGGACGCGGGCATCGACTACGAGTCGGCCGACGTCGAGTTCGTCCCCAACCTCAAGGTCGAGATCGACGCCGACACCGCTCGGAAGGTGTTCCGCCTCATCGACGCGCTGGAAGACAGCGAGGACGTGCAGAACGTCTTCAGCAACTTCGACCTGACCGCCGAGGTGCAGGCCGAACTCGAGAACGACGACGCCTAGGCGCGCCCCCGCGTCGTAGCGACCGCGGCCGCTTAGCCTGATGACGTGACCTCCTCCTCGCTGCGCGTGCTGGGCATCGACCCCGGGCTCACGCGGTGCGGCGTGGGCATCGTCGACGTCGACCGCGCGCGGCGGGGGTCGTTGGTGCACGTCGACGTCATCCGTTCGTCGCCCGATGCCCCGATCCACGAGCGGCTCGCGGTCGTCGCGGCAGGGATCCGTCGCGTGATCGCCGACCATCGACCGGAGGCGGTCGCGGTCGAGCGCGTATTCGCGCAGCAGAACAGCCACACCGTGATGGGCACCGCCCAGGCCAGCGGCGTGGCGCTTCTGCTCGCGGCCGAGGCGGGGCTGCCGGCGGCCACGCACACCCCGAGCGAGGTCAAGGCGGCGGTCACGGGTTACGGTGCAGCCGACAAGCGCCAGGTGCAGACGATGATCGCGCGCATCCTGCGTCTCGACGCCCTGCCGCAGCCGGCGGACGCCGCGGATGCCCTCGCCATCGCCCTCTGCCATGCCTGGCGCCGCGGAGGAGCCAGCGGTGCAGGGGCGCAGACGCTCACGCCCGCGCAGAAGGCATGGGCCGATGCCGAGCGTGTCGCTCGAACATACGTACGACGCGGGGCCTAGGCTGAGGGGATGATCTCCTCGTTGCACGGTGTCGTTCTGCATGCGACCGCGGACCAGGTCGTCCTGGAGGTGGGCGGTGTGGGATTCTCGGTTGCCGTCCCCTCGGACGTCGCGCACACCGCGACGATCGGATCGCAGCTGCGGTTGCACACGAACCTCGTCGTCCGAGAGGACGCCCTCTCGCTGTACGGCTTCGCCGAACGCGAAGAGCTGGAGATCTTCGGGCTCCTGATCAGCGTCACCGGTGTCGGCCCCAAGTCGGCCCTCGGGGTGCTCTCGCACCTGACCGTCGACCAGATCGCCGAGGCCGTCACCGCCGAAGACGACGCGCCGTTCCGTCGCGTCTCTGGCATCGGCCCCAAGACCGCGAAGCTCATCGTCGTGCAGCTGGCGGGCAAGGTGCATGCCACCGCTCCGGCTGCCACGACTCCGACCGCGGCGGCGACGGTCGTCGATCAGGTCGCCGCCGCGCTCGTCGGGCTCGGGTGGTCCGAGAAGGTCGCGGCCGAGGCGGCCGCGCAGACCGCCGCCGAGGCGACGGACGCCGAGCGCGCCGCCGTCGCTCCGCTGCTGCGTCGAACGCTCGCGCTGTTGGGACCGGCGCGTGTCTGACGCCCTCGACGCCCGGGAACCCGTCGACGAGGCGGAACTCGCGATCGAGGGGGCGCTCCGGCCGACCAGCCTCGACGAGTTCGTCGGTCAGCAGAAGGTGCGCGGACAGCTGCAGCTGCTGCTGGACGCGGCGCGCATCCAGGGCCGCACGGCCGACCACATCCTGCTCGCCGGCCCCCCGGGACTCGGCAAGACCACGCTCGCCATGATCGTGGCGCACGAGAGCGAGCGTCCGCTGCGGCTCTCGAGCGGTCCGGCGATCCAGCATGCCGGCGACCTCGCCGCGCTTCTGTCGAGTCTCGTCCCCGGCGAGGTGCTCTTCATCGACGAGATCCACCGCATGGCGCGCTCCGCCGAGGAGATGCTGTACCTCGCCATGGAGGACTTCCGCATCGACATCATGGTCGGCAAGGGTGCGGGCGCCACGAGCATCCCGCTCGACCTGGCGCCGTTCACGCTCGTCGGCGCGACCACGCGCTCCGGACTGCTGCCCAATCCGCTGCGAGACCGCTTCGGCTTCACGGGGCACCTCGAGTTCTACGAGGAGATCGAGCTCGAGCAGGTCATCGCGCGCTCCGCCTCGGTGCTCGGCGTCGCTCTGCCGTCCGACTCGCTCGCCGAGATCGCTCGGCGGTCCCGCGGGACGCCCCGTATCGCGAACCGACTCCTGCGCCGGGTCCGCGACTACGCGCTCGTGCACGGTGGGGGAGAAGCGTCGCTCGACGGCGTCCGCGCCGCCCTCGATCTGTACGACGTCGACCCGATCGGGCTCGACCGTCTCGACCGTGCGGTCCTCGAGGCTCTCGTGCGCCGGTTCCGCGGCGGACCGGTCGGACTCAGCACGCTCGCGGTCGCCGTCGGCGAAGAGGCCGAGACCGTCGAAAGCGTCGTCGAGCCCTATCTGGTGCGCATCGGATTCCTCGGGCGCACGCCGCGCGGCAGGGTCGCGATGCCCGAGGCGTACGAGCATCTCGGCGTGCCGCACCCCGACGGGACGCTGCGTCTGCATGACCTATAATCACTGAAGACTTCCCCGAACTTCTGTGCGCCCAACGAATGGTGCGTGCACCTGAGAAAGGCGCTCCGCCCCATGGAACTCATCCTCTTCGGTCTTCTGGCCGTTCTGCTCGTCTTCATGATCATCAACACGCGCAAGCGTCAGAAGCAGATGAAGGCCGAGCAGGAGGAGAAGGCGACGAAGACCGTCCCCGGCGTGCGTGTGCTTCTGCAGGGCGGCATCTACGGCACCATCGTGTCGTACGACCCCGAGGATCTCGACCACCCGGCGTCGATCGAGGTCGCGCCCGGCGTGGTGATCGAGGTGCACAGCCAGGCGATCCTGCGCATCGTGGAGCCCAAGGACATCGTCGTCGCCGACGAGCAGGTCCTCGGCGAGGAGCGCGTTGTCGACGGCAGCGCCCCGGTCGTCGACGACGCACCGACGCTCGAGACCCCCGAAGAGACCCGCGCGCGCCTCGACCGCGACGCAGACGACAAGTAAGACCCCGGCGCGCAAGCGCTCCCGGACGTCCGGCCTCTCAGAAAGCGGAACACCCGTGGCAACATCCTCTCCGGTCCGCCATGCATGGCGGGTCCTCCTCGGCCTGCTCCTCGTGACGGGTGTCCTCTTCGGAATCAACGCCCTCGGCGTGTACGTGTTCCAGAAGAGCTCCTGGACGCCCGAGCTCGCGCTCGACCTCCAGGGCGGCACGCAGATCGTGCTCAGCGCCGAGACCGACGACGGCGCCGCGCCCTCGGCGGAGCAGCTCGACCAGGCCGCGTCGATCATCCGTCAGCGCGTCGATGCGTCGGGCGTCGCGGAGGCCGACATCACCACGGAGGGCGGGCAGAACATCGTCGTCCAGATCCCGGGTGAGGCCGACGCTCAGACGCGCGAGCGCATCACGAGCAGCGCACAGCTGCAGTTCCGCGCGGTCCTGCAGACCAACGCGGCGTCGAACACGTTCCTCGGCGACGACGGCAACCAGACGCCGTATCCGTCGCCCGATCCGTCGTTGGAGTCGACTCCGGCAGCCGAGCCGACCGACGGCAGCGACCCCAACTGGGTGACCCCGAAACTGCAGGCGGAGTTCCTCGCCTACGACTGCGCGAACCCGGAGAACAACGCGGCGAACGCCGACGAGAAGCAGCCCGTCATCGCGTGCGACGAGCAGGGCGGGGCGAAGTACCTTCTCGGCCCGGTCGAGCTCGACGGCACGGCGATTGACGACGCGGTGAGCGGGCGCGACCCCCGCAGCGGCGCCTGGCTCGTGCAGCTCACGATGAACGGCGACGGTGCCGATGCGTTCGGCAAGGTCAGCCAGCGCCTGAACCAGAACCGCATCGACGGCTTGTCGCCTCGCGACCAGTTCGCCTTCGTGCTCGACGGCGTCGTCATCTCGGCACCGACCATGAACGGACTGATCCTCGACGGGCGTCCGAGCATCTCGGGCAGCTTCACCCAGGAGTCGGCGACCACGCTCGCCGACCAGCTGAAGTACGGTGCCCTGCCCCTGAGCTTCACGGTGCAGAGTTCCGACACCATCTCCGCCACCCTCGGTACGCAGCAGCTGCAGATCGGTCTCATCGCCGGTCTCATCGGCCTGGTCCTCGTCGCGATCTACTCGCTGGCGTCGTACCGCGCGCTCGGGTGGGTCATCATCGCATCGATCGGCGTGATGGCGGTGCTGACGTACATCGTCATCTGCATTCTCGCGTGGCGTCTCGGGTTCCGCCTGTCGCTGGCCGGCGTCGCCGGTCTGATCGTGTCGATCGGATTCACGGCCGATTCGTTCATCGTGTACTTCGAACGCATCCGAGACGAACTGCGCGACGGCAAGTCCATCACCTCTGCGGTGGAGGACGGCTGGGGTCGTGCCAAGCGCACGATCTACATCTCGAAGTCGATCAACATCCTCGCCGCGGTGGTGCTGTACATCCTCGCCGATGCGACCGTGAAGGGCTTCGCCTTCACGCTCGGCCTGACGACGGTCATCGATGTGCTGATCTTCGTGATCTTCACGCACCCCGTGATGCAGCTGCTCGCCCGCACGAAGTTCTTCGGCGGGGGACACAAGCTCTCCGGCCTCGACCCCGAGTCGCTCGGCGCCGTCTACCGCAGTCGCTCGCAGTTCCGTGAGGTCGCCAGCGCGTCGACCGGCCGAGGTGCCCGTAACGCCCGCGCTCGAGGCGAGGCCGAGCGCCGGCAGACCATCGCCGAACGCAAGCGCGCGGAGGCGCTCGCAACCGACAGATCCCGCAGCACCGGAAGCGAGGGGGACGCCTGATGGCCTCCATGAACGAGTTCGGCAACAACCTCTACACCGGCAAGACGTCCTTCCCGTTCGTCGGCAAGCGTCGCCTGTGGTTCATCATCGCGATCGCTCTCGTGGTCGCCTCGGCGCTCGTGCCGCTGATCCGTCCCATCCAGTTCTCCATCGAGTTCACCGGCGGGTCGCAGTTTACGGTGCAGGCGCCCGACAGCCGCGACCAGGCCACCGCGACCGATGCGGTCCGCACCGTCGTGCCGGAGGCCGCGGCCAAGGTCGTGATCGTCAACAATCAGGACGTGCGCGTCCAGACCGACCAGATGAGCGCCGACGAGACGCAGCAGGTGGCGAACGCTCTTGCCGAGGCCTACGAGGTGGAGCCCGCCGAGGTCACCTCCTCGTTCATCGGTCCGGCGTGGGGCGAGAACGTGACGCGCCAGTCCCTGTGGGGCCTGGCGATCTTCCTCGCGTTGACCTTCCTCATCCTCGCGATCTACTTCCGCACGTGGAAGATGTCGGCCGCGGCCATCATCGGCCTGCTCGACGTGCTCGTGATCACCGTGGGTGTTTACGCGCTGGCCGATTTCGAGATCTCCCCGGCGGCCGTCATCGGCTTCCTCACCATCCTCGCCTACTCGCTGTACGACACCACGGTCGTCTTCGACAAGATCCGCGAGAACACGACCGAGGACGGCGAGCAATCGGCGCGCACGTTCGGCGAGTCGGTCAACCTCGCCGTCAACCAGACGCTCGTGCGCTCGATCAACACGTCGGTCGTCGCGGCCCTCCCGGTCGGCGCGATCCTCTTCATCGGTGCGTTCTGGCTCGGAGCCGAGACCCTGACCGACATCTCGCTGTCGATCTTCGTCGGCATCCTCGTGGCGACCTACTCGACGCTGTTCGTCGCGGCGCCGCTGTACTCGCTGTTCCGCGAGAACGAGCCGAAGATCCGCGAGCGCGACGCCCGCATCCTCGAAGCCCGCTCCCGCGCGGCCGCCGAGGCGTGACAACGTCGCGCGGCGGGCCCTGCTCGCCGCGCGACGCGTAGAATGTATTGATTCAGGAGGTCATGGATGGCGGAGGCGCAGTCGCAAACGCAGGGATCGAGCCTGCGGCGTCTGGTACCCCGCATCTTCTCGCGCGCGTCGAGGGTCAACGACCTCGACAGCCTGATCCGCACGGTCCGCGCCAATCATCCGCGCGGTGACATCTCCGTCATCGAACGCGCATACGCGGTCGCCAAGGAGAAGCACACCGGGCAGCTGCGCCAGAGCGGTGAGCCGTACATCACGCATCCGCTGGCGGTGGCGCAGATCCTCGCCGAGCTCGGCCTCGGTCCGCGCGCGATCGCCGCCGCCCTTCTGCACGACACCGTCGAAGACACGGGGTACGCGCTCACCGACCTCACCGCCGAGTTCGGCGACGAGGTGGCGATGCTCGTCGACGGCGTCACCAAGCTCGACAAGGTCAAGTACGGAGAGAGCGCTCAGGCCGAGACGGTCCGCAAGATGATCGTCGCGATGTCGAAGGACATCCGCGTGCTGCTCATCAAGCTCGCCGATCGCCTGCACAACGCCCGCACGTGGGGCTTCGTCCCGCCGGAGAAGGCGTCGAAGAAGGCCAAGGAGACGCTCGAGATCTACGCGCCGCTGGCGAATCGACTCGGCATCCAGGCGATCAAGTCCGAACTCGAGGACCTCTCGTTCGCGGTTCTGCATCCGAAGATCTACAACGAGATCCACAGCCTCATCGCGCAGCGCACCCCGCAGCGGGAGAAGTATCTCGGGCAGGTGGTGCGCGAGATCGATGAGGACCTGCGCGATCTGCGCATCCGCGGCAAGGTGGTCGGCCGCCCGAAGCAGCTGTACTCCGTCTACCAGAAGATGGTGGTCCGCGGGCGCGAGTTCGACGACATCTACGACCTCATCGGCATCCGCGTGCTCGTCTCCTCGGTGCGCGACTGCTACGCCGTGCTCGGTGCCATCCACGCGCGATGGACGCCGCTTCCCGGGCGCTTCAAGGACTACATCGCCACCCCAAAGTTCAACCTCTACCAGTCGCTGCACACGACTGTCATCGGCCCGGCGGGCCGCACGGTCGAGATCCAGATCCGCACGCACGAGATGCACCAGCAGGCGGAGTACGGCGTGGCCGCGCACTGGATGTACAAGGAGCGGATGAACGGCGGCAAGGTCGAGGTGCGGGCGTCCGACACCGACATGGCGTGGCTCGCGCACATCTCCGACTGGCAGGCCGAGACCGCCGACCCCGGCGAGTTCCTCGACTCCCTGCGCTTCGAGATCGGCGCGAAGGAGGTCTACGTCTTCACCCCCAAGGGGAGGGTCATCGGCCTTCCCGCCGGCGCCACGCCGGTCGACTTCGCCTATGCCGTGCACACCGAGATCGGGCACCGCACAATGGGCGCCAAGGTCAACGGACGTCTGGTCCCCCTCGAGTCCGAGTTGAAGAGCGGCGATGTCGTCGAGGTCTTCACCTCGAAGAACCCGGACGCCGGACCGAGCCAGGACTGGCTGGGCTTCGTCAAGAGCACGCGCGCGCGCAACAAGATCCGCGGCTGGTTCACCAAGGAGCGCCGCGAAGAGGCGATCGAACAGGGCAAGGAGGCCATCGCCCGGGCGATGCGTCGGCAGAACCTGCCGCTGCAGCGCCTCATGAGCCAGGATTCCTTCGCCGAGGTCGCTCAGCAGCTCCGCTACGAGGACGTGTCCGCTCTCTACGCCGCCGTCGGCGAGGGTCACGTCTCCACCCAGTCGGTTCTGGAGAAGGTGACCGCGCTCGTCGCGGCCAACGATACGACGACCGGACCCATCGATCTCGCGGGCACCGTGCAGACGCGGGAGCCGCGCGGCGGGGACTCGGGAGTGCTCGTGCGGGGTGCCGCCGACATCCTCGTGAAGCTCGCGAAGTGCTGCACCCCGGTACCGGGTGACCCGATCGTCGGCTTCGTGACGCGGGGGAGCGGCGTGTCGGTGCACCGCACCGACTGCGTCAACGTCAAGGCGCTGAGCGGCGAGCAGGACCGGTTCGTCGAGGTGTCGTGGGCGCCGACGACGAAGAGCGTGTTCCGTGTGCAGATCCAGGTCGAGGCGTTGGATCGTGCCGGTCTGCTGTCGGATGTGACCCGTGTGCTGAGCGAGCATCACGTCAACATCCTGTCCGCCACGGTGTCGACCACCGACGAGCGTCTCGCGCTCAGCCGGTTCGTGTTCGAGATGGGAGACGCGGTGCATCTCGATCGGGTGCTCAACGCCGTACGCCGGATCGAGGCGGTCTACGACGTCTACCGCGTCACCTCGTCCTGAAGGTCCCGCAGCGCGTCGAGTGCCGCCACCGCGCGGCGCGAGCCCGGGAGCCGCTTGCGCGTGGCGATGAACGCGGATGCCCGGTCGACGCCGTCGGGAGCGAGGTGCGCGAGTGACTCGAGCCAGCGCTCGAGGAGCGGATCGCGCCGCAATCCGAGCGCGAGGTCGATGATCGTGCGCTCGATGGTCGTGACGTCGATCGTGTCGATGCGCTGGACGTCTGTGCGGGCGACGGCGGAGTCATGGAACACGACGCGCGGATGCTGCACGGGGCGTATGCGCCGCGGCACGGCTCGGCTGATGTGATGTCGGGCGGGCGGATCGTCGCCGGCGCCGTGGATCCACGCGGCACTCGGTCCCGATGCCGCAGCGCCGGACTGCACGAGATGCGAGATGCTCGCGGCGCGCGTGTGCGCCCCCTCGACCAGATCGGCCGGGATGTATGCATCCCCCAGCTCGACCACGTGCCCGTCGATTCGCGCGGCCGCGAGTTCTGCGATGCTCAGGCGGGTGTCGGGCAGATACAGGAACGCGGGATGCACTCCGCCAGTGTGGCGTAGTGCATCCCGCGTTCGCAGGGAGGAGCGGATGCTGTGGAGAAGCCGTCAGCCGCCGAGGGCGCTGAGCCAGGCGCGACGCGCCTCGAGGGCTTCGGCGGCCTCCTTCGCTGCCTTCGCGTTGCCCGACTTCTCGGCAGCGGCCAGTTCGGCTTCGAGCTTCTCGATGGCTTCGAGCAGCTGCGAGCTCATGTCGTTGGCGCGCGCCTTGGTCTCCGGGTTGTTGCGCTTCCAATCGACCTCTTCGCGGGCCTTGAGCGCCTGCTCGATCGTGCGCAGCTTGTCGTCGAGCGCACGCTCCTTCTCGCGAGGGAAGATGCGTCCGATCTCGTCCCACTGCCGCTGGATCCGAGTCAGGAGCGCGCGCGCCTGCTTGATGTCGGACTCGTCGGCGACGGCCTTCGCCTCTTCGAGGAGCGCCTGACGAGCCTCGATCTTCGGGGCGGAATCGGCCTCCTCAGCGGCGGACTGCTCGGCTCGCGCGGAGTACAACGTGTCGCCGGCAGCCTTGAAGCGCGCCCACAGCGCGTCATCGGCCTTGCGGCCTGCGCGACCGGCGGCCTTCCACTCGTCGAGCAGGGCTCGGTAGGCGGGAATGCCTTCTGTGCCCCGCGCCGCGAGCGCCTCGGCGCGCTCGATCAGTCTCTGCTTCGCGTCGCGCGCGGCCTTGTGGGCGTCATCGAGCTCGGAGTAGAAGGCGCGGCGCTGCTTGTCGACGATCGACCGCGCGTCACGGAATCGCTTCCACAGCTGCTGCGACACGCCCTTCGACAGACGCGGGCCGTTCTGCTGCTGCGCCTGCCAGGCGTCGAACAGCTCGCCCAGTTCGGCGGTGACCTGCTTCCACTGCACGTTCGAGAGATCGCGTGCGGCGATCGCCTCGGCGCGCTCCACGAGCGCGGTGCGGTCGGCGATGGCCTGGTCGAGCTGCTCCTTGGCCTTCTTCGCCTCCTCGGCGGTGGCCGCGGACAGTTCGCCGGTGAGCACCGTCAGACGGTCCTTCAGGCTGACGAGGTCGCCCACAGCGGCCGCATCCGTCGTCTCCTCGACGAGGTGCGCGGCCTGCTTGGCGAGGTCGCTCGCCGACGCGCCACCGGCCTGGTGGCGCTGCTCGAGCGTCTGCACCTTGAACGCCAGGTCTTCGTATTTGCGCACGAAGTAGGCGAGCGCCTCGTCCGGGGTGCCGTCGGGGTACTGACCGACGACGCGCCAGGTCTCTCCCTCGCGCACCTCCACGGTGCCGTCGTCGGCGACGCGACCGAAGTCGGCGGCACCCTCGATGGTCGGCGCGGCCGACACAGGCGCGCTCGGCGCACTCGGTGCGGCGGAGCGCGGCGGGGTGGGCACCCGGGGCGGCGTGGGAACGCGCGGGGGAGCGGGGACAGGGGGAGTCGGCTTCGAGGGCTCGGTGGCAGACACAGTGTTCTCCTTGCGCGGTCGGCCGCGGGAGGCGGAAAGGACGGGTCTCAGCCTAGTACGAGGTGGCGCTCCGCCGCGGGGTCGCCGCAGTGGCCGAGCGCCTCAGTCGCACGGTGGCGTCACTCCGACGGCGCGGGGCTCTGCTCGGGCTCCGAGCCGTCGTCGGGAACGGATCCGTCATCGGGCGCCGGCGTCTCGTCCGGAGCGGTGGTCTCGTCGGGCAGAGGCGCGTCGGCCGGGGTCTCGAGAGGCGCGGGCTCGACGGTCGGAGTGGGCGTCGGCTCGGGAGCGGTGACCTGCGCGTGCGCCACCTGACTCGCCACCGCCGCGGCGACCACGACGATGCCGCCCAGGATCGCGATCATGTTGTCACGGCGCCGGCGGCGGATCTTCGTCGCGTGCCACTCGCTGCGTGCCGCGTGCACACGGGCGCGTTCCGCCTCGGTGCGCGCCTGCGCATTCCTCGAACCGCGTGCCGCCATGCCGACCCCTCCTTCTGCGCCGTCTGCGCGACGTCGCCAGAGAGCCTACCGGCGCGGACGTCCGAGGAGCGCATTAGCCTGGAGCGATGACCTCCGCCTCCGCGCTGCTCTCCGGGCAGACCCCGCTCGCCGTGCGGATGCGTCCGGTGTCGCTCGACGAGGTCGCGGGGCAGCGCCATCTGCTGCGCGCTGGTTCACCCATCGTCGCCCTCGCAGACCCGGATGCGGCCGCTCCCGGCGCGGTGTCGATCATCCTGTGGGGTCCCCCCGGGACCGGGAAGACCACATTGGCCCAGGCGATCGCCCGGTCGTCGGGTCGCCGATTCGTCGAGCTGTCGGCGATCACCGCCGGGGTCAAGGACGTGCGGGAGGTGATGCAGGAGGCGATCACGCAGCGCGACCTGTACGGCCAGACCACGATCCTGTTCCTCGACGAGATCCACCGGTTCACGAAGGCCCAGCAGGATGCGCTGCTGCCCGGGGTCGAGAACGGGTGGGTCATCCTCATCGCGGCGACGACCGAGAACCCCTCGTTCTCGGTGATCTCGCCGCTGCTCTCCCGGTCGTTGCTGCTCACCCTGCAGCCCCTGACCGACGACGACATCGGACTGCTCGTCGACCGGGCGGTCGACGACCCTCGCGGGTTGCGCGGGGCGGTGGCACTCGGCGACGACGCGCGAGCCGCTCTCATACGCCTCGCCTCGGGCGACGCACGTCGCGCGCTGACCGGCCTCGAAGCGGGAGCGGCCGTCGCACTGTCGCATGAGGCGGCCGACGGATCGCACTCCGACGAGGAGGACTCCGACGAGCACGCGGGAGCGGGGAGCGGAGACGAGGAGGCCGCCACCCCCGTGCCGGTGGTCACCGCGGACGACATCGCGCAGGCCGTCGACCGAGCGCTGCTGCGATACGACCGGCAGGGCGACGAGCACTACGACGTCATCAGCGCATTCATCAAGTCGATCCGCGGGTCCGACCCCGACGCGGCGCTGCACTACCTGGCTCGGATGATCGAGGCGGGCGAGGACCCCCGCTTCATCGCCCGCCGGCTCGTGATCTCGGCGTCGGAGGACGTCGGCCTCGCCGACCCCCAGGCGCTCGTCATCGCCGTCGCCGCCGCAGACGCCGTCGCCTTCATCGGCATGCCGGAGGGACGCATCCCTCTCGCCGAGGCCACGGTGTACCTCGCGACCACGGCCAAGTCGAACGCGGCGTACGCCGGGATCGACGCCGCCATCGCAGACATCCGCAAGGGCGGGTTCGGTCGGGTCCCCCTGCACCTGCGCGATGCGCACTACCCGGGAGCGAAGCGGCTGGGGCACGGTCGGGGGTATCGCTACCCGCACGACAACGATGCCGGCATCGTCCCTCAGCAGTACCTGCCGGATGAGCTGCAGGGGCGCCGCTACTACGCCCCGAAACCGCTCGGTGCCGAGCGCGATGTCTCGGCACGGCTGGAGCGCATCCGCCGCATCCTCGACGGCCGCTGAGCCGGCTGCGACCGGGCGGTGCGAACGCGGCGGCGACCCCCTACAGTGGCGGGGTGACGCGCTCCCCGCTCCGCATCCCGCCGGATCGAGACCTCTCGATCGACTTCGTACGGGCGATCTGCCTCCCGGTCGTCGTGGTGCTCCACGCGCTGCAGATGGGCATCGACGGAGATCCGCCCCTCGCGTTCAACGCCCTCGCCGAGTGGCGTCCGCTGGCGGCGATCACGTGGGTCGGCATGATCATGCCGACGTTCTTCATCGCGGGCGGGTTCGCGGGCATCACCACCTGGCGGCGGCTGTGGCAGCGCGGGGGAACGGCGGGGGAGTACATCCGCGTGCGGGCGCTGCGACTCGCCCGCCCGGTGCTGCTGGCCATGGCGGGTGTGCTGCTGGTGCTCGGCGCCATGGCCCTCTGCGGCGTGGACGACGAGTTCCTGCACTCGTTCGCCTTCCGGCTGGCGGAGCCGTTGTGGTTCATCGCGGTCTACGCGATCTGCACCTCGTTCGTTCCCCTCATGGCCTGGCTGCATCGCCGAGCGGCCTGGCCGACCTATCTCGGCCTGGCCGCCCTCGTGGTCACGGTCGATCTCGCCGTGCGATTCGGGGATGCGCCCGTCGGCGCGCTGAACTGGCTGTTCGTGTGGCTGTTCGTGCAGCAGCTGGGCTTCGGCGTCCGCGACCAGTGGTATTCCCGCCGCCCGCGATGGCTGCTCGCCCTGCTCGCCGCCCTCGCCTACGGACTCATGGCCGTCGCGGTGCTCGCGCTGGGCTACGACCCCGACATGATCGCGAACCTCAATCCACCGACGGTCGTGCTCCTCCTGCTCGGACTCGCACAGGTCTACCTCTTCACGCTCCTGCAACCGGCCATCCGCGCACTCATGCGGCGGCGCGCCGCGCTCCTGGTGGTCGGAACGCTCGGTGTCTACGGCATGACGATCTATCTGTGGCATACGGTGGCCATGGCCGTTGTCGTCGGCATCCAGCTGGCGATCGGCCTGCCGTTCCCGCCCGTACTCACGCCGACCTGGTGGGTGACGCGTGTGCCGTGGCTGATCGTGATCGTGTCGGTGATCGCGATCCTGTGCGCACTGGTGCCCCGTATCGAGCGCCGTCTCCCCCGAGAACGCATGCGGGCCATGCCGCTCTGGGCATCGGCGACAGCGACCCTCGCTCTCGTCGGATCGGTGGGCTGGGTGCTCGCGCGGGGGTATCTGAATGCCGGCACCGTCGCCGCCGTCGGTCTGCTCCTCCTCGCCATCATCTGGCTCACGAACGGCGGCCCCGGCGCGTCGGCGGCGCCGTCGGTGCGCGATGATTCATCGCGACCGGGGACCCTCCGCGACGGATCGCGTGTCTGATAGACTTGAGCGGCTCGAAACCGAGTTTTCGGGCATCACCTCGCTCACACCCCACCTCGACGGCGCCCCGGCGTGCGCCCCGAGGCAGAGCGCGGAGATACGTCCGTGAGTCGCGAGAGACGCGACCACGTCATCGGAAGGACAGCTTCGTGACCACGAAGTCCCAGGACCGCCGCAAGGTCCGCCTCAGCCGTGCCCTCGGCATCCCGCTCACCCCGAAGGCCGCCCGCTACCTGGAGAAGCGTCCCTACGCTCCCGGCGAGCACGGCCGCACCAAGCGCAAGGCCGACAGCGACTACGCCGTCCGTCTGCGTGAGAAGCAGCGTCTGCGCGAGCAGTACGGCATCCGCGAGAAGCAGATGCGCAACACCTTCAACGAGGCTCGTCGTCAGGACGGCCTGACCGGTGAGAACCTCGTCGAGCTGCTCGAGATGCGTCTCGACGCGCTCGTGCTGCGCGCCGGTTTCGCCCGCACCACGGCGCAGGCGCGCCAGCTGGTCGTGCACCGTCACATCCTCGTCGACGGCCAGCTCGTCGACCGCCCGTCGTTCCGCGTGAAGCCGGGCCAGCTCATCCACGTCAAGGCCAAGAGCGAGGGCACCGAGCCCTTCCAGGTCGCAGCCGCCGGCGGTCACGCCGAGGTCCTGCCTCCCGTTCCGGGCTACCTCGAGGTCGAGCTCGACAAGCTCCAGGCCCGCCTGGTCCGTCGTCCGAAGCGCGCCGAGGTCCCCGTGACCTGCGAAGTGCAGCTCGTCGTCGAGTACTACGCGGCTCGCTGAGCCCCCTGGGCGCCGCTGGTCGGCGTCCGCAACGAGAGGCGTCGGGGTCACCCCGACGCCTCTCGTCGTTTCCGCATACGATGGAGACGCCGCGCCCTCGCGGCCCCCAGGCAAGGATGACGTTGATGAAGAGCATGCTGTGGTTCCTGATCGGTGTGATCGGCGGCTTCGTGGCCGCGCACTTCATGAACAAGGACCCGCGCGGGCACGACATGCTCGCCGAGGTCGACGCCCGGATCAACGGGTTCACAGCCCTCATCGGTGACGCCTATCGCGCCCAGGAGGCGCGGCTCACCGAGCCGGCCGACAGCTGATCGCGCGCATCCGCACCCCCACCCCTCCGACCAAGGACACCCGCCACACATGAAATCCGCGGACATCGCGCAGCGCTACCTCGACTTCTTCGAGAAGAACGACCACGTCATCGTCCCCTCCGCTTCGCTGGTCAGCGAGGACCCGTCGCTGCTCTTCACCGTGGCAGGCATGGTGCCGTTCATCCCGTACCTGACCGGGGTCGTCCCGTCGCCGCATCCGCGCATCGCCGACGTGCAGAAGTGCATCCGCACGAACGACATCGAAGAGGTCGGCAAGACCGCGCGCCACGGGACCTTCTTCCAGATGCTCGGCAACTGGTCCTTCGGCGACTACTTCAAGGAGGGGGCGATCCGCTACGCGTGGGAGCTGCTCACCAGCTCCGAGGCCGACGGCGGTTTCGCGTTCGACGAGAAGGACCTCTGGGTCACCGTCTACGAGACCGACGACGAGGCCGAGGCGATCTGGCGCGACGTGATCGGCCTGAAGCCGGAACGCATCCAGCGTCTGGGCCGTGCCGACAACTACTGGAACACCGGGCAGCCCGGTCCGGGCGGTCCCGACTCGGAGATCTTCTTCGACCGCGGACCGGCCTACGGCAAGGACGGCGGTCCTGCCGCCGACGACTCGCGATTCCTGGAGATCTGGAACCTCGTGTTCATGCAGGACTTCATCGAGAACGTGCGCGGCAAGACCGAGTTCGACATCGTCGGCGAGCTGCCGCAGAAGAACATCGACACCGGCATGGGTCTGGAACGCGTCGCCTTCCTCAAGCAGGGCGTCGAGAACATGTACGAGATCGACCAGGTGCGTCCGGTGCTCGACCGTGCCGTCGAGCTGTCGGGACGCCCGTACGGCAAGGAGCACGACGACGACGTGCGCTTCCGCGTGATCGCCGACCACGTGCGCTCCTCGCTCATGCTGCTCTCCGACGGCGTCCGCCCGTCGAACGAGGGGCGCGGATACATCCTGCGCCGCCTCATGCGACGCACCGTGCGGGCGATGCGTCTGCTCGGCGTCGACGAGCCGGTCTTCCCCGAGCTCTTCACGACGTCGCGCGACGCCATGAAGCACTCCTATCCGGAGCTCGAGCGCGACTGGTCGACGCTCTCCGCGGCCGCCTTCGCCGAGGAGGAGACCTTCCGCCGCACGCTCGCCCAGGGGTCGACGATCCTCGACCTCGCGCTCGACGAGACGAAGAAGGAGGGCAAGCCCGCGCTCAGCGGTTCCGAGGCCTTCCTCCTGCACGACACCTACGGCTTCCCGATCGATCTGACCCTCGAGGTGGCGGAGGAGGCCGGGCTGCAGGTCGACCGCGCCGCCTTCGACACGCTCATGCGCGAGCAGCGCGATCGCGCCAAGGCCGATGCGCGCAACCGCAAGCGTCAGCTCGCCGACGTCTCGGTCTATCGGGACCTCCGCGCCCTCGGCGAGACCCGCTTCGACGGCTACACCGAGCTCGAGGTCGAGTCCCGCGTGCTCGGGCTGCTCGTCGACGGCCAGGCCGTGCAGAGCGCGGCGGAGGGCCAGATCGCCGAGATCGTTCTGTCGGAGACCACGCTCTACGCCGAGTCGGGCGGACAGGTCGCCGACAAGGGCACGATCGTGGGCCCGGGCTACGAGCTCGAGGTCATCGATGTGCAGCGTCCGGTGCCCGGACTGATCAGCCACACCGTCGAGGTGGTGCGGGGCACGGTCGCCGTCGACGATGCGGCCACCACGGTCGTCGATGCGAAGAACCGCCGCGCGGCACGGCAGGCGCACTCCGCTACGCACCTCGTGCACGCCGCCCTTCGTGACACGCTCGGCCCGACCGCGACCCAGGCGGGCTCGCTGAACCGAGCCGGCTACATGCGCTTCGACTTCTCGTGGTCGCAGGCGCTGTCGACCGACACCCGTTCGGAGATCGAGGAGATCACGAACCGCGCGGTGCAGGACGCCCTCGAGGTGACCACCCGCATCGTGTCCCTCGACGAGGCCAAGGAAGCCGGCGCCATGGCCCTGTTCGGCGAGAAGTACGGCGACGTCGTGCGCATGGTCGACATCGGAGGCCCCTGGTCGCGCGAGCTGTGCGCGGGGACGCACGTGGGATCGAGCGCCGAGATCGGACTCGTCAGCGTTGTGGGCGAGTCGTCGGTGGGATCGTCGAACCGCCGCATCGAGGCTCTCGTCGGTGCGGACGCGTTCCGCGAGCTGGCGGCGGAGCGCGCGATCGTCTCGCAGCTGACCTCGTCGCTGAAGACCCCGCGCGAGCAGCTTCCCGAACGCATCGCCGACCTCGCTGCGAGCCTCAAGGCCGCGGAGAAGCGGATCGCGCAGTTCGAGGCGAAGGAGCGCGCCGGACAGGTGCCGGCCATCGCCGACGCCGCGCAGCGCATCGGCGCGTACCGCGTCGCCACCCAGTCGCTCGGGGCTCTCGCCTCCGCCGACGATCTGCGCGACCTGGTGATCGGCGTTCGCGATCGCCTCGGCTCGGAAGCGGCCGTCGTCGCGCTCGGTGCCGAGGTGGGCGGTCGTCCGGTCGTCGTGGTCGCCACGAACGACGCTGCGCGCGGTGAGGGTGCGAAGGCCGGGGTTCTGGCGAAGCGTGCCGCGGGAATCCTCGGCGGAGGCGGTGGCGGTCGTGACGACGTCGCACAGGGCGGCGGCGCGGATGCTGCGGCGCTGCCCGCGGCGCTCGACGCCATCGCACAGGAGCTGCGCGGCGCGTGAGCGGGTTCCGCCGCGGGGTGCGTCTCGGCATCGACGTCGGGCGCGCCCGTGTGGGCGTCGCTCGGTGCGACCCGGACGGCATGCTGGCTGTTCCGGTCGAGACGGTGCCGAGGAACGACGACTCGGTCGAGCGCATCGCCCAGCTCGTATCGGAGTACGAGCCGATCGAGATCGCGGTGGGTCTGCCGGTGAACATGCAGGGCACCGACACCCCGTCGACGCAGGACGCCCGCGACTTCGCAGCCGCCGTGAGCGCCCGGACGGCGGTGCCGGTTCGCCTCGTCGACGAGCGGCTGAGCACGGTCTCGGCGCACGCCGCTCTGCGATCTTCGGGCAGAAACCAGAAGAATTCTCGTAGCATTGTGGATCAGGTCGCCGCCGTGGTGCTTCTGCAGCAGGCGATCGACGTGGAGAAGAGCACCGGAAACCCGGCCGGTGCCGCTGTCCCGCCGAACGAGGAGTCTTCCTGAGCATGTCCGAACGCGATGGCGCATCCCCGGCCCAGGGCCCCGACGAGCGCCTCGGCGATCTCTTCGCCAACTTGCCGGACCCCACTCCGCAGCACCCGACCGTCGAGGACGACACCCCCGCGCCCGGGTCCCGTCGGGCGGCGCGGGAGGCGGCGGCGCGTCGCGCGGCACGCGGAGGCGACGACACCGACCCGCGACCTGCGGCCCCCGATTCCCCCACTCCCGCCGCGGCCGAGGGACTCCCGACGTCGGATGCGGCGCCGATCGCGGCGGCCGATCCCGTCGCCGCGGCGCGGCGGCCGGATCCGTCTCTCGTCGACGCGCCCCCCGCGGAAGTGCGCTCGTCGTCGCGGAAGATGTCGACAGCGGTGGAGGATGCCCCGAACCCCGCCGACGCTCGCGACGGGGGACTCGACGATCTGTTCGCCTCCGCCGACGACCACGGTACGAGTCGGACCCGCCCGAAGCGGCGGCGCGGCTGCCTCGTCGCCCTGATCGTCGTGCTCGCCATCTTCGGCGCCATCGCGGCCGCCGGCGTCTGGGCGATGAACACGTACGGCGACCGCATCTCGGAGCTGCTCGGGACGGGGGAGCCCGCGGACTGGGAGCCCGGGCTCGCCACCGGCGAGGTGACGGTGACCATCGCCGACGGAGACACCGGCAAGCCCGTGTCGACTGCGCTGTACGAGGCGGGCGTCACCCGCACCGAGGACGTGTTCTACGACTACCTCATCGACGAAGGATTGAACCCGATCTTCTATCCGGGTGTGTACAAGCTCCAGAAGAAGATGACGGCGGAGGCCGCGCTGGAGGCGCTGTCCGACGAGGCGAACCGCATGGAGAACACCGTCTCGATGGGGGAGGGCGCCACGATCGCGTCGTCGCTCCCGGCGATGGCGGAGACTCTCGGCCTCCCGCTCGCGGACTTCGAGGCCGCCGTGGCGGATCCCGCGGCGTACGGTGTCACGGCGCAGAGCCTGGAGGGCTGGCTGTTCCCGGCGGTGTACACCTTCGACCCGGAGGTCACCGCTGCACAGGTGATCCAGCGCATGGTCGATCGCACTCGCGAGTCGCTGGCGGCGGCGGGCGTCCCCGACGATCAGGCGGAGCGGGTGCTCACGGTCGCATCGATCGTGCAGCGCGAGGGCCGCACGTCCGACTTCGACAAGGTCGCTCGGGTGATCGAGAACCGCCTGGCGATCGACATGAAGCTGCAGATGGACTCGACGGCGCAGTACGGCTACGGCTCGCTGCACGAGGGCGTCGTGTCCAGCTCGGCCGAGGCGCTGGCGGACGACAACCCGTGGAACACCTACGTGCACACCGGACTGCCGGTCACGCCGATCGCCAGCCCCAGCGAGGCGGCGATCGCGGCCGCGATGAACCCCGCGGACGGACCGTGGCTGTACTTCGTCACGATCGATCTCTCGACCGGCGAGACGCAGTTCTCCGAGACGTACGAGGAGCATCAGGCCGGCATCGAGAAGTGGCGCGAGTGGTGCCGCGCCAACCCCGATGGCGGCTGCTGAGGTGGCACGCACCCGCCTCGCGGTGTGGGGCGATCCGATCGCGCACTCGAAGTCGCCCGCGCTGCATGCAGCGGCATACGACGTGCTCGGGCTCGACTGGCGGTACGAGCGCCGCCGCGTCGACGACGTGTCGTTCGTCGACGCCCTCTCGGCCCTCGACGCGGAGTGGCGGGGCCTCTCGCTGACGATGCCGCTCAAGGAGGTCGCCTTCCGCGCGACGGCAGCCCGCGATATGCACGCCGCGCTCACGGGCGCCGTGAACACGGTACTGCTGGGCGACGGCATCCGCGGGTTCAACACGGACGTGGGCGGCATCATCGACGCCCTCGCCGAGCACGGCCTCTCGGGCGCCCCGCGGGTGCGCATCCTCGGTGCGGGCGCGACCGCGGCATCCGCCCTCGTCGCGACCGCCGAATCCGGGGCTCGCGCGGTCGAGGTACGTGCCCGCCGCCCCGAACGCGGTGTCCCGTTGATCGCTCTCGGCGAGCGGCTGGGTGTCGGGGTGTCCGTGGCGGCGTTCGACGACGCGTCCACCGACGTCGACCTCACCGTCGCGACTCTGCCGAGCGGAACGGCGCTGCCGGAGGACGCGGTCGAACGGCTGAGTGCGGCCGGCGGGGCGCTCTTCGACGCGGCTTATGCGCCGTGGCCCTCGTCTCTCGCCTGTGCATGGCAGGGCACGGCCGTCTCGGGGCTCGGGATGCTGCTGCACCAGGCGGTCCGCCAGATCCGCATCTTCCATCACGGCACGCCGACGGATGCTCTGCCGAACGAGCCGGCGGTGCTCGCTGTGATGCGGGCGGCTCTCGCCGACGCGTCGTGAAATCACCCGTCCGACGCATGGGAGACTAGAGCAATGCTCCGCGTGCTCACCGCCGGCGAATCGCACGGCCCCGAACTCATCGCCATCATCGAGGGTCTGCCGTCGGGCGTGCCCGTCGCCGCCGAGGCGATCCAGGCCGACCTGCAGCGCCGCAAGTTGGGATACGGCCGCGGTTCGCGGATGAAGTTCGAGCAGGACGAGCTGTCGATCTCGGGCGGCGTCCGCCACGGTCTTACCCTGGGCAGTCCCGTCGCGCTGCGCATCGGCAACACGGAGTGGCCGAAATGGACCGAGGTGATGAGCCCGGAGCCGATCGAACTCACGGAGAAGTCCCGCGGACGCGGCGCGCCCCTCACCCGCCCGCGCCCCGGCCACGCCGACCTGGTCGGCATGCAGAAGTACGACTTCGACGAGGCGCGACCGATCCTCGAGCGCGCGAGTGCGCGCGAGACGGCGGCCCGCGTGGCCCTCGGTGCGGTCGCACGGTCGTTCCTCGGCGAACTCGGCATCCGTCTGGTCAGCCACACGCTGTCCATCGGCCCGGTGCAGGTGCCCGCCGGCGCGGCGCTCCCGACGCCGGACGATGTCGACGCTCTCGACGCCGATCCGCTCCGCTGCTTCGATGCGGCCACCTCCGCACTGATGGTCGCCGAGGTCGACGACGCCAAGAAGGACGGCGACACGCTCGGCGGCATCGTCGAGGTGCTCGCGTACGGCCTGCCCCCGGGACTCGGATCGCACGTGCACTACGACCGCCGCCTCGACGCCCGCCTCGCGCAGGCGCTCATGAGCATCCAGGCGATCAAGGGCGTCGAAGTCGGCGACGGCTTCGAGACCACGCGCCGCCGCGGCTCCGCCGCTCACGACGAGCTGTTCGCGGCGGCCGACGGCATCACCCGCGGCTCCGACCGCGCCGGCGGTCTCGAGGGCGGCATGTCCACCGGCACCGTCCTGCGGGTACGTGCGGGGATGAAGCCGATCGCGACCGTTCCGCACGCTCTGCGCACGATCGACGTCGCCACCGGCGACACCGCCACCGCGCACCACCAGCGCTCCGACGTCTGCGCCGTCCCGGCCGCGGGCGTCGTGGCCGAGGCCATGGTCGCGATCGAGCTCGCCCGCGCGGTGCTCGAGAAGTTCGGCGGAGACAGCATCCGCGAGACGCGCCGCAACCTCGAGGGCTACCTGCAGGGCATCCCCGACGAGCTGCGCACCGCACCCGCGTCGGAGGCGGCGCTCCTCGCCCATGACGACCGAGGCTGACCAGCTCGACATCGTGCTCGTCGGCCCGATGGGCGCGGGCAAGACCAGCGTCGGCCGACGCGTGGCCCGACGACTCGGCGTGCCGTTCATCGACACCGACAAGCGGATCGTCGCGGCGCACGGCCCGATTCCGGTGATCTTCGCCGAGCACGGCGAGGAGCGTTTCCGCGAATGGGAGCGCGATGCCGTCGCCGCGGCGCTCGCGGACGGCGGCGTGGTGTCGCTCGGCGGGGGAGCGGTGACCGATGCCGGCACCCGCGACCTGCTGCGCGACCACGCGGTGGTCTTCCTCACGGTGAGCGCGGAGGCCGTCGCGGATCGCATCCGCGGCACGAACCGCCCGCTTTTGGCGGATGACGACCCCGTGGCGCGCTGGACGAGCATCTTCGACGCCCGCCGCCCGTGGTACGAGGAGGTCGCCACGGCGACGTTCGACACCTCACGACGACCGATGCAGAGGATCGCGGACGAGATCGCGACCTGGAGGAGGACACTGGCATGAGTACGACCACCATTCCCGTCACGGGCGCACAGCCCTACGACGTCAGCATCGGGCGCGGCATCCTCGACCGAGTCTCCGCCGCACTCGAACCCGGCGTACGGAAGATCCTCGTGGTGCACCCGCCCACGCTCGCGGCACGCGCCGCGGAACTGCGCGACCGACTGCTCTCCGACGGGGCGAACGGGCCGCGAGAGGTGCTGCTCGCCGAGATCCCGGATGCCGAGCAGGGCAAGCGCATCGAGGTGGCCGCCTTCTGCTGGCAGGTCATGGGGCAGGCCGACTTCACCCGCACCGACGCGGTGGTGGGCTACGGCGGTGGCGCGGTGACCGATCTCGCGGGCTTCGTGGCGGCGACCTGGCTGCGCGGTATCCAGGTCGTGCAGGTGCCGACCACGGTGCTCGGACTCGTCGACGCGTCCATCGGCGGCAAGACCGGCGTCAACACGGCCGAGGGGAAGAACCTCGTGGGCGCCTTCTGGGCACCGCGAGCGGTCGTCGGCGACCTCGACGAGCTCGCCAGCCTCAGCCCGAACGAGGCGACCGCGGGTTTCGCCGAGGTCGTCAAGGCCGGATTCATCTGGGCGCCCGAGATCCTCGACATCGTCGAGGCAGACCCGTCCCGCGCCGTCGACCCGACGACCGAGGAGTTCCGGCGCGCCGTCGAGCTCGCCGTCGGGATGAAGGCGGCCGTCGTGTCGGAGGACTTCCGCGAGGCGGGGCAGCGCGAGATCCTCAACTACGGGCACACGCTCGGGCACGCGATCGAGCACGCCGAGCGCTATCGCTGGCGCCACGGGGCGGCGATCTCGGTGGGCATGCTCTTCGCCGCCGAACTGTCTCGTCTCGCCGGCCGTCTCCCGGACGAGGCGGCGGTGCGCCACCGCACGGTGCTCGAATCGCTCGGGCTGCCGACCTCGTATCGCGCGGGCGCATGGCCGCAGCTGCTCGCGACCATGCAGCGCGACAAGAAGGCGCGCGGCGGGATGCTGCGCTTCATCCTGCTCGACGACATCGCGAAGCCCACGGTGCTGCAGGCCCCCGACGAGTCGCTGCTCTTCGCCGCGTACCAGGAGGTGGGGGAGTGAGCGCGCGTCTTCTGCTCGTCAACGGACCGAATCTGAACCTCCTCGGCACGCGCGAGCCCGACGTCTACGGCACGGCGACCCTGGCGGATGTCGAGCGCCTCGCCGCGGCCGCAGCGCTGGACGCCGGCTACGGGCTTCGAGCCATCCAGAGCAACCACGAGGGCGTGCTCATCGACGCGATCCACGAGGCGCGCGGCGACTGCGTCGGGATCGTGATCAATCCGGGCGGCCTCACCCACACGTCTGTCTCGCTGCGCGACGCACTCACCGGCGTCGGCCTTCCCTTCGCCGAGGTGCACATCTCGGACGTGCACGCGCGCGAGGAGTTCCGCCACCACTCCTACCTCGAGGACGTCGCCGCCGTGCGCGTGATCGGGCGGGGCATCGACGGCTACGCCGAGGCCGTGCGGCGGCTCACAGCGCTCATCCCTTAGAATCGACTGTCGGCTCCGCCCCCGCAGGGCGACGACGGCCGCGAAACCCCACAGGAACGGAAACCTCCCGCGCATGGCATCTACCGCAGACATCAAGAACGGCGTCGTCCTCAGCATCGACGGACAGCTCTGGAGCGTCATCGAGTTCCAGCACGTCAAGCCGGGCAAGGGCGGGGCGTTCGTCCGCACCAAGCTGAAGAACGTCGTGTCGGGCAAGGTCGTCGACCGCACCTACAACGCGGGCGCGAAGATCGAGATCGAGAACGTCGACCGCCGCGACTTCACCTACCTCTACACCGATGGTGACGGCTTCGTGTTCATGGATGCCGTCGACTACGACCAGATCACGGTCGGCGCGGCCACCGTCGGCGACGCGAAGAACTTCCTGCTGGAGAACCAGCAGGTCACGATCGCGCTCAACAACGGCAACCCCCTCTACATCGACCTGCCGGCATCCGTCATCCTCGAGGTGACCTACACCGAGCCGGGTCTGCAGGGCGACCGCTCGTCGGCCGGCACCAAGCCCGCCACGCTCGAGACCGGTTACGAGATCCAGGTCCCGCTGTTCCTCGAGACCGGCACCAAGGTCAAGGTCGACACCCGCACGGGTGAGTACCTCGGTCGCGAGAAGTAAGGCGTGAGCGCCCGGACGAAGGCGCGCAAGCGCGCACTCGACATCCTGTTCTCCGCCGACGTGCGCGGCGACGAGGTGCAGGTCGCCCTCGCCGCCGAGGCGAAGCGCGCGGCGAGCGAGCCCGCACGCGAGGCGTCGTGGCTGTACGCGCGAGAGATCGTCGACGGCATCATCGACCACCGCGACGAGATCGACGAGCACATCACGACGCACAGCCGCGATTGGAAGCTCGATCGCATGCCCGCGGTGGACCGTGCGCTGCTGCGCATCGGCGCCTGGGAGATCGTCTACAACGACGAGGTCCCGACCGCGGTCGCGATTGATGAGGCCGTCGAGCTGGCGAAGGAGTTCTCGACCGACGACTCCGGTGCCTTCGTGCACGGTGTGCTGGCCCGGGTGGCGCGCGCGGTCTGACCCGTTGCCGACCCGGTGCCGGTGTCGGTGGTACCGGAGAGGATGGCGGGCATGACCTCCGCTGACGTCCCGCGCCGCCAGACGACGGATTGGCGAGCGCTGGTCGGCTCCGACGACGAGGGCGACGCCATGCCGCTGGCCCTCGGGGTCGAGGTGCGCTATCGCGATGCCCGACATGCGAATCCCTGGGGGTCTCGACCGGCGCGGTCGGCGACGCCACGCGACGTCGCCCGCGGCGGCGGCGAGGTGCTCCTGGGCATCCGCCCGCTCGAACGCAGCGCGGCATCCGGCGACTGGGTGCAGGGGGCGGCCACCTGGGATGCCGTACGGCGCTCTCCGGCGCGCTACGGGCGCCGCCGAACCCGGTGGTTCGCCGACCTGCTCAGCATCGCTCGAGATTCGCTGCTGTCCGGCACCGCGGGCGATTGGCTGCTGCTCGATCATCTGGAGTCGCCGCTGCTCTGGACGCACCTGCACACCGCGGCCGCCCTCGGCATCCCCCTGGTGCCGACGCAGAAGAAGGTCACCGTCGAACTGCGCGACCGGATCGCGGTGGGCGCGGTCATCCGTCGTACCGACGCCGGCGACCTGACCGTCCGACCCGAGATCAGTGGGGCCCCTGACGACCCGACGCTGACCGGAGCGCTGCTGCGGCCGATCGGACGCAGCGGGCTCTACGCGGTCGCGCAGACCGGCGATCGACTGCACGTCGTCCTGGCCGAGACGACGGCGGGCGAGGCCGGGCAGTCGCTCCTGGCGCTCGGTGCCGCGGTGGACATCCCGCGCCACGACGAAGAGGACTTCCTCCGCGAGGCCTATCCGCGACTGGCGCGCGGGGTGGCACTGCGTACCCAGGGGGCCGTCGCCCTCCCGCCGCTGCCGCGCCCGCGCGCCGTGCTCTCGCTCTCGTTCCGCCGCGGCGACACCATCGAGTACTCGTTCGGGTGGGACTACGCGGGTTTCGGCCGGACGCCCATCGAGCCGGACGGCGCGGGCTTTCGCGACCCGGATGCCGAGAACGAGGTGCTGGTGCTCGTCGAGTCCGTCTGGCAGCAGGCCGTGGCAAGCGCCTTCACGGCACGCGGGGCCTTCCACGAGATCGAGGCCGCGGAGTTCGCCACGCACGTCGTGCCACGTCTGGAGGCCGAGGGCGTCCGCGTCGAGACGACAGGACGGCGGAAGACGTACACCGAGCTCACCGGAGAGCCGGAGCTGACCGTGTCGACGATGGAGACCCCCGACTCCGACTGGTTCGACCTCGGGGTCCTGGTCCGCATCGACGGACGAGTGATCCCGTTCGAGCCGTTGTTCACGGCACTCGTCACCGGGCGCAAGAAGCTCCTGCTCGTCGACGGCACCCACTTCTCGCTGCAGCACCCCGCTCTCGACCGTCTGCGCGAGCTGCTCGATGAGGCCGCGCAGCTCGACGAGTGGGAGACGGGCCCGCGTCTGCACCGCTCGCAGGTCGCCCTCTGGGAGGACTTCGAAGACCTCGCCGACCAGGCGCTCCCCGCGCTGGCGTGGCGCGAGCTCGCCGAGGGACTGCGCGACGCGGCCACCGTCCCCTCCGTGCCTCCGCCGGCCGGGCTGCGCGCCGAGCTGCGTCCGTATCAGCAGCAGGGCCTCGACTGGCTGGCGTTCCTGTGGTCGCACGGCCTCGGCGGCATCCTCGCCGACGATATGGGACTGGGCAAGACCCTGCAGATCCTCGCTCTGATCCTGCGTGCGCGGGAGGCGGGGGAGCAGCGCCCCTTCCTCGTGATCGCGCCCACCTCGGTCGTCGGCGGCTGGCGTGCGGAGGCGGCGCGCTTCGCCCCGGGGCTGCGGGTGCAACTGCGAGACGCCACCCGGGCCTCGGGATTGGCTGCGCCCCTCGATGCGGACGTCGTGGTGACCACCTACGCGGTCGCGCGCCTCGACGAATCGGTGTTCACCGGGGTCGAGTGGGCCGCGCTCGTGCTCGACGAAGCGCAGTTCGTGAAGAATCCGGCGACGAAGCTGCACCGGGCGATCGCCGGAATTCCGGCCCGCGCGGTCTATGCGGTCACCGGCACTCCGCTCGAGAACGGGCTGTCCGAGCTGTGGGCGCTGCTCTCGCTGACCGCGCCCGGGCTCTTCCCGTCGGCGCGTGCCTTCCGGGAGCGCTACATTCTGCCGATCGAGCAGGGGAAGGTCCCCGAGAACGCGGAAGGCGGGGAGTATCGGGCGCGGCGCCTCGCGCAGCTGCGCCGGCGCATGCGCCCGCTGGTCCTGCGTCGCACGAAGGAACTCGTCGCCGACGAGCTCCCGACGCGGCAGGAGCAGATCCTCGACGTCGAACTGGGTTCGGCGCACCGCGAACTCTACGAGACGGTGCTCCAGCGCGAGCGGCAGAAGATCCTCGGGCTGCTCCCGGAACTCGATCGGCACCGGTTCATCGTCTTCCGTTCTCTGACCCTCCTGCGTATGCTCGCACTGTCGCCCGCGCTGATCGACCCCGCTCACGCGCGCATCGGCTCGCGGAAGCTCGACGTGCTGCTCGAGCGCGTCGTCGAGCTGCAGCAGGAAGGGCATCGGGCACTGGTGTTCAGCCAGTTCACGTCGTTCCTCGACCTGGCGGCGGAGCGCCTGAGCGCCGCGGGTATCCCGTACTCCCGTCTCGACGGATCGACCTCCCGGCGGCAGGCCGTCGTCGACGGCTTCCGCGAGGGCGACCGGCCGGTCTTCCTGATCAGCCTCAAGGCGGGCGGGTTCGGCCTCACGCTGACCGAGGCGGACTACGTGTTCCTGCTGGACCCATGGTGGAACCCGGCGGCGGAGGCGCAGGCCGTCGACCGCGCGCATCGCATCGGGCAGACCGCGCAGGTGTTCGTCTACCGGTTGGTCGCCACCGGAACCATCGAGGAGAAGGTCGTCGAGCTGCAGCGACGCAAGGCACGCCTGTTCTCGGCGGTGATGGACGACGAGGCCTTGTTCGCCCAGTCGCTCACCGCCGACGACATCCAGGCCCTGCTCGGCTGAGCCTCGGGCCTGCCGCCCGCCGACGGGCCTCCCGCGGAATCGGCGCCGCATGGATATGCACGGCCGGTCTCCGCCGACGGTCAGCGTGCCGCGGGTAGAATCGGTGCGGTCCAGACGGGCGTCCGCGAACGGTCGCCGGGACGATGCACCAGGAGGAGACGGAATGCGGATCACGGGACTCGGCCACGCCGGGATGTTCATCGAGACGCTCGGCGGGAACATCATCTGCGACCCCGTCCTCGGGCCCTCGTTCTTCGGCTCGTGGTTCCCGTTCCCCGACAACCGCGCGCTCGACTGGGAGCGCTTCGGGCGCGAAGCGGACTTCCTCTACATCTCGCATCGTCACCGCGACCACTTCGACCCCGCCCTGCTCGAGCGGTACATCCGCAAGGACATCGAGGTGCTCCTTCCGGAGTATCCGATCGACGACCTCGAACAGGACATCCGCGCGCTCGGCTACACGAACATCACGTACGCCCCCGCGGGCGAGATCATCGAACGCGGCGACCTGAAGATCATGATCACGCCCCTGCGAGCCCCCAGCGACGGTCCGATCGGCGACTCCTCGCTCAGCGTCGACGACGGCACGGGCTCGGTGCTGAACCAGAACGACTCGCACCCCCTCGACCTCGAGAAGCTGCTGCACTTCGGTAAGCCGGACGCCTACTTCACCCAGGTGTCGGGCGCGATCTGGTGGCCGATGGTCTACGACCTCCCGATGGACGCCAAGCAGAACTTCGCGCAGCTCAAGCGCGAGGCGCAGAACAAGCGCGCGATGTACTACATCGAGAAGGTCGACGCCCCGCACGTCTTCCCGATGGCCGGCCCGCCGATGTTCCTGCGCGACGAGCTCTTCGACTTCAACGGCACCGGGCGCAACGGCGAATCGATCTTCACCGACCAGAAGCAGTTCCTCGCCCACATGAAGGAACTCGCCCCGCAGTACGAAGGGCAGCTCTTCATCCCGGGCACCGTGGTCACGGTCGAGGGCGGCGAGGTCACCACCGCCCAGACCCTCTACTCGGACGCCGAGATCGCCCACATCTTCGACGAGAAGTGGGACTACCTCGAGGAGCAGCGCGCCAGCCGACAGCAGGAGATCCGCGACGAGGAGGCGTCCCGTGCGGAGGCGCTGCCCGCCGACCAGATCCTCGCCGCGCTGAAGGAGTGGTGGGAGCCGCTGCTGAAGAAGTCGCGGACCATCCGGCTCGGGGTGGGCGGCAACGTGCGCTTCCGCATCGGCGACCTCGACATGGTCGTCGACTTCCCGCGGGCCAAGGTGCGCGAGTACGCCGGCGAGGAGTGCGTCTACTGGTACACGATCCCGGCCGACCTCGTGTCGACGAACATCCGCGACCACGAGATCGACTGGTCGAACTCGATCTTCCTGTCGATGCAGTTCCACGTCGGCCGCAGCGGCAAGTTCAACGAGTTCCTCACCACCTTCCTCAAGTGCCTGTCTGTCGACCGCATCGAGTACGTCGAGAACTGGTACCAGGAGCAGACCGACCAGACCGAGGACGCGGAGATCGGCGGTTGGACGGTGCAGCGTCGTTGCCCGCACCTGCGCGCCGACCTCACGCGCACGGGTTCGGTCGACGGCGACGGCATCCTCACGTGCAGCATGCACGACTGGAAGTGGGATCTGAAAACCGGCCGCTGCCTGTCGACGAGCGGGCACCCGATCCGGTCGTCGAAGATCGACGACGTCACAGACGACGTGTTCGCCGAGGCGAGCTGACCGGGTGACGGTTCCGGAGCACCCGCAGGGGAGGGGCAGGGATGCCCGCACCTCCCGCCTGCGGGGCGTGAACTTCCTGCGCGGAGCGCGCTGGGTGGTGGCGTCGACGCCGGATCGGCTGGTACGCATCGCGACGGACTTCCTCGTGGCGGAGGGCTTCGACGTGCGCGACGACCGCTATGCCGCGCGCCTCGCCGAGCGCGGCTCCGAGTGGACGGCGGTCGCCCTCGAGATCGGCAACGAGGAGCGCTCCCGCCGCGGCTGGTGGCAGGGACTGGTGACCGACGATCTCCCCTTCCCGCTGCCGCGCTTCCTGCAGCCCAGCATCCCGCCGACTCTCGTCGTCGTCTCGGCGCGCACGGTGTCGCGCGGGGTCGCCGAGCTCGTCGTGTTCCCGCACGCGTCGCGACGCGGCGACCCGTCGTACGCGTCCGCGGCCGGACCGCGGGTCTCCGCCGCGATCGATCGCATCACGGCCGCCGCCGGAGCGGAGGCGGCGATGCTGTCGCACGAGACCATGCGCGGCATCCCGAACGACGGCGCCCCGGCCTCGCAGCAGATGGTGCGGGAGGTCCTCGACTGGCGGTGATCGCAGGTTAGACTGGACCGCAAGCAACCTTTAACACCGTCCTGTGAGGCGGAGAAGGGAGCGGCTGATGAGTGCACGCACCATCCTGCACGAAGCCGACATCTCGCGGGCACTGACCCGCATCGCCCATGAGATCCTCGAGTCCAATCGCGGCGCCGACGACCTCGTCCTCCTCGGCATCCCGACCCGGGGCGTGGCTCTCGCCCGCCGTCTCGGTGCGTTGATCGGCGAGATCTCCGGGCACCCGGTACCCGTCGGGTCTCTCGACGTCACGCTGTTCCGCGACGACCTCGCCCAGCAGCCGACGCGCTCTCCCCGTCCGACCGAGATCCCGGCCGGAGGAATCGACGGGCGGACGATCGTGCTCGTCGACGACGTGCTGTTCTCCGGACGCAGCATCCGCGCTGCACTCGACGCTCTCCAGTCCATCGGGCGGCCCGCCGTCGTGCGCCTCGCGATCCTGGTCGACCGCGGCCACCGCGAGCTGCCGATCCGTCCCGACTTCGTCGGCAAGAACATCCCGTCGGCCCGTTCCGAGCGCGTCAACGTGCGTCTCGTCGAGCACGACGGCGTCGAGGAGGTGACGATCGGCGCATGAGGCACCTGCTCGACACCCGCACCCTCGATCGCGCCACGGCTCTGCGCATCCTCGACGTCGCCGAGGACATGTCAGACACGCAGTCCCGCGAGGTCAAGAAGCTGCCGACGCTGCGCGGCAAGACCGTCGTCAACCTGTTCTTCGAGGACTCGACCCGCACGCGCATCTCGTTCGAGGCCGCGGCGAAACGCCTGTCCGCCGATGTCATCAACTTCGCTGCGAAGGGATCGAGCGTGTCGAAGGGCGAGAGCCTGAAGGACACCGCGCAGACCCTCGAGGCGATCGGCGCCGATGCCGTGGTCATCCGCCACCCCGGCTCCGGCGCGCCGCAGACCCTCGCGACCAGCGGCTGGATCTCGGCCGGTGTCGTGAATGCCGGCGACGGCACGCACGAGCATCCGACTCAGGCGCTCCTCGACGCGTTCACGATCCGCAAGCGCCTGCGGGGCGCGGAGAGCCGGGGCAGCGATCTCGCCGGCTTCCGGGTCGTGATCGTCGGTGACGTGCTGCACTCGCGCGTGGCGCGCTCGAACGTCTGGCTGCTGACGCTGCTCGGCGCCGAGGTCACGCTGGTGGCTCCGCCCACCCTGGTGCCGCAGAACGTCTCGCAGTGGCCCGTGCGCGTCGTGTACGACCTCGATGAGGCGCTGGCGTCCGGACCGGACGCGGTGATGATGCTGCGGATCCAGCTCGAGCGCATGAACGCCGCGTATTTCCCCACCGAACGGGAGTATTCGCGACGGTGGGGGCTCGACGCACGGCGCACCGCAACGCTGCCGACCGGTAGCATTGTGTTGCACCCCGGGCCCATGAACCGCGGACTGGAGATCTCCTCCGAAGCGGCGGACTCGCCCCGCTCCACGGTGCTGGAGCAGGTGGCGAACGGGGTGTCCGTGCGCATGGCTGTGCTGTACCTGCTGCTGGCAGGAGAACGAGACGACGAACGAGGGGGAGACCTGTGAGCGAGACCCTCGTCATCACCGGCGCCGCGCTGCTCGGAAACGAGAGCGCCGACATCATCATCGAGGACGGCCGGATCGCAGAAATCGGTGCGGGGCTCAGCCGAGCCGGTGCTCGCGTCGTGGACGCGGACGGACTCGTAACGCTGCCCGGGCTCGTCGATCTGCACACCCACCTGCGCGAACCGGGGTACGAGGCATCCGAGACGATCCTCTCCGGGACGCGCGCCGCGGCGTCCGGCGGCTTCACGGCGGTCTTCGCCATGCCGAACACCTCTCCGGTCGCCGACACGGCGGGCGTCGTGGAGCAGGAGCTCGCGCTCGGCGAGGCCGCGGGCTACGCCACGGTCCAGCCGATCGGCGCCGTGACCGTCGGTCAGAAGGGGGAGCGGCTCGCCGAACTCGGCGCGATGGCGACCTCGCGCGCTCAGGTGCGGGTGTTCAGCGACGACGGCTTCTGCGTGTTCGATCCGCTGATCATGCGGCGGGCGCTGGAGTACGTGAAGTCCTTCGACGGCGTGATCGCGCAGCACGCGCAGGATCCGCGCCTCACCCAGGGCGCGCAGATGAACGAGGGCGCCGTCTCGGCCGAGCTGGGCCTGACCGGATGGCCGGCCGTGGCCGAGGAGTCGATCATCGCCCGCGACGTGCTGCTCGCCGAGCACGTCGGGTCGCGCTTGCACGTCTGCCACCTCTCGACCGCCGGCTCCGTCGACATCATCCGCTGGGCCAAGAAGCGCGGCATCAACGTGACCGCCGAGGTCACTCCGCACCATCTGCTCCTCACCGACGAGCTCGTGCGCGGATACGACGCCCGCTTCAAGGTCAACCCGCCGCTGCGACGCGAGGAGGACGTGCGCGCGGTGCGCGAGGGTCTCGCCGACGGCACGATCGACATCGTCGCCACCGATCACGCGCCTCATCCGGCCGAGGCGAAGGCCTGCGAGTGGCAGGCCGCGGCCAACGGGATGGTCGGTCTCGAGAGCGCCCTCCGCGTCGTGCACCAGTCGATGGTCGAGACGGGGATGCTCGACTGGGCCGACGTCGCGCGCGTGATGAGCGCGGCGCCCGCCCGCATCGGCCGGCTGTCGGGTCACGGCACGCCGCTCGAGGTCGGTCGGCCCGCTCACCTTGCCCTCTACGACGCCTCGATCGCTGGCGTGTTCACCGCTGACGACCTGCGCGGTCGCAGCACGAACTCGCCGTACCTCGGACGCGCCCTCCCCGGGCGTGTGGAGTACACGATCCACGACGGCCGTCTCACGGTCGACGGAGGCAGCCTGGTCGAGGGAATCGGCGCATGAGCGCACGCGACATCGCGATCGCCATCACCATCGGCGTCGCGCTGCTCATCCTGCTCGCGATGCTGCGCGCCTGGCGACGACGTCAGCGACGCGACGCCGGTCTCTCCGCCCCGCTCGGGGTGCCGGAGCACGCCGAGGTCGTGTCGCGCCACGAAGTGCTGTACGTCTCGACGACACGGCACGACCAGCCGCTCGAGCGCCTCGCGATCTCGCCGCTGGCCTACCGCGCACGCGGTGAGCTGGCGATCACGGACCGCGGTCTGGCGCTCTGCCTCGACGGAACGCCGACGGTGTTCCTCGCCTCCTCCCGCCTCGTCGCGATCGACCGCGCGACCGTCACGATCGACCGCGTGGTCGAGCCGGGCGGTCTCGTGCGCATCGTCTGGCGGGCCGACGACACCACCCTCGTCGACTCGTACCTGCGGTCCGCCGCAGGCGACCCCCACGAACTCATCTCCCACCTGCGGCAGCTCGTCCCCGCCGCCCCCGACACAGGAGCAACACGATGACCGCTCTTCCCGAACCCGCCGTGCTCGTCCTCGAAGACGGCACACGACACACGGGCCGCGCCTATGGTGCGCGCGGCACGACCCTCGGCGAGGTCGTCTTCTCGACCGGCATGTCCGGCTACCAGGAGACCATCACCGACCCGTCGTACGCCGGACAGATCGTCCTGCAGACCGCGCCCCACATCGGCAACACCGGCATGAACGACGAGGACCCCGAGTCCCGCCGCATCTGGGTGGCCGGCTACATCGTGCGCGACCCCTCGCGCGTCGTCTCGAACTGGCGCGCGAACACGTCGCTCGACGACGCTCTCGTCGAGGACGGCATCGTCGGCATCAGCGGCATCGACACCCGCGCCGTCACCCGCCACATCCGTTCGGCCGGGTCGATGCGCGGGGGGATCTTCTCGGGCGAGGCCGCGGGTCTCGACGAGGACGAGCAGCTGCGCATCGTGCGCCAGGCACCCGAGATGACGGGCCAGAACCTGTCGGCCGAGGTCTCGGTCGACGCGGTCACCATCACGACCGCGATGGGCGAGCGGGTGGGCAACCTCGCCGTGCTCGACCTGGGCGTCAAGCAGGCCACCATCGACAACCTCGCCGCTCGCGGGTTCGACGTGCACGTCATGCCCCAGTCGTCGACGATCGACGACATCCGGGCGATCGACCCGGTGGCGGTGTTCTACTCCAACGGCCCGGGCGACCCCGCCGCCTCCGGCGACCACGTCGAGCTGCTGCGCGCGGTGCTCGACGACGGACTGCCGTTCTTCGGCATCTGCTTCGGCAATCAGCTGCTCGGTCGCGCGCTCGGGCTCGGCACCTACAAGCTGCCGTTCGGTCACCGCGGCATCAACCAGCCCGTCCTCGACAAGTCGACCGGACGCGTCGAGATCACCGCGCACAACCACGGGTTCGCCGTCGACGCGCCGCTGGAGGGCGCGTTCGACAGCCCGAACGGCTACGGCAAGGTCGAGGTCAGCCACGTCGGGCTGAACGACAACGTCGTCGAAGGGCTCCGCGCCCTCGACATCCCGGCCTTCTCGGTGCAGTACCACCCCGAGGCGGCCGCCGGCCCGCACGACGCAAACTACCTCTTCGACCGGTTCCGCGACCTGGTCATCGCGAGCAAGAAGGACGCACAGTAATGCCCAAGCGCGACGACATCACCTCCGTCCTCGTCATCGGCTCCGGCCCGATCGTCATCGGTCAGGCCTGCGAGTTCGACTACTCCGGCACCCAGGCCTGCCGCGTGCTCCGCGAGGAGGGCGTGCGCGTCATCCTCGTGAACTCGAACCCCGCGACGATCATGACCGATCCGGACTTCGCCGACGCGACCTACGTCGAGCCGATCACCCCCGAGGTGATCGAGACGATCATCGCGAAGGAGAAGCCCGACGCGATCCTGCCGACGCTCGGCGGCCAGACGGCGCTCAACGCCGCCATGGCCCTCGACGAGCGCGGCGTCCTCGCGAAGTACGGGGTCGAGCTCATCGGCGCCAAGGTCGAGGCCATCAAGAAGGGCGAGGACCGCCAGGTCTTCAAGGAGCTCGTCATCGAGTCCGGCGCGGACGTCGCCGACTCCGTGATCTGCCACTCCATGGACGAACTGCTCGCCGGCGCCGAGAAGCTCGGCTACCCGCTCGTCGTTCGTCCCAGCTTCACCATGGGAGGCCTGGGCTCGGGCTTCGCCTACGACGAGGCGGACTTGCGCCGCATCGGCGGTGCGGGTCTGCACGATTCGCCGACCAACGAGGTGCTCCTCGAGGAGTCGATCCTCGGGTGGAAGGAGTACGAGCTCGAGCTCATGCGCGACACCTCCGACAACACGGTCGTCGTCTGCTCCATCGAGAACGTCGACCCGGTCGGCGTGCACACGGGAGACTCGATCACCGTGGCGCCCGCGCTGACGCTCACCGACCGCGAGTACCAGCGCATGCGCGACATCGGCATCGACATCATCCGCGCCGTGGGCGTGGACACCGGCGGCTGCAACATCCAGTTCGCGGTCAACCCCGAGAACGGCCGCATCATCGTCATCGAGATGAATCCGCGCGTGTCGCGGTCGAGCGCCCTGGCGTCGAAGGCGACCGGCTTCCCGATCGCCAAGCTCGCCGCCAAGCTCGCGCTCGGGTACCGCCTCGACGAGATCCCCAACGACATCACCGGCGTCACGCCGGCGAGCTTCGAGCCCACGCTCGACTACGTCGTCGTCAAGGTGCCCCGTTTCGCGTTCGAGAAGTTCCCCGCCGCGGACGTGACCCTCACCACCACCATGAAGTCGGTGGGCGAGGCCATGGCGATCGGGCGCAACTACGCGACCGCGCTGCAGAAGGCGCTCCGCTCGCTCGAGAAGCGCGGCTCCAGCTTCCACTGGGGACCCGAGGAGCGCTCGGTCGAGGAGCTCCTGGAGGTCGCCAAGACCCCGACCGACGGACGCATCGTGGTGCTGCAGCAGGCGCTGCGCAAGGGCGCGACCGTCGAGCAGGCGTTCGAGGCGACCGCGATGGACCCGTGGTTCCTCGACCAGATCGTGCTGATCAACGAGGTGGCCGAGATCGTGCGCACGGCGCCCGAACTGGATGCCGTCACGCTGCGCTACGCGAAGGAGCACGGGTTCTCCGACGCGCAGCTGGCGCAGATCCGCGGCGAGTCCGAGGCGGAGATCCGCGGAGTGCGCCACGGCCTCGGCATCCGCCCCGTGTACAAGACGGTGGACACCTGCGCGGGCGAGTTCCCGGCCCTGACCCCGTACCACTACTCGAGCTACGACTCCGAGACCGAGGTCGAGCCCTCCGACCGCACGAAGGTCGTCATCATCGGCTCGGGCCCCAACCGCATCGGCCAGGGAGTCGAGTTCGACTACTCGTGCGTGCACGCGTCGTTCGCGCTGTCGGATGCCGGGTACGAGACGATCATGGTCAACTGCAACCCCGAGACCGTGTCGACCGACTACGACACGTCGGACCGGCTGTACTTCGAGCCGCTGACTCTCGAGGACGTCCTGGAGGTGCTCGACGCCGAGGCGGCGAGCGGCACCATCCTCGGTGTCGTCTGCCAGCTGGGCGGACAGACGCCGCTCGGCCTCGCGAAGGGGATCGAAGCCGCCGGGTACACGGTGCTCGGCACGAGCCCCGACGCGATCGACCTCGCGGAGGAGCGCGCACTGTTCAGCGGCATCCTCGACGCGGCCGGCCTCGTGGCGCCCCGCCACGGCACGGCGGTGGACGTCGACGGCGCCGTCGCGGTCGCCGAGGACATCGGCTACCCGGTGCTCGTGCGCCCGAGCTTCGTGCTCGGCGGGCGCGGCATGGAGATCGTCTACGACACGCCGAGCCTGCGCGACTACTTCGTGCGCACGGCCGACGAGGTGGTGATCGAGGAGGGCAAGCCGCTGCTGGTCGACCGCTTCCTCGACGACGCCATCGAACTCGATGTCGACGCGCTGTTCGACGGCGAGGAGCTGTACGTCGGCGGCGTCATGGAGCACCTGGAGGAGGCGGGCATCCACTCGGGCGACTCGAGCTGCACCCTGCCCCCGATCTCGCTCGGCCGCAGCGACGTCGACCGCGTGCGCGCGGCGACCCTCGCGATCGCGCAGGGCGTGGGCGTGCGCGGACTGCTCAACGTGCAGTTCGCGATCAGCGCCGGCGTGCTCTACGTCATCGAGGCGAACCCCCGCGCGAGCCGTACCGTGCCGTTCGTGTCGAAGGCGCTCGGCATCCCGCTCGCCAAGGCGGCGAGCCGCATCATGGCGGGCGCGACGATCGCCGAGCTGAAGGAGGAGGGCATGCTGCCCGCCGCAGACGGTTCGCGCGTGCCGCTCGACGCCCCCGTCGCGGTGAAGGAGGCCGTGCTCCCGTTCAAGCGCTTCCGCACCCGCGAGGGCAAGATCGTCGACTCGGTCCTCGGTCCGGAGATGCGCTCGACCGGCGAGGTCATGGGGTTCGACAAGGACTTTCCGACCGCGTTCGCGAAGAGCCAGGCAGCCGCATACGGCGGCATGCCGACCTCGGGCACCGTGTTCATCTCGGTCGCCGATTCCGACAAGCGCGCGGTGATCCTGCCGGCGCACCGTCTGCAGCAGCTCGGCTTCACGATCGTGGCGACCGAGGGCACCGCCGAGATCCTTTCGCGCAACGGCATCGCCGTGACCGTCGTCGAGAAGTTCAGCGAGACGCAGGAGTCGGGCGCCGAGAACATCGTCGACCTCATCAACGACGGTGCGATCGACATCGTGGTGAACACCCCGTCCGGCGGGGCGGCGCGCGCCGACGGCTACGAGATCCGCGCGGCGGCCGTCGCGGCCGACAAGGCCCTCTTCACCACGATCGCCGTGCTCGGGGCCGCCGTGTCCGGTATGGATGCCGCCGACGAGGGCTTCGATGTGAAGAGCCTGCAGGAGTACGCGCTGGACCGTAAGGCGGCCGTGTGAGCGCAGGCTTCGGTGAGCGGGTCCGCGCGGGCATCGACGCGCGCGGACCGCTCTGCGTCGGGATCGACCCCCACGGGTCGCTGCTCGCCTCCTGGGGTCTGTCGGACGACGCCGCCGGGGTGCGGGAGTTCGGGCTGAGGACGGTGGACGCCGTCGCTGCGCACGTCGCGATCGTGAAGCCGCAGGTGTCGTTCTTCGAGCGCTTCGGGGCCGCGGGCTTCGCCGCTCTGGAGGACGTGCTGTCGGCGGCGCGGGCCGCGGGACTGCTGGTGATCGCCGACGCCAAGCGCGGTGACATCGGCAGCACGATGGATGCCTATGCCGCCGCCTGGCTCTCGCCGGGCTCGTCGTTGGAAGCGGATGCCCTGACGGTCAACCCCTACCTCGGCGTCGGTGCGCTCGACGGGGCGCTCGACCTGGCCCGTGCCCACGGCAAGGGGCTGTTCGTGCTCGCGGCGACGAGCAACCCCGAGGGGCGCGCGCTGCAGGGAGCCGCCGGATCGACGGGCGGCACGGTCTCGGCCCAGGTCGTGGCCGAGGTCTCGGCGCGCAATGCGACCGAGGTGCACGGCGACGCCTGGGGGAGCGCGGGCTTCGTGATCGGTGCGACCGTGGACTGGACGGATGCAGGACTCGCGGCATTCGCGCCGTCGGCGCCGATCCTCGCCCCGGGGTTCGGCGCGCAGGGCGCCGAACCCCGCGACCTCGTTTCGCGCTTCGGAGCGATGGCGCCGTGCGTGATCGCCAGCGAGAGTCGGAGCATCCTCTCCGCCGGACCTGACGGGCTGGCGGACGCCACCGCCGCTCGCGCGGCAGAATACCGGGAGGCACTCCATGACTGACGCCCGCGTCGTCCCCGAGGTCGACCGCGCCGCCGCCGCCCGGCGAGCCGTCGAGAGACGACGTGCACGGGCCGCGCTGAAGCGCGACCTCACCACCCGCGTGGTGGCGCCGCAGACGGTGCTCGCCCGTGCCACGGACGACCCCGATTCGGTCGCGGGTTCGATGCGCGTCACCGATTTCCTCCTCGCACTCCCGGCGATCGGCGCGGGCAAACGCGACCGCGTGCTCGACGACCTGCGCATCTCGCCCGTGAAGCGCCTCGGCGGGCTGGGCGTGCGGCAGCGCGCCGCGCTGCGCGAATGGCTCGACGGGCGCTTCCCGCCGGCGGAGCCGCGTGGTGCCCGCAGCCGCCTGCTCGTGCTCGCGGGCCCGACGGCGGTGGGCAAGGGCACGGTCGCGGCGCACATCCGCGAGAACCACCCGGAGATCCACCTCTCGGTGTCGGCCACCACCCGAGCGCCGCGCCCGGGCGAGGTCGACGGCGTGCACTACTACTTCGTCGACGACGCCGAGTTCGATCGGCTGATCGACCAGGGCGAACTGCTCGAGTACGCAGTGGTGCACAACCGCTCCCGCTACGGCACGCCCCGCGCCCCCATCGACGCCGCGCTGGCCGCGGGCAAGACCGTGCTGCTCGAGATCGACCTGCAGGGCGCACGTCAGGTCAGGCAGGCCGAGCCCTCGGCGACGCTCATCTTCCTGCTGCCCCCGAGCTGGGACGAACTCGTGCATCGGCTGATCGGCCGCGGCACCGAGGACGCCGAGGAGCGGGCTCGACGACTGCGCACCGCGAAGGTCGAGCTGGCGGCGCAGAACGAGTTCGATCACCTCATCGTGAACGAGGACGTCGCCGCCGCGGCCGATGAGGTCGTAGAATTGTCTTCGAGCTCCGCGCGCTGAGTCCTCTTCGCGCGCCTATGCACCGACTTCGCGACGATCCCGTCGCCTGACCAGGAGGTCTCATCATGGCCGGACACAACAACGGAATCATCGATCCCCCCATCGACAACCTGCTCGACCGCGTCGAGTCGAAGTACGAGCTCGTCATCTACGCGTCGAAGCGCGCGCGTCAGATCAACGACTACTACTCCGACCTGCACGAGGGCAACCTCTTCGACAACGTGGGCCCGCTCGTCGACTCGACCGTCGAGGACAAGCCGCTCACGATCGCCCTGCACGAGATCAACGAGGACAAGCTCCGCCTGCGTCACGCGGAGTGATGACCACGGCCCGCGCACCGGCGATGTCGGTGGCGCGGGCCACACTGGGTTCCTCGACCCTTTTCCGTCCGATCCCGTTCTGGAGCCCCGATGAGCGCGCTGCGTCTGTTCACGTCCGAGTCCGTCACCGAAGGGCACCCGGACAAGATCTGCGACCAGATCTCGGACAGCATCCTCGACGGCCTCCTCGCGAAGGACACGGGTTCCCGTGTCGCCGTCGAGACCCTCGTGACCACCGGACTCGTGCATGTCGCCGGTGAGATTCGCACCGAGGCGTACGTCGACATCCCCACCATCGTCCGTCAGGTCGTCAACGGCATCGGCTACACCTCCAGCGACACCGGCTTCGACGGCGACTCGTGCGGGGTCAGCGTCTCGGTGGGGGAGCAGTCGGGCGATATCGCGCACGGCGTCGACAACGCGCAGGAGCACCGCGACGGCTCCTCGGTCGACCCGCTCGACGCTCTCGGCGCCGGCGACCAGGGCATCATGTTCGGCTTCGCGACGAACGAGACCCCGCAGCTCATGCCGATGGCCGCGTGGACCGCGCACCGCATCGCCGAGCGTCTCACCGAGGTGCGCCGCAGCGGCGAGCTGCCGTTCCTCCGCCCCGACGGCAAGACGCAGGTGACGCTCGGCTACGAGGGCTTCACCCCCAAGACGGTCGACGCCGTCGTGGTGTCGACGCAGCATCACCCCGACATCTCGCAGGAGGAGCTGACCGCGCTCGTCCGCGAGCGTGTGATCGCACCGGTCCTCGAGAACACCGGCCTCGATGTCGACGACGTGACGTACTACATCAACCCCGCCGGCCCCTTCGTGACCGGCGGGCCGAAGGGCGATGCCGGGCTGACCGGCCGCAAGATCATCATCGACACCTACGGCGGCGCGGCACGTCACGGCGGCGGAGCGTTCAGCGGCAAGGATCCGTCGAAGGTCGACCGTTCCGGCGCGTACGCGACGCGCTGGGTGGCGAAGAACGCCGTGGCCGCGGGCCTCGCCGACCGGCTCGAAGTGCAGGTGGCGTACGCGATCGGCGTCGCTCGGCCCGTCGGGCTGTACGTCGAGACCTTCGGAACGGGCAAGGTGTCGGACGAGGCGATCACGCGGGCGATCACGGAGGTGTTCGACCTGCGTCCGCAGGCGATCATCGAACAGCTCGACCTGCTGCGTCCGATCTACGCGCAGACCGCCGCGTACGGGCACTTCGGCCGCGAGCTCCCGGACTTCACCTGGGAACGCACCGACCGCGTCGAAGAACTGCGACGCGCTGCCGGCCTGTGACGTCCCTCTCCCGATGACGACCGAGAGCCGGCGCATCGCGCGCGTGCTCCTCGATTCCCCGCTCCCGCAGCTCGATCGCCTGTTCGACTACGCGCTGCCCGAGGAGCTGGGCGAGGTGCCCCCAGGAGCGCGGGTGCGCGTGCCCCTTCGTACCGCGGGGCGGGTGGTCGATGGGTACGCCGTCGAGATCGCCGAGGAGCACGACGGCGAGCGTCCGCTGTCCGAGGTCGAGGCCGTGGTCTCTACCGTGCCGGTCCTGCCCGAGCGCCTGCACCGGCTCGCGCGGGCCGTCGCCGATCGCGCGGCCGGTTCCGCGTCCGACATCCTGCGTCTCGTGATTCCCAAGAGACAGGTTCGCGTCGAGAAGGCCTGGACGAACGACGCGACGGCACCCGTGCCGACGGACGAGCAGCAGGCCGCGGCTGCGGACACGGTCCGGCTCTACGCCGGCCTCGACGATGTCCTCGACGGCGCAGGACGAGCGGCCGTCGAGGCGATCCCCGGCTTCGACGCCGGCGGACCCGCCTGGGCCTCTCTGCTCGCGGCGGCGGCCGTGCGTACGCTCGCGGCGGGCCGGTCGTCGATCCTGGTGGTGCCGGATCACCGCGACCTCGACCGCGTACTCGCCGCGCTGGCCTCCCTGGCGCCCGCCGAGGCTGTCGTGCGTCACGACGCGCGACAGAGCAACCCCGATCGCTATCGAGCCTTCCTGCGGACCCTCGAAGATGCCCCGTGCATCGTGGTGGGCAACCGGTCCGCCGTCTACGCCCCGGTGCGCGCCGGTCTCGTCGCGATCTGGGACGACGGCGACCCGCTGCTCGGCGAGCCGCTGGCGCCCTACGTGCACGCCAGGGACGCCGCCCTCGTGCGACAGGGCGAGGAGGAGTCCGCCCTGCTCCTGGTCGGACACACCCGCACCACCGACGTCGAACGTCTCGTCGCCGTCGGCTGGCTACGCGATGTCCGTGCCGCACGGCGCGTGCTCCCGCGCGTGGTGCTCAGCACTCCGCAGGAGATGGAGCAGCCCACCGCGCAGCGCATGCCGTCGTCGGCGTTCCTCGCGGCCCGAGCGGCCGCCGCCGAGGGTCCTGTCCTCGTGCAGGTGTCGCGACCGGGCTTCGCCCCGTCGCTGGTGTGCGCCGAGTGCCGCGCACCGGCGCGCTGCGCGCACTGCGGCGGTCCGCTCGGCGCCCGCCATCGCGGGGCGGTACCGGTGTGCGCCTGGTGCGGTCGCGCCGCGCGTGCCTGGTCGTGCCCGGCATGCTCGTCGACGCAGCTGCGGCTCGCGTCGTCGGGGAGCGAACGCACGGCCGACGAACTGGGCCGGGCCTTCCCCGGAGTGCGGGTCATCGTGGCCGACGGCGGTCACCCGGTCGAAAAGGTCGATGCCCGTCCCGCCCTCGTCGTGGCGACGCGCGGCGCCGAGCCGCCGGCCGACGGCGGCTACCGTGCCGTGGTGCTGCTCGACGGCCCGCGGATGCTGCAGTCGCCCGACCTGCGGATCGGTGAGGCGTGCCTGCGCTGGTGGTCGAACGCCGCGGCCCTCGCCGCTCCGGGCGCACCCGTGCACCTGGTGGGCGTCGACGGCGCGGTCGCACGCGCCCTCGCCACCTGGAACCACGCCGCCTACGCCCGAGCGGAACTGGAGAGCAGGGCACCGCTGCACATGCCGCCGGCCGCTCGGGTGGCCGTCGTGGAGGGCACGGTGTCCGCCGTCTCGACCGCGCTCGCCTCCCTCACCGACCTGCGCCTGCCCGCCGATGCGGTGCTCGGCCCCGTTCCCGTCGAGACCGACGACGGTTCGAGCCGTGTACGGGCGCTCGTCCGCTTCGACTACGGCGCCGGCCCGCGGGTGGCCGGCGCCCTGCGCGCCGCTGTGGTGGCGGCGGCCGTCGCGGGCCGTCGCGGCCGCGGGAAGAACCCCCGCAGCACCCTCTCGGTGCGGCTCGATATCCTCGACCCAGAACTCTGACCCCCTCCGGAGAACCTTCCATGCGCCTCGTCTTCGCCGGCACCCCCGCTGCCGCGGTCCCCACTCTCCGCCGCCTCGCGGCCGAGCACGACATCGTCGCCGTCGTCACGCGGCCCGACGCGCCGCTCGGGCGCAAGCGCGTGCTGACCCCCTCGCCGGTCGCCGCCGCCGCCGAGGAACTCGGCCTCGCGACCATCAAGGCGAGCCGTCTCGACGACGATGCGACCGCGCGGATTCTCGCGCTCGCCCCCGAGCTCGGGGTGATCGTGGCGTACGGCGGCCTCGTCCGCGAACCCCTGCTCTCCGGCCCGGAGCTCGGGTGGATCAATCTGCACTTCTCGGTGCTGCCCGCCTGGCGGGGCGCGGCGCCCGTGCAGCGCGCCCTCATCGCCGGCGACCGCGCGCTGGGCGCGAGCGTGTTCCAGCTCGTCCCGGAACTCGACGCGGGCGATGTGTACGCCGCCCGGACATTCGACGTTCCCGACGACGCGACGGCCGATGTCGCGCTCGACGTCCTCGCGCATCGGGGTGCCGGCCTGACCGCGGAGGTCGTCGACGCTCTCGCCGCCGGCACGGCACGCGCGGTGCCCCAGGAGGGCGACCCGACTCTCGCTCCGAAGCTCACCCTCGACGACGGCGCGCTCGACTGGACGCAACCCGTGGAGCGGATCTTCGCCCGATTCCGCGGCGTCACTCCCGAACCCGGCGCATTCACCACCATCGAGGGCGCTCGGTGGAAGATCCTCGACGCCGCGCCGGCACTCGACGCCGAGTCGCTTCCCCCGGGCGACATGCGCGGCACGAAGTCCGGCATCCTCATCGGCACCGCCTCGGCCCCGCTGGAAGTCCGGCGCGTGCAGCCCGCCGGAAAGGGCGCCATGGGCGCGGCCGACTGGTGGCGCGGGCAGCGTACCGAGGGTCTGCGAGCGGGCTCATGAGCGCGCGGCATCCGGAGCGGCGGCCCGCCCGTCCGGCGTCATCCCGCGGCCGCACCGACCCTGCCGTGCGGGCGTCGCGAGGGAGTGATCAGCGCGGACCCGCGCGGACCGTGCAACCGGCGCGCCGCGTCGCGTATCGCGTGCTCCGGGCGGTCTCCAAGTCCGACGCCTACGCGAATTTGGCTCTCCCGTCGGCCATCACCGACGCCGGTCTCACGCCGCAGGACGCGGCTCTGGCCACCGAGCTCACGTACGGCACACTCCGTCGGCGCGGTACCTACGACGCGATCATCGCCACGGCTGCCGATCGCGAGGTCGACCGCATCGATCCGGCGGTGCTCGACGCGCTCCGCCTCGCGGTGCACCAACTGCTCGCCACACGAGTCGCCCCGCACGCGGCCGTGAACGAGTCGGTCAACCTCGTCGCGACCGAGGTCAGCCGCGGGGCGTCGAGCTTCGCGAACGCGGTGCTGCGCCGCGTCGCCCGCGATGATGCCGAGAAGTGGCAGGAGCGCATCGAGGCCGATGCGCGCTCCGACGACGAGCGACTCGCTCTGCGCACGGCGCACCCCGTCTGGGTCATCCGGGCGCTCCGGCGCGCGCTCGATGCCGAGGGACGGGTCGACGAGCTACCCGCCCTGCTCGACGCCGACAACGCCTCGCCCGAGGTGACCTTGGTCGCCCTGCCGGGTCTCGCCGATCCGGGCGAGCCGCGGCGCCGCTATGCCTCGACGGCGTTCGGCTCACCCGGCGGCGCACTGGAGCGCGTGCTGGCCGACTCCGCGGGCGCCGTGCGCGTGCAGGACGAGGGCTCTCAGCTCGTGGCGCTCGCTCTCGCCGCCGCCCGGCCGATCGTGGCGGGGGAGCGGTGGCTCGATCTGTGCGCAGGACCCGGGGGCAAGACCGCACTGTTGGCCGCGATCGCCGCCGATTCGGGGGTGGCATTGGAGGCGAACGAGGTGGTCCCCGCGCGAGCGGGTCTCGTCCGCAACGCCCTCCGTCCCGTTCCGGGCGACGTTCCGGTGCACGAGGAAGATGGGCGGATGCTCGCCGCCTCGCACCCCGCCGCCTTCGACCGCATCCTCGTCGATGCCCCGTGCACCGGTCTCGGCGCCCTGCGTCGACGCCCCGAGGCGCGCTGGCGGAAGTCGCCCGCCGATGTCGCCGAGTTGGTGCCGCTGCAGGAGCAGCTTCTCGCAGCGGCGATCGACGCCCTCGCCCCGGGCGGCATCGTCGCCTACGTCACCTGCTCGCCGCATCTCGCCGAGACGGCCGGTGTCGTGCGCGAGGTGCTGCGCGGCCGTGACGATGTCGTCGAGCTCGATGCACGCGCCGTCGTCGCCGGGATCAGCCGCTCGCCGATCGACCTCGCCGGCGACGGGCGCATCGAGAGCGGGTCGGTGCAGCTGTGGCCGCATCGCCACGGCACCGATGCGATGTTCCTCGCGCTGCTGCAGCGCACCCCGAAGGGAGACCGATCGTGACCCTGCCCCGCGCCCCGCGCATCAATCCGAGCATCCTCGCCGCCGATTTCGTGAACATGCAGCGCGATCTCGCGCGCATCGCCTCGGCCGATTTCGCGCACGTCGACGTGATGGACAACCACTTCGTGCCGAACCTGACCTTCGGCCCCCAGATGGTCGAACGCATCCAGGCGACCAGTCCGATCCCGCTCGACGTGCACCTGATGATCACCGATCCCGACCGCTGGGCTCCGGGGTACGCCGAGCTCGGCGCGGCGAGCGTCACCTTCCATCTCGAGGCCGCGTCGGATCCGGTCGCGCTCGCACGTCGGCTGCGCGAGATCGGAGCACGAGCCGGCGTCGCCATCAAACCGGGCACCTCGGGGGACAGCCTGTACGAGATCCTCGACGAGTTCGACCAGATCCTCGTCATGACGGTCGAGCCCGGCTTCGGGGGCCAGGGGTTCATGGCCGAGACGATGCCGAAGCTGCGCGCGTTGGCCGACGAAGCCCGGCGCCGGGGTTCCGACGTATGGCTCCAGGTCGACGGCGGCATCTCCGACCGGACGATCGGCATCGCGGCCGAGGCGGGGGCCGACACGTTCGTGGCGGGGTCGGCCGTGTACGGCCACGACGACGTCGAGGCGGCCGTCGCGCGGCTTAGGGGCCTCGCCGGAGCCGGTAACCTGGAGTCGTGAAGACTTTCGACGAGCTGTTCGCCGAGCTCAGCGTCAAGGCCGAGACCCGACCCGAGGGTTCGGGCACCGTGGCGGAGCTGGACGGCGGCGTGCACGCCATCGGCAAGAAGATCGTCGAGGAGGCGGCGGAGGTCTGGATGGCCTCCGAGTACGAATCCGACGAGGCGGCGGCCGAGGAGATCTCGCAGCTGCTGTACCACGTGCAGGTCATGATGCTCGCGAAGGGCCTCTCCCTGCAGGACGTCTATCGACATCTGTGATGCGCTCCGCCCATCCCGATTCGATCTGAAAGCCGACATGCTCCGCATCGCCGTTCCCAACAAGGGCTCGCTGTCCGAGACCGCCGCCGACATGCTCGCGGAGGCCGGGTACGCCGGCCGCCGCGACCCCAAGACACTGCACGTGATCGACGCCGAGAACGACGTCGAGTTCTTCTTCCTCCGTCCGCGTGACATCGCCACGTACGTCGCCTCCGGCGCGCTCGATGTCGGCATCACCGGGCGGGATCTCCTCCTCGACGTCCAGCAGCCCGCTCGCGAGATCGAGCAGCTCGGCTTCGGCGGTTCGACGTTCCGCTTCGCCGGCCCTCCCGGCCGGTTCTCGAGCATCGAGGACCTCGACGGCGTGCGCGTCGCCTCGGCCTACCCCGGACTCGTGGGTGCGTTCCTGCGCGAGCACGGCGTCAGCGCCGAACTCGTGCAGCTCGACGGCGCCGTCGAATCGGCGGTGCGCCTCGGCGTCGCGGATGCGGTCGCCGACGTCGTTTCGACCGGCACCACGCTCCGTCAGGCCGGGCTGGAGATCTTCGGACCGGTGATCCTCGAGTCGGAGGCCGTCCTCATCAGCCGTCCCGGCGACGCGGAGGGCACGGACACCCTGCTGCGTCGGCTGCGCGGTGTGATGGTCGCCCGCCGTTACGTGCTGCTGGACTACGACCTCCCCACCGAGCTCGTCGATCAGGCCGTCGCGATCGCGCCCGGACGCGAGTCTCCGACGATCTCCCCCCTGCGCGACCCCGCATGGGTCGCCGTGCGCGTCATGATCCCGCGCAAGCGCGTGAACCAGATCATGGACGAGCTGTACGCGCTCGGCGCTCGCGCGATCCTCGTCACGGCCATCCACGCCGCGAGGCTCTGATGACGCTCGCACGACGCGTCATCCCGTGCCTCGATGTGGCCGCCGGACGCGTCGTCAAGGGGGTCAACTTCGAGAACCTGCGCGACATGGGCGACCCCGTGGAGCTCGCGCGCCACTACGCAGCGCAGGGCGCTGACGAGATCACCTTCCTCGACGTGACGGCGACCGTGGATGCACGCGCCACCACCTACGATGTCGTGCAGCGCACCGCGGAGCAGGTGTTCGTGCCGCTCACCGTCGGGGGAGGGGTGCGCAGCGTCGACGACGTCTCGCGGCTGCTCGCCGTGGGTGCCGACAAGGTCGGCGTGAACTCGGCGGCCATCGCACGGCCCGACCTCATCGGCGAGATCGCCGACCGGTTCGGCGCGCAGGTGCTGGTGCTCTCGCTCGACGTCAAACGGGCCCCGGGCACCCGCTCGGGCTTCGTCGTGACGACGCACGGTGGACGCACGCAGACCACGCTCGACGCCCTCGACTGGGCGCGGGAGTCGGCGGAGCGCGGGGCGGGGGAGCTGCTGGTGAACTCGATCGACGCCGACGGCACACGCGACGGCTTCGACCTCGAACTCGTGCGTCTGATGCGAGAGGTCGCGTCGGTGCCGGTGATCGCCTCGGGCGGGGCAGGTGCTGTCGAGCACTTCGCGCCGGCGATCCAGGCGGGTGCGGATGCCGTGCTCGCCGCCAGCGTCTTCCACACCGGGGCGATGCAGGTCGGCGATGTGAAAGATGCGCTGCGCGCGGAGGGAGTGCTGGTCCGATGACCGATCTGGAGGCGCGCATCGCGCAGGTCGCCTGGAACGCCGACGGGCTCGCGCCCGTGATCGTGCAGCAGTGGGACTCCGGCGAGGTGCTCATGCTGGCCTGGGTGGATGCCGAGGCACTGCGACGCACACTCACCTCCGGTCGTGCGACCTACTGGTCCCGTTCCCGGCGCGAGTACTGGCGGAAGGGCGACACGTCCGGCCACATCCAGGTCGTGCACGAGGCGAGACTCGACTGCGACGGCGACGCCATCCTGCTGCGTGTCGATCAGACCGGTCCCGCCTGCCACACGGGCACGCGCACCTGCTTCGACACGACCGACCTCGAGGCCACCGCAGGGAGTGCCGCTCGATGAGCCTGGCGCGGCGCGGCCGTTCGATCACGCTCCTGGGCTACCTGCTCGCCGGAGCGGTCGGCATCATCTCGTCGACCCAGACCTGGCTGACCGTGCAGCGTGCAGACGAGGGGTCCGACATCCTCGTCCCCGGCGCATCGGCGTCGGTGCTGCTCGCCCCCCTGAGCCTGGCTGTGCTCGCCCTCGCAGCGGCGACGTCGATCGCGGGCCGCGTGCTGCGCGTCGTGTTCGCCGTGCTCGGCGCCGTCGCCGCTCTCTTCCTCGGCTGGACGACGCTGCAGCTCCTGCTCGGCGACACGCTCGCAGCCGTCGGCCCGACCGTCACCGAGGCGACCGGCCTCGCCGGCACGGACGCGGTGGCCGCCGTCGTTGCGAGCGTCGTCCCCTCGGTCTGGCCGGTCCTCGCCCTGATCGGGTGGTCCGTGCTGCTGCTGGCCTCGGTGTTCGCGCTGATCACCGCGCGGGGCTGGAAGGCGGGCGGCCGCCGATACCGCACGGCCGAGGACGCCGCCGCCCACGCCGACGGACCGGTGGACGCGATCGATTCCTGGGACGACCTCTCCCGCGGAACCGACCCCACCCGATGACCCCGATAGACTGATCCAGATCCCGCTGACGTTCCCCGGAGGAGACCATGACCAACCCGATCGCCGACCCCGGACACGGACACTCGCCTGCGGCCTGGACCGCCGTCGTGATCATGCTCTTCGGCTTCGCCGCAGGCACCGTCGCCTTCTGCTTCGAGCAGCCGACCCTCGTGTGGATCTCCGCCGCGATCATCCCGATCGGCGCCCTCGTGGGGTGGATCCTCGCGAAGGCCGGATACGGCGTGAAGGGCCCCAAGTACTCGCCGAAGGCGCACTAATGGTGCTCGCCGACCTCACGGCCGGCGCTGTCGCCGACGCAGAGCGTCGCGCCCTGACCCGGCCCCTCGCCGAGGTCGAGGCGGCGGCGCTCGCCCGCCCTGCCGCCAAGGACGCCGTGGCGGCTCTCGCTCCCTCCGAGCGGGTGAAGATCATCGCCGAGGTGAAGCGCGCGAGCCCCTCCCGCGGTGCCCTGGCCGAGATCCCCGATCCCGCGCACCAGGCCGCGCTCTACGAGACCGGCGGAGCCTCGGCGATCAGCGTGCTGACCGAGGAGCGCCGCTTCGGCGGGAGTCTGTCCGATCTCGAGGCCGTCACCGCCCGGGTGTCGCTGCCCGTGCTCCGCAAGGACTTCATCGCGACGCGCTACCAGGTGCTCGAGGCCCGGGCAGCGGGAGCCGACCTGGTGCTCCTGATCGTCGCTGGGCTCGACGCGCCCGTCCTGCGCGACCTGTACGGGTTCGTCCGCGAACTCGGCATGACGCCTCTGGTCGAGACGCACTCGGCCGACGAGATCGAGGCCGCGATCGACCTGGGTGCCCCGCTCATCGGCGTGAATGCCCGCGACCTCACCACGCTCGAGCTCGACCGCGACCTCTTCGGGCGCCTCGTCGACCGCATCCCCGCCGGTACCGTCCGTATCGCGGAGTCCGCCGTCCTGACACCCGCCGACGTCGCGCACTACCGCGGCGCCGGCGCCGATGTCGTGCTCATCGGCGAGGCCCTGGTCACCGGAGACCCGGTGGCGACCCTCTCGAGCTTCCTGGAGGTGGGCGCATGAGCCTGCGCGACCAGCACGGCCCCTATTTCGGCTCCTACGGCGGGCGTTACATGCCCGAGTCGCTGATCGCGGCGATCGACGAGCTGACCGCTGCGTACGAGGCGGCGATCGTCGACCCCGAGTTCCGCGCCGAGCTCGCGTCGCTGCTCTCGTCGTACGCCGGGCGTCCGTCGCCGCTGACCGAGGTCGAGCGCTTCGCCGCCCACGCCGGCGGTGCCCGGGTGTTCCTCAAGCGGGAAGACCTGAACCACACCGGCTCGCACAAGATCAACAACGTCCTGGGTCAGGCCCTGCTCACCAAGCGCCTGGGCAAGACGCGCGTGATCGCCGAGACCGGCGCGGGTCAGCACGGCGTCGCCACCGCGACCGCCGCTGCACTGTTCGGCCTCGACTGCACCATCTACATGGGTGAGGTCGACACCGAGCGCCAGGCCCTCAACGTCGCCCGCATGCGTCTCCTGGGCGCCGAGGTCGTGGCCGTGACCTCGGGCTCGCGAACGCTCAAGGACGCGATCAACGACGCGTACCGCGACTGGGTGGCGTCGGTCGAGACGACCAACTACATCTTCGGCACGGCGGCGGGACCGCATCCGTTCCCCGCGATGGTCCGCGACTTCCAGAAGATCATCGGCGAGGAGGCCCGCGAGCAGCTGCTCGCCGAGGCCGGCCGCCTGCCGGATGCGGTGGTCGCCTGCGTGGGCGGCGGATCGAACGCGATCGGTATGTTCGACGCATTCCTCGATGACGCATCGGTACGCCTCTACGGCGTCGAGGCGGCGGGCGACGGGGTCGACACTCCGAAGCACGCCGCATCGATCGAGCGCGGCCGTCCCGGCGTGCTGCACGGCTCGCGCACGTACGTGCTTCAGGACGACGACGGGCAGACCGTCGAGTCGCACTCCATCTCCGCCGGCCTCGACTACCCGGGCGTCGGGCCCGCGCACTCCTGGCTCGCCGACCTCGGCCGCGCCGAGTACATCCCGGCGACCGACGACGAGGCGATGCAGGCGCTCCGGCTGCTCAGCCGTACGGAGGGCATCATCCCGGCCATCGAGTCGGCGCACGCCCTCGCCGGCGCGCTGCGGCTGGGTCGGGAGATGGGGCCGGATGCCGTCATCGCGGTGTGCCTGTCGGGGCGCGGCGACAAGGACATGGACACTGCGGCGCGGTACTTCGACCTCTACGACGCGTCCACCGCCGACGGCGGCCACGCGTGAGCCGCGTCGAGCGGGCGTTCGCGAAGGCGGAGGCCGCGGGGCGCAAGGTGTTCGTCGGCTATCTGCCCGTCGGATACCCCGACCTCGAGACGAGCATCCAGGCCGCGCTGACTCTCGCGCGCAACGGTGTCGACATCATCGAGCTCGGGCCGCCCTACAGCGACCCGGTCATGGACGGCGCGATCATCCAGGAGGCGACGACGGCTGCTCTCGCCGCAGGATTCCGCATGGCCGACCTCTTCACGGCCGTCCGGCGGATCACCGCCGAGACCGACGTACCAGTTCTCGTGATGACCTATTGGAACCCCGTCGTGCAGTACGGCGTCGACCGCTACGCCGACGACCTCGTGGCGGCGGGCGGAGCGGGCCTCATCACGCCCGACATCACGCCGGATGTGGCGGACGAGTGGATCGCCGCGAGCGAGCGCACCGGACTCGACCGCGTGTTCCTGGCCGCTCCCACGTCGTCCGACGAACGCCTCGGCCTGGTCGTCTCCTCGTCGACCGGCTTCGTCTACACGGTCTCGACCATGGGCATCACGGGGGAGCGGGCCGAACTCGACCGCGCCGCTCGCACGCTCGTCGGCCGCCTCCGTGCGCAGGGGGCCGCGCGCGCCTGTGTCGGCATCGGCATCTCGACGGCCGAGCAGATCGCGGCCGTGTCGGAGTACGCCGACGGCGCGATCGTGGGCACGGCCCTGGTGCGCGCCCTCCGCGACGGGGGACTGGACGCCCTCGCCGATGTCACCCGAACCCTGGCAGGCGGCACCTCGTCGTCGAGCCCCGTCTCCGAGAACTAGGATCGCATTCATGTCCCTCGCGCTCCACAGCACCGTCACCGGCGTGCTCACCAGCATCCCGAGCCCTCCGAGCTCGTCGTTCCAGATCGGCCCGGTCACGATCCACTACTACGCGTTGTGCATCATCGCCGGCATCATCGTCGCCGTGCTGCTCACCAACCACCGCCTCACCAAGCGCGGGGGCGAGCCCTGGGTCGTCATCGACATCTCGATCCTCGCGGTGCCGCTGGCGATCATCGGCGCGCGCATCTTCCATGTCGCGACCCACCCGAACGACTACTTCGGTCCGGACAAGAACACCTGGAACCCCTTCATGCCCGGTTCTGTCTGGGCGATCTGGGAGGGCGGCATCGCGATCTTCGGTGCTCTCATCGGCGGTGCGATCGGCGCGTACCTTGGCTGCAGGTGGACCGGCATCCGTTTCTGGTCGTTCGCCGACGCTCTCGCCCCCGGCCTGCTGCTCGCACAGGCCATGGGCCGCTTCGGCAACTGGTTCAACCACGAGCTCTACGGCCTGCCGACCGACCTCCCCTGGGGTCTCGAGATCGAGTCCACCAACAGCGCCTTCCCCCCGGGACTCCCGGAGGGCACCCTCTTCCATCCCACGTTCCTCTACGAGGTGATCTGGAACGGCCTCGGCGTGCTCGTGCTGCTGTGGCTGAGCCGGAAGCTGTTCTTCCAGTGGGGTCGTCTCTTCGCGATCTACCTCATCTGGTACTCGGCCGGTCGTGTGGTGTGGGAGTCGATCCGCATCGACCCGAGCGAGATCATCCTGGGCCTGCGCAGCAACGTGCTCGCCGCGATCATCGGCATCCTCGTCGGCATCGTCATCCTCGTCGTGCAGACGCGTCGTCACCCCGGCCTCGAGCCGTCGCCGTACGCCCCCGGCCGGTCGCGGAAGGACCTCGACGGCGCTGATGTACAATCGCAGAACAATCCCTCTGACTTCGTCGACGTGAGCGAGCCTCCGGCAGACGCAGTCACCGCAGGAGCCACCGCCACAAGCGCCGCTCCCACGAGCGAGGACGGCTCTCGATAACGCCGCCACCTCGTGGCGCGAGACCATATGCACTGAACGAGCGGGCCAACGTCGTCCCCGGTTCCCTTTCGAGACTCTGAGGACGGTTACTGGTGTACTTCCAGCCCCCTTACGGCGCCTCCGGCGCCTACCCCCCGCAGCAGGGCATGTACAACCCGGCGTTCGAGAAGGACGCCTGCGGCCTCGCGATGGTGGCGACGCTCCGCGGTGAGGCGGGGCACGACATCATCGCGCTGGCCCTCGAAGCGCTGCGCAACCTCGAGCACCGCGGTGCGATCGGCTCCGACGCCGGAACCGGCGACGGAGCGGGCATCCTCACGCAGATGCCGGATGCCTTCCTCCGCGCGGTCACCGACTTCGAACTGCCGCCGATGGGGGAGTACGCCGCGGGTCTCGCGTTCCTGCCCCGCGACTCGAGCGACCGCCGCCAGCAGAAGGCCGGCATCGAACGCATCGCTCGCGACGAGGGACTGCGGGTGCTCGGGTGGCGCGACGTCCCGACCGCGAACGAGAACCTGGGCAAGCTCGCCGACGAGGCCCGCCCCGCCTTCGAGCAGCTGTTCGTGAGCGCCGGCGGCACCACGCATGCCCACGCCCCGCTCACGGGCATCGCGCTCGACCGCGTCGCGTATCGCCTGCGCAAGCGCGCCGGTCAGCAGCTCGGCGCCTACTTCGTCACGCTCTCGAGCCGCACCCTCGGGTACAAGGGCATGGTCACGACCCTGCAGCTCGAGCCGTTCTACCCCGATCTGCAGGACGAGCGGTTCGCCTCCGAGCTCGCCGTGGTGCACTCGCGCTACTCGACGAACACCTTCCCGTCGTGGCCGCTCGCGCAGCCGCTGCGGATGCTCGCCCACAACGGCGAGATCAACACCGTCGGAGGCAACCGCAACTGGATGCGCGCCCGGCAATCGCAGCTCGAGTCCGAGCTGCTCGGCGACATGAAGCCGCTCCTGCCGATCTGCACCGACGGCGCGAGCGACTCCGCCTCGTTCGACGAGGTGCTCGAACTGCTCACGCTGACCGGGCGCAGTCTCCCGCACGCCATCATGATGATGGTTCCGGAGGCGTACGAGAAGCAGACCGACATCTCGCCGGAGCTGCGCGCCTTCTACGAGTACCACTCGAACCAGATGGAGCCGTGGGACGGCCCCGCCGCCCTGATCTTCACCGACGGCACGCTTGTGGGCGCCACGCTCGACCGCAACGGGCTCCGCCCCGGACGCTGGACCGAGACCACCGACGGGCTGATCGTCATCGGCTCGGAGACCGGTGTGCTCACCTTCGAGCCCGAGCGCATCAAGCGCCGCGGCCGCCTGCGCCCCGGCAAGATGTTCCTCGTCGACACCGCGCAGGGACGCATCGTCGAGGACGAGGAGATCAAGCACGACCTCGCGACGCTCGAGCCCTGGCAGGAGTGGCTCGACGCGGGCAACGTGCGCCTCGCGGAACTCCCCGAGCGCGAGCACATCGTGCACCCGCCGGCCTCGATCACCCGCCGCCAGCGCACCTTCGGGTACACCGAGGAGGAGGTCCGCATCCTCCTCACCCCGATGGGTCAGAACGGCGCGGAGCCGCTGGGCGCCATGGGATCGGACACGCCCATCGCGGTGCTCAGCAAGCGTCCGCGCCTGCTGTTCGACTACTTCACCCAGCAGTTCGCGCAGGTCACCAACCCGCCGCTGGACTCGATCCGCGAAGAGGTCGTCACCAGCCTCAAGCTCGGTCTGGGCCCCGAGAGCAACCTGCTCACCTGGGGCCCCGAGCACACGCGTACGGTGTCGCTCGACTTCCCCGTGATCGACAACGACGAGCTGGCGAAGATCCGCCACATCGACAAGGCGCTGCCCGACCGCTCCAGCGTGACGATCCGCGGTCTCTACCACTTCGATGCAGGCCCCCAGAGCCTGGCGGCCCGTCTCGACGAGATGTGCGGAGAGGTCGACGAGGCGATCGCGGCCGGCGCGGAGTTCATCATCCTGTCGGACCGCGACTCGAACAAGGACCTCGTCCCCATCCCGTCGCTGCTGATGGTCGCCGCGGTGCACCACCACCTCATCCGCCGCGAGAACCGCATGAAGGTCGGTCTGATCGTCGAGGCCGGCGATGTGCGCGAGGTCCACCACGTGGCCACCCTCATCGGCTACGGCGCATCGGCGATCAATCCGTACCTCGCGATGGAGACCGTCGAGCACCTCGCCCGCACGGGCTACATCACCGGTATCACCCCCGAGAAGGCGGTGCGCAACCTCATCTACGCGCTCGGCAAGGGCGTGCTGAAGATCATGTCGAAGATGGGCATCTCCACGGTGTCGTCGTACGCGGGTGCGCAGGTGTTCGAGGCCGTGGGCCTCAGCCAGGAGTTCATCGACGCGTACTTCACCCGCACCGAGTCCAAGCTCGGCGGGATCGGCATCGAAGAGGTCTACGCCGAGAACCAGGCGCGTCACGACTACGCCTACCCCGAGGACGCGGCGGCCCGCGCGCACGAGCGGCTGTGGACGGGCGGCGAGTACCAGTGGCGCCGCGACGGCTCGCCTCACCTGTTCAGCCCCGAGACGGTGTTCAAGCTGCAGCACGCCACGCGCACGCGCCGCTACGACATCTTCCGCGAGTACACGAAGCTCGTCGACGACCAGGCAGCCGAGCTGAAGACGCTGCGCGGCCTCTTCGCGCTGCGCACCGGCACCCGCCGGCCCGTGCCGATCGACGAGGTCGAGCCGGTCTCGTCGATCGTGAAGCGGTTCTCCACCGGCGCGATGAGCTACGGCTCCATCTCGCAGGAGGCGCACGAGACCCTGGCCATCGCGATGAACCGCATCGGCGCCAAGTCGAACACCGGCGAGGGCGGCGAGGACGCGGAGCGTCTCATGGATCCGGAGCGCCGCAGCGCGATCAAGCAGGTCGCGTCCGGTCGGTTCGGTGTCACGAGCCAGTACCTCACCGAGGCCGACGACATCCAGATCAAGCTCGCGCAGGGCGCCAAGCCCGGCGAGGGCGGTCAGCTGCCGCCGCAGAAGGTGTACCCGTGGGTCGCGCGCACGCGCGGCGGCACGCCCGGCGTCGGCCTCATCTCGCCGCCGCCGCACCACGACATCTACTCGATCGAAGATCTCAAACAGCTCATCTTCGACCTGAAGCGGGCGAACCCCGAGGCGCGCATCCACACCAAGCTCGTGAGCCAGTCGGGCATCGGCGCGGTCTCGGCCGGCGTGGCGAAGGCGCTGAGTGACGTCATCCTGGTCTCCGGACACGACGGCGGCACCGGGGCGAGCCCTCTCAACTCCCTGAAGCACGCGGGCACGCCGTGGGAGCTCGGTCTGGCCGAGACGCAGCAGACGCTCATGCTCAACGGCATGCGCGACCGCGTCGTCGTGCAGGTCGACGGACAGCTCAAGACCGGCCGCGACGTCGTGATCGGAGCCCTCCTGGGGGCCGAGGAGTTCGGTTTCGCGACCGCCCCGCTCGTGGTGAGCGGATGCATCATGATGCGCGTCTGCCACCTCGACACCTGTCCGGTCGGCGTCGCGACGCAGAACCCGGCGCTGCGCGAGCGATTCACCGGCAAGCCCGAGTTCGTCGTGAACTTCATGGAGTTCATCGCGGAGGAGGTCCGCGAGCACCTGGCGGAGCTCGGCTTCCGCTCGCTCGACGAGATCGTGGGCCGGACGGAGCTGCTCGAGACCAACGCGGCGGTCGAGCACTGGAAGGCCGAGGGACTCGACCTCGGTCCGGTGCTCGACGGCCCCGCCTTCCCGGCCGGGGAGGCGCGGCGCAGCCGTCGGGCTCAGGACCACGAACTCGACAAGCACTTCGACGTCCAGCTCATCGACATCGCGAAGAACGCTCTGCTGAACGCCGAGCCCGTGGTGGTGGAACTGCCCATCGCGAACACCGAGCGCGCGGTCGGCACCATGCTCGGGCACCAGGTGACGGCGCGTCACGGCGCAGCCGGCCTTCCGCAGGGGACGATCGACGTGACCCTGCGGGGTACGGCGGGACAGTCGCTCGGCGCCTTCCTTCCGGCGGGGATCACCCTCCGCCTCGAGGGCGACGCGAACGACTACGTCGGCAAGGGCCTCTCGGGCGGCGATATCACGGTCCGCCCGCCGCGGGGCGCGGACATCGCACCGCACGAGAACGTCATCGCGGGCAATGTCATCGGCTACGGCGCCACCGCGGGGACCATGTTCCTCTCGGGCGTCGTGGGCGAGCGCTTCCTCGTGCGCAACTCCGGTGCGACGGCGGTCGTCGAGGGCGTGGGCGACCACGCGCTCGAGTACATGACCGGTGGCCTCGCCGTGATCCTCGGACCCACGGGGCGCAACCTAGGCGCCGGGATGTCCGGGGGAGTGGCGTACGTCCACGCCCTCGAGACCGCGAAGATCAACGCCCAGTCGCTCAGCAGCGGCGAGCTGATCCTCGACGCGCTCGACCGGGCCGACCTCGAGGTGCTGCGCGGTCTTCTCGTGGAGCACGTTGAGCGCACGTCCTCTCCGCTGGCGTCGTCGATGCTGGAGCGCTTCGACGAGGTCTCCGCCGAGTTCGTGAAGGTGCTGCCGCGCGATTACGCCGCGGTGCGCACCATGCGCGAAGAGGCTCTGGCCGAGGGGATCGACCCCGACGGCGACATCGTCTGGAACCGCATCCTGGAGGTGACCGGTGGCTGACCCCAAAGGCTTTCTGAAGGTGACCGAGCGGGAACTGCCCCCGCGTCGACCCGTTCCCGTGCGCATCATGGACTGGAAAGAGGTCTACGAGCGCGGTGACAGCGCCGTGATCAAGCGGCAGGCCGGTCGTTGCATGGACTGCGGCGTGCCGTTCTGCCACTCCGGATGCCCTCTCGGCAACCTCATCCCGGAGTGGAACGACCTCACCTGGCGTGGCGAGGGCCGTGCGGCGATCGAGCGGCTGCACGCCACGAACAACTTCCCGGAGTTCACCGGTCGCCTGTGCCCCGCGCCCTGCGAGAGCTCGTGCGTGCTGGGTATCAATCAGCCCGCCGTGACCATCAAGCAGATCGAGGTCTCGATCATCGACGAGGCGTTCGCCAAGGGATGGGTCGAGCCCGAGCCGCCCGAGCGCCTGACGGGCAAGACGGTCGCGGTCGTCGGCTCCGGCCCGGCCGGTCTGGCCGCGGCGCAGCAGCTGACGCGTGCCGGCCACACGGTGGCGGTCTTCGAGCGGGACGACCGCATCGGCGGCCTGCTGCGCTACGGCATCCCGGACTTCAAGATGGAGAAGTCCCAGCTCGAGGCCCGCCTCCGCCAGATGCAGGAGGAGGGCACCCGGTTCCGCGCCGGCGTGGAGATCGGCAAGGACATCTCCTGGTCCGACCTGCGCGCGCGCTACGACGCGGTCGTGATCGCGACCGGGGCGACCGTGCCGCGAGACCTCGCCATCCCCGGCCGCGATCTGCACGGTGTGCACTTCGCCATGGAGTACCTGGTCGAGTCGAACCACGCCGTGGCCGGCGACGTCGTGCCCGACCAGATCAGCGCCGAGGGCAAGCACGTGGTCGTCATCGGCGGCGGCGACACCGGTGCCGACTGCATCGGGACCGCGCACCGTCAGGGTGCCCTCAGCGTGACCAACCTCGCGATCGGCAAGCAGCCGAGCGAGACGCGCCCCGACCACCAGCCGTGGCCGATGATGCCGACCGTCTTCGAGGTGCAGTCCGCGCACGAGGAGGGTGGGGAGCGGGTCTTCCTCGCGTCGACCGTCGAGTTCCTCCCGAACGAGGTCGGCGAGGTGCGTGCGATCCGCGTCGCCGAGACAGAGTTCATCGACGGCCGCCGCGTGCCCAAGAGCGGCACGGAGCGCGAGATTCCCGCGGACCTCGTGCTCATCGCCCTGGGCTTCACCGGCCCCGAGGCCGACGGCTTCACCGACGAGCTCCGTCCGCAGACGACCGACCGCGGCGCGTTCCAGCGCGACGACTCCTACGAGTCGTCGGTGTCGGGGGTGTTCGTGGCCGGCGATGCCGGGCGCGGGCAGTCGCTCATCGTCTGGGCGATCGCCGAGGGACGCGCAGCCGCGGCGAGCGTCGACGCCTACCTCATGGGCGAGACCGTGCTCCCGTCGCCGGTGCGCCCGCGCGATGTCGCGATCGGCCTGCAGCCCGCGTAGGCTGAGGCCGGCACCGTCGCCCGATTTACATCCCCCTATCACCCTGGAGAATCCGTTGAGACGCGCGAAAATCGTCGCCACCCTGGGCCCCGCCACTTCCACCTACGAGACCGTGCGCGCACTGATCGACGCCGGCGTGGACGTGGCCCGCCTGAACCTCAGCCACGGCGACTACTCCGTGCACGACAACAACTACGCCAATGTCCGCCGGGCCGCCGAGGACTCCGGTCGCGCCGTGGCGGTGCTGGTCGACCTGCAGGGCCCGAAGATCCGCCTCGGCCGCTTCGAGGACGGGCCCTACGAGCTCGCCAAGGGCGACATCTTCAAGATCACGACCGAAGACATCATCGGCAACAAGGAGATCTGCGGCACGACGTTCAAGGGACTGCCCCAGGACGTCAAGCCGGGCGACTTCCTTCTCATCGACGACGGCAAGGTGCGCGTCGAGGTCGTCGAGACCGACGGCGTGACGGTGACCACCCGCGTCGTCGTCGCCGGCGCGGTCTCCAACAACAAGGGCATCAACCTGCCCGGCGTCGCCGTCAACGTCCCCGCACTCAGCGAGAAGGACGAGGACGACCTGCGGTGGGGCCTGCGCACCGGTGCCGACCTCATCGCCCTGTCGTTCGTCCGGAACGCGGCCGACGTCACGCGCGTGCACGAGATCATGGCGGAGGAGGGCGTGCGCGTCCCCGTGATCGCCAAGGTCGAGAAGCCGCAGGCGGTCGATGCGCTCGAGGAGATCGTCGACGCCTTCGACGGCATCATGGTGGCCCGCGGCGACCTGGGCGTGGAGTTGCCGCTCGAGGCCGTGCCGATCGTGCAGAAGCGCGCCGTCGAGCTCGCGCGCCGCAACGCGAAGCCGGTCATCGTCGCCACGCAGATGCTCGAGTCGATGATCAACAGCCCGGTGCCCACCCGCGCCGAGACCTCCGACGTCGCCAACGCGGTGCTCGACGGTGCAGACGCCGTGATGCTCTCGGGCGAGACGAGCGTCGGCGACTACCCGGTCGTCGTCGTCGAGACGATGGCCCGCATCATCGAGTCCACCGAGGAGCACGGCCTCGAGCGCATCGCTCCGCTCACCACGAAGCCGCGCACCCAGGGCGGGGCGATCACGCTGGCCGCTCTCGAGGTCGCGGAGTTCGTCGAGGCGAAGTTCCTCTGCGTCTTCACGCAGTCGGGCGACAGCGCCCGTCGTCTGTCGCGCCTCCGCTCGCGCATCCCGATGCTGGCCTTCACGCCCGAGCCCGGCATCCGTCGCCGTATGGCCCTCACATGGGGCATCCGCTCGACGCTCGTCGAGATGGTGCAGCACACCGACCTCATGTACCTGCAGGTTGACGACTACCTGCTCTCCAACGGTCTGGCGGCCGAGGGCGACAAGGTCGTCGTGATCTCCGGTTCCCCTCCCGGAATCGTCGGCTCGACGAACGACATCCGCGTCCACAAGGTCGGGGATGCCGTCGGCGGCGCGGCTCCGATCTACAAGGAGAACGCCTGACCCACGGGTTGCGGAGGGGACGGGGCTGCGGCCTCGTCCCCTCCGGCGTTCCGGCGCGATTGCCAGGTGCGCCCGGCCGCGTCAAGCCTGTTCCCGCAGCGGGCACGTGCTCGATACCGTTCGGTCATGCCTGATCTGCGCCGCCTCGTGTCCGTCGGCGGATTCGTGTTCCGCATCACAAGTCGTGTGCACGCCGAACCCGACGCCCCGTTCTTCGTGCTCATCCACGGCATCGGCATGTCGCATCGGTATCTCACGCGTCTGCACCGGATGCTCTCGTTCCGCGGGAGCGTCGCCTCCATCGATCTCCCCGGCTTCGGCGGGCTGCGCAAGCCGCGCGAGGATCTCGACATCGCCCGCATGGCCGATCTCCTGGCCGCCGTGCTGCCGGCCGTGACCGAGCGTCGCATCGTCGTCGTGGGCCATTCGATGGGCGCCCAGTGGGCCGTCGAACTGGCGGTCCGGCATCCCGAAGCGGTGCAGGGCGTCGTCGCGATCGGGCCGGTCGCCGACGACGCGCACCGCACGCTCACGGCGCAGGCCCGCGCCCTCGCGGTGGACACGCTGGGCGAGTCGCCCCTCATCAACCTGGTGGTCTTCACCGACTATCTGCGATGCGGCATCCGCTGGTACCTCACTCAGGCGCGACACATGCTCACCCACCCGCTCGAGGACCGCGTCGCCGAGCTGACCGTTCCTCTCCTGCTGATACGCGGCGAGAAGGATCCCATCGCCGGCCGGGACTGGACGCGTCGTCTACGCGATCTCGCGCCGGTGTCGAGATGCGTCGAAGTGCCGGGGAAGCACCACGTCGTGCAGCAGTCGGCGCCGCGCGCCGTGGCCTCGGCGATCCTGTCGCACGTCGCGGGGACGTGGCCGCGGTCACTGCCCGGCGAGGTCGCCGACGCCACGCGCGGTGACGCCGGATGACCGGGCTCCTGCGCCGCGCGGCCTGGTGGGCCGCCGACTACGCCTACGCGGGGTACTGGCAGGTGCGCGCCTTCACCAGCAGAACGTCGGCCGACGCATTCGCCGACGGACCCCGCCGGACGATCGTCGTACTGCCGGGCGTGTACGAGACCTGGCGCTTCCTGCAACCGCTCATCGCGCACCTGCACGGGCAGGGGCATCCGATCCACGTGCTGGATGCTCTCGAACGCAGTCAACGTCCCGTGGCAGAGATGACGGCGATCGTCGAGCACCACCTCCGCGAGGAGGACGTGCGCGACGCCGTCATCGTCGCGCACAGCAAGGGCGGCCTGGCAGGGAAGCTCGCGATGGTGGGGGAGGAGGGCGCTCGCGTGCGCGGCATGGTCGCCGTCGCGACGCCCTTCGGCGGCTCGCGCTACGCCCGGCATCTGCCCTCCCGCACGCTGCGGGCGTTCTCGCCCGATGACCCCGGGATCCTCTCGCTCGGCCGGCACCACGAGGTGAACGCCCGCATCGTGTCGGTCTACGGCTCGTTCGACCCGCACATCCCCGAAGGGAGCGAACTGCCGGGGGCGAAGAACGTGCGGCTCGACACGGGAGGCCACTTCCGCGTGCTCGCCGACCCGAGGGTCATCGCCGAGGTCGCCGCTCTCGCGGGCGACTGATCGCCCGATCGGTGCCGGCGGTGGGACTCGAACCCACACGCCCGTGAGGACAAAGCATTTTGAGTGCTCCGCGTCTGCCATTCCGCCACGCCGGCTCGTGTGTCGCGTCTACGACTGTAGCGCAGCGGCCGGCCGTTCCCGTGCCCGCGCCGCGGTGCACCGCCGTCGGCGCAGGCGACTCCGGTAGCATGGTCGTGTGACCGAGCAAGAACAGGCCGAGCAGCCCACGTCCTCCGCACCCCGACGCGTCGTCGTCGCCGAAGACGAATCGCTGATCCGTCTCGACATCGTCGAGATCCTCCGCGACAACGGCTTCGACGTGGTGGGCGAGGCCGGCGACGGCGAGACCGCTGTCGCTCTCGCCACCGAACTGCGCCCCGACCTGGTCATCATGGACGTGAAGATGCCCCAGCTCGACGGCATCAGCGCTGCCGAGAAGCTGCACAAGGGCAACATCGCGCCCGTCGTGCTGCTGACGGCGTTCAGCCAGAAGGAACTCGTCGAGCGGGCCAGCGAGGCCGGCGCACTGGCGTACGTCGTCAAGCCGTTCACCCCGAACGATCTGCTGCCGGCGATCGAGATCGCCCTCGCCCGTCACGAGCAGATCATCACGCTCGAGGCCGAGGTCGCCGACATGGTCGAGCGCTTCGAGACCCGCAAGCTCGTCGACCGGGCGAAGGGCCTGCTGAACGAGAAGATGGGCCTGAGCGAGCCGGAGGCGTTCCGCTGGATCCAGAAGGCTTCGATGGACCGCCGCCTCACGATGCAGGACGTCGCGAAGGCGATCATCGAGCAGCTCGCTCCGAAGAAGTAGTGTTCGCGCTCGACGCCGAGCACACCCTCCGCCTGCTGCGCGCCGACGACGGTGCGGCGCTCGCTCGGGCGTACTCCGCGAATCGGGCGCACCTGGAGCCGTGGGAGCCCCTGCGGCCGGCGTCGTTCTTCACCGCCGCCGTGCAGGACGCCGACGTGCGCCGCTCCCTCGCTGAAACATCGTCCGGACGGGCCGCGCGGTTCGTCGTCGAGGGACCTGGCGGGGAGATCCGCGGCCGGTTCAATCTGAACGGCATCGTGCGCGGTGCATTCGACAACGCCGACCTCGGCTACTGGGTGGATGCCCGTCTGGAGGGTCGCGGCATCGCCACCGCGGCCGTCGCGCACGTGCTGGGATACGCGCGCGACGAGCTCCGCCTGCACCGCGTGCAGGCCGGCACCCTCGTTCACAATGTCGCGTCGCAGCGGGTGCTCGCGGCGAACGGCTTCACGCGTATCGGCCTGGCCCCGCGTTACCTGCGGATCGCGGGGGAGTGGCAGGACCACATCCTGTTCCAGCGTCTGCTGGAAGAAGGGATCAGCGCTCCGTCGGCGCGTCCTTGATCATGTTCGTGATGCGGATGGTCGAGCACCGCCGGCCCTGATCGTCGGTCACGACGATCTCGTGCACGGTCATGCTGCGCCCCAGGTGGATCGGCGTGCAGACGCCGGTCACGATGCCCGAGGTCGCGGAACGCGTGTGGGTCGCGTTGATGTCGACGCCGACGGCGAGACGCCCGGGCCCCGCATACAGGTTGGCCGCCATGGAACCGAGCGACTCTCCCAGCACGACGTAGGCACCGCCGTGCAGCAGGCCGACCGGCTGGGTGTTGCCCTCCACCGGAATCGTCGCGACCGAGCGCTCCACGGTGAACTCGGTGAACTCCAGGCCCATCTTCTCGGCCAGTGCCCCCATCCCGCGGGCGGCGGCCCATTCGAGTCCTCCGCTGGTCGCGACCTCGCTCATGCATCCTCCTCCGGCGCGTGTCCGTGGTCCTCGTTAGGCTGGCAGGGTGACGGACTCCGCAAAGCCTACCCTCATGGTCGTCGACGGCCATTCGCTCGCCTACCGCGCCTTCTTCGCGCTGCCGGTCGAGAACTTCACCACGAAGGACAACCAGCACACGAACGCCATCTACGGTTTCCTGTCGATGCTGGTGAACCTCATCAAAGCCGAGCAGCCCACGCACATGGCGATCGCCTTCGACACGTCCCGCCACTCCTTCCGCACCGACGAGTACCCCGAGTACAAGGCGACCCGTTCCGAGACTCCGCAGGAGTTCCGCGGCCAGATCCCGCTGCTGCAGGACTGCCTCGCAGCCATGTCGATCCCCGTACTGACCAAAGAGGGTTTCGAGGCGGACGACATCCTCGCGACCCTCTCGACGCAGGGCGCCGCACAGGGCTACGACGTCCTCGTCGTCTCCGGAGATCGCGACACGATCCAGCTCGTCACCGACGACGTCACTCTGCTCTACCCGTCGGTGCAAGGCGTGTCGCAGCTCAAGCGATACGACCCCACGACCGTGCACGAGCGCTACGGCGTCCGGCCCGAGCAGTACCCCGACATCGCGGCGCTGGTCGGCGAGACGAGCGACAACCTGCCCGGCGTGCCGAAGGTCGGCGAGAAGACCGCGGTCAAATGGCTGACGCAGTTCGGTTCGCTCGACGAGCTGCTCGACCGCGCCGGCGAGATCAAGGGCGTCGTCGGCGGCAACCTGCGCGAGCACATCGACGACGTGCGCCGCAACCGCAAGCTCAACCGGCTCCTGCGCGACGTCGAGCTGCCCGTGGCCCCGGACGACCTCGCCGTCTCGCCGATCGATGCCCAGGCGGTGCGCGACATCTTCGCCCGCCTCGAGTTCCGCACGCTGCTGCCGCGGGTCTTCGAGGCCGTCGGCGCGGGCGAGGTCGCCGACGACCCGGCATCCGTGGTCGAACTGCCCACGCCCGTCGAAGCCGCCCCGAGCGACCTCGCCGCCTGGGCGGACTCGATCGTCGGAGAGGTCGCCGTCCGCGTCATGACGCAGGGCGGGCTTCCGACGCGCGTCGGGCTGGCCACCGAGACAGAGCTGCGCGAGGCGGACTGGTCGGATGCCCTCGCCGAGGCGCTGCGTCCCTGGTTCGAGTCGGAACGTCCCAAGGTCCTGCACGATGCGAAGGTGCAGATCAAAGCGCTCGGCCGAGCGGGCGTTCGCCTGGGCGGGCTCGCCTACGACACGAGTCTGGCCGGCTGGCTGCTGCGCCCCAGCTTCCCCGACAAGACCCTCGGCGACCTCGCCGAGCGCTACCTCGGCGAGAAGCTGCCCGAGGCCGATCCCTCGCAGCTGGTGCCCGAGACGGAGGGCGCGACGCCGTCCCAGGAGGCGTGGTTCGCTCTGCGCGTCGCGGCCGCCCTGCGTGACGACCTGCCCGAGTCGGTCGCGACCGTCCTCGCCGACATCGAACTGCCGACGCTGCTGACCCTCGCCGACATGGAGCTCGCGGGCGTCGCGGTGTCGCACGATGTGCTCTCGACGTTCTCGGGCGAGCTCGCGACCCGCGCGGACGTGCTCGCTCAGGAGGCGTTCGGCATCGTGGGCCGCGAGTTCAATCTCGGCTCCCCGAAGCAGCTGCAGGAGGTGCTGTTCGAAGACCTGCAGCTGCCGAAGACCCGCAAGACGAAGACGGGCTACTCGACCGACGCGGCGGTGCTCGCCGACCTGCAGGAGTCGCACCCGCATCCCTTCCTGAACCTGCTGCTGCAGCACCGCGAGGCGACGAAGCTCCGTCAGATCATCGAGTCGCTCGACACCGCCATCGGGGCCGACGGCCGCATCCACACCACCTACGTGCAGACCGGCAGCCAGACCGGTCGACTGTCGAGCACCGACCCGAACCTGCAGAACATCCCGGTGCGCACCGAGGAGTCCCGCCGTATCCGCAGCGCGTTCCGGGTGGGCGAGGGATACGAGGCGCTCCTCACCGCCGACTACTCGCAGATCGAGATGCGCATCATGGCGCACCTGTCGGGCGACGAGGGGCTCATCGAGGCCTTCAACAGCGGCGAGGACCTGCACCGGTTCGTCGGCGCCCGCGTCTTCGGCGTCGATCCGGCCGATGTCACCAACGCCATGCGCACCAAGGTCAAGGCGATGTCCTACGGCCTCGTGTACGGCCTGTCGGCGTTCGGCCTCTCGAAGCAGTTGCGGATCGAGCAGTCCGAGGCGAAGCAGCTCATGGTCGAGTATTTCGCGCGCTTCGGCGCGGTGCGCGATTATCTGCGCGCATCCGTGCTCGCGGCGAAGGAGGTCGGCTACACCGAGACAATCTTCGGTCGACGTCGCCCGTTCCCCGACCTGTCGAGCCCCAACCGGGTCCTGCGCGAGAACGCCGAACGGGCTGCGCTCAACGCCCCGATCCAGGGCAGCGCGGCCGACATCATGAAGATCGCGCTGTTCCACATCCACGACGACATCCGTCGAGAAGGTCTCGCCTCGCGCGTGCTTCTGCAGATTCACGACGAGCTCGTCGTCGAAGTGGCGCCGGGGGAGTGGGACGCGGCCGAGCGGATCGTCCGCACCCGCATGGGCGACGCGGCCGATCTGCGCGTGCCGCTCGACGTGCAGGTCGGACGCGGCGACGACTGGAACCAGGCGGCTCACTGACCGGGCGGCGCCGCGGGTCGACAGTAGGCTGGAGCGCATGGATTCCCCCTCTCGGACACCCACCGCCATCGACCAGGTCGCCGAGCGCTGGGTCGACACCCTGGTCGACCTGGCTCCGACGCTCGGTACCTACATCGGGCGCGACGAGGTCAACGGTCGCTTCGGCGACCTGAGCCCCGAGGGTCACGACGAGATCGCCGCCGCGACGCGACGGACGCTCGACGCGCTGTCGGCGCTCGAACCGGTCGACGCGATCGACGAGGTGACGAAGACCGATCTCAGTGCCGAGCTGCGCCTCGACCTCGAACTGCACGAGGCCAAGTGGCATCTGCGCGATCTCAATGTCATCGCCTCGGCGGCGCAGGATGTACGCTCCGCCTTCGACCTCATGCCCACCGGCACCGCCGACGACTGGTCGGTCATCGCGCGGCGCCTCGCGGCGGTCCCTGAAGCCCTGCGCGGGTACACGGCGACCCTGCGCGAGGGCATCGCCCACGGCGTGACACCGGCACGGCGACAGGTCGTCGAGGTCGCCACGCAGATCGACCGGTACACCGCCGACGACGGATTCTTCGCGTCGTTCGTCGCCGACGCCGCGCCCGACGAGGGGCAGCTTCCCGCGTCGCTCGCCCGGACGCTCGCCGACAACTCCGCGGCCGCCCGCGTCGCGTACGGCGAGCTGCGCCGCTTCCTGGCCGAGGAGCTCGTGCCCGCGGCATCCGAGGTCGACGCCGTGGGTCGCGATCTCTATGCCCTGAACTCCCGACGCTTCCTCGGCGCCACGATCGATCTCGACGAGACGTACGAATGGGGACGCGAGGAACTCGCGCGCATGGTCGCCGAGCAGACCGCGATCGCGAACGAGATCCTCCCCGGCGCCTCGGTCGAGGAGGCCGTGGCGCACCTCGAGGCGGATCCGGCGCGCAAGCTGGTCGGCACGGAGGCGCTGCAGCGGTGGATGCAGGAGACGAGCGATCGAGCCGTCGCCGAGCTCGCCGCGTCGCACTTCGACATCCCCAAGGCGATCCGCACGATCGAGTGCATGATCGCTCCCACCCAGGAGGGCGGGATCTACTACACCGGTCCGACCGACGACTTCTCGCGGCCGGGCCGTATGTGGTGGTCGGTACCCGAGGGCGTCACCGAGTTCGACACGTGGCGCGAGCTCACGACGGTGTATCACGAGGGCGTCCCCGGCCATCACCTGCAGATCGCTCAGGCGGTGTACAACCGCGCCGAGCTGAACTCCTGGCGGCGCCTTCTCGCCGGCACCTCGGGGCACGCCGAGGGCTGGGCACTCTATGCGGAGCGGCTCATGGAGCAGTTGGGCTATCTCGACGACCCGGCCGACCGCCTCGGCATGCTCGACGGGCAGCGGATGCGGGCGGCCCGCGTCGTCCTCGACATCGGCGTGCACCTCGGCAAGCCACGCCTCGAGGGCGATGGCATCTGGGACGCGGACTACGCCCTCGACTTCATGCGCCGCAACGTCAACATGTCGGACCAGTTCGTGCAGTTCGAGGTCAACCGGTACCTCGGGTGGCCGGGGCAGGCACCCTCGTACAAGGTCGGCCAGCGCATCTGGGAGCAGGTGCGGGAGGCGGTGCAGCAGCGAGAGGGGGAGCGGTTCTCGTTCAAGGACTTCCACAAGCGCGCCCTCGACATCGGCGGCGTCGGTCTCGACACGCTGCGGTCGGTGCTGCTGCCGCGCTGATCCGGGAATGACGGGACGGCATCCGATGTTCATTCACCTGAATAGGAAAGGTTGATCATGGACATCGAATTCGGACTCGACACCTTCGGCGACATCACCCGGGACAGCAACGGCGAGCTGCTCAGCGGCGCGCAGACCATCCGCAACGTCATCGCACAGGCCGAGATGGCGGATGCCGTGGGCGTGGACTTCTTCGGAGTGGGGGAGCACCATCGCCGGGAGTTCGCGGTGTCCGCGCCCGAGATGGTGCTGTCGGCCATCGCCGCGCGCACGAAGCGCCTGCGGCTCCGCACGGCCGTCACCGTACTGTCCTCCGACGACCCTGTGCGGGTCTACGAGCGGTTCGCCACGCTCGACGCCGTGTCGAACGGACGCGCCGAGGTCGTGCTCGGACGCGGTTCGTTCATCGAGTCGTTCCCCCTGTTCGGCTACGACCTGCGCGACTACGACGCCCTCTTCGAAGAGAAGCTCGATCTGTTCACGCAGCTCCTCGCCGAGAAGCCCGTGACCTGGTCGGGGACCATGCGGGCGCCGCTCGAGGGTGCCGACGTCTTCCCCAAAACCGAGAACGGCCTGCGCACCTGGGTCGGTGTGGGCGGCAGCCCGGAGTCCGTCGTGCGCGTCGCACGGCACGGCCTCGGACTCATGCTCGCGATCATCGGGGGCCCCGCCGCACGTTTCCGTCCCTTCGTCGACCTGTACCACCGCTCGGTCGCCTCGTTCGGTACGACCGAGCACCCGATCGCGGTGCATTCCCCGGGCCACATCGCCGACACCGACGCCGAGGCGTGGGATGCTGCCTACTCCGGCTTCGAGGCCATGAACAACACCATCGGCCGCGAGCGGGGCTGGCCCGCGTACAGCCGAGCCCGGTTCCAGAACGACATCGGCCCGGAAGGTGCGATCTACTCCGGGTCGCCCGAACGCGTAGCCGCGAAGATCGCGCAGACGGTCACCACCCTCGGCCTGGGGCGCTTCGACCTCAAGTACGCGACGGGCACCCTCTCGCACGAGGCGATGATGCGCAGCATCGAGCTCTACGGCACCGAGGTGATTCCGCGCGTCCGCGCGCTGCTCGCGAAGCAGGGCTGACCGGCGACCCGGTGAGCCGCCAGGGCGCGACGGCAATACGCTGGTCCGATGGCAGACGTGCGTTTCGTGGCGATCGGCGACTCCTTCAGCGAGGGCGTCGGCGACGTCCTTCCCGACGGGCGGGAGCGCGGCTGGGCGGACATCGCCGCGCAAGGATGGGCGGATGCCCTGGGTCAGCCGATCGAGTACGCGAACCTGGCCATCCGCGGCAAGCTCGCCTGGCCGATCGTCGAGCAGCAGCTCGAACCGGCACTCGCTCTCCGGCCCACGCACCTCTCGTTCAACGGCGGTGGCAATGACATGCTGCGTCCGCGTGCCGACCTCGAGCGCATCGCGGACGCCTTCTCGCACGTGCTTCGGCGGTGCGACGAGGAGGGCGTCACGATGATCCTCCTGTCCGGCGCGAACCCGAGCGGTCAGCTGCCGATGGGGCCGCTCGTGCGCCGCCGGGGCGACCAGCTGTCCGAGGCCGTCCTGCGGCGGGTCGCCGACCGCGACGATGTCGTGCAGGCCCTGAACTGGCCGGACCGCGAGCTCGCGCAGCCCGCGTACTGGTCGGAGGACCGGCTGCACATGAACGCGTTCGGTCATCACCGCGTCGGGGCCCGAGTGCTCGACGCCCTGGGGCTCCGCCCGCCCGAGGAGTGGTGGGCACCGCGCGAGCGCGGGGGAGCGGGTCCCTCGGGCCTCGCCTACTATCGCGAGTTCGTCGGCCCCTGGGTGCGGCGCCGCGTGACCCGCACGTCGTCCGGCGACGGTCGGACCGCGAAGTACCCCACCTGGGTGCAGCGGACGCCCGGCGCATGAGCGACGTCGAGATGCGCCGTCTCTCCGGAGGCGACGTCACTCTGCACGACGCACGGACGCGCTCGCACCGCACGGTCGCCCTCGAGCCGTTCGAGATCGGCGTGTACGCCGTCACCCAGGAGCAGCTGTCCGAGGTCCTCGGCGTCCCCGCACCGCATCCGGAGCGCCCCGCCACCGACGTGAGTTGGCTGCGCGCGGTGCATTTCTGCAATGCGCTGTCCGAGTGGGAGGGAACCGAGCAGGCCTACTTCTTCGACGGGGAGGACGTGACCTGGGACGTCACTGCGGACGGATTCCGTCTGCCGACCGAGGCCGAGTGGGAATTCGCCTGCCGTGCGGGCTCGACCGGCCCGTACTACGCCCCGCTCGCCGACGCCGCCTGGACGGCCGCCGACGGTGTGACGTCTCCGCAGCCGGTCGGGGGCAAGATCCCGAACCTGCACGGGCTCTTCGACACCCTCGGCAATGTGTGGGAGTGGTGCTGGGACTTGCTGGATCCGGCCCGTTACGACGACTACCGCACGTTCCGCGGGGGCGGGTTCGCCGACGACGCCTGGAGCGTGCGCGCATCGGTACGCCGCGGCGGTGCCCCGCGCATGCACCACGACGATCTCGGCTTCCGCGTCGCCCGCGGCGGATTCGACGGGTCGGGGGCCGCACAGGGGTGGTCGGCCGTCGCCGATGTCGAGCGGGGGAGTGCGTCGGGTCCGCTCCCGTTCGGGTGGACGCCGCGCGGTCGCTGAGCCGCCGGTTTTGGAGCGCCCGCGGCTCGCGTGGAAGAGTGGGAAGATGTCGTCGCCGTTCTCGCTCATCGTCTCCCAGGGCCGTGTGGCCGACCGCACGAATGGGGCGCTCGTCGGCGCGCAGCGCGTCGGCGCGGAACTCTCGATCTTGCTCGGCATCGATGCCGCCGTCGTGGGCACCCCCTCGCCGGCCCGAGACGACGATTGGACGGCGGCGCTCCCGCAGGCGCAGGGGACGCTCGACGGTCTGCGCCGCGCGGTCACCGTCGCGTTCGACGCCGGGCGCACACCGATCCTGGCCACGAACACGTGCGCCGCGAGCCTCGGCACTCTGCCCACGGTCGCCGAACGGCACCCCGGTGCCGTCGTGCTGTGGATCGACGCGCACGGCGACTTCAACACACCCGCCACGACCGAATCCGGATATCTCGGCGGCATGGTCCTCGCGGCCGCGTGCGCCCTCTGGGACAGCGGGCACGGAGCGGGGCTCGACCCGCGTCAGGTGATCGTCGTCGGAGGGCGCGACATCGACGCCGCAGAAGGCGACCTGTTGGCGGACGCGGGGGTGACGGTGCTCTCCCCGGCGGAGAGCACCCCGGAGCGCGTGACCGAGCTCATCGATGGGCGACCGGTGTGGATCCACGTCGACTGGGACGTACTCGAGCCCGGATACATCCCCGCCGCCTACCGGGTGGGTGCGGGTCTGTTGCCGCGCGACGTGGCGGCGATCTTCGCCGCCATCCCGCTGGACTCGGTGCGCGGCGTGGAACTCGCCGAGTTCGAGGCGGGCGATGCGGACGTTCCGGAGCACCTGAGCGTCGAACTCATCGTCGAGACGTTCCAGCACCTTCTGCACTGACCCGAGCCGCCGGGGAGCCGCGTCGGATGATCAGCGACGCCGCGGCTTCTCGGGATCGAGACCCATCCGGATGCGCGTGCGCTTGCGCTCCACGACGATGAAGACGGTGCCGAGCAGCCACAGCGGGATGGGCGCGAGGAAGGCGATGCGGAACGCGTCGAGAGAGTAGGTGTCGGGGGTTCCTGCGCCCTGCAGATCGAGCGCGAGACCGATGAGGAAGATCGCGATCAAGGCCGCGATGAAACCGCCGGCGTTGGTCACCCCGGTCGCGGTGCTGAGCCGGTGCGAGGGATTGTGCGTGCGGGCATGGTCGAACGCGATCATCGACGCCGGTCCGCCCGTGGCCAGGGCGACGGCGAGCACCCCCAGCAGCCAGACCGGCGCCGGGACGGGGAGCGCGATCACGGCGCACCAAGCCACGAGCTGCACGCCGACAGCCGGCAGCACGAGAGCGAGGGAGCGGTGGTTGGGAAGACGCCGGGAGAGGTCGCCGATGAGGGGTCCGAGGACCATGCCCGCCACCACGTACACCGAGATCAGGCCCGCGGCATGGGCCGCGGTGAGCCCCTGAGCCGCGGTGAGGAACGGCATACCCCACAGCAGCACGAACGCCGTACCCGCGAAGGGCGTCGTGAAGTGCGACCAGAATGCCAGCCGCGTGCCCGGGTGCGCCCAGGCGGCGCGGATGCCGACCCCGGTGTCGATCGCCGACGTGACCACGCGCACCACGCCCGTGTCGGTGTTCACCGAGACATCGGCTTCGCGATCGGGCGGGCGGTTGCGGATGACGACCGCGACGAGCACCGTGAAGAGCGCTCCGAGACCGGCGATGCTGCCGAACGTGATCGTCCATGAGGTCGCATGCAGCAGCGCCGCGACGGGAACCAGCGCGACCAGCTGACCGGCCTGACCGATGATGCCGGTGAACTGCACCATCAGCGGCCCCCGTTGAGCCGGGAACCAGAGGGCGACGAGCCGCAGCACGGCGGGGAAGACGGCGGCATCTCCGGCGCCCAGCAGAATGCGGGCGATGATCGCGATGCCGATGCTGGGGGAGAAGGCCATGGTGAGCTGACCCGCCGCCATCAGGAACATGCCGATGGTGATGATCGGGCGCGAGCCGTACCGGTCGAGCAGCAGTCCGATCGGAATCTGCATGCCCCCGTACACGGCGAGCTGCACGACCGCGAAGAGGGCGAGGGTCGAAGCATCCGCCTGGAACCGCTCGGCCGCATCGACCCCCACTGCTCCGAGCGAGGTGCGGTTGGTGATGGCCAGCACATAGGCCGCGACGCCGACCGACCAGATCGTCCACGCCCGCCACCCTGGTCCGGACAGGGGAGAGGAGGGGAGAGCGCGCACCTCTCCACGCTACTCGCGTCTCGACGCACTGCGGGCCCCGCCGTACGAAGACGACGGGGCCCGCGAGGCCTGGCGGCCGAGGGTCAGCCGGCGGCGCAGAGCTGCGCCATCGCCTGCGTCGACTCCTGGATATCGGTGCCGAGCGTCCCGACCTCGGAGGCGGCGGAGGTGTCCTGGTCGATGAGGACGCGCTGGAGGAGGTCGCGGAGCTTGACGAAGTCTTCGTGCACAGCCGTCACGCCGTCCTTGACCTCCTGGTTGGTGACCGACTCGGCCGCTGCGCCGATGGCGTCCGCGGTCTCGGTGAGCTTCGTCACGGTGCCCTGAGGGTCGGCGGTGGCCGCGTTCACGTCGAGCGAGGAGAGCTCGGTCGCGAGGCCCACGATCTGCGAGTTGACCTCGGCGCAGGCATCCGCGACGGACTGGCCGGAGCTGCTCTCCGTCTCTTCCGGGGCGGAGGATGCCGCCGACGACGAGGACGTCTCCTTCGGCTCGGCGTCGCTCGATCCGGAGCAGCCCGCAAGACCGAGCACGGCGACGGCGGCGATGGTGAAGGCGGCGATCTGTCGTTTCATTCTTCCCCCAAAGGTGAGCCGGTGATCCGGCATGACTGGTGAACCGCGTGACAGTCAATCACATACGGCAACCCGAGGTGAGGGCAGGAGTACCCACGTCGGCGGAGTCCCTCTCTATAGTGAGGGGATGCGCCGACGCTCCACGCTCATTCTCGGGTCGGCTTTGGCCGTCTTCGCACTCCTGGGCACCGCCTGCACGAGCGGCGCGACGGGTCCAGGCGGAGGGCCGGCCCCGTCGAGCACCGCCGACCCCGACCTCGCGGACGAACCGACGACCGAGCCGGGGGAGACGACGGACGCCGCGGCCGAGGCGCAGGCGCAGGCGTGGCTCGATGCCGCCGCCGTTCCGCCGGGGGCCGTGCCCACCGACGACTCGGTCGCGTTCGGTTCGTACCAGGGGTGGCCCTGCACCCCGGTCGCGACGCGCGAGCGGGTCTGGACGCTGACCGGTGGCACGGTCGCGAATGCGACGAACTGGCTGAGAGAAAATCCGACGGCCGATCTGGTCAGCACCGCGGTCGGCCCGCCGTTGGATGAAGGGTCGCCGGTCGACGGAGCGATCGTCGGATACATTCCGGCGGACGAGTCGCAGCAGGGCGTCGTCTTCACCGTCCAGAACATCGGCGACGGGGTCGCGATCCGGGCGCAGGTGGCGGCGTTGGCTGCGACAGCAACGTGTCCGCCCGGTCAGACCCTGGGCAAACCGGGTCAGGGCTGACCGCAGCTTTGCGCCCAGCATGCACTCCGCCGCACCCACGAAGTAAGCGCGGGGAAGTGCAGCGAGGCCTCGCTGAGCTGTGCTTCCGATTCAAACTGACATAATGTGCATTATCGGTTATTCCATGTCCGCGGCAGGAGTGCTCACGCACCGACGTAGGCGGCGAGGTGTTCGGCCGTGAGCGTTCCGCCGTCGGCGACGAGCGCGCGAGGCGTGCCCTCGAACACCACGCGTCCGCCGTCGTGACCGGCGCCGGGTCCGATGTCGATGATCCAGTCGGCGTGCGCCATGACGGCCTGGTGATGTTCGATCACGATCACCGTCTTGCCGGCGTCGACGAGGCGATCGAGCAATCCGAGAATCTTCTCCACGTCGGCGAGGTGCAGACCCGTGGTGGGCTCGTCGAGCACGTAGACGTCGCCCTGTCCGCCCATCTGGATCGCCAGCTTGATGCGCTGGCGTTCCCCGCCCGACAGCGTCGACAGCGGCTGCCCGAGCGACAGGTAGCCGAGTCCGACATCGTCGAGGCGCTGCAGGATCGCGGCGGCAGCGGGCAGGGCGGCCTCGCCCTCGGCGAAGAATGCGCGCGCTTCTGCGACCGGCAGATCGAGGACCTCGGTGATGTCCTTCCCGCCGAGCTTGTACTCGAGAACCGCGGCTTGGAATCGCTTCCCGCCGCAGTCCTCGCAGGGCGTTTCGATCGTGTCCATGAATCCGAGCTCGGTGACGATGACGCCCGCGCCCTTGCAGGTCGGGCACGCGCCCTCCGAGTTCGCGCTGAACAACGCCGGCTTCACGCCGTTCGCCTTCGCGAATGCCTTGCGGATCGGTTCGAGAAGCCCGGTGTAAGTGGCCGGGTTGCTGCGACGCGATCCCTTGATGGCCCCCTGGTCGATGGCCACGACGCCGTCGCGCTTCGAGACCGACCCGTGGATCAGCGAGCTCTTGCCCGATCCGGCAACCCCGGTCACCACGGTGAGCACGCCGGTGGGGATGTCGACGTCGACGTGCTGCAGATTGTGCGTCGACGCGCCGCGCACCTCGATCGCCCCGGTCGCCGAACGCACCTCGTCCTTCAGCTGCGCCCGGTCGTCGAGATGCCGCCCGGTCAACGTGCCGCTCGCACGCAGCCCCTCAACGGTGCCCTCGAAGCAGATCTCTCCCCCGCCGCTTCCCGCACCCGGCCCGAGATCGACGACATGATCGGCGATCGCGATGGTCTCGGGCTTGTGCTCGACCACCAGCACCGTGTTGCCCTTGTCTCGGAGCTTGCGCAGCAGCCCATTCATCCGCTCGATGTCGTGCGGATGCAGTCCGATCGTCGGCTCGTCGAACACGTAGGTCACGTCGGTCAGGGACGATCCGAGGTGGCGCAGCATCTTGATGCGTTGCGCCTCTCCCCCGGACAACGTGCCGGACGGCCGGTCGAGGCTCAGATAGCCGAGCCCGAGCGTCACGAATGCGTCGAGGTTCGCCGAGAGCGCCTCAAGCAACGGGGTCGCGCCGGGGAGCCGCAACGAGCGCACCCACGCGGCGAGGTCTGTCACCTGCATGCGGCACGCATCGGCGATGCTGACCCCATCGATCTTCGACGAGCGCGCACCCTCGGTGAGCCGGGTCCCGTCGCATTCGGGGCACACCGTGAACGTGGCGGCGCGTTCCACGAAGGCGCGCACGTGCGGCTGCAGCGCATCGAGGTCTTTCGAGAGCATCGACTTCGTGATCTTCGGGATGAGACCCTCGTAGGTCATGTTGATGCCCGCGACCTTCACCTTGGTGACCTCGCCGTAGAGGAAGAGATGTCGCTGCTTCTCGGTGAACTGTGCGATCGGTTTGTCGCCCGGATAGAAACCGGACTCTGAGAACGCCTTCACCATCCACCCGTCGGCGGTGTACCCGGGAACCATGATCGCGCCCTCGTGGAGGGACTTGGACTCGTCGACGACCTGCGACAGATCGATGTCGGACACCGCTCCCCTGCCCTCGCACCGAGGACACATCCCGCCGAGGTAGATCGCGTCCTTCACGATCTTCTTCTCGCCGCCGGGCCCGGTCATCACCCCACTCGCGCGCTGCGTGGGGATGTTGAACGAGAACGCCGTCGGGCCGCCGATGTACGGAGTACCCAGTTTGCTGAACAGGATGCGCAGCATGGCGTTCGCATCGGTCACGGTGCCGACCGTCGAACGGGGGTTCGCTCCGAGCCGCTCCTGATCGACGATGATCGCGGTGGTCAGCCCCTCGAGAACGTCGACGTCCGGCCTCGGCACGGACGGCATGAACCCCTGCACGAAGGCGCTGTAGGTCTCGTCGATCATGCGACGCGATTCCGCAGCGATGGTGTCGAACACCAGCGAGCTCTTCCCCGAGCCGGAGACCCCGGTGAAGACGGTGAGGCGGCGTTTCGGGATGTCGACGCTCACCTCTTTGAGATTGTTCTCGCGCGCGCCCTGCACGCGGATGACGTCATGGGCGTCTGCGGGGTGGGCGGCGGTCATCGGCATCCTTCGGGACGGGTCGGCGGGAGGAGGCCGACGGTCGGGAGCACTCGCGAGGAGCGGCGGCTTCACGGTACACGGCGCGTCGGACACCCACCAGCGCTACCCTTTCAGCACCACAGGGTTCTCCCAGAAAGGATCCGTCATGTCCGAATCCCTCAGCGGCAGCACCTCGCTGCTCAAGTCGATACGCGTCACTCTCGCCGTTTCGGGCGCGCTCGCGCTGATCGCCGGAATCGTGCTGCTGATCTGGCCGATCAAGACCGCAGAGATCATCACGGCGATCTTCGCCTTCTACCTCGTCGTCGCGGGCCTGGTGTACATCGGGCTCGGCGTCTTCGCCGGCGGCCGGGGCGGGTGGTCTCGCGTCGGCCACATCGCGCTGGGCCTGCTCTACGTCGTGGCGGGCGTGATCGCCTTCCTCAATCTCCAGGCCGCCGCGGCGACCCTCGCGCTCGTCGTCGTGATCTTCATCGGCATCAGCTGGATCGTCGACGGCGTCGTGTCGTTGAGTCTGCTCGGGCAGGACGGATCGAAGGTGTGGACGCTGCTCTACGCGGTGCTCAGCATCGTCGCGGGCGTGTTCGTGCTCTTCTCCCCGCTGGTCGCCGGGCTCGCGTTCTGGCTGCTGCTGGGCATCTCGCTCGTCGCGTTGGGCATCGTCCAGCTCGTGCGCGCGATCACCCTCGGTCGGGAGACCCGCACGGCCGATTCCACAGCGACATTGCGCTGACACGCCCACGACGCACGACGGCCCCGCTTCCGCGGAGGAAGCGGGGCCGTCGTCTCGAGATCACTCTGCGGCGAAAGCGCTGACGTCGCCCACCAGGCGGGTGTTGTCGGCCGGAACCGGATCGACCGCGGCACGGGCGACCTCGGCCGCGAACTCCGACACGTTGTACAGCTTGCCCGCGGACTCGCGTCGCTCGGCGATCGCGCCGGGGTTGGCGCGCTCCAGCAGCGTGGCGGTGATGGTGCCCTCGATCATGTCGCCCGAGACGACCGTGAAGCCCACACCCTGCTCGGCCAGACCAGGGATCAGCTCGCGCAGAGCGTCTTCGCCCGCGCGCTTCGAGAGGGCGACGGGCTCGTACTCGGGCATCGTCGGAGTCGTACGGATGAAGTGGGCCTGGTGGCTCGTGACGAAGACCACCCGAGCGCCATCGGAGAGCAGCGGACGCGCTGCTTCGAGCACAGACAGCTGCGCGTCGCGGTTGAGCGTGAGGGCGTAATCCTCGGCCATTCCCGACTCCATGCCGCCGGACGCGTTCAGCACGAGCACGTCGAGGCGGCCGTACTCGGCACGAACGGCCTCGAACATCTGCGCGACGGATGCCGGGTCGGTGAGGTCCGCACCCACGACGAGCGCCCGACGACCGAGTTCGCGCAGCTCGGCCGCGAGCTTCTCGGCGCGCGGTGCCTTGTTGCGGAAATTGATGACGACATCGGCACCGGCCTGCGCGAGATAGCGGACGGTGTCGGCGCCGATCCCCCGCGACGAACCGGTGACAAGGGCGACCTTGCCGTCGAGGGAACCTGCGGGAAGAACGTCGGACACGGTGACTCCTCAAGATGCGTGGCGCGCCGCGATGGCGCGGTGTTCCAGCCTAGCAAGGGCCTCGCGGCGGCCCTCGGGACGAGGGAGCCGCGTGATAGGTTGACCGAAAGGAGGCCGCATGGACACCATGTCGACATTCGTGCAGTTCATCGACCAGTGGGCCTGGATCGGATGGCTGGTCCTGATCGCCCTCTTCCTCGTGATCGAGATGCTGACTCTCGACTTCACCTTCCTGATGCTCAGCTTCGGCAGCGCGGTCGGACTCCTCACCGATCTCGTCGGCATCCCCTTCTGGGCGCAGGTGATCGTCGCTGCAGCCGCCGCCGCGCTCTTCATCCTCTTCCTCCGTCCGCCCCTCCTCCGACGGCTGCGCCGCGGGGAGGACCCGACGAAATCGAACGTGGACGCGCTCCTCGATCTGCGGGGCATCGCCCTGCACGACATCACCCAGATCTCCGGGCAGGTGAAGCTGAGCAACGGCGACACCTGGACCGCGCGCACCTCCACGCCGGTCGCCATCCCGCAGGGGGCACCCGTCGCGGTCAGCGCGATCAACGGAGCCACCGCCATCGTCCGTCCCGTCAACGACTAGGAGACATCTGTGAACGACTCCTCGTTCATCCCGACCGCGATCCTTTGGATCCTCGCCATCGCGGTCATCATCTTCGTGGTGGTGACCGTCGCGCGCTCGATCCGGATCATCCCGCAGGCCACCGCCGGGGTCGTGGAGCGCCTCGGCCGGTACCACAAGACCCTCACCCCCGGTCTGAACATCCTCGTGCCGTTCATCGATCGGCTGCGACCGCTGATCGACATGCGCGAGCAGGTCGTCTCGTTCCCGCCGCAGCCGGTGATCACCGAAGACAACCTCGTCGTGTCGATCGACACGGTCGTCTACTTCCAGGTGACGGATGCCCGCGCGGCGACCTACGAGATCGCCAACTACCTGGGTGCGGTCGAGCAGCTGACCACCACCACGCTCCGTAACGTCGTCGGTGGCCTCAACCTCGAAGAGGCACTCACCAGCCGGGACAACATCAACGGCCAGCTGCGCGTCGTCCTCGACGAGGCGACCGGCAAGTGGGGCATCCGCGTCGGACGGGTCGAGCTCAAGGCGATCGATCCGCCCGTCTCGATCCAGGACTCGATGGAGAAGCAGATGCGCGCCGAGCGTGATCGCCGCGCCGCGATCCTCACGGCCGAGGGAACCAAGCAGTCCGCCATCCTCGAGGCCGAAGGTCTGCGGCAGGCCGAGATCCTCCGCGCCGAGGGCGACAAGCAGGCCGCCGTGCTCCGCGCCCAGGGTGAGGCCGAGGCCATCCAGAACGTCTTCAGCGCGATCCACCAGGGCGCGCCCGACGAGAAGCTCCTCGCCTACCAGTACCTGCAGATGCTGCCGAAGATCAGCGAGGGGCAGTCGAACAAGCTGTGGATTATTCCGAGCGAGCTCACCGAGGCGCTCAAGGGGATCGGCAGCGCCTTCACGCCGAAGCCCGGCCAGCCCGGGTCGACTCCTCCCCCCGGCGTGTGACCCACCCGTACTTCGACAAGACGCGGCATCCCCGAGTCCTCGCTCACCGCGGTCTCATCACCGCGGCGGGCGAGGACTCCGGCGTCTGGGAGAACACAGCCGCGGCGTTCGCGGCGGCGCACGCCGCGGGTGTCGAATACATCGAGACCGACTGCCGCGTCACCGCCGACGGTGACGTCGTCCTCTTCCACGACGAGACGCTGCAGCGCCTGACCGGCGATCCCCGCCCGGTCCATACGATCCGCACGCGAGAGCTGAGCCGGATCTTCGAGGCGCACGGCGGCATCCTCACCGTCCGCGAGGCCCTCGATCTGTTCCCGTCGACGCGGTTCAACATCGACGTCAAGACGCTGGCCGCGGCCGCTCCCCTGGGGCCCGTGCTGGCCGAACACACGCACCGCACGCTCGTGACGAGCTTCGCGGACCGTAACCGGCGCGCGACCGTCGCCGCCGTGCTGCGAGCGGGCGCAGGACTGCGGCCCGCCACCTCCGCGGGACTCCGCACGATCGCCGCAGTACGGGCGGCGAGTGCGGTGCGGCTCTCCCCCGGGCGTGTCCTCCGCGGCATCGACGCCCTGCAGATCCCTGAAAGACGCGGCCCTCTCACCGTCCTCACCCCCGCGCTGCTGCGCGCCGCACGATCCCACAGCGTGGAGGTGCATGTGTGGACGGTGAACGCCCCTGCCGAGATGCGGCGCCTCGTCGCCTCCGGTGTGGACGGCATCGTGACCGATCGCGCAGATGAGGCGCTCACGATGCTCGCGCGCGACTAGTCGCCAGCGCTGGGATTCCGCTGTGAATCGCGTCAGGACACCGGTTGCGTGGATGAAGCGCACAGGCTGGAGCGTTATACCTGACAGCGACGAGAGGACCACACAATGGCAGATCGCAGCCTCCGCGGCATCCGACTCGGCGCCCAGAGCCTACAGAGCGAAGAGGGCGTCGTTTTCATGGAGCGCCGTGAAACCACCTACACCTGTGACACCTGCGGGCACGTCACGAACCTGATGTTCGCGGCAGACGCCGAGCCTCCGCAGACCTGGGAGTGCCGCTCGTGCGGCGCCGAGGCCCGGCTCAACGTCGACGGCCAGGCCGTCACGCTCGAGACGACCGACGAGAAGGCCGCCCGCACCCACTGGGACATGCTGATGGAGCGCCGCACGCGAGCTGAGCTCGAGGAACTGCTGGAAGAGCGCCTCGCCTTCATCCGCGCCCGCCGCGGGGCGGGAGAAGATCCCACGCGGGAGAAGATCGGCGCCTAGCTGTGATGTCCAGGGACGTTGTTCTGGCCCCCGCCCGTAATGACACCGTGCCGATTCAAGAAGTATCTGTCCAGACCGCTTGCCATTGAAGGCATGGTAGAGTTTGGGGCATGTCGAGTCCCGAATCAGACAGGTCAGGGGTTGTCGGTCACACCGCCAGCCCCTTGAACCACTAGTTACGACGCCCACGATCTGTGTGGGCGTATGTCTGGCGTACCCGGGGCGCTGGCCGTGGTGACAAGAAGAACCATTTCTTGATCTCACACCTCGGAGTACTCGATGCCTTTTGCCCTCTACATGCTTGCCCTGGCGGTCTTCGTCATGGGCACTTCAGAATTCATGCTCGCGGGATTGCTCCCCGCGATCGCGACCGAACTTGACGTCTCGGTCGGCACTGCGGGCCTGCTGACCTCCGCATTCGCAGTCGGTATGGTCGTCGGCGCGCCAGTGATGGCGGCATTCGCTCGCCGTTGGCCACCGCGGCTCACATTGATCGTTTGCCTTCTCGTGTTCGCGGGAAGCCACGTCATCGGAGCGATGACACCAGTGTTCTCTCTCCTGCTCATCACCCGGGTGCTCAGCGCTCTCGCAAACGCAGGATTCCTCGCCGTAGCACTGAGCACGGCCACTACCCTCGTGCCAGCGAACCAGAAGGGGCGTGCACTGTCGATCCTGCTCTCCGGCACGACGATCGCAACCGTCGTGGGCGTCCCCGCCGGCGCGGTCCTCGGCACAGCGCTGGGCTGGCGAACGACGTTCTGGGCGATCGCCATCCTCTGTATTCCCGCGGCCGTTGGAGTCATTCGTGGCGTCACGAACAATGTTGATCGGAGCGAGACTAGCGCGACCTCACCAAGGCTCCGTGTCGAGCTCAGCCAGTTGGCGACGCCGCGGCTCATCCTGGCCATGGTACTCGGAGCGCTGATCAACGGAGGGCTCTTTGCGGCATTCACCTTCCTGGCACCCATCGTGACCGAGACCGCGGGCTTGGCCGAAGCGTGGGTGTCCGTCGCGCTGGTGATGTTCGGCATCGGATCGTTCCTTGGCGTCACGATCGCAGGACGACTATCAGATCAACGACCTGGCCTCGTGCTCGCAGTCGGCGGACCGCTATTGCTGACAGGCTGGATCGTGTTGGCAGTGGTCGCATCTCATCCCGTTGCGCTTATCGTCCTCGTCCTCGTTCAGGGATTCCTGTCGTTCGGCGTCGGCAGTACTCTGATCACGCGTGTGCTGTATGCAGCATCGGGTGCGCCAACGATGGGCGGTTCGTACGCAACCGCAGCATTGAATATCGGAGCTGCAGCGGGGCCCGTGCTTGGTGCGCTCGGGCTCGCGACCGGGCTGGGGCTGCTCGCGCCGGTTTGGGTCGCTTCGGTGCTGACAGCGATCGCTCTCGTCATCATGCTTCTCACCAGACGCGCGCTTACGAAGACCGCGGCGGAGGCCAATTGATGACCCATCCGAACGCTCTTCTCACTCCTCGTGCCCGTCTCCGGTTAGCTCGGCTGATTGTCGAAGACGGCTATCCGGCCACGATCGCCGCAAAGATGTTCATGGTCTCCCCGATCACTGCCCGGAAATGGGCAGGCCGCTACCGGGAAGAGGGTGAGTTTGGGATGCAGGATCGCTCCAGCAAGCCGCACCGGATCCCAGGCAGGACGCCCGAGCATGTCAAGAAGAAGATCATCAACCTGCGCTGGCGGCTTCGACTGGGGCCAGCCCAGATCGCTGCGCGACTTGGTCTCTCGACGTCGACTGTTCACGCGGTCCTCGTCCGTTGCCGCGTGAACCGCCTCTCGCATATCGATCGTGTCACTGGCGAGCCATTGCGGCGATATGAGCATCCTCATCCGGGATCGTTGATTCATGTCGATGTCACGAAGTTCGGCAACATCCCCGACGGCGGTGGACATCGTTACGTAGGTCGGCAGCAAGGCGCACGGAACAAGCTCGCGACTCCGGGATTACCACGAGGAAAAGATCACAAGCCGCGCACCGGGACGGCGTTCGTTCACACAGTCATCGACGACCACTCCCGCGTCGCATACGCAGAAATCTGGTCGGATGAGCAGGCGAGCACAGCGGTGGGAGTTCTCGAACGCGCCGTGGCCTGGTTCGCCGAACGAGGCGTGACCGTCGAGCGAGTCCTATCCGACAACGGGTCGGCATACAGATCCCACGCATGGAGGGACTTCTGCGCTCGGCTCGGCATCCGACACAAGCGGACACGCCCCTACCGGCCGCAGACGAACGGGAAGATCGAGCGATTCCACCGCACGCTCGGGGACGGCTGGGCCTATGCCAGGTTTTACGGTTCAGAGGCCGAACGACGCCTGGCGCTGCCCGGCTGGCTCCACTTCTACAACCACCACCGACACCACTCTGCGATTGGCGGCGTACCCTTCGACCGACTCAACAACGTCCCTGGACATCACACCTAGCGCCGCCGGGCGCGCCACCACCCGACGACCAGCGCGCCCAGACCTCCCCAGAACAGCGCCTGCTGCACCCAGGGTCCCAGCAGCACACCCGCCGTGAGGCCGGAGCGGAGCTCGACATCCTCGAGCATCGCCCCGGCCTCATCTGCGTCGAGGCTCGTCACGGTCGTCCCGTCGGGGCGGATGATCTGGCTCGTCCCCACGGTCGACACGTTCACCACGCTGCGGCCCGTCTCGATCGCGCGCATGCGGGCGAAGGCCAATTGCTGGAGATTCTCGTCCGTTCCGCGGAAGTCCGCGTTGTTCGTCTGGAACACCAGCACCTGCGCACCGTCGGCGATGCCCTCGTGGATAACGTCGTCGTAGATGACGTCGAAGCAGATGGCGAGGCCGACGGGAACCCCATTGACGTCGACGACGGGTGCGTTCGTACCGGGGGTGTACTCGCGGCCGATTAGGCCGATGAGATCGGGCGCGAGGGCGTAGTAGAAATCGCGGTCGGGAACGTACTCGCCGAAGGGCACCGGATGCCGCTTGTCGTGCGTCTGCTCCGCTCCCCCGTCCTGCGTCCACAGCATCGACGTGTTCCAGTACCGCTCGTCGCGTGCGGTCGCGGCGTTCGCCAGCAACGGCGCGCCGATCCGCGTCGTGACGAGCGTCATCTGCCGCGCAAGCGTCTCGTTCTGGAACGGGTCGGTGTCGAGTCCGCCCTCCGGCCAGACGAGCAGATCGACGTCCTCGCCGTAGAGCGGCTGCGTCGCCTCGGTCTGCGCGCGCACCACCGCGAACGGAGACCGTTCGTCGAAGTATCCGGTCGGCCCGTTGCCCTGCACCGCCGCGATCCGCATCGACCCGGCGGCGGCGGTCGGGAAGATCGGCGTCACGACGAGCAGCACGGCGATCGCCGCCGGGACGAGGAGAGGCGCGGGGCGACGCCACAGCCCCAGCCGCATCGCTTCGATCAGCATGGCCACGACGAGCACCATCAGGAAGCCGAGACCGCCGACACCCACCCAGGAGGAAACCGGCGCGAGCGGGCTCATCGCCTGCGTCATGCCGACACGAGCCCAGGGGAATCCGCCGTACGGCCATGACCCGACGAACACCTCGCGGCCGATCCATAGCGCCGCGATCACGGTCGGGAGGACGAGCATCCGCCCCCAGGTGCCCGGAAGCGCACGCGGGATCCAGCGGTACGCCAACGTCAACGGAACGAGGCCGAGTGCCGTCAGTCCCCCCTCGACGACGCTCAGAGCCGCCCACGGCACGGGCCCGAGATACCGCGACGTCCAGGACACCAGCAGGGCGTAGAACACGAGGCCGTACACGAGCCCGACGAGCAGCGCTCCGCCCGCCCGTCGCCCGATGAGCGACAGCAGAAGCAGCGCGACAGCCGGGAACGCCAGAATCCAGACGCCCGCCTCCGGGTAAGAGAGGTCCATGAGCAGCGCCGACGCGGCTGCCGCGGGGAGAGCCAGCGAGAGAGGGAGCAGCGCGCGGCGACGGACGCCGCGTTCCTTCGTCTCCATCGTCACATCGACGAGTACGCCACGATGCCGCGGCGCACTCCGTCGAGGGCCGCGCGCGCAGTCCGTGCGAGAGCACCGTCCTCGGCGACGATCGACAACTGATCGAGGAGGTCGATGGTCTGCTTCGCCCACCGGACGAAGTCGCCGGCCGCCATGTCGGCCTCGACGAGAACGCGGTCGAGCATGCCGCCGCGCGCCCACGAATGCATCGCACCGGCGAGCCCGGCGGACAGCGGTTCGCTCCCGGGCAGGTGGTGGTCCTGTTCGAGATCGTCGAGCTCGGCCCAGAGCGTCGTCGTCTTCTCGTACGCCGAACGGAAGGCCCCGCGCGGCAGACCGCGCTCCCCCGCGTTCGCCTCGTCGCGGCGCGGTTCGTACACGAGACAGCACGCCATCGCGGCCAACGACGGGGCATCGAGACCCGACCACAATCCCTGCCGCAGCGATTCGGCGACGAGCAGATCTCGTTCGCCGTAGATGCGACGCATCGTCCGACCCGACTCCGTGAGGGTCATGTCGTCGCCCTCGCGGCGCAGGTAGTCGAGCGTCTCGAGCACCTCCACCACACGGTCGAAGACGCGCGCCACGGTCCCGGTGCGCGTCTCGATCTGACGACGGATGCGGTCGGTCTGGCGCTTGAGCTTCCAGTACCGCTCCGCCCACCGCGCGTGCGCCTCGCGATCCGGGCAGCGGTGGCAGGGATGACGCTGCATCGATGTGCGCAGCTGCTGGATGCGCTTCATCCGCTTGTCCCGCGCACTGCGCGGCGCCTGGGCGTCCTGCCGATTCTTCTTCTCGAGATCGCTCAACTCACGACGGATCGTCGAGTACTCGACGAAGTCGCCGTGCTCGCAGGTCATCGACGCACGGTAGCCGTCGAGAGACGCCTCGGCCTCGCGCACCTGGCGTGCGAGGCCGACGACGGCCCGGTCGGCCTGGAACTGCGCGAACGACGACTCCAGCACCTCGCGCGCACGCGCCTTGCCGAAGAGATCGATCAGGTTGACCGCCATGTTGTACGTGGGGCGGAAGCTGGAGTTCAGCGGATACGTGCGCCGCGAGGCGAGCGCGGCCACAGCCTGCGGGTCCATGCCCTCGGTCCACTGCACGACCGCGTGTCCCTCGACGTCGATACCCCGGCGCCCCGCACGACCGGTGAGCTGCGTGTACTCGCCCGACGTGATCGCGACCCTGGCCTCGCCGTTGAACTTCTCCATCTTCTCGAGCACCACCGTACGAGCCGGCATGTTGATGCCGAGAGCGAGGGTCTCCGTCGCGAAGACGACCTTGACGAGCTTGCGCTGGAAGAGTTCCTCGACGACCTCTTTGAACGCCGGGAGCAGCCCCGCGTGGTGCGAGGCGATCCCGCGCTCGAGGTTGTCGAGCCACTCCCAGTAGCCCAGAATGCCGAGGTCCTCCTCCTGGAGAGTACGGGTCCGGTCCTCCACGATCGCCCGGATCTCGTTTCGTTCCTCGACCGTCGTCAGCCGCACACCGGAGCGTCGCACCTGCTGCACCGCCGCATCGCAGCCCACGCGGCTGAAGATGAAGAAGATCGCGGGCAGCAGGTTCGACCGCTCCAGCAGAGCCACGACCTCCGGGCGATCCATCCGCTCGATCCGGCGGGTGTTCGACGGGCGGACCGGTCGCTGACCGCCGCGCGGCGGCCGCTTCGCCTGACGGCCGGCGTGCCGATTGCTCGCGTACGACTGCGCGCGGCGGTTGTTGTCGTAGTGCGACCCCGTGAACGATCGGATGCGCATGAGCTCCTGGTTGACCTGGGCCGTCGCGACTCCCGCTCGGTCGTCGAAGAGCGGAAGGAGGTCGTCGCGGACGAGCACGTGCTGCTCGAGCGGCACCGGACGGACCTCGGAGACGATGACCTCAGTGTCGCCGCGCACGGTGTCGAGCCAGTCGCCGAACTCCTCGGCGTTCGAGACCGTCGCACTCAAGGATACGAGCCGCACCGGGGCCGGGAGGTGGATGATCACCTCTTCCCAGACGGCACCGCGGAACCGGTCGGCGAGGTAGTGCACCTCGTCCATGACCACGTAGCGCAGATCGCGCAGCGCCGCCGAGTCGGCGTAGATCATGTTGCGCAGCACCTCGGTCGTCATCACGACGATGCGGGCGTTGCCGTTGATGTTGGTGTCTCCCGTGAGCAGCCCGACGTCGTCGGCGCCGTACACGTCGACCAGCTCGCGGAACTTCTGGTTCGAGAGGGCCTTCATGGGCGTGGTGTAGAAGGCCTTGTCGCGCGGCGTCTGCATCGCGAGGTGGATCGCGAACTCGCCGACGATGGTCTTCCCCGCACCCGTCGGCGCGGCCACCAGAACGCTGTGCCCGTTCTCGAGGACATGGCAGCCGGCGACTTGGAACGGGTCGAGGTCGAAGCGCTGACGAGCGGCGAACGCCGCGGTCTCGGGATGCTCGGAGGCGCGACGTGCGGCGGCGTAGCGCTCGGACGGTGAACTCATACGGCTCCCGGAAGCAGCCCCTCGGCGGCCTCTCTCTTGTGACGGCGGCGGTCGAAGAGGATCGACAGCCCTGCCGCGGCGAAGTACAGCACGACCAGGATGCCGGCGAGCAGCAGCATCGAGAAGATGTCGGCGGCCGGCGTGGTGATCGCCGCGAACAGGCAGGCGATGAGGATCGCGACGCGCCACCCGCGGAGGATCGCCCGGCCGCTCATGACGCCGGCGACGTTCAGCGCGACGAGGAACACCGGCAGCACGAACGAGATGCCGACGACCAGCACGAACTTGAAGATGAAGTCGTAGTACTGCTTCGCGTCGAAGTAGTTGACCCCGCCCTCCGGCACGAACGTCGACATGATCTCGATCACGTGCGGGGCGACGAGAACCGCGACGTAGCAGCCCGCGAAGAACAGCGGGATCGCGGCACCCACGAAACTGAGGGTGTACCGGATCTCCTTGCGCGTGAGCCCGGGCATGACGAACGCCCACACCTGCCACAGCCATATCGGCGCGGAGAGCAGGAAGCCGATCGCCAGCGCGATGCGCATGCGCAGGTCGAACCCCGAGGAGACCGCGGAGAAGACGAGCTGCGCGAACGGCGTCTCGGTGGCGCGCTGTTCGTCGAGGATCCGGATGGGTGCTGTGATGAACCAGATGATGGGGTCGGTGACGAGGAAGGCCACCACCATGCCGACCGCGAGGCCGGCGACGGCGATGATGAGGCGTTTGCGTAGCTCGACGAGGTGCGCCGCCAGCGTCATCCGACGCTCGCGGGGCGGCTTCTCGGGCGACGCGAGGGGGATCTCGCTCACGCCTACGATGTCTGCGGTGGCGTTTCCGGCTTGGGCGCGTCGCTCGTGGCCGTCTGGTTCTGCACCGTGCCATCGGTGGAGGCCGGGGTGGTGCCATTGGTGTTCTCGGCCGCGTCTTCGGCCTTCATCGCCTTCATCTCACCGCGGAACACACGTGCAGACTGTCCCATGCTCTTCGCCAGCGCCGGCAGTTTCGCCGCACCGAAGAGGAGCAGGATGATGATGAGGATGATCCACAGGTGCGGACCCGCGAATAGATTGCCCATGAGAGTCTCCTCGTAGTTTCGTGCCAGTCTACCCGGCGTCGTTGAGCGTGGGCTGATGGTACAGGGCGAGTCCTGCTGCCGCCCACTCCCGGGTGGCCGCACGGGCGATCCCGGGCTCGAGCACCTCGAGCGCTCCCCCGAACCGTGCGGCGATGCGCTTGATGCCCCGCGGATCGGCGAGATGCAGGTGCGCGGTCACGACGCCGTCGCTCGACTCCACATCGTCGGCCGACAACAGCCCGCCGAGCAGCGGCGCCAGCCGATCCGGGAGCCGGACCGCGACCTGGCGATCCTCGACGCCCTCCGAGAAGGCCTCGGGCACCTGGTCGCCGCCGTGGGTGATGGGGATGTCGGTCAGCGTCGGCGCGCTCACACGATCGAGATGGAAGGTGCGCATGGCCTGACGCATGTGGCACCACCCCTGCAGGTACCACTGGCCGTTCGTGATCAGGATCTGCACCGGGTCGACGGTGCGCGTGGTGATGGGGGCGTCCGGCGCCTGATAGCGGAACGAGAGCGCCCTCCCCTCGTGCAGACCACGTGCGACCGCTTCGCGCACCTCGTCGACGGCGCTCGGCGCGACGACGACCTCTGCGGGGGCGTCGGCGGCGCCGCGCGACAGCTTCGAGATGAGACCGGCGACGAGACCCGAATCCGAGACCGCGGGTACCGCGGCGACCATCTGCAGACCGGCCAGGAGCGCGGCCGCCTCGCGGGCGGTGAAGCGCGGGACGCGGCGCAGGGCGACGTCGTTCGTGATCTCGATCACGTCTTCCTGTTCGAGCAGATCCCAGTTGATGTCGAACATCTCCTGCGGCTGCTGCCAGAAACCCGCCTCGCCGGGGAGACCGATCACCGTGAGCTTCTCGATCATCGCGCGCATCTCCCGCGGCGAGACCCCGAACTCCTCGGCCGCTTCGGCCACGGACACCTGGCCGTGTTCGAGCACGTACGGGACGAGAGTCAGATACAGCCGCACCCGATCGGAGGCGAGCAGAGGACGCGATGCCGCAGCACTCATCGTCGTTCCTCCTCTCGATCGGCATGGACTCGGGCGACCGCGGTCAGACGGAGGACGACCGCGTCCCGCAGGGCATCCGGCTCGACCACGCGGACCTCGGGGCCGTACGACGCGAGTTCGTCGGCGAGGATGTGCAGGTCGACGAACGGTACGCGGATGCCCTGGACGGCCGGGGTCGCACGGCGTCCCAAGCGCAGGGCGGCCTCGGTACCCGGAGTGACTTCGAGCAGCGCCGAGTGGGCGGCGGCGACCGCCTCCAGTCCGGACAGCGCACGCTCTCCCGCATTCTCCCGCAGCGCCGGGTCGAACGGTTCTGCCGTGATGGAGACCGCACCGACGATGCGGCTCAGGAGGAACGTGCGGTCCTCGCCGAGGTCGACGTCGACGCCGAAGACGTGCCAGCGCGCCTCGTAGTCCACCAGTGCGAGCGGGCGCACCCGCCGACGCCGGGCGGCGTCCTCACCGGGCTTCAGGTAATCGAACACCACCACGCGGGTCTTCTCGATCGCCTCCTGGAGCGGCGCGAACGCGGCGTCCCGCGCCGTGATCCGCGGCGCGAAACCGATGATCGGCTCGTCGCCGTCGATGCCGAGCGCGCGGATCTTGCGCACCCCGGACTGCGCGTCGCCCGAGACGGACTCCGCACTCCAGACACTCCCCGCCAGCTGCAGCACGGCGAGTTCGGCGGGGCTGAACGCGATGTCCTCCGGCAGGTCGTACTCCGCCTGCGGAATCCGGTAGCGCGCCTCGCGGAGATCGTTCGGGTCCGCCGCGTCGCCGATCGTCTCGACGGGGATGCCGAGGGCACGGAGCTCGTCCTTGTCGCGCTCGAACATCTTCTCGAGCGCGTCGCTGCGCGTACCGGCCCCGGCGCGCTGCCGGTAGCCGGACACGTTCTCGAGGATCTGCTGCTTGGTGAGCCCGATCTCCGTGGCCATCAGCGCCACCACGAGGTTCGTGAGGCGCTCCTCCGCGGGAATCCGGGCGGCCATCACGGCGAGGGGACGGGGACGGCACCCAGGATGTCGACGACGAAGGCCATGGCCGCTGACCCCTCTGTCTTCGGCGCCACGATGAGCACCTGCGAGCCCACGGTGTGACCGACGAGAGCCTCGGCGATCGGAGGTGCGAGCTGGGCGAAGTCGATGATCGGCGCGTCGCCCCACGTGGTGCGCAGCACCTGCTTGTCGTCCCACCCCACGGCGGTGAAGTGCACGAGCGGCAACTGGTCGGCGGTCAGCTTCTCGCCGTCGCCCTCGATCAAGGTCTGCACGGTCTGCTTGTCGGGCGCATCCACGTCGGGGATGATCACGCCGGGCGTGCCGTCGGGAGCCCGCACGACGGTGGGCATGTTGCGGGCGTCGTTGAAGCGCAGCGCACCCTCGGCCTTCGGGAGATACACGTCGACGACGTCGAGCACGAAGACGGCGGCGCCGTCGTCTTCGATGCCGAAGTTCGCGGCGTTCTGCGGGCCGAAGTCCTCGGGGGTGAGCGCCGCGACGACCCGCGAGCCGGCCGTCGCGCACTCGAGCGCCGGCGCGAGGCCGGGCACGCGCTGCGCCCACTGGTCGATGGTGATGGGCGCGCTGGTCGCCTCGTCGAACGGCTCGTCGTAGATCTTCTCGCCGGTGCTGCCGTCGTAGATCGACAGCTGCAGCAGCATCGCCTGGCCGTCGTCTGCCAGCGCGCGGCCATCGCCCACGACGAGGTCGGCGAACGAGCTCTTCGGCGTGGACAGCGGCGTGAACAGGTCGACGTCGGTGCGACCGCCGATGTCGCCCTCGACGGAGACCGCATCGCGCAGGTCGGTGTTGCCGCCCGCGCGCTCGCATGCGGCGTCGCCGGAGGTCGGCGCCGCCGTGCACCCGGTCAGAGCGAGGACGGCGAGGCTGAGGGTGGCCAGAGCGGCGGACGTTTTACGCACGCTCTCCAGTCTATTCGGTGTCCTGCTCCGATTCGCGCGCGGAGGCGGCGATGCGTGCTCCCTCGGCCGCCCTGGCGGCTTCGCGGGCGCGCTTGCGCAGGTTCTTGTCGCTGATTTCGCGGTCGCCCACCGCCCCCGGGGTCCACATCTCGACGTCCTCGTCGCCGTAGCTCGATTTCGAGGCCCGGCGCTTGACCGACGGCGCGACGGCGCCCGGAGCGAGGCGACGCGCCGTCAGCAGGAACCCCGTGTGCGCGACCATGCGGTGGTCAGGACGGACGGCGAGCCCCTCCACGTGCCAGCCGCGGACCATGGTCTCGGAGGCGTCGGGGTCGGTGAACAGGCCGGTGCTGCGGATGTACTCCGCCACCCGGGACAGCTGGGTCGCGGTCGCGATGTAGCAGAGCACGACACCCCCGGGCGTCAGCGCGTCGGCGACGACGTCGATGCACTCCCACGGCGCGAGCATGTCGAGGACCACGCGGTCGACCGTGCCGGCCGGCAGCGTCGACGGCAGCGCCTCGACGAGATCGCCGACGACGACCTCCCACGTCGACGGCGTCGCGCCGAAGAACGTCTCGACGTTGCCGCGAGCCACCTCGGCGAAGTCGTCACGACGCTCGAACGAGACCAGCCGGCCCGCCGGACCGACCGCCCGCAGGAGCGAGAGCGAGAGCGCACCGGATCCGACCCCCGCTTCGACCACGGTCGCGCCGGGGAAGACGTCGGCCTGCATGACGATCTGCGCGGCGTCCTTGGGGTAGACGATGGCTGCGCCGCGCGGCATCGACATCGCGAAGTCCCGCAGGAGGGGCCGCAGCGCCAGGTAGTCGTGTCCGGAGCTGTTGGCGACCACCGAGCCGTCGGGGAGGCCGATGAGGTCGCGGTGGCGGAGCACGCCGTGGTGGGTGTGGAGCTCTCCGTCCTGGCGCAGGGTCACCGTGTGCAGGCGCCCCTTGGGCCCCGTGAGCTGCACCCGGTCGCCTTCGCGGAAGGGGCCGCTCGGCCGATGGCTGTGGTTCTCGGTCATCGTGCGGCTCCTGCCGTGGTCGTGCGGCGGTCGTGCAGGTCGAGGAGATCGGCCGCTCGGCGTCCCTCGAGCGTCGGCCAGAGTTCGTGCGCGCCCGCGTCGTCGAGCGGCACGATGTGCGGGACACCGAGCGTCACAGCGCCCGAGGCGACGCCGGCCCGCACGCCCGTCGGTGAGTCCTCGATGACGATCGCATCGGCGATGTCGACGCCGAGCAGCGCCGCGGCCTGCAGGTACGGCTCGGGGTGGGGTTTGGGGTTCTCGACATCGTCGCCGGCGACGACGAGGTGGAACGCGGGGAAATCGATGAGCTCGACCACGCTGAGCGCCATGCGGCGCAACGACATCGTCACGAGCGCCGTGGGGACGCCCGCGTCGTGGAGGTCGAGCAGGAGCTCGCGCGCACCCGGGCGGAAGGGAACCCCGTCGGTGCGGAGCATCCGCTGCACCTCGTCGGTGAGATGGTCGACGATCGCCTGCGGCTCGAGGCGCACCCCCGCGCCCTGGAGGATGATGGCGCTGTCGATGAGTCCGCTGCCGACGAGCTGGAGACCGTCCTCGTGGGTCCAGGTACCGCCGAACGATTCGACCAGGCGGGTCTCCGCCGCCATCCAGTACGGCTCGGTGTCGACGACGGTTCCATCCATGTCCCAGAGGACGACGCGGGGCTGTGTGCTCACCGAGCCATGTTATCCGCCTGTCGCGCCCGACCTCCGCCGCGCGCGACTAGCCTGGGGGGATCGCATCGGCACCGGAACGGAAGGGGATCACGATGGATGTTCTCGGTTCGCGCATCGTGATCGTGGCCTTCGACGGGTGGAACGACGCGGGCGAGGCCGCGAGCAGCGCGGTCGCCGCGATGCGCGGCGACACCGCCTACGACCTCGTGCACTCCGTCGACCCCGAGCTCTACTTCGACTATCAGTACACGCGCCCGTCATCCCGCCTCGACACCGATGGCCGCCGGCGGCTCACCTGGCCGGAGGCCACGCTCTGGCGCCCGCGCGACCCCGGTCCCGGCACCGAGTTCTGGCTCTTGACCGGTGTCGAGCCCGCGCGCACCTGGCAGGCGTTCGCCTCCGAGTTCATCGACGTCGCCCTGCGCGACGATGTGACCGGGTTCGTGTTCCTCGGCGCCATGCTCGCCGACGTGCCGCACTCCCGTCCCATCTCGATCTTCGCGGCGAGCCAGAACGACCAGGTCCGCGAGCAGCTCGGTCTCGAGAAGTCGCTGTACGAGGGGCCGGTCGGCATCCTGAGCGTGCTCGAGCACTTCGCGGAGTCCGCCGGCATCCCCACGGCGACTCTCTGGGCCAGCGTTCCGCACTACGTCGCGAACTCCACGCCTTCTCCCAAGGTGACCCTCGCGCTTCTCGATCGCCTCGACGAACTCACCGGCGTCGACGTGCCGCGCACCTCGCTCCGCACGGAGGCCGCGGCCTGGGAGGCCTCGATCGATGCCGCGGCGGCCGACGACGAGGAGATGAGCGAGTACATCCGCCAGCTCGAGAAGACGCGCGACACGTGGGACTCGCCGGAGGCCTCGGGCGACGCGATCGCCCAGGAGTTCGAGCGGTACCTGCGTCGCCGCGGCGACGGCCCCGGCGACCACAAGCGCTGAGGCGCGTCGGACTCAGGCGGCGATGACGCCCGTGCCGAGCAGCACTAGGATGACCGATCCCAGAACGATGCGGTAGATCACGAACGGCAGGAAGCTGCGCTTCGAGATCCAGCTCATGAAGAACGCGATCACCCCGAGGGCCACGACGAACGCGATGCCGGTGGCCGCGAGCGTGTCTCCGAGCGAGAAGAACGACGGCTCTCCCCAGCTCTTGGCGAGCTGGTAGAAGCCGCTGCCGAACACCGCGGGGATGGCGAGCAGGAACGCGTATCGGGCAGCCGCTGCGCGTTCGTACCCGAGGAACAGGCCCATCGTGATGGTGCCGCCCGAGCGCGATACGCCGGGGACGAGCGACAGCGCCTGCGCGACTCCGAACGCGACGCCGTGGGGGTAGGTCAGCTGATTCAGGGCGCGCTTCTTCGCGCCGACGTGGTCGGCGATGCCGAGCAGCACGCCGAACACGATGAGCATGATCGCGACGATCCAGAGCGAGCGGAACACGGTCTCGATCTGATCCTGGAAGAGCAGACCGAGCACGACGATCGGGATGCTGCCGAGGATGATGAGCCAGCCCATGCGCGCATCGGGGTCATTGCGCGGCGCCTTGCCCACGAGCGACCGGAACCACTGCGTGATGATGCGCACGATGTCGCGCCAAAAGAAGACCACGACGGCCGCCTCGGTGCCGATCTGGGTGATCGCGGTGAACGCTGCTCCGGGGTCCTCGCCGGAGGGCAGGAACGTGCCGAGGATGCGCAGATGCGCGCTGGACGAGATCGGGAGGAACTCGGTGAGCCCCTGCACGATGCCGAGGATGAGCGCTTCGAGGAGATGCATGATGCCTTCTGAGGGTCGACGGGCGCGGATGCGCGGGCGCTCAGAACGAGCGCAGCAGATCGGCCAGCACTCGCTGGCCGAAGACAAGCGAGTCTACGGGCACACGCTCGTCGACCCCGTGGAACATCCCCGTGAAGTCGAGATCGGCGGGAAGACGGAGCGGCGCGAAGCCGTAGCCGGTGATACCCAGCGTCGACAGCGCCTTGTTGTCGGTACCCGCGCCGAGCAGGTAAGGGATCACCGGCACACCCGGGTCGTGTCGATCGAGGCTGGCCACCATCGCCTCGACGAGCTCGCCCTCGAACGGGGTCTCCATGCCGATGTCGCGCACGACGGTCTCGATCTCGATCTCGTCGCCGACGATCTGCTGCAGCTCGGCGAGCACCGCGTCTTCCGTGCCGGGCAGCACACGCACGTCGATGAGCGCCTCCGCGCGCTCGGGGATGACGTTGTGCTTGTACCCGGCGCTGAGGGCCGTGGGGTTGGTCGTGGTGCGGAACGTCGACCGCAGGAACGCTTCGGCGGGTCCGGCAGCGGCCGCGAGGGCGTCGGGGTCGTCGGTCCCCCGGCCCGTGAGCTCCGCGAGCCCCGCGATCAGCGCGGAGGTGGTCGGAGTGAGCCGCAGCGGCCAGCGCGTGCGCCCGATCTTCGCCACAGCCTCGGCGAGGGCGGTCACGGCATTGTCGTCGTGCAGACGGCTGCCGTGGCCCGCGCGGCCGCGGGCCACGAGACGGATCCAGATCAACGCCTTCTCCCCCACCTGCAGCAGGTAGGCGCGTCGATCGTCGACGGTGATCGAGTATCCGCCGACCTCGCTGATCGCGGTCTCCGCGCCGGCGAACCATTCGGGTCGATCGCGCACCACGAGCGCCGACCCCTCCACGCCGCCGTTCTCCTCATCGGCGAAGAACGCGAGCACCAGGTCGCGCGCGGGGCGCTCCCCCGCGCGCAGGATGTCGGCGACGGCCGTGAGGATCATCGCGTTCATGTTCTTCATGTCGACGGCCCCGCGGCCCCACAGCATCCCGTCCTGCACGATGCCGGCGAAGGGATCCACCGTCCAGTCCTCCGCCACTGCGGGGACGACATCGAGGTGGCCGTGCACGACGAGAGCCGGCAGCGAGCGATCACGACCCGGAACCCGCGCCATGACGTTGGTCCGACGAGGGATCGGCTCATAGGTCTCGACCTCGAGGCCGAGATCCTCGAGATAGGCGGTGACGTATTCCGCGGCCTCGCGCTCACCGTTCGCACGGCCGCCGCCGTAGTTCGATGTGTCGAAACGGATCAGGTCGGCCGCGACGCGCACGACCTCGGGGAGCGACGAGGGGGTCATGGCCCCAGGCTATCGAAGAGGCGTGCCACGCCCGGGCGTCGCGCTCGGTTCGAGCGGGGGTCGCGAACGTGGTAATGTCATTTCTCGGCCGGGAACGGCTGATCCAACACCTGCGCGGGTGGCGGAATGGTAGACGCGCTAGCTTGAGGTGCTAGTGCCCGATAGGGCGTGGGGGTTCAAGTCCCCCTCCGCGCACAGGCAAGAGGCCGGGAGTCGATGACTCCCGGCCTCTTCTGCGTCATGGACCACGACCGTTCGACAGGCAGGACGATATGACCAGCGATCCCACGTCACCGCGCCCCATCGCCGTCCTCACGGCATATCGCGCGCCTGCCGAATTGGCTGACCGCGTCCGGCAGCTCGGCACCCAGGTCGCCGTCGTCGTCATCGTCGACGACGGCTCGCACACCCTCTCCGCCCTCGATCTGCCCGAGCAGAATGTCGTCACCATCGACCTCGAGCAGAATTCGGGTATCGCTGCAGCCCTCAACCGCGGAATCGAACACGCGCGGAAGCTGGGCGCCACTCACATCATCACCCTGGACCAGGACTCCGCCCTCTCGCCCACCTACGTGGCCGACGCGATCGGCCTGCTCGACGACCTCACGATCGCGGGAAAGCAGCCGGCCGCCGTGGTCCCGGAGCGCTTCGGTGCGCACGGCATCGCCTCAACGCACTCCCCCGTGCTGGCCGACGACCCGATCCAGTCCGGACAGGTGATCCCCGTCGACGTCTTCGACGCGATCGGGGCTTCGATGAGCGCCTGTTCATCGACGCCGTCGACACCGAGTTCGTCATGCGCGCGCGAGCAGCCGGCTTCGACTTCTGGATCCTCCCCGATAGCTGGCTGGATCATGCCATCGGGGAGCAGGTACCCGTCGAGTTCTTCGGTCGCGAGGTGAAGATCTTCGGACGCACGCGGCAGCACTTCTATCACGCACCGTTCCGCACCTATTACGCGGTGCGTAACGGCATCGCTCTGTGGCACCTTCACCGACGCGGCAACACCCGCTGGTTGATCAAACGCACGCGAGGCCTGGTGTGGACGACGTTCCTCGCGGTCACGCTCTCTCCGGACAGGTGGCGGCAACTCGCCGCTGCAGCCCACGGCGCGTCTCACGGACTGCGTTTGCAACTCGGCCCGATCCCGACCCGAACCCTTCGCGCGATCACTGCACGGCGCTGAGGGGGACGCCCCTCAGCGCCGTGCAGTCAGCTTGTACGTCCCCGTTCGTCAGACCGCGCCGACGCCGAAGAGCAGCCCCAGGAGGTAGGTGATCGCGGCGGCGCCGAAGCCGATCGCCAGCTGACGCAGCGCGCGACGCAGGGGCGGTCCGCCGGAGAGGATGCCGACCATGGCCCCGGTGGTCAGCAGGGCGATCCCGACCAGCACGAGTGCCAGCACCACCGCAGCCGTTCCCGTGAGACCGAAGATCCAGGGCAGCACGGGGACGATCGCCCCCGAGGCGAAGAGCAGGAAGCTCGTGAGAGCGGCCATCCAGTCACTGCCGACGATCTCGTGCTCGTCGACGGCGTGCGTGCCGATCGGCCCGGTCGCGGTGCGGCGCACACCCTCCTGCGCGGCGGCGACGATGCGCCGCGCCTTCGCCAGGGCCTCCTCGGGAGCGACACCGCGCGCCCGGTAGACCAGGGCGAGCTCGTTCTCGTCGATGTCGAGGTCGTGCGCGGACGCCGCGGCGTCTTCGTTGGCCTCGGTCGCCGCAAGCAGCTCGCGCTGGGAGCGGACCGAGACGAACTCGCCCGCGCCCATCGACAGCGCACCCGCGAGCAGGCCAGCGACACCGCTGAAGAGGACGAACGATGAGCTGACCCCCGTCGCGCCGATGCCGAGCACCAGGGCGAGGTTGCTGACCAGGCCGTCGTTCGCCCCGAACACCGCCGCACGGAACGACCCCGACAGGCGCCGTCGGCCCCGCGCCGCGAGACCCCGGACGACCTCGTAGTGCACCTTCTCGTCGGCGCGCATGGCCGGCGTCGCGTACTGTTCCGCGTCGTACGGCGATCGCGCCTCCGCGACCTGAGCCAGCGCCAGCACGAAGATCGATCCGAAGCGGCCGGCCATCCAGCCGAGGAGTCGCGAGCGGATACCGGCCCGCGGCAGTCGCTGCGGGGTGCCGCCGAGGAGGTCGATCCAATGCTGCTCGTGTCGACGCTCGGCGTCGGCGAGTCGAAGCAGGATGTCACGCTCCTCCCCTGTCCTGCTCTCGGCGAGCCGCTGGTAGACCCGGCCCTCGGCGCGCTCCTCGACGAGGTAGCGCGCCCAGCGTCGACGGTCTGCGGCGGTGGGCTCGGCGAGCGGGGCGGTCATGCATCCTCCTGGACGATCGGGCAACCGTTCCACGCTAGCCGCGCGGCTGCCGACGACCGGCGTCGAGCCGACGATTGACAGCATTTCGGGCTTCCGAAGGCCCGTCCGGTTCGAGGCCCCGTCAGGAGCGGACGCGCTTGCGCAGCACGTCGATGCGAGCCTGCAGCTGCGTCACCGTGGCCTGAGCGACAGCCGGCCCGCCGCAGATGCGCCGCAGCTCGGCGTGCACGGCTCCGTGCGGCTCCCCCTTCTGGCGGGCGTAAAGTCCCACGAGGCTGTTCAGCAGCTGACGCTGCTCCTTCAGCGTGCGGTGCAGCGGGGCGGGGAGCGTCGTCGTCTGCTCGGGCCCGGCCTTCGCCTCTCGCGCCTCCCGCAGCCGCGACTGGCGGGCCTGACGCTGCATGAGCAGGTCGTGCACGTGTTCGGGTTCGAGCAGGCCGGGGAAGCCGATGAACTCCTCCTCCTCGGGCGTGCCCGGCTCGGCGAGCTGGCCGAACTCCTGGCCCTCGAACACCACCCGATCGAAATGCGCGACCGACGAGAGCGCCTGGTAGCTGAACTCCTGGGTCAATGCATCCGACGTCTCGTCCTCGCGGTTGGCGCTCTCGAGCAGCGAGTCCTCGAGACCGTCGTCGTCTTTCGACTGGCGGTCCAGCGCATGGTCGCGCTGCTTGTCCATCTCGTTCGCCAGCCCCATGAGCACCGGCACCTGCGGCAGGAAGACGCTCGCCGCCTCGCCGCGCCGACGTGCGCGCACGAAACGGCCGATGGCCTGGGCGAAGAACAGGGGGGTCGACGACGACGTCGCGTACACACCCACGGCGAGCCGGGGAACGTCGACGCCCTCCGACACCATGCGCACCGCCACCATCCAGCGGTCGTCGCTCGCGCTGAACTTCTCGATGCGCTCGGAGGCGGTCGCATCGTCCGAGAGCACGATCGTGGGCTGCTGCCGCGTGATGCTGTGAAGGATCTTGGCGTAGGCGCGAGCCACGGTCTGATCCGTCGCGAGCACGAGCCCGCCGGCGTCGGGCACGTGATGGCGGATCTCGGTGAGACGTCGGTCGGCCGCCGAGAGCACCGCGGGCATCCATTCGCCCTCGGGGTCGAGTGCCGTGCGCCACGCCTGCGAGGTGACGTCCTTCGTGTTGTCCTGTCCGAGATGCGTCTCGAGTTCGTCACCCGAGGTCGTGCGCCACCGCATCTTGCCCGCGTACATGTGGAAGAGCACGGGGCGCACGACACCGTCGGCGAGGGCGCGTCCGTACCCGTAGTTGTAGTCGGTGCGAGAGATGCGGGCGCCGGACTCGTCGGGGTGGTACTCGACGAACGGGATGGGCGCGGTGTCGCTGCGGAAAGGCGTGCCCGAGAGCAGCAGTCGCCGCGTCGCCGGCCCGTAGGCGTCGCGGATCGCGTCGCCCCAGCTGAGCGCGTCGCCTCCGTGGTGCACCTCGTCGAGGATGACGAGGGTTTTCGCGTCTTCGGTGAGATGGCGGTGCACCGACGACTTCGCCGCGACCTGCGCGTAGGTCACCACGACGCCGTGATAGTGACGAGCGGGCGCCCAATGGCTGTTCTTGAAGTACGGGTCGAGTCGGATGTGCACGCGCGCCGCGGCGTCGGCCCACTGCGTCTTGAGGTGCTCGGTCGGGGCCACGACGATGATGCGGTTGACCTCGCCCGAGCGCATCAGCTCGACGGCGAGGGTGAGGGCGAACGTCGTCTTTCCGGCACCCGGGGTGGCGGCGACGAGGAAGTCGCGCTGGTCGGCGGCGAAGTACTGCTCCAGGGCCTCCTGCTGCCAGGCGCGCAGCTTGTTGGCGGTTCCCCACGGAGCACGCTGGGGGAAGGACGGAGAGAGCATCGGATCAACGATAATCGCTCCCCTCCGATATCGGCGCGCGCCCTGCATCGAACAGGTCGTCGGAGTAGGCTCGGGCGTGCGCCGCGACCTCCATCGCTCCGGCGCGCGTTCGCGAAGGAGAGCTGGATGACAGACCAGGATTCGACCCGGACCCCCTACGTCCCCAACGACGCCCCCCATCCCTGGCGTCGTTTCGTCGCCATCGGCGACTCGTTCACGGAGGGCATCGGCGACCCCGATCCCGCCGTCCCGGGCGGGCACCGCGGCTGGGCGGACCGGGTCGCGGAGGTGCTGGCCCAGCAGGTCGACGACTTCGCGTACGCGAATCTCGCGGTGCGCGGGAAGCTGGTCGCACAGATCGTCCGCGACCAGATCGAACCCGCCGTGGCCCTCCACCCCGACCTCGTCTCGATCTCCGCGGGCGGCAACGATGTCATCCGGCCCGGTACCGACCCCGACGCGATCGCCGCGCAGCTGGAGGATGCGGTGTCGCGCCTGGCCTCGACCGGGGCCGCCGTGCTGCTGTTCACCGGCATCGACACGGCGTTCACGCCCGTGTTCCGGCCGTTCCGCGGCAAAGTCGCCATCTACAACGAGAACGTGCGCGCGATCGCCGAACGCCACGACTGCATCGTCGCCGATCAGTGGGCGTTGAAAGTGGTGCAGGACCCGCGGTTCTTCGACGACGACCGCCTGCACTACAACACGCTGGGGCACCACGAGGTCGCGCGCATGGTGCTGCGCGCCCTCAACGTGCCCAACGACCTCGAGGCGATGCAGCCGGAGCCGTTGCCCGCGCGCACCTGGCGCGAGGCCCGGGCGGGAGACCTCGGCTGGGCCCGTGAGCACCTGGTGCCGTGGGTGCTGCGCCGCCTGCGCCACCAGTCGTCGGGCGACCACGTCGCGGCCAAGCGTCCGGAGCCGTCGCCGATCGTCTTCCCCGAGAGCCGCTGATCGCGCCGCACTCGTCGTCACGGGTCGATCGCGACCGCCTCAGCGCGAGAGCGCCCAGAGGGCGACGGCCGCTGCCGACGCGACGTTCAGCGAGTCCACTCCCCCGGACATCGGGATCATGACGGTGTCGTCGGCGCTCGCGAGCGCCGACGACGAGAGCCCGTCGCCCTCCGAGCCGAGCATCAGCGCGACACGGTCCGGACGCTGCGAGACGTAGGCGTCGAGGGTGACCGCGCGGTCGTCGAGGGCGAGCGCCGCGAGCGAGAACCCCTCGGAGCGGAGGTCCGCCATCGCGCCGTCCCAGTCGTCGATCCGGGTCCAGGGAACCTGGAACACGGTGCCCATGCTCACCCGGACGCTGCGGCGGTACAGGGGGTCGGCGCAGCGCGGCGCGACCAGCACCGCGTCGGCGCCCAGTCCCGCGGCGGCCCGGAAGGCGGCTCCGATGTTCGCGTGGTCGCCGATGCCCTCGAGGATCACGACGAGGCGCCCTCCGGCGACGATCTCCCGCACGCCGGGCAGTGCGGGGCGGTGCATCGCGGCGAGGGCTCCCCGATGGACGTCGTACCCGGTGACGGCTTCCGCGACAGCATCCGGCACGACGTAGACCGGAACGTCGGCCATCTGGAGCATCGCCGCCACCGCCTCGAGCCGACGACGCTGCACCATCACCGATCGCGGCCGATGGCCCGCTGCGACGGCCCGCTCGATGACCGTCGCCGATTCGGCGATGTACAGTCCTCCCGCGGGCTCTAGACGCGTACGCAGGGCGGTGTCGGTGAGCGAGCGGTAGTCGTCGAGACGCGCGTCGTCCGCCGCGTCGATGTACACGATCTCCATAGATGTCCACTGTCGCACGTGCCCCCGCGCCTCGGACGCCACCGTCCGACCCGGCCCGTAGAATCGCAGAGGAGGCTCCGTGACCACGATCGCAGACGAGGAGATCCGGCGTCGTATCGAACAGGCGGCCGGTCTGCTCCGCGGAACCCGGATCGCGCTCCTGACGGGCGCGGGCGTCTCGACCGACTCGGGCATCCCCGCGTATCGCGGAGAGGGTGCTCCCCCGCGCAGCAACCCCATGACCATCCAGACGTACCTCGGAGACGAGGCCGCCCGACGACGCTATTGGGTCGGCGGGCACTTGGGGTGGCGGTCGTTCGCCCGTGCGCAACCGAACCGGGGTCACGCCGCGCTCGCCGAGATGGAGGCATCCGGGGTCGTCAGCGGAGTGATCACCCAGAACGTCGACGGGCTGCACCTGCGCGCCGGCAGCTCGCATGTGATCGAGGTGCACGGCACGATGCGCCGAGTCCTCTGCCTGCACTGCGGTCAGGTCTTCGACCGCCGCGACGTCGCGGTGCAGATCGAAGAGCTCAACCCGTGGATCACGGTTCCGGAGAACGTCAAACTCAACCCCGACGGCGACGTGCTCCCCGAGACGGTCGACGGCTTCGTGATCCCCCGCTGCACGGTGTGCGAAGGCATGCTCAAGCCGGACGTGGTCTTCTTCGGCGAGTACGTGCCGCTCGACCGATTCCGCGCCGCCGAGTCGCTTCTGCGCTCCAGCACCGCGCTGATCGTGGCCGGCTCCTCGCTCGTCGTGAATTCGGGAGTGCGTCTCGTCGAGCGCGCCCGTCGCCGCGGCATCCCCCTGATCATCGTCAACCACGAGCCCACGCGCGCCGACGCCTGGGCCCATGTCACCATCGCGGCCGGAACGAGCGACGTGCTCCCGGCCCTGCAGGAGCTTCTCACGTGACCCTTCTCACGCTCGTCCGCCACGGTCAGACGGACTGGAACCTCGCTCGCCGCATCCAGGGGTCGACCGACATCCCGCTCAACGACACCGGTCGCGCCGACGCCCGGTGGGCGGCGGGTCAGCTCGGGGGCTCGACGCACCACGCCGTCTACGCCAGCCCTCTCGCGCGTGCGCGGGAGACGGCCGAGATCATCGCGGGAGAGATCGGCCTAGACGGCCCGGTGCTCGTGCCCGACCTGCGCGAGCGCGAGTTCGGCGACGGCGAGGGGATGCTCGTCGAGGACTACCTGCGCACCTACGGCGACTGGGACGCCGCCGTGCCGGGTGCGGAGACGCTGGGCGACGTGGCGGAGCGCGCCCTGCGCGCGCTCGACGTCATCGCCCGTGACGCCCGCCGGCGCTCCGCACCGATGGCCGAGTCCGTCATCGTCGTCGCGCACGGCGGTGTGATCCGCGCGCTCATCGATCACGTGTCCGGCGGCACGCTGCCGCGCATCGGCGACGTCATCCGCAACGGTTCTGCGACGCGGTTCGAGGCGTCGCCGGGTTCCCTGCGTCTGCTGGAGCAGAACGTCCTGCTCTGAGTCGCCCGCTCACCCCGCGCGGTCGACCACCGATCGGGCATGGCGCAGCACGGGCTCGTCGACCATACGCCCGTCGTACCGGAAGACACCTCGCTCCCCCTCCGCGGCGGAGAGCACCCCGCGCGCCCAGGCGACCAGTGCCGCATCCGGGCGGAAGGCGGCCCGGATGGCTTCGACCTGGCCCGGATGGATGCACGCGGTCGCACGGAACCCCGAGGCGGCCGCATCCGCGGCCTCCTCCTCCAAGCCGGCGAGATCGTCGATGTCGAGATGCACCGCGTCGATGGCCGCCCGACCGTGCGCACCGGCCGCCACGAGAACTCGCGATCGCGCGTACCGGGCGACGTCTCGGTACACGCCGTCCGGGCGTCGGCTGGACGTTCCGCCCAGGGAGGCCACGAGGTCCTCCGCACCCCACATGAGCGCCGTCACGCGAGCGTGCGCGGCGAGCACGTCTGCGGCCTGAACACCGCGGGCGGTCTCGCACAGGCCGACCACCGCGTAGTCCGCGTCGAACACGTCGAGCGCCGCCGGATCCTCGGCCTTCGCGACCATCACGGTGCGGAACGGCGAGGCCGCGACCGCTTCGAGGTCGGCGGCGAACTCCGCGCTGCCCGGTGCATTCACCCGGACGATGACACGCGAGGGGTCGAGGTCGGCGCCGATGACGTGCGTACGTGCGACGGCCTTCCCCTCCGGTCGCACCGCGTCCTCGAGGTCGAGGATCACCGCGTCGGCGCGCGCAGCCGCCTTCGCGAAACGCTCGGGACGATCGGCGGGGCAGAACAGCAGGGCAGGGCCCATGGCGAAGGTCACGACGCGCTCTCCTCGGGGTGTCGGTGGACGAGCACGGAGCGCGACGCGGTCGCCACCACCGCCCCGTCCTGGTTGCGGCCGGTGTGGGCGATCTCCACGATCCCCTGGCCCGGGCGCGAGCCGGACGGGCGCTTCGCCGTCACGACGCTCTCGGTGTACAGCGTGTCGCCGGCGAACAGGGGTTTCGGGAATGCGATGTCGCCCAGACCGAGCTGCGCGACGAGCGTGCCCTGCGTGAGCTGAGCGACAGACGCACCCACCATGGTCGACAGCGTCCACATCGAGTTCATGAGCCGCGCCCGGAACGGCTCCTGCGTCGCCGCGAACGCCGCATCGAGGTGCAGGGCTTGCGTGTTCATCGTCAGCGTCGTGAACAGCACGTTGTCCGCCTCGGTGGCCGTGCGGCCCGGGCGGTGCAGATACCGGGCTCCGACCTCGAACTCCTCGTAGTACAGCCCGCGCTGCACGATCTCCCGCTCGGTCATGCCCTCACGCTACCCGGCCAGGCCCAGCGACCGTGCGATCACCAGTAGCTGCACCTCGGTCGTGCCTTCGCCGATCTCGAGGATCTTCGAGTCGCGGTAGTGACGCGCGACGGGGAACTCGTTCATGAACCCGTTCCCGCCGAAGATCTGCGTCGCGTCGCGGGCATTATCCATCGCCGCCTCGCCCGACACCAGCTTCGCGATCGCCGCCTCCTCGGCGAACGGGCGGCCGGCGTCCCGCAGCCGCGCCGCGTGATGCCAGGCGAGTCGCGCGGTGTGCACCCGGGCCCGCATGCGAGCCAGGGTGAACTGCGCGTTCTGCCGCGTGGCGAGGGCACTGCCGAACACCGTGCGGCTCTTGGCGTACTCGACGGCCGCTTCGAGGCATCCCTCCGCCGCACCGGTCGCGAGAGCCGCGATCGCGATACGCCCCTCGTCGAGGATGCTGAGGAACCCGCGGAAGCCGGCGCCGCGGGCGCCCAGCAGGTTCTCGGCCGGCACCCGCGCCTCGGTGAAGGTCAGCGGATGCGTGTCGGAGGCGTTCCACCCGACCTTGTCGTACGGGGCCTCGACCGTGAACCCGGGGGTGCCGTTCGGCACCATGATGGTCGAGATCTCCTTGCGACCGTTCTCGGTGCCGGTGACCGCGGTGACGGTGACGAAGCGCGTGATCGGGGTGCCCGAGTTCGTGATGAACTGCTTCGCCCCGTCGATGACCCACTCGTCGCCGTCCAGCCGAGCGGTGGTGCGCGTGGCACCGGCGTCGCTGCCGGCCTCCGGTTCGGTCAGACCGAAGCCTGCGAGAGCACGTCCGGCGAGGAGGTCGGGGAGCAACTCCTCCTTCTGACGGTCGTCGCCGAAGCGGAAGACCGGCATCGCGCCCAGGCTCACCCCGGCCTCGAGCGTGATGGCGATGGACTGGTCGACGCGGGCGAGCGCCTCGATCGCGAGTCCCAAGGCGAAGTAGTCGCCGCCCTGGCCGCCGTACTGCTCGGGGAACGGCAGGCCGAACAGCCCCAGCTCCCCCATCGCCGACACGACATCCATTGGAAGGGTGTGGGTGCGGTCCGCCTCGTACGACCGCGGTGCCACCACCGTGTCGGCGAACTCCCGCACCATCCCCGCCAGCTCGCGTTCCTCGTCGCTCATCCCGTGCATCATCGCTCCTCCTGCGTGGTCACGCGCACGACGGGCTGTCCCCGCCGTACCTGGTCTCCGAGCGACACCAGCACGTGCACGACCCCATCGGTCGGTGCGCTCACCGGGTGCTCCATCTTCATCGCCTCGATCGACACGAGTGGGTCGCCCGCCGTGACGCGGCTGCCGTCCTCGACGTGCACCGCCACGACGGTGCCGGGCATCGGGGCGCGGCCCTCGGGCTCGGCAGCCGCCGACTCGGCATCGCGCGCGGCCAGCCGCCGCAGCGCGCGGTCGCGGCGGTCGAGCGCGCGCAGGCGCACGGATCGCCCGTCCTCGCTCACCCAGATCGCACCGTCCGCGTCGCGGCGAGCCGTGGCTCCGGCCGCCCGCGACGACAGCGCCGGCGTCGTGAGCTCGTCGTCGTCGTCGGTCAGGAACATGACGGCGTCGCGCTCCGTCGACACGGACCGACCGAGCCGCCACCCGTCCGCCCGATCCCATGGCGAGCCGACGCGCGCGCCACGCGATGGAAGAGCGGCGCTCGCCGCGGCGAGCATCGCGTCGCTGGGGGGTGCAGCAGGGAACGGCAGCAGCGTCTCGATCAGCCCGGTGTCGAGGTCTCCCGCCCTCACCCTGGCATCGGCGCAGAGCAGACGGAGGAAGGCGATGTTGGTCTCGACCCCCAGCACGACGGTGCGCGACAGCGCCTGATCGAGACGGGCCAGCGCCGTGCGGCGGTCGTCGGCGACAGCGACGATCTTCGCGATCAGGGGGTCGTAGTGTCCGCTGATCTCGCTCCCCGTCTCGACGGCTGCGTCCACACGCACCCCTGCCGGCGGTGCGAAGAGCAGCACCCTGCCCGTCGAGGGGAGGAACCCGCGCTCCGGGGACTCGGCGTACACGCGCGCCTCGACCGCATGCCCGTGCAGGCGCGGATCCGTGTCGAGCGGCCGTCCCGCCGCGACACGCACCTGGAGAGCGACGAGATCGAGGCCGGTGACCTCCTCGGTGACCGGATGCTCGACCTGAAGCCGCGTGTTCATCTCGATGAAGAAGACCTCGTCGGGGGAATCGGCATCGATGAGGAACTCGACGGTACCGGCGCCGACGTACGAGACGCTCTCGGCGGCCCGCACCGCGGCATCGAGCAGTCGGCGCCTCGTGTCGTCCGGGATCCCGGCGGAGGGCGCCTCCTCGATCACCTTCTGGTGACGGCGTTGGAGGGTGCATTCGCGCTCGCCGAGGTGGATGACCCGGCCGTGGGCGTCGCCGAAGACCTGCACCTCGATGTGACGCGGCCGGGAGATGAGGCGCTCGATCACGAGTGCATCGTCCGAGAACGCGGCGATCGCGATCCGACGCGCCGAAGACAGCGCGCGCGGCAGATCAGCCGGATCGGTGACGACCTCCATGCCCTTGCCGCCGCCGCCCGCGCTGGGCTTGACCAGTACGGGGAAGCCGATGCGCGCCGCTTCCGTCGCGATCTGCTCGTCGGTGAGCCCGGCGGCATCGAAGCCCGGCACCACGGGCACGCCGTGCGCGGCGACGTGCTCCCTGGCGCGCGCCTTGTCGCCCATGATCTCGAGTGCGGCGATGCCCGGTCCGATGAACGCGATGCCGGCGTCCGCGCAGGCGGCGGCCAGATCGACGCTCTCCGAGAGGAAGCCGTAGCCGGGGTGGATCGCCTGCGCCCCGGTCTGCTGTGCCGCCTCGATCACGGCATCCACCCGGAGGTACGACTCGGCGGCCGGAGCGGGGCCGATGCGCACCGCCGCGTCCGCCTCCCGCACGTGCGGGGCCTCGGCGTCGGCATCGCTGTAGACGGCGATGCTGCGGATGCCGAGGGTCCGGAGCGTGCGGATGATGCGGCGGGCGATCTCGCCGCGGTTTGCGACGAGCACGATGTCGAACAGGGGCTGATTGTCGTGGTTCATGAGGTCACATCCGGAAGACGCCGAAGCGCGGTTCGGGCAGCGGGACGCGGGAGACGACCTCGAGGGCCAGGCCCAGCACGTCGCGCGTCTGCTGCGGGTCGATGATGCCGTCGTCCCAGAGGCGCGCGGTGGCGTAGTACGGCTCGCCCTGCTCCTCGTACTGGGCTCGGATCGGTTCCTCGAACGAGGCGCGCTCCTGCGCAGACCACGACTCGCCGCGCCCCGACAGCTGGTCCTCCTTCACGGTCGCCAGCACGGCGGCGGCCTGGTTCCCGCCCATCACCGAGATGCGACTGGCCGGCCACGTCCACAGGAAACGGGGCGAGTAGGCCCGCCCGCACATCGAGTAGTTGCCCGCACCGAAGGATCCGCCGATGATCACGGTGAGCTTCGGCACGCGAGTGCTCGCCACGGCGGTGACCATCTTCGCCCCGTCCTTGGCGATGCCCCCCGCCTCGGCGTCGGAGCCGACCATGAAGCCCGTGATGTTCTGCAGGAACAGGAGGGGGATGCCGCGCTGATCGCAGAGTTCGATGAAGTGCGCCCCCTTCGAGGCCGACTCGCTGAACAGCACTCCGTTGTTCGCCACGATCCCGACCGGATGCCCGTGCAGCCGAGCGAAGGCCGTGACGAGGGTCGTGCCGTACTCGGACTTGAACTCCCGCACACTGTCGGCGTCGACGAGGCGGTGGATGACCTCGCGAACGTCGTAGGCGGCGTTCACGTCGACCGGGACGACGTCGTAGAGCGACCCGTTCTCGGCCGGCTCTCGCGCCGGCAGGACGGGCCAGGCCGGCTCGGCGGGCGCGGGGAGCGTGCGCACGATGTCGCGGAGGATCTCGAGCGCGTGCTCGTCGTCCTCGGCGAGGTGGTCGACCACACCGCTGCGGCGGGCGTGCAGCTCGCCGCCGCCCAGTTCCTCCGCCGTGACGACTTCGCCGATCGCGGCCTTCACGAGCGGCGGTCCCCCGAGGAAGATGGTGCCCTGGTTGCGCACGATCACCGTCTCGTCGCTCATCGCGGGCACGTAGGCGCCTCCCGCGGTGCACGAGCCGAGGACCGCCGCGAGCTGCGGGATGCCCTGGGCCGACAGCCGCGCCTGGTTGTAGAAGATGCGGCCGAAGTGCTCGCGATCGGGGAACACCTCGTCCTGCTTCGGCAGGAAGGCCCCTCCGGAGTCGACGAGATACAGGCAGGGCAGACGGTTCTCCAGCGCGATCTCCTGAGCGCGGAGGTGCTTCTTCACGGTCATGGGGAGGTACGTGCCGCCCTTCACCGTGGCGTCGTTGCAGACGACCATCACGTGACGCCCGTGCACCAGCCCGATCCCCGCGATGACCCCGGCTCCGGGCGCCTCGCCGCCGTACAGCCCGTGGGCGGCGAGCGGGGCGATCTCGAGGAAGGGGCTCCCCTCGTCGAGCAGCCGGTCGACACGGTCCCGCGGCAGCAGTTTGCCGCGAGCGACGTGACGCTGCCGGGAGTTCTCCGGCCCGCCCAGAGCGGCCGTCTCGAGACGCTCCCGCAGTTGCTGCGCGAGCGATTCCTGCGTCGTGGGCATCGTGGTGTCCTCCTCGACATCGCACGGTGGGAGCGCGCGCGGTGGCGCAGCTCACGCTTTTTCGGTTAGTGTTCACTAACCCATCACCGTAGGTTAGCGAGGATTAACTGAGATGACAAGCCCCGTCACCGCTCGCGATCGCGCGAAGTTGGAGCGCACGGACGCGATCCTCCACCATGCGGCCCTCCTCTTCGCAGATCGCGGGTACACCGGCGTCAGCCTGGAGGACATCGGGGCGGCCGTGGGCGTGTCCGGGCCCGCCGTCTATCGCCACTTCGCCGGCAAGCAGGCCCTGCTCGGCGCGATCCTCGTACAGGTCAGTCGCGATCTGCTGTCGGGCGGTCGCGCCGTGGCCGACTCCGACCACGACGATGACGCCCGCATGGACGCGCTCGTGCGCTTCCACGTCGGCTTCGCCCTCGCGAACGCGCCGGTCATCCAGGTGCAGGACCGAGACGTCGCTCACCTGAGCGACGGCGACCGTGCGCAGGTGCGGCGACTGCAGCGCAGCTACGTCGACCTCTGGATCGAGTGCCTCGCCCCGCTCCATTCGGCCGACACCGACGAGCTGAGGCTGCGAGTGCAGGCCTGCTTCGGACTCATCAACTCCACCCCGCACAGCACGCGATCCGCCGCTCGAGGCCACGCGTCGACGGCCGAGGTGCTCACCGCGATGGCCTCGGCCGCCCTCCGCGCGGCTACCTGAGCAGCAGAGACCGCCCCGGCTCCTCCAGCACGTCGGCGACATCCTTGAGGAACTTCGCCCCTTCCGCGCCGTCGACGAGTCGGTGATCGAACGACAGGCTCAGCGTCATGACCTGGCGAAGGGCGATCTCGCCGCGGTACTCCCACGGCTGACGGCGCACGGCGCCGACGGCCAGGATGCCCGACTGTCCCGGCGGCAGGATCGGGGTGCCCGCATCGACGCCGAACACGCCGATGTTCGAGATCGAGAACGTCCCGCCGAGCAGGTCGGAGGGCGAGGTCTTCCCCGCGCGCGCCGTCTCGGCGACCTCCCGGATGGCGTCGCTCATCGCCGCCAGGCCGAGATCGCCGGCATCGCGGATGTTCGGCACGATCAGACCCCGATCGGTCGCCGCCGCGATGCCGAGGTCGACGTACGAGTACTGCACGATCTCGCCCGCCTCCTCGTCCCATCGCGCGTTCAGCCCTGGCGTGCGCGGCAGAGCGAGGCACACGACCGAGGCGATGACGGCGAGCGGTCCGATGCGATGGGATCCCCACGCCCTGTCGTTCTTCAGCGATGCGATCAGCTCCATGGTCGCCGTGACGTCGACGGTGTGGAAGACCGTGACGTGCGGCGCTGTGAAGGCGCTCTGCACCATGGCGGCCGCGGTGTGCTTCCGGACGCCGCGGATGGGGATGCGCACCTCGCGCGGAGCCGCGTCGCGATCGGCCGCGGATCCGGAGTGCGACCCGCTCGTGGCGGGTGCCGCTTCGGCTCCGGTTCCCGCGCCGCCGCCCGCGAACGCGTCCACGTCGTCGCGACGGATCACCCGGTCGCCGACGATCGCTGCGAGCATTTCGAGGTCGACCCCGAGCCGCTTCGCGTAGGCGCGCACCGGCGGGGTGGAGCGCGGGCGTTCCGTGGGCACGGGCGACGCCGGTTCGACCGACGGCGACGCATCGTGCGGGGCCGCTTCGAGCACGGCCGTGTCGCGGGCGAGCGCGGGCGCCGTGCGCCGGAGACGCCGGGCGGGCCGCCCCGCCGTCGCGGGGGCGGCCCCGTAACCGACGAGGTTCGGCTGAGCGCCGTCCGACGGCGCGGTCTCCGCCGTCTCCGGAACGTCGACCGGTGCGGAGTCGTCGCCCGCCACGTCGAACGCGATCAGCGGGGCTCCGACCGCCACCGTCTCGCCGGCATCGGCGTGCAGCACCGTCACCGTTCCCTCGTAGGGCGACGGCAGCTCGACGACGGCTTTGGCCGTCTCGACCTCCGCGAGCGTCTGATTGAGAGCGACGGGGTCACCCGGCGAGACGAGCCACTGCACGACCTCCGCCTCGGTGAGCCCCTCACCGAGGTCGGGCAGGCGGAACTCCGCGTTCATGCCTCTGCTCCCGTCAGGCTGTGGCGGTCGAGCACACGGTCGACCGCGTCCAAGATCCGATCGAGATCCGGCAGATGGTGCTTCTCGAGCTTCGCCGGAGGGTACGGGATGTCGTGCCCGGTGACCCGCAGCGGCGCAGCCTCGAGGTACTCGAAGCACAACTCCGTGATGCTCGCGATCACCTCGGCGGCGACCCCCGCCTCGCGAGAGGCCTCGTGCGCGACGACGACCCGACCTGTGCGACGCACCGATGCCGCCACGGTGTCGTAGTCGACGGGCGACAGCGAGCGCAGATCGATCACCTCGAGGGACACGCCCTCGTCGGCGGCCGCATCCGCCGCCTGCAGCGCTGTCGAGATCATGGCGCCGTAGCTGATGACGGTCGCATCGGTCCCCGGTCGCACCACCTGCGCCAGCCCCATCGGCAGAGCATCCGCCAGCGGGGCGTCGAGGTCGACCTCGCCCTTGTGGTGGTACAGCCGCTTGGGCTCGAAGAACACCACCGGGTCGTCGGAGGCGATCGCCTGGCGCAGGGCGCGATAGGCGTCGGCCGGGTTCGACACCGCGACGACGCGCAGCCCCGCGGTATGGACGAAGTACGCCTCGGGCGACTCGGAATGGTGCTCGGCGGCACCGATCCCGCCCGCCCACGGGATGCGGATCGTGATCGGCATCCGCACGCGGCCCTGGGTGCGGTAATGCAGTTTGGCGACCTGCGCGACGATCTGATCGAAGGCCGGGTAGACGAAGCCGTCGAACTGGATCTCGACGACCGGGCGGTAGCCGCGGAAGGCCAGCCCCACCGCGGTGCCCACGATGCCGGACTCGGCCAACGGCGTGTCGATCACACGCGTCGGACCGAACTCGTCGAGGAGTCCGTCGGTGATGCGGAAGACGCCGCCGAGGCGCCCGATGTCCTCCCCCAGCAGCACCACGCGATCGTCGTCGTGCATCGCGCGCCGGAGTCCGGCGCCGAGTGCCTTGCCGAGAGTGAGTTCGGTCATGCCACGACCTCCTCGTCGAAGCCGGCGAGGTACGCCGCGTAGTCGGCGCGCTGGCGCTCGAGTCCGGTGTGAGGCTCGGCGTAGACCCCGTCGAACACCGCGAGCGGCGGCCGCGTGACCATGCCGAGGCACTCGGCGCGCATCTCGCGTGCGACCCGATCCGCCTCGGTCTGCGTCTCGGCGGCATGCTCCGCCGAGAGCTCGCCGAGCTCCTCGAGATGCTTCTCGAGCCGCGCGACGGGGTCACGCTGCCGCCACGCTTCGAGCTCGCCCTCCGGGCGGTAGCGGGTGGGGTCGTCGGCGGTGGTGTGCGGTCCCATGCGGTAGGTCACGGCCTCGATGAAGGCGGGCCCCTTGCCTGCCCTGGCGTGGGCGAGCGCCCAGCGCATCGCCGCGAAGCAGGCGAGTACGTCGTTGCCGTCGACGCGCACGCTCGGGATGCCGAAGCCCGGGGCGCGCCCCGCGATCGGGAACTGCGATTGCACGGCGACCGGCTCGGAGATCGCCCAGTGGTTGTTCTGGCAGACGAACACGACCGGCGCGTTGTACGACGCGGCGAACACCATCGCCTCGTTCACGTCGCCCTGGCTCGTCGCCCCGTCACCGAAGTAGGTGACGGCGACCTCGTCTGCACCGTCGTGTCGGATGCCCATGGCGTATCCGACGGCATGCAGAGTCTGCGCGCCGATGATGATCTGCAGAGGGGCGACCCGGAGCGACGCCGGGTCGTGTCCTGCCCCCTCCTCGCCGCGCCACATCCGGACGTAGTCGCCCGGACGGGCACCCCGGGCGTAGATCACGCCCGTCTCGCGGTAGCTGGGGAAGACGAAGTCGCGCTTCTCCAGCGCACGCGCGGTGCCGATCTGCGTGGCCTCCTGGCCCTGACACGGGGCCCACAGCCCGAGCTGCCCCTGGCGCTGCAACGCCACGCCTTCCGCGTCGATCCGTCGCAGCACGACCATGTCGCGGAGCATCCCGCGCAACGCGGCGGCGTCGATATCCTGCACGAAGGGGTCGAGCCGCGGATTCGCGATGCGCTGCCCCTCCGGGGTCAGCAGCCGCTCGACGAGCGACAGGTCCTGTTCGGTTTCGGCGATGGGAGTGATCTGCGGTGACATCATCGTCCTCCTCGGTCTGCGCGGTACTCGTGGCACCGCGGTTGCCGGCGACGATGCCGACATGCCTGAGCGTACGTCTGCTGAACACCTCGCTCAAGCATTTGACAGCACACTGAGCATGTTGCTCATTTTTCACCGAATGGTGCCTGCTAGGGTTTGGCAGTATGCCCGGACTCGACCGCACTGATCTCGAAATCCTCGCCGCGCTCTCCGACGATCCGCGGACCACGATCGTCTCGCTCGCGGAGAGCCTCGGCCTCTCCCGCAACACCATCCAGGCCCGCATGGCCCGGTTGGAGCAGACGGGCATCTTCCTGCCGTACGAGAGGTCTTTTTCCCCCGACGTCCTCGGGTTCCCCCTGCACGCGTTCGTCAGCATCGGAGTACGCCAGACGGAGCTGCCGCGCATCATCGGCGAGCTGTCCCGCATCCCGGAGATCGTGCAGGCGCACGGGCTGAGTGGGTCGATCGACGTGCTCGCGCGCGTCGCATGCCGCGACGCGCGTCACCTGTTCGACACCGACGCCCGCATCCTGTCGATCGAAGGCGTCGAACGCACCGAGACCGCGCTCGCGATGGGCGAGGTGATCCCGTTCCGTGTCGCCGGACTCATCGGCCTCGCGAGACGGGAATCCGGAGGAAACGCCTGATCGCACCCGCAGCCTCCGCGGGGGTCTCGTAATGGATGAGATGGCCGACGTCCGCGATCTCCACCAGGGTCGCATCGGCGAACAGCGTCGCCAGTCGGCGTTCGGCCTCGATCGGGGTGATGTCGTCCCGCTGGGCGGCGATGAGCAAGGTGGGCACCGCGATGTCCGGCGCGAACTCGCGCACGTCGTGCGAGACGCTCGTGACGAAGGCGTCGCGCAGCACGTCGCGGTCGGCGAACCGGGAGAAGTAGCGATCGTGCTGATCGTGGATGAAGCGCCGGAGCCCGCGATCGCGGGTCTTCGCCATCGCGATGCTCATGACGCGCACGATGAGCGGGTGGCGGAGCAGACCGGTCCCCGCCCGCTCGGGGAGGCGAGCACCCAGCGCGTAGTACAGGATGGCGAGCTTCGTGAGCACCGCCTTCGGTCCCTCCAGCGCCGGTGCGCCGATCGGATTGACGAGCACGACGCGCGGGGTGCGCAGTCCTCCGGCCACGGCGGCGGAGACGACGATCGACCCGAAGGAGTGTCCCAGGATCACGGCGCCGGGAGCCGTCGCAGCGACGAATGCCGTCAGCCACTCCCGGTACGCGGCGAGGTCGTGCGCCCGGCCGGGAAGCGGCCCGGTCTCGCCGAACCCCGGGAGGTCGGGAGCGATGACGCGGGCCTCGGGGAGGAAGGCGAGCACGGACTCGAGGCCGTGGTGGTCCCCGCGGAATCCGTGCACCGCGACGATCGTCGTCTGCGCGTCGTGCGGGCCGTATACCCAGTACGCGGTCGTCCCCCCCAGAACCGTGGCCTCGCGCCGCTCGACCGGCAGACGCTCGAGACGGTCGGCATACGGGGAGGGAACGGTCATCCTTCGAGTGTACGGACACGAGAGCGCCTCTCCCGGGATGTCGGCGGCCGAACGTATCGTGACGGCATGCCGTCCGATCGCCCACTCCCGTCCTGGGTTCACCGCGTCGGAGTCTTCGATCTCGAGACGACCGGGGTGGACGTGGGCACCGACCGCATCGTCACCGCGCACGTCGGCGTTCTGGACGCCCAGGGGCGCCAGCTCGTCGCGCGGTCGTGGCTCGCCGACCCCGGGATGGAGATCCCGCCCGGCGCCACGGCGGTGCACGGCATCACGACGGCGCACGCCCGCGCGGAGGGACGCCCTGCTCACGAAGTGGTCTCTCAGGTGCTCCGTGCGATCGGGTCGCTCCTCGCACAGGGCGTGCCGATCGTGGCGTACAACGCCGCCTACGATTTCTCGCTGCTCGCGCACGAGGCTCGTCGTCACGGACTCGACCCCCTGAATGCCCCGGCCCCTATCATCGATCCCTTCGTCATCGACCGCGCCTTCGACCGCTACAGGCCGGGCAAACGCACCCTGGCGGTGGTGGCCGCGCATTACGCCGTGGCTCTCGACGATGCCCACGAGGCCGCGGCCGACGCGATCGCGGCCGGGCGCGTGGCTCAGGCACTCGCCCGACGTTTCGCATTGCCACCGGAGGTCCACGAGCTGCACACGCACCAGATCGGGTGGGCGCGATCCCAAGCCGCGAGCCTGACCGAGTACTTCGTTCGCATCGGGCGACTCGACGCGCACGAGGCGCTCGACGGCACCTGGCCCGTCCGCGACTGAGCCGGCGCCGGTCAGCGACCGCGCAGCCGACGCGCCTCGATGATCTCCGCGGTGCGTCGCGCCTGCTTGCGCGCGATGCGCGAACGGTCGCGCGGGGGCAGGCGCGGGCTCTTGTCCGCCGGCACGCCTGCGTGCAACTCGCGAGCGCGTTCGAGTGCCGCGTCGAACTCCACACCGAGGACGAGCGCCAGATTCGCGATCCAGAGCCACAGCAGCGAGACGATCACACCGGCGAAGATGCCGTAGACCCGCTCGTAATCGACGATGGTCGTCGCGTAGAGCCCGTACAGCACGGATGCCACGACCAGAACGAGCACGGTCAGCGTCGCTCCCCAGCTCAGCCACCGAAATCGCGGATGCCGGACGTTGGGGGCTCTGTCGGAGAGGAATGCGATGGTCGCGATCACGATCGCGAGGAGCACCGGCCAACGCAGGATGCGCCAGACCACGACGCCGGCCTCCCCCAGCCCGAGAACTTCACCCGCGGCCTTGGCCACCGATCCGCTCGCCGCGAGGACGAGGATCGCGGCCGCGGACGCCACGATGACGACCACCGCGGAGAGCAGCTGCGCGACCTTGATGCTCCACGGCGCCCGCCCCTCCTCGACCTCGTAAGCGCGATTCATTCCCCGCCCCAGCACTGCGATGTACCGCGCGATCGCCCAAACGGTCAGCCCGAGACCCAGGAGCAGGGGAAGCCCGCCGATCGCCGACTCCGTCAGGTCGTCGACGATCTCGCCGAGCCGTTCGGCCGCGTCCTCCGGGGCGACGGCGCGCACGACCTCCAGCACGAAGGACACGGGGGTCGACTCCCGACCGAGCAGCGCGATGATCGACACGGCGACCAGCATCGACGGGATGAGCGCGAGGACGGCGTGAAAGGTGAGCGCGGCCGCGATGTCGCCGGCACCGTCGTCGGCGAACTTCCGCACGGTGCTGCGCGCGACGAAGCGCCACGAGCGCGCATCGAGGTCGGTCGGACCTGCGTGCCTCGAACTCGCCCTGGCGCGGTGGGAGTCGGCGGCGTCGGGCATGAGCTTCACTCTCCCGCACGCCTCCGGGCATCCACAGACCCTTGACGTGGAGCGCCGGATCGGACTAGCAAGCGCGAGATCGAACCGATTCGGTGGACGGTCGGCACCGTCAGGTACGATCCCTGGAGCGACGGTATCCGGACCCGTCGGATTCGGGAGCAAACGGTGCAATTCACATCACATGACGTCGAGCGCGTCGAGGAGACCTGGAAGCAGTTCGTGCCCTCCGCGTCTCTCCAGCGCGTCAACCCGAAGCGCTTTCGCTTCGAGTGGTCGTCGGCCGAGGCCGGCAGCGTCACCGTCGTGCGTTACACGCTCGCCGCCGACGTGCAGTCGGTCGCCCAGCCCGACAACCAGTTGCTGGTGTGCCGCGTCGACGCCGCCGACCTCGAACTCGGAAGCGGGCGGGAGCCCCTCGACCCCTCGCAGCCCTGGCTGACCGACGGCGCGCGGGTGCAGGCCCGGTGGCGAGAGGAGGCCGAGGTGCGTGCCCTGGTCATCGACCGCGCGGCGGCGCAGGCTCGCGCCCGGCAGATCACCGGCGACGATCGGCTGAGCCTGCGATCGGACGGGCTGTCCCCGCACTCCGCCGCCGCCGGGCGCCGCTGGGAGAACACATTCCGCTACCTCGCCGCGAGTCTTCTCGATGCGGCCGATGAAGAAGTGCTCATCGCCGAGCTCGAGCGGCACGCGCTCGCGGTGACGCTCGCCACCTTTCCGTCGACCATCGAGGACTCCCTGTCACGCCCCACCCAGCGTGGTGCGGCACCGTCGTCGGTGCGCCGGGCGCTCGCCTTCATCGACGAGAACGCGCACCGACCCATCACGGTCGACGATGTGGCCGCGGCGGCGTACATCTCCACCCGGGGACTCCAGTACGCGTTCCGTCGCGCTCTCGACTCCACTCCGGCCGAGCACCTGCGCCGAGCCCGCCTCGCGGGCGCGCACCGCGATCTCCGCCGCGGCGACGGCTCCTCCGTCGCCGCGATCGCGCGTCGCTGGGGATTCAGCCACCCCTCGCGCTTCGCCGCGGCGTATCGCGCGGAGTACGGGGTCAACCCCTCCGCCACCGCCAACCGGTCGATGCGATGACGCGGACCACCCGATGACACCGGACGCACGCCCTGTTCGCCTGTGCGGCGCGTCGCGGGCGCCTGCCGGGTATCCACCCCTTCGCCGAATAGAGTCCGAGTGTGGGCAGTCTCTTCTACGGCGATAACGCGGAACCGATCCAGATCGAGGACCGTGCACTCGCGCATCTCAAGATCGTCATCGCCACCAAGTTGCGGCGCAACGAGAGCTTCACGCTGTCGTGGCGGCACCCCGACGGGGAGCCCACCGGGCGCTCGACCATCTGGCTGCACCCGTCGATTCCGCTGCGCTTCGTCTTCGCCTCGCCCGAGACGCCGCAGCTGAGCCGCGAGTGGATCGAGAACCTGGCGCACTCCGCGAACTCGAGCGGCGGCATCACCCTCGTCGAAGAGCACCTCGCCCTCCCGGAGAGCGCGATCACCGAGTGACGCTCGGGCCGCGATGATCGCCGCCCGGCGGGGACGAACCCGCCTCCGCCGGTCTCAGCGCACCTGGATCGGCGTCCCCAGCGGCAGGATGCCCGCGAGCTCGACGATGTCGTCGTTCCGCATGCGGATGCACCCGTGGGAGGCGTCCGATCCGATACTGCCCTCGTCATCGGTGCCGTGCAGCCCGATTTGGCCCGGCCCTCCTCCGAACGAGGTGAGCGCCTCGGAGAACGCGCTGACGCCGTAGGCGAAGGGGCCGTAGCCGCTGTTGGTCGGCGCGAGCAGCTCGGTCAGCGCGAAGCGGCCGACCGGGGTCGGCGTGCCTCCGGTGCCAGTGGCGACCGGGAAGCTCTCGGTCTTGACCCCGCCCTCGTACAGGTCCAACGTGTTCGTACTCGTCGTGACGACCAGGGCGTAGGGCGTGGTCGAGAGGCGCACCGCTGCGGCCGGGATCCAGCCCGTGCTGCCGTTGGGTCGTTGCGTGAGCAGCACCCGCAGCCACTCCCCCTCGATCTGCTCGACTCGGAACACGAGGGGCGCGCCCGACTCCTGCGGGTTGGTCAACGTCTGCGTCGCCGCTCCGCCCGGGCGTTCGCTCACGGTGACGGTGTCGCCGATCACCGCGGCGACCGTCGATTCCGCGGGGGCGAAGACCTCCGCGGGTGCCTCCGCAGCCGGAGGCGGGGTCGTCGCCGTTCCGTCGGCGGGCGCCGGGGAGCCGGTCGCAGTGGCGACCGGCTCCCCGGCTTCAGGGCTGTCGGCCGGGCGCAGCAGCAGGAGCGTCGCCGCAAGGAGTGCGCCGACCGCCACGATGACGATCAGGACGATCGACCGCCGCCGACCCGAGAGGAGGCCCGGCACGACCTCAGCCGGCGAAGGTCGCCGGCGCCGGTACGGGCACCGCGACCGGAGCCGCACCCGAGGTGATCTCGAACGCCGCGAGAGCCGCCTGGCCGGAGGACGACCCGATCAGGACGAGAGAGAACGAACCGACCGTGGCGAGGTCGGCGGGGAGCACGACCGTTCCGGAGACGGCTCCTGCAGCGTCGGCCACAAAGCTCACGTCCGGAACCTCGTTGCCGGACTGGCCGGCGCTGAGTCCGACGGTCACGGTCTCGCCAGGGGCGAACCCACTCGCCGAGAACGGGATACCCACGGTGGTGGCCTGAGCAGCCGTCACCGACGTCGTGGCCAGCGTCAGGACCGCGGAGGGCTGGGGCGTGAAGTACGTGGTGAGGTCGGCGAATCGCACGCTCGCCGCTCCCTCGACCGGTGCCGCGGCGGCTGCGACCGCGGAGGAAGGAGCTTCTTCGTCGGCGAGGGCCGACACCTCGGCGAGTTCCGAGAGGAGGAGCACCGGCGGATCCTGCGGGTCGACGGGCGCCTCGGGCTCGGTGGGCTCCGCGGGCAACGGGCGGTCACCCAGGATGAGGAGGTAGCCGACGACGACGTAGCCGCGGTCGGTCATCTCCTGCGCGAGCGTGGTCGTGTCGACGGGCTCGCCCTCCGGACCCTCCCACAGGGTTGCGGAGCCCTGCACGCCGCCGATGGCACCCACCGGCACGGCCTCCTGCCCGAGGTCATCGGACCGCGAGATGACGAGGCCGAAGGCGGTGCCCTCTCCGGTCTCGACGACCGCGTCGTCGACGAGCGCGGGAAGGGCGGCGGGCGCGATGGACTCGTCGAGTCCGTGCAGCAGTACGACCTGCGGACTCGTGCCGTTGTTCGCGACACCGGCGGCGCTGAAGTCGACCACGTCGTCCAACGTGGTGCCCTCGGCGACGCCGAATGCCGCCCAGGACCACCCTCGCGGCACCTCGATGCTCGGACCATCGGTCTGCGGAATCGTGGCGAAGTCCGCCCCGGAGTCGGCCCACTCGACGGTGGGCGTGGCGGGACGCACGCCGGTGTCGGGGGCGGCGATCGAGACGGCCGGAGCGAGGGAGAGGGTGAGGCCGACGACGGCAGCGCTGAGCGCGGCCGCGGCGAGGCGCGTACGGGTCACGAGATTCCTTGAGGGTAGGGGCGCCGTTCGGGCGGCGTCTGCGGATCCGCAGCGATCTTAATCTAGGGGACGAGACGATCCGCGCGCCACCGGAATACCGATATCAGACTCGATTCGCCCGCATGGACCGGAGCCCGTCCCCGGTCGGAGAACCCGCGTCACTCGCGGTCCAGAGCCGACTTCGCCTTCTCCCACGCCGTCTCCGCCTCCGCGGCGCGCTCCGCCGCGCGCACAGCCCGGTCGTGCTCCTCTGCGGCGGCGCGCTCGGCGCGCGAGAGTTCCTGCCGCGCGTGCGCGAGCCGACGCTCGGCCTCGGCCACGTCCTCGGCGCGTTCGTCGATCCTGCGACGCGCTTCCTCTGCCTCGGCCGTCGCCTGCCGCTGTTCGCGCTGAGCCGCGGCTCGCGCGTGTTCGGCCTGCTGCACCCGCCGCTCGGCCTCACGGCGCTTGCGTCGCTGCGCGAGCTCGTCGACCGGAGCCGAAGGGGGCTCCCCGTCGTCGACGGCACCCCCACCGACCGCATCGTCGAGATCGACCCCGAAGCCCGTCGCGGGCTCCAACTCGCGCACCAGCCGACCCGAGGCCACGGCGCGGGCCGCCTGAGCGTCGAAGAACGCCGCGCTGATGGTCTGCTGCACCGCGTCCAGCGTGCCGGCGGTCACCTTCTCGCCGCGCTCCCGTGCCAGCTCCGCCGCCTGCTCGGCGAGACGACGCGTCAGGGCGCGACGCTGGCGTCCCAGGTCCGCCAGGGCGGCAGCGTCCAACTCGGCTTGCGCCTCGCGCAGTTCCTGCGCCAATTCGAGAGCCTCGGCCAGCGCCGCGGCGCGTTCCTGAGCGAAGACGTTCACGACGTGCGCGGCGATCGACGGCTTGCGCAGCGCGCGGATCGCGGCACCGAGCGAACGGTCCTCCGCCGCGCGCGCTCGCTCATCCCGCGCGCTCACGAAGCTGCGGAGCGGTTGGGCGTAGAGCTCCCGCGCGGCGGCGGCCAGATCGTGCTCGACGGTCACCATCGAACGCTATCCCGGTCCCGCACGACGCGTCAGCCCCACGCCGAGGGTGTGCGATGAGTAGGGCGGGTGGGACTTGAACCCACGATCGTCGGGTTATGAGCCCGCTGCCTTGACCAGCTTGGCCACCGCCCCGTGTGCACCCAGCCTAGCGGTGCTGCCGATCACGCCGGAGTCGCGTCGGCGTGCGTGCGCTGATGCCCCAGGTAGATCTCCGCGTTGGCGATGAGTCCGTCGCGCTCCTCCGGGGTGAGGGGCCGACGGACCTTCGCCGGGACGCCCGCGACGAGCGACCCCGCAGGGATCTCGGAATCGCCCAGCACCACCGCTCCGCCGGCGATCAGGCATCCCTCGCCGATGACGGCGCCGCTCAGGATCACCGCGCCCATGCCGATCAGCGAGTCGTCCCCGATCGTGCATCCGTGCACCACGGCGTTGTGACCGATCGAGACCCGTCGCCCGATCACGGCAGGGTGGGACTCGTCGACGTGCACCGACACGTTGTCCTGCACGTTGCTCTGCGCTCCCACGACGATGCGCGCCGAGTCCGCGCGCAGAACCGCGTTGTACCAGACGCTCGCTCCCGCCTCGATCGTCACGTCGCCGACGATGCGGGCTCCATCGGCGACGAAAGCGTTGTCGTCGACGCGCGGGGTACGGTCCGGAAGGGCGAGGACGGATGCTCCGGCAGCGATGTTCATAAGGTGAGACTACCCTCAGAACCCCGGAATCACGCGGCAGAACGGCCCGGTAAGCGTTGCCTCAGCTTGCTTGCGGAATGTTCCGGGCTGAGTAGCGTTGTCTTCACCAGGCACGCACGAGCATCTCGGAGGAGCAGAAGATGAGCAAGGTTCAGAACATCACCACCACCGCCAGCGACCCGACCGTGGCAGCGGCAGCCGCACAGTTCCTCTCGCCCGTCGTCCTCGGACTGCAGGCCCTCACGATCAACGGCAAGCAGGCCCACTGGCACGTGCGCGGCGCGAACTTCGTCGGCGTCCACGAGCTCCTCGACACGATCGTGGAGCACGCGGGCGACTTCGCCGACACCGCTGCGGAGCGCATCGTGGCCCTCGGCCTGCCGATCGACGCCCGCGTGTCCGCGGTGGCCGCCAAGGCGGGCAACACCGGCGTTCCGGCGGGCTTCACGCAGTCCGACGAGCTGGTGCGCGCCGTGATCGCCGACATCGACGCGATCGTCGCCGACACCAAGGCGGCCATCGACGGCCTCGACGAGGTCGATCTCACCAGCCAGGACGTCGCGATCGAGATCATGCGCGGACTCGAGAAGGACCGCTGGTTCCTCGTGTCGCACATCGCCGCCTGAACGACGCTGACATGAAGAAGGGCCTCGGGGAAACCCCCGGGGCCCTTCTTCGTCGTCATCTCAGGCGCGGTGCGTGAGCCACCCGGCCAGGATCGTCGCCTCGACCGGCATCCCGCGCAGCTCATCGCCGTCCGCCCGTCGCGGATCGCGCCCGCAGACGACCAGATCGGCGACCGCGCCAGGACGCACCTCGCTGCGCGTGCTCGCGCGCAACGCCTGGTCGATCGTGAAACGCTCCTCCGGATGCCAGGGCGCGCGTTCGTCGTCGGTGCGGGCGACCGCGGCGGCGATGCCCTGCCAGGGGTCGAGCGGCGCGACCGGAGCATCCGAGCCGAACCGCACCTCGATGCCCGCGGCGTGCAAGGACGCCAGCGGATAGCCCAGAGCGTCCTGCGGGGCCCAGAGTCGCGCGGCGAGATCGCGGTCGTCCAGCGCGTGCTGCGGCTGCACGCTCGCGACGACGCCGAGCCGGGCGAAGCGTGCGAGATCGGCGTGCCGGAGAAGCTGTGCGTGCTCGATGGTGCCCGACGCCCCGGTGACGCCGAATGCGTCCAGCGCCGAGGTCGCGGCGCGGTCGCCGATGGCATGCACCGCGGCGTCGAGGCCGGCGCCGGCGGCCCGGGTGAGGAGCGCGATCAATTCGTCCGTCGGCACAGTCAGCACACCGAAGTTGCCGGGGTCGTCGGGGTACGCGTGGCTGCACGCCGCCGTACGGGTGCCGAGGGAGCCGTCGCTGATGACCTTCAGCGGCCCGACCCGGATGAGTCCGCGAGCGGCGTCCGGCGTCTCCGGTGATTCTCGGAGGTCGCCGGTGCGCAGGCCGGCGTTGATGGCCCGCTCGAGATCGAACGGGTACACCGCGAACTCGACGCGGTGCGACGCGAACCCGGCGGCCACGCGTCGCGGCCAGGCATCCGCATTCCACGCCATGTCGAAATCGACCAGTCCGGTCACGCCGCGTTGCGCGGCCCGCTCCCCCGCGGCGATCACCGCCTGATCTCCGTGAACGGGGTCCACCGCGTTCAGCCGGCGCGAGATCTCGAACGCGTCCTCCTCCCGGAGCACGCCGTCGTCGCTGCGGTAGCCCTCGCGCGCCAGAGCGGCGGAATTCAGCCAGACGCTGTGCACATCGGCGTTGATGAGGTACGTGGGCGTCGCGCCCGTCGTCGCGTCGAGCGCAGCCAGCGTCGGGGCATCCGGCCAGAAGGCGTCGCGATATCCCGCCCCGACCCGCCGTCCGTCGGGAAGCGGCGCCGCGGCGGCGATTCGCGAGGCCGCATCCTGCGCCGACTCGGCACCGCCGAGTGAAACGCGCTCCGCCGCAAGCGCCCACTGCACCGCGTGCACGTGGTTGTCCCACAGCCCCGGAATCACCCAGCTGCCGTCGGCGTCCCAGACCTCGCCCGCAGCTCGGAGCGCTCCCGTGGGCGCGATGTCGACGATGCGCCCATCGGCGAGATGGATGTCGACCGGCTCGTCGTCGATCAGGTACTCCCGCCCCGGCCCTGCGATCCGCGCCGCGCGGACCATGGAGATCGGAGCTCGGTGATCGATCACGCCGTCGCCGCCCCACGAGCCGCCTGCGCGCGCTGCATCTCATCAGCGAGCACGGGGTTGGCGTAAGGGCCGTCTGCGCGGAGCTCCGCGATGACGGCGGCGACCGTCTCGGCGGGCTTGTTCTGGCTCAACTTCCGTTTGGCGACGACACGCGTGGGCGTCAGACGGAACCCGACCGTGCCCGCGGCGAGCCGCTCGACGAAGGCCGGATCGTTCGGACGCTCCCACATGCGGCGCGGGTGGGGCAGCGCCCCCTCGAAGCGGTCGACGAGGCGATCGAGCACCGCGAGGTTCTCCTCCGGCGTCAGGATCTCGGGCACGCCGGAGAGGTGCACGGCGGTGTAGTTCCACGTCGGGACGGCGGGGACATCGCCGTACCATCCCGGCGAGACATACCCGTGCGGCCCCTGGAAGATCACGAGGAGCTCGCGGTCGCCGAGTCCGTGCAGCACATCGTCGGGGCGACCGACATGACCCACGACCGTGAGACCGTCTCCGTCATCGTCGAGCAGCACGACGTAATGCGACGCCAGGGGGCCGTCCTCGGTGCTGCTGACGATCGTCGCCCACGGATTCGCATCGATGACTCGACGGATCTCGGCCTGGTCCGCCAACGTGAAACTGGGGTTCTGACGCATCCCCTCAGCCTACGGCCGGGGCGACCGCGACCCCGTCATCACGCCTGGCAGCGCGGGCACCAGTACAGCTTGCGCGCACCGATCTCCTCGAGCGCGATCTCGGTGCCGCAGACGCGGCACGGCAGCCCCGCACGGTGGTACACCCAGTGCCGGTCGTCGCGGCTGGCCATCGCAGCGCGGTACTGCTCGGGAGACAGGTCGTCCATGGTCATCATCTGACCGGTCTCGACGCCGATCGCGAGCAGGCGCACCCAGTCGTGCCAGAGCGCCCGCACCACGTCCTCCGGCACGTCCCGCCCCGGCGTGTGCGGGTTCAACCGCTGCCGGTACAGCATCTCGGCACGATAGACGTTGCCGATGCCGCTCACCACCGACTGATCCATCAGCAGCAGCGCGATCGGCGTGGATTTCTTCCGCACCGCGCGAACGAAACGCTCCTCGTTCTCGACCGGGTCGCCGACCAGCGGATCCGGGCCGAGCTTCGCCACCGTCGCGAGCATCTCCTCGGGCGTCTGGAGCACGCACGCCGTCGGCCCGCGCAGATCGGCGGCCGTGATGTCGGTCATCAGACGCAGCCGCACCTGGCCCACCACCGGGGGCGGCCACTCCTCCGGCGCTTCGTCGAGCCCCTTGGTCTGCTCCGACATCCGCACATGCACACGGGTACGACGCGGCGCACCGATGGAGGCGAGCGAGTTCTCCCCCGCATCGTCGAGGATCGGCTCGTCGAGCACCGTGCCGCGCTGGTTCGTCTGGCCCATCCGGCCGTTCGCCGACGCGATGGTCGGGTCGACCAGGATCTCCCCGGCGAAGTCCCACGCGCCGTACAGACCGAGATGCACGCGCAACCAGATCGCGCCCTCCGTCTCGAGGAACATCTGCTTGCCGACCGCCTGCACGCTCACGGCCGCGCGCCCGTCGAGCACCGCCGCGCCTTCGGCGAACCGCCCCTGCGGACTGGATGCGCGAAGCGTCTTGCCGACGAAGTTGCGCTCGAACTGACGCGCGATGCGGTGGACGGAGTGGCCCTCGGGCATCTCAGGCCCGCGGGTCCGGGAGCAGCGATCCGTCGCGCTCGAAGTCGGCGATCTGCGCGATCCGCCGCACATGGCGCTCCTCGTGCGAGAACGGGGTGGCGAGGAACCGGTCGATGAACGCGGTCACCTCGTCGTACTCGTGCTGGCGCGCCCCGATCGAGATGACGTTGGCGTCGTTGTGCTCGCGCGCCAGTTCGGCCGTCGACAGGTTCCACACCAGGGCCGCACGGACCCCTTCGACCTTGTTCGCGGCGATCTGCTCGCCGTTGCCCGATCCTCCGAAGACGATGCCCGCCGCCTCGACTCCTGCAGCCTGGTCATGCACGACGGCCTGCGCCGCACGGATGCAGAACGCCGGGTAGTCGTCGAGCGCGTCGTACTCGATCGGACCGTGGTCGACGACCTCGTGACCGGCCGCGCGCAGGTGCTCCTGCAGACGCGTCGAGAAGTCCAGACCGGCGTGATCGGTGGCGATGTGGATGCGCATGCGAACCATCCTAGGGAGAGAGCGGAACAGAGCCTCGCGAAAGGGAGGTCAGGGAGCGATGCCCGAGGCCGCCGGCTTGAAACCGGCGCGGATGTTCTCGCAGCAGCCGGGCCGGCAGACGTCGAAACCTCCGGGCAGCTCGGTGAGGTGCTGGCGCTGGTCGCGCGGACGCCCGTCGAGCCGTTCCTGGATGAGGTCGACGATGCCGGCGACGAACGTCGGCGACACGCCCGGCGTGGGAGTGCGCACGAACAGCAGGCCCGCTTCCTCGGCAGCCTCCTTCGCCTCGGTGTCGAGGTCCCAGAGCACCTCCATGTGGTCGCTCATGAAACCGAGGGGCACCACGGCGACGGCCCGTCGCCCGCGCCCCGGCAGTTCGCCGATGACGTCGCACACGTCGGGCTCGAGCCACGGCTGCGAGGGAGGGCCGGACCGGGACTGGTAGACGAGCTCCCACGAGACGCCGGCTGCGGTCGGGAGCACCTGCAGAACCCGGTCCATCACCCACGCCGCGACGGCCTCGTGCTGAGCCGCATAAGCGCCGCCCTCTCCCCAGTCGATGTCGCGGGCGCCGGAGCGCTGCGCATCCGCGGTGGGGATGCTGTGGGTGGAGAAGAGGATCTGGATGTCGGCCGCGCCGACGCCCTGCGCCAGGAAGCCTTCGATCGCCTCGCGGACGCCGCGCTCGAATGCCTCGACGAAGCCCGGGTGGTCGTAGAACGGGCGGATCTTGTCGATCGTGACCCGGTCGCCGAGGCCCGTGTCTGTCAGCACGCGAGCGAAGTCCTCGCGGTATTGGCGGCAGCTCGAGAACGAGCTGTAGGCGCTGGTGGCGAAGGCAAGCAGGGTCGTGTCCCCCGCATCCGCGGCCTCCTGCACCGCCTCCTCGAGGTAGGGCGTCCAGTTGCGGTTGCCCCAGTACACCGGCAGGTCGATACCGCGGGCGGCCAGCTCGGACTCGAGCGCCGCCTTGAGCGCGCGGTTCTGCCCGTTGATCGGGCTGACGCCGCCGAAGTGACGGTAGTGGTGCGCCACCTCCTCGAGCCTCTCGTCGGGGATCCCCCGGCCGCGGGTGACGTTCCGCAGGAACGGGATGACGTCCTCCTGACCTTCCGGCCCGCCGAAGCCGGCGAGGAGGATGCCGTCGTACGCCGTGGGCGTGCTGACATAGGCGGGGCCCTCCGCGGCGGCGGCGGAGGCGAACGGAACGATGACGGGTTCGATCGTGCTCACCCCTCCATCCTTCCATCCTCCGGGACCTCCTCGGGTCGCGCGCTGGCGTAGGCTGTCAGGGTTGCCGCCGGCGCCATCTGCGCCATCCCCCCGGCCACGCCCCTCACCCCTGGGAGTTACACACCGTGCCTGGAGAGAATCTCACCCGTACCGAAGCGCAGGAGCGACGCGACGTCATCGGCACCGAGTCCTACGAAGTGGCGCTCGACCTGACGAAGGGCGCCGAGGTCTTCGGTTCCCGCAGCGTGGTGCGCTTCACCGCGACGCCTGAGAGCTTCACCTTCATCGACCTCATCGCACGCGACGTGCGCGAGATCTCGCTCAACGGCGAGCAGCTCGACCCGAGCGAGGTCTTCGCCGACTCGCGCATCTCCCTGACGGGACTGCAGGCCGAGAACGTGCTCGTGGTCGACGCCGACTGCCTGTACACGAACACGGGCGAGGGTCTGCACCGCTTCGTCGACCCGGTCGACGGCGAGGTCTACCTCTACTCGCAGTTCGAGGTGCCGGATTCGCGCCGGGTGTTCGCCGTGTTCGAGCAGCCCGACCTCAAGGCGACGTTCCAGTTCACCGTCACGGCCCCCGCATCGTGGAAGGTCGTTTCGAACTCGCCCACCCCCGAACCGATCGTCCACGACGACGGCGCGACCGCGACCTGGGGCTTCGAGCCGACGCCGCGGATCTCCTCGTACATCACGGCCCTCGTCGCCGGTCCGTACGAGTCGACGTTCAGTGAGCTGACCAGCGCATCCGGACGCGTCATCCCCCTGGGCGTGTACGGCCGGAAGAGTCTCTGGCAGCACCTCGACGCCGACTACATCTTCGACAAGACGCGTGAGGGTTTCGCCTACTTCGAGCAGAAGTTCGGCGTCCCCTACCCGTTCGCCAAGTACGACCAGCTCTTCGTGCCCGAGTTCAACGCGGGTGCGATGGAGAACGCTGGCGCCGTCACCTTCACCGAGACGTACGTCTTCCGCAGCAAGGTGACGGATGCCGTCAAGGAACGTCGCGTCGTCACCATCCTCCACGAGCTCGCGCACATGTGGTTCGGTGACCTGGTCACCATGAAGTGGTGGAACGACCTCTGGCTGAACGAGTCGTTCGCCGAGTGGGCATCCACCATCGCCACCGCGGAGGCGACCGAGTGGACCGAGGCGTGGACGACGTTCAACGCCATGGAGAAGACCTGGGCGTACCGGCAGGACCAGCTGCCCTCGACCCACCCGATCGTCGCCGAGATCAACGACCTCGAAGACGTGCAGGTGAACTTCGACGGCATCACCTACGCCAAGGGCGGTTCGGTGCTCAAGCAGCTCGCCGCCTGGGTGGGTATCGAGGCATTCTTCGGCGGGGTCTCGCAGTACTTCCAGAAGCACGCGTGGGGCAACACCGAGCTGAGCGACCTGCTCACCGAACTCGAGGCGACCAGTGGTCGCGACCTCGCCGAATGGTCGCGCAAGTGGCTCGAGACCGCCGGCGTCAACACGCTGGAGCCGGTCATCGCCGAGGACGGCTCGGGAGTCATCTCGCGCTTCGCCGTGACCCAGACCGCCCCGGCCGACTATCCGACGATCCGCCCCCACCGCCTCGGCATCGGCTTCTACGACCTGGTCGACGGCGCCCTCACGCGCACTCACTACGTCGAGGTCGACGTCGACGGCGACCGCACCGAGGTGCCGGAGCTGCAGGGACGCCGTCAGCCCGATCTGGTGCTGCTGAACGACAACGACCTCGCCTATGCGAAGATCCGCCTCGACGAGCGGTCGCTCGCGACGGCGATCGCGCATCTGGCCGACATCCACGACCCGCTCGCGCGCTCGCTCGTGTGGGGAGCCGCGTGGGACCAGACGCGCGACGCCGAGACCGCGGCATCCGACTACATCGATCTCGTGCTCGGGAACATCGGCCGCGAGACCGAGTCGACCACCGTGCGCACGACGCTCGCGCAGCTCCGCACCGCGGTGAACCTCTACGTCGCCCCGGCGGATCGCGATGCGGCTCGCCTCAAGGTCGCCGACGGCCTCTGGGCTCTCGCCGAGTCGGCCGAGTCGGGCAGCGACAGCCAGCTGCAGTTCGTGACCGCCTTCGCCAACTCGCTGGTGACGCCGGAGCACGCCGGCATCATCGGACGCCTGCGTTCGGGTGAGGAGACGCTGCCCGGACTCGAGATCGACGCCGACCTGAACTGGCAGCTGCTGGTGGGTCTCGCGACGATCGGGGCGACCGATGCCGCCGCCATCGACGCCGCCCTCGCGGCCGACAACACGGCGAAGGGCGGCGAGTTCGCCGCCCAGGCGCGCGCCGCTCTGCCGGATGCGGCCTCGAAGAGGGCCGCGTGGTCCTCGCTCATCGAGCGCGACGACGCTCCGAACACGATCGTCCGGTCGGCCGCGCTCGGCTTCGTGCATCCTGCGGGCGTCGAGGCGCTGCGGGAGTTCGTGCCGGCGTACTTCGACATGCTCCTCCCGGTCTGGGAGTCGCGCACCTACCAGATCGCGCAGTACCTCGTGACGGGGCTGTTCCCGACCGCCCTGGCCGACGTCGCCCTGCGCGACGCGACCCGTGCATGGCTGGCCGAGAACCAGGACGCCGCGCCGGCGCTGCGTCGACTGGTCCTCGAGAACCTCGCCGATGTCGAGCGCGCGCTCGCGGCGCAGTCGCGCGACGCCGACGACTGACCGTCACCGCCGCCGAAGGGCCCGGCAGCCCTCCATCCGGACGCGCTTCCGGGCCCTTCGCGCACCCAGCGGGTACCGAGCGCCGCTCGATAGAATCGGCTGCGATGACCCCGATCGAGAATCCGACCCCTCCCCCCGCCGAGACCGACGTCCCCACCTTGTGGAGCGGCTTCCTCGATGTGCTGCAGATCGTCGGCGGCAAGGCGCTGGTAATCGCGATCATCATCGCCGCGTGCGTGCTGATCGCCCTGGTGCTGCGCGTCGTCATCCGCCGGGTCGTCGCGCGAATCGTCGACACCGCCAAGAACAAGGCCTCCGTCGACGACACGCAGGCGCTCGAGCGGTCCCCCCTCGCCGACATGCGGCTCGTGCAGCGCACCCGCACACTCGGGACCATCCTGCAGAACATCGTCAACGTGATGCTCGTGATCATCGCACTGGTGCTCATCGTCAACGCCATCGACAACGCACTGCTGGGCTCCTTGACGCTGCTGACCGCCGCCGTGGGAGCCGGGCTCGGCTTCGGAGCGCAGAACATCGTGAAGGACGTGCTGAACGGCATCTTCCTCGTCGCCGAAGACCAGATCGGCATCGGCGACGTCGTCGACCTCGGTCTCGCGACCGGCGTCGTCGAGTACGTCAGCGTGCGCATCACGCAGGTGCGCGACGTCAACGGCACCCTCTGGTACGTGCGCAACGGCGAGGTCACCCGCATCGGCAACATGTCGCAGGGCTGGGCCCGCGCGATCATCGACACCGGAATCCCCGCGGACTCCGACCTCGAGGCCGTGGAGCACATCATGCTCGAAACGGCCCAGGGCCTCGCCAAGGATCCGAAATGGCGCACCCGCATCATCGAGAAGCCGGAGCTGTGGGGACTGGAGTCGATCGACGGCGACGCTCTCGTCGTGCGGCTGGTGATCAAGACCCGCGCCAACGCGAAAGACGACGTCGCCCAGGAGCTCCGCACGCGTCTGCGCGCCGCGCTCGCGGAGAAGGAGATCGCCATCCCGAGCATGCAGGCCGTCGTGCCGGTCGGGCTCGACGGCGCCCGGCGCGTCCGCGGTGCCAACCCGCCGCGCACGCGTCCGAACGCCGTCACCGGGGTCCCGCCCGCACCCGAGCGCGGCATCTGGCGCAAGAAGAAGCCCACTCCGGGCGAAGGGAGCCCGAACGCATGACCTTCTACGACGAGGTGGGCGGCAGGGAGACGTTCGCGCGGATCGTCTCGGTGTTCTACCGGGAGGTCGCCCTCGATCCCGTGCTGAAGCCCATGTACCCCGAGGACGACCTCGGCCCGGCCGAGGAACGGCTGCTGCTCTTCCTCGAGCAGTACTGGGGCGGCCCGACGACGTACGGTGAGACCCGCGGACACCCGCGTCTGCGCATGCGCCACATGCCGTTCCACGTCGACCCGGATGCGCGAGATCGTTGGCTTCGCTGCATGCGGACCGCCGTCGACGAGGCTCGCTTGTCGCCGCTGCACGAAACAACGCTCTGGGACTACCTGGAACGCGCCGCCTATGCCATGGTGAACACGTTCGAGCCCTCCGGCATCGGCGCACGCGCCGACGGACGGCCGACACTCGAGACCCGCACACGTCAGGATTCGACGGAGACCCCATGACGCATTCGCCCCTGTCCGCAGACGTCCTCGTCATCGGCTGGGGGCTGGCCGGCCTCGTGGCCGCCGCCGAGGCGGTGGATGCCGGGCGACGCGTGATCATGCTCGATCAGGAGCCACGCACCAACCTCGGTGGGCAGGCCTGGTGGTCGTTCGGGGGACTCTTCCTCGTCGATTCCCCCGAGCAACGGCGCATGGGCATCCGGGACTCGCTGGAGCTCGCGGTGCAGGACTGGCTCGGCACCGCCGAGTTCGACCGCCCGGAGGACGCGTGGGCGCGCCGGTGGGCCGAGGAGTATCTGCAGTTCGCCGCCGGCGAGAAGCGGGCATGGCTGCGTGAACGCGGCGTGCGTTTCTTCCCGGTGGTCGGGTGGGCGGAGCGCGGCGGGTACGGAGCGACAGGGCCCGGCAACTCGGTGCCCCGATTTCACATCACCTGGGGTACCGGCCCGGGGATCGTCGCACCCTTCGCGGCGCGCGTCGAACAGGCCGAGCGCGATGGGAGGCTCACGGTGCTGGCGCGCCACCGTGTGCGCGAGCTCACGACGACCGACGGAGGGGTCACCGGAGCGCGGGGCGACATCCTCGCGTCGACGGGCGAGGAACGCGGTGTCGCCTCGTCTCGCGATGTCGTGGGCGACTTCGAGGTGCGCGCCTCCGCGGTGATCGTCGCCTCCGGGGGGATCGGCGGCAACCACGACCTGGTCCGCTCGGCGTGGCCCGACCGCCTCGGCGCTCCCCCGTCGCACATGCTCAGCGGGGTTCCTGCATACGTGGACGGTTCGATGATGCCGGTCACCGCCGCGGCCGGCGCACGGCTCATCAACGGCGACCGCATGTGGCACTACGTCGAGGGCATCCGCAATTGGGATCCGGTCTGGCCCTCCCACGGCATCCGTATCCTCCCCGGTCCCTCGTCGCTCTGGTTCGACGCGACCGGCGCGCGACTGCCCGTGCCGCTGTTCCCCGGTTTCGACACGCTCGGCACGCTCGAGCACCTCCGTCGCACAGGCCACGACCACTCCTGGTTCGTGACGTCGCGGCAGATCGTCGAGAAGGAGTTCGCCTTGTCCGGTAGCGAGCAGAACCCCGACCTCACCGGCAAGGACGTGCGGCTGCTGTTGGCCTCACGTCTGGCGAAGGGGCCGACGGGGCCCGTGCAATCGTTCCTCGACGAAGGGGCCGACTTCATCGTCGAGAACGACCTCGACACCCTGCTCGATCGGATGAAGCGGCACCCGGGCGGCGAGCCGCTCGACATCGAGCGCGTCCGTCGCGAGGTCGTCGCACGCGACCGCGAGATCGAGAACGACTTCACCAAGGACGCGCAGATCGGGATGCTCCGTTCGATGCGGGGGTATCGCGGCGACCGCCTCATCCGCACCGCTGCACCGCACCGTCTGCAGGATCCCGCCGCCGGACCGCTGGTCGCCGTCCAACTGCACGTGCTCACCAGGAAGTCGCTCGGCGGCATCCAGACCGACCTCGACGGCCGGGCGCTCGATGCGAACGGGTCACCCGTTCCGGGGCTCTTCGCGGCTGGCGAGGCCAGCGGGTTCGGCGGGGGCGGCGTGCACGGTTATCGCGCTCTGGAGGGGACGTTCCTGGGCGGCTGCCTCTTCTCCGGTCGACAGGTCGGACGCGCCGTCGCGCGCTAAGAGTCAGAGCGCGCCGGCCCCGGTGCCGCGGACGGCGGTGAGTCCGGAAGCGACCGGCCCCCGCGCGAGCACGTGGCCGCGGCGGAACGCGAGGCGCGTCCAGCGCCCCGAACGCGTCAGGGGCACCTGCTCCTCACCCGAGATGAAGCCGAGCGCGTCGGCCGCGAACGCGATCCCGCGTGGAAGACCTGCAAGCTCTTCATCGGCCTCGCCCCAGATCGCCGCTCGCAGGGCCCGCACCGCTTCCTCGCCCGCACCCGGTGTCGCTCCATGGGCGACCGCCGAGATCCCCCACTGCGCTCGCTGCGCGATCGACGACGCCCGGAGCGACCCTATGGACTCCCAGCCTCCTCGGGGTGGCGCGACACCGGCCCAGGCCGGTGACAGAGCAGTCTCCGGCAAGCGCAGCGCACGCGGATCGTCGGTGGCATCGAGGGCGTCGACCACCAGGTCGCACGCGAGCTCCGGATCCGCGCGCACGATGCGCATCGCCAGCACCGTGGGGGTCTGGTCGAACAGACCGTGCGGGGCGAGCGCCGCGGTCGTCAGCGCGAGGACGCCACGATCGGCCTGCAGTCGAACCCCCTCGTCACTGACCCGTCGCGCCCGCCCGACGAAGGTGAGGACGTCTTTCGCGGTCTCCGGATCGTTCAGCAGGAGGTCGTGGGGCACGGGTTCTAGACTACCGACAGGGCCGTCTACGACGGTCAGCGAGAGGGAGAGATGAGCACCGAGAACCACGCCGTCCGCACCGTCGAACAGCTGTTGAAGGTCCTCGATCTCGACTCGACGAGGGCGCGGACGACCGAAGACATCTTCACGGGCTCGTCCCACCCCATGCCGACCGGGCGCATCTACGGCGGCCAGGTGCTCGCCCAGAGTCTCATCGCCGCCGAGCGCACGCTCCCCGAGAACCGGCCGGTGCACTCGATGCACGGCTATTTCCTGCGCCCGGGCGACGCCGACCACGGCCTGACCATCGCCGTCGACCGCATCCACGACGGTCGTTCGTTCTCCACGCGCCGGTCGCAGGCGTACCAGAACGGTGTGCCGATCTTCTCGATGATCGCGTCCGCGCAGGACGACGACCGGGGTGTGGAGCACGCGATGGAACTGCCGAGCGGCATTCCCGAACCGGAATCCATCGCCCCGGACGAGGACGCGGTGCAGGGACTCCCCGGCGGGACCATGCGGATGCTCAGCGACCGTGCCGCCGACGTGCGGCACGTCGAGGGGCCGCTCTACCTTCCCGCCGATACGGCACGCGCACCCCGCCAGGGGGTGTGGATGCGGATGCGCGCACCCCTGCCGGACGACCCGCGCCTGCACCGTGCCGCTCTCGCCTACCTCAGCGACATGACCATCCAGGAGTCGATCCTGCGGGCACACGGGCTGTACTGGGCTCTGCCCGGTCTCAAGGTGGCCAGCCTCGACCACGCGATGTGGTGGCACCGCCCGGCGCGCGTGGACGAATGGCTGCTCTACGTGCAGGAGTCGCCCAATGCGCGGGGCGGCCGCGGTCTCGCGACCGGCCGCATCTATACGCGCGAGGGCGAACTCGTCGCGAATGTCGCGCAGGAGATCATGCTGCGGGTGCCCGCCGCGAGCTGACGACCGGGCTCGGACCGCTCGCCGATCGGTGCGAGGCCGAGGTCACCGATGCGGATCAGCGGTGCGCGTAGACGATCGACGGCCCGAGAAGCGGCTCCCAGGCCTCGCGCATCTCGGCGGTGAGGCGCATCGGCCGACCCGTCTTCGCATCGACGAGCACGATCACCGCCGTCGAGCGCGCGTAGACGACGCGCGGGCTGGCCGCGGGATCGTTGTGCACCTCGTAGCAGACCTCCACGCTCGACCCACCGAGCTTGCCGAACCACATCTGCACCTCGAGCGGGCGTCGATGGTAGGGAACCGGCGCGAGGTACTCGATCTCCTGGCGGGCGATGAGGGTGAGCGCGCCCTCTTCGATGCCCGAATCGAGCACGGCTGTGTCGGGCGCCTCCTCGCCCGGCCCCGCACGCCAGAACGCGCGCACGCGCGCCTCCTCGAGCAGCTTGAGCATCGAGGTGTTGTTGACGTGGTTGTACGCGTCGAGGTCGCCCCAGCGCAGCTGGATCGGGATGTGCAGGCGGCGCCCGCTCACCGTGCTGTCGTCGGACATGGCGTCAGTCGCGGGTGAGCTTGCGATGCGTGGAACGGTGGGGCTTGGCGGCGTCCGGCCCGAGGCGCTCGATCTTGTTCTGCTCGTACGCCTCGAAGTTGCCCTCGAACCAGTACCACTGGTCGGGCTTCTCGTCGGTGCCCTCGTAGGCGAGGATGTGCGTGGCGATGCGGTCGAGGAACCACCGGTCGTGCGTGATGACCACGGCGCAGCCGGGGAACTCGAGCAGCGCATTCTCGAGCGAGCTGAGGGTCTCGACGTCGAGGTCGTTGGTCGGCTCGTCGAGGAGCAGCAGGTTGCCGCCCTCCTTGAGCGTGAGCGCGAGGTTCAGACGGTTGCGCTCTCCACCGGAGAGCACGCCGGCCTTCTTCTGCTGGTCCGGACCCTTGAAGCCGAACTTCGACACGTAGGCGCGCGACGGGATCTCCGTCTTGCCGACCGTGATGAAGTCGAGACCGTCGGACACGACCTCCCACAGCGTCTTATCGGGGTCGATGTTCGCGCGGGACTGGTCGACGTAGCTGATCTTGACGGTCTCGCCGACCTTGAGGTCGCCGCCGTCGAGCGGCTCAAGGCCCACGATGGTCTTGAACAGCGTGGTCTTTCCCACGCCGTTCGGGCCGATGACGCCGACGATGCCGTTCGGCGGCAGGCTGAAGCTCAGCCCGTCGATGAGCGAGCGGCCGTCGAAGCCCTTCTTGAGGTTCTTCGCGTCGATGACGATGCTTCCGAGACGCGGACCCGCGGGGATCTGGATCTCCTCGAAGTCGAGCTTCCGGGTGCGCTCCGCCTCCGCCGCCATCTCTTCGTAGCGGGCGAGACGCGCCTTGGACTTCGTCTGGCGGCCCTTGGCGCTCGACCGCACCCACTCGAGCTCGTCCTTGAGGCGCTTCGCGAGCTTCGCGTCCTTCTTTCCCTGGATGTCGAGGCGCTCCGCCTTCTTCTCAAGGTACGTGGAGTAGTTGCCCTCGTAACCGATCAGGCGACCGCGGTCGACCTCGGCGATCCACTCGGCCACGTGATCGAGGAAGTACCGGTCGTGGGTGATGGCGATGACTGCGCCCTTGTAGGCCTGCAGATGCTGCTCGAGCCAGAGCACGCTCTCGGCGTCGAGGTGGTTGGTGGGCTCGTCGAGGAGGAGCAGGTCGGGCTTCTGCAGCAGCAGCTTCGCCAGCGCCACGCGGCGCTTCTCTCCACCCGAGAGGGGTGCGATGGCGGCGTCGGCCGGAGGCGTGCGGAGCGCGTCCATGGCCTGCTCGAGCTGGGAGTCGAGGTCCCATCCGTCGGCCGCGTCGATCTCCTCCTGCAGCGTTCCCATCTCGGCGAGCAGCGAGTCGAAGTCGGCGTCGGGGTCGGCCATCAGCGCGGAGATCTCGTTGAACCGGTCGACCTTGGCCTTGATGGCGATGCCGTCCTGGATGTTCTCGAGCACCGTCTTGGATTCGTCGAGCTCGGGCTCCTGCATCAGGATGCCGACGCTGAAGCCGGGCGACAGCTTGGCCTCGCCGTTCGACGGCGTGTCGAGGCCCGCCATGATCTTGAGGATCGTCGACTTTCCGGCGCCGTTCGGACCGACCATGCCGATCTTCGCCCCCGGGAGGAAGGCCATCGTCACGTCGTCGAGGATGAGCTTCTCGCCCACCGCCTTGCGTGCGCGGACCATCGAGTAGATGTACTCAGCCACCGGGGAACACTCCTTTTGTCGGCGTCGAAGATCGACACCCCAGCCTACCGGCTACCGAGGGGTCACCAGTCGATCGGACGAGTGGCTCCGACGAGGCAGCGTCCTTCGGCGAGCTGCGGCAACACCTTGGTCACGAGCTGCCCGGTCGACGGCCCTACCTGACCGACGAGGCACTCCGTCTCGCCCCATCGCACCGAGAACTGGATGCTCTCCGCCGGGTTGCCGACGGTCGTCAGGTCGGGCGTGACCTGCATCGCGCCGCGGTCGAAGCCCGCAGCGACGAGAGCGTCGATATACGCGCGCCCCTCGCCGCGCTGCTCCGATTCCCAGACCACCTGCGCCGTCTGCGTGAAGAACGCGAGATTGTCTGCCGCCGACCCGTCGGGCCGCAGCTGCGGCGGGGCCGCGGGCTCGCCCGAGGCCGTGGGCTCGGGGGTCGGGCTCGCCGACCCCATCGGCTCGGGCACGCAGCCGACGAGCAGGACGAGCGCGAGAGCGGAGGCTGCGAGGCTCGCGGCCATGCGTGGGGCCGTGGTCGCCGATCGTCGAAGCACGCCCCGAGTCTACGCACGTCCGCGGCGCGCCCGATCGCCCGCCGCGACACGGCCCCGACGCGGGTCAGGCGATCGCTGCGGAGATCGCGGGCGGTTCCTCGTCGTGCTGCGCCCATCGGGTATCGAGGTCATCGAGTCCGCGTCCCGCGAGTTCGCTCTCGGAATCGGCGTTCGAGACCGACGGCGCCGCCGCATCCCTGACATCTCCGACCCGAGCAGCCTCGGATGCTCCCGCCCTGCTGCTCCGCAGGTACGCTGTGGTGCCCCATCTCAGGTCGTGACCGACGGCCTCGGCATCGATGTCGACGCTCGTCCCCTGCTTACCGTTGCTCTCCCACGTCCGGATGCGCAACCGCCCCGTGACGATCACGCTGTCGCCGGTGCGCAACGAGGCCTTGGCGTGTTCTCCGAGCTGACGGTATGCGGCGACCGAATACCAGTTCGTGCCCGCATCGACCCAGGATGCGGTGGCCTGGTCGTAGCGACGGTGCGTGCTCGCCAGCCGGAAATTGGTGACGGGCACTCCCCCGCCCGTTTGCGCCAGGACCGGGTCGGTGGCCACTTTGCCGATGATCGTGACGGTGTCGCTCATGTTGATTCCCCTCGGGATGCCGAGTCACTCTGCGCTCGGATGGCTCCAGCATCACCCGCGACGCTCCTCCACGAACGCGAGCCGCACAGCACTCGTGGACGACAAAGAATGCCCGATCACGGTGGAGGAAGAGTAGCTCTCGCGCCCCGCGCGAATGTCGGTGGCCCCTCGTACGGTCGAAGCGAGAGGAGAACCGATGAACACCACCACCGCCACGACCACCACGACCACCACCACGACGTCGGCGTCGCCGTGGGCCACGCCCGCGATCGCGTCGACACGAGAGCACCTCGTTCGCGCCGCCGACCAGCTCTGGCGAGTGCAGGAGAACGCCTCCGGCAAGGTGCTCGGCCATCTCCGCACGGCGACCGATCCGATGGGCCTCCGCTACCGCGCGGAGCGTCTGCAGCTCTCGACGGGAGCGTTCCGCCTGATCGGCGAGTTCTGGCGTGCCGACGACGCGGTCTCGGCGCTGCGCTACTCCTGACGACCGGCCGGGCCGAGGCGGCGCACGCCGAAGCGATGATCTGGCGCCCCCGGCAGGATTCGAACCTGCGACCGGCGGATTAGAAGGCCGCTGCTCTTCCGCTGAGCTACGGAGGCGTATGAGGTCTACCGTACCGCCCCCGAGCGGCGATGTCGGAGCCGTCGATAGGATGACGCCATGGTATCTGCGTCGGAGAACGATCGTCTCGTCTGGATCGACTGCGAGATGACGGGACTCGATCTGTCGATCGACGAACTCGTCGAGATCGCGGTCGTGATCACCGATTTCGAGCTGCGGCCGGTCGACCCCGGCTTCCAGGTGGTGATCCGGCCGAGCGATGCGGCTCGCGAGCACATGAACGACTTCGTCACCACGATGCACGAGACTTCCGGGCTCATCGACGAGTTGGCGCAGGGCATCTCGCTGGAAGAGGCCGAGGAGCAGACGCTCGCCTACATCCGCCGCTTCGTGCCCGTCGAACGCAAGGCACCCCTCGCCGGCAACACGATCGGGACCGACCGCATGTTCCTCGCCAAGTACATGCCCCAGGTCGACCAGTGGCTGCATTACCGCAATGTCGACGTCTCCAGCATCAAGGAACTCTCACGTCGGTGGTATCCGAGGGTGTTCTTCCAGGCGCCGGCGAAAGACGGCGGCCACCGCGCGCTGGCCGACATCCTCGAGTCCATCCGCGAGCTCCGGTACTACCGCGAGGCGGTGTTCGTCGACCTCCCCGGCCCCTCGAGCGAGGACGCGAAAGACATCGCGACACGCACCGTGTCAGAGTTCGCCTCGAACGTGTAATAGAATCGTAGGGTTGCCCGCTGCAGCGGGTGCATGGTGGGTATAGCTCAGTTGGTAGAGCGCCTGGTTGTGGTCCAGGAGGTCGCGGGTTCAAGCCCCGTTACTCACCCCAGTCCTCGAGGCCCGGATCGTCTTTCGATCCGGGCCTCGATCCGTCTCCGGCCACCCCTCGCTCTAGACTGACGGGGTGTCACTCGCGGTCTGGTTCTCGCTTCTGACGGCCTCCGTGGTGATCAGCTTCACGCCGGGCGCCGGCGCCATCAACACGATGTCCAACTCCCTCAATCAAGGCTGGCGTCGCTCGATCTGGGGCATCGTCGGGCAGCAGGCGGCGCTCATCGTCCATGTGGTGATCGTCGCCGCGGGTGTCGGACTTCTGGTCTCGCGCTCCGAGTTCCTGTTCACGGCCATCCGTTACGCCGGCGCCGCCTACCTCGTCTTCCTCGGTGTCCGTCTCATCCTTGCGAAACCCGTCCCGCCGGCATCCGACCAACCGATCGCTCCGGACACCCGCGAGGGACACTGGTCGATGATCCGTCGCGGCTTCTGGGTCAACCTGCTCAACCCGAAGGCGATCGTCTTCTTCCTCGCGTTCATCCCCCAGTTCATCCGGATCGACGAGCCGCAGGTGCCGCAGTATCTCGTGCTCGTCGCCACCGTCGTCGCGGTCGACGTCGTCGTGATGTGGGGCTTCTTCGCGACGGCGGCGCGGCCTTTCCGGCGATTGACCCGCTCCGCGCGGGGGCAGCGCACGCTCAACGCGATCTTCGGCACGTTGTTCATCGGGGTCGCGGGGCTGCTCGTCCTGCTGCACTGAGCGTCGAGCGCCTAGGCTGTGAGGGATGGAGATGGATGCCGCCCGGTTCGAGGAGATCGTCGTCGACGAGCTCGATCAGCTCCCCGATGAGATGGTCGATCGTCTCGACAACATCGTCTTCGTCGTCGAGGACCGCCCGGAGGACGGGAGCCTCGACCTGCTGGGCCTCTACGACGGACTCGCTCTGACCGAGCGCACGCAGTACGGAATGGGCGAACTTCCGGACCGGATCATCGTGTTCCGGGAGCCCCATCTGGCGCAGTGCGACACCGAAGACGAGCTGCGCGACGAGATCCACACGACGCTCGTCCACGAGATCGCACACTTCTACGGCCTCGACGACGCACAGCTGCACGAGCTGGGGTGGGCATGAGCACGCCGCTGGCCACCCCCGACATCGCCGAGGAGCTCGACCTCCGCGCCGCCCCGATGGAGCCCTGGCAGGTCGTCGTCTGGAACGATCCGGTCAACCTCATGAGCTACGTCGTGCGGGTGTTCCGCACCTACTTCGGCTACTCGCAGGAACGCGCCACCGCCCTCATGCTGGCGGTGCACCACGACGGGCAGGCCGTGGTCGCGACCGGCCCCCGCGAGACGATGGAGGTGCATGCGCGGGCGATGCACGACTACGGCCTGTGGGCCACCGTGCGAAGGGGTTCGGATGAGTGACGGCATCCAGCTCGAACTGGTGGGGCTGGAAGGCGCGCGTCTGCTCGACCTGGTCGAGCAGCTGCAGACCCTCGTGCGCGACTCCGAGGGCGACGATCCCGCGCTCGACCGGCTGAGCCCGACGCCCTATCCCGATGACAAGGCAGCCGCCGACGAGTTCCGTGAGACCACCCGCCAGGACCTCTTCGATGCCCGCCTGCGCGATGCGGCGACCGTGATCGATGCGCTCGTGCCGTTCCGTGCGTTCGATGCGCTGAGCGAGGAGGAGGGACTGACCGCGACCATGGTGGACATCCCCCTCGCGGACATCGACGCATGGATGCGGACGCTCAATGCTCTGAGACTCGTTCTCGCATCACGACTCGGCATCTCGGACGACGACTCCCACGCCGGCGATGACTCGCGCTTCGGTGTCTACGACTGGCTCGGATACCGCCTCGAGACGATCATCCTCGCGGCAGACGAGCTTTCCTGAGCCCTCGATCGGGTCACGGAATCTCCACGATGCGCGTGGCGGCGGACCGCGGGTCGTCCCGCTCGACGTGCCGGGCCTCCTGTGCCGCCCAACGCCCCCAGTGGGGGCGATAGGTCTCGCCGTCGCGATCGAGGGCACGCCGCCGACGCACCGGCTCCGGCGCTTCGACCCACACCCGCACGTCGGCGAGGCGTGCGGTCGTCGGCGTCAGAACGCCGCTCCCCTCGACGATCACGCCGAGCGCGGGGTCGATTGCATGGCTCTCGGCCTCCTCGCCCGCCGTCCAGTCCCAGCGCCGCCACGTGCCGATCACCCCGCGCCCGTGAGGGCGGAGGATCCACTCCTCGGCGCGACGGACGCCGTCGTCGAGGCCGTCCCAGCCCGGGTAGAGCGAATCCAGCGCGACGACCTGCACCCTCCCCGCCAGCGGCCACCGTTGCGCGAGGCGGGCAGCGAGAGAGGACTTGCCCGCGCCGCTGCGACCGTCGATGAGCACGACCGGGTTGGCGACCGATAGCGCGCGGATGTCGTCGATCACTCCGGTCGCCGCGACGTTCAGTGCCGCGGCGACAGGGTCGTCACTTCTTGAGTGCACGGATGATGCGCGACAGCGCTCGTCCGGCCACCCACACGAAGGGCACGCCGACGGCGAGCAGAGTGACGATGTTGGGCTCGAAACGCAGACCCTCCTCGCGACGAACGTACACGCCGACCGGGATGGAGACGCCGCCTCCGCCGCCGCCCTCGGCACCGTCACCGCCGTTCGCTCCACCGAAACCGGCATACGTGAGGGCCACGGGAGTGATGCTGACGCCGTCGACGTCCTGCGGCTCGCCGTAGGCGCTCTTCACGCCGAGAGAGACGACCTGCTGACCGAGTTCCACTGCGATGTTGGGCATGGGACCACGCTAGTCGCTTTCGTCGTTCGCCTGGGTGCTCAATCCAGACCATGCGCGCGCGGATGCTGAGGCGCGCCGCGCCCGGATCCGCGTCCGAGGTGCCGAGCCCGTGTAATCGTGGCGCTGCCGAATCGCGCCACCGCATCGTCGACGGCGCCCTCCACACGCCGCCAGTCCTCATCGTCGTCCCAGAGGGCGATCCCTCCCCCACCAGCGGGGCGCAGCTTCTCAGCCCTGACGCCGACCAGTCGCACCGGATCGCGACGCTCGATCTGCTCGAACAGCGCCTGCGCCGCCTCGCCGATCCGCTGGCCGACCGCCGTGGGCTCCGCGAGCGTCTGTGATCGCGTGAGTGTGCGGAAGTCGTCGAAGCGAATCTTGATCGATACGGTCGCCGTCTCCCACCCGGCCCGCCGCAGCCGGGCGGCCACGCGGTCGGCGAGGCGGAGAAGCTCCGACCGCAGGAAGGTGCGATCGAGGATGTCGCGGTCGAAGGTCTCTTCGTGCCCGACGCTCTTCTCCAGACGCTCGGTCTCCACCGAGCGCGCGTCTTCGCCCCGGGCGAGCTGGGCGAGTCGAGAACTCAAGGCCGGACCGACGGCGCGGTCGAGCATGTCCTTCGACGACTCGCGGATGTCGCGGATTGTGCGGATGCCCCGCGCTTCGAGCGCCTCCGCCGCCTTCGGACCAACGCCCCACATCGCGCGCACCGGACGCGGCGAGAGGAACTCGAGGGTGCGGGCGGCCGGGACGACCAGCATGCCATCGGGCTTCGCGATCGTCGACGCCATCTTCGCGACGTGCTTGGTGGCGGCGACGCCGACGCTGCAACTGATGCCGACCTCGCTCTGCACGCGTTCCCGGATGAGCTGCGCGACCTGGCCGGGACTGCCCCAGAGCCGACGCACACCCTGCACGTCGAGGAAAGCCTCGTCGACCGACAGCGGCTCGACCAGCGGCGTGATCGACTCGAAGATCGTCATGACCTGGCGCGACACCTCTTGATAGCGGTGGAAGTGCGGCATGACGATGCGCGCCGTGGGGCACAAGCGCATCGCATGGGCGACCGGCATCGCGGAGCGCACCCCGTACCGACGCGCCTCATAGGATGCGCTCGATACCACCGACCGTCCGTCGGGAGATCCGATGATGATCGGCAGGCCCGCGAGGCTCGGATCGTCGAGAACCTCGACCGAGGCGTAGAAGGCATCCATGTCGACGTGGAGGATGCGCGTCCCCGTGTCGTCGGCACCCGCCGCCGACACGATGCGTCCGCTGCCGTCTCCGTGCCCCATGGAACCATTCTCCCCCGGGCCACCGACAGCGCGCCCGAGGGAGACTCTCCGCGTTCTACTGCGCGGCGCGTTCCAGGATCAGTTCCCGCACGCGCGCCGCATCCGCCTGGCCCTTCATCGCCTTCATCACGGCTCCGATCACGGCACCTGCAGCCTGCACCTTGCCGTCCTTGATCTTGGCGAGCACGTCGGGCTGCGCCGCGAACGCGTCGTCGATCGCGGCGATCAGCGCGCCGTCGTCCGAGACGACGGCGAGGCCGCGTGCATCCACGACCTCCTGAGGGGTCCCCTCGCCGGCGATCACTCCTTCGAGCACCTGGCGGGCCAGCTTGTCGGTGAGCGTCCCCTCGTCGACGAGCTTCTGCAGCCCGGCGACGTTCTCCGGGCTGATCAGGTCGGCAGCGTCCTTCTCCTGCGCGTTGGCGAGGCGGGCGATCTCGCCCGTCCACCACTTGCGCGCCGCGGCCGGCGCCGCACCGGCGGCGATCGTCGCCTCGACCTGGTCGAGGATGCCGCCGTTGCGGACGTCCTGGAACTCCAGGTCGGTGAAACCCCACTCGTTCATCAATCGGCGGCGACGGGCGACGGGCTGCTCGGGGAGGGCTGCTCGCAGCTCCTCGATCAACTCGGGCGCCGGCTGCACCGGCAGCAGGTCGGGCTCGGGGAAGTAGCGGTAGTCGTCGGCATCCGACTTCGGACGGCCGGGAGACGTGGTGCCGGTGTCCTCGTGCCAGTGACGCGTCTCCTGCACGATCGTCCCGCCGTCGGCGAGGATCTGCGCCTGACGCTGGATCTCGTAGCGCACCGCGCGCTCCACCGAGCGCATGGAGTTGACGTTCTTGGTCTCGGTGCGCGTGCCCAGTTTCTCGACGCCGCGAGGACGGAGCGAGACGTTCGCGTCGCATCGCAGGTTGCCGCGCTCCAGACGGGCCTCCGAGATGCCGAGCCCTCGCACGATGTCGCGGATCGCAGCCACGTAGGCCTTGGCGACCTCCGGCGCGCGGTGCTCCGTGCCGAAGATCGTCTTCGTGACGATCTCGACGAGCGGCACGCCGGCGCGGTTGTAGTCGACCAACGAGTACTCCGCGCCCTGGATGCGTCCGGTGGCACCACCCATGTGGGTGAGCTTCCCGGCGTCCTCCTCCATGTGCGCGCGCTCGATCGGGATCGTGACGAGCGTGCCGTCCTCGAGCTCCACCTCGACGGAACCCTCGAAGGCGATCGGCTCGTCGTACTGGGAGATCTGATAGTTCTTGCCCAGGTCGGGGTAGAAGTAGTTCTTGCGCGCGAACCGGCTGGACTCGGCGATCGAGCAGCCGAGCGCGAGGCCCAGGCTGATCGACGAGCGCACGGCGGTCTCGTTCACGACCGGCAGCGAGCCGGGGAGCCCCAGGTCGACCGGCGCGATGAGCGTGTTCGGTTCGGCGGCGTGGAACGCCTCGTTGGCCGGGTTGGGAGCGTCGGAGAACATCTTCGTGTTCGTGTTGAGCTCGACGTGCACCTCGAACCCGAGCACGGGCTCGAACAGTTCGAGGGCCTTGTCGAAGTCCATGAGCTTGGCGGCGGCCATCAGCGGTTCCCTCCTGCGAGCTGCGGTGCGCGGCTGAGCAGCGGCGCACCCCACGAGTCGACGAGCAGCGTCTCGAGCGCCGCACCGACGCGATAGAGACGCGCGTCCTCACGGGCGGGAGCGAGGAACTGGATGCCCACGGGCAGACCGTCCTCGTGAGAGAGGCCGCTGGGGATCGAGATCCCCGGCACACCCGCGAGGTTCGCGGGGATCGTCGTGAAGTCGTTCAGATACATCTGCAGCGGATCGTCGATCTTCTCGCCCAGCTTGAAGGCGGTCGTCGGTGCAGAGGGGGTCGCGATCACGTCGACGTCGGCGAACGCGGCGGCGAAATCCTGCTGGATCAGCGTGCGCACCTTCTGCGCACTGCCGTAGTAGGCGTCGTAGTAGCCCGCGGAGAGCGCGTAGGTGCCCAGGATGATGCGGCGCTTCACCTCGTCGCCGAAGCCCGCGTCGCGGGTCGCCGACATGACGTCTTCGACCGTGGGGTTGCCGTCGGGGGTGACCCGCAGACCGAATCGCACGGAGTCGAACTTCGCGAGGTTGCTGGAGGCCTCGGCAGGGAGGATCAGATAATAGGCGGCGACACCGTACTCGAAGTGCGGCGCCCCGATCTCGACGAGTTCTGCTCCCTGCGCCTCCATGAGCGCGAGCGCGCTGCGGAACGAGGCGGCGACACCCGGCTGGAAGCCGCTGTCGGGGAGTTCGCGGATGACGCCGACGCGCAGGCCCTTCAGCACGTCGCCTCTGGCACCCTCGCGCGCCGCGTCGGTGAACGACGGCCATGCGTCGGTCAGAGACGTGGAGTCCTTCGGGTCGTGCCCGCCGATCGCGTCGTGCAGCAGACCGGAGTCGAGCACCGTGCGGGAGACCGGGCCGACCTGGTCGAGGCTCGACGCGAGAGCGATCGCACCGTACCGGCTGACGCCGCCGTAGGTCGGCTTCACACCGACCGTGCCGGTGACGTGCGCCGGCTGGCGGATCGACCCTCCGGTGTCGGATCCCAGAGCGAGCGGCGCCTCGAAAGCGGCGACGGCCGCGGCGGATCCGCCGCCCGAGCCGCCGGGGATCCGCTCGAGATCCCAGGGGTTGTGCGTCGGACCGTAGGCCGAGTGCTCCGTGGAGGAGCCCATCGCGAACTCGTCCATGTTCGTCTTGCCGAGGGGAACCATGCCCGCAGCGCGAGAACGCGCGACCACCGTCGCGTCGTACGGCGAGCGGTAACCCTCGAGGATGCGCGAACCGCTCGTCGTGGGCTGATCGGTCGTGACGAGCACGTCCTTGATGGCGAGGGGGACGCCGGCGAGCGGACCCAGGTCGTCACCCGCGGCACGGCGGGCGTCGATGTCGGCGGCCGCCGCGATCGCACCCTCGTTCACGTGGAGGAACGCGTGCACGTCACCGTCGACGGCGGCGATGCGATCGAGGTGGGCCTGCGTCGCTTCGACGCTCGAGATCTCCCGGGCGGCGAGCTTGGCGGCGAGGTCGGCGGCGTCGAGGCGGATGATGTCGCTCACTGCTCCTCCCCCAGGATCGCGGTCACCCGGAAGCGGCCGTCGGCGGCGTCCGGTGCGTTCTGCAGCACCTGCTCGTGCGTCAGCGTCTCCCCCACCGTGTCGGCGCGGAAGACGTTGCTCAGCGGGATCGGGTGGCTCGTGGCCGCCACGTCGGCGGTGGCCACCTCCGAGACCTTCGCGATGTTGTCGACGATCGCGTCGAGCTGGCCGGTGAGCCGCGACACCTCGTCGTCGTTCAACTGGATGCGTGCGAGCACACCGAGATGGCGCACGAGTTCGGGGGTGATTTCAGACACGCCTTCCAGTCTACTCAGCGGCTCCCGCACCGCCCGCCTGGACGACCGGACGCTGCCGCCTATGCTGGGGCACGTGAGCACGTTCCAGCCTCCTCGCCCGTGGGTCGCCAGCTACGCACAGGATGTCCCGTCCGACCTCTCCCCCGTCACCGGTTCCCTCGTCGACATCGTCGCCGAGTCGGTGAGGGACTATCCCGATGCCCCCGCGCTGCAGTTCTTCGGACGCGAGACGACCTACGCCGAGTTGCAGGACCAGATCGATCGGGTCGCGAACGGTCTGCGACAGCGCGGGGTGCGCGCCGGCGATCCGGTCGCCATCGTGCTGCCGAACTGCCCCCAGCACATCGTCGCCTTCTACGCCGTGCTGCGCCTGGGCGCGGTGGTCGTCGAACACAACCCGCTCTACACCGCCCGCGAACTGCGCAAGCAGTTCGAGGACCACGGCGCGAAGCACGCGATCGTCTGGAACAAGGTCGTGGCCACCGTCCAGGCGTTCCCCGCCGATGTTGCGGTGTCGACGCTGGTCTCGGTCGACGTCACGACCGCGATGCCCCTGCTCACGCGGATGGCTCTGCGACTGCCGGTGGCGAAGGCGCGCGAGTCGCGCGATGCGCTCACCGCCAAGGTGCGCGGCACGGTGACATGGGACTCCGTGCTCGGGCATCCGCCGCTGCCCGCGTCCCACCCGCTGCCTTCCACCGATGACCTGGCGATCATCCAGTACACGTCCGGCACCACCGGCACGCCCAAGGGCGCGGCGCTCACGCATCGCAACCTGCTCGCCAACGCCGCGCAGGCCAAGGCATGGGTTCCGTCGATCCGACGTGGGGACGGATGCGTGGTCTACGCCGTGCTTCCGATGTTCCACGCGTACGGACTCACCCTGTGTCTGACGTTCGCGATGTCGATGGGTGCGCGCCTGGTGCTGTTCCCGAAGTTCGACCCCGAGCTCGTTCTCGCCGCGATGAAGAAGCACCCGGCGACGTTCCTCCCGCTCGTCCCGCCGATCGCCGACCGCCTGCTGAGCGCCGCGAATGCGAAGGGCGTGCCGCTCGCCGGCATCGAGGTCGCGATCTCCGGGGCGATGGCGCTGCCCCACGAACTCGTCGTGCCCTTCGAGAAGGCCACCGGCGGCTACCTCGTCGAGGGCTACGGTCTGAGCGAGTGCTCGCCCGTTCTGATGGCGAACCCGGTCGCGGACAACCGTGTCCCCGGCACCGTGGGCCTGCCGCTCCCCGGCACGGAGTGCCGTGTGGTCGATCCGGAGAACCCGACCGAGGACGTGGCGCCGGGTTCCGCCGGGGAGCTCCTGGTGCGGGGTCCGCAGGTGTTCTCGGGCTATTACGGCAAGCCGGAGGAGACCGAGGCCGTGTTCGTCGACGGCTGGTTCCGTACCGGCGACATCGTCACCATCGACGACGCCGGGTTCGTGCGTATCGTCGATCGCATCAAGGAGCTCATCATCACCGGCGGTTTCAACGTCGCGCCGACCGAGGTCGAGAATGCGCTGCGGCAGCATCCCAAGGTCGTCGACGCCGCGGTCGTGGGGCTGCAGAGCACGCACTCCGGCGAGGAGGTCGTCGCGGCGATCGTCGTCGACGGCGACGAGATCGACGTCGAGGCGATCCGCGAGTTCGTTCGCGGCGTTCTCACGCCGTACAAGGTGCCCCGTCGTCTGTTCGTCGTGGACGAACTTCCGAAGTCCCTGATCGGCAAGGTGCTGCGGCGCCAGGTGAAGGAGCGGCTGGTCGCCCTGACCACGGGCGCCTGAGTCTCGGTGCGCACCGACAGGGCGGGAGCGCTACCCTTGGGAAGTGACCCCTGACGACGCAGCGCTGACCGACGCCCCCGAAGAACTCCCCGCCACGCCCGGATTCGAGGAGCTCGGCATCACCGGGCCGGTCCTCAAAGCCATCCGCGACCTCGGGTACGAGACGCCCTCCCCCATCCAGGCCGCGACCATCCCGACCCTGCTGTCGGGCCGTGATGTCGTGGGCATGGCGCAGACGGGAACGGGGAAGACGGCGGCGTTCGCGCTTCCCGTGCTCGAGCGGCTCGACGTCTCGCAGAAGATCCCGCAGGCCCTCGTGCTCGCACCGACCCGCGAGCTCGCCCTGCAGGTGTGCGAAGCGTTCGAGTCGTACGCGTCGCGCATGAAAGGCGTGCACGTGCTCCCGGTGTACGGCGGGCAGGGGTACGGCGTCCAGCTCTCGGCGCTCCGCCGGGGCGTGCATGTGGTCGTCGGCACTCCCGGTCGGATCATGGATCATCTCGCCAAGGGAACGCTCGACCTCTCCGAGCTGCAGTACCTCGTGCTCGACGAGGCCGACGAGATGCTGAAGATGGGCTTCGCCGAGGACGTGGAGCAGATCCTCGCGCAGACTCCCGAAGAGAAGCAGGTCGCCCTCTTCTCGGCGACGATGCCGCCGCAGATCCGCCGCCTGGCGCAGAAGTACCTGCGTGAGCCCGAGGAGATCACGATCACCTCGAAGACGGCCACCAACAAGAACATCACGCAGCGCTACCTGGTCGTCTCCTACGCTCAGAAGGTCGATGCCCTCACGCGCATCCTCGAGGTCGAGAACTTCGACGGCATGATCGTGTTCGTCCGCACGAAGAACGAGACCGAGACCCTCGCCGAGAAGCTGCGGGCTCGCGGATACTCCGCCGCAGCGATCAACGGCGACGTACCCCAGGTGCAGCGCGAGCGCAGCGTCAACCAGCTGAAGGACGGCAAGCTCGACATCCTCGTCGCCACGGATGTGGCGGCGCGCGGCCTCGACGTCGAGCGCATCAGCCACGTCGTGAACTTCGACATCCCCACCGACACCGAGTCGTACGTGCACCGGATCGGGCGCACCGGTCGGGCCGGTCGCACCGGCGATGCGATCAGCTTCATCACGCCGCGCGAGCGCTACCTCCTCAAGCACATCGAGAAGGCCACGCGCCAGGAGCCCACGCAGATGCAGCTCCCCACCACGGAGGACGTCAACTCGACGCGCCTCTCGCGTTTCGACGACGCCATCACCACGGCACTCGGCGACGCCGCGCGGATCGAGTCGTTCCGCGACGTCATCGCGCACTACGTCCGCAACCACGACGTGCCCGAGGCCGATGTCGCGGCCGCGCTGGCGATCGTGGCGCAGGGCGACACCCCGCTGCTGCTCGACCCGGCCGACGACCAGCTCGCGAAGGCCGTCGCCGCCGACAACCGGCCGCCGCGCGAGCGTGCGACCCGCGAACCGCGCGAGCCGCGCACGGAGCGCCGCGGACGGGGCGACTACGCGCCGTATCGCATCGAGGTGGGACGCCGCCACCGGGTCGAACCCCGACAGATCGTCGGCGCTCTCGCCAACGAGGGTGGTCTGGGTCGCGACGATTTCGGCGCGATCAACATCCGTCCCGACTTCTCGATCGTCGAGCTGCCCGCCAACCTCGACCCGGCGGTGCTCGACAAGCTCAGTGGCACGCGCATCTCCGGGCGCCTGATCGAGATCCGACCCGATCGCGGTCCGGGGGCGCGCCGATCGACCGGTCCGCGCGACGGCGCCGGTCGGGGCGACCGTTTCGAGCGTCGGGATCGCGACGACCGTCCGCGCCGGGACCGCGATGACCGTGCGCCGCGGGACGACCGCGGAGACAAGCCGTTCCGCAAACCGCGCCACAAGAGCGGGTCCTGAAAGAAAGGGCCTTCCCGGACAGGGAAGGCCCTTTCTTTCACTCCTCGGTCGAGTCGAGGGCCGAAGGCCCCTCCGTGACGAGGATATGGAACTGCGCGGCATCGAGAATTCGGATGCCGAGATCTTCGGCCTTCGCGAGCTTCGACCCGGCTCCCGGGCCGGCGGCGACGAAGTCGGTCTTCTTCGACACGCTCGATGCGGCCTTGCCGCCGGCACGGATGATCGCCTCCTGCGCACCCTCGCGCGTGTAGCCCTCGAGCGAACCCGTCGCGACGACCGTCAGGCCGTCGAGCACGCCTCCGGCCGCTGCAGCCGCTCCCGGGCCCGGGTGGCCGGGGATCGACCATTGCACGCCCGCGGCCGCCCACCGGTCGACGATCTCGACGTGCCAGTCGACGCCGAACCAGTCGAGGAGCGAATCGGCGATGATGCCGCCCACGCCTTCGACGGACGCGAGCTCGTCGCGCGACGCTTCGCGGATCGCATCCAGAGAGCCGAACCACTGCGCGAGCGCTCGCGCTGCGACGGGCCCCACGTGCCGGATGTTCAGGGCGACGAGCAGACGCCAGAGATCCTTGGTCTTCGCCTTCTCGAGCTCGGCCAGGAGGGTGACGGCCTGCGACGACGGCTGTGCACCCTCGGCGCCCGCCTTGCGCTCGGCGGCCGTGGGGTTGCGCCGGAACGGCGCGCGCATCTTCACCAGGCCGTCGTCGTCCTGTTTGGGGAGGCCGGTCTCGGCGTCTCGAACGACGACCTCGATCGGGACGATCTGTTCGACCGTTAGATCGAACAGACCCGCTTCTGTGATCAACGGAGGCTCGGCCGGGCTGGTCGGCTGCGTCAACGCAGCCGCCGTGACCTCTCCCAGCGCCTCGACGTCGAGCGCTCCGCGGGAGCCGATGTGCTCGACACGGCCGCGCACCTGCGCGGGACAGGAGCGCGCGTTCGGGCAACGCAGGTCGATGTCCCCCTCTTTCATAGGCCGGAGCGGCGTGCCGCACTCGGGGCAGTCCGCCGGCATCACGAACTCCTGCTCCGTCCCGTCACGACGTTCGACGACCGGTCCCAGCACCTCGGGGATCACGTCTCCCGCCTTGCGGAGCACGACCGTGTCGCCGATCAGCACGCCCTTCGCCTTCACGACGTCCTTGTTGTGGAGCGTCGCCTGACGCACCACCGAACCCGCCACCTGAGCGGGGGCCATCACGGCGAACGGGGTGGCGCGACCGGTGCGGCCCACCGAGACGACGATGTCGAGGAGCTTCGTCTGCACCTCCTCGGGAGGGTACTTGTAAGCGATGGCCCAGCGCGGCGCGCGGCTGGTCGCACCGAGCTCGTCGTGCAGAGCGAGTTCGTCGACCTTCACAACGATGCCGTCGAGCTCGTGCTCGACATCGTGACGATGTGCACCGTAGTGCTCGACGAAGGCGGTGACCTCGTCGATCCCGCGGCACACGCGGGTGTGGGGGCTGGTCGGCAGCCCCCAGGCGGCGAGCAGTTCGTACACCTCGCTCTGCGCCTGCACGGGCGGGTCCTGCCAGGCGCCGATGCCGTGCACGTAGAGCGAGAGCGACTCGATGCGCAGCAGACCGGCCTCGAGCTCCAGCCCGTTCTTCTTGTCGATCTGCTGGCGCAGGCCCCCGCTCGCCGCGTTGCGCGGGTTCGCGAACGCAGGGAACCGCCGCGCCGCGGCCGTGCGCGCCTTCTCCTCGTCGAAGGGACGTTTGGCGCCGGTGCGCGCCTCCCAGCGCGCCCGCGCCTCATCGAAGGTGCGCTCGCGGAATTCCGCCTGCGCAGCGTTGAGGCGCTCGAAAGCGGCGACGGGGATGAAGACCTCGCCGCGCACCTCGACGATCGGCGGATGCCCCTCGCCCACCAGCCGCGCCGGGATGTCGGCCAGGCGCAGAGCGTTCTCGGTCACGATCTCACCGACCCGGCCGTCGCCGCGGGTCGCCGCCGAGGTGAGCACGCCGTTCTCGTAGCGCAGATTGATCGCCAAGCCGTCGATCTTGAGCTCGGTGAGCCACGCCACATCACGCCCGGCGGAGGCGCGCGTCTTGGCCGCCCACTCGCGCAGCTCGTCGAGCGAGAACACGTTGTCGAGACTGAGCATCCGCTCGGCGTGCTCGATGGTCGCGAGCCCCGTGGCCTCGGCAGCTCCCACCATCTGCGTCGGAGAATCCTGACCCTGCAGCTCGGGATGCAGCCGCTCGAGCTCCTCGAGTCGGTGCATCCACCCGTCGTAGGTGGCGTCGTCGACCAGCGAGGTGTCTCGGCCGTAGTAGGCATCTTTCGCCTCGAGGATGCGGGAGGTCAGCTCCTGCGCCTCGTGGCGGGCGTCGTCCAGCGAGATGATGTCGGGCACTCCGTCAGTCTACGAGCGCCCACCGACATCGGGATGGCGACGGGTCAGGCGTCGACGGGAACGGCAGAAACCGTGCGGTCGATCGTGAACTGGCCCAGTACGCGCGTTCCGACGTACAGCACCGCCGTCTGCCCCGGCGCGACGCCATCGAGCGCCACCGAGGGCACCACGCGCACGCCGGAGTCGTCGACGAACGCCTCCGCCTGCACCGGTTTCGCGTGCGCGCGGATCTGCACGTCGCAGTCGAAGGTCGACTCGGTCGGGGCGGCCCCCGCCCAGCTGAAGCGCTCCCCCGAGATCTCGCGCGTCGCCAGAGCCTCCTTGGGCCCCACGACGACCGTGTTCGTGACCGGACGCACCTCCAGCACGAAGCGGGGCTTTCCGTCGGCGGCGGGGACGCCCAGCTTGAGTCCGCGACGCTGGCCCACGGTGTAGGCGTGAGCGCCCTCGTGGGAGCCGACGACGGTGCCGGTGCGGTCGACGATCTCGCCCGTCTCGCTGCCGACCTTCTCGGCGAGCCAGCCCCGCGTGTCGCCGTCGGGGATGAAGCAGATATCGTGGCTGTCGGGCTTCTGCGCCACGCTCAGACCGCGTTCCTCCGCCTCGGCCCGCACCAGCGCCTTCGACGGCGTCGACCCGAGCGGGAAGTACGTGTGGGCGAGCTGCTCGGCCGTGAGCACCCCGAGCACGTACGACTGATCCTTCGCGTTGTCCGACGCGCGGTGCAGTTCGAGCCCACCGGGGCCGTCGATCAACGTCGCGTAGTGGCCGGTGCACACGGCGTCGAAACCGAGCTCGACGGCACGCTCGAGCAGCGCCGCGAACTTGATCTTCTCGTTGCAGCGCATGCACGGGTTCGGGGTGCGACCCGCGCGGTACTCGGAGATGAAGTCGTCGATCACATCGTCGCGGAACCGCTCCGAGAAGTCCCACACGTAGAACGGGATACCGAGCCGGTCGGCCGCGCGTCGGGCGTCCATCGCGTCCTCGATGGTGCAGCAGCCGCGGCTCCCGGTGCGCAGCGTGCCTCCGGCCCGTGACAGGGCGAGGTGGACGCCGACCACATCGTGCCCGGCATCCACCGCGCGCGCGGCTGCCACCGCGGAGTCGACTCCACCGCTCATGGCTGCCAGGATGCGCATGGATCCAGTCTACGAGCGCGGGGCTGTACGGGCGCCCGATGCGCGCGCGTACACGTCGGCGATGACCTCGATCACGGCATCGACGTCGCCCTGCGTCGACGTGCGCCCCAGGCTGAAGCGCAGCACGCTGCGGGCGTCTGCCTCGCTGCGCCCCATCGCGCGCACGACGTGAGAGGGTTCGGCCACCCCGGCCTGACATGCCGACCCCGTCGACGATGCGATGCCCGCGACGTCGAGCAGGAAGAGCAGGCTCTCACCCACCGCGCCCGGGAACAGGAAATGCGCATTGCCCGGCAGGCGATCTTCGGGATCGCCGAGCAGTTCGGCCTGCGGAACGCGGGTACGGATGCCATCGACCAGACGATCGCGGAGCGAGCGCAGACGTCGGTGCTCCGACTCCCGCTCCGTTTCGGCGAGTTCGAGGGCGCGGGCGAAGGCCGCCGCGCCCGGAACATCCTGTGTGCCCGCACGCAGTCCTCGTTGCTGCGCTCCACCGCGCAGAAGGCCGGACATCCGCGCCGAACGCGCGACGATCAGGGCACCCACGCCGACGGGAGCGCCGATCTTGTGCCCCGCCACGCTCAGTGCCACCAGCCCCGTGCCGTCGGGAGCGTCTCCCCGCCACCCCCGGAACGACATCGGGACGTGCCCCAGCGCCGCAACGGCGTCGAGGTGGAGAGGAACCCCCGCCTCGGCGGCGGAACGCGTCAGACCGGAGGTGTCGTTGAGCGTGCCGACCTCGTTGTTCGCGACCAACGCGGTCGCGAGAGCCGCGCCCGGCAGCGCCTCCGCGAATTCACGAACGAGAATCCGCGCATGTGCATCCACGCCGACCTCGCGCAGTTCCGCGCCGTCGTCGACGAGCGCCTGCGCGGTGTCCATCGTCGCGTGATGCTCCGCGTCCGGGAGCACGATCGCGCGCGTGCCCTCCGCTCGCCGACGCCACAGGCCCTGCAGAGCCAGGTTGATGGCCTCGGTGCCTCCCGAGGTGAGGACGACCTCGATGGGATCGGCCTGCAGCACTGCAGCGATCCGCTCGCGCGACTCCTCGAGCGAGCGGCGGGCATCCTGTCCGGCGCCATGCGTCGACGACGCGTTCCCCACGACCTCGGCTGCCGCGAGCCACGCCTCCCTGGCCTCCGCACGCAGCGGGGTGGTGGCGGCATGGTCGAGATAGTGCATCCCTCCACTCTGACGCATCGCGGGCCCGATCGGGTCGTGAGACCCGGTCCGCTCCGAGCGGGAACTCATGCTCAGCGCTCTAGGGTGTAGTCATGCCCGTGTCCCGTGATACCGCCATTCCCGGTGGCTCGATCCTCGACGATCTCGGCGTCCGCCTGCACGACGGAGTCGGCACCCTCCGGGTGTGGTCGAAGAACGCCTCGTCTGTCGAGCTCGTCGTCTTCGACTCCACCGACCTGGACTGGGTGATCGACCAGGCGTCGTTGGAGCGCCTCCCGGGCGGGGTGTGGCAGGTGACCACGCCATTGCTGCAACCCGGCGTCCGCTATGCCATCCGGGTCGGCGGTCCGCACGGCCCCGGCAACACCTTCAATCCCGAGACGCTGCTGCTCGACCCCTACGCTCGCGGACTCGCGCAGGGCGGGGGCTACGAGGAGTGGCGCTCGGTCGTCGTCGTCGACGGCTTCGACTGGGGGGACTCGCGCAAGCCGCGGGTACCGCTCGATCGCACGGTGATCTACGAGGGGCATCTCAAAGGCCTCACGAAGCGGCATCCCGACGTTCCGCCGGCGCTGCACGGCACGTACGCCGGGCTCGCGCACCCCGCGATGATCGCACACCTGCACTCTCTCGGCGTCACGTCGGTCGAGCTGCTGCCGGTGCACGCCTTCGTGCCGGAACCCCGTCTGCTCGAGCGGGGACTCACGAACTACTGGGGCTACAACACCCTGAACTTCTTCACGCCGCACACCGCCTATGCGACCGAATCGGCGCGCCGCGGCGGCCCCGAGGCGGTGCTCGCCGAGTTCAAGGGCATGGTCCGCCTGCTGCACGAGGCCGGCCTGGAGGTCATCCTCGACGTGGTCTACAACCACACCTCCGAGGAGGGACTCGGCGGACCGCGATCGAGCCTGCGGGGCATCGACAACGCGAGTTACTACCGCCAGCAGCCGTCCGGCGCATACATCGACACCACCGGCTGCGGGAACACGCTCGACACCTCGACGGATGCCGGCGCGAGACTCGTCCTGGACTCGCTGCGGTACTGGGCCGAGGAGATGCAGATCGACGGGTTCCGCTTCGATCTCGCGACGGCGCTCGCCCGCGACGCCTCGCACACCTACACGCCCGACCATCCCCTCCTCGCCGCGATCGCGGCCGACCCGGTGCTCAGCGAATCCAAACTCATCGCGGAACCGTGGGACGTCGGCCTGGGCGGCTGGCAGACCGGCAACTTCCCGTCCGGGTGGCACGAGTGGAACGATCGCTATCGCGACCGGGTCCGCAACTTCTGGCTGAGCGACATCGACTACGCGCGACGCGCATCCGCTCCCGTCGGGATCGGCGGTTTCGCCACGCGGCTCGCGGGCTCGTCGAACACGTTCACCGAGGAGCGCGGCCCCCTGGCGAGCGTGAACTTCGTCACGGCACACGACGGTTTCACGCTCCACGACCTCGTCTCCTACGACGTCAAGCACAACGAGGCCAACGGCGAGAACAACCGGGACGGCGCGGACACCAACCGCGCGTTCAATCACGGTGTGGAGGGACCGACCGACGACGTCTCGATCCTCGCCGCCCGCCGGAAGGCGATGCGCAATCTCCTCGGGACGCTCCTGCTCTCGGCCGGCATCCCGATGCTGACAGCCGGGGACGAGGTCGGGCGCTCTCAGCGCGGGAACAACAACGCGTATGCGCAGGACTCCCCTCTCACCTGGCTCGCCTGGGACTACGAGCCCTGGCAACTGGACCTCCAGGCCCACGTGTCGCGCCTGATCGCCCTGCGCGCCGAGAACCCGGCTCTCCGCCCGAGTCGTTATGCGCGCTTGGGCGAGCACATCCCCAACGCCTCGGTCATGGATTGGTACGACCACAACGGCGAGACCATCCAGAGCGAGCAGTGGATCGACCCGGGAAAGCGGACCCTGCAGTACGTCGCGGCATCCACCCCTGATCGCGAACCCGCCAACCGCATCCTCCTCGTCGTGCACGGGACGGAGGCGCCGATCGACATCCGTCTCCCGGAGACCCTCGAGAACGCGACGCGGTTCGTCTCGCTCTGGTCGAGTGCCGACGAGCGCCCCAGCGACGAGCACGAGACCTTCGCTCCCGGCGACATCCTTCCCATCGCCGGAACATCGATGCGGCTGTTCCGGGTCGAATGATGTCGGTCCCGAGCGCTCTTGTCCACCCACTGCGGTGGATCTGACCCGGAGCGGTACATTCGGGTTGTGCCTGCCGCTGCTGGAATCACCCTGCCCCCGACTCTGCGGAGTCCCGCCCGGATCCCCGTGCGCCCCGGCCCTGCGCCGACGGTCGAGAAGGGGGTGCGCACCCCGCGCATCCCGTTGATCGACGGCCGCCCTGCGGTGCCCGGAGGTTTCCCCGCCAAAGCGTTCGTCGGGGAGGTGGTCCCCTTCCGCGTCGTCGCCTTCCGCGAGGGTCACGACATCATCGGCGTGCACGTGCGCCTCACCGATCCGCGCGGAGAGGAGAGCCTGCACCGTCTCACATCGCTGAACGACGGCACGGACACCTGGTCGGTCGAGATCGCGCTCGATGCGCAGGGGCCCTGGACGTACCGGTTCGAGGCCTTCGCCGACGACTTCGCCACCTGGGCGCACGCCGCGGAGGTGAAGGTCGCTGCGGGTGTGGACGTGCCGGTCATGGCAGCCGCCGGTGCGCAGCTGCTCACCCGCGCCGCCGCGGAGAAGGATCGGCCGGCGGCGCAGCGCACGCTGCTCCGTGCACACGCGAAGTCGCTCGCCTCGGGAGATGCGGCGGTGACGACGGCGCTGTCAACCGATCGCGACCTCGCCCGCATCTTCGCCGAGCGTCCTCTCTCATCGCTGCTCTCCGTCTCGGCCGAGCAGCGGCTCGTGGTCGATCGCACCGCCGCGGGAGCCGCCGCGTGGTACGAGTTCTTCCCGCGTTCCGAGGGTGCGAAGCGACTCAAGGACGGCTCGGTCAAGAGCGGCACGTTCCGCACGGCGGCGAAGCGCCTGCCGGGCGTCGCGGCCATGGGCTTCGACGTGATCTACATCGTCCCGGTGCATCCGATCGGCGAGACGAACCGCAAGGGCCGCAACAACACGCTGACCACCGAGCCCGGCGATCCGGGCTCGCCCTATGCGATCGGATCGGCGGCCGGCGGCCACGATGCCATCGACCCGAGCCTGGGGACGCTGGCGGACTTCCGCGGCTTCGTCCGTGCGGCGAAGAAGGAGGGCCTCGAGGTCGCGATGGACCTCGCCCTCCAGGCCTCACCCGATCACCCGTGGGTGCAGGAGCATCCCGAATGGTTCACGACCCTTCCCGACGGCTCCATCGCGTATGCCGAGAACCCGCCGAAGAAGTACCAGGACATCTACCCGCTGAACTTCGACAACGACCCCGCCGGCATCTACGCCGAGATGCTGCGTCTGGTGCAGCACTGGGTGGCGCAGGGCGTGAAGATCTTCCGGGTCGACAACCCCCACACCAAGCCGCTGCAGTTCTGGGAGTGGCTGATCGCGACCGTGAACGCCGCCGACCCCGACGTGATCTTCCTGGCCGAGGCCTTCACGCGTCCCGCCGTGATGCGCGCCCTCGCCGCCGTCGGATTCCAGCAGAGCTACAGCTACTTCACCTGGCGCAACACCAAGGCCGAGCTCGAGGAGTTCCTCTCTTCCGTCTCGCACGAGACGAGCGACTACATGCGGCCGAACCTGTTCGTGAACACGCACGACATCCTCACCGAGTACTTGCAGTTCGGCGGGCGCGCCGCCTACCGCATCCGCGCCTGCATCGCCGCCACCGCAGCCCCGCTCTGGGGTGTCTACGCGGGGTACGAGCTGTTCGAGAACGTCGCGCGCCCCGGCTCGGAAGAGAACATCGACAACGAGAAGTACGAGTTCAAGTTCCGCGACTGGGACGGAGCGGAGGAACGCGGTGAGTCACTCGCCCCGCTGATCCGGCACCTCAACGCGCTGCGCCGCGAGCACCCTGCGCTGCGCCAGCTGCGCAACCTGTCGGTGCATTGGAGCGACGACGATCAGATCCTGGTCTACAGCAAGCACCTCGACGCCGCGTTCACCGGCACGGATGCCGACGACACGCTCATCGTCGTCGCCAACGTCGATCCGCACTCCGTGCGCGAGACGACGGTGCACCTCGACACGACGGTGTGGGGCGTGCCGCTCGGCGAGGAGTTCGAGGTCGAGGACCTCCTGACCGGCGCCGTCTGGACTTGGGCAGACCACAACTACGTACGCCTCGACGCCTTCGTCGAGCCCGTGCACATCCTGAAGGTGAGGAAGCGAGCATGACCCACGTCGAGGACTCCCCCGTGACCGCCGACTGGCAGGCCGTCGCCGACGGCAGCCATCACGACCCGCACGCCGTTCTCGGCGCGCACCCTTCCCCCGACGCAAGCGGGCGCACGCACACGGTCGTCCGCGTCCGTCGTCCGCTGGCCGCCCGCGTGGCAGCGGTGTTCGACGACGGCTCCCGCCTCGAACTCTCGCACGTCTCCCACGGCATCTGGGAGGGGCGGCACCCCGGACCGGCGGTGCGGTACCGCATCGCCACGGCCTTCGGCGACGATCCCGAGACCGTGACCGGCGACCCCTACCGCCACACCCCCGCGCTCGGCGAGCTCGACATGCATCTGCTGGCCGAGGGTCGCCACGAACGTCTCTGGGAGGTGCTCGGCGCCCATCCGCGCGAAATCGACGGCGACACCGGTGTGTCGTTCGCCGTCTGGGCGCCGAACGCCACCGCCGTGCGCGTCGTAGGCGACCACAACGGCTGGAGCGGCGAGGGCAACGCCATGCGTTCCATGGGCGGCAGCGGCGTCTGGGAGCTCTTCGTCCCGGACGCGACGGTCGGCACCCGGTACAAGTATCAGATCCGCACCCGCTCGGGCGAGTGGATCATGAAGGCGGACCCGGTGGCAGGCTGGTCGGAGGTCCCGCCGGACACCGCTTCCGTAGTGACGGCCTCGTCGCATACGTGGTCGGACGGCGCGTGGATGACGCGACGTGCCGCGACGCACGCCGTGGCTCAGCCCCTCTCGGTGTACGAGGTGCATGTCGGTTCGTGGCGCGGCGGACTCGGCTACCGCGAGCTCGCCGACCCGCTCATCCAGCATGTGACCGAGACGGGCTTCACGCACGTCGAGTTCATGCCTCTCGCCGAGCACCCGTTCGGCGGTTCCTGGGGCTACCAGATCAGCGGGTACTACGCGCCGACCAGCCGCTTCGGCACCCCCGACGACCTGCGGTACCTCATCGACCGCCTCCACCAGGCCGGCATCGGCGTGATCATGGACTGGGTGCCGGGGCACTTCCCCAAAGACGCGTTCGCCCTCGCGCGCTTCGACGGTCAGCCGCTCTACGAGCACCCGGACCCGCGCCGCGGCGAGCATCAGGACTGGGGCACGCTCATCTTCGACTATGGCCGGCCCGAGGTGCGCGGTTTCCTGGTCGCGAACGCGCTCTACTGGCTCGAGGAGTTCCACGTCGACGGTCTGCGCGTGGATGCCGTCGCGTCGATGCTGTACCTCGACTACTCCCGCAACGCCGGCGAGTGGGAACCGAACATCCACGGCGGCCGCGAGAACCTCGAGGCGATCCGGTTCCTGCAGGAGGTCAACGCCACGGCCTACCGGCTGCACCCCGGCGTCATGATGATCGCCGAGGAGTCGACGAGCTTCCCCGGCGTGACCGCACCCACCGACCACGCCGGCCTCGGCTTCGGCTTCAAGTGGAACATGGGCTGGATGAACGACTCGCTGCAGTACATCGCGCGCGACCCGATGTACCGCGCGCACCACGAGGGCGAGATGACGTTCTCGTTCGTCTACGCGTTCGGCGAGAACTACCTGCTTCCCATCAGCCACGACGAGGTCGTGCACGGCAAGGGCAGCCTCGTGAACAAGATGCCGGGCGACCATTGGCACAAACTCGCGAACGTGCGCGCCTACCTCGCCTACATGTGGGGGCACCCCGGCAAGAACCTGCTGTTCATGGGGCAGGAGTTCGGGCAGCTCGGCGAATGGTCCGAAGCGCGTGAGCTCGACTGGTGGCTGCTCGACCAGCCCTCGCACCGGCAGCTGCAGGAGTTCGTGGGGGCGCTCAACGCGACGTACCGGTTCCAGGCGCCCCTGTGGGAGCGCGACAACGACGGCGCCGCCTTCGACCGGCTCGGAGCCCCCACGTGGGACCCCTCGATCATCGCGTTCGAGCGGCGAGACTCGCACGGCGGACGCGTCGTGGTGGTGAGCAACTTCTCGGGCGTCGAGCGCACCGGCTACCGGCTCGCGCTGCCGACGGACGGCGTGTGGGAGGAGATCCTCAACACCGACGCCGCGGCATACGGAGGCCGAGGGGCGGGCAACCTCGGGATGGTCGTCGCCGAGGGCGAGCACGACGGGGCAGTGGCGACCATGACGCTGCCGGCACTGTCGACGCTGTGGCTGCGCCATCAGCCCGATCCGCACGTGCCCACCGTCACGCACGGCTAGGGGCGGGACGAGGATGGCCCGGGTGGAAGCCCGGGCCATCCCCCGTTCAGAACAGCAGAGACGTGAGCCTGTTGCGCGCGGCCGCCACGCGGGGGTCGCTCGCTCCGATGAGCCCGAAGAGCTCCACCAGCCGCTCGCGAACCGGGCCTCGAGAGTCCGTCGGCAGGGCGGCGAACAGGTCGAGGAGCCGGCCGAACGCGTCGTCCACGTGTCCGCCCGCGAGGTCGAGATCGGCCACGTCGAACTGCGCCTGCACGTCGAGGGGCGCGGCCGCGGCCGCGGCGCGCGCCTGCTGCAGGTCGAGTCCCTGCACGCGGTCGAGCAGGCGAACCTGCCCGAGTCCCGCGAGCGCATCCTCATCGCGCGGGTTCTCCGCCAACGCCTTCTCGTAGGCCACGACAGCGGCCGCGTAGTCCCCCGCCTCGATCGCGGCGAAGGCCTCGGCGTGCAGCGGAGGCAACGGCGGCTCAGCCGGCTCGTCTGCGCTCTCCGACGCCGGTGCGACATCCAGGGTGCCCGTCACGCCGTTCTGGGCGGCGAGCTGCAGCAGCTGCGCGAACACCTGGCGCATCTGCTCCTCGGGGACGGGGCCGTTGAACATCGGCACGGGCTGCCCCGCGATGACGGCGACGACCATCGGGATCGCCTGCGCGCGGAAGCTCTGCACGAGCTGGGGGTTGGCATCGACGTCGACCCGCGCGAGCAGCACCCGACCGCCGAGTTCTCGCACTATGCGCTCGAGGACGGGGCTCAGTTCGGTGCTCGGGGCGCTCCACGCAGCCCACAGATCGACGACGACCGGAACGCTCCGCGACGCTTCGAGAACCTGCCCGAACGATTCGTCGGTCGCGTCGACGACGACATCCGCGATGCCGCTCGCCCCGGTCGTCGGGGCGGAGCCGGCCGATGCGTTGGGCCGGTTGCGCAGACTCGACAGGTCGACAGCGCCCCGCAGGGCGGCGGGAGAGAGTTCGGTCACGGGATCACCTCTACGGAGACGAGGTCCTGACGGGATGCCAGGAGCTTGATCTGCTCGGACGACCCCTGTGCGGGGACGGCGAAGAACAGCTGGAATTCATACGTCGTGACCACGCCCTTCGCGGATTCGGATGCTCCGGTCAGCGCCTTCGCCTGGGCGTTGTCACCGAACCGGATGACCGCGTCGCTCGATGTGGGCTTGACGGTCTCGCTGTCGGTCACCGTGACCGCGACGATCGCGCCGCTGTCGAGAGTGGTCATCGAGACGGGCGCATCGTCGGTCGGCGCCATGTCGAATGTCACTTCCGACGTCTCAGCCGCCCCGTTGTCGCTCAGAGTCTGGACCACGGTCTGACGGCTCTCCGCGATCGAGCTCGCGAGCCGGCGGGAGAGATCGTCGAACATGCCGTAGGACTCGCTCTGCTCCCCCGTGTCGACCACGTCGGAGAAGGCTGCCGCGAGGTCTGCCGGAGCGACACTCAGGAACGCCGAGTCCTGCGGGACCAATGCGGTCCCGAGCCAGGCCGCCGCGACGTCGGGGAACACGGCGTCGGCCGACATGTCGGCGATGTTCGTCACCTTGTAGTTCGACCACGGGTCCTGCTGCGTCATCGTGAGGATGACGGGCGGTACCGTGTCGTCGTCGGCGCTCTTCGACAGCAGCAACGCCGTGCGGGGCCACCGGTCGGTCGCCTCGGGCAGGACCACCTCGACATCGTCGGTCGGGATGGCGGCGGGGGCCGGCGTGTCGGGAAGCGCGGTGCGCAGCGCGTACTCGGTGGTGCGCGCCACGAGCGCAGGACCGTCGAGGCGCGTCTTCGCGAGGTCGAGGTCCATCGCGGTGTCCGCCTCGGTCAGCGTGCTCGAGACCTCCCCCAGGATGCGCTCGGCCTGCGACTCGGTCACGGCCGGCGGCTTCTGGTTCTCCGGCGCGATGACCGTCGGGGTCGGGGACGGCGTCGCCGAGGGATCGTCGATCTGCGGCCAGGATTCCGGCGAGCAGCCCGTGGCGAGGACCGCGGTCAATCCGACGGCCGGGATCGCGAGCCAGCGGAGGCGGCGCCGCGGAGTACGTGCATGCATCGAGGTCTTCCCCTCCTGATCGGGGCGCTCCGGCGAGTCCGCGGACTCGCCGGCGGCGGACGGACGGTCGGCAGGTGTGTCGCCGTCTCCTCCTCGGGCACCGTCCGGTCCCATCGAGGACGACTCTTCGATGGCCTCTCGTTCGGCGGGCGGGAGGGCGGCCACATCGATCGGCTGCGTGACGGGGAGCGGCCCGGGTCCCTTGCGGCGGGGCCCACGACCACGGCGCTGGTGTCGGATGGCCAGGACGTAGAGCACGAGTCCCGCGAGGAGGGCGGCCCCACCCGCCACGAGCAGCGGCCCGGCCCACGGAGTGGAGTTGTCGATCGGCCAGGAGGCGACGATCTCGTCCGGAGCATCCTTCTGGCCGTCGTACGACACGAGCACGCTCACCCCGTCGGGGAGCTGCATGTTCTTCAGCTCGAGCTCGTCGGCGTCGGTGAAGGACTCGAGCCAGAGGTCGGAACCGGCGGGGTTGCGCGGGGTCTCGGCGGATGCCTCATCGCCGGACGCCTCATCGCCGGATGCCTCATCGGTCGCGGCCACGTGCTCGACATCGAAGCCGCCCTGGTCGTCGACACCGACGCGGTTGTACTCCGCGCCGCCCAGCCATGCCTCGATGTCGGCGGCACGACCGTAGGCGGCGAAGATCTCGCCGTCCCCGTCGATCACCAGCTTCTGCGCACCGGGGTGAGCCCGCAGCACGTCGCCGTCGATCATGACATAGGGAGCGGGTTCCTCGATCTGCACCTGCTCCGTGACGGACGACGGGCCCAGGAAGATCGTTCGCTGGGCGATGCCCGCTCCGATCAGGACCGCGGCCAGGACGAAGGCCACGACGGCCCATACGAAACGCACGAATAGTCTCCTCACGCATCGCAGACGACGGCCGGCGACGCAACACTCGACATTCCAGGTTAGCGAAACCTCCTGTGTGTTGCCCACATAGCGCAGGGAACGGAGAGGCGGCCGGCCGGAGACCGCACTCCATGGGAGCATCGGAGTCGACGTGGTCCCCCGAGCAGGAGCAGCGATGAAGATCCACAACCCGTTCCGCACCGCCCTCGTGGCCACCCTCGGCGTCGGCCTCGGCATCCTGCTCATCAGCAGTCTCGAGAGCCTCTCCACCGTTCTGCTGTACGTCGGAACGGCCCTGTTCCTGAGCCTCGGCCTCGATCCCCTCGTCTCCTTCCTCGAACGCCGTCGTCTCCCCCGCTGGCTCGCGGTGCTCGTGACGATCCTGGGAGTCCTGGCGATCTTCGGCGGAATCGTGCTGATCGTCATCCCCGTCCTGGTCAACCAGATCTCGCAGCTGGTCTCGGAGATCACGGCGATCGTGCAGAGGGGCACCCTGCTCGAAGACACCATGGCGTGGATGGAGGACGCGTTCCCCAACCTCCGCGTCGACCTCGTCTTCGACTACATCGCCGACTGGCTCGACACCAACCTCGCCGAGATCGGCGGCACCATCGGTCAGGGGGTCATCACGGCGAGCGGCGCGCTCCTGTCCGGGCTCTTCGGCGCTTTCATCGTGCTCATCCTGACCATCTACCTCACCGCCTCGACGCCCTCTCTCAAACGAGCGGTCTACCAGCTGGCACCCGCGTCCAAGCGGGACCGCTTCATCGACCTCGCCGACCAGATCACCGACTCGGTCGGCTACTACGTCATGGGCCAGGTCTCGCTGGGTGTCATCAACGGCGTGCTCAGCGCGGTCTACCTCTCCATCATCCGGGCGCCCTTCCCCGCGGTCCTGGCGGTCATCGCCTTCTTCTTCTCGCTCATCCCGCTCGTGGGCACCCTGACGGGTTCGACGATAATCGTGCTCATCTGCCTGATCCCGGGCCTCGGCTCACCGCAGACCGCGATCGCCGCCGGTATCTGGTATCTCATCTACATGCAGATCGAGGCCTACGTGATCTCCCCGCGCATCATGAGCCGCGCCGTGTCCGTCCCCGGGGCGGTGGTGGTCGTCGCCGCTCTGGCCGGAGGAAGCCTGCTCGGACTCCTGGGCGCCCTCATCGCGATCCCCGTCGCCGCGAGCATCCTGATCCTCTACCGGCAGGTGCTCATCCCCCGCATGAACGAGTTGTAGGCGATCAGACGGGCTCGGACCATTCCGTCGGCAGCGGGAGGGCGTCGGGATTCACGGCGGCGACGATCTCGGTGAGCACCCGCCGGGTCTGCGACTCCCCCACCCAGAGGTGCTTGCCGCCTTCGACGGCGATGAGGTGCGCCTGAGGGATGGATGCGAACCGCTCCCGTGCCTCGTCGGGGCGCAGGTAGTCGTCGAGCTCGGGCACCAGGATGACGACCTCGCGGTCGGTCGATGCCCAGGCCGCAACCTCGTCCTCGGTCGCCCGATGCAGCGGCGGCGAGAGCAGAATGATCCCTTCGATCGGATGGTCGCGTCCGTACTTGAGCGCGAGCTCCGTGCCGAACGACCATCCCAGCAGCCAGGGACGCGGGAGTCGGCGTTCCTCTACGAACGCCATCGCGGCGGCCACGTCGAACTGCTCGGCGGCTCCTCCGTCGAACGCCCCCTCGCTCGTCCCCCGCGGCGAGGTCGTTCCCCGGGTGTTGAACCGCAGCACCGCGAGATCCGCGAGCGCGGGGAGCCGTGCCGCCGCCTTCCGCAGGATGTGCGAGTCCATGAAGCCGCCGGCTGTCGGGAGGGGATGCAGCGTCACCAGCGTGGCGACCGGATCCGCCGATTCCGGGAGCGCCACCTCTCCCACGAGCGTCAGATCGTCCGCGGTGCGCAGCTCGATATCCTCCCGCCGAGCCGGGAGTTCCAGCGGTCCGCGAATCTCGAGCGTCGTCATGCCATCCTCCAGCAATGCGTGTGCCAATGTCGTCGCGCCGCGAGATCCGCCGCGTCGCCGAGCACGCCGTCGGCTCGCCAGGCGACCAGGTGGGCGGTGCCTACAGCGATACTCCGTCCGCACCCAGGGCAGATGTACTCCTTCTGCGCCTGTGACGCAGAGACCGGCTGCACGGTCCAGTCGGATCCGCGCCTCGTCTCGGTACGCTTCCACCCCGCCAGGAGACGGTCGAAGGAGTCGTCAGCGTCGGGGCGTGCAGGAGGACGCCTGCGGGAGCGCGGCATCGTGCTCGCTCACCACCAGTGGTTGTTCACCCAGAAGCTGTGCGCTCCCGCCCAGCTTCCGTAGCGCCCGACGGCGTATCCGGTCGCCCATCGCAGGTTGTCGACCGGGTCGTAGCCGTTGCCCGGCACCTTGCTGCAGGGCAGCGCCTGGACGAGACCACACGCTCCGGACGACTTGTTCGTCGCGTTCGGGTTCCAGCCGCTCTCGCGGGAGACGATGTAGTCGACGTACCCCCAGTCGGACTCGGCGATACCGGCCGCGGCCATCCACTCGGCCGGTGCACCACCGCCGGTGTAGTACAGCGGCGACGGGGCGGCCGGGCGGCTCCCGCCGGACTCCGATCCCGAGCTCTTCGCCGCCGGCTCCGGCGTCGGGGTGGGGGTCGGTTTGGGGGTCACGTACACCTCGAACGAACCCCGAGTGGTCGCCGCGATCTCGGCGCCCTCGCCGCTCACCGTGATGTTCTGCGTGTCCGAGAGCGCGACCGCGTAGAGCGAGTCCGGCGCCTCCTCCTGAGGCGGATCGGCCAGCGCGATCCCTGCGGGCGCGACGATGGCGGCGGCCAGACCCGCGACAGCCACCGATGCGAAGATCGACGCGACACCCCGTCGACGGGACCAGCGCGGCGTGCCGCGGCGCGCGGCCGTCACCGTCGCTGCCGGAACCGGCGAAGCGTCGGGGCGTGCAGAGTCGATGTCGTTACGGGTGTTCACGATGCCCTCCACTCTACGCGGGCGTGGCTGGGATCCGGGTGGGAATACGTCATCGCACCGCGAGGATCACGTCGACGGTGGCATCCAGCAGGGCATCCACCTGCTCTTCGCGGTACCCGCCGCGCTGCATGCGGAACGCGGCGGAACGCAGCTGCTCCGCCGACAACTGCTCCCCATCGCGCAGGTAGCGCACGATGCGGGATGCGACGTGATCGACCTCGTCCACGCGGTAGCCGAAGGTGAGGATGCCCGTGCGCGCGAACTTCCGCCGACGTGGACGGGCCAGGTGGTCGAGGATGATCTGCGCCTCGTCGCGAGCACGCTCCACCCAGGCCGCGGCGCCACCGGCGCGGACCGCGCGGTCGCGCTCCCGAGCCGCGAAGGCGTCCTCCACCCTCGCGAGTGCCGCGTCGACATCGCGCACGACGTACCCGCCCTTGGTGAGCGGGAACGACGCCATCCGGATGTCGTCCGCCGCGAGCTCGCCGCCGTGCTCGAAGGTCTCGCGCGCCGACGCGAGGAACGCGTCCACGGCACCGCGGTGGTACCCCAGCGTGCGGCCGGTCGTCACCGGGAAAGCGGGAGCGGTGCCCGCAGCGCGGGCGTCGGTCGTCGTCTCTGTCATCACAGCACCACCCAGGGAGAGAGGAGGAAGTAGAGGCCGAGGGCCGGGACGGTCGAGAGCAGGATGCTGTCGAGGCGGTCGAGAAGGCCTCCGTGACCCGGCAACCAGGAGCTCATGTCCTTGATGCCGAGGTCGCGCTTGAGCATCGACTCGCCGAGGTCGCCCAGTGTCGCCGACACGAGAACGGCCGCCCCGAGGATCACCCCACCCCACCACGGCAGTTCCAGGAGATAGAGGGCGAGGAGCACCCCGGCACCGATCGAGGCGACGACCGCACCTCCGAAACCCTCCCAGGTCTTCTTCGGGCTGATCCGAGGGGCCATGGGGTGCCGCCCGAACGCGAGTCCCGCGGCGTAGGCGCCCGTGTCCGCGGCGACCGCGATGGCGATGAAGGAGAGCACCCACCACTGCCCGCCCTCCTGGTCGAGCAGGATGAGAGCGATCCCCGCGAGGAACGGCACGTAGACCTGCACGAAGCCGCCGATGACGGCATCCGCGAGGACGTCGCCGTACGTGCGGCCGTCCCGGGCGGCCATCTGGGCGATCAGGCGCCAGACGATCACGAAGGCGACCGCGAGGAACAGAGCGACCCAGTACAGCCAGAGCTCGGCGAAGTAGGCGGCGAGCACGAGCAGCGTCGCCGCCGCCAGCTGAGGCGCGACATCCACCCGGCGGCCGGAGGACCGGAGGGCGCGCGTCAATTCCCAGACGCCGAGGAGGGCTGCGGCGAGAGCGAACGGGACGAAGAGGATCTTGACGAAGAGCAGCGACGCGAGCAGCGCGCCGCCGAACGCGAGTCCGATGACGATCGCCAGGACGAGGTCGCGCCCCGTGCGCTGCTTGATGCGCTCGTTCGCCTGGTCGAGCTGGTCCCGGGCATGGGAGACGTGGGTGCCGAACTCGTCTCGCGCCGCCCGCCACTGCTCGCGGATGGCGCTGTGGTCGGCCGTGGACAGCGCCGGAGCCGTGCCCGCTGCCGTCTCGGACGGCAGTGGAGGACGCGGGGGCACCGATGTCGCATCGAAACCCGGGAACGCCGCATCGCCGAGCGGCACGGCGGCCTCGGCTGCAGGGTTCGCCCGTGCCTCGCGACGCGTCATCGACGCGCCGTCCTCAGCATCCCGGGAGTCAGACATCCGTCCTTACACCTCGAGGAGCTCTGCCTCTTTGCGCTTGAGCGCGTCGTCGATGAGGTCGACGTGCTGACGCGTCAGCGCATCGAGCTCCTTCTCGCCGCGGGCGATCTCGTCCTCGCCGATCTCGCTCTTGAGCGCGTCGAGGTCGTCCTTCGCCTTGCGACGGATGCCGCGCACGTGCACCTTCGCGTCCTCGGCCTTGGTCTTAACCAGCTTCACGTACTCCTTGCGCCGGTCGGCCGTGAGCTCGGGCATCGTGACCCGCACGAGGTTGCCGTCGTTGGTGGGGTTCGCCCCCAGGTTCGGCATGTCGCGGATGGCCTGCTCGATCGCCTTCAGCGCCGACTTGTCGTACGGCGTGATGATGAGCGTGCGCGCCTCCTGATTGGCGAGCGATGCGAGCTGCGCGATCGGCGTCGGCGTGCCGTAGTAGTCGACGAGCACCTTCTGGAACATCTGCGGGTTCGCACGACCCGTGCGCACCGTGGAGAAGTCCTCCTTGGCAGCTTCGACCGCCCGGTTCATGCGGGTGGTGGTTTCAGCGAGGACGTCCGCGATCACGGTGACTCCTATCGTCGGGGTGTTCTGTGAATTCTATCGGGCGGCAGGCGGTGACCTGCGCGCCGCGCTCAGGTCGTGACGAGCGTGCCGATGGGTTCGCCGCGGAGGGCGCGGGTGACGTTGCCCGCAGGCTCCATGCCGAACACGCGCATGTGCATGTCATTGTCCATGCAGAGGCTGAAGGCGGTCGAGTCGACGACCTTGAGCCCGCGCTGGAGCGCATCGCTGTAGGTGACGCGATCGATGCGCTCCGCATCGGCGTGCTTGTTCGGGTCGGCGGTGTAGATGGCGTCCACACCGTTCTTGGCGACCAGAACCTCCTGAGCGCCGATCTCGAGCGCGCGCTGCGCTGCGACGGTGTCCGTCGAGAAGTACGGCAGGCCCGCGCCGGCGCCGAAGATGACGACGCGCCCCTTCTCCAGGTGACGCTCCGCGCGCCGGGGGATGTACGGCTCGGCGACCTGCGTCATCGAGATGGCCGACTGCACTCGCGTGGCGGCGCCCGCCTGCTCGAGGAAGTCCTGCAGCGCGAGGGCGTTCATGACCGTGCCGAGCATGCCCATGTAGTCGGCGCGACCGCGATCCATGCCGCGCTGGCTGAGCTCGGCCCCGCGGAAGAAGTTGCCGCCGCCCACGACGATGGCGACCTCCACCTCGTCGACCGCCGCGGCGATGTCCCGAGCGATCTGGCTGACGACGTCGGGGTTGACGCCGAGCTGGCCAGCGCCGAAGGCCTCGCCGGAGAGCTTGAGCAGGACGCGTCGGCGTCCGGTGCGTTCGGTCATGGGTGGTGTCCTCTCATCCCGATTCAAGATAGTGCCTCGTGGGCATGAAGAAGGGGTTCGGATCTCACGATCCGAACCCCTTCGACGGTGTTACGCGCCGACCTTGAAGCGCGCGAAGTCGGTCACCGAGATGCCGGCGTCCTTCGCGACCTGGGCGACGGAGAGCTTGTTGTCCTTCGCGTAGTCCTGCTCGAGCAGGGCGACCTGCTTGATGAACGCGGCGACACGGCCCTCGACGATCTTGGGCAGAGCCGCCTCCGGCTTGCCCTCGTTGCGCGAGATCTCGGTGACGATCTCGCGCTCCTTCTCGACCGCGGCCGCCGGGACGTCCTCGCGGGACAGGTACGACGGGTTGGCGAACGAGATGTGCTGAGCGATGCTGCGAGCGGTCGCCGCGTCGTCACCGGTGTAGGCGACGACGACGCCGATCTGCGGGGGCAGGTCCTTGCTCGTGCGGTGCAGGTAGACCTCGACGCCGTCACCGGTCACGGTGCGGACGCGACGCAGCTCGACCTTCTCGCCGATGATGGCTGCCTCTTCCGAGATCAGCTGCTCGACGGTCTGACCCGAGGCGTCCGCGGCCAGAGCCGCCTCGACCGAGTCGGCCTTGACGGCCGCGACGGCGTCGGCGACCTTGTCGGCCAGCGCGATGAAGCGGTCGTTCTTCGCGACGAAGTCGGTCTCGCAGGCGAGCTCGACGAGCGTCACGGCGCCGTCCTGCTCGCGAGCGACGACGAGTCCCTCGCTGGTCGAGCGGTCAGCGCGCTTGGCGTTGCCCTTCGCACCCTTGAGGCGCAGGATCTCGGTGGCCTTCTCGACGTCGCCGTCGGCCTCCTCGAGCGCCTTCTTGGTGTCGACCATTCCCGTTCCGAGCTGCTCACGCAGCGCCTTGAGGTCGGCGATGGTGAAGTTGGCCATGTGTGGTGGCTCCTTGCTTCGTGATGTGTTGGTGGTCGCGGAATTACTTGGCGTCGGCCTCGGCCGGAGCCTCGGCGTCAGCAGCCTCGGCGGCGGGGGCCTCAGCCTCGGCGGCGGGCGCCTCGGCCGCAGCCTCCGTGGTCTCGCCCGCGGGGGTCTCGAGGAGCTCGCGCTCCCACTCCGCCAGGGGCTCCACGTTGCCGGCCTCGGGGTTGTGCTTCTGCTGCAGGCCCTCGGCCGCGGCGTCGGCGATGATGCGCGTCAGCAGCGAGACCGAGCGGATGGCGTCGTCGTTGCCGGGGATCGGGTACTGGAAGTCGTCCGGGTCCGCGTTGGTGTCGAGGATGCCGATCACCGGGATGCCGAGCTTCTTGGCCTCGTCGATCGCGAGGTGCTCGCGCTTGGCGTCGACGACCCACAGGGCGGACGGCGTCTTGGTGAGGTTGCGGATGCCGCCGAGCGACTTGTGCAGCTTGTCGAGCTCGCGCTTCTTCAGCAGGAGCTCCTTCTTGGTGAAGCCGCTGTTGGCCGGGGTCTCGTAGTCGAGCTCCTCGAGCTCCTTCATGCGTGCGAGACGCTTCGAGATCGTCGAGAAGTTCGTGAGGAGTCCACCGAGCCAGCGCTGGTTCACGAAGGGCTGGCCCACGCGGGTCGCCTGCTCGGCGAGGATCTCCTGCGCCTGCTTCTTGGTGCCGACGAAGAGGATCGTGCCGCCGTGCGCCACGGTCTCCTTGACGAAGTCGTAGGCCTTGTCGATGTAGCCCAGCGACTGCTGCAGGTCGATGATGTGGATGCCGCTGCGCTCGGTGAGGATGAAGCGCTTCACCTTCGGGTTCCACCGACGGGTCTGGTGTCCGAAGTGCACGCCGCTGTCGAGCAGCTGGCGGATGGTGACCACAGCCATGGTCGTCTCCTTGTTCTGGCGCCGAGCGCCGTTGAGGTTGTCGCCGATCATGCGATCGGACTTCCTGGTGCCCGGCGCACACCCGCCCGCGAGGGGACCTGTGGGAGTGGATGCCGCGACCGAAGTCGCTGTGGGCACGCGTAGTCACCCCGGATTCGAGGTGCTCGACCAGCATACAGGATGCGAGTGGCCAGGACCCGCCCTCCACGGAGAGCGCACTCGGCACCGTTGTCCCCGAGCGCGTCTGCGGCGCGCAGACGGAGCCCATCGCGATCACGGGACGGGCAGTATCCTCCCATGACAAGCTCCACGGACCGACACAACCCACGTTTCGGAGGTCGTCCTGCCGCGACGGCCCGACAGATGCCCCTCCCACTCCGTCGCTTCGTCCTGCTGCTGGTCCTCGTCGCCATCGGAACGTGCGTGGAGCCCACCATGGCCCCGGCAGCGCCGGCGTCCGCATCCCTTTCGGCGCCGTCCTCCTCGGCAGTCGGCCCGGCGTCGGGGTCCGCCGCACCGTCGCCGTCCGCACCGGGGTGGACCTGGCCGGCCTCGGGACCGCGCACCGTCGTCGCCCCCTTTCGAGCTCCGGCTCACGCCTTCGGCGCCGGACATCGGGGAATCGACATCCTCGCTGCGACCGGTGGCCCTGTCGTCGCTCCGGCCGACGGCGTCGTCGCCTTCCGGGGCACAGTGGTCGACCGGCCGCTCCTGACGATCGAGCACGCAGAGGGGTTCGTCTCGACCCTGGAGCCGGTGGAGTCGAGCCTGCTGCCGGGAGACGCGGTACGGGCAGGGCAGACGATCGGCGTACTCGCGCACGGCGGCCACACCCCGGTGGGCGCTCTTCACCTCGGGGTGCGACAGGACGGCGCCTACATCGATCCGATGCTGTTGTTCGGTGGGGCGCCCCGCGCAGTGCTCCTCCCCTGCTGCAGTTCCCCCTGAGCGCGCGCCATCAGGCTCGCGGGTGTGCGAGACGGTAGGTGGCCGCCAAGCGCTCCGACGAGACGTGCGTGTAGATCTGCGTCGTACCGAGGCTGGAGTGGCCGAGGATCTCCTGCACGGCGCGCAGATCGGCACCCCCGTCGAGCAGGTGCGTCGCCGCCGTGTGACGGAGGGCGTGCGGCCCCACGTGCTCCGATCCGATGACGGGACCGAGGGCGCCGGCCACGAGTTCGTACACCGCGCGCGGTCCCAGGCGCGCTCCCCGCACACCGAGGAAGAGGGCGGGCGACGGCGAGGATGACCTCGACGAGAGCACGGGTCTCCCGCGGCGCAGGTACGCACCGAGCGCCTCGGCAGCCGGGCCGCCGAACGGCACGACGCGTTCCTTCGCCCCCTTGCCGAGCACGCGAGCCGTGCGGCGATCGAAGTCGACGTCGTCGATGTCGAGCCCGCACAGCTCGGAGACGCGGATGCCCGCGGCATAGAGGATCTCGAGGATCGCGTGGTCGCGCAGTGCGACGGCGTCACCATCGACGGCGCGTCTCCGGTGCTCCTCCAGGAGTCCCTCCATCGCGTCGCGGGAGGCGACCGTCGGCAGGCTGCGGCCGCGCTTCGGCGCCACCAGCCGGAGACTCGGGTCGGCGCTCACGATCTCCTGCTCACGGGCCCACGCGAAGAACGAACGCACCGCGGCAGCACGTCGCGCCAGAGTCGACCGTGCGTCCCCCCGCTGCGTGGCCCGCCACAACCAGTCGCGCAGCGCGTCGAGGTCGATGGCCTCGAGATCGGGGTCGGCGACGCTCTCGGCCAGATCGCGCAGATCGGAACGGTAGGCGCGCACGGTCGCGGGCGACAGCCGGCGCACACGAGACAGGTGCGTCGCGAACGCCTCGGCAGCCTCCGTCAGTTCCACTCGACCATGATGCCGCGCCGCGTGCCGGCTCGAGCCTCAACGCGCCGCCCGGCGCCACCCGCCGTCCGCCCGTCGCACCGCTCCTTCCAGATCGAGCATCCCGAGGAGCGCCTGGACGCGCGTGATAGCCAGACCGGACCGACGGGCGAGCTCATGCACCGGAAGCGAGGAACGCGAGCTGAGCGCGTCGAGCAGACGCGTGCGATCGGGATCCGGGGCCGGGGACCGCGGTTCGCTCGCCGGGATCTCTCCCCACAGCTCGCGCACCTCCTGGGCCGTCGTCACACACCGGGCGTCGTACTCGCGCAACAACCTGTGGCACCCTGCGGAGGCCGCGGACGTCACCGGCCCTGGCACGGCCCCGAGCGGCCTGCCCAGAGACGCCGCGTGCCCGGCCGTGTTGAGCGACCCGCTGCGCCAGCCCGCCTCGACCACCACCGTCGCGTCGCCCAATGCAGCGATCAGCCTGTTGCGCGCGAGGAATCGCCACTTGGTCGGCGCGACTCCGCACGGCACCTCGCTGACCACGGCACCGTGAGCGGCGATCTCGGCGAGCAGCCCCTGGTGCCCGGCCGGGTACGCGCGGTCCACTCCCCCGGCGAGCAGTGCGACAGTGGGCCCGCCGACCCGAAGGGCGGCGCGATGCGCGGCACCGTCGATGCCGTACGCCCCGCCCGAGACGACCACCGTGCCGGTGTGCGCGAGATCGCCCGCCAGCTCTGCGGCGAGGTGTTCCCCGTAGGGCGTCGACGCGCGGGCTCCCACGATGGAGACCCGCCTCTTCGTCGTCAGGAGCGCCTCCTGGCCGCGCACCCACAGCGCGGCGGGCGCGTGGACGTCGAGATCGTCGAGCATCGTCGGCCACCCGGGATCTTCAGGGAGCACGAGGCGGGCGTCCACGTGCCGCGCCCCCTCCAGCGCATGGACGATCGCGCGCGGGTCGGCGCGGGGCATCCACCTCGCCCGAGCGTGAGCCACGCACTCCGTCTGGGCCGATGCCTCCTGCAGGGAGGGGTTCGGCTCGCCCCCGCGCCGGTCGAGCGCGCAGAGCAGGGCTTCCACCGGACCGAGGTCACGGATCAGCGCTCCCGCCGTCCCGTCACCGGGTTCTGCGATCACCGACCAGGCCGCGCGAGCGACGATGGTGTCGATCGACGCCGCGTCGGGGCGCAGCGCGCGGGCCGCCGACCGTGCCTCTGCCGAGAACACCCGCACGCCGTTCACCGCGCTGCTCCCTGTTTGAGCAGGAGCGCTCGACCCACATCGTCCTGGCGCGGCCGTTCCACACCGGCGAGGTCGGCCATGGTCCAGGCCAAATGGTGGACCCGCAAATGGCAGAGGTACTATTGCGCCATGCGGGCAGCCACCTACCTACGTCAATCCGTCGACAACGCCGAGGGCATCGAGAGGCAGCGACAGCGCACCAGGATGCTCATCAAGGCGCGAGGGTGGAAGCTGGTCGACGAGTTCACGGACAACGACGTGAGCGCGAGCAAACGACGTGGGACGACGACCGGCTGGAGCCAAATGCTCGCCTCTGACGTCGATGTCGTCGTGGCGGTTGACCTCGATAGGCTCCTGCGGGACGTGCGCGACCTGTCCGTGCTGATCGACAGCGGCAAGAAGGTCGTCACGGTGGATGGGGAAATCGACCTCTCCACGGCGGACGGTGAGTTCCGGGCCACGATGCTCGCGGCAATCGCGAGGTTCGAGGTGCATCGCAAGTCCGAACGGCAGTGTCGAGCGAACGAGGCCCGTGCACGGGCGGGGCACTGGGTTGGTGGCCGCCGACCGTTTGGGTTCGATGAGGATGGCACGACGGTACGCGAGGACGAGGCTGCCGCCATCCGCGACGGGTACCGCGCCTACATCGCGGGCGAGACGCTGTCCGCCATCGCTCGGGACTGGACGTCTCGCGGCTTCACCACCGGCCAGGGCGGGACGTGGGAGCGCACCGCCGTTCGAGCGGTACTCAGAAACCCCCGCTACGTCGGCAAGGTCCGACACCGCGGCGAGGTTGTGGCTGAGGCCGTGTGGCCCGCGCTCGTGGACGTTGACACTTGGGAGGCGGCCCAAGCCATCATCGGGGGCGCGAGGGGACGCACGACCCGTGCTCAGAGCCTCCTGACGGGTGTGGCGCGTTGCGGGGTCTGCGGGTCTTCGCTCCACGCTGGCGGAAACGCTCGCCCGGGGGTGCGTGCCTACCGTTGCCGTTCAGCTTTGGGGCATGTGGCGAGGATGGCGGAGCCCGTGGAGCAGTACATCGACGCGCTGGTGGCTGGACGCCTGGACTTGCCTGACGCGGCCAACCTCGCTCACTCCGCCGAGGCATCCCCGGAGGACCGGTCGAAGCTGGAGGCGCTGCGCGTGCGGCGGGAGGCGTTGGGAGTGGAGTTCGCGGATGGCAACCTCACCGCCGACCAGGTGCGGGCCGCGACCGAGCGACTGAACGAGCAGATCGCCGCATTGGAGGTTCGCCTGGCCGATTCGGGGCGCGCCCGAGTTCTGGGCGGCCTGACCTCAGGAGAGGCCTACCTGGCTCTGCCGGTCGCGCGTCGCCGCCAGGTCATCGACACCCTCATGACTGTCGACGTCATGCCTCCCGGGCGCGGTGTCCGCACGTTTGACCCCGAGTCCGTTCGCGTCGCGTGGCGCTCATAGGGCAACCGTTGCACCATAAAGTCCAGGTCAGGCAGACATTCGTGTTGCAGTCAACGCGCGTTGTGCGTTAGCATCGAGCCACTGAACTTCACACGCTGAACACGGTCCCCTTGGACCAGGACCACCCCTCGAAGCGAGCGGGTGGAACTGCTCAAGAGGGACCGTTTCCATGTCCAGCTCCATCCCCACCCCGCGCAGTGCGAGCACGCGCCTTGCAGGGATCACGTCCAAGCGTCCCGCCGACGCCGCGGGTATCGCCCAGGCCCGCGCTGACCTCGCCGCCGCGAACATTCAGGCGGCCATCCAGAAGAACCTCGCGAGCGCTCCCCCGCTCAGCGCCTCGCAGATCGCACGCCTGAGCGCCCTCCTCTCGGATGGTGCCCGATGAACGCGTTTCGGGAAGCCATGACCACCGCCGCGGTCTTCCTCGCCGTCCTGGCGATCAGCTTCGGAGTGTCGGGGGTGCTGCCGTGAGCAAGCTGACGGTGAACGTGGCCCGCCACCCGTCAGAGGGCTACGGCCTGACCTTCGAGTACGCGCCTCGCATGGTGCAGGCGATCAAGACCCGCGTGCCGTCCGCTCAGCGTCGCTACGACCAGCGGACGAACACCTGGTGGCTGTACCGGCGCTCCGACCTCGAAGCCCTCCAGTCGGCGACGAACGGGTGGGCAACGTTCGCCAAGGTGGCCCGCTCCTCGCTCGCCGACTTCCGCCAGGCCCGGGACGCGATTCAGCAGAAGAACGCCGAGGCACGAAAGCGTGCTTTCACCTGCCTCCACTGCGAGACCACGATCCAGGTGAAGGGGTACGAGTGGGTGCACATCGCGACCGGCTCCCACTGGTGCGGCGTCGAGACGTTCGCGACCCCTCAGGTGTCGACGTGAGGCTCCCCCGGGACGCCGTCCTCTCCGACCTCGCGGACATGCCGAAGGTCGGGGAGGCGGGCATGCGGCTGCTGCTGGTGCTGCTCGTCCTCGCCAACCCTGAGGGCGTGGTGAAGGACCACACGCAGGACGACCTCGCAAGCCTCGCGGGGGTGTCCCGGTCCAGCGCCCGTGACGCCCTCGCCCGACTGCGGGACGCGGGAGCTGTCGAGTTCGACAACGCTCAGGGACGGCGTGCCGAGTACCGGGTGAGGGGGCGGTGGGATGCGCCCAACTTGGCCGGTACACCTGCCAACAACTTGGCCGGTACACCTGCCAAGTGCGTTTCCGACGTGGGCGAGAACTTGGCCGGTACACCTGCCAAGTTGACCCCGAACTTGGCCGGTAGACCTGCCAAGTTGACCCCCCTCCCCTACCCGGACCGCCTCGCGCGCGCGCGTTCAGAACGCGAACCCACCAAGACACACCCGTCTACGCGACGCACACCCGGACGAGAACTCACCGCACTCCACAACAACACCCCTGTGTTGGGGGGCTCGGGGGGCACCCCCGTAGCCAGCGCGACCGCGTCATGACCGCCACACACAGCGACCCCACCTACCGGCGCAACGCCGCCACCATCCGCGCCCGCGCCCGCGCAGACCACGCCGCAGGACGACCCGTCTGGTGTCAACGCTGCGGACGCGAGATCACACCCGAACAACGCTTCGACATCGGCCACCGCATCGACGCGTCCCGCGGCGGCACACACGACCTCACCAACCTCGGACCCGAACACCGAGGCGAGAACCGACGCGCAGGAGGACGACTCGGCGCGACCAAAACCAACGGCACCACCCGAGCAACCAGAGGACTCCCCACATGGTGAACCCCACCCTCATCCCCCTCGACCACCTGCTGTGGCCCGAGCCCGTCGTGGCCGGATGCAACTACCTCGTCATCGCCTCACTCACCTACATGTACCGAGGCACCAACGAACACGCCCAGCCCATCACCGTCCGACCCGAAGGCAACAACTACCGCATCACCGATGGACGACACCGCGCCATCGCAAGCATGATCGCCGGCCGCAAGGTCGTGCTGTCCGTCATCGAGGAGACGCAGCCATGAGTTCTTTGAGTCAGACCACCAGTACCCCCGCTTCGGCTCACAGAGTGCGTTCTTTCACAGACGTGCCGGAGATCGCGGAGACGTTCCCGGAGTTGGTGGGGCATCCGCTGTTGGAGGAGGCGGCGTGGGTGGAGCTGCGTGACTCGGTGTTGACTCCTGACGATGTCACGGAGCTGGCGACGACGTGGCAGACGCGGTTGGAGTTCCTGGTCGGCGCGACGATGCTGGGGCTGGTCGAGCATCGGGAGGGGGGCAGGACGGCGAAGCCTCAGCAGCTCCTCGTCGCGGACGTGATGAACGCCGGGAACCCGCTGAACGCGATCCTGGAGCCGCGCCGTTCGACGAAGACTTCCAGCATCCTCGCGGTTCACCTGGGCCGGTGCGCGGTGCGCCCCCGCCGTAACTCCGCGTTCACGCTGGCGACGACGGGTCTGAAGGCTCGGGAGAAGTTCCGTGAGGAGATCGTCGACCCGATTGAGGCGCGGTGGCCGGACCCGTCTGCGCGTCCCGTGAAGATTCACAAGGCGGGTGGCGGCGAGCGCATCGAGTTCCCGAACCGTTCGGTGTACGCGGTGCACCCGCCTATCGGCTCCAGCTTCCGCTCCTCGGCGTATGACGACGTTCTGGTGGACGAGGGGGGCGAGGCGGACGACGCCATGACGGAAGACCTCCTCGCGGCGATCCCGCCGACGTTCGACACGACAGGTGGCGCTCTGGTCGTGTCGGGCACCGCGGGCAAGCGACGCGGCGAGGGGAACCTGCTGCACCGCATGCTGACCGACAACGCGCTGGGCGCTGCTGTGTTGCGGTACGCCGCACCGGACACCACCACCGATGAGGAGCTGGCGTCATGGGAGCCGACCGCGGAGAACCCTGAGGGGCGAGTGCGCGAGCTGATCGAGCTGCACCATCCCGGTGTCCAGCCGGGCAACCTGACCCCGCTGGAGGCTGTGCACCGCTCCTACCTGCTCATGCCGCGTGACGTGTTCATTCGTGAGTACCTGGGCATCTTCGGCGAGGACGGGGCAGCGATCACCTTGTTCGACCCGCTGAAGTGGGCGCGCACGGGCGTGGACGGCACCCTCCCAGCCCCGGGCACCCCCGCCTTCCCGCCCCGCTGGGTGCTCAGCTTCGCGGCGCACCCGGACGGGCTGTGCACGTCCATCGTGGCCTCGTGGCGTGACGACGAGGGCCGGGCGGTTGGGTTGCTGCTGGACGACCTTCCCGGCATCGACAAGTCACCGGCTGCGCTGCTGAGGCTTGCTCGCCGGTACCGCGTTCCCATCGTGTTCGACAACAAGAATCAGGCGAACCTCGTCATCGTCGAGAAGCTGAACCAGCAGAAGACGCGCCCCCGCCTGGAGCCGCGCGACTTCACCCACGCGAAGGTCGCCGCCTCCCGTCTGGTCGACGAGGTCGAACGTGAGAACGTCGTGCACTGGCGCGATCAGCTTGTGCTCACCGAGGCCGTGCACAAGACGGTCAAGCGTCGCGCCGGTCAGGGCAGCGGGTGGCTGTTCGGGCGTGACCCGAAGCGGCTTGACGACAACATCACGCCCGTCGAGGCGTGGGCGCTGGGCCTCCATTTCTTCGACACGAACAAGCCGAAGAGCCGCGCACGCGGGGCGGTCAACGCATCGTGAGCGCTCGCATCTCAATGGACTACACGGCGGACACGGGCGCGGCCATGAGCTGCCGGGAGTGCCCTCACTGGCACGCGTGGAGGTGGACTCGCGTGGAGGCGTGGGAGGCTGCCCGCGACCATGAGCGGCGGGCGCACCCTGGCTCGACTCAGGCGACCACCAACCTCCACTACTGGCGGCGGAAGGACACTCAGGACGTCTCGGCGGGAACGTAGTGCGGCAAGTCGTCGGGAAGGTTCGGCAGCTGCCCGTCAGGGCCGACGACGCCAGACCGTGAAGGCCGGTAGTCACCCCTGCGAAGCCAGCGCCGATCATTCCATTCGATCTCGTCCGCGACCTCGGGAACGTCGATTCGCGCGGTGAAGTTGCCGTCGCTCACAACCACTAGTGCCATGCCCAGATCGTAGCGCTCGGGGATTCGATAAGTCGGGCTGAACATCTCTGCGTGGGACTCCTGGACCGGCTGAAGAAGGACACCCGCGCAATCGAACGCATGAGCGCGGGCCTCCCACTGGTGTCCCCTCTCGCGGGCACCACGTCGCAGATGTCGCGCCTCGTCTGGTCGGAGTTCTACGCCGGAGAGATCGGCGAGCTGACCCGAGAGGCCGCACTGTCGATCCCGCCACTGAAGCGCGCACGGGACATCCTCGTGGGGACCATCGCCTCGCTCCAGCTCCAGGAGTGGGACGCGAGCCAGGAGACGACCCCCGCCTGGCTGGTCAGCGGGTCAGCGGGTATCTCGCCGTGGCATCGCATGGCTATGACCGTCGACGACCTCCTGTTCTACGACTGGTCGCTGTGGGTCGTCGAGCGCGCAGGCGGGCCGGACTCCCCCATCACGAGCGCCGTCCGCCTCCCGTTCGAGCGCTGGAGCATCGACGACGCTACCGGCGCGGTCTACGTGGACGGGCAGCAGGTCAGCGCCCACGAGGTGATCGTGTTCCCCGGCAACGGCTCGGGTGGGATTCTCGCCACTGGCGCGCAGACCATCAAGGGGTTCCGCAGCCTGGAGCGGGCTTGGATCAAGCGGGCGGAGTCGCCCATCCCTCTCGCCGAGCTTCATCAGACGACCGACGACCCGCTGACGGACGGCGACGACGAGGACGAAGAGAACGAGATTCGACGTCTGACGAGCGACTGGGAGGAGGCTCGAAAGAACGGCGGCACCGGCTTCACTCCCTCCAACATCGAGCTGCGTGTCCACGGCGACGTTAAGGCTGACATGTTCGTCGAGGCGCGCAACGCTGCGGTGCTCGACATCGCCCGCCTCACCGGGCTCCCCGCCTCGCTACTCGACGGCTCTATGGCGACCGCGACCCTCACGTACTCGACCGCAGAGGGGAAGGCCAATGAGTTCGCCATGTACGCCCTCCCGGCGTGGATGAGCCCCATCGAGGCCCGCCTGTCCCTCGACGACGTGTCCCCGGCTGGCCGCGTCATCCGCTTCAACCGCTCGCCGCTAGTCGGCGCGCAGCAGCCCGCCGTCACTGAACCGAGGAGTGACTGACCATGACCGAAGCGCTGTTCGCCGTAGACGTCGCCGCACGCCGCATCAAGGGATTGGTGCTGCCGTACGGCGAGATGTCGAGCGCATCCGTCTCCGGGACCGAGCCCGTGATGTTCAGCGCGGGCACCGTCACCCTTCCCGCCGACCCGTCCGTGGTCAGCCTGAGCGACGGCCACCCCGCGGAGGACAACCTCATCCCCGAGGCGCGGGGCCGTGCCGTTTCCCTGGAGGAGACGGAGGCGGGCATCGTCGCCGAATTCGAGATCGCGAAGACGCCCGAGGGTGACGCCCTCCTGGCCCGCGCCGCCGACCCCAACCAGCCGAAGCCGCGCCTGAGCGCCGAACTCCGCTCGCTCGTGCGTCGTGGTGCCAACGCCGTCAGCTCGCTCCTGCGTGGCGTGGCCGTCGTGCCGACCGGCGCGTTCCAGTCCGCCGCCCTGTTCGCAGCCCTCGACGAGGTGCAGGAGGCGACGGACGAACTCACCGACGCACAGGCAGCGCTCGCCGCCGCTCAGGCCGCGGTGGACGCACTCACCAACTCCGAGGCGGCACCCGCTGCTGAGGCCACCGCCGAAGGCTCCGAGCCCGAGGCCGACACGAAGGACGAAGACATGAACCAGGCAGCTCCTGCCACGGTGCCGGTCGGCCTGAACGCCCCGGCAGCACCCAAGAAGGACGAGACGACCGCGGCGGGCCTGTTCGCTGCGGTGGGCGCAGCCAAGGGCGGCAGCCCGGAGGCTCTGAAGCCCTACGCGGGCGGCGACGCGATGTTCGCCATCGCCAACATTCAGCACTCGGGGCCGTCTTCGGTCAGCATCGGTGCCGACACGCAGCAGCCCGCCTACCTCGGCGAGCTGTGGCGTCGCCGGAAGTACCAGCGGCGTTTCGTTCCCCTCCTCGGTCACGCGGCCCTCACGTCGTACCGCGCCGTGGGCTGGCAGTGGGTCGAGGGCAAGGAGCCCGAGGTGGGCGACTACGCAGGCAACGTCACCGAGGTTCCCTCCAACGCCGTCGACACCGAGCAGATCAGCATGGACGCGCAGCGTCTGGCCGGTGGACACAAGCTCGACCGTCGATTCATCGACTTCAACGACCAGGGCGTCATCGCGTCGTACTTCGACCGCATGACGGAGTCCGTCGCGCGCAAGACCGACGCGAAGGCGCTGGCCGCGATCACCTCCGCCGCGACCGCCACCACGGCGGGCAGCGTGCCTTCCGGCATCGCCTCGGGTCTCGCCGCCATCGTGGACGGCGCGCTCGACGTCATCGACACTGAGAACTCGCCGTCGTTCGCGGTCGTGGACCCGGCGCTGTGGCGCGACATCATTCTGACCGGCAAGGACGACACGTTCGCCTTCCTCAACGCGTCGTTCGGCTTCGAGGACGGCACGCTGGAAAACAACGGGTTCAAGATCATCCCGGGCGGCACGCGCGGTGCGGGCAAGGTCTACGTGGGAGCGCGCGAGGCGCTCACGTTCTACGAGCTGGGTGGCGAGGCTCCCATCCGTGTCGAGGGCATCGACCCCCACCACGGCGCTATCGACCCCGCCGTGTTCGCCTACTGGGCCGTTCTCACCAACAACGCCAAGGCCATCCGCGTCGTCACCGTCGCGGGCGCTGGCGCGTGAGCCGAAGGGCGGGCGCACGATGACTACGTGGCACACCCTGGACAGCGTCCGGGCTGAGTGGGAGGACGCCGAGCAGATCGGCGACGACCTCCTGACGCAGCTCCTCACGGCTGCTCAGGATGCCGTCGTGGCCTACGCGCCCGCCCTTCTCACCAACGCTCAGGAGCTGGCCGTGGTCGCACCAGGCGGCGTGTACCGCGTCCACCTGGCCCGCCGCAATGGGTGGGTAGACGTCACCGTGACCAGCGAAGGCGTCTCCGACCTGACGCTGCCCGCGGACACCATCCCCGTAGCGTTCCGGCCCGGGACGGTCGCTACCGCCACCGTGGATGGCCTGGTCTTCACGGTCTACCCGGATGGTGCGGTGTGGCTGATCGCCATCCACCAGGGCGAGATTCGCCTGAGCTACGGCGTCAGCTCCGACCCGGGCTCGTCGTTCGCGTCGATTCCCGACCGGTACCGGCTCGCTCAGCTCATGCAGGTTCGCAATCTGTGGAACGCGCAGCAGACGGCACCACAGGGCGAGTACGGCGGCGAGACGTTCGCCATTCAGCCCCGACCTCTCGACTGGCATGTGAAGGCGCTCCTGCGTCCCGCAACCGGTCGTCCCCGGGTGGGCTGACCGGTGAGCGTCCGCAGCGACCTGTCCGCGCTCATCAAGCCCGCCCTGCCCTCCGGCTGGCTGTTCTACGACCGCGACAAGACCCTGGGCACCGTCGCCAAGCCAACCGTGCTGCTCCAGCACACTCGCGTCGCGCCCGGCCCCCTCGCGGGCTCACACGTCCACACCATCACCCTTGCCCTCGTCGACCCATCGCAGAGCGCGGAGGTCATGGACGACCGCCTCGACGAGCGCCTGGAAACCCTCCTGCCGATCCTCCAGGACATCGCTGCTCTGGAGTTCGTGGAAGCGGAACGCGGCGCATACCCCGCCGACCAGCCCCAGTACCCGGCCTGGAGCATCCAACTCACCGTCACGACCACCGCCTGAGGAGGCACCCATCATGGCTCAGATCGCCGTCAAGCCGTTCGTCCTGAAGGACGTCCTGCTCACCGTCGAGGACGACAACTACGAGGCCCACGTCTCGCAGGTCCAGTTCGACCCTTCCAGCTCGATCCAGACCTGGCAGGGACTCACCCCGGCCAGCTCGCACACCGACGCCTCCACGGCCACCTGGACGGGCACGCTGGCCTACGCCCAGGACTGGGAGACGCCGGACTCGCTCGCCCGCTACCTCTACGACCACGAAGGCCAGGAGATCGACGTGGTGTTCAAGCCTCGCAGCGGCAGCGGCCCGTCCTTCGCCGTGACGATCATCGTCACCCCGGGAGCCATCGGCGGCACGGTCAACGCCTACGCCACCGCTTCGGTGACGGTCGGTTGCAAGGGCAAGCCGCAGCTCGTCCCCGCTGGCAGCTCGACGCCGTAAGCCCATGCCCATCCAGGTCAGTGCTCGCGATAGCCGGGAGCTGCGCGCCGCAGTCCTCGCCATCGCGAGCCTTGGCCGGACGCTCCAGGCTCAGCTCCGCGGTCAGACGAAGCGAGTCGTTCAACCCGAGTGGGAGAAGGGCTTGGAGCAGCGGGCGTCCTCAAAGCTCGACCGGAAGGTGCTCGTCAAGACCGCGCGGGTGCAGGTTCGCGACACGAACGTGGTCCTGCGTTCGGGTGCGGTCGGGAAGCTGAAAGACCTCACCCGCCCGGTGGAGTTCGGAGGCGACCGACAGCAGGTCAAGACCTACACCTCGCGGAGCCCGAAGGGCACCCGGTACAGGATGACCCGCCACACCGCCCGTCAGCTCGGATGGCGTCGCAAGGGTGGCCGCGTCGTCTGGCCGACCGCTGAAGACCTGATCCCGCGGCTGGTCGCGCTGTGGGTGCAAACGACCGTCCGCACGATTCACGAAGCCCTCGAACGGAGGTGATGGCATGGCTGGCAAAGAGATCAAGATTCCGATGACCGCGGATGCCCGCGACGTCATCCGGGCGACTGAAGATGTTGAGGAGGCGCTGGACGACGTCGCCGACGCGCTCGACGACATGGCGCGGGACACGAAGCGCGGAGCAGATCAGGCTGAACGCGCCGTGGACGACCTCGGCGACAAGTTCCGAGACGCCGTCAAGGATGCCAAGCGGCTCGGGGAAGCCGGGGACGACGCTGGCCGGGACATCAAGCGGGGCATGGACGATGCCTCGGACGACGTGCGACGGTTCGGCGACAGCACGTCGGAGGTCGGTGACGAGCTGCGTCAGAACCTCGGCGAGACGTTCTCCAGCTTCCGCGGTGACCTCGAAGACCTCCCGCAGATCGCACAGGACACTCTCGGTGGTCTCGCCGGAAGCGGCGCACTGGGCGGCATCCCCGGCCTGGCTGCGACCGCCGCGGGCGCTGCTGGTCTCGGCCTCATCATCGGTGCCTTCCAGAACATCGAGGAGGAGCGCAAGCGTCTAGAGGAGCGCGCGAGCAGCCTCGCGCAGGCGTACATCGACGCCGGTACGACCGTCCTCGACACCGTCACCCTGGCCGCTCGGGTCAGTGAAGTCCTCACGACGCCCGAGCAGCGCACCGAAGCGGAGAAGCTAGTCGAAGTTCTCGGCGTCAGCCTCCCCGAGGCGGCGCGCATTCTTGCGGGCGACACGAACGCTCTCGCCGCCGCACAGGAGGTGTTGGCGCAGAAGAACGGCGTGCTGAATGACAAGCGCGAGGAGGGCAAGCTGCTGACCGAGCAGGAGGCCGCCGCGCTCGCCGACCAGCAGAAGGCGCTCGACGATGCTGGCCGCGCCCTCGGGACGTATTCGGACAACAACGACAAGGCCGCGCAGACCGCTCGCGAATACTCCGACGCGCTGCTGGGCATGGTCGGCGACGCGGGGAAGGCGTCGCTGGAGGTTGACGAGCTGGGGAACAAGCTGCTGACCCTGCCGGACAACACGCAGGTGCTCATCAACGCGGACACGGGACAGGCAACCACTGACGTGTCGAAGTTCAAGGGCGACACGGACGGTGTAATCGACGACCTGAACGGCGAGCAGATCACCCTCAACCTGTCGACAGGTGAGGCGCTGCGCCTCGCCCGTGAAGCCGCCGCCAACATCGCGGGCATCCCGGACGGGAACGCTTCCGTGAACCTCGACACGTCCGGGGCAGAGCGCGAGATGAACGCGTTCGTCGGTCGCCGCCGCGTCATCAACGTCGAGGCCCGGGTGGCTGGGCCGGTCTTCGGAAAGGGCGTGTACTGACATGGCATCCCTGATCGTCGTGAACGACGGCAGCGGGCAGACGGTGTCTCCCGCGCTGGTGCTCGGCTACCAGACTGCTCGGGAATCGCAGAACATCGTCCACGACCTCATCGGCGGCGGCGTCGCGGTGACGCTCATCCGCCCGCGCCCGCGCTCGGGACGGTTGGAGCTGTTCTTCCTGGACGAGCTCACCGCGTTCGACGCCCTCACGAAGCACAGCCGGGAAACGACGTTCACCCTCTCGGACAGCGACCGTGCCTCGGTGAACATGGCCTACGTCACGGACGGTGCGATCGACCTCGCGCTGGACGAGGGCACGCGCATGCGCTGGGTGCTTTCGGTCGGTTACCAGGAGGTCGAGCTGTGAGCACCGCATTCGTGAAGCCGGAAGTGCTCGCCGCAATCGGCCCCGTCGACCCGCCCTACCTTGTGGAGCCCGGCCACGAGCAGGCCGTGTACTCCTACGGGTTCGAGGACTACCAGGAGACGAACTACCCGGCCAACGACGTCGTGTACGCCTTCGGATTCGAGACCTATGCCGCGGGCACGAACGACGGCCTCGACGGCTGGACCGGCGGCACAAACGTCGCCACGCCTCGACGTACCGGGACGCGAGCGTTCCAGGGGACGACCGCTACGCGCACGTTCACTGGCCTCGTCGTCGGTCGCACCTACCGACTGGAGGGCTACCGCTACAACGGCACCTCCTGGGGAGTGGCGTTCCAGAGCTTCGTCGCCTCCTCGCCGACCATGACGCGCACGCTGACGAGCGCGGGCGCGACTCACTGGGATGACATTCGCCTGATCGGCAGCGCCTACACGCTCGTTCAGGGTCTCGACGGGTGGGTGTCCGGGTCCGCGATCAGCGTCACGAACGGGGCCGGGATCGACGGCAGCAAGGCGCTCACCGTGTTCTCGGATGGCGGGGTGGAGATCGCCCGTGCCTTCGAGGGTCTGAGCATCGGGCAGAGCTACACGGTGCGCGCGAAGATGCGCCCCGAGTCCTCGCCGTTCTGGCAGAGCGTCGAGGCCACGTACACGGCGGCGGCGACCGCTCAGGCGTTCAGCCTCGGCGTCACCGTCCGCGGCACGCTCTACTTCGACGACGTCGCGATGGTGTGGAACGTCCCCGACCTCACCTCGCCATACGCTCCCCTGCCGGTCAGCGGCGGGCGCCTGACACTCGACGAGAACCACGCCCCATACGCGCGGGCAACCGTCGAGGTGCCGCTGACTGAGCTTGCTCTGCTGGAGCGCATCGACCCGCGGCAGCCGCAGCGCGTGCCGCTGCTGGTCTCCGAGGAGCTGACCGGCGCCTTCCGTGACTTCGACCTGGGGCTGCGCAGTCGTACCGTCGACCACAAGGCCGGAACCGTGACGCTCGACCTGGCCTCGGACGAGGCACTGCTGTTCGACAAGCTGCGTCTGGCGACAACCGTGGACGACACGCCCCGCAAGCATGAGGCGAGCCTGCGGGCGGTGTGCAACTGGGCGCTGGGCAAACTCGGGACGTCCCTACTGCCGGGAACGCTCGACGCTGACATGACGGCTGCGTGGGACGCGACGAACCTCCAGACGAACCCGACCGCGGGGACCGACCTTTCCGGCTGGCTGGCCTCTGGCGGCTCCGCCTCGCGGCTCGCGACGGGCGCGTTCCCGGACGGCACTGGCATCGCCTCGGCGGTGCGCGTGACAATGAACGCCGGATCGACGGGCGGCGCGTACTTCAACGGCGGGGACGACGGCTCGATTCTGGGCGGCACGCTGAACGTTCCCGTTCGAGAGAAGCAGCTCTACCGCGTCTCGGCATACGTCCGCACGTCCGTCTCGAAGTCGGTCCGGCTGAGCGTGCAGCAGCGCAACGCGGCGAACGCCCTCGTCGGGAGCAACCTGAACGGCCCCGCGTTCACGACGACGGCAAACACCTGGCACCGCCTGACGTTCGTGTTCCAGGCCCACCCCGGCGCGATCCGCGCGGGCGTGTACTGCTACCTCGCCTCGGGTACCTACTTGGCCGGGCAGACTTTCGACATCACGGGCGTGGTCATCACCGAGGGCACCGTGGACACGACGTACTTCGACGGCGGCACTGTCGTCACTCCGGCGCGCTACGCCTACCAATGGACCGGCACGCCTCACCTGTCCTCCAGCAGTCGCCGCGCGTTCGTCCCCCGCCCGCCCGAGCTGTTCGATTGGAAGCCCGGTCAGTCCCTTTACGACTTCCTGAGCCCGCTCGTCGAGGCCGCGGGGCTCCGCCTGTTCTGTGACGAGCTACGCAACTGGCGGCTGATCGACCCGGCAACCTACGAGGTGCCCGGTTACGTCGTCGTGCAGTCGGGCCACAATGCCATCCAAGGCGAAGACACCATCGACCGGAACACTGAGAGCTGGGCGGGTCAGTGGGCGACGGGCGTTGTGGTGCGCTTCCGCTGGACCGACGCGGACGGCGTACAGCGGGAAATGTTCGACGTCGCTGGCACCGACGAGAAGGCCGTGCTGGTCGAGCGCGAGAGCGAATATCCCGGCCCCGGTGCGGCGGCCTACATTCTCAACTCGCTTACCGGGCGCGGGCGCACGCAGGGCGTGGTCGCGCTGATCGACGTGCTGGCCCGCCCCGGGCAGGACGCGACGATCAACCTCCCCGGCACCCTGACGCAGACCGGCAAGGTCCGCAGCGTGACCTTCGGCCTTTCCGATGGCCGGATGGAGTTGGACACCCGAGGGCTGACGGACACGCTCCCCGGCTCGTGGGCAGCGTGGAACCCCGGCGAAACGTGGTCGGCAGTGAACCCGACCCTCAAGTGGAAGGACGCCTGAACATGGCACTTGGAGACCAGACCCTCGCTGCTGGCTGGACGACCGTGAACCCGAACACCGATTTGGTGAAGGACGGCGCGGACGAGATCACCGAAACGCGCGACCTCGCCGCGTCGGTGAAGCTGGAGACTCGTCCGGTTAACCGTGGCGGCACGGGCGCGACCAACCGCGACGGCGTGCGTACGACGGCGGTTGACCTGTACGTGCAGTCGAGCGCGCCCGCTCACGCCAACGGTCGCATCTGGATCAAGACCCCCTGACGATGACCGACCGGATTGGGGTCAGCTACTCCTCACCTGCGACGTCGTTTTGGCTGGAGGCCGACGTCATCGGCTACAACCCGGACGCCGGGTATACGACCGTGCGCTGCTACCTGCGCGCGGCCAACGGCGGATCGGGCAGCACGTCCTCGCGCTACCTCGGAGCGGGCGCGCAGGTCGGCTACATCGGCGGCGGAGAGTTCGGCAGGGTGAGCGGTAACCCGTTCCTGCCGGGAGGGTACAGCGCCGGTCAGCTCCGATGGCGCAGCGGGCCGTGGGACATCAACGTGCCCATGAGCGGCGAGCGGAACATCGACCTGTCGATGCTGCTCCAGTACGGCACGATCAACGGCTGGTCGTATGGCAGCGTGTACTCGCCGTGGGTGCCGGGTGCCCCGGTGCCCCTCGGGCTCGACGAGATCGGCCCCACGTCGATCCGCTATCGGTTCAGTGGGACGACGGCGAACGGCTCCGGCATCGACGCATGGCAGGCGCAGGTAGCCCGAGACGCGGGGTTCACGCAGGGCGTCCAGACGCTCAGCAGCGGTGGCACGACGACCTTCGCTGACCTGACACCCGCGACTCGCTACTACTTCCGCTCTCGCGGCCACAACGGCGTCGGCTGGGGGCCGTGGTCGGCAGTCGTGAATGACATGACCGCCTCGGGGGCGTACGTGTCGCTGAACGGCGTGTGGCTGCCGGTGCCCCTCTACGTCTCGGACGGCTCGACGTGGAAAGTCCCCGAGCTGCTGATCTCCAACGGTTCGGCCTGGCGCACCGCCATCTAATGCAAAGGACATCGCCCAAAGTGAACAAGACCGTTATGTTCGTGACCTTCGCGGCACTCGCCGGGGTCGGACTCCTCGGCAGCGCCGTGCTCGTCGTGATCCGCCCCGAGGCAACCGCCACGTTCACGAACCTCCTCATCACCGTTCTCGGCATCGCGGCCTCTGCGGGAGGCACGTTCTACGCGCTTGGCAAGCAGGGCGAGAAGATCGAGAAGATCGACAAGCAGACGAACGGGACTCTCTCCGCGCTCCGCGCTGAGAACGACCGTTTGACCCGTGAGAACATCGAGCTGGCGAAGCAGGTTCCGCCACCCGCTGACGGGGATTCTGCGGCCTGAACGGAGCGCGTCCGTTAGTGTTCGATTCATGGTCATCGACAGGGCGATATCGGACGCATTCGGCTTTCTCATGACAGTCGGCGGCATCGTCTTGTCGATCCTCGCCCTGGTGCTGTCGATCCTGTTCTACCGATGGGCCGATCAGCAAGCGCGGCAGTCGGAGGCAGCGCTCCGCGACTTGCGAGCCGCGACGGAAGGTCTGCAACAGCTCGTTAAGGGAGTGCGGGACGACTCATTCTCGATGCTGAGATCGGCATACTCCGACATTGGTGACTTGGCGAAGATCAACGTGCAACGCAACGCCGCGGACGGTGTGGTCCTTACCGAGCGCGCCGAAACCGCCAGCAACCCCGCGCCGTCTCCCGCGACTGAAGGTCGACGCAAGGTAGGTAGCATCCTCAACGTGTCTGACCTTCAGCGGATTCAGCTCGAACTCGGAACACACATGATGCAGCGTCGTGGGGAGGGGTTCGCACCCGCGCTGCAAGAGGGACAGCGCTTAGTCAACGAAGTGCTGGACGGCAAGCCAGAAGGCGCGATGATGACCACTGCTGAGTTCGTGAACAAGCTCAAGCCCTATGGCTACGACGTAGGCGAGGTGGCCTACATTCTCGCGGTCATGGCGGCAACAGCTCAGCTCGACCGCGAAGACGCGGCGGAGTCCGTCTAGAAGAAACGCTAAATCCGGGTCCAGGTCAACCGGAGAACGCGGTCGTACCCCCGGAGCGTCAGCACGCCGCGTTCGAGCGCCCGGTCGAGCGGTCCCCGCACCGCCGCGTCGAGCCGCATGCTGCCCTGTCGCAGCCACGTGCCCGGCACATCGGCGTTGCGTCGCCACGCCGTGCCCGCCCACCTCTCCGCTGCGCGCGCCCGTGCCTGCCGCACACGCTCCCGAGCGGTCGCGGTGTCCATCCCGTCCGCGACGGCGGCGGTCGCTCGGGATGCGGCGACACGGGACACCGCGAGCTCGATGTCGATGCGATCGCGCAGCGGCCCGGACAATCGTGAGCCGTATCGGCGGATCGCCACGGAGGGGCAGGAACACTCCGTCCCGCGTACTCCGTAGTTGCCGCATGGGCACGGATTCATGGCGAGCACGAGTTGGAAGCGCGCGGGAAAGCGGGCCACGAACCCGGCTCTCGTGATCTCGATCGCTCCCGACTCGAGGGGTTGGCGCAGCGCGTCGAGAGCACTCCGCGAGAACTCGGCGGCCTCGTCGAGGAACAGGATGCCGCGGTGCGCTCGGACGATCGCCCCGGGTCGCGCCACGCGCGAGCCGCCGCCCACGAGTGCGGCGACGGATGCGCCGTGATGGGGAGCCTCGAGCGGAGGGAGCCGGTCCAGTCCGGCGATCCGCTCTCCGGCCAGCGAGCGGATCGCCGCAACCTCGAGCGCCTCCTCATCGGAGAGCGGCGGGAGGATGCCGGGGAGGCGGCGCGCGAGCATCGTCTTCCCGGCACCGGGCGGCCCGCTCAGCAGCAGGTTGTGCCCTCCGGACGCCGCCACGAGCAGGGCGTCCACGGCGTCCTCCTGCCCGACGACATCCCGCAGGTCGGGAACGGGTCCCGGGGCACGCGGTGCCTCGTCGCCGCCCACTGCGACGACCTCGGGCACCTCGACCTCCGCTCCGTGCCACGCCGCGACCTCGGCGAGCGATGCGGTTTCCCGCACCTCCACTCCGGGCACCAGGCGCGCCTCTGCCTCGTTCGCACACGGCACGACCACGCGCTCGAATCCGGCGCGCGCGGCCGCGAAGACGGCCGGCAGCACGCCGGGGACAGGGCGCAGACGACCGTCCAGGCCCAGTTCGCCGATATGCACGGTCTGCCGGATCGCGCGACGGGGTATCGCGTCGCCGCTCGCGAGCGCCGCCACGGCGATCGCCAGGTCGAATCCGGAACCGTGCTTGGGCAGGCTCGCAGGTGACAGATTGACCGTGATGAGCCGCCGGGGCAGCTCGAGCCCGGCATTGCGACCCGCGTTGTGCACGCGCTGCGCGGCCTCCCCCAGCGCCTTGTCGGGAAGTCCGATGATCCGGAACCCCGGCGTCTGGTTCGACAGGTCCGCCTCGACCTCGATCAGGTGTCCATCGACGCCGGTGAGCGCGACCGCCCATGTGCGCGCGGTGCTCATACGAGATCGGTCAGGTGCTCGAGTGCTCCGGTCGCCGGCGACGCGCCGACGATCCCGATCGCATGCACGTGGAGAGAGCGGCCCCGCGCGCGCTCGGGATGCGCCACAGCCCAGGCGAACGCCAGCGCCCACAGTCGACGCCTCTTACGGGCGTCGATGGCCTCCAGTGGATGGCCGAACCGCACGCTGCTCCGCGTCTTCACCTCGACGACGCAGAGCTCATCGCCCCGCACCGCCACGATGTCGATCTCGCCCTGCGGCGTCCGCCAGTTGCGATCCACCACGGTGTACCCGAGCGCGCGCAGATGCGACGCCGCTCGCTCTTCTCCGGCTCTGCCGAGCTCGTCCTTCGCTGCCATGACCACAGCGTGCCTCTGCCGTGGAACGCGCGCGGCGCCTTCCACCCCCGGGGCGCGTGTTCAGAGAAAACTGCGGATCGGACGACGGTGTGGAGAAGGAGTGTCTGCGGTCACTCGCCGTCGAGGGAGAGCTCCTGGGGGATCTCGAATTCGCGGCGCTGCAACTCCTCGACGTTCACATCCTTGAACGTGAGGACACGCACAGCCTTCACGAAGCGGTCGGCCCGGTAGATGTCCCACACCCAGACGTCGCTCATCGAGATCTCGAAATAGAAGTCGTGCTCGGTGTCGCGCCGGACGACGTTCACCTCGTTGGCGAGATAGAAGCGACGCTCGGTCTCGACCACGTACTGGAACTGCGACACGACGTCGCGGTACTCGCGGAACAGGGCGAGCTCGAGCTCACGGTCGTAGTCGTCGAAGGCTTCCTCATCCATGGTCCCTCCATCCTAGGCCTGGACGGAAGACACCGCCGTCGTGCGGTCAGAACAGCGTCGGCGCGTCGGCGATGGCCCACGACGACCGGTGGAAGGGCGACAGTCCGAGGGCGCGGATGGCCTCGCGGTGCTCGGGGCTCGCGTACCCCTTGTTGCGCTCCCACTGATAGTCGGGATGATCGCCGTGCAGCTGGATCATGTGCTCGTCGCGCGCGACCTTCGCGATCACCGACGCGGCCGAGACCGAGGCGCAGTCGCGGTCGGCCTTGATGACAGGGCGCACATCGAGAGCGACCGGGTGCACGGCGGAGAGGTAGTCGTGGTTGCCGTCGAGCAGCACGACGGCACCCTCGAGAGAGGCGCCGAGGGCGACGACCGCGTCGACGGCGCGCGACGCGGCCAACCCCAGCGCCCGGATGATGCCGATCTGATCGACCTCTGCGGCGCTGGCCCACCCGACGGCGGACGCCTGGACCCACGCCGATGCTCGCGCGGCGACGTCCGGTCGGCGGCGCTCGGTGACGAGCTTCGAGTCGCGGAGGCCGTCGGGAACGCGACGACGAGCGCCGGCAGCATCCATGACGGCCGCGCCGACGGCGACAGGACCTGCGAGAGCACCGCGCCCGACCTCGTCCAACGCGATCACCAGCGAGCGCTCGGTGAGGATGCGCCGCTCGAGCGTCAGCTTCGGTGCGACCACGCTCATTCCGAGTCCGGTACGCCGTTGAAGATGTCGTAGTGCCCGTCGATCGCTCCGATGCGATCGAGAGGCCAGGTGGTGAGGAACGCCTTGCCCACGACGTTGGAGACCGGGACGAATCCGCCACTCGGCAGGTCCTGATGCTCGCGCGAGTCGCGCGAACGATCGCGGTTGTCGCCGAGCAACCACAGCGAGTCGTCCGGCACCTCGACGTCGAAGGGCATGTTCGAGGCGGAGGTGTCGCCCTCGGGAAGGTTCAAGTAGTCGAGCTCGTCGACCGGAGCCCCGTTGATGGTGATCTGCCCGAGCGCGTTGCAGCAGACCACGTGATCGCCGGGGAGGCCGATGATCCTCTTGACCAGATGGTCCTGCGAGTCGGAGGCCGACAGACCGATGAAGGTGAGCACGCCGTCGACGGCCTGCACGAGCGGCGGTGCGGCCGGGGTCTGCGGTTGGGCGTCGAGCCACCCTCCGGGATCCTTGAAGACCACGACGTCTCCGCGGTGGTAGTCGGTCCACCGGGGGGTGAGCTCGTCGACGAGGATGCGGTCGTTCACGATGAGCGTGCGCTCCATCGACGCCGACGGGATGTAGAAGGACCGCACGATGAACGTCTTGACCACGAAGGACACCAGCGCGGCGATCACGATGATGACGAGCACGTCGCGCAGGAACACGAGGAGCCCGCGGCGGCGCTTGGTCCGGGGGGCGGCGGTGGTGTCAGACGTCATCGGGTTCCTTCGAGATCGTGCGGGTCCTGGAAGACCGTATACAGGGTCGCACACGGAGGGGAAAACACAGCACCCCAGGACATCGTGTCCTGGGGTGCTGTGGAGATGCTGCGACTCAGCGGTCGCGCTTCTCCTTGATCTTCGCCTTCTTGCCGCGCAGCTGGCGCAGGTAGTAGAGCTTCGCGCGGCGCACATCACCGCGGGTGACGACCTCGATGTGGTCGATCACCGGCGAGTGCACCGGGAAGGTGCGCTCGACGCCCACCTGGAAGCTGATCTTGCGAACGGTGAAGGTCTCGCGCACACCGTCGCCCGAGCGGCCGATGACGACGCCCTGGAAGACCTGGATACGGGAGCGGTTGCCCTCGGTGATGTTCACGTGCACCTTGACGGTGTCACCGGGGAAGAAGTCGGGAATGTCCGAACGGAGGGAAGCCGCGTCAACGGCGTCGAGGATCTGCATGATCGTCTCTCTCTGCACTCGCCCCAGGTCGGGATGCATGATGGAAGGAACAAGAAGGGATGCGTGCCGTACGGTGCGAGAGCATCCGCGGGCTCCCCTGAGGCAGAGCCGGTTGCGGCACAACGGTCCATTCTGCCACGGATGCGGCGGGCCGCCAAAACGGCATGTCAGCCTCGGGAGTCGGTCTCCTCCACGATGATGACCTCCGGCCGCGGCGACGTCGTCGCCCGCGAGGAGCCGGGCCGCACCTGCGACCATGTGACGGTCTCACGAATGCCGGCACCGCTCCCCCGCAATTCCGTCCACAGCTGCCACACCTGCAGCCACACGAGTCCGAGGCCGACGAGGATCGCGGCGATGAGCAGCCAGCCGAAGGCGCCCTCGATGAAGCATCCCACGGCCACGGTCAACGCGTGCCAGGCGGCGAAGCCGGCCACGTCCAGCCACGACACCGCACGCTCCGCACGGACCGACGGGCGTGAACGGGTGAGCAGAGTGAGAGCCAGTTGGCCGACGAGCACCGAGGGGACGGCGATGAAGAGCACCCAGAGGATCGCCCAGCCGCCCTGGAACACCGCCCAGCCCACGACCAGCCAGAGCGGCAGCAGGAACGCCGCCGGAAGGAGCCAGCGGAAGACAGCGCGTCGCAACCACATGCCCCGATCGTATGCGGATCGACCCGGAGGCGCCCGCGTGTTCGCTGACAGCGGCGGCGGCGATGACCGGCGCGACTTCGGGGAGAATGGAGGACGGACGAGAGGACTCCCCCGAATGATCGAACTGCGCACCCCTGCCGAGATCGACGAGATGCGCGCCGCCGGCCGCTTCGTCGCCGAGACCCTCGCGACCCTGCGCGACGACACGAAGGTCGGGACCAATCTCCTGACGATCGACCGACGCGCGCACGATCTCATCCGCGCGCGCGGTGCGGAGTCGTGCTACATCGACTACCACCCTTCGTTCGGCGCCAGCCCGTTCGGCAAGGTGATCTGCACCTCCGTGAACGACGCCGTCCTGCATGGACTCCCGCACGACTACGCGCTGCGCGACGGTGATCTCGTCTCGCTCGACTTCGCGGTCTCGGTCGACGGCTGGGTGGCCGACTCGGCGGTGTCCTTCGTCGTCGGCAGCCCGCGCGAGGAGGACCTGCGCCTCATCGACACGACCGAGCGGGCGCTCGACGCCGCGATCGGTGCGGCCGTCGTCGGCAACCGCATCGGCGACATCTCCGCGGCCGTGGCCGAGGTCGCCCACGGCGAGGGCTACTCCATCAACACCGACTTCGGCGGGCACGGCGTGGGGCGCACGATGCACGGCGACCCGCACGTCGCCAACGACGGCCGCGCCGGCCGCGGCTTCCCGCTGCGCGAGGGCCTGGTGCTCGCCCTGGAGCCGTGGTTCCTCGCGACCACCGACGAACTCGTCACCGACCCCGACGGGTGGACGCTGCGCAGCGTCGACGGTTCGCGCGGCGCCCACTCCGAGCACACGGTGGCGATCACGGCGGACGGGCCGATCATCCTCACCGACCGCTCGTTCCTCGGCGTGGACTGACGAGCTCAGCCGTCTCCGCGCGCGTCGCCCTCCCGCTCCCACGACGCGATCGGACCCTCCACCACGCGGAACAGCGGATGCGGCGACGGCGCGGCGACGTCACGCCAGCGCTCACACGTCTCTGGGCTGCGCACGGCCAGCTTGGCGCGCAGGTGCGCCCATTCGTGCGCGAGCTGGCCGGTGGTCACCTCCGCAACGGGCTCGCCGATCGCGCCCGGATGCTCGATGCGCGATCGGTCGAAGCGGTACCCGCGGTGGTCGGCCTCGTCCGCGATGGCAGCGAGGTACAGCCCGATGGCAGCCTCCGGATCGGGGAGGATGCGGAACCGTTCGAGCTGCGGATGCGCGCGGTAGCCGCGGGTACGGCCGGCGAGCACCGCCTGCGCGAGCAGCGCTTCCCGCCATCCCGCCACGAGGCCCTGTCGATCGAGATGGACGGGATGCAGCGACCAGATCCTCATGCGCGCCGATACACGAACACGTCGGTGACGTGCGGGAGGTCGAGGATCTCGCGTCCCCGAGTGTCGGGGTGGGCGTCGAGCACCCCCGCGATCCGCTGCAGCGTCGCCGATCGCGTCTCGTCGTCGGCCACGAGCAGACTGCTCACCGTGCCCCACCGCGCGAGGTAGTCGGCACGCGAGATGCTCTCCTCCCACGCGACCTGCCGGTGGTCCACGAACGCGAACCCGGGGAGCGCGGCTGCGGCAGCCGTCGTGCGATCCTGCTCGTCAACAGCCGGATGCGCGATCGCGTGGCTGGCCCTGTCCCATTCGCAGCGGGGATCGAAGCGGTTCCACAGCAATCCGAGCGTCCCGCCCGGCCTCAGCACGCGGGCGATCTCGGCGCAGGCTCGCTCACGATCGAACCAGTGGAACGCCTGCGCGACCGTGACCGCGTCGACCGACGCGTCGCCGACGGGGATGGCTTCCGCCGTTCCCGACAGCGCGCGGACGTCGGGGAACCGGGACCGCAGGATGTCGAGCATCGATTCCGCCGGTTCGACGGCGAACACCTCGTCGGCCCGCGGCAGCAGGAGACCGGTCAGTTTGCCGGTGCCCGCTCCGAGATCGAGCGCAGATCCCACCCGGGACGGGAGGATGACATCCACGGCGTCGGCGGGGAACCCGGGGCGGAATCGGTCGTATGCCGCTCCCGCGCTCTCGAACGATCGAGCCAACGCCGCGTGATCCACCATGTCTTCGACGCTATCAGCCGGGTCGGCGACGACGTCGGATCAGGCGTCGCCCTCCGGCAACAGGTCGGGCCGACGGAGGCGGGTGCGCTCGATCTGCTGATCGCGACGCCACTGGGCGATGCGGGCGTGATTTCCGCTCAGGAGCACCTCGGGTACGGCGCGGTCGCGCCAGACGGACGGCTTGGTGTACGAGGGGTACTCCAGCAGGCCGTCCTCGTGCGACTCCTCGACCAGGCTCTCCGGGTTCCCGACCACGCCGGGGATGAGTCGCCCGATCGCCTCGACCATCGCCATCGTCGCGACCTCGCCGCCGTTGAGCACGTAATCGCCCAGACTGATCAGCCGTACCTCTCCCAGGTCGGCGGCGTACTCGAACACGCGCTCATCGATCCCCTCGTAGCGGCCGCAGCCGAAGACGAGGTGCTCGCGCGTCGCGAGGTCGCGTGCCGTGGCCTGCGTGAACCGCTCCCCCGCGGGCGAAGGGAAGATGATCGTCGGGCGAGGGCTGTCGCGTGCGACGTCGTCCAGCGCGAGCGCCCAGGGCTCGGGCTTCATGACCATTCCCGCGCCGCCGCCGTACGGGGTGTCGTCGACGGTGCGGTGCCGGTCGGACGTCCAGTCCCGCAGGTCATGCACGTGCAGCTGCAGGATTCCCGCGCCCTGGGCGCGACCGAGCAACGACAGCGTCAGCCCGTCGAAGTACGACGGAAAGATGGAGAGGACGTCGATCCGCACGGGCCGGGACCCTCAGTCGGCCGAGTGCGACGGCGCGGGATCGGCGTCGTCGTTCTGCCGAGTCTCCGGATCGTCGGGGAGCTCCTCGAACAGCCCGGCGGGAGGCGTCACGACGACGCGCCCCGCGTGGAGATCGACGCTGGGGACGATCGCCTCGACGAACGGCACCATCACCTCGTCCTCGCCCGCCTTGACGATCAGCAGGTCCTGCGCGGGGAGGTGGTCGACGCGGACGACGCGTCCGATGACGGCGTCGTCGCGCACGACGTCGAGGCCGACGAGCTGGTGGTCGAACCAGGCGTTGTCCTCGGCGTCGTCACCCTCGTGGTCGAGCCACAGGATCGCCCGGACGAGGGACTCGGCGGCGGTGCGATCATCCACGTCCTGGAAGAAGACGACCGAGTTGCCGTTCATTACGCGGTACTCGCGGACGACCACCGTCTTGCCGTGCCACGGAGATGCCTCGGGCACCTGCAACGTGAACTCGGCGCCGGGAACGAAGCGCCGTTCGGGGGCGTCGGTGTACAGCTCCAGCTTCAACGCGCCCTTGAGGCCGTGCGGCTTGACGAGTCGGCCGACTCGAAGCTGGTTCTTGCTCTGTGCGGGCTGCGCTGCCACGTCAGTCGTCCGCGACGTCGACGCGCACGCGGCGTCCGTCAGCCAGAGCGGCCACGAGCGTGCGCAGTGCCTTCGCAGTGCGGCCGCCGCGCCCGATCACACGTCCACGGTCGTCGGGGTGCACGCGCACCTCGAGCAGATCGCCTCGCGGCGAGGTGGAAGCAGTGATGCGCACATCGTCAGGATGGTCGACGATCCCCTTGACGATGTGTTCGAGCGCGGCGGCGAGCACGACGGATTACTCCGCGTCGGCGGCGGGGGCCTCAGCGGCCTCCGCGTCAGCGGCGGGAGCGTCCTCGGCCGGAGCCTCGGCCTTCTTCTCTGCCTTGGGCTTGATGACCGACTTCTTCGAGGAGTCGACCTCGAAGCCGGCCTTCGGCTCGGCGACCTTGAGGGTCGACTTCGCGTCCTTGTCGCCCTTGAAGGTGCCCCAGTCGCCCGTGATCTTGAGGATGGCGGCGACCTGCTCGGTCGGCTGAGCGCCGACGGACAGCCAGTACTGCGCCCGCTCGGAGTCGACCTCGATGAACGAGGGCTCCTCGGTGGGGTGGTACTTTCCGATCTCCTCGATCACGCGACCGTCGCGCTTGGTGCGCGAGTCGGCGACGACGATGCGGTAGTACGGTGCACGGATCTTGCCCATGCGCTTGAGACGAATCTTGACAGCCACGATTCTCCTGAATGGTGTGGAAGGAAACGAACCGGTCGCCTGGAGCGTGGGGTGCACACCCGGCGGAAGCTCAAAAGGTGTCGACGGATGCTGGATAGAGGGTCGAGCACATCGTCCGACCCTCTATTCTGCCAGATGCCGTCGCCGGGAGCGAACCGACGCACCCGCGCGTCTCCGCCTCGCAGCTCCCCCGTGCCAGACTGAGCACGTGAAGCTCGAGTTCGCCCCCTCAGCCCGCTCCACGGTCGGACTGGAGTGGGAGATCATGCTCGCCGATCCGGATTCCGGCGATCTCGTCGGCCGCGCGCCCGAATTGCTCGCCGATCTCGAGGAGCAGAGCGCGAGCGAACGGCACACGGTCACCGGAGAACTCCTCACGAACACGATCGAGGTCACGAGCGGGGTCGGCGACTCGGTCGCGCACGCCGTCGACGACATCGCCCGGGCGATCAGCGCCGTCAGATCGGCGACAGATCCGCTCGGCATCGAGCTGCTGTCGGCCGGCAGCCACCCCTTCGCCCAGTGGTTCGACCAGAAGGTCACCGACAAGACGCGCTATCACACGCTCATCGAACGCACCCAGTGGTGGGGGCGCAACATGATGATCTGGGGCATCCACGTGCACGTGGGCGTCGAGGATCGGCGCAAGGTCTTCCCGATCATCAACGCGCTGACCGCATACCTTCCGCATCTTCAGGCGCTCGCGGCGTCGAGTCCGTTCTGGGCCGGCGAGCGGACCGGGTACGCCTCGAACCGGGCATTGGTGTTCCAGCAGTTGCCGACCGCCGGGCTTCCCTGGGCCCTGGAGGACTGGGCGCAGTTCGAGACCTATCTCGACGACATGGTCCGCACCGGGGTGATGCGCGACGCATCGGAGGTCCGCTGGGACATCCGCCCGGCGCCGAAGTGGGGCACCATCGAGGTGCGCGCCTGCGACGGGATGTCGACGCTTCCGGAACTCGCCGCGATCGCGGCCCTCGTCCAGGTTCTCGTGGAGCACTTCTCCCGGATCCTCGACGAGGGCGGACGCCTGCCCATGCTGCCCTCGTGGTTCCACCGGGAGAACAAGTGGCGGGCTGCGCGCTACGGTCTCGACGCCCGATTGATCGTCGCGGCAGACGGCACGCAGCGACCGGTGCGCGAGCACCTCACCGAGACCATCGGCGAACTCGCCGCGGTCGCGGTCGATCTCGGATGCGCACCGGAGTTCGCCAGCGTGGCCGGCATCCTCGCGGGCGGCGCCAGCTACGAGCGCCAGGTCGCCGTCGCCGATGCGGCCCAGGGCGACCTCACGGCCGTCGTGCAGCACCTCATCCGGGAGTTCCGCACGGGGCCCCGGGGTTCGACACCCGCGGGCTGAGATCAGCCGTCCGCGAGCCGGCGCGCCAGCCCTTCGTCGAGCACCACGTCGGTGACCAGCTCCGCAGCGATGGCTGCGCGCAGGCTCGCCAGCTTCGGGATGCCCGCCACGACGCAGACCCGACGCGGCACGCGGCGGAGGCGATCGAGGCCGGGCCCCGTCGCCCTCGCGTTGAGCCGGATGTCCCGCCACGATCCGTCGGAGCGGAAGAACACCGTCGCGACGTCGCCGATCGCGTGGTCCTCGCGGAGGCTGCGGTAGTCGTCGCGGCCGAGGTAGCCGCCCACGTAGACGCGACTCGGCACCTCTGCCGACGGCGAGCCAAGGCTGAACACGGCGATGTCCATCTTCGACTGGAGGTCGAGCACTCGCCGTGTGCTCCGCTCGCGCCACATCGCCTCCCGGGTCGCGGGATCGTCGAAGAACGCGGGCACGGGGAACTGCTGCACCTGCGCGCCGAACGCACTGCCGAACCGCTGGAGGATGTCGCTCGAGTACTCGACGCCGCTCGTCTGGGTGTTCCCCGCGCCGTTGAGCTGCACGAACGTCGTGTTGTGCGTCTCCTTCTGTGTGAGCTCCCTGCTCACCGCGCTGATGGTCGATCCCCAGGCGACGCCGACGATCATGTTCGAGTCCACGAACTGCGACAGCAGGCGACCGGCGGTGAGTGCGACGCGCTCCAGGCGCTCGACCTCGCTGACGATCTCCGGCATCGGCACGACGTGGGCGGCGATGCGGTGGCGGTCGCGGATGCGCTGCTCCAGCATCCCGAGCCGCTCCAGCGGCGAATTGATGCGGATGTCGACGAGGCCGGTCTCCCGCGCATAACTCAACAGACGTGAGACCGACGATCGCGACGTGCCGAGCTCGCGAGCGATGACCTCCATGGTCTTGTCCTGCATGTAGTACAGCTGCGCCGCCGTGAGCGCAGCCACCATCCGCCCGTCTCGCGAATGCGCACTGTGATCCGCCATGATCGCCTCCTCCCCCGATCCTTGCACATATGTGCAGTGGGCTTGCGCGCGCGGCACGAGAGGGCCACGCTGGGTGGCAAGCAAGGAAGAGAGCTCGTCATGATGGAATCGACACACTCATCTCCGGAGCGCGACGACGTCCGCTCCGTCCGCGAATCGGGCCGCACCACGGTGCTGCTGATCGGGGGTGGCATCAACGGCATCTCGACGTTCCGCGACCTCGCCCTGCAGGGTGTGGATGTGGTGCTCGTCGAACGGGGCGACTTCGCGTCCGGTGCGTCCGCCGCGTCGAGCCACATGATCCACGGCGGCATCCGCTACCTCGAGAACGGTGAGTTCCGACTCGTCCGCGAGTCGGTCGAGGAGCGCAACGGCCTGCTGCGCATCGCGCCCCACTACGTCAAGCCGCTGCAGACCACGATCCCGATCTACTCGACGTTCTCGGGCATCCTCTCCGCGCCCCTGCGCTTCCTCACGCACAAGAGCGGCAAGCCGAAAGAGCGCGGTGCGTTCCTCATCAAGGTCGGCCTCACGATCTACGACACGTTCTCCCGCGACGGCGGCAGCGTCCCCCGGCACCGCTTCCTCGGGCGCAAGCGTTCGCTCGCCGAGCTCCCCTCGCTCGACCCCGACATCAAGTACACCGCGACGTACTACGACGCCTCGATGCACGACCCCGAGCGTCTGGCGCTCGACGTGCTGCAGGACGGCCGCGCCGCCCACCCCGGCGCACGTGCGCTCAACTACGTCGAGGCCATCGCCCGCGATGGCGAGAAGGTCGTCCTCCGCGACCGCGAGAGCGGCACCAAGTTCACCGTGACGGCCGACGTCGTCGTGAACACCTCCGGGCCGTGGACCGACCTCACGAACGACGCGCTGGGTACCGAGACCCGCTACATGGGCGGCACCAAGGGCTCGCACATCGTGCTCGACCACCCCGAGCTCCTCGCCGCCACGCGAGGCCGTGAGATCTTCTTCGAGCACTCCGACGGACGCATCGTCTTGATCTACCCGCTCAAGGGCCGCGTCCTGGTCGGTACCACCGACATCGATGCCGACCCCGGTCAGATCGCGGTGTGCACCGAGGAGGAGGTCGACTACTTCTTCGACCTCATCCACCACGTGTTCCCGAAGATCGCCGTCGACCGCTCGCAGATCGTGTACCGCTTCTCGGGGATCCGCCCTCTGCCGCGTCACGAGGACACCGCCCCTGGCTTCGTCTCCCGCGACTACCGCATCGAGGTCGACCAGAAGGGCGCCGTGCCGCTCGTCAGCCTCGTCGGCGGCAAGTGGACGACGTTCCGCGCTCTCGGCGAGTCGCTCTCGGACGTCGTGCTCGGGCTGCTGAAGCGCACCCGCACCGTCTCGACGGCCGGCCGCGCGATCGGCGGCGGACGCGACTTCCCGCGCACCGAGAAGGCGAAGCGCATCTGGTTCGAGGAGAACCTCGCCGGCGCCGGCGACCGGGCCGAGAAACTGCTGGCCCGCTACGGAACCCGAGCCGCCGATGTCTGGGCGTACGTCTCGCAGGGCGTCGATGCTCCCCTCGCCGGTGGGCAGCTGTCGACGCGGGAACTCGAGTGGATGGTGCAGAACGAGCTGGTGGCGCGCCTGCAGGACATCGTGCTGCGGCGCACGAGCATCGCCTTCACCGGAAACGCGGATGCCGCGGTGCTCGACGAGATCGCCGACGCGCTCGCGCCGATGCTGGACTGGGACCGCGATCGGCACGATGCTGAGATCGAACAGACCCGCCTGCTGCTGAACGAGCGGCACGGCCTCGACATCCCGTCCCGCGCTCGCGGCTGACGGGAGTGACCGTCGCCCTCCTCGCGACGCACCCCACATAAGGAGCCACGGCAGAGGGGCCGTGGCTCGCAAGAAAGGTCAAAGAAGACATGCCTGATGTCAATCTCGGTCTGTATTTCCTCTCGGAATTCGTCGGCACCGCGATGCTCATCCTCCTGGGTGGAGGTGTCGTCGCCAACGTCGCGCTCGCGAAGACCAAGGGATTCGGCGGCGGGTTCCTGATGGTGAACTGGGGATGGGGACTCGCGGTGTTCGTGGGTGTCCTCGTCTCGCAGTACTCCGGTGCGATCCTGAACCCCGCCGTCGGTATCGGCCTCCTCATTCGCGGAACCATCGACTTCCCGCAGTTCCTCGTCGCCACCGGCGCTGAGCTGCTCGGAGCGATCCTCGGTGCGATCCTCGTCTGGCTGGCCTACAAGCAGCACTTCGACGACGAGCCCGACGCGGCCAACAAGCTCGGCGTGTTCTCGACCGGCCCGGCCATCCGCTCCTACGGCTGGAACCTCGTGACCGAGATCATCGGCACCTTCGTGCTGGTGTTCGCGATCTTCGCCTTCGCCGACCTCGGCGACATCGAGATCGGCGTCCCCGGCGGCCTCGGCCCGCTCACCGCCCTGCCCGTGGCCTTCGTCGTGATCGCGATCGGCGCATCGCTCGGTGGCCCCACCGGCTACGCCATCAACCCGGCCCGTGACCTCGGCCCGCGCATCGCACACGCGATCCTCCCGATCAAGGGCAAGGGCTCCAGCGACTGGGGCTACGCCTGGGTGCCGGTCGTCGGACCGCTCATCGGTGGTGCCCTCGCGGCCCTCGCCGCTCCCGTCCTGCTGGGCCTGGGCGCCTGACGCCCGTCCGATAGCGAAAATTCGAAGGAGAACACACTATGGCCGACTACATCCTCGCCATCGATCAGGGAACCACCTCGAGCCGCGCGATCATCTTCGACAAGAAGGGGAGCATCATCGCGACGGGCCAGAAAGAGCACGAGCAGATCCTGCCGAAGGCCGGCTGGGTCGAGCACGACGCGACCGAGATCTGGCGCAATGTGCAGGAGGTCATCGGTCTGGCTCTGAGCCGCGCCGACCTCACCCGCCACGACATCGCCGCCGTCGGCATCACCAACCAGCGCGAGACCGCGGTGGTCTGGGACAAGACGACCGGCAAGCCCGTCTACAACGCCATCGTCTGGCAGGACACGCGCACGCAGGAGATCGTCGACCGCCTCGCGGCGGACGGCGGCGTCGACCGCTTCAAGTCGATCGTGGGCCTTCCGCTCGCGACCTACTTCTCGGGCACGAAGGTCGCCTGGATCCTGGAGAACGTCGACGGCGCGCGCGAGAAGGCGGAGGCCGGCGATCTGGTGTTCGGCACCACTGATAGCTGGGTGCTCTGGAACCTCACCGGTGGCACCGAGGGCGGCGTGCACGCCACCGACGTGACCAACGCCTCGCGCACGCTGTTCATGGACCTGGAGACGCTGCAGTGGCGCGACGACATCCTCGAGATCTTCGGCGTTCCGCGCTCGATGATGCCCGAGATCCGTTCCTCCTCCGAGGTCTACGGCGCCGCCGAGAGCTCGTCGCTGCTGCGCGAGACGCCGATCGCCGGCATCCTCGGCGACCAGCAGGCGGCGACCTTCGGGCAGGCGGCCTTCCAGACCGGCGAGAGCAAGAACACCTACGGCACGGGCTGCTTCCTGATCTTCAACACGGGCGAGGAGATCGTCCACTCGAAGAACGGTCTCCTCACGACGGTCGGATACAAGCTGGGCGACCAGCCGACGCACTACGCGCTCGAGGGTTCGATCGCCGTCACGGGCTCGCTGATCCAGTGGCTGCGCGACCAGCTTGGCATCATCTCCTCCGCCCCCGAGGTGGAGAAGCTGGCCGAGAAGGTCGACGACAACGGCGGCGTGTACATCGTGCCCGCGTTCTCGGGCCTGTTCGCTCCGTACTGGCGCTCCGACGCCCGCGGCGCGATCGTCGGCCTCACCCGCTACGCGAACAAGAACCACATCGCGCGCGCCGCGCTGGAGGCCGTCGCCTTCCAGACGCGCGACGTCCTCGATGCGGTCAATGCCGACGCAGGTGTGGACCTCTCGGAGCTCAAGGTCGACGGCGGCATGGTGGCCAATGACGCGCTCATGCAGTTCCAGGCCGACATCCTCGGCGTGCCCGTCGTCCGCCCCGTCGTGGCCGAGACGACCGCACTGGGCGCGGCTTACGCCGCGGGTCTCGCCGTCGGTTTCTGGAGCGGTCTCGACGACCTCTCGTCGAACTGGCAGGAGGACCGCCGCTGGGAGCCGTCGCTCGACGAGGCCGAGCGCGACCGCCAGCTGCGTCTGTGGCGCAAGGCCGTCACGAAGTCGATGGACTGGGTCGACGAAGACGTGAAGTGATCACGATTCGCTGACAGGGGCGGGTCCGGAGTCCTCTCCGGGTCCGCCCCTTCCGCGTGCAGGGGCGGATGCGCGTTCCCAGACCGAGAGGAACGCTGCGGTGACGCGGCGCGGCGCCTGTGCATCCCAGACGGCGTACTGGATGCGATGCGGACCGTCGGACAACGGCACCGCGGCCACGTCCGGGGCGTGCTGCTCCGCCGTCACGGGGTCGACGAGAGCAACCGCGAGCCCGTGCGCGACGAGCCCGAGCAACAGGTCCGCCGTGCCCACCTCGAACGCGACATCGCGGGCGACGCCGGCGTCGGCGAAGGCGGCATCGCTCTGCGCGCGTCCCGAGCTGCCCGCGGGGAAGTCCGCGAACGTCTCGCCGACGAGGTCGGCCAGACCGACCCTGCGGCGGTGCGCGAGCGGATGGTGGCGTGACACCGCCACGACGTGCCGGTCGACCGCGAGGTGCTCCAGCGCGACTCCGCGCGGTTCGTCGCCCGGTCGGACGCCGAGGAAAGCGAGGTCGAGCGCCCCGCGGCGAACCTCGTCCACGAGATGGTCGCTGTTGCCCATGACGAGTTCGATCCGCACCTGCGGATGCGCTCGACGGTACACGGCGAGCAGTTCGGGGACGCGCACGGCCGTCACGGTCGGAATCACGCCGAGACGCAGGGTGCCGGTGAGCTCCCCCGCCGTCTGCGCGACGACCTCCCGCGCCCGCTCCGCCGACGTCACCGCAGTGCGGGCGTGCTCGAGGAACGCCTCGCCGGTTTCGGAGAGTCGCACGGATCGACTCGAGCGGATGAACAGCCGGTGCCCGAGTTCGCGTTCGAGGGCGGCGATCTGGTGGCTGAGTGCGGACTGGGTGACGAAGCACCGCTCTGCCGCGCGCGTGAAGCTCCGCTCCGCTGCCACCTCGACGACGTACCGCAACTGCTGCAGATCCATACATCCATGATCGTTGCTCATCACGATGGTGACAATTCTGCGTTGGACTCATGATCGACCGAGGCCGAGGCTGGATACATGCCTCGTTGGTCCACCATCGCCCTCACCGCTCTCGCCCCTGCCGCATGGGGTACCACTTACCTCGTCACCACCGAGATGCTGCCGCCGGGGCATCCGCTCTTCGCCGCGCTGATGCGATCGCTGCCCGCTGGCCTGATCGCTCTCGCGATCACGCGGCGTCTGCCTCGCGGCACCTGGTGGGGGAAGGCGCTGGTGCTCGGTTCTCTGAACATCGGGGTGTTCTTCGCCCTCTTGTTCATCGCCGCCGAGCGATTGCCGGGCGGCGTCGCTGCCGCCGTGGCCGGTGCGCAGCCGCTGATCGTGCTGGGCCTCGGGGCGCTCGTGCTGCGCGAGCGCATCCGGCCGCTGGGCGCGACCGCGGCAGCGGCAGGCACGCTCGGCGTGGCGCTCATCGTGCTCGGGCCGGACGCACGCCTCGACGGGTGGGGGGTTCTGGCTGCGATCGGCGGGGTCGCCGCGACGGGCCTGGGGATGGTGCTGACGAAGCGGTGGGGGCGCCCGGCGGACGTGGGGCCCGTGGCCTATGCCGGGTGGCAGCTCACGGCGGGCGGCCTGGTGCTGCTCATTCCCGCCGTGGTCATCGAGGGCGCGCCAGGCACGATCGACGGCGTGGCGGTCCTCGGATACGCCTGGCTGGCGACCGCGGGAGGACTCGTCGCGTACACGCTCTGGTTCCGGGGTGTGCAGGTGCTCCCCGTGCTCGCCCCCGGGCTCCTCGCGCTGCTCTCGCCGGTCGTCGCCACCGTGCTCGGCGTCGCCGTCGCCGGCGAGTCGTTCTCGGGGATTCAGGGGCTCGGCGTCGCCGTCGTCCTCACTGCGCTGGTCGCCGGGCAGTTGCTCGCACGACCGCGTCGGATCAGTTCTTCCCGAACAGCTTCTGGATCTCGGCGAGGTCGGCCTCGCTCGGAGCCTTCGCACCGCCCAGCCCGAAGCCGGATCCCGTCCCGGGGGTCGCGGCCGTGAGGCCCGCGTTCTCCGCCGCGCGCTTCGCGGGGTTGCCCGAGCGCGACCGTGCACCGGACGACTTGCCCTTCTTGCCGCGCTTCGTCGACGATCCCGGCCGCCCCATGCCCGGCACCGGTCCCATCCCCGGGATGTTCGGGGTGCCGCCGCGGGCGACGGTCTTCATCATCTTCGCCGCCTGCTCGAAGCGTGCCACGAGCTGATTCACGTCGGTCACCGTCATGCCCGATCCGCGTGCGATACGCAGACGGCGCGAGCCGTTGAGGACCTTGGGGTTGCGGCGCTCGCCCGGCGTCATCGAACGGATGATCGCCTCGGTGCGGTCGATCTCGCGCTCGTCGAAGTCTTCGAGCTGCTGCTTCATCTGACCCATGCCGGGGAGCATCCCCAGCATCTTCTTCATCGAGCCCATCTTCTTCATCTGCTGGAGCTGCTCGAGGAAGTCTTCGAGGGTGAACTGCTCGGTCGCGATCTTCTCGGCGACCTTCATCGCCTCTTCCTCGTCGAAGGCCTGCTGAGCCTGTTCGATGAGGGTCAGGATGTCACCGAGGTCGAGGATGCGGCTCGCCATGCGGTCGGGGTGGAACGGCTCGAGGTCTTCGAGACGCTCACCGGTCGAGGCGAAGATGATCGGGCGACCGGTGACCGAGGCGACCGAGAGGGCCGCTCCACCGCGCGCGTCACCGTCGAGCTTCGACAGGACGACGCCGGTGAAGTCGACGCCCTCCTGGAAGGCCTTCGCGGTGTTGACCGCGTCCTGACCGATCATCGCGTCGATGACGAACAGCACCTCGTCGGGCTGCACCGCCTTGCGGATGTCCGCAGCCTGCTTCATGAGCTCGGCGTCGACACCGAGCCGACCGGCGGTGTCGATGATCACCACGTCGTGCTGCTGGCGCCGCGCGTGCTCGACGCCGTCGCGCGAGACCTTGACCGGGTCGCCGACGCCGTTGCCGGGCTCGGGAGCGAAGATCGTCGCCCCCGCCTGCTCGGCCACCACCTGCAGCTGGTTCACGGCGTTGGGGCGCTGCAGGTCGGCCGCGACGAGCAACGGCGTGTGCCCGTCGTTCTCGAGCTGCCTGGCGAGCTTGCCGGCGAAGGTGGTCTTGCCCGAGCCCTGCAGACCGGCGAGCATGATGACGGTCGGTGCGGTCTTGGCGAACTGCAGGCGGCGCTGCTCGCCTCCGAGGATCTGGATGAGTTCCTCGTTGACGATCTGGACGACCTGCTGCGCAGGGTTCAGGGCCTTGTTGACCTCATCGCCGAGCGCGCGCTCGCGCACCTTGGCGGTGAAGTCCTTGACGACCGGCAGCGCCACGTCGGCGTCCAGCAGCGCCCGGCGGATCTCGCGGACGGTGCCGTCGACATCGCTGGCGGTGAGCTTTCCCTTCGTGCGCAGATTGCGGAAGGTCTCGGTGAGCCGATCGGAGAGCGTGCCAAAGGTAGCCATGGTGCTCCGATTCTACGCGAGGACGGCGTCCTCGTCCGCCGCCCGCCAGGGCAGATCGTGGATCACGGCGAAGGCGTCGGCGAGGACAGTGCGGGGGGACCCGCGGCCTGCGCCCTGCTCGGCCCAGACGCGCAGTGCCGTGAGCACCGCGGTGGCATAGGCGGCGCCGACGATGTCGGCGCGGACGACGTCGACACCGGAGGCCCGCGCCGCGCCGGCGATGGCGGCCGACAGACGGGCGAGCCGCAGTCCCGTCTCGCGTTCCAGCTCCTCCTCGACCCCCATCGCGGCGGCATTGCGCAGCGCGAGCGCGAGCGGATCGGGTTCGAAGCCCTCGACCACGCCGACGAGGATGCCCCGCACCGTGCCGCCCAGGTCTTCCGACCCGGCATGGGACAGCGCATCGACGGCCTCTGCGATGCGCTGGTCGATCCCCGACCACAGGACGTCGCTCTTCGACGAGAAGTAGTTGAAGAAGCTGGATCGGCTGACGCCCGCGCGCTGAGTGATGTCCGCGACCGAGGTCGCCGCGTAGCCGCGCTCAAGGAACAGTTCGCACGCGGCCTCGGCGAGCGTCTCGCGCGACGACGAGCGGGGGCGTCCTGCTCGGCCCTGGGTGGTCATCCCTTCACGGTACCGCGCCCGGCCGGTGCGCCGGAACGCTGGACGGAGGCGTATTGTTGGACGCGCTCCAGAAAATGCACCAGGAGGACAGATGCTCGACATCATCACCGCGGGGCTCTCCCCCGACCTCGTGCCGTATGCGGACGGATGGGCGCTGCAGCGTCGTCTGCACGCCGACATCGTCGACGGCACGCGCCCGGACACCCTCGTCCTCCTCGAGCACGAGGCCGTGTACACGGCGGGCAAGCGCACCGAGCCGCACGAGCGACCCACGGACGGCACCCCTGTCGTCGATGTGGATCGAGGCGGCAAGATCACCTGGCACGGGCCCGGCCAGCTGGTCGGCTACCCGATCGTGCGACTTCCCGAGCCGATGGACGTCGTCGCCCACGTGCGGCGACTCGAGCGACTCCTCATCGATGTCCTGCGCCCCTGGGGCGTGAAGGGCTATCAGGTCGAGGGACGCAGCGGCGTCTGGGTACGACGCCCTCTCTCCGAGGACAAGGTCGCCGCGATCGGCGTACGCGTGCAGCAGGGCGTCACCATGCACGGGTTCGCTCTGAACTGCGACAACACGCTCGCCGGGTTCCGCGGCATCATCCCGTGCGGCATCACCGACGCCGGCGTCACGACCGTCAGCGAGGTCGTCGGCACCGACGTCTCCCCCCGCGACATCTCCGCCTCGATCATCGAGGCCTTCACCACCGAATACGCAGGAGTCACCGCATGACCGCCGTTCCCGATGGGCGCAAGCTCCTCCGCCTCGAAGTGCGCAACGCCGAGACGCCGATCGAGCGCAAGCCGGAGTGGATCCGGACCAAGGCCAAGATGGGACCGGAGTACACCGCCCTGCAGTCGCTGGTGAAGAGCGAGGACCTGCACACCGTCTGCCAGGAGGCGGGGTGCCCGAACATCTTCGAGTGCTGGGAGGATCGCGAAGCGACCTTCCTCATCGGCGGCTCGCAGTGCACGCGACGGTGCGACTTCTGTCAGATCGACACGGGCAAGCCCGCCGACTACGACACGGACGAGCCCCGTCGCGTCGCCGAGAGCGTGCGCCGCATGCAGCTGCGCTACGCGACAGTGACGAGCGTCGCGCGGGACGACCTCCCCGACACCGGCGCCTGGCTCAACGCCGAGACCGTGCGCAAGATCCACGAACTCAATCCGAACACGGGCGTGGAGCTGCTCGCCAATGAGCACAACGCCGACCCCGCCTTCCTCGGGCAGATCTTCGATGCGCGCCCCGAGGTCTTCGCGCACAACGTCGAGACGGTGCCGCGCATCTTCAAGCGCATCCGTCCGGCGTTCCGCTACGAGCGCTCGCTCGACGTGATCACGCAGGGACGGGATGCCGGTCTCATCACCAAGTCCAACCTCATCCTCGGCATGGGCGAGGAGCCGGAGGAGGTCGTGCAGGCGCTGAACGACCTGCACGAGGCCGGGTGCGACATCATCACGATCACCCAGTACCTGCGTCCGTCGCCGCGTCACCTGCCGGTCGCGCGATGGGTGAAGCCCGCCGAGTTCGTCGAGTTCAAGGAGGAGGCCGAGCGGATCGGGTTCCTCGGCGTGCTGGCCGGGCCGCTGGTGCGGTCCTCGTACCGCGCGGGTCGTCTGTGGGCGCAGTCGATGGCGTCGAAGGGACGGGAGATCCCCGCGCACCTCGCGCACATCGCGGAGAGCGCCGACCTGGGGTTCGCGCAGGCCGTGTGAATCGTCTCGGAGACGGCGGCGTCGTCAGTCGGAGCTCATGACCGACTGGACGCTGCCGTCGGAACCGAGGTTCACCAGCAGAACGTCGTCGGTCGTGCCCGCGTCGAGGGCGTACTCCAGCACCGCGAACGGCTCGGAGCCACCGTGCTCGTCGGCGAGGATCGTCATGCTCATGAGGCGCAGCGAGCGGATGATGTCGACGGCGGCGTCGCCCGAGACATCCACGAGAACGTCGGGCAGCTCGTCGCCGTAGGCCTCCTGCTGCTGCAGGATGTACTCGGTGACCTCGCTCGTGCGATCGTCGACCTCTGCCAGCATCCCCCGACGGGCCGTGCCGTCGACCGTCTCGAGGCCGGCGATCAGCGAGGCGGCGATGTCGAGCGCCTCGGTCGACACGTCGTCCTGGTCGGGGGCGGTCAGGTCGACGGTGACGCTCTGATCGCCGAGCTCGACCGTCTCCGACCAGAAGATCGAGCCGTCCGGCCCGGAGGACAGGAGCCCGAAGTAGTCGTGTTCGATCGCCATAACGCTATGAAACCAGCCTCGTGCTCGTGACGGTAGCCCCGTGTCAGCCGACGAGCGACTGCACGAAGACGTGGGGGGTGAAGCCGGTGAGATCGTCGATCCCCTCGCCCTGACCGAGCAGCTTCACCGGGATGCCGGTGCGCTCCTGCACGGCCAGCACGAACCCGCCCTTGGCGGATCCGTCGAGCTTCGTGAGCACCAGTCCGGTGACTCCGGCGTGCTCGAGGAAGGCCTCGGCCTGCATGACGCCGTTCTGGCCGGTCGTCGCATCGAGCACGAGCAGGACCTCGCTGATCGGCGCCTGCTTCTCGACCACGCGACGGATCTTGCCGAGCTCGTCCATGAGCCCGCCCTTGGTGTGCAGACGGCCGGCCGTGTCGATGATCGCGATCTCGATGCCCTCGCGCTTGGCGTACTCGATGGTCTGGAAGGCGACGGACGCCGGGTCCTGCCCCTCGTGCTGGGGGCGCACGATCGCCGCGCCGCCGCGCTGGGCCCAGGTCGCGAGCTGGTCGACCGCAGCGGCGCGGAACGTGTCCGCCGCACCGACCACCACGCTGCGCTCGAAGCCGCGGAGGAACTTCGTGAACTTGCCGATGGTCGTGGTCTTGCCGACCCCGTTGACTCCGACGACGAGCACCACCGCGGGGCGCTCGGTGAGCTTGAGCGTGGTGTCGAACTTCGCGAAATGCTCCTCGAGCGTCTCGCGGAGCATCCGCTGGAGGTCCTTCGGGTCGGTCGTGCGGTACCGCTCCACCTTCGCTCGGAGCTCGTCGACGACGCGCTCGGTGATGTCCGGCCCGAAGTCGGCCGTCAGCAGCGCCGTCTCGAGGTCGTCCCAGGTCGTCTCATCGATCGTGGGCTTGACGAACATGCCGCGCAGTGCGCGACCGAGGGACCAGGACTTCTCCGCCATGCCCCCAGCCTACGGGTCCGGGCGCGGATGGTCGGCGCGCACGCCGCGTCAGACGGCCGCGGCTGCCCGATCGCCCACGCGCTGGCCCACGACGGCCGAGACGCCGTCCTGACGCATCGAGACGCCGTAGAGCGCATCCGCGATCTCCATCGTGCGTTTCTGATGCGTGATGACCAGCAGCTGCGAGCTCTCGCGGAGCTGCTCGAACACCGTCAGCAGGCGGCCGAGGTTCGCGTCGTCCAGCGCCGCCTCCACCTCGTCGAGGATGTAGAACGGGCTGGGGCGCGCTTTGAAGATCGCGACCAGCAGCGCGACGGCCGCGAGCGAGCGCTCCCCACCCGACAGGAGGGAGAGCCGCTCGATCTTCTTGCCCACCGGCCGCACCGAGACCTCGATACCCGTCGTGAGCATGTTCTCGGGGTCGGTGAGCGAGATACTGCCCGAACCGCCGGGGAACAGCAGGGGGAAGACCTCGCCGAATGCAGCCTGCGTGTCGGCGAAGGCGCTTGCGAAGATGGTCTGCATGCGCTCGTCGAGATCGGCGATGATCGTCATCAGATCCTGACGGGTCTGGGTGAGATCGGCGAGTTGCTCGGTGAGGAACTTATGCCGCTGCTCCAGGGCCGCGAACTCCTCGAGCGCGAGCGGATTGACGCGGCCGAGCTGAGCGAGCTTGCGCTCGGCGTCGGCGAGGCGCCGCTGCTGCATGCGCCGGTCGAACGGGATCGTTGCCTCGGCATCGACCTCGTGCTCCCCCGCGATGCTGGTCGCGTCGCGCGGCACCGGCTGATCGGGACCGTACTCCGCGACGAGGATGTCCTCGTCGAGCGAGAGTTCGGATGCCACGCGCTCGAGGAGGCTCGTGAGGTGGAGCTTCTTCTCGTGGATCTGCAGCTCGAGTCCGTGCACGCTCTCCGTCAGGCCCGCCAGCCGCTCCCGGAGCGACGACTCCTGCGCACGGAGAGCGGTGAGTTCCTGGTTCTGGGCCGCTCGCGCGGTCTCGGCCTCAGCGAGGGCGATCCGCGCCTCGGTCACCGACCGGTCGAGGGAATCGAGCACGCGGGGCAGCTCCTCCGCGACCGCGGCGGCGGCCTCGCGCTGACCGCGACGGATGACGGCGCGACGAGCGGCCTCCGCGGCCGCCTCGCGCTCCTGCTCCCGCTGGCGTTCGAGCGCCGTGACCCGTGACTGTGCGGCGCGCACGCGCTCTCGCAGGGTCTCGATCTCGAGACGCGCGCGGACCTCGCCCTCGCGCGCGGCTTCCAGCGCCTCCAACAGCCCGTCTCGCGCCGAGGCGTCGAGTACCGGGCGCGGCGCAGCGACCGCGTCGTCGAGCGCCTTCTTGGTCGACTCGGCCTTCGCCTCGGCATCCGAGACGGCGGACTGCGCCTGGGCCAGCCCCGCCTCCAGGCGCTCGCACTCCGCGACCGCGGCCTCATGGCGCACGGTGATGCGGTTGACCTGCTCGGCGTGACTGGCGAGGGCGGCATCGAGCTCACGGAGGGCGCGCAGGGCATCCTTCGACTGCCGACGCGTCGTCTCGACCGCGTCATCGGCGTCGACGCGCGCTTCGCGCAGCGAATCGACGATCACGCGGACCTCGGCGAGGCGCTCGGTGGCGGCGTCGCGCTCGGCCGCGAGTTCGAGGCGCGACCGCTCCCCCGAGGATCCGGTGCGCAGCGTGCGGGCGGTGATGACCTCGCCGGCGGCGGTGACCAGCGTCGTCGTCTCGTCTCCGCGGAGATCGAGGGCCTCGCGTGCAGCGCGCGCGGCCGCGAGATCGTCGGCCACCAACACGTGCGAGAGGATGCCGAGTACCCCGTCCGGCGCCTCGACCGCGGTCACCGCGGGAGTCACCCCGTCGAAAGCCGGCAGCTCGACCGCGGCGTGCGTCCCCTCCGCCGCGACGATGTCGACCACGCCGTGCCCCTGCTCGGCGCTCGCGGCGGCGAGCTCGAACGCGTCATCGCGGGTCTCGACCAGCACGCCCTCGGCGAGGGGGCCCAGCACCGCGGCGATCGCCGCCTCGAAACCGGACTGCACCTGCACCGCGTCTCCCACGAGCCCGCGGATGCCCGCGCCGCCCGCGCGCACGATCTCCGCCGACCCGCCCGACAGCGCGAGCGCGCTGCCGAGAGCTGAGGCCTTCGCGGTGAGCGCGTCCACCTCGCGCTCGGCGGCGTGCAGCCGCTCCCGCAGGGTCTCGCGCTCGGTCTCCGCCGCGGTCGCGGCGCGCTGCGCACTCTCGTACGCAGCGGCGTACTCCGCCGCGGATCCGTGCGGGGCCTCGGCCTCGTCGATCGACTCGAGGGCCTGGGCCGCCTCGCGCCGACGTTCGTTCGCCGCCTCGAGCGCGTTCTCCTGTCGAAGCACCGCCCCGCGCACGGCGGCGAGGGCGGACGCCGCCGCATCCGCCGAGCCACGCAGGGTCGAGAGCCGCATGTCGTACTCGGACACGAGAGCGCTCTGCTCCGCGATGTCGACGTCGAGCGTGTCGAGTTCGGCGCGGGCATGCACGACCTCGCGGCTGGCCGCCGACGCCGCGTCCTGCGCGTCGCCGAGACCCTCGGAGATCGTGATGATCTCGTCCTTCGCCTCGTCGATCGTCGACTGGGTCACGGTGATCGCGGTGACGGCGGCATCGTCGTCCTCCGAACCGAGGAGGGCGAGGCGCTGGTTGGCGAGCGTGTACAGCCCGCGCATCCGCTCCTGCACCTGTTCGAGGCCGAAGGCGACGCTGCGCGCCTGGTCGACGGCCACGGAGTTCTGGTCCTGCTCGAGACGCGCAATGCCCGCACGCACCGTTTCGAGCTGATCGGTGAGGACGAGGCGTTCGGTGTGCCGCTCGTTCTCGGTGCGGGTGTGATCGGCCAGCGCCGTGCGGAGGGCGACGACGTCATCGGCGAACAGGCGCGCCTTCGCGTCGCGCACGACCGCGGCGATCGTCTGCGCCTCTCGGGCGATCTCCGCCTGACGTCCGAGCGGCTTGAGTTGGCGACGGATCTCGCCGGCCAGGTCGCTCAGACGGGTGAGGTTCGTCTCCATCGCGTCGAGCTTGCGCACCGTCTTCTCTTTGCGGCGGCGGTGCTTGAGGATGCCGGCGGCCTCCTCGATGAAACCTCGGCGGTCCTCGGGAGAGGCCTGCAGTACGGTGTCGAGTCGGCCCTGTCCGACGATCACGTGCATCTCACGACCGAGGCCGGAGTCGCTCAGCAGCTCCTGCACGTCGAGGAGTCGGCAGCCCTCGCCGTTGATCGCGTACTCGCTCGAGCCGTTGCGGAACAGCGTGCGACTGATCGTCACCTCGGCGTACTCGATGGGCAGCGCACCGTCGGCATTGTCGATCGTGAGCTGCACCTCGGCGCGGCCGAGCGGACCGCGCGTCGACGTGCCGGCGAAGATGACGTCCTCCATCTTGCCGCCACGCAGGGTCTTCGCCCCCTGCTCCCCCATCACCCATGCCAGCGCGTCGACGACGTTCGACTTGCCCGAGCCGTTCGGGCCGACGATGCACGTCACGCCGGGCTCGAAGACGAAGGTCGTGGGCTGCGCGAACGACTTGAAGCCTTTCAGCGTCAGGCTCTTCAGATGCATCGGGGCACCGATCGTTCGGGGGGAATCACGCCCACACGTTACCGGAATCCCGCGGAAAAGCCGGGAGCGCGCGCGGTCCCGGCGCGCAACGACACGCGCGGAGACACGCCGCACCTGAGAAATTGCTTGACGTCGAACGCCGGAGTCCGCTAGCTTGATCGACCGACGCACTTTCGGAAGGAGGTCACCGATGAACATTCAGCACACCGCTCAGGCACACCGCCTGCTCGCGCGCGCCTACTCCGCGCTGCGCCCCCTGCACTCGGTGACCGACCTCGGCGTCTCCGGCATCGCTGTCTCCTAGCACAGCACCCGTCCGTCGACCGGTCCCTCGGGGACACCTGTCTCCCGACGCTCCCGCGCCGTCCTCTCTCGACGGCCGCCTGAGCCGGCACCTCCGCGTCCGGCATCCGCGCCGCATCCGGCGTCCGCGTCATCGACGCATCTCTCCCGCGCATCGTCTGCAACCTCCGTGGACCGCGCCTCCGCCACACCCATCACTCACCGAAGGAACACACCGTGAACACGACGCTGTCGCACAGCATCCCCCATCCGCCCGATACGAGGGGCCGCGAGGTCCTCGACATCCCCGCTCTCGACGAGCTGCGGGCGCTCTCGCTCGCCGATCGCCTCGGGTTCCGCATCGGCCTCTGGCTGCTGCGGCGCGCGCAACGACCGGCGGCCCCCCGCCGCCGGTCGTCCGGCCGCACCAGTCCCCTGTCGCTCGCCGAGCAGCAGCTGAGTCCGCGTGAGATGCAGACGATCCTGGCCTACCACCTGCAGCGCCAGCTGCGTTGAGCAGAGACATGGAGATCGACATCCCCCTCCCCGACGGCGCGTCGCTGCGTCCGCTCGTGCTCCCTGCACGGGCGGACGCAGTCGCCCCGCTCCCACCCGCACTCTCCATCGACGAAGCCCTGGGCTTCACCACACGCGCCCATGAAGGCGCCTGGAAGAAGGAACTGACATGACCGTCGACCTGACGATCACCCCCCTGCACGTCCCCGATGCCCTCGACGCTCCTGACGCGGAGGACTTCGTCGTCTACGGCGAGTTCAACCGCCGTGTGTGCGCCGAGACGGCGGGACTGCCCGACCTCGCCCCGACAGCCGCTCAGATGCTGCCCGCCTGGCGCGACCCGTCCGACACCCGCCATACGGGTTTCGTCGCCCGGCGCGGCGGGCGGATCATCGGGATCGTGACGATCGACTACCCCGAGGAGGAGGGAGCACGTGCGGCGGAGATCGACGTGCTCGTACCCGAGGAGTTCTGGGGCCGCGGCGTGGAGGAGGCACTCCTCGACCGGGCGGAGAGCGCAGCGCGGCGCGAAGGGCGCACCACGTTCCAGGGATGGACGCTGCACCGACCGGACGTCCCAGGGGCGCGCATCCTCACGCCGCGGACCGGCTGGGGCCGCATGCCCGCGAATCCGCCCGCCGAGCTGCTCGAGGCCCGCGGGTACGAGCTGGAGCAGATCGAGCGCAACAGCGAGCTCGATCTGACGGGCGACCTCGCCGTCGTGCGGCAGGCGCTGACCGATGCCGAGCGCGCCGCCGGAGTGGGCTACCGGGTCGTCGCGTGGAACCTCCCCACACCCCCGGAGCGCCGCGCAGGTTACGCCGCCGTGCTGGCACGGCTCACGACAGACGCGCCGAGCGGCGACATGGAGTTCGACGACGAGGCGTGGGATGCCGAACGGGTCGTGCGACGCGACGCGCGCCTGACCGGCGCGGGGCAGCTGATGTCGGTCGTCGCTGTGGAGCATGTGCCCACCGGCGACCTCGTGGCGTACAACGAACTGCTGATCGGCGAGGACCGGACCGGTGTCACGCATCAGTTCGGCACGCTCGTGGCGAAGGAGCACCGCGGTCACCGTCTCGGCACGCTCGTCAAGTGCGCGAATCTCCTGCGCTGGCGGGATCTCGTGCCGCTGTCGCATCGCGTCTCGACGTACAACGCCGAGGAGAACCGTCCCATGCTCGACATCAACGAGGCGCTCGGTTTCGTGCCCGTCTCGTACGCGGGAGCCTGGCAGAAGAAGATCTGAGCCTCGCGGGCGGAGATCATCCTCGCGGATGAGCCTCCGCCCGCTGCTTCATCCTGCGGAGCGACGAACGGCGCGGGCGATGCGGGAAGGCTGGAAGCATGATTACTCCCGTCATCGAAGCCCGTGGCCTGGTCAAGTCGTTCGGTCCCACTCCCGCACTGGCGGGTATGGACGTCACGATCTCCCGTGGGGAGTCCGTGGCCGTCATGGGCGCATCCGGATCGGGCAAGACCACACTGCTCCACGTCCTCGCGGGCATCACCTCGCCCGACAGCGGCTCGGTCGTGTTCCACCCGTCGACCGGCGCGCCGGTCGCGGTGACGCGACTGGGCGAATCGGCACGCTCGCGCCTGCGCCGCGAGCAGTTCGGCTTCGTGTTCCAGCAGGGGTTGCTGATTCTCGAACTCACGGCCGTCGAGAACGTCGCGTTGGCCGCGATGATCACCGGGATGCCCCGCCGAGATGCCCTCCCGCACGCCGCTTCCTGGTTGGCCGCCCTCGGCCTCGCCGGCATGGAGGATCGACGCATCGGCGAGCTGTCTGGCGGCCAGGCCCAGCGCGTCGCGATCGCCCGGGCGCAGGTCACCGGCGCCGAGGTCGTGTTCGCCGACGAGCCCACCGGTGCGCTCGACTCTCGGACCTCGGCAGAGGTGATGGACGCCCTGCTCTGGTCCACCACCGGTCAAGGGCGCACGCTCGTCGTCGTCACCCACGACCGGGATGTCGCCGCCCGCTGCACGCGAACCATCGCCGTGAGCGACGGGCGCGTCTCCACGGAGGTGGCCGCATGAACGGGCACACGTTGCGAATGCTCCTCCGCCCCAGCCGCGGACAGGGCGCCGTCGTGGCGCTGCCCGTCGTGGCCTTCACCGTGGTGACCGCTCTGGTTCTCGTCGTCATCGGCGGTGCGCAGTCGTTCTGGAGCTGGTCGGACGACCTCGCCCCGACGTATCAGGCGCTCGCGGCGATCGCCCTGGTGCTTCTGATCGTCCCGCTCACCTCACTCGGAGGTGCCGCCGCTCGTCTCTCGGCGCGACGTCGAGACGAGCGACTCTCGACGCTCCGCCTTCTCGGAGTCACTCCGCGGGGCGTCGCCGGCGTGACGGTGATCGAATCGGTCCTGCTGGCAGCGATCGGCGCCGCGGGCGGGGTGGTCCTCTCGCTTCTCCTCTCGCCGCTCATCGGTCTGATCCCGTTCCGCGGTGCGCCCCTGGGATGGGCGGCGGTGACGCTCCCACCGATCGCGGTGCTCGCCGTCGTCGTCGCGGTGGTCGCCCTGGCCGCCCTCAGCGCGATGGTCGGACTCCGCCGCGTCGTGATCTCACCGCTCGGCGTGCGCACGCGGGCCACCGTCGGCTCATCGGTGCACTGGACGCGTGCGATCATCGCCGTGCTCGTGCTCGGCGCAGCATTCGGCGTGATCACCGTGTTCCCCCGCGTCGCCGACCTCGTCACGACCATCGTCGTCGTGGCGCTCGCCTTCGCCTGCGCCCTGGGAGTGCTCAACCTCCTCGGACCGTGGGTGCTCAAGGTCGGCGCGTCGATGCAGCTGCGGCGGGCCGAGAAACCCGAGCGCCTCCTCGCGGCGCGTATCGTGCTCGACTCGCCGAAGGCGGAGTGGCGACAGGTCGGCGGCGTCGCGATGGCGAGCTTCATGGCGGTGTTCGCCGGCACCGGGGTGTCGCTCATGAACGTGCTCGGTGGTCCCGAAGCGACCAGCGACGAAGCCGCTCTCGTGGTCGACATGCGCACCGGGCTCATCATCACCCTCGTCGCGTCGTTCCTCATGGTCGCCGCGTCCGTCGGGGTGAATCAGGCGTCGTCAATCCTCGACGAGCGACCCCTGCACCGCAGCCTCCACCACCTCGGCATGCCGAGGGAGACCGTCGATCGGGCCCGTCGTCGCGCGATCATGTCGCCCCTGCTGATCACCGCGATCGGATCGGCGGTGTGCGCCGGCGTGCTCATGCTCCCGCTCATCAGCGTCGCCCTGATCACCGCGCCGCTGTCCATCCTCACAATCATCGCCGTGCTGGTCGCGGGCATCGGCCTCGTGTGGGTCAGCGCCCGCGCGACCGGTCCGCTGCTGGCGCCCGCGTTCGCTCCCGCCTGAGCGGGCGTCAGCGCCGGCGCTGGCAGCGGGGGCAGTAGTGCGACGACCGGTTCATGAAGGCCTCGCGTCGGATCGGACCACCGCACCGCGGGCACGGCTGGCCGCCCCGACCGTAGGCGTTGAGCGAGTGCGCGAAGTAACCGGCCTGCCCGTTCACGTTCACGTACTGCGCGTCGAAGCTCGTACCGCCCTCGGCGAGAGCCTTCGCCAGCACGGAGCGCACCTCGCCCAGCAGCCGGCGCACGGCCTGCGCCGAGAGTCGGTCGGCCAACGTCTCGGGGTGGATGCGCGACGCCCAAAGCGCCTCGTCGGCGTAGATGTTGCCGATGCCGCTCACGACGGTCTGATCGAGCATCACGCGTTTGATCGCACTGCGGCGGCGCCGCACCGCCGCGACGAAGTCGAGGTCGTCGAAGAAGGGATCGAGGGGATCCCGCGCGATGTGCCGTACCTGCGAGGGGACGATCGACGGCCCGTCGGCGATCAGGGCGTCGACGGCCAGTGACCCGAACGTGCGCTGGTCGGCGAACACGACGGCGAGCTCGCCGTGCGTCGGATGCTCGACGTGCATCCGCACCCGCTCGTGTCGCTCCAGGGGTGCGTCGGGTGCGCGGAGCAGCATCTGCCCGCTCATGCCGAGGTGGGCGATGAGGGCTGCCTCGTCGCCGGAGAGGGGAAGCCACAGAAACTTGCCTCGACGCGCGGCGGCGTGCACGGTGCGCCCCTCGAGTCGTCCGACGAAGTCCGCTGCGCCCGCGGCGTGGCGCGTGAGAGCCCGCTCGTCGAGAACGCTGACGCCTGTGATCGTCGCGCCGGTGACCGCAGGGGCGAGCCCGGCCCTCACGACCTCGACCTCGGGAAGTTCAGGCACGATCGCTGAGGAGGCGCCAGGCGCTGAGCGCTGCGGCCATCTCGGCCGTCTTCTTGCTGCTGCCGCGGCCCTGCATGCTGACCTCTCCGACGGCCACGGTGGCGGTAAACCGGCGGTCGTGGTCGGGCCCGGATGCCTCGACGGCGTAGCGCGGCGGCGTGGCTCCCAGGCGTGCCGCCAGCTCCTGCAGGCTCGTCTTGGGATCCATGGCCGCGCCGTAGCGCTCGGGGTCGGCCAGCAGCGGCTCGGTCAGACGCAGCACGAGGTCGGTCGCGGCCTCGGGGCCGGCCGACAGGTACGTGGCGCCGATCACGGCCTCCATGGTGTCGGCGAGGATCGAGTCCTTGTCCCGCCCACCCGTCTGCTCCTCGCCCCGCCCGAGCCGCAGGTGCTCCCCCAGGCCGATGCCACGGGCGACCTCGGCCAACGCCAGGGTCGAGACCACGCTGGCGCGCCGCTTGGCGAGCTGCCCCTCGTCGAGTTCGGGATGCGTGGTGAAGAGCATCACCGTCACGGCCTGCCCCAGCACCGAGTCGCCGAGGAACTCGAGGCGCTCGTTGTGCGGGATTCCACCGTGCTCGTACGCGTAGGAACGATGCGTCAGGGCCAACTCCAGAAGCTCCGCGTCGATGTCGACGCGGAGCTTCTCAGGGAGAGGTCTCTTCCCTCCAGGGACCTCCGTCACGATGACTCGCGACTCAGACGTCTGCGACCTTGCGGCCCTTGTACTCGAGGAACAGCTCGGTGCCCTGCGAGTCGGTGACGACCTTCGCCTGGTGCGGACGGCTGTAGACGACCTGTCCGTTCTCGACCGTCTTCACGAGCGCGACGGGCGCCGCCTTCCACTGCGCACGGCGCGAGCGGGTGTTCGAACGGGAGACCTTGCGCTTCGGGGGGTTACCAGCCATGACTAGCTCTCTTCTTTCTCGGCGGCGCGGCTCTCTGCCGTTCCGTCTTGGTCTGTGATGTTCTGGAGCGCGCTCCACCGAGGATCGATGGGAGCCACCTGCTCCGACCCGGCGTTCTCGGTCAGCTTCTCGCCCGTCAGCGGGTCGAGACCCGGGCAGTCCGGCTGACACACCGGCTGGAAGGGAAGCGCCAAAACGGTCGCATCCCTGACCAGAGTTTCAAGATCCACGTGGTCGTCTTGAACCTCGAAGTCAGTTTCTTCCTCACCAGGATACGCGAAAAGCTCCTGGAACTCGACTTCGACGGGCCGGGCGATGTCGGTGAGGCACCGACCGCACACGCCGGTGTACTCGGCATCCGCCGCCCCCGACACGAGAATGCCCTCGTGAACCGACTCGAGACGGATGTCGAGCTCGAGCGTCGACCCCTTCTCGAACGAGACGATTCCCTCGCCCCACTGCTCGTCGAGGGTCACCGAGAAGGCATGCTCGCGCATCTCGCCCGGCTTGCGCACGATGTCGCGGACGGGGAGGGAGAAGGGGGAGGTGAAACGGGAACGCACGGTTCCAGTCTACCGATCCGACCTGGGTACGGGCCGGATCCGCCGCGCACGGCGCTGCCGTCAGAGGCCCCGCGCCCCGGTGTCGAGGAACTCCGCGACAGCCGGCGGCACGAACGGCGAGACATCGCCGCCGAGTGACGAGACCTGGCGAACCAGCGAGCTCGACACGAGGGCGTGCGCGGGATCGGGCAGGAGGAAGACGGTCTCGATATCGGCCAGGTGCCGGTTCACGATCGCCATCGGCGACTCGTACGCCACGTCGACCTGCGAGCGGATGCCCTTCACGAGCACCCCCGCATCGACATCGCGCGCATAGTCGACCAACAGGCCCATGCTCCAGGCACCCACGATGACGTTGCCCGGCATGCCGTCATCGGCGATGGAGCGCTCCAGCAGGGAGAGGCGCTGCGCGATGGGCAGCATCGCCTCTTTGCCGGGGTTGTGCACCACGAGCACGTGCAACTCGTCGAACAGGGCGGCGGCACGGCGGATGACGTCGAGGTGGCCCAGCGTCGGCGGGTCGAAGGACCCGGGGACGACGGCGATCCTGCTGCTCATCCCGCCAGCCTAGAACACGATCTCCGACGCGAACCAGCCGCCGCTGCCGCGGAGTCAGTTCTTCGCGAGCGCCGCGCGGTCCTCGTCGCTGACACGGCGCTCGATCGCCACCCGCAGGCCGGGGTGCCTGTCGAGCGTCGGGTCGTCGCGAAGGATCTCCTCGCCCAACTCGCGCGCGCGGACGATGAGACCCGAGTCCTTGACGACCCGGAGGAGCTTGAGCGACGAGCGCACACCGGCCTGCGCGGCCCCCAGCACGTCGCCCTCTCCGCGCAGCTCGAGGTCGACCTCGGCGAGGGCGAAACCGTCGAGAGTCGCGGCCACCGCGTCGACGCGCTCCCGAGCCACCGATCCGGTCTCCGCTTCGGTCACCAGCAGACACAGCCCCGGAACGCCGCCGCGCCCGACGCGTCCGCGCAACTGATGCAGCTGCGAGACACCGAAGCGGTCGGCGTCGAGCACGATCATCGTCGACGCGTTCGGCACGTCGACGCCGACCTCGATGACCGTCGTGGCGAGGAGCAGGTCGATCTCGCCGCGGGCGAAGGCCTGCATGACCGCGTCCTTCTCGTCGGACGGCATCTTGCCGTGCAGCACAGCCCGCCGGAGACTCCCGAGCGTGGGATGGGTGGCGAGGGCCTCGTCGAGCTGCACCACGCCCCATCGCGGGCCGGCAGCCCCCTCGGGCACGGCAGCGGGCTGGTCGGCCGGCTCCGCGGTCTTCTTGGTCGTGTCGATGGCCGCGCACACCGCGAAAACCTGGCGGCCCTGGGCGATCTCTTCGGCCGCACGCTCCCAGACCCGGGCGAACCACCCCGGATGCTCCGCCAGAGGTGCGACGTACGTCTCGATGCCCGCGCGTCCGGCGGGCATCGTACGGATGACCGAGGTGTCGAGATCTCCGAACACGGTCATCGCGACGGTGCGCGGGATCGGCGTCGCGGTGAGCACGAGCGCGTGCGGGCTGGACCCCTTGGCACGGAGTGCCTCGCGCTGCTCGACGCCGAAGCGATGCTGCTCGTCGACCACGACGAGACCGAGATCGGCGAACGTGGTCTTGTCGCCGAGAAGCGCGTGCGTGCCGACGACGATCAGGGCCTGGCCGGAGGCGACCCGCAGGGCGGCCTTCCGGCGTTCGGCGGCGGGCATCTGCCCTGTGAGCAGTGTGGGCATGACCTCGGGCGCCAGTTCCCGCCCCAGCATCTTGGTGATCGACCGCAGGTGCTGTCCGGCGAGCACCTCGGTCGGCGCGATCAGCGCGGCCTGCCCGCCGCTCTCGGCCACCTGCAGCATCGCACGCAGGGCGACGAGGGTCTTGCCCGAGCCGACCTCGCCCTGCACCAGCCGGTTCATGGGCCATGCGCCGACCAGGTCCTGCGCGACCTGGGCACCGACGCTCTGCTGGTCGGGGGTGAGCGTGTAGGGCAGCGCCCGGTCGAAACGATCGAGCAGTCCGCCGGGCGACGCCGCGCGCGGTGTGGCCGCCAGGGCGCGCACCGCGTCGCGCTGCTGCAGCAGAGCGGTCTGCAGCGTCAGCGCCTCGTGCATCCGCAGCGTGCGCACGGCGGGGTCGATGTCGTTCTTCGTGCGCGGACGGTGGATGCTCTCGAGAGCCTGCGCGGCGGTGAGCAGCTCTTCGCGCTCGCGCACCGCATCGGGGAGCGGATCCGGCACGTCGACGAGATCGTCGAGCACCCGCCCGATGAACCGCGCGATCTGCCAGGTCTGCAGCGTCGAGGTGGCCGGATAGATGGGGATCGGCACGGCGGCGCGCGCATCCGCCCGACGCCGAGCAGCGTCCTCGTCGTCGAACAGCTCGTACTCGGGGTGCGCGAACTGCGTGACGCCGTTGAACTCGCCGACCTTGCCCGAGAACACACCGCGCCGACCGACGGCGAGGTCGTTCGAACGCCACTCGGCCTGACCGATGTTCTTCGCGAAGAAGGTCAGAGACATGCGGCCGATGCCGTCGCCGATCACGACGTCGACCATCGCCCCCTGACGATTGCGCATGCGGCGGAAGCTCGACGACAAGACCTCGGCGACGATCGTCACCGTCTCGCCGATCGGCAGATCGCGGATGGGGGTCAGCTCCCCCGGATCGGCATACCGCCGCGGATAGTGCGAGAGGAGATCGCCGACCGTGCGCATCGAGAACGCCCGGTCGAGGGCCTTCGCGGTGGCGGAGCCGACCGCATCGTCGAGCGACGAATCGAGCGTGAGCGGCATGCAACGAGTCTAGGGAACCCCGCCGACATCGCCGGCCCCGCACCCGGCGTATCGTGAACGGGTGACGAGGATCATCGCCGGCATCGCCGGAGGCAGCCGCCTGGAGGTGCCGGACGCCGGCACGCGCCCCACGAGCGACCGCGTGCGCGAGTCTCTTTTCGGCGCCCTGGAATCGTCGGACGCCATCGCGGACGCGCGCGTTCTCGACCTGTACGCGGGTTCCGGGGCGCTCGGCCTGGAAGCGCTCAGCCGAGGTGCGGTCGCCGCCGACCTCGTCGAACGCGGACGCGCGGCCGCGGGGGTCGCGCGTCGCAATGCGGCGACCGTCTCCCGTGCGGGTGCTCCGCTCGCGCGGGTGCATCAGAGTGCCGTGCGGGCGTTCCTGCAGCACGCGACGGGCCCGTTCGACCTCGTGTTCACCGATCCGCCGTACGACCTCGACGACGCGGCGATGGCCGCGGACGTGGCCGCCCTCGCACCGCTGCTGTCGCCCGATGCGCTCGTCGTCATCGAGCGCGCGAAGCGCTCGACCGCGCCGGACCTCCCGTCCGCCGGGCTCGTGCTGGTCCGTGAGAAGACCTACGGCGACACCCGCGTGTGGTGGGCGGAACGAGCAGACCGCGAGACGTGAGCGCTCGCGGACCCGGCACCGACGAACCTCAGCCGCTGACGGCATCCCAATCTCGGTAGGGGTCCCACCCGCCGACCTCCACCGGCGCACCATCCGACGTCACGGCAGCGGATCCGCGCTCGACCACGCGCCCGATGACCCGGAAGCCCGGGGCGAGCAGCCCCCCGGGGAACGTTGCGAGCAGCGCATGGTCCTCGCCACCGGCCAGCGCCGCATCCGGATCGGAACCGAGCGCGTCGCGATCCAGAGCGATCGTCACTCCGGATGCATCGGCCATGCGACGGGCGTCCAACGCCAGACCGTCGGACACATCCATCATCGCCGTCGCTCCCGCCACCGCGGCCACCGGACCCAACCCGATGGGCGGGGCGGGCCGCAGTTGCGCGGCGATCATCGCCGACTCGCCCGGGCCCAGCCGCGCCGGGTCGACCGGCACCGGCGCTCCGTCCACCCGGAAGCGCCCGAACAGCACGCCGAGGCCGCGTGCCGCGTGTCCGAGCTCGCCGGCGACCGCCACCACGTCGCCGACGCGGGCGCCGCTTCGCGTGACCGGCGCGCGTCCGTCGAGGTCGCCGAGCGCGGTGACGGCCACCGTCAGGGTCTCGGACACGGTGAGGTCGCCGCCGACGACCGCGCACCCGGGAGCCAGCGCCGTGCAGGCCTCGCGAAACCCGTCGGCGAGGCGCTCGACGAACGACAGCGTGAGGTCGCGCGGAACGGCCAGCGCGACGAGCAGTGCCGTCGGGCGCGCCCCCATCGCGGCGACATCGGCGAGGTTCACCGCGGCGGATTTCCATCCGAGGTCGTACCCGCTCGTCCACGCAAGGCGGAAGTCCGGGCCGTGCACGAGGGTGTCGGTGGTCGCCACGACCGAACCCGACGGCGCCGCGATCACGGCGGCATCGTCGCCGGGGCCGACGAGGGCCGACGACGACGGAGGCGTGCGCGAGAGGATGGCGCGCAGCACATCGCTCTCGGCGAGGTCGCCCAGGCGCGGATCGAGGTCGTCGGGTCGGGTGGCCATGTCGTCAAAGGTAGCCTGGAACCATGCCTCTCCCCCGCCGACTGGTCGCTGTCGCCGTCTCCGCCGGCGCGCTGATGCTGTCGCTCGCTGCCTGTTCGACCACCGTTCACCTCGAGCCGGCCGACGACGCCAACAACCCCGCGTGCGCCGATGTCTCGGTGCTGCTGCCCGAGAGCGTCGCGGACTTCGATCGCGTCTGGACCGATGCTCAGGCCACCGGCGCCTGGGGAGCACCGACCGTGGTGCTGCGCTGCGGCGTCGCCCCGCCGGCGCCCTCCGACCTCGTGTGCACGACGATCGGCAACGTCGATTGGCTGGTCCTCGACCAGGAGGACGAACGGCAGCGGCTCGTGAGCTACGGCCGCGACCCCGCGATCGAGATCATCATCCGCCGCGAGGCCGAGGTCGACTTCCGCACCGTGGTCGAGACGCTGTCGAAGGCCATCCAGCCCGGCCTGCAGCCGGCGACGGCCGAGTGCACCGACCGCGTCGAGTTCCCCGGCAGCTGAACGCCGCGAAGCGCGTCAGCGGCGCAGACCTGCTTCGATCAGCTCGGAGATGAGGTCGCCGTAGCTCAGCCCTGAGGCGATCCAGCACTTCGGGAACATCGAGATCGGGGTGAAGCCCGGCATCGTGTTGAGCTCGTTCACCACGAGCTCGCCGGACGGCGTGAGGAACATGTCGACTCGCGCGAGACCCCGACCGTCCACGGCCTCGAACGCGCGCACGCCCGCGTCCTGGATGGCAGCGATCTCGGCATCCGTCAGCACGGCGGGGCAGACGACGTCGACGCCGTCTCCCCCGAGGTACTTGCCCTCGAAGTCGTAGAATCCGCGCGACGTCAGAACGATCTCACCGGGGAGCGACGCACGCACGCCCTCCGCCCCCTCGAGCACCGCCACCTCGATCTCGCGACCCAGGACGCCCGTCTCGACGAGCACTTTGTCGTCTTCGGCGAAGGCGACCGCGAGTGCCTCGTCGAGCTCGTCCCACGCCTCGACCTTCGACACGCCCACGCTCGACCCCGCGCGTGCCGGCTTGACGAAAAGGGGAAGGCCGAGCGCCTCGACGCGGTCGCGCACCGAGGCCGCGTCTGCATCGAACTCGCGCCGGCGCACGGTCACCCACGGTGCGACGGCGATGCCGGCCGCCTGCAGGGCGACCTTCATGAAGTGCTTGTCCATGCACAGGGCCGAGTCGAGCACACCACCGCCGGCGTACGGCACCTCCAGCGTGTCGAAGAAGCCCTGGATCGTGCCGTCCTCGCCGTGCGGTCCGTGCAGGATGGGCAGCACGACGTCGATCTCGCCGAGACCCTCGACGGAGCCGTCGGGGCGCACGATGCGGAGGGTGCGGTCTCCGCCGGGCTCCGGCCAGCGCACGCGGGTGCCGTTGTCGACGACCTCTGGGAGGTGCGCCGCATCGAGGGGGAACTTCGCCGGGTCGTCGTCTTCGAGCACGAAGGCGCCATCGCGCGTGATCCCCACGGGAATCACGGCGTAGCGATCACGATCGATCGCGCCCAACACCCCGCCCGCCGTTGCGGAACTGATCGAATGCTCGCTGGAGCGCCCTCCGAAGAGCACCACCACCGTCTGCTTGTCCATGGTTGGTCCTCTCCCCCTGGGGGGTGTCGTCGTCCGTCGTCAGGTGGGGTGCGATGTCGCGCGGGTTCATCTTCCCGTCGAGCACCATCTTCACCTGCTCGACGATGGGCATGTCCACCTCGGACTCGCGAGCCAGCTGCAGCACGGGGGCGACCGAGGCGAGTCCCTCGGCTGTCTGCTGCATCTGCTTCACGACGTCCTGGAAGCTGTACCCCTGGCCGAGCAGGCGCCCGGCCGTGTTGTTGCGGCTGAGCGGCGACTGGCAGGTGGCGATCAGGTCGCCCAGTCCTGCGAGGCCCTGCAGCGTCTCGGGATGCGCGCCGTTCGCCACCGCGAAGTCGGTCATCTCGACCAGACCCCGCGTGATGATCGACGCCTTGGTGTTCTCTCCGTACCCCACGCCGTCGACGATGCCGATGGCGACCGCGATGAGGTTCTTCAGCACACCGCCGAACTCCGTGCCGATGACGTCGGTGTTCACGAACGTGCGGAAGTACGAGTTACGGGCGGCGCGCGCCACCACCTCGGCCGTCTCCTGGCTGCGCGACGAGATCACAGCCGCGGTGGGCTGCTCGCGCGCGATCTCGAGCGCGAGATTCGGACCGGAGGCCACGGCGATGCGATCGGGATCGCACCGCATCTCCTGCTGGATGACCTGGCTCATGCGCAGGCCGGTACCGCGCTCCACGCCCTTCATGAGACTCACGATGCGTGCATCCGAGTCGGCGATCAGCGGTCGGAGCGCCTTGAGGTTCTCGCGCAGCGACTGACTCGGTACCGACAGATACACCTGTTCGGCGCCGTCGAGGGCCGTCGCCAACTCGTGCGTGGCCGCCATGGTCCGAGGGAGGTTGATGCCCGGGAGGTAGCGCGAGTTGCGCTTGGCCTCGTCGATCTCGTGCGCGAGCTCGGCCCGTCGCGCCCACATCGTCACCTGGGCGCCGCCGTCGGCGAGGATCTTGCCGAAGGTCGTGCCCCAGCTGCCCGCGCCGATGACCGCGACGCGCGGTCCCTGTGCGGTCGTGCGCTTAGGAGTCAAGGCGACCCGTCTCCTTCTGGCCGTGCGTGGAGGGATTCCACCGCTCCTTCGGCGCCTTCTCGTCGCGCAGCTCGGCGAGCAGCGCGGTGATCGCGTCCATCAGGCGCGTGGTCGCTTCGGAGAGCGCCGCCGGCTCGTTCGCGCGGCCCCGGAGGTCCGACAGATCGACCGGATCGCCGACGAGCACGCGCACGGGCTTGCGGAGCGGCCAGAGGCTCAGCCCCTTCTGGTACCGACCCATGATGTGCTGCGTCCCCCAGTGCGCCATCGGGATCAACGGGATGTCACCGGCGAGGGCGAGACGCACGGCGCCGGACTTGCCGCGCATCGGCCACAGGTCGGGGTCGCGGGTGAGCGTGCCCTCCGGGTAGACGATCACGCCGCGGCCGTTCGCCACGAGGTCGTTCGACTGCGCCATCGTCTGCTTCGCGGCGGACGCCGACGACGCCCGAGCGACCGGCACCATGCCCGTGCGGTGCAGGAACCACCCGAGGACCGGGACGCGGAACAGGCTCTCCTTGGCCATGAATCGCGGAGCCCGCCCCATCCGCCACACCGCGACCGCCACGATCAGCGGGTCGAACTCGGAGTAGTGATTGGGCGCCAGCACGTACGGGCCGGTGCGCGGGAGCTTGTCGGCCCCTGCGACACGGATCTTCGCGATCAGCGAGACGGCCGGCACGACGAGGGCCGCGAGCGGCCAGAACACGCTCGGCCGGGACTTCTCCGGCGACCGGGCTGCCATCGCGCTCACCGGAGGACGTCGAAGTCGGCGCCGAGGGCGTCGAGCTTGGCGAGGAACTTCTCGTATCCGCGGTTGAGGATGTCGACCCCCGAGACCTTGGACTCGCCCGACGCCGTGAGGGCGGCGATGACATGGCTGTACCCGCCGCGCAGGTCGGGGACGACGATGTCGGCGCCGTGCAGCGGCGTGGGTCCCGTGATGACGGCGGCCTGCTCCAGATCCCGACGCGGGACTCGACGGGGTCCGGCCTGCAGTCCGCGCGGGTGCACGACGATGTCGGCGCCCATCTTCACCAGAGCCTCGGTGAAGCCCATGCGGTTCTCGTAGACGGTCTCGTGCACGATGGAACGGCCGTTCGCCTGCGTCAGCGCCACGACGAGCGGCTGCTGCCAATCGGTCATGAAGCCGGGGTGCACGTCGGTCTCGACGACGACGGGGCGCAGCTCGCCGTCGCGACGGAAGAGGATGCCGTCCTCCTGGATGTCGAACCATCCGCCGGCCTTGCGGAACACGTTGAGGAAGGTCAGCATCTCCTGCTGCTTGGCGCCCCCGACGAAGATCTCGCCGTCGGTGGCCAGGGCGGCCGACGCCCACGATGCCGCCTCGTTGCGGTCGAAGATCGAACGGTGGTCGTAACCGCGGAGCTTCTCGACGCCCTCGATCAGGATGACGCGGTTCGGCTCGTAGGAGATGATCGCGCCCATCTTCTGCAGCACGGCGATCAGATCCATGATCTCGGGCTCGATGGCCGCGTTGCGCAGCTCGGTGACGCCTTCGGCGCGCACCGCGGTGAGCAGCACCTGCTCGGTCGCACCGACGCTCGGGTACGGGAGGTGGATGTTCGCGCCGTGCAGGCGGCCGTTCGGCGTGGAGAGGCGGATGCCGCTCGGCAGCTTCTCGACCATGGCGCCGAACTTGCGCAGCGCGTCCAGATGGAAGTCGATCGGACGGTCGCCGATGCGGCATCCGCCGAGGTCGGGGATGAAGGCCTGGCCGAGACGGTGCAACAGCGGGCCGCAGAAGAGGATCGGGATGCGAGAGGCGCCGGCGTGGGCGTCGATCTCCTCGAAGTGGGCCGACTCGACGTCGCTCGGGTCGAATGCGAGCGAGCCCGGCTCGTCGCCCTCGGTCACTCGTACGCCGTGCACCTCGAGCAGCGAGCGGACGACCGCGACGTCGCTGATGGCCGGCACGTCGCGCAGCGTGCTCGTCGTCTCGCCGAGCAGCGAGGCGACCATCGCCTTGGTGGCGAGGTTCTTCGCCCCCTTGACGTCGACGCGGCCGCGCAGCGGACGACCGCCACGAATCGCGAGGACGTCTCCGGTGAGTGCCGGGACTCCGTCCGGGAGAGCGTCGCGCACGGGTGTCGTCATTCGGGGCCTCACTTCGTTCAGGGATTCGGGACGGGATGCCCCTGGCCTCCCGCCCCGATCCGTCATCGAACGGGAAGGGTGCGGGGCCGCCACGACTCGCGACGGGCCTCGAACTGCGCGATCTTGTCTTCGTTGCGCAGGGTGAGCCCGATGTCATCGAGCCCTTCGAGGAGCCGCCATCTAGTGTAATCGTCGATCCCGATGTCGGCCTGGATGTCGCCGAGCGACGCGGTGCGCGCCTCGAGGTCGACGGTCATCCGCGCCCCCGGGTTCTGCTCGACCGCAGCCCAGAAGCGCTCGAGGTCCTCTTCCGAGATGGTCGCCGCGAGCAGCCCCTGCTTGCCCGCGTTGCCGCGGAAGATGTCGGCGAACCGGGGGCTGAGCACCACCGCGAAACCGAAGTCGCGCAGGGCCCACACGGCGTGCTCGCGCGACGATCCCGTGCCGAAGTCCGGGCCCGCCAGAAGCACGGACGCCCCCTGATAGGCCGGCTGGTTGAGCACGAAGTCGGGGTCCTGGCGCCAGCCGTGGAAGAGAGCGTCCTCGAAGCCGGTCTTGGTCACGCGCTTGAGGAAGACGGCCGGGATGATCTGATCGGTGTCGACGTTGGACCGCTTCAGCGGGGCGGCGATACCGGTGTGGGTGGTGAACTTCTCCATGGTCAGGCCTCCAGGTCGCTCGGGCTGGACAGGGTGCCGCGGATCGCGGTCGCGGCGGCGACCAGCGGGGACACGAGGTGCGTGCGGCCCCCCTTGCCCTGACGGCCCTCGAAGTTGCGGTTCGACGTCGATGCGCAGCGCTCCCCCGGGGCCAGTTGGTCGGGGTTCATGCCCAGGCACATCGAGCATCCGGCGAAGCGCCACTCCGCACCGAAGTCCGTGATGATCTTGTCGAGGCCCTCCGCCTCCGCCTCGAGCCGCACACGGGCCGAGCCCGGTACGACCATGACCCGCACCCCGTCGGCCTTCTGCTTGCCCTGGATGATCGACGCGAAGGCGCGGAGGTCCTCGATCCGGCTGTTCGTGCACGAGCCCATGAAGACGGCATCCACCGGCACCTCCTTCAGCGGCGTCCCGGGCGTGAGGTCCATGTACTGCAGCGCCCGTTCGGCGGCGGCGCGCTCGTTCGGGTCGTCGATCGTGGCCGGGTCGGGCACGGATGCGGAGAGCGAGCTGCCCTGGCCCGGGTTGGTCCCCCAGGTGACGAACGGCTCGAGTTCGTCCGCGTCGATGAACACCTCGGCGTCGAAGGTGGCGCCCTCGTCGGTCGGCAGGGTGCGCCAGTAGGCCACGGCGTCGTCCCAGTCCTCGCCCTGCGGGGCGTGCGGACGCCCTTCGAGGTAGGCGAAGGTCGTCTCGTCTGGAGCCACCATGCCCGCGCGGGCTCCGGCCTCGATCGACATGTTGCAGATCGTCATGCGCCCCTCCATCGACAGCGCCCGGATGGCGCTGCCGCGGTACTCGAGCACATACCCTTGACCGCCGCCCGTGCCGATCTTCGCGATGACCGCGAGGATGATGTCCTTCGCGGTGACGCCCGGACGCAGCGTGCCCTCGACGTTGATGGCCATCGTCTTGAACGGCTTCAGGGGCAGCGTCTGCGTCGCCATGACGTGCTCGACCTCGCTGGTGCCGATGCCGAAGGCCATCGCACCGAAGGCGCCGTGGGTCGAGGTGTGCGAGTCGCCGCAGACGACCGTGATGCCGGGCATCGTGAGCCCGAGCTGCGGGCCCACGACGTGCACGATGCCCTGCTCGGCGTCGCCGAGCGAGTGCAGCCGGACGCCGAACTCCGCCGCATTGCGGCGCAGGGTCTCGATCTGGGTGCGGCTGGTGAGGTCGGCGATGGGCTTGTCGATCTCCCACGTCGGCGTGTTGTGGTCTTCGGTGGCGATCGTCAGGTCGAGGCGCCGCAGCGGGCGCCCCTCGGCCCGGAGGCCGTCGAACGCCTGCGGGCTCGTCACCTCGTGCACGAGGTGGAGATCGATGTAGATCAGATCGGGCTCGTTCTGCTCGCCCTTGACCACGAGGTGGTCGTCCCAGACCTTCTCGGCCAGGGTGCGCGGACGCGGGGCATCGACTGCGGGGGTGTTCATGGCTCTTCTCCTGAAGCTGGCGGGTCGGCCCACGATGGACTCCGCGACGAGGAGGGGCTCAGAACGAGGTCTCGCCGCGGCCGCTAAGAAGGAGCACGGTCCGCATGACGCCAGGTTACCACCGCTTCCCCGGGGCGTGACACGCCGTGACACTCTACTGTTCACCCGCAGATCGAGAGGTTCCGCATGACGGCCGACACCCCGCGTTTCGCGACCCGCGCCCTGCACGCCGCGCGCGCGCGCGACGCCGCGACCCCTCGCGCCACGCCGATCTTCCTGACAGCCGGGTTCGAGTTCGACGGGTTCGATCACGCCGCCGAGCACTTCGGCGCGGGCTCGGGCTTCGGCTACACCCGAACCGGGAACCCCACGGTGCGCGCGGTCGAGCGGCAGCTCGCGTCTCTGGAGGGCGGGGCGGATGCTCTGCTGGTCGCCAGCGGTCAGGCCGCGGTGGTCACCGCGCTGCTGACGGTCGCCGGCGCCGGCGACCACGTCGTGTCGTCGACCCACATCTACGAGGGCAGCCGCGGCCTGTTCCTCGACAACCTCGCCCGGCTCGGGATCGAGACGACCTTCGTCGACGACATCGCCGACCCGGACGCGTGGCGCTCGGCGATCCGTCCGAACACGCGTGCCCTGTTCGCGGAGTCGCTCTCGAATGCCCGCAACGACGTGCTCGACATCGCCGCGGTCGCCGCCGTGGCTGACGAATCCGCCGTCCCGCTCATCGTCGACAACACCCTCGCGACGCCGTATCTCGTGCGACCGATCGAGCACGGCGCGGCGATCGTGGTGCATTCGGCATCGAAGTTCCTCGCGGGCCACGGCTCGGTGCTCGGAGGGGTCGTCGTGGACGACGGACGCTTCGATGCCGCGACGGCGGGCCACAACGCGCCTCACCTGGTTCTGCCGGCGCGCGACGGAGGCCCGAGCGTCGAGGCGCGCTACGGGGGCCTCGCCCGTCTCGCCTACGCCCGCGATTCGGTCGCGCCCCGCTTCGGGGCGTCGCCCTCTCCGCTCAACGCCTTCCTCATCGGACAGGGCGTCGAGACCCTCGGGCTGCGGGTCGAGCGCCAGTCCCGCAACGCCCTCGCGGTCGCGGAGTGGCTCGTCGCCCACCGCGCGGTCGAGAGCGTGGATCACGTCGGCCTGCCGTCGCACCCGCACCACCTCCTCGCCTCGCGATACCTGCACGGCGGATTCGGTTCGGTGTTCACCGTCACTCTGCGCGGGGGTCTCGCCGCGGCACGCGCGTTCGTCGAGCACGTCGAGGTCTTCGTGCACATGACGCACATCGGCGACGTCCGCTCGCTCGTCCTGCATCCGGGCACGACCAGCCACGCACGGCGGACCGCCGAGGAGCGCGCCGTGCTCGGCGTGCACCCGGGCACGCTGCGGCTGTCGATCGGCATCGAAGACGTGGACGATCTGATCGGAGACCTCGCGCGGGTGCTCGCCGAGGTGCGGGAGGTGGCGGCATGACCCGCCTGCAGCATTTCGGCTGGTTCCTCGCGCGGGGATTCGGACCCCAGGGGTGGGGCTATCCGTCGCTCGACTGGGACTACGACTGGACGCGACCCGAGATCTATCAGGAGGCCGCGCGCACCCTCGAGCAGGCGGGCTTCGATCTCGTCATCATCGAGGATGCGCCCTCGCTCGGCTCCCCGCAGACGATCGACCTCCGCGTGCGGCACGCCTTCGGGGGCCCCAAGCACGACCCCCTGCTCCTGGCGCCCTACCTGTTCCAGGTGACGCGGCACCTGGGCGTCTTCCCGACGGTGAACCCGGCGGCATCCCTCCCGTACACCGCGGCGCGCCAATTCGCCTCGCTGCATCACCTCAGCGGGCACCGGCTGGGACTGAACGTCGTGACGGACACGGGCAGCGCCCGCCATTTCTCCGATGCCCCTCCGCTGGGCCACGACGAGGCGTACGACCGCGCCGAGGAGTGGCTGACCGGCATCCGCGACCTCTGGCGCAGCTGGGACGACGGCGCACTCGTGCGCGACCGCGCGACAGATGTCTACGCCGACGGCACGAGGATGCGCGCCGTCCGGCACCGGGGAGAGTACTTCGCCTTCGACGGTCCGTTGAACGCGATCCCCTTCACCGGCGGCGAACCGGCGATCGCATCCCCCGGGGGTTCGGGGCGGGGGCTCGGTTTCGCGGGGGCGAACTCCGATGTGCAGCTCGCGCTCGCGCCGTTGCACGAGGCCTCGGTGCGGGCGTATCGCGCCAAAATCCACGATGCCGCGCGCGCACAGGGGCGGCACCCCGATGACGTGAAGGTGCTGTTCGCGATCCCTCCCGTGATCGTCTCGTCCGCGGAGGAGGCCGACCGCATCGTCGCCGCATCCGCGCACCCCGACGACGAGACTCTGCGCCAGATCGCCCGCAAGCAGTCCAGCGATCTCGAGACCGACCTCACCGCGCTCGACCTGGATCGCCCTCTCGACCCCGCGGTGTTCGGCCCGCACGTGTCGCGCGGCAGCATCCAGCGCCTGCTCGGCGATCGCGAGGACGACGCCCCGCTCCGCGCCCATCTCGCCGCGCTGGCACGCGCGGGTCGCATCTCCGACCGCAGCGGGTTCGTCGGAACGGCCGAGGAGTTCGCCGACCTCGTCGAGGAACTGGGCTCGTGGGGGAACGACGGCGTGCTGCTGTGGGGCGACTTCCACCCCGTGACACTGCACCGCACGCTGGACGAACTCGTACCGATCCTGCGTCGCCGCGGGATCCTGCGTCGCGACTGGGCGGACGGCGGCATCCACGCGAATCTGCGCGCATTCTGAGCGCGCGGAGCCGAGGGCTACCAGCCCATCGACCCCGGGATCCCCTTGAACGGGCCCACCACCCGCGACGTGACCCACCCGCCGTAGAAACCGCCGGGCTGCGGCGTCACGACCTCGCCGCCCACCGTGCACTCGTCCATCGGCGCCGCATACACCGCGACCCGGCCGACCAGTGCGTCGAACCCCGGTGACGGGTCGGGGTAGGTCCAGGCAGCACGGGGGCGCACCAGCCCGCCGCCCTGCACGTCGAAGTAGCGGGCGGCGCCCTTGAACTCGCAGAACGACGAGCCGGCGGCGTCGACGAGCGCGCCCGGCGCGAAGTCCCCGATCGGCAGGTAGTAGACCGGAGGGTGACTCGTCTCGAGCACGCGCACGGCGTCGTCGGTGTCGGCGATCAGAGAGCCGCCGAGGCGGATCGTGACGCGCTCGTCCACCCGCTCGACACGCGGAGGCCGCGGGTAGTCCCACACCGATTCCTGTCCGGGTCCGGGAATGAGCGGTTCGGGTCTGCGCATCTTCTCACTGTACGTCCGACGGTGTTGACTGGGGCGATGGATGCGACCCCGATGTTCCCTCTCGGCTCGGTGCTCTTCCCGTACAGCCCCCTGCCGCTGCGCGTGTTCGAACCGCGCTATCTCACGATGATGGGACGTCTGCTCGACGATGACGAGCCCCGCTTCGGCGTCGTGCTCATCGAGCGCGGTCACGAGGCCGGGGGCGGCGACCAGCGCGCAGGCGTCGGCACGATGGCACGATTGGTCAGCGTCTCGGCCGGTGCCGACGTGCTGCAGGCCGTCGCGGTCGGCACCGAGCGGTTCCGGGTGGAGCGGTGGGCGGAGGACGACCCCTATCCTCGGGCGGAGATCACCCCTCTCCCCGACCTGCTCTGGAACGAGGCCCTCGCACCGATGCGCACCGAGGCCGAGTCGATCGTGCGACGCGCGCTCTCCCGGTCCCCCGAGGCACGGTGGGATGCCGGAACCGCTCTGTCGGACAACCCGATCGCGGCCGCCTGGCAGCTCGCAGCGATCGCCCCGCTCGGCGAGTACGACCGCTACAGCCTGCTGCAGTCGACCACGGTCGGCGGGCTGCTCCGTCAGCTCATCGACCTCACCCTCGAAGCGGAGCTCCTCTGGTCGGCCGAGTGACGGGTCTCACTCCACGGTCGGCGCAGCCTTCGCCGCCCGCTTGTCACGCGACGACGCGATGAGGCTGGCGACCGTCGCAATCGTCATCGACACGACGATCACTCCGAGCGACACGAGGTTGTCGATGTCGGGCACCCACTCGACGTGCTCTCCGCCGTTGATGAAGGGCAGTTCGTTCACGTGCAGCGCGTGGAGGATGAGCTTGATGCCGATGAAGCCCAGGATCACCGCGATGCCGTAGTGCAGGTATCGGAGCCGGTCGAGCAGATCGCCGAGCAGGAAGTACAGCTGCCGCAGTCCCATCAGGGCGAAGATGTTCGCCGAGAAGACCAGGAAGCCGTTCGTCGTGATCTCGAAGATCGCGGGGATCGAGTCGATCGCGAAAATGAGGTCCGTGACGCCGATGGTGATGAACACGATGATCATCGGCGTCCACATGCGCTTGCCGTCGACGGTCGTGCGGATCTTCGAGCCGTCGTAGCCCTCGCTGATGTCGATGCGCCGCCGGAGGAGCCGCACGATGAAGTTCTCCCGCCGCACGTCGTCGTCGTGATCGCCCTCGGGCAGCGCCTGCTTGATCGCGGTGTACACGAGGAACGCGCCGAAGACGTAGAAGATCGGCGAGAAGTTCTCGATGATCGTCACGCCCACCAGGATGAACGCGCCACGGAGCACGAGCGCGATGATGATGCCGATCATCAGCACCTGCTGCTGCAGTCGACGGGGCACGGCGAACTGCGCCATGATCAGCACGAACACGAAGAGGTTGTCGACCGACAAGCTGTATTCCAGCGCCCAACCGGTGATGAAGTCGCCGGCGTTGCGCCAGCCGCCGACGTTGCCGAGCAGGACGGCGAAGAGCAGAGCGAGTGCGACGTAGAACACCACCCACAGGGTCGACTCCTTCGCCGACGGGATATGGGGGCGGAGGCGGATGAGGAGGAGATCGGCGATGAGGATGATCGAGAGGACGATCATCGAGGTGATCTCGAACCAGGCGGGGATTTCCACGGGCAGCACGGCTTTCACAAGGGGTCGACGGGAATCGAGAGTCTCTCCCCCGCGTCGGATGCGGCGCGCGCCCGGAGCAGCAGCGGTGATGCTCGTGATGACGTTACGCGCGGAAACGGGATACTCCCCCTCGCAGTCGCCATGTTAGTCCAGCCGAGCGGATCTGAGACGATAGGTCGTCGGCCGACACTTCCCCGGTGAGAGACACCGAACGGAATCAGGATGCCCGCACAGACGAGTGATCAGAGATGGGCGGCTCGTGCCGCGAACGGCGACGAGAGCGCCTTCCGCGAGCTGTACCGCGCACACGTCCGCCCCGTGTACTGGATCGCCCAGGGCATCCTCGCGTCGCCTCCCGACGCCGAAGACGTCACGCAGGAGACGTTCGTGGTGGCGTGGCGCAAACTGCCGTCACTGCAGCTGCACGGAGAGTCGATCCTCCCGTGGCTCGCGACGATCTGCCGCTTCCAGGCCGCGAATCGGCTGCGGCAGCAGCGCAGGGATCGCGCGCACACCGCGGACGCCCTCGACCGCGACATCGTCGACACGGTCGACGTGGAGCAGCAGGTGATCACGGCCGACCTCGCCGCACGCATCGCGGATGCGGTCGGCACACTCGGCGAGCTCGATCGCGAGATCCTCCGTCTGTGCGCCGCCGAGGGGTACGCCTATCAGGCGGCGGCCACGAGGCTGGGAGTGAGCCACGCGGTGGTCCGTAACCGTCTCTCACGAGTGCGCACCCGACTCCGGGTCGCCGTCGAGGAAGAGAGAGACGCATGAACGACCAGAAGCGACACGACGGGCTGCCGATGCTCTCGGACGAGGCCATCGCGCGCATCGAAGAGGGTGTCTTCGCCGAGATCGCTGCGGAGCCGCGCACCAGTGCTTCGCCGGCAGCCGCGCGATCCCGTGCGCGCCGACGCCGTTGGCTGACGGGGATCGGGGTGGCCGCGGCCTTCGCCGTGGGTGTTCTGGTGACGCCGCCGATCCTCGCGCTCACCGGTTCGAGCTCTGCGACGAGCACCGCCGACGGCGTGGGCTTCGTCGGTGGTGCTCCCCTTCCCGCGGTCCCCCTCCCCGACCAGGGAGCAGCAGCCGATCGCAGCGCGGGATCGGGGACGGCCGAATCGAGCGCGGCGCTCCCCGGCGAGATCGGCGAGGAGGGCCGTGACATCGTCGCGACTGCGAACGCGTCGATCGAGGTCGAGGACATCGCGGAGGCCGCGGACGACATCGCCGCCCTCGCCGAGCAGTACGGCGGTTACGTCGAGAGCACCGACGTGGGGCGTTCGGGCGTCGCCATCGATTCCTCCGCGCCGGGGCCGACGCAGCCCGACTACGGCTGGGTGAGCATCCGGGTGCCGTCCGCCGACCTCACTGCCGTGATCGACGACCTCGACGAGACCGGCGAGGTGCTGTCGTCTTCGATCTCGCGTCAGGACGTCACCGCGACCGCGGTCGACCTGCGTGCCCGCGTCGAGGCATCGCTGGCGTCCGTGCAGCGACTCACCGAGCTCCTGTCGCAGTCGGCGTCGGTGTCGGAGCTGATCGAGGCCGAGGTCGCCCTCACCGACCGCCAGGCTGAGTTGGAGTCCTACCAGCAGCAGCTCAGCGCCCTCGAGGACCAGGTCGCGATGTCGACTCTGCAGGTGCAGCTGACGCCGGCGTCAACCACGACCAGCGCCGACCCCGCGGGTTTCGGCGACGGGCTGTTGGCCGGGTGGAACGGCCTCATCGTCTCGCTCAACGCGCTCGTCATCGCCGTGGGCTTCGTGCTTCCGTGGCTGGCGATCGCCGGTGCCGTGGTGCTGGTGGTCTGGCTCGTCCGTCGGGCTCGCGCCCGCCGTCGCGACGATGCGGGCCCGCTCCCCTAGAGTCTTCGGCATGACACGCGCCGCTTCCTCGACGACGCCTCGCACGGTTCCCGCCGGCCGCGACCTCACCCTCGATCTGACACGCGTCGCCTGCGTGCTGCTCGTGGTGTTCGTGCACATCCTGTTCACGGGGGTCGGCCGAGACGCCGACGGCGGCCTCGTGATCGAGCGGACGGTCGAGCAGCTGCCCGTCTTCGATCTCGGCACCTGGGTGGCGAACATCATGCCGCTCTTCTTCGTCGTCGGCGGCTACGCCGCTCGTGCGGGGTGGCGGTCCGCCGAGCGGCGCGGGGAATCGGCCGATCGGTTCGTGCGCGTGAGACTGGCGCGACTGGCCCGGCCGGCCGTGCCGGTGATGATCTTCTTCACCGTCGCTCTCAGCGCCGTGCGCCTCCTCGGCGTCCATCCGGAACTCGTCGACACGATCGCGATCGGCGTGGGCTCGCCGCTCTGGTTCCTCGCGGCGTACCTCATCGCGCAGGCCTGCGCCCCGTTCATGATCCGGGCGCACGCCCGATGGGGTCTCCGCGTGCCGGCAGTCCTCCTGCTCGGCGCCTTCGCCGTCGATGCGTTGCGCTTCCTCGTCGTGGACGGCGTGTTCGGCCTCGACCGCGTGCCGCCCACCGGCTACGGAATAGGACAGGAGATCTTCGGCATCCCCAATGTCGTCTTCGTGTGGCTGTTCGCGCAGCGGATCGGGTTCTTCCTGTTCGACGGCTGGTTCGCGCGGCGGCAGTGGTGGCAGACGGCGCTGGTGATCGTCGCCGGGTACGCCGCGCTCTGGATCCTCGTCGCCGGCGCGGGATACCCGTCGAGCATGCTCGCCAACCAGTGGCCGCCGACCGCGCCCATGGCGGTACTGGCCGTGGTCCAGGCGGCGGCCCTCACCCTGCTGCATCGCCCGCTGAGCGCACTGATGCGCACGCGGGCGGCTCAGGGCGCGGTCCTGCTCATCGGATCGCGCCTGATGACGGTCTACCTGTGGCACCTGCCGATCATCATGGTGCTGATCGGCATCGAGCTGCTGCTCCCCCTTCCCCTCCCGCAACCGGGCAGCGCCCTGTGGTGGTGGACGAGGCCCGTGCTGCTCGTGGTCGTCCTGGCGGCGGTCTGGGCGCTGTCGCTCGCCGTCGGCCGATTCGAGAAGGCTCCTCGGCAGACGCCCGCCCGCTTCGCGTCGCCGATCGCCACCGTCGTTGCGATCGTGGTGTTCACCGCGCCGGTCATCGGGATCACTCTGTACGGACTCGACCTGGCCCTCGCCGCGGCGACGTTGCTCGGAGCCGTGGCGGCGCTCTGGCTCACCGGGGCTGCACGGCGCAGCGGAGGACGAACGACAGACGAGTAAGCGCAGAAGCGTGGTCGCAGACACGACGAAGGCCCCCGGAGAACCGGGGGCCTTCGCTTGTTGTGTGACCCCAGCGGGATTCGAACCCGCGTTACCGCCGTGAGAGGGCGGCGTACTAGGCCGCTATACGATGGGGCCGTCTGCGTTCCGTTTCCGTCGCGCGACAACTGTTCAAGTATGCCATGGCGATTCTCGACGCACCAAATCGAGCGGGCCCGTGCGTGCATCCCGGGCGTGCCGCCGTGGAAAGTCAAGGGTTTGCGCCGCGAACGCCCGAGGAGTTGACTCTGAGCATGCGCGTGACGAAGTACGAACATGCCACCCTCCGCCTCGACCAGAACGGGCAGACGCTGCTGATCGATCCGGGGTCGTTCACCACTCCCCTGACCGACCTCGGCGATCTCGTCGCGATCGTCATCACGCACGAGCATCCCGACCACTGGACGCCTGAGCACCTCGACCGCATCCTCCGGGCTGCGCCCGGCACCCCGATCTTCGCCCCGGCCGGCGTCGCAGAGGCCGCCGACGGTTACGAGGTCACGGTCGTCGAGCCCGGCGACGCACGCACCATCGGCGAGTTCGACCTGCGGTTCTTCGGCGGCAGGCACGAGGTCATCCACTCCTCGCTCCCCGAGATCGAGAACCTCGGCGTGCTGGTCAACGAGCAGCTCTACTACCCGGGGGATTCCTACGCCGTGCCCGAGGGCGTGGTCGTCGACACCCTCGCCGCGCCGCTCGGCGCGCCCTGGCTGCGCATCGGCGACGCCATGGACTACGTGCTCGCCGTCAAGCCTCGCCGCGCCTTCGGCACCCACGACATGACGCTGTCGGTCATCGGGCGCAACATGCATCGACAGCGCCTGCAGTGGGCGACCGAGCAGAACGGTGGCGAGTTCCTGGCGCTCGACCCCGGCGACGCGTTCGACCTGTGAGCGGTGGTCGGCCGCGGCTGCTGCCCGGTCCCACCGAGCGGCTGCGCTTCCGCGAGATGACGCCAGACGACCTCGACGAGATGGCCGCGATGCTCGGCGATCCGGGGGTGATGGCGTTCTATCCGGCACCGCTCTCGCGCGCCGAGAGCGCGGACTGGATCGAGCGGATGCAGCGACGCTACGACGGCGACGGGCACGGGCTCTGGCTGCTCGAGACGCGCGACGGCGGCTTCGTCGGCGACTGCGGGCTCACATGGCAGACCGTGAACGGCGCACGGGTTCTCGAGGTCGGATATCACGTGCGGGCCGCGCTGCAGGGCTGCGGATACGCGACCGAGGCGGCGCGGGCCTGCGTCGAGGTCGCGCGCGCTCATTTCGCGCCCACGACGCTGACGGCGATCATCCACCCCGAGAACATCGCGTCGCGACGCGTGGCGGAACGTCTGGGCATGACGCACATCGACGACGACCGCGCCCACCCCTGGATCGTGCGCACGGTCATGGGGATGCCACTCGAGCGTGCGTCGCGCGATCAGGCCTGAGCGGCTCGCACCCTGATCTCGCGCGCGAGATGATCGCGCTGCTCGACGACCAGTCGCCGCAGCGATGACGGTGCGTCGCCGTTCGCGACGAGCCAGGCGTCGACCGCGTCGGTGGTCGACGTGGACGGGAAGAACCCGATGACGAGGCGCCGCGCGATCTCGATGCTCCGCGTGCGCCAGGCGTCGACGAGGCGCGCGAAGTAGTCCCCGTCGAATCCCTCGATCAGATCGCGGCGACCTCCGGCCCGGAACCCGGCGATCTCGGCGTCGAGATGATCGTTGCTGAGCGACAGATCCTCCCACGCCGTCTGCCATGCTGCGGCACGGATATCCGCCGACGGGCGGGAGGCGAGTGCGCGACGGGCCGCCGTCCGGCCGGTACCGGTGTCGTCGCGTTCGAGCTGGGTCGCGACCTCGTCGGCCGACGCCGCGCCGACAGTGACGAGCGCGGTGAGCAGCTGCCACCGGAGGTCGGGGTCGATCACGAGCCCCTCCGGCGTGTGTCCGTCGAGCAGTTCTCGCACCTGTGCAGCGTGGTGGTCGTCGAACGACGCCGCCGCGGCGAACGCACGCGCCCAGGAGAGCTGAGCGTCGCTGCCGGGCGCGGCCTCCCACAGGGCGACGAGCGTGGCTGCGAGCCATGCTCGCTGCTCGTCCGCACGATGGGCGTCGGTGACGTAGTGGCGCACCGCGAACGCCGCGTTCGCCAGCACACCGGTCAGGAGTCCGCTGTTCGTCTCGTTCGGCGCGTGGCGCCGCACGACCGCCAGGTAGCGACGCGCGTCGAGGTCTCCGTCCCGCGTCGCGTCCCAGAGCGACGACCACACGAGTGCGCGAGCCAGGGGCGCGTCGAGCGTCGACAGCGACTCCTCGACGGCCTCGAGCGACCGCGGGTCGAGACGCGTCTTGGCGTAGGTGAGGTCGTCGTCGTTCACCAGCACGAGGTCGGCGTCAGGGAGGAACACCGGGGTGCGCTCGTCGACGATGTCGACAGCGACCTGGTCGCGCCGCACCAGCCGCTCACCGTCGCGCCCGTAGATCCCGATGCGCACCCGGTGCGGGCGCGGGTCGGTCTGCACCAGCATCCAGCCGTCGTCGCCCTGCTCCAGGGAGAGCGTCGACATCCCGGTGGTCTCGAGCCACGCGGCGGACCACTCCGCCATGTCGCGTCCCGAGACGGCACTGAGCTGCGCCAGAAGGTCGGCGAGGGTCGTGTTGCCGTACGCGTGCGCGGCGAAATATCGGCGCGCGCCCTCGAAGAACGCGTCCTCCCCCACGAAGGCGACGAGCTGCTTCAGCACCGATGCGCCTTTCGCATAGGTGATGCCGTCGAAGTTCAGCTTGGCGGCTTCGAGGTCGGGGATGTCGGCGACGATCGGATGCGTGGTGGGCAGCTGGTCCTGCTGATACGCCCACGCCTTGCGCCGCAGGGCGAACGTCACCCAGGCGTCGGTGAAGCGCGTCGACGCGGCCGACGCATGCGCGCCCATGTAGTCCGCGAACGACTCCTTGAGCCACAGGTCGTCCCACCATCGCATGGTGACGAGATCCCCGAACCACATGTGCGCCATCTCGTGCAGGATCGTGTTGGCTCGTGCTGCTCGCTGCGCATCGGTAGCCGCGCCGCGCGAGATGTACGCCTCGGTGAACGTGACGAGGCCCGGGTTCTCCATGGCGCCGAGGTTGTACTCGGGTACGAAGATCTGGTCGTACTTGCCCCACGGGTACGGGAAGGCGAAGGCATCGGTGAAGAAGTCGAGGCCCTGTCTCGTCACCTCGAGCACCTCGTCGGCTTCGACATGCTCCGAGAGGGACCGGCGGGTCAGCACCCCGAGCTCGATGCGCTGGTCTCCGCGCACCCACTCCCCCGAGACCCGCGCATAGGGCCCGGCAGCGATGGCGGTGATGTAGCTCGAGATCGGCAGCGTGGGCGCGAATTCGACCCGCTGCACGCCGAGGCCCGCATCCACGCGCTCCGGGGCCTGGTTCGACAGCACCTCCCACCCGGTCGGGGCGTCGACGACGAACGTGTACGACGCCTTCATGTCGGGCTGTTCGAAGCACGCCATCACCCGTCGGGCGTCCGCGGGCTCGTACTGCGTGTACAGGTACGTCAGATCATCGGCGGGATCGTGGAACCGGTGCAGCCCCTCCCCGCTGCGACTGTAGGCACCGACGGCATCGACCACGACGATGTTCGAGGGTTCCAGGCGGTCGAGCGTGATGCGCGCCCCGTCCCAGGCGACCTCGCGCGGTTCGCCGTTCACGACGACGCGGTCGACGCTCTCGCCGATGAAATCCAGCCACGTCTGCGAACCCGCGGCATCGAACTCGAGGGTCGTCACCGTGCGGAAACCGGTGCGTGCGCGCTCGGGTGCGCCGGTGAGGTCGAGCTCGACACGGATGCGGTGCAGAGTGATCGCCGCGGATCGCGCGTCGGTCTCCTCGCGGGTCAGGTTCGCAGTGTCCATGCATCCATCCTCCCATTCCGGCGGTCGGCCCCATCCCGTCGGGGTGTTGCGGAATGCAACAGACGCGCTTAATGTTGCATAGAGCAACAGGAGGTGTCATGGCCACTCGCCCCACGCGTTCCGACGACAGCGCGACGGTGCTGCGATCGCTCGTCGCCATCTCGCGACGCGGCGTCGCCGACGCGCGCATCGACGAGACACCGCTCACGATGACCGAGCAGTCGATCGTCACCGCGATCGCCGAGCAGCCGGGCATCCGCTCGATCGACATCGCCCGCATGTTCCGCCTGAACCGGTCGACCGTGTCGCGGCAGCTCGCGTCGCTCATGCGACTCGGCGTCGTCGCCGAGGGTGACGGCGACGGCGGACGCGGGCGCCCTCTCACCTTGACCCCCGCGGGGTCCGACGCCTACCGCCGCACCCTCGACACACTGCAGCGCATCGTCGACGCACATCTCGCGGCCTGGAGCGACGCCGAGGTGGCCCGCTTCGCCGCCGATCTCTCCCGCTTCGACCGAAGCTCCGAGGTGCCCAGACCGGGCGCTGGCGTGAATGACCCGACCCACGAAGTCGCACAGAAAGAAGAAGGAAAATGAAGAACATCACCGTCCTCGGTACCGGCGTGCTCGGATCGCAGATCGCGTTCCAGACCGCGTTCCACGGTTTCGACGTCGTCGCCTACGACGTCGACCAGCCCGCACTCGATCGTGCGGCCGAGCGGTTCCGCGGCCTCGCGGCCCGTTACGCTTCGGAGGGCGTCGAGGGCGCCGCCGATGGCAGAGCGGAGGCGGCGATCGCCCGCATCCGTCTCAGCAGCGACCTGGCGGATGCCGTCGCCACCGCCGACCTCGTCATCGAAGCGGTTCCCGAGAACCTCGAGCTCAAACAGGACATCTATCGTCGACTCTCCTCGGCGGCACCGGAGACCACCATCTTCGCGACGAACTCGTCAACCCTGCTGCCCAGCGCCCTGGCCGAGTCGACGGGGCGACCCGATCGTTTCCTCGCGCTGCACTTCGCGAACGAGATCTGGTCGCACAACACCGCGGAGATCATGGGTACGCCCGCGACCGACCCCGCCGTATACCAGCGCGTGGTCGATTTCGCCGGTCGGATCGGCATGGTGCCGATCGAGATCAAGAAGGAGAAGGCCGGCTACCTGCTGAATTCGCTGCTGGTCCCGTTCCTGCAGGCAGCAGGCGAACTGCTCGTCGACGGCATCGCCGAACCCGAGGCGATCGACGCGACGTGGCGCATCGGTACGGGCGCGCCCGCAGGACCCTTCGAGATCTACGACATCGTGGGTCTCACGACCGCGTACAACATCTCCCGTATGGGCGACGAGAAGCAGCAGGCGTTCGCCGACCTGCTCAAGGAGCGCTACATCGACCAGGGCAAGCTCGGCGTCGCCACGGGCGAGGGGTTCTACACCTACCCGCGGGGCAACTGACCGCCCGACGCGCGGCGGCCAACAGCGGTGCCGCCGCGCGTCACCCCCGGAGCAGACGCCGGATCGCCGTCTCGGGCGAGACTTTCAGATCGAGCAGTTTGCCCCGCGCGTACAGCGAGAACACCCGCGGGTCGATATAGCTCGCGCGTGCGACCGCGATGGTGTTGCCCAGCGCCGACGCGGTCGCCTGCACCGCCAGCCGCTCCGCGCGGTCGCGGTCCTTTCGAGTGTCCATCGGCCCGATGCGGGCCAGCGCATCGGCCGCCATGATCGTGCCGTGCAGCGTGCGGAAGTCCTTCGCCGTGAAGCCCTCCCCTGTCACGTCCTTCAGGTAACGGTTGACCTCGGCGGGCGTGATCTTCACCCGGCGGCGACCGCGACGGTAGGCGAGCAGAGGCGCGCGGTCGGGCCCCGCCGACAGGTCGTCGAGCACTGCGGCGAGCACGTCGTCGGTGATCTCGATCGCCGCCGTCTGCCCGCTCTTCGCCGGGAACGACAGCGACACCTTGTCACCCTCGACCTTCACATCGCGTCGACGCAGTGTCGTGAGCCCACGACTGCCGTGCCGGGCGAGGTATCGCTCCGACCCGATGCGCAGGGCGCCGTCGTCGAGCAGGCGGAAGGCCGTGGCGAGCACCTTGTCCTTCGAGAGCTTCTCGTCCTGCAGGGCGCGGGTGACCCGTCCCCGCGCGTGCGGGAGTGCCTCGGCGAGATCGAGCGCACGGCCGTACTTGCGCCGGTCGCGCTTGGTGCGCCAGAGCGGGTGGTAGAGGTACTGCTTGCGCCCCGCCGTGTCGATGCCGACCGCTTGGATGTGTGCGAGCGGGTCGGCGGCGATCCACACGTCCGTCCACGCCGGCGGGATCACCAGGTCCTTGATCCGCTCGCGGTCCGCCTCCTGCACCGGATGCCCGTCGACGTCGAGGTAGCGGAAACCGGTGCCGGAACGAAGGCGTCGAAACCCGACGTCCTCCCCCGGGATCACACGCACGAGAGCTGCCATGACACCATCCTTTCGCCGCCGTCACGACCACGGCAGGGGCTGGCCCTGCGCTGGTGGTGTCTGGTAGTCGCAGTGCGCGGCAGCGACACCACGCTTGCGCGACTCGATCGAGGCGAAGGAGTTCGATTCCGCGCGGAGAATGCTCCAGGGAATCGAAGACGATCGCCGCGGCCTCGGACTCCGCATGACCGCCGAGACCCGGTGGGCCGCCCCCGCACAGGGCGTGGGTGCCGGGCTGATGGTCGCGGCGCCCGCTGCCGGACTCGCCTGGGGATGGCTTCTCTTCGTCACCGGCGTCGCAACCTTCTTCGTCGTCGAGGGCGTGTTCCGACGGCGCAGCGGCCTCTCGATCTCCGCACCGGCGGGGCCGCGCGGGGCGGCCCTCCTGGTCGGACTCGGCTGTCTCGTCGCCGTCGCCCTGGCTGCTGCGGTCATTCTCTCGTTTCTCGGACTGATCGCCGCCGTCTGCGGCATCGCTTTCATCGTCGGCGGATGCTTCACCCTCGGCGTGATCGCCTACGACCGCGTCTACGCGATCGAGGTCGCGCGTGTCCGGTAACGCCATACCTCGCTTCGATGAGACGATCCATGCCCCCACCCGCTTGCGTCTCTGCGCGCTGCTACGCCCGCTCGACGGGGCGGAGTTCTCGGCCATCGCGTCTGCCCTGGACCTCAGCGAGGCGACCCTCTCGAAGACGATCCGCAATCTCGCCGAGCTCGGGCACGTGCGTGTCCGCAAAGGGCCGTCGGCCGATCGGAACGACGCCCGCCGGGTGACCGCCGTCGAACTCACGCCGCAGGGGCGACGAGCATTCGACGGGCACCTCGCGGCACTGCGCGCGATGGTCGGGGACTGAGCCTCCCCTCACGCGCCTCGACGCTGCACCGATCACAGAAGCACGAAGCCCGGACCTCCGCATTCCTGCGGATTTCCGGGCTTCTATGAAGTGCTGGGGTACCTGGACTCGAACCAAGAACAACTGAACCAGAATCAGCCGTGTTGCCAATTACACCATACCCCAAGGGCGAAACCGGAGCCTCGCACCGAGAATCTACTCTACCCGACCCCGGCTCCGGTTCCAAATGCGCACGGTCGCCCGCGCGTGGCGTTCTCAGGCCGCGAGGGTCTCCGAGAGCAGGCGCAGACGGCGCAGGGTCTCGTCCTTGCCGATGAGCTCCATCGATTCGAACAGCGGCGGCGAGACCCGTCGTCCGGTGATCGCGACGCGGGGCGGACCATAGGCGACGCGGGGCTTGAGCTCGAGCTTCTCGACCAGCGCACCGGCGAGGGCATCCTGGATGGTCTCGGGCGTGAAGTCGGTGACGGGTTCGAGGGCGGCGACGCAGGCATCGAGCACCTCGCGAGCGTTCGCGGGCAGGCCCTTGAGCGCATCCGCCTCGTAGGCGATGTCGTCGGTGAAGAGGAAGCCGAGCATGCCGGGCACCTCCCCCAGCAGCTGCACCCGCTCGTGCACCAGCGGGGCCGCACGGAACGCCAGCACGAGCTGCTCGTGGGTCGGCTCCTCGAAGAGGCCCGCGGCGGCGAGGTACGGGATCGTGCGCTCGGCGAAGTCCTTCGCGTCGAGGCGGCGGATGTGGTCGCCGTTGATCGACTCGGCCTTCTTCTGGTCGAATCGCGCCGGGTTCGGATTGACGTTCTCGATGTCGAACGCGGCGATGAACTCGTCGAGCGAGAATACGTCGCGGTCGGGTCCGATCGACCAGCCGAGCAACGCGAGGTAGTTGAGGAGCCCCTCGTGGATGAAGCCGCGCTCGCGGTGCAGGAAGAGGTCGGCCTGCGGGTCGCGCTTCGAGAGCTTCTTGTTGCCGGTCTCGCCGAGCACCAGCGGCATGTGCGCGAAGCGCGGAACGAAGGTCGTGACGCCCGCGTCGATCAGCGCCGCATAGAGGGCGAGCTGCCGCGCGGTCGAGGGCATGAGGTCTTCCCCGCGGAGCACGTGGGTGATACCCATGAGCGCGTCGTCGACAGGATTCACGAACGTGTACAGCGGGATGCCGTTCGGACGCACGACGACGAAGTCGGGGAACGACCCGGCGGGGAACGTGACTTCGCCGCGGATGAGGTCGACGTACGTGACGTCGTCGTCGGGCACGCGCAGGCGCAGCGCCGGCTGACGGCCCTCGGCGCGGAACGCGGCCTTCTGCTCGTCGGTGAGGTCACGGTCGAAGTTGTCGTAGCCGAGCTGCTTCGCGCGGCCGTTCGCCTCATTGCGGGCGTCGATCTCCTCAGCCGTGGAGTAGCTCTCGTAGAGCGCCCCCGTGGCGAGCAGCTTGTCGATCACCTCGCGGTAGATGTCGTGCCGCTGCGACTGGCGGTACGGTGCGTGCGGTCCCCCGACCTCGACGCCCTCGTCCCAGTCGATCTTGAGCCAGGTGAGCGCGTCGACGAGCTGGCGGAAGCTCTCCTCGCTGTCGCGCGCCGCATCGGTGTCTTCGATGCGGAACACGAGCTTGCCGCCGTTGTGCCGGGCGTAGGCCCAGTTGTAGAGCGCGGTGCGCACCATGCCGACGTGCGGCAGGCCCGTCGGCGAAGGGCAGAAGCGGACGCGGACGTCGGCACCGCTGGCGGTCGTGGTGAGGGGATGAGGAGTAGCCATAGCCCTTCGATTCTAGGGCGCGCGCCCCACCGCCACCGCCGCCGTGTGCGCCAGCGACAGCACACCTCCTCGGCCGTGTGCGGCGCAGGTCGCATCGAAACCCCGCCGGAAGCGCACCCGCGCCGCAGCATCCAGTGCACCGTAGAACAGGCCCGCCGACGCGACACCGCCCTCGGCCGACGACCAGAGCGCCGCCGACGATACCTCCCAGGCCCACGTCAACTCGGTCGACGAGACCTCGCGCCAGCCGGCTTCGCCGAGCATCGCCGTCAGCCCATCGGCAGTACGCGCGAAGTCCCGCTGCGGGGGTAGGCGCTCGCCTGCTGGCGGCTCGAGACCTGCGCGCTCGCACACCTCCCGCCAGAACCACGACGGCGACGACACCCAGACGGTCGCGGCCAACGGGGCGCCGGCACGTGCCACGCGGGCGAGCTCGCCGGCCGAGAGGCGCGGGTCATCGACGTGGTTGAGCACGAAGTTGGCCGTCACGGCATCGAAGGAGTCATCGTCGAACGGAAGACGGGGCAAGCCGCCATCGATGAACCGAACCTCCGGATGCTGGCGCTCCGCGACGGCGCGCATGGAGCGCTCGGGGTCGCACCCCAGCGCCCGCCACCCCGCGGCGATGAGGCGGGCGACGAGGTCACCCGTTCCGGATCCCACATCGAGCACTGTCCGGCCCTCGCCCGCACCGAGCGTGTGGGCTACGGACTCGATCGTGCCCGCGCAGAGCGAGGCATATGAGGCCGCGTACGCCTCCCCCACCCCGTCCCACTGCTTCATCAGCGGCGGGAGCGCGCGAGCGGCGAGAGGGCGACGATCGCGACCACGAGGACCGATGCCGCGACCGCGAGGCCCGCATACTGGAAGGTCGAGAGGATGACGCCGGCCAGCACCGCTCCGGCTGCCGCGGACAGGCTCATGATCGAGTCGCTGCGTCCCTGTCGGCGGGTGCGCAGCTCAGGAGCGCTCGATTCGGTCAGCAGCGCGGCGCCCGCCACGGTCGCCGCGCTCCACCCGAGGCCCAGCAGGATCAGCGCCGCCATGACCCCCCACGCCTCGTGATTCGTGAAGATCGCGAAGAGCAGCGAGGCGGCGAGCAGCAGCTGCCCGAGGAGCACCACCTGCAGACGCCCGAGGCGGTCGGCGAGGATGCCGAACACCGGCGAGAGCGCGTACATGCCCGCGACGTGCAGGGCGATCGTCACGCCGACGAGCTGCGAGACGTCGGCCGCCGCCGCGGTCGCATCGTGCCCCGGGTGCATGCTGTGCGCCATGTGCGACAGGTGCACCGGCGTCATCGCCATGACCGAGGCCATGGTGACGTGCGAGCCGGCGATCGCGAACATCGCGTAGCGGGCGGCGACGGGGCGGTCGGCAACGGCGGGCGCCGCGTTCGCCGCTGCCGCCGTGGCCAAGCGCTGGGCGGCGAGCAGCGGGTCCGGGCGCAGCGCTACGAGGTAGAGCACCAGCGCGGCGGACTGCGCGACGAACGAGAAGACGTACGAACCCGTCTGCGGCGGCATCCCGATCGCGGCACCCACGACCTCTCCCGGACCGAGCAGCAGCGGGCCCGCCACTCCCCCGACCGTCGTCGCCCAGACGACGATCGACAAGTCGCGGCCGCGGTGGGCGGGAGCCGCGAGGTCGGTCGCGGCGAAGCGGGACTGCAGGTTTCCGGCGTTGCCTGCGCCGATCATGATGATGCCGACGAGCAGCAGGGGGAAGATCCGCACGGAGGCGGCGAGGATCACCACGGCGATGCCCACGAGGGCGAAGAGGTTGCCGAGGGTCAGTGCGCGGCGGCGGCCGACCCGCGCGGCGAGCCGGGCGAGCGGGATCGCGCAGAGCGCGGCCCCGAGGGTCACGGATGCCGTGGCCAGCCCCGACAGCGCGTCGTCGCCCGAGATGTCTGCGGCGAGCAGCGCGCCGAGCGACACGGTCGCACCGAACGCGATCCCGCCGAGCACCTGCCCGAGCGCGAGCGTCAGCACCGTGCGTCGCTGCACCGCCGCCTGCTGCTCCGCGGTGAGGACGGGCGTGCTCATGCCGACGGAGCGGCGTCGCGCACGGCGCTGCGCAGGATGCCGAGACCGGTGATCTCGACCTCGACGGTGTCTCCGGCCTCGAACGCCCCGACCCCCGCCGGTGTGCCGGTGAGGATCACGTCGCCGGGAAGCAGGGTGAACGCGGCGGATGCGTAGGCGATGATCTCGGCGACGGAATGGATCATCTCGCTCAGCGGCGCCTTCTGGCGGACCTCGCCGTTCACGCGGGTCTGGAGCACGGCATCTGCCGGGTCGAAATCGGTGCTGATGGTCGGCCCGAGGGGGCAGAACGTGTCGAAGCCCTTGGCGCGCGTCCACTGGCCGTCTTTGCGCTGGAGGTCGCGCGCGGTGACGTCATTGCCGATCGTGTAGCCGAGCACGTGGTCGAGTGCATCCTCGACGGAGACGTTCTTCGCCAGCTTGCCGACGACGACCGCGAGCTCGCCCTCGAACTCGGTATGCTGCGAGAGCGCGGGGCGCACGATCGCATCGCCCGGGCCGATGACCGACGTGTTGGGCTTGAGGAACAGCAGCGGCTCCGCGGGAGCTTCCCCGCCCATCTCGGCGGCATGGTCGTGGTAGTTCTTGCCGACGCACACGACCTTCGACCGCGGGATCACGGGGGCGAGCAGCACCGCGTCGGCGATCGGCACTCGGTCGCCCGTGGGCTCGTAGCCGGCGTACAGCGGGTCGCCCGAGAGGACGACGAGATCCTTGTCGTCGACGATCCCGAACAGGATGGCGTCGTCGTGGGCGAATCGGGCGATCTTCATGCATCCAGCCTAGCCAGCACCCTCGACGTCGAAGACCCCGCCCGGCGTGGTGCGAGGGCGGGTCTTCGATGAGCGGCGACGCGCTCAGGCGTCGAGGCGGAGCAGCCAGCCGTGGCGGTCCTCGCGACGGCCGTACTGGATGTCGGTGAGCTCTTCGCGCAGCGACAGCGCGAACTCGCCCAGGGGCTGGGGCTCTTCGAAGCCCTCGCCCACGAGAGCACCGATCGGGGTCACCACCGCGGCCGTGCCGCAGGCGAAGACCTCGACGATGTCGCCGGAGGCGACGCCCTGACGCCATTCGTCGATCGAGATCGGACGACGCTCGACGGTGTACCCGCGATCCTCGGCGAGCTGCAGCAGCGAGTCGCGGGTGATGCCGTCGAGGATGCTGTCGGACTCGGGCGTGACGACGCGGCCGTCCTTGAAGACGAACACCACGTTCATGCCGCCGAGCTCCTCGACGTCGTTCTTCTCGTTGAGGAAGACGACCTGGTCGCAGCCCTTGGCGCTCGCGAGAGCCTGCGGCAGGAGGCTCGAGGCGTAGTTGCCGCCCGTCTTCGCCTTGCCGGTGCCGCCGCGGCCGGCCCGCGAGTGCTCTTCCGACAGCCAGATGCGCACCGGCTTCACACCGCCGGTGAAGTACGCTCCCGCGGGACTGGCGATCACGTAGTAGGCGACCTTCTGCGCCGCACGCACGCCCAGGAACGCCTCCTTGGCGAACATGAACGGGCGCAGGTAGAGGCTCTGATCGGCACCGGAGGGCACCCAGCGCCCGTCGACGGCAATCAGCTGACGCAGCGATTCGACGAAGTACTCGCTCGGCAGCTCCGGCAGGGCCAGGCGGCGTGCGCTGGCCTGCAGCCGGGCCGCGTTGCGGTCGGGGCGGAACGTGTGGATCGAGCCGTCCGCGTGGCGGTAGGCCTTGATCCCCTCGAAGATCTCTTGACCGTAGTGCAGCACCGAGGCCGCCGGGTCGAGCGGGATCGGCCCGTAGGGCTGCACGCGCGGGCGGTGCCAGCCCCCCTTGACGGACCAGCAGATGTCGACCATGTGGTCGGTGAAGACGACGCCGAAGCCGGGGTTCTCCAGCACTTCGGCGACGCGAGCGGGCGAAGCCGCGTTGAGATTCTTGGTCACAGCGAACTCGAGCGGCGCTGCGGGCGCCTGAGCGTCGATGGTCGTCATGGTGATGTTCCGTTCTGAGTGTGGTCGCGTCGTCGCGCGGTTTCAGCCTACGCCTGCGTTCAGAGACGTGCGGCGATGGCGGAGCCGATCTCGGCCGTGGTGCGCGAACCGTCACGGTCCGCGATGTCCGCTTCGACCGCGGCGCTGACGCGCGCGGATTCGGCAGCCAGGCCGAGGTGGTCGAGCAGCAGCGCGATCGAGAGGATCGCCGCGGTGGGATCGGCCTTCTGCTGCCCCGCGATGTCGGGCGCCGAACCGTGCACCGGCTCGAACATCGACGGGAAGGCACCGGTCGGGTTGATGTTCCCGGACGCGGCGAGACCGATGCCGCCGGTGACGGCACCGGCGAGATCGGTGAGGATGTCGCCGAAGAGATTGTCGGTGACGATGACGTCGAATCGGGACGGATCGGTCACGAGGAAGATCGTGGCCGCGTCGACGTGCAGATAGTCGACGGAGACCTGGGGATGCTCCGCCGCGACCTCGTTCACGACGCGCTGCCAGATGGCACCGGCGTGCACGAGCACGTTCGTCTTGTGCACGAGGGTCAGCTTCTTGCGGCGACGCTCGGCGAGTTCGAAGGCGTAGCGCACGACGCGCTCGACCCCGAACGCCGTGTTCACGGAGGTCTCGTTCGCCACCTCGTGCGCAGTGCCCCGCCGAATGGCCCCGCCGTTGCCGACGTACGGACCCTCGGTGCCTTCGCGTACGACGACGAAGTCGATATCGCCCGGGTCGGCGAGCGGACCCGCGGCCCCGGTGAACAGCTTCGACGGGCGGAGGTTGACGTAGTGGTCGAGCGTGAAGCGCAGCTTGAGCAGCAGACCCCGCTCGATGTTGGCGTCCTTCAGGCGGGGGTCGCCCGGGGTGCCTCCGACCGCCCCGAGCAGGATCGCGTCGTGCGCCGAGATCGCGGCGAGGTCGTCGTCGGTGAGCGTGTCACCGGTCTCGAGGAACCTCGCGGCGCCGAGCGAGAAGCGCGTCTTCTCGAAGCTGACGCCCGAATCGGCGGTGACGGCGTCGAGCACCTTCTCCGCCTCGGCGATGACCTCGGGACCGATGCCGTCACCCGGGATGACGGCCAGCTTCACGACACGCGACATGGCTCTCCTTGCTTCGGGGAACCGGCACGACGCTCGACGAGGCGCGCCGGTTCCCCCAGCGTAGTGGTCAGCGCGGGGTGCGCGTGCGCAGTGTGACGGCGGCGATCACGGCCGCCACGACGACGAGCCCCGCGCCGATCAGCGAGGTGATGAAGACACCCGAGCCGAAAGCATCCGCCGCCGCCGCCCACAGCTGATCGCCGAGCGTTCCGGGCAGACCGTCGGCTGCGGTGTACGCGCCGGCGAGCGTCTCCCTCGCCGCCTCCGCGGTGCCGGCGGGCAGTCCGTCGGGCAGCACGATGGCCGAGCGGTAGAACGCCGTGATGATGCCCCCGAGCACGGCCGTACCGAGCACGGCGCCGAGTTCGTACGCCGTCTCCGAGACGGCGCTGGCGGCCCCCGCCTTCTCGGCCGGAGCGCTCGACAGGATCAGCTCGTTCGAGATCGTCTCGGCCGCCCCGATGCCGATGCCGAGCACCACGAAGGCGAGGATCAGCGGCGCGACGCCGTGCGCGTGCGAGGTGAAGGCCACGATCAGGTAGCCGACGACCGAGAAGGCGAGACCGATCGGGATGACGATGTGCGGGGGCACCCGGCGCGACACGGGCACGACGCCGAGGCCAGCGACGATCATGACCGCCATACCCGGCACGAGCGCGAGCCCGGCCATCATCGGCGACAGGCCGAGAACGAGCTGCAGGTGCTGCGACACGAAGTACAGGAACCCCACGAGGGCGACGACGCTCAACAGGTTCACGAGGATCGCTCCCGAGAACGTGCCCCGGCGGAAGAGGGCCATGTCGAGCATGGGGATGTCGGCCCGCAGCTGGCGCCGGACGAACAGCACGCCCATCACCACGCCGAGAAGCGCCCAGGCCCCCGCGACTACGGTCGGTCCGTCGACGGCGAAGGACTTGATGGCGTAGACCACCGGGATCATCGCCGCCATGGAGAGGGCGATGCTCACGAGGTCGATGCGGCCGGGGTTCGGATCGCGGCTCTCGGGCACGAGGAGCGGCGCGGCGATGAGCAGCGGCAGCAGCACGGGCACAGCGATGAGGAAGACGGAACCCCAGGCGAAGTGCTCGAGGAGGAAGCCGCCGACGATCGGTCCGAGGGCCGACCCCGCGGAGAATGCGGATGCCCAGACCGCGATCGCGAGGCGACGCTGGTCGCGGTTCGTGAAGATCGACCTCAGCAACGAGAGCGTCGACGGCATGAGCATCGCGCCGAAGAAGCCCAGCAGCGCACGCGCGGCGATGAGGAGGCCCGCGGTCGGCGCGAACGCGGCCAGGACGGAGACCGCGGCGAACCCCGTCGCTCCGATGAGGAGCAGGCGGCGACGGCCGAAGCGATCACCGAGGGTGCCCATCGTCACCAGCAGACCGGCGAGCACGAGCGGGTAGACGTCGATGATCCACAGCTGCTCCGCCCCGGAGGGCGCCAGGGCGAGGGAGATCTCGGGCAGCGCGAAGCTCAACACCGTATTGTCTACCGATACCAGCAGCACCGGGAGCATGAGCACGACGAGCGCGGCCCATCCGCGAGCGCCGACGCGGGGGGCATCCGTTCCTGCCGTCGGGATCGACGCGGTACGGGTCATGGCACACCTCTCATTTCCGGGACGGCGTTACTAAACCGTCCGGCTGGTATAGTAACAGATGCCGCCGACCGCGACCGAGAAGAGGATCCGATGCCCCGCCCACCCCTCGCCCGCGAACGCGTGCTCGACGCCTTCCAACAGCTCGTGCTCGAAGAGGGCGAGCGCTCCGCGACACTCGACGCGACGGCGAAGGCCGCCGGTGTGTCGAAGGGTGGTCTGCTCTACCACTTCGGGTCGAAGGACGAACTCGTCGCCGGACTGCTCGATCGGCTCGACACCCTCACGACCGCGGACCTCGAACGCATGGCCGCCGATGAGGAAGGCCCGGTCGTCTACTACATCCGCACCTCCGTCATGGAGGACGAGGCCCTCGACCGCGCACTCATCGCCGCCTCGCGGCTCGCCCAGGGTGGCTCCATCCCCGCCGCCGACGCGCTGCGGCACGTGCGGCGGCGCTGGGAGGAGATGATCCGCCCGCACGTGCGCGACGAGACGAGTCTCGCCCTCGTCCTTCTCCTGAGCGACGGGCTCTACTTCAACAACTCGCTCGACGTGAACGGCTCGGAGCACCTCGTGCCGCAGGGCGCCGACCTCGATCGCCTGATCGAGGTCGTCCTCCGCACCACCGCGCCCTAGGCGCGCTCCCCGCACCTGCTCGAGAACGACGGAGGGCGGGACGCGCCTGCGCCCCGCCCTCCGTCGTTCGATCTCAGATCTCGGTGATCTCGATCTGCCGGAACAAGTCGGCGTCGATCGCGGTGCGCACGTCGTCGAGCAGTTCGTCGGCGACCGGCGAGTCGAGCGTCAGCACGCTCAGCGCCTGCGCGCCGGCCGCCTCGCGGGCGATCTGCATGCCCGCGATGTTGATCCCCGCTTCACCGAACTTCTGGCCGTAGACCGCGACGATGCCCGGGCGGTCGGTGTACAGCATCACCACGTGGTGCTTCTCGATCGGCAGCTCGAGCGCGTAGTCGTTGATGCCGATGAGCTTCTCGGCCTGCTTCGGGCCGGTCAGCGTGCCCGAGACCGAGAGCTGCGAACCGTCCGACAGCGCGCCGCTGAGGGTGATGACGTTGCGGTACTCGGCACTGACGTCGTCCTTCAGCAACCGCACGGCGATCCCGCGCTGCTCGGCGAGGAGCGGCGCGTTCACGTACGACACCGTCTCGCTGACGATGTTGGTGAAGACGCCCTTGAGCGCGGCGAGCTTGAGCACGCTCACGTCGTAGTCGTTCAGCTCGCCGTGCACCTCCACTTCGAGGCTCGTGAGCGGCGACGTGGCGAGCGCGGCGAGGATCTGCCCGAGCTTCTCGACGAGCGAGATGCCGGGGCGCACGTACGGATCGATCACGCCACCGGCGACGTTGACCGCATCCGGAACCAGGTCTCCCCCGAGAGCCAGGCGCACCGACCGCGCGACCGAGACTCCCGCCTTCTCCTGGGCCTCTTCGGTACTGGCCCCGAGGTGAGGGGTGACGACGACGTTCGGCAGGTCGAGCAGGGCACGGGCGGTGCCGCCCTCCGCGGGCGGCTCGGACGTGAAGACGTCGAGGCCGGCACCCGCGATCTCGCCCGCGACGAGCGCCTCCCGCAGCGCCTCCTCGTCGATCAGTCCTCCGCGCGCGACGTTCACGACGAACGCCGTCGGCTTCATGGCGCGGAACTGCTCGGCGCCGATCATGCCCGTGGTCTCGGGCGTCTTCGGCATGTGGATGGTGAGGAAGTCGGACTCGGCGACGAGTTCGTCGAGCGAGAGCAGCTGCACGCCGAGCTGCTGCGCGCGGGCGGAGGTGACATACGGGTCGTAGGCGACGACGCGCATGTCGAAAGCGGCGAGACGGGCCGCGACGAGCGCGCCGATCCGACCGAGACCGACGATGCCGACGGTCTTCTCGAAGAGCTCCGCACCCGTGAACGAGCTGCGCTTCCATGCACCGGACGAGAGAGACGCGTGCGCCGCGGGGATGCGGCGGGCGAGGCTGAGGATGTGCCCGACGGTCAGCTCGGCCGCGGAGACGATGTTCGAGGTCGGCGCGTTGACGACCATGACGCCCGCAGCGGTGGCGGCCTTGATGTCAACGTTGTCGAGTCCGACTCCGGCGCGGGCCACGACCTTCAGCCGGGGGGCGTGCGAGAGGGCTTCCTCATCGATGTGCGTCGCCGAGCGGATGAGCACCGCGTCGGTCTCCGCCAGCGCCGCGAAAAGGGCGGGGCGATCGGTGCCGTCGACGTGGCGGACATCGAAGTCCGGGCCCAGGGCCTCGATCGTGGCGGGAGAGAGAACTTCGGCGATGAGCACAACGGGCTTCGGCACAGTGGATCCTTCGGGGCAACACAACAGGGGCCGATGCGCCGCACACCGTCGGGGGCGCGATCGCTTCCACTGTACCCGAGCAGATCACGCCGCCCCGCCGTGTGACGCGGCATGAGGCAGCCCCCTCCCCCGGGCTCGCGGAACGGGGCATCGGGCCCAGAGCTCAGGGAGCGACGAGGCCGAGGCTGAAGGCCAGCAGGCAGAGCCAGAACACCGCCACGAGGCCGAGGCCGGCGAGGAGCACGAGCGCGAGCTCTCCCACCCGTCGGCGACGGCCGATCCCGGCCGCGAACGCGAACACGAGCGCCGGGAACACCACGCCGAACACGAGGGTGATCCACCCCGCGGTACTCAGCCCGGTCTGAGCCATCGAGACGAGGTGGGCGACGGCGTTCCAGACGGCGTAGGCGTAGAAGAGCCCCGCGAGCCCCAGCACGAGGGCGGCGGGCCAGCGCGTCGTGCGCTCGCGCCCCTGCCGGCCGCTGTCGACAGACGTCATCCGATCACCCCCACGGTCACGAAGGGCCAGGGTACGAGGAGCACCGCGCCCAGCAGCAGGAGCGCGACACGGATCCATGACGCCTTCGCGCGCGTCAGCACCCACACCGCCAGGAACCACAGTGCCGGTGCGGCGATCGCGAGCACGAACCACGGAAGGAACATGAAGTCGGCGACGAAGAACCGGGCCAGGGGCTGCAGCCGCAGCCCGCCGACGACCCATCCGACGGAGTAGAGCAGATAGATGCCCCCGACGACGCCGGTGATGAGCAGCATCGCGGTGCTCAGCGGCGCAGGGGCGGAATCCTCGTCTTCGTCCCCGGGCCCCGCATCGGTGCGATCCGGGGCGCCGACCGGGGCGGGTGCTCGCGGCGTTCGTCGCGCAGTCGCGCCCGACCGCTGCACGGCAGTCGGACCCGCGCGCCGCTCGCTCACGTCGTCGTCGCCCTCCCAGCTCAGCGCGTCGTCGGCATCGGGTGTCATCCCTCCAGCGTAGGACACCTTCTCCACTAGGCTCGGCCCTGAAAACGAGGGGACGACATGAACGAGAGCACCGACGCCGCCGCCGACCACAGCGGGCGACCCCACGACTGGCAGCCGACCGACGCCGCACGCGCGACGGCCGTCCGGTTCCGTTGGATCGCCGGCATCCTGTGGTTCCTCGCCATCGCGGCCGAGGCGGTCGCCATCTTCTGGCTGATGCGGCAGCGCGAGGTCGTGGGAGCCGACGGCCAGCTCGTGCGCGATCCCGACTCCGGACTGCTCGAACAGAGCGATGCGACCACTCGCTTCCCCACCTGGGCGTTCATCACCCTGTTGGTGCTTCTCGTCGCCATCGCCGCGTTGTCGATCACCGGCTCGGTGCTGTGGAAGCGCGCGAACCGCCTCGACCCCGCGCGACGCTCGGAGACCACCCGGTTCTTCGTGCAGAACCAGCTCGGCGCGATCATCGCGGTCATCGCTTTCCTCCCCCTCATCGTGGTGGTGCTGCTCAACAAGGACATGTCGAAGGGTCAGAAGGCGACGGCGGGCATCGTCGGCGTCGTTCTCGCCGTGCTCGCGACCGTAATCGGCATCGATTTCGATCCGCCCTCGGTCGAGCAGTACACCGCCGATCAGTCGACGGTGATCCAGCTGCTCGGTGCGGATGAGGTCGTGTGGGTCGACGGGGGCGAGGTCTACCACGTGTGCGACGAGGTGCCGGCCATCCAGACCGGCAGCGAGATCCGCACCGGGACCACCGCCGACGCCGTCGACGCAGGGAAGATCCGTCTGACGCTGCAGTTCGCCTCGGAGCTTCGCACCTGCGGACTCGCCGTTCCCGAGAACGACGAGGAGATCACCGCGGCGCTGCGCGCGATCCAGGCCGGCGACGTCGACACGCCGCTGCCGGCACCCGTGTGGGCTGACCCGGCCGACGCACCGATCCAGATCGACGACGCCCCCTCCGACTGACCGTCAGGTCGCGACCGCGTCGCCGCCGAGGGCCTCGACGAGTCTCTCCTCGGCCGCACCGAGGTGGTGGTGCAGAACCGCCGACGCGCGATCGGCGTCGCCCGCCGTGATCGCGTCGAGGATCTCGGCGTGCTGAGCGGCGATCACCTCGGCGTCGAGCAGACGTCGTCCCTGCACCTGCGCCATGCACAGCCGCACCTCGTCGAGCACGCTGCGGTACATCCGGCTGGTGCGTTCGCTGTGCAGAGCCTCGATCAGCGCGAGGTGGAAGCGCAGATCAGGGTCGACCGAGCGCGCATCCGGTCCGGGCGGGAGGGCCGCGATCTCCTCGTTCGCGTCGTGAGCCGCCGCGGGCGCGTCGAGACGACCGGCGAGTTCCCTCAGTGCCGCGCTCTCCAGACGGATGCGCGTGCGGTAGACATCGCGCACGGTGTCGGGATCGATGGCGACCACCCGCGCGCTGCGGTGCGCCGAGCGGAGGAGCAGCCCGGCGGCGACGAGCTGCTCGATGGCGGCTTTCGCGCTCGGACGGGCCACACCGTACTCCTCGGCGACGTACGCCTCGGTGACGGCGGAGGCGGGTGCCAACTCGCCCGAGAGGATCCGGGTGCGCAGCCGCGCCGCAACGGCCTCGACGACGCCGACGACACCGAGGGGAGCCTCTGAAGACGCGGACATGGGAGCCAGCCTACTCACGGCGACGTCTCTCGGTACACTTGTCTGACAATCCGTCTCGACGCCGAGGAGCACCATGCCGACCACTCTCGCGGAACCGCTCGATCCCACCCTCCTCGGTCAGGATGTCGCGGTGCAGTCCCGGTCGATCGATCGCTTCGCCCGCGCCCACGACGCCTCGCACTACCTGCTCGTGCCCGACGCCGTCGTCTCCCCCGTCGACGCCGCGGGCATGGCGCGCGTGTTCGACGCCGTGCGCGCAGCGGGCCGCACCCTCACCTTCCGTTCCGGCGGCACCAGCCTCTCCGGCCAGGGCGTCAGCGGCGACATCCTCGTCGATACCCGCTCCGCCTTCCGGAACATCCGCATCTCCGACGACGGCGCCACGGTCAGCGTCGGCCCCGGGGCGACGGTGCGTCAGGTCAACACCCGCCTCGCTCGGCACCGACGCAAACTCGGGCCCGATCCCGCCAGCGAGATCGCGTGCACGATCGGCGGCGTGGTCGCCAACAACTCCAGCGGCATGGCCTGCGGCGTCGTCGAGAACTCGTACCGCACCATCGACTCGATGGTGCTCGTGCTGCCGAGCGGCACCATCCTCGACACGGGTGCGCCGGACGCCGACGAGCGTCTGCACCGCTCCGACCCCGAACTCGCGGCCGGGCTCCTGGCCCTTCGCGAGAGGCTGCTGGCCCAGCCCGAGAACGCCGAGTTCATCCGCCGGCAGTTCTCGATGAAGAACACGATGGGCTACGGGCTCAACTCGCTGCTCGACTTCGACACCGCCGTGTCCATCCTCGAGCACCTGGTGATCGGATCGGAGGGCACGTTGGCGTTCGTCGCCGAGGCGCGCTTCCGCACCGTCGAGATCCGCCCCGCCGTCGCGACCGGTCTGTTGGTGTTCGAGACCCTGTCCGATGCGATGGCCGCCCTCCCGGGGCTCACGGAGTTGGGCCTCGCCACGATCGAGCTGCTCGACGCCGCGTCGCTCCGCGTGGCGCAGGGGCTGACCGACGTGCCGCGCACCATCGCGAGCATCGACGTGCACGGGCACGCCGCCCTGCTCGTCGAGGTGCACGCGGCGAACGAGGCGACCCTCGCGGCCAGCACGGACGCCGCGCTGACGCATCTGTCGACCCTGCCCCTCGCCGTCCCCGCGGCTCTCACGACGGACGCCGCGGAGCGCGCCGCGCTGTGGCACGTGCGCAAGGGGCTATACACGGCCGTCGCCGGCGCCCGCCCGTCGGGCACCACCGCACTCCTGGAAGACATCGTCGTCCCGGTCGACCGCCTCCTCGCGACCTGCGAACGCTTGATCGAGCTGTTCGACGCGCACGACTACGAGGGCTCGGTCATCTTCGGGCATGCCAAGGACGGGAACGTCCACTTCCTGCTGAACGAGCGCTTCGACGACCCCGAGAGCGTCGCCCGGTACCGACGGTTCACGGACGACCTCGTCGACCTCGTGCTCGCGCAGGGCGGTTCCCTCAAGGCGGAGCACGGCACGGGGCGCATCATGGCCCCGTTCGTCCGACGGCAGTACGGCGACGAGTTGACCGACATGATGTGGGAGATCAAGCGCCTGTTCGACCCGGCCGGCATCCTCAACCCGGGCGTCGTCCTCTCCGATGACCCCGACTCGTACCTCCGCGATCTCAAGCGCGTGCCCACCGTCGAGGCCGAGGTCGATCGCTGCGTGGAGTGCGGCTACTGCGAGCCGACCTGTCCGAGCAAGGACCTCACGCTGACGCCGCGCCAGCGCATCGTGCTGCGACGCGACATGGCATGGGTCGAGCAGCAGGGCGACACCGCGCTGCTGGCCGAGCTGCGCGCCGACTACGACTACCACGGCGTGCAGACCTGCGCGGTCGACGGCATGTGCGGCGTGGCGTGCCCCGTCGACATCAACACCGGCGACCTCGTCCGTCGGCTGCGCGCCGAGGAAGCCTCGAAGGTGGAGGATGCCGCGTGGGACGTCGCGGCGCGCGGCTGGGGCGCCGTCACGCGCGTCGGCGGCGCCGCACTGACGATCGCGTCGGCTCTCCCGTCGCCGATCGTCACGGGGGCGACCAAGGTCGGACGCGCGATCCTCGGATCCGACACGGTGCCGCTGTACGACGGCGGGCTCCCCCGTGGCGGCTCGGCCCCTCCGCGGGCGCAGTCCCCCGCCGACGCCCGCGCGGTGTTCTTCGGCGCGTGCATCGGTACGATGTTCGGCGCCGAAGGCCACGGCGAGGGCTCACGCGACGCGGTGGCCGCGCTGCTCGACCGCGCCGGCATCCCCTTCGCCGTGCCCGAGGAGTCGGGCGGGCTCTGCTGCGGCACGCCGTGGAAGTCGAAGGGACACCTCTCCGGCTACGACCGGATGACCGAGCGCACCCTCGCCGCGCTCTGGGAGGCGAGTCGCCGCGGCGAGCTCCCCGTGGTGTGCGATGCGGCGTCCTGCACCGAGGGGCTGCACACGATGCTCGCGAAGTCGCTGCGGGAGTACCCGGAGTACGCCGGACTCGTGATCGAGGACGCGACGACGTTCATCGCGCGCGAGGTGCTCCCCCGGCTCTCGGTGACGCAGAAGCTCGACAGCGTGGCGGTGCATCCGACGTGTTCGACCACCGCGCTCGGCGCGACCGGCGCGCTGACCGAGATCGCCCGTGCGGTGGCGACGGAGGTCTATGTGCCGGACGGCTGGGGATGCTGCGCTTTCGCCGGCGACCGCGGGATGCTGCATCCCGAGCTCACGGCCAGCGCGACGGCCGTCGAGGCCGCCGAGGTGCGGGCGGCCGACGACGTGCGCGGCGGGTTCGGCGCCTTCGTCTCGGCGAACCGCACGTGCGAGATCGGCATGACCCGCGCCACCGGCCAGCCCTATCGCCATGTCGTCGAGGTGCTCGAGGAACTCACCCGCGCCTGACACGACGAGAGCGGGCCCTCCCCGAAGGGAGGGCCCGCTCTCTCGTTCAGCGATCAGGCGATCGATGGATCAGCGGGCGGCGCTGCCGTCGACCCCGCCGCGAAGCGGCCAGACCAGCACCGCCCTGTGAGGATTCCGTCGCCGTCAGCGCGCAGCGCTGCCGTCGACGTAATCCTCGTCCTGCTGCTTCCATGCGAAGAGCGCACGCAGCTCCTTACCGGTCGCCTCGATGGGGTGCTGCTCCTCCTTGGCGCGCAGCGCGAGGAACTCCTCGCCGCCGTTGTCCTGGTCGTCGATGAAGCGCTTCGCGAATGCACCGGACTGGATGTCGGCGAGCACGCCCTTCATGCTCTCCTTGACGCGCTCGTCGACGACGCGGGGTCCCGACACGTAGTCGCCGAACTCGGCGGTGTCGGAGATCGACCAGCGCTGCTTGGCGATGCCGCCCTCCCACATGAGGTCGACGATGAGCTTCAGCTCGTGCAGAACCTCGAAGTACGCGATCTGCGGCTGGTAGCCCGCCTCGACGAGGGTCTCGAAGCCGGCCTGCACGAGGTGGCTCATGCCGCCGCACAGCACGGCCTGCTCGCCGAACAGGTCGGTCTCGGTCTCTTCGGTGAAGGTGGTCTTGATGACGCCGGCGCGGGTGCCGCCGATGGCCTTCGCGTACGACAGAGCGACGTCCCAGGCCTGACCGGACGCGTCGCGCTCGACGGCGATGATGTCGGGGATGCCGCGCCCGGCGACGAACTCGCGACGCACCGTGTGGCCGGGGGCCTTCGGGGCGACGAGGATCACGTCGACACCCTCGGGGGCGTCGATGTAGCCGAAGCGGATGTTGAAGCCGTGCGCGAAGGCGAGGGTCTTGCCCGGAGCCAGGTTCGGGGCGATCGACTCGCTGTAGATCGTGCGCTGGTGCTGGTCCGGCGCGAGGATCATGATGAGGTCGGCCCACTCGGTGGCCTCGGCGACGGTCTTCACCGGGAAGCCGGCCTCCTCCGCCTTGGCCGCCGACTTGGAGCCCTCCTTGAGGGCGATCGCGACCTCGACACCCGAGTCGCGCAGGTTCTGCGCGTGGGCGTGGCCCTGCGAGCCGTAGCCCACGATGGCGACCTTCTTGCCCTGGATGAGCGACAGGTCGGCGTCGGCGTCGTGGAAGATCTCGGTGCTCACTGTGTGTTTCTCCTTGTTCGTGGCGGTTCGTCTCGCTCCGTGCCGGACGGCGGCGGAGCCGATGGATGGGGTGGTCTGGGTCAGCCGCGCAGCACGCGCTCGGTGATGCTCTTGCCGCCGCGGCCGATGGCGAGGAGACCCGACTGCGCGATCTCCTTGATGCCGAACGGCTCGAGCGCGCGGAGCATGGCGTCGACCTTGCCCTTGTCGCCCGTGACCTCGATCACGAGCGCATCGGCGGCGTAGTCGACCACGGCTGCGCGGAAGAGGTTGACGACCTCGATCACGTTCGAGCGGGTGGTGTTGTCGGTGCGCACCTTGACGAGCATGTGCTCGCGCTGCACCGACGTGGCGAAGTCGAGCTCGACGATCTTGATCACGTTGATGAGCTTGTTCAGCTGCTTGGTGACCTGTTCGAGCGGCAGCTCGTCGACGTCGACGACGACGGTGATGCGCGAGATGCCCGGCACCTCGGTGACGCCGACGGCGAGGGAGTGGATGTTGAATCCGCGACGGGCGAAGAGGCCCGCCACGCGGGTCAGCAGGCCGGGGGTGTCCTCCACGAGGAGGCTCAGCACGTGAGTCGACATGGTCAGTCCTCCTCGTCGAATGCAGGGGCGTGGTCGCGGGCGTACTGGACGTAGCTGTTGCTGACGCCCTGCGGCACCATCGGCCACACCATGGAGTCGGCGCTGACGACGAAGTCGATCACGACCGGGCGGTCGTTGGTGTCGAGGGCCAGCTGGATCGCCGCATCGACCTCTTCCTCCTTCTCGACCCGGATGGCGAGGCATCCGTAGGCCTCCGCGAGCTTCACGAAGTCGGGGATCCGGATCGTGCCGTGCCCGGTGTTGAGGTCGGTGTTGGAGTGGCGCCCGTCGTAGAACAGGGTCTGCCACTGACGCACCATCCCGAGGGAGGAGTTGTTGATGATGGCGACCTTGATCGGGATGTTGTTGATCGCGCAGGTCGCGAGCTCCTGGTTGGTCATCTGGAAGCATCCGTCGCCGTCGATGGCCCAGACCGCGCGGTCGGGCTCGGCGACCTTCGCCCCCATGGCGGCGGGCACCGAGTAGCCCATCGTGCCCGCTCCCCCCGAGTTGAGCCAGGCGTTCGGCCGCTCGTACTTGATGAACTGCGCCGCCCACATCTGATGCTGGCCGACACCGGAGGCGAAGATGCCCTCCGGGCCGGTGAGCTCGCCGATGCGCTGGATGACGTACTGCGGGGCCAGCAGACCGTCGGTCGTCGGCGCGTAGCCGAGCGGGAACTCGGTGCGAAGACCGTCGAGGTACGACCACCACTCGGAAATGTCGGGCTTCGCCCCTCCGGTCACTCCGCGGAAGGCGGCGTGCAGGTCGGTGAGCACGTCGCGCACATCGCCGACGATCGGCACGTCTGCCATCCGGATCTTCGAGATCTCGGCCGGATCGATGTCGACGTGCACGACCTTCGCGTTCGGTGCGAACAGCGCGGCCTTGCCGGTCACGCGGTCGTCGAAACGGGCACCGAGCGAGACGAGGAGATCGGCCTCCTGCAGCGCCAGCACCGCCGGGACCGTGCCGTGCATGCCGGGCATGCCCAGGTGCTGCGCGTGCGAGTCGGGGAACGCACCGCGCGCCATCAGCGTGGTCACCACCGGAGCACCGGTGGCCTCGGCGAGTTCGAGCAGCTCCGCGGCCGCACGCCCGCGCACGACACCGCCACCCACGTAGAGCACGGGCTTCTTCGCCTCGGCGAGCAGCGCCGCCGCGGCCTGGATCTGCTTGCCGTGCGCCTTCGTCACCGGGCGGTAGCCGGGCAGATCGACCTTGGGCGGCCACACGAACGGGGCGACGGCCTGCTGCGCATCCTTGGTGATGTCGACGAGCACGGGACCGGGGCGTCCGGTCGAGGCCACTTCGTAGGCGGCGGCGATCGCGCCGGGAATGTCGGCCGCGTCCTTCACCAAGAAGGAATGCTTCGTGATGGGCATCGTGATGCCGACGATGTCGGCCTCCTGGAAGGCGTCGGTTCCCATCAGGGTCGAGAACACCTGTCCGGTGATGGCGAGCAGCGGAACGGAGTCCATGTAGGCGTCGGCGATCGCGGTGACGAGGTTGGTGGCGCCGGGGCCGGAGGTCGCGATGCACACGCCGACCTTGCCGGACGCGGAGGCGTAGCCTTCGGCGGCGTGGCCCGCGCCCTGCTCGTGGCGGACGAGGATGTGGCGCAGCTGCGACGCGTCCATGAGCGGGTCGTACACGGGCAGGATCGCGCCACCGGGAAGCCCGAAGACGTCGGTGATGCCGAGAAGCTCGAGCGAGCGGACGACGGCCTCGGCACCGGTGATCTCCGGAGCGCTGGAGGAACGGGCGGGCGGCCGCGGCACGGCCGGGGCGGAGTCAGCAGTCATGACTCTCCTTCTGGTGATCTGTGGGTGTCGGATGCCGGCGGCGACACGGGCCGAGCCGATCGAGTCGGTGTCAGCCGGTCGTCGCGCCTTCGGCGGCGGACCGCACGAGACGGGAGTACTTGGCAAGAACGCCACGGGTATAGCGCGGGGGAAGCGGCTCCCAGCCGGAACGGCGGGAGGCGAGCTCCGCCTCGTCGACGAGTAGGTCGAGAGAGCGAGCTGCGATATCGACCCGTATCAGATCACCATCGCGCACGAAGGCGATAGGACCAGCGTCCACCGCTTCGGGTGCTATGTGGCCGATGCACAGGCCGGTTGTGCCGCCTGAGAATCGTCCGTCCGTCAAGAGTAGTACATCTTTTCCGAGCCCCGCGCCCTTGATGGCCGCGGTGATGGCGAGCATCTCCCGCATGCCGGGGCCGCCCTTGGGGCCCTCGTAACGGATGACGATGACGTCGCCCGCCTGGATCTCGCCGTTTGCGAGGGCGTCCATCGCCCCGCGCTCCCGCTCGAACACGCGCGCCGGGCCCTCGAAGACGTCGGCGTCGAAGCCGGCCGACTTCACGACGGCGCCCTCGGGTGCCAGCGATCCATGCAGGATCGTGATGCCGCCCGAGGCGTGGATCGGGTCGGAGAAGGTGTGGATCACATCGCCGTCGACCGGGTCGGGGTTCAGATCGCGGAGGTTCTCGGCGACGGTCTTGCCCGTCACGGTGAGGGCGTCGCCGTGGAGCAGCCCCTCGTCGAGCATGGCCTTCATGATCACGGGGATGCCGCCGTGGCGGTCGACGTCGTTCATGACGTACTTGCCGAACGGCTTCATGTCGGCCACGTGCGGAGTCCTGCTGCCGATGCGGTTGAAGTCGTGCAGATCGAGGTCGATCTCGGCCTCGCGTGCGATCGCGAGCAGGTGGAGCACGACGTTGGTCGACCCGCCGAGGGCCATGGCCAGGGCGATGGCGTTCTCGAACGACTCCTTGGTGAGGATGTCCTTCGTGGTGATGCCCTGGCGCAGCAGCTCGACGACGGCCTCGCCCGATCGGTGGGCGAAGTAGTCGCGCCGGCGGTCGGCCGAGGGCGGTGCGGCCGAACCCGGCAGGCTCAACCCGAGCGCCTCGGCGACCGACGCCATGGTGTTCGCGGTGTACATGCCGCCGCAGGCGCCCTCGCCGGGGGCGAATGCGCACTCGATGCGCTTGAGGTCCTCTTCGCTCATCCGGCCGGCGCGGCAGGCGCCGACGCCCTCGAACGAGTCGATGATCGTGATGTCCTTCTCGGTGCCGTCGGAGAGCTTCACCCATCCCGGCGCGATAGATCCGGCGTACAGGAAGACGCTCGACAGCCCGAGGCGGGCGCTGGCCATCAGCATGCCGGGGATGGACTTGTCGCACCCGGCCAGCAGGACGGTGCCGTCGAGACGCTCGGCCATGATGACGGTCTCGACGGAGTCGGCGATGACCTCGCGCGAGACGAGCGAGAAGTGCATGCCCTCGTGTCCCATGGAGATGCCGTCCGACACCGAGATGGTGCCGAACTGCAGGGGGTAACCCCCGCCCGAGTGGACGCCCTCCTTCGCCCCCTGTGCGAGCCGGTCGAGGCTCAGGTTGCACGGCGTGATCTCGTTCCAGCTCGAGGCGATGCCGACCTGCGGCTTCTCCCAGTCGGCGTCGCCCATCCCGACGGCGCGCAGCATGCCGCGGGAGGTGGTCGCCTCGATGCCGTCGGTGACGACACGACTGCGGGGCTTGATGTCGATGGCCGCGCCGGCGGCAGGATCATGCGAGGACATGCAGGAAGTCTATTCCGGACGCGCGGCCCGTTCGTCCGCGATCGCGGCGAGCAGCGACGCCACCTCCGCGGGCCCGTCGACCCGCAGAGCCGCGGCGCTCTCCCCCGGGCCCACGCGGACGCCGAGGTCGCCCGGCTGCAGCACGCGCAGGGCATCTTCGTCCGTCACGTCGTCGCCCGCGAAGACGATCCCGGTGGCGCCGAAACGCTCGCGCAGCACGCCGATCGCCGCGTCCTTCCCCTCATTCCGCGAGGAGAACTCGAGCACGCGGTGGCCCGACCGACGGCGCCAGTGCGGGAAGCGCTCCGTCACCAGGGCGTCGACCTCCGCGAAGACGGCTTCTTCGGTCGCGCGATCGGCCCGCCGGGTGTGCACGCCCATGCCGAATGCCTTGGGCTCGAACTCCGCACCCTCGTAGCGATCGATGATCGGCCGTGCGGCGGCCCACAGCTCCTCGCGCGCCGCCGAGTCGTCCGCGCCGTCCGCGGGAGCGATCTCGCCCTCTCCGGGGAACCAGTACTGCGCCCCGTGCGACCCCGAGAGGGAGACGGGCGAGTCGTCGGTGTGCTCGGTGATGATGCGGAGGTCGTGCATGCTGCGCCCCGAGACGAAGGCGACGAACGTGTCGGGTAGCGCGGACAGTCGAGCGATCTGCGCGACCGTCTCGGGAAGGGCGCGGGCGGACATCGGGTCGGGCACGAGAGGCGAGGCCACGCCATCGAAGTCGAGCGCGATGACGAGGCGCTCGGTGCGGGCGACCGCGGTGATCTCGTCGGCGGGCGTTCCAGGGGTCCAGGGGCGCGTCATGGCAGTCTCCAGGGAGGTGTTGGGCGGACTCGGTAAAGAGGTCGGCAATGTCAGCGGCGGCGCGCATCGGCGAGGGCGGCGAGGAACGACGACGACCATGCGTTGACATCGTTCTCGAGCACGCGGCGGCGCAGCGCGCGCATGCGCTTGCTCTGCTCCGCGGGCGTCATCTCGATCGCCTGCATGATCGCATCTTTGAGGCCGTCGATGTCGTGGGGGTTCACGCGCACCGCTTGGCGCAGCTCGTCGGCGGCCCCGGTGAACTCGCTGAGCACGAGCACACCGCGATCGTCGGCCCGGGTGGCGACGTACTCCTTGGCCACGAGATTCATGCCGTCGCGCAACGCGGTGACGAGCATCACGTCCGCCGCGAGGTAGAGGGCCACCATCTCCTCGCGGGGGAATCCCTGGTGCAGGTAGCGGATCGCGCTGTGGCCGACCGTGTCGTGGTCGCCGTTGATGCGCGCGACGAGCAGTTCGATCTCGTCGCGCAGGTGCACGTAGGCGTCGACCCGCTCGCGGCTGGGGCTCGCGACCTGGATGAGGGTGACGTCCTCGACGTCGAGGCGTCCGTCCTCGATCAGTTCGCCGTACGCCTTGATGCGGTGGCGGATGCCCTTGGTGTAGTCGAGCCGGTCGACGCCCAGCAGGATGCAGCGCGGATTGCCGAGACTCTCGCGGATCTCGACCGCGCGGGCCTGGACGTCCGCGCGCGCAGCGAGGGCGAGGTACGGCTCGGTGTCGATCGAGATGGGGAAGGCGCGGGCGACGGCGGTGCGCGTCTGGCCGTCGGGTCCGGGCACCGCGATGCCGGGGCCCTTGACCTCGTAACGCAGGCGGCGGCGCACGGCAGTGAGGAAGTACGTCGCGTCCTGCGCCCGCTGGAAGCCGATGACGTCGGCGCCGAGCAGACCCTGCAGCACCTGGTCGCGCCACGGCAACTGAGCGTAGAGGCCGTGGGCGGGAAACGGGATGTGATGGAAGTACCCGATGGTGACGTCCGGTCGCAGCTCGCGCAGCATCTGCGGAACGAGCTGGAGCTGATAGTCGTGCACCCACACGGTGCCGTCGGGGGCTACCGCGTCGGCCGCCGCCTGGGCGAACCGGCGGTTCACGCGCACGTACGCCTCCCACCACTCACGGTGGAACTGGGGAGGCGCGATCACGTCGTGGTACAGCGGCCAGACCGTGTCGTTGGCGAAACCCTCGTAGTAGTCCTCGACCTCGGAGAGGCTCAGGGTGATCGGGATGAGGTCGATGCCGTCGGCCTCGAACGGCTCGAGTTCGAGGTCGGGCTGTCCCGCCCATCCGACCCACGCGCCGTTCGCCGACCGCATCATCGGTTCGAGCGCGGCGACGAGTCCTCCGGGCGATGTGCGCCAGGTCTCCTCCCCGTCCGGGCCGACGACCCGGTCGACCGGGAGACGATTGGCGACGACGACGAACTCAGCAACAGCCACGACGGCTCCTCACAACGGGGGTGTGCGTCCAAGGCTATCGAGGTTCGAGCCCCCTGCGGGTCCGTGCGACGCCCGGACGGTCGCCGTTCAGGCGACGGCGATGACGTCGCGCGCAGCGGTGCGCGAGAAGAACCAGTTGACGACCGCGGCGGCGAAGGCTATCGACGCCGCGATCACGGGCAGCGCGAGCGCGGCCTCCGTCCCGACGTTCTCGGCGATCTCGCCGGCGACAGCCGCGCCGATCGACTGGCCGACCACGATGCCCGAGCCGAGCATGGTCATGACCGTCGCCGACCGGCCGAGCGGGCTGCGCTCCGCCCCGAAGCTGTACTGCGTCACGAGGGTGGGGCCGATGCCGACTCCCATGATGCCGAGCGCGACCATCATCATCGCCGGCGAGTCGACGACGCCCAGCAACAGCGAGCCGGCGAGCAGGATGCTCGCGAAGACGATCCACCGCGCCCGCAGCGAGAACCGCGTCGGCAGCCACGCGACGCCGAGCGCGAGGATCGCCGAGCCCACCCCCATGACGCCGTACAGGAGCCCCGCCTGCTCGGACGCGCCGCGGTCGGCCATGAACGACGTCAACGAGGTCAGCATCGTGCCGAAGAACATCCCGACGCCGAGGATTCCGACTACGACGATGAGCAGACGCGGGCGGAAGAGCTCGGCGACCGACGACGGCGCAGAGCCGTCGGCTCCGCGGACGGCGGCGACATGTCTGCCGCTCGGATGCAGCGCGAACGCCCCGACGAACACGACGGTGAGGGCGGCCGCGCCGATCAGCGGCGCCCACGGAGCGATGACGGACGCGAGGATGCCGACGAGGAACGGTCCGAAGACGAACACCGTCTCGTCGGCGGCGGACTCGTACGCCATGGTGCCCGAGACCGTTCGCGCCTGTCGCTGCGCCGGCATGCGCTCGGAGATGATCGTCACGAGCCGGGCGCGCGACAACGGGGCGACCTGCGGGGCGGTGGCGCCGATGCCCACCGCCGCCGCGAGGACGAGGGCGTCGGCCGCGTCGCCGTACACGACGAGGGTGAAGAGCGCCATCATCGCGCCATTGGCCACCGCCAGAACGACGAGCACGCGCCGCTGACCGAAGCGATCGGCCGCGGCTCCGAGGAGCGGACCGAAGCAGGCGGTGCCGAGTCCGACGGCGGCGGAGGTGAGACCGCCCAGGGAGAGCGAGCCGCGGGCCGAGACGACGACCGTCAGGACGCCGACGACCATCATGGCGAAGGGCAGTCGCGCGATGAACGCGATGAGGAAGTAGGGAAGGCCGGCGAGCCGGAGAAGGCTCGGCTCGGCAGAGGTGTGTGTCTGGGTCATGGCTCTCGCGCGCCCCGCGGACGCGGTGGTCGGGTGCCGCCGCTGTCCGCCGGATTGCCGACGGCCGGTAGATACACGGTTCTGCCGCGGCATGCCGCGACCCCTCCAGGATAGCGAACGCCGCTGCACACCGCCTGCATGCACGGCGACGCCCGACGGTGTCAATCCCCCGCGCCCGTTGCGCGCGGCCCGGTACGGTGGGGCCATGCGCTATCTGTTCAGCACGGGCCTGTTCGGAGCGATCACCACGGGTGTCTCGCTCCTCCGCGGCAGCCGCGAGACGCCGTTCACCTGGCGAGCCGGTCTCGCCTGGGTGAGCTGGGCGATCACGTTCGCCCTCGCTCTCGGGGCGGTCAGAGACACGCGCCGCTTCGACCGCGGCCTGGAGGTCGCCCTCGATTCGCCTCTCGCGCCGGCGCAGGCCAAGCGTGCGCACCGCGACGAGAAGCAGGCCGCCAAGGCCGCCGCGCAGAAGCAGAAGAAGCAGAAGCGCCGTCGCGACTGAGCCGCATCCGGGCCCGGGACGTCGCCAGGCCCGGGCGCGACCCGGTCAGCGGGTGAGGATGAGCGCCTCGCCCTGGCCGCCGCCGCCGCACAGGCCGACGGCCGCGATCCCGCCGCCGCGGCGCGCGAGTTCGTGCGCCGCGTGGACGACGAGCCGCGCTCCCGACGCACCGATCGGATGCCCGATCGCGATGCCGCCGCCGTGGATATTGACGATCCCCTCATCGAGCCCCAACTCCTGCTGAGAACGTGCGACGACCGCTCCGAAAGCCTCGTTGATCTCGACGAGGTCGAGATCGGCCGGCGTGATCCCCTGCTTCTCGCACGCACGCTCGATGGCCCGGGCGGGCTGCGCCTGAAGGGAGTTGTCGGGGCCGGCGGTCTGCCCGCTGGCGCCGACCGTCACGAGCGGCGTCCATCCGTTCGCCGCAGCGATCCCCCGGGTCGTCACCACCACGGCCGCGGCTCCGTCGGAGATCTGCGACGAGTTGCCGGCGGTGATCGAGCCGCCTTCGGCAAAGGCCGCCCGCAATCCGGCGAGCGTCTCGACCGTGGTCTCCGGCCGCACGCCCTCGTCGGACGTGACCTGCAGCGGCTCCCCGCGGCGCTGCGGCACCGACACGGCGACGATCTCGTCGTCGAACGTCCCGGACGCCTGGGCGGCGGCGGCGCGCTGGTGCGACAGGGCGGCGACGGCATCCTGCGCCTCGCGCGTGAGTTCGTACCGGGCGTTGTGACGCTCGGTCGAGGCCCCCATGCTCTCCTGGTCGTATGCATCGGTCAACCCGTCGTAGGCCATATGGTCGAGCACCTCGACAGAGCCGTACGTCCACCCGTCGCGCGAGCCCATGAGCAGGTGCGGCGCGCGGGTCATCGACTCCATGCCGCCGGCGACGACCACTTCGGCGTCGCCGGTGCGGATCATCCGTGCGGCGTCGATCACCGCGGTGAGGCCCGAGAGGCACACCTTGTTCACGGAGTGCGCTGGCACGTCCCAGCCGATCCCGGCGGCGATGGCCGCCTGACGTGCCGCGTTCTGTCCCGAACCGGCGGCGAGCACCTGCCCCAGGATGACCGCGTCGATCTCGCCCGCGTCCACGCCTCCGCGCTCGAGCGCTCCGCGGATCGCGAACCCGCCGAGTTGAGGCGCGGCGAACGCCGCGAGCTGGCCCTTCAGGCGTCCCTGCGGCGTCCGTGCGGCCGCGACGATGACGATGTCGTCGTCGTTCATGTCATGCATCCTCTCGTTCCAGGTGCGCCGCGATGGCGAGCGGCGGTTCGGTGGCTGCGACGATCTGCTCCACGCTCACGCCGGGCGCGGTCTCGACCAGCACGAGCCCGTCGTCCGTGACGTCGATCACGGCCAGGTCGGTGATGATGCGGTCCACGACTCCGCGCCCGGTGAGCGGAAGCGAGCAGTCGTCGACGATCTTCGCCGATCCGTCCTTCGCGACGTGCTCCATGAGTACGATCACGCGCGCGGCTCCGTGCACGAGGTCCATGGCGCCTCCGGGGCCCTTGACCATCTTCCCCGGGATCATCCAGTTCGCCAGGTCGCCGCGCGCCGAGACCTGCATGGCCCCGAGGATCGCGGCGTCGATCTTCCCGCCGCGGATCATGCCGAAGCTCGTCGCCGAGTCGAAGAATGCCGCCCCCGGCAGCACGGTGACCGTCTCCTTGCCCGCGTTGATGAGATCGGGGTCGACGGCGTCCTCGGTCGGGTATGGGCCGACGCCGAGAATGCCGTTCTCCGACTGCAGCACCACGGTGACATCGCGCGGCACGAAGTTGGGAACGAGCGTGGGGAGCCCGATGCCGAGGTTGACGTACGAGCCGTCGGCGAGTTCGGCGGCGGCCCTTGCTGCCATCTGATCACGGGTGAGCGCCATGTCAGGCTCCTTCCGCGGCGACCGTGCGCCGCTCGATGCGCTTGGGGATGTCGGTGCCGACCTCGACGATGCGGTGCACGAAGACACCGGGGAGGTGGACGCTGTCGGGGTCGAGTTCGCCCGGTTCGACGAGGCGCTCGACCTGCGCGATGCAGATGCGGCCGGCCATCGCGGCGAGGGGGTTGAAGTTGCGGGCGGCCTTCGTGAAGACGAGGTTGCCGTGGCGGTCGCCCGTGGCGGCGTGCACGAGGGCGAAATCGGTGGTGATGGCCTCTTCGAGCACGTAGTCCGCGCCGTCGAACGTGCGTACGTCCTTCGCCGGTGAGGCGACGGCGATCGAGCCGTCGGGCGCGTACCGCTGCGGCAGCCCCCCTTCGGCGACCTGGGTCCCGACGCCGGTCTGGGTGTAGAAGGCGGCGATGCCCGAACCGCCGGCACGCAGCTTCTCGGCCAGGGTTCCCTGCGGGGTCAGCTCGAGCTCGAGCTCACCGGTGAGGAACTGCCTCTCGAACTCCTTGTTCTCGCCGACGTACGACGAGGTCATCTTGCGGATGCGGTGCGCCGCGAGCAGCACGCCGAGCCCCCAGTCGTCGACGCCGCAGTTGTTGCTCACGACGCGAAGGTCGGTCGTCCCCTGCGCGAGGAGCGCCTCGATGAGGGCGATGGGATTGCCGGAGAGTCCGAACCCGCCGACGGCCAGGGATGCCCCGTCGGGAATGTCGGCCACGGCCTCGGCGGCAGAGGGCCACTGCTTGTCGATCACGCGTACTCCTTCGAACGGACGTCTCTCCAGCATGCGGGGCCCTGCCCGCCCGCCGCGCGGAGGTTCTTGCGATGTGGACATCGCGGCGAGTAGCGTCCACCATGTGGAACACGCGACGGCCACCGTCCCCGGCGCGCAGGCGATCGCCCGCGCCGCCCGCCTCCTGCGCCTGGTATCGAGCAGCGGGTCGGACGGCGCGTCGCTGCAGGATCTCTCGCGGCGCGCCGACCTCACCCGGTCGACAGCGCACCGCCTGCTCAGCGCACTGCGGGCGGAAGGCCTGGTCGACCGCGACGAGGCGACGGCCCGGTGGATGCCCGGTCCCGAGCTGTTCGTGCTGGGCAATGCCGCCGCCGCACGGTACGACGTGACGGCGATCGCTCGCGACGTCGTGCGCTCCCTGGCGGTGAAGACCGAGGAGAGCGCGTTCTTCTCGGTGCGGCGCGCCGACGAGACGGTGTGCCTGCTCCGCGAGGAGGGGTCGTTCCCCATCCGCTCGTTCGTCCTCAGCGAGGGCGTGCGCTTCCCCCTGGGCGTCGCGAGCGCCGGACTCGCCATCCTCGCGTTCCTCCCCGACCACGATGTGGATGCCTATCTCGCCCGGCATCCCGACCTCGCGACGACCTGGGGCCGCACGCATGCCGCTGCGCCGTTGCGCCGTCGACTCGACGAGACCAAGGAACGCGGGTTCGCCGTCAACCCCGGCCTCATCGTCGAAGGCAGTTGGGGGCTGGGCGCCGCGGTGTTCGACCGGCACGGTCGACCGGAATGGGCACTGAGTCTCACCGGCGTCGGGTTCCGTTTCGGACCCGACCGTCTTCCCCAACTCGGCCGCGTTCTCCTCGCACACGCCCACGAGTTGACGGCGCGCATCGCCGGGTCGCGGCACTAACGACCACCCGACGCGGGCCGTTTCATACCAACAGGTATATACTTGCGGGTATGCAACGAGCTGATGTGATTCCTTCGATCGTGCTCTCGGGCTATGCGCTCGGGCGCATCGCCGCGCAGGATGCGGGGAATGAGGCGCCCGCCGCGCAGTGGCGCGTGCTTTCTCTGCTCGACCGCCAAGGCGCTGCGCGCGTGGGCGAGCTCGCCCGAGCGGCGCGCACCACTCAGCCCGGCATGACCCGACTGCTCGGCGCGCTGGAGCGAGACGGGCTCGTGCAGCGCTCCGCCGACCCCTCCGACTCGCGAGCGGTCGTGGTCGGGGTCACGACAGCGGGCACCGATGCACTCCGCGCCTGGCGGGACGAGTTCCGCGACACCCTCGCCCCCCGCTTCGCCTCCCTCAGCGATGAGGAATGGCGCACGCTGACCCGCGCCGCCGAGATCCTCGCCGCGCACACCGACCAGAACGACCGAAAGGACGCATCGCAGTGAATACGACCGCCACCCCCTCCCCCTGGAAGCAACCGGCGCAGGTCTGGGCGGTCGCCTTCGCCAGCGTCGTGGCCTTCATGGGCATCGGCTTGGTCGACCCGATCCTCCCCGCCATCGCCGAGTCGCTCGAAGCGTCACCGGTCGAGACCGAGCTGCTGTTCACCAGCTACCTGCTGGTCACCGGTCTCGCCATGCTCGTGACGAGTTGGGTCTCGAGCCGCATCGGCGCGAAGGCCACACTGCTGGTCGGACTCGGGCTGATCGTCGCGTTCTCCCTTCTCTGCGCCCTGAGCGGCAGCGTCGACGCGGTCATCGGGTTCCGAGCCGGATGGGGTCTGGGCAACGCACTGTTCATCTCGACGGCACTCGCCACCATCGTCGGCGCGGCCTCGGGCGGGAGCGGTGCGGCGATCGTGCTCTACGAGGCCGCTCTCGGTCTCGGCATCGCCATCGGCCCCCTGCTCGGCGGACTCCTCGGAGAGGTGAGCTGGCGCGGCCCGTTCTTCGGGGTCGTGGGCCTCATGGCGATCGCCTTCATCGCGGTGAGCATCCTGCTGCGCGGCGGTGACGAGAAGCGCACGCCCGTCCGTTTCTCGGCGCCGTTCACCGCCCTCCGCCGGCCGGCTCTGGCCGTGCTCGCGATCGCGGCGCTGTTCTACAACATCGGATTCTTCGTCCTTCTGGCCTTCTCGCCGTTCCCGCTCGGCTTCGGGGCGATGGGCATCGGGTTCACGTTCTTCGGCTGGGGTGTGGCTCTCGCCGTGACGAGTGTCTGGGTCGCGCCGTTCCTGATGCGGCGTATGCCGCGCACGCGCATCCTGCTCACCGTGCTCCCCCTGCTCGCGGTCGACCTCGTCGCCGCCGGACTGCTCGCCGGCTCACCCGCGGGCCTCGTCGTGTGCATCGTGATCGGCGGCCTGCTGCTCGGCGTGATGAACACCGTGCTGACCGAGGCGGTGATGGAGGCGACCGACCTCCCCCGCTCCGTGGCCTCGTCGTCGTACTCGGCCGTGCGCTTCCTGGGCGGCGCGATGGCTCCGCCTCTCGCCGCGCTGCTGTGGCACGCGTTCAACGCGACCGTCCCCTACCTCTTCGCCGCGGCATCGGTCCTGCTCGCCGGGCTGACGATCCTCCTCGGCCGTCGTGCCCTGGCACACATCGACGAGCACGCCGACGCGTCGCCCGACGAGGACGCGCAGGCGATCCTCGTCGGCGACGCCGCCTGAGCCGATCGCGGGAGCGTCGCTGCCCCACCGGGCGCGACACTCCCGCGATCCGCGCTCGATTTCGCCCGGCGCCGATCCCCTGGTAATGTAATTCCTCGGTCGGGGTTCTCCCGGGCCACGCACCTCTAGCTCAATCGGCAGAGCAACTGACTCTTAATCAGTGGGTTCAGGGTTCAAGTCCCTGGGGGTGCACGGATCAGCCTCGAAGTCTCTCGCCGGACTTCGGGGCTTTTTCGCATTCCGAGCCGATTCGTCTCACGCGTTCACATCGAGGGGTCTCACGGGAGCGCCGACTACGCTGTTCGGGTGACCGCGCTCTCCCCCACGCCTTCGTTCGACGACGACCTCGCACTCGCGCTGCGCCTCGCGGACGCGGCAGACGCACAGTCGCTCCCGCGCTTCGACGCCGCCGACCTCGAGGTCTCGACGAAGGCCGACCGCTCGCACGTCACCGACGCCGATCTGGCCACCGAGCGCGCGATCCGTGCTGTGCTGCAGCAGGAGCGTCCCGGCGACGGCATCTTCGGCGAGGAGTACGGCGCCGAAGGCGACAGCCGCCGCCAGTGGATCATCGACCCCATCGACGGCACCGCCAACTTCCTGCGCGGCGTTCCGCTGTGGGGCACCATGATCGCGCTCGCCGTCGACGGCGTGCCGCAGGTCGGCGTCGTGAGCATGCCCGCCCTCGAGCGCCGCTGGTGGGCGTCTCCGGCGGGTGGAGCGTGGACCGGCACGCCCGATGCCCCGAAGCGCCTGCAGGTCTCCGCCGTCGACACGCTCGACGACGCGAGCGTCAGCTTCCAGAGCATCGGGCAGTGGCGGGACGCCGGCCGCCTCGATCAGCTCCTGCATCTCGCCGAACGCGTGTGGCGGGACCGCGCCTACGGCGACGTGTTCTCATACATGCTGCTCGCCGAGGGGCGCCTCGACATGGTCGCGGAGTTCGACGTGAAGGAGTACGACATCGCGGCGGCCGTCGCGATCGTGCGCGCGGCCGGCGGCCGCATGACCTCGTTCGACGGTGACGAGACGATCTCGGCCCGCTCGACGCTCGCCACCAACGGCGTGCTGCACGACGCGTTCCTCACCCTGCTGCACTCCTGACGAACCGGACCCACACGATGACCTCCCGCCTCCCCTCCGCGACGATCGGCCTCCTCCTGGTCGCCGCTGCGCTCGTCGGATGCTCGCCGACCCCCGCGCCCGAGAAGACCTCTCAGCCGAGCGACTCGGCGTCGTCCCCCACCCCGACCGCCGGCCCCGCCACCACGCCCGAGCCCGACCGCACCCCCGGCGCGCTGAGCTGCGAGTCGATGATCTCGCCCGGCACGGTCGACGCCCTGACGGCCCAGGGGTGGACCGCCGAGACGAAGGAGTTCGTGATCGGCGACGTGCCCGTCGGTGAGGACGCGGGCCTGCTGTGCTTCTGGGCCGACTACTCGATCGCCTCGGATCACGGCCAGTTCTACGGCTGGGCCGCGATCAGCCCGACGGATGCGGCGAGCGCGCAGAACTCGTTGCTCGCGAGCGGATGGCGGCGCGAGGACGCGGGCGGAGAGGTCATCATCACCGAGGACCCGGCGTATGCCATGGCCACCGACGACGAGGGCTACGGCATGACCTATCTCTTCGGCGACGGATGGGTGGAGTTCGCCGACACGAAGCAGGGGCTGCTGCTCATCGAGTGGACCCCCTGACCTCGAACAGGCCGGCGGCGAGCGTGCGGGCGTGGAGCAACCGGTCGGTGTCTCCGTCGACGGCCTGCTGGGCGACGGCCCCCTCGGCGAGCAGGAACAGGTGGTCGGCGAGGGAAGCGGGTTCCGCCTGCGAGTCCTCGCTCACCAGCTCCTCGATGCGCTGACGCACCCGGCGTTTGTGCCTGCGGATCACCGGCAGCGCGGGGTGGCCCTCCGGCAGCTCGGCCGCAGCGTTGAGGAAGGCGCATCCGCGCCCTGAACTGTCGGCATCCTCCCGGTAGGCGTCGAACACGGTCAGGGCGCGCGGGGACGCCGCGGTCGCGAGGCGTTGCTCCCATCGCGCCCACCACGAGGCGTCCCGTCGTTCGAGGTAGGCGGTGACGAGCGCCTCCTTCGACCCGAAGCGGTCGTACAGGGTGCGTTTGGTCACGCCCGAGGCGGAGGCTATGGCGTCGACGCCGACGGCCTGAATGCCGCGCTCGTAGAACAGCTGAGAGGCGGCGTCGAGGATGCGCCGGGCTCCCGGCGTCAAGGTCGTGGCTCGCTCGGTCATGGATCTTCTCCCCACTTCACCGATCAGTGTACTCCGGCCGTATACTTCACTGATCGGTGAACCTCGGAAGGCCCTCATGACAGACACTCTCCCCCGTGCCGCGGCACCGTGGCACCTCGCTGCCGCCGGACTGTCATTGATCGCCGTCTGCTACGGGCTCGCGCGCTTCGCCTTCGGGCTCTTCACCCCCGCGTTCCGCGCGGCGTTCGACCTCGACGCGGCCACGATCGGCCTCATCGCCTCTCTGGCCTACGCGGCCTACTGCGCCGGCGTCGCCGCCGCCACATTCGGCACTCCGCGATGGGGCGCCCGGAGCGTGGCGGTCTCGGCGGGCGTCCTCGCCACGGCGGGGACGATCATCGTGGGGCTGTCGGCGGATGCCGTGACGCTCGGCCTCGGCGCAGCGATCGGAGGCGCCAGCACCGGCGTGGCATCCCCCGCCCTCGCCGACGCCGTGGCGAAGGGCGTCACTCCGGCGCGGCGCGATCGCGTGCAGAGCGTCATCAACGCCGGCACGGGCCTCGGCGTCCTCGTCGCCGGACCGATCGCGCTTCTGCTGCTGGATCAGTGGCGCACCGCATGGTTCGTCTTCGCAGGCCTGGCCGCAGGGACGACGCTGTGGGTGGCGGTCGCCGTGCCGTCGGCGCCTGCTGCGCCTCCCCGGACGCCCGCCGTGCCCACTGCTGCGCGCACCGTACCCGCTACGACGCATGGCGTGTCCACCGAGACGCGTACCGGGCCCACCGCGTCCGGCACGTCCCACGGGGCGCGGAGCGACGCCCTGCGGCTCCCGCTCGCCGCGCTCCTGCTGGGCGCCGGCAGCGGAGCCGTCTGGACGTTCGGCCAGGACGCTCTGGCCGCATCCCTCGGCCGCCCGCTCGCGACCACCGCATGGATCGCGCTCGGAGCCTGCGGGCTGCTGGGCGCGGCCTCGGGCGACGTCATCCGGCGGCTCGGTGTGAACACCGCCTGGCGGGTGTTCCTGGCGCTCATGGCCATCGGCACGGCGGCCATCGCGGTGCTGCCGCACCTCGCCGTTGCGGCCATTGCGGCAGCCGGAGTGTTCGGAGCCGTGTACATCGCGGCCACCGGCGTGCTCCTGATCGCCGGCACGCGGGTCCACCCCGACGACCCCGCCCGTGGTGTCGGCTCGGCGTTCCTCCTGCTCGCGGTCGGACAGGCGGCATCGTCACCGGCCTGGGGAGCGCTCGGCGACATCGCCGGGCTCCCCGTCGCGCTGCTCGGCGCAACGGCGGCGACCATCGTCGCCCTCGTGACCGCACCTCTCGATGAACGGGCAGCACACGGTCCGGCACGACGCAAGGGCGATGACAGACGACGCCACACGTGATCGAGTGCAGATGCGGCACGACCGCCGCGGAAGGAGCATCCCATGATCCCCGAGTCCTCCACGCCGCTCTCCCCCGGAGAGCAGCCCATCCGTCCGGAGCCGCTCGCGCCCGAGCCGCAGGAACCGTCGTTCCCCCACCCCGAGGAGCCCCTCGCCCCGACTCCGGACGAACCGCTCGCGCCCAATCCCGAGGAGCCGACCGTGCCCCTCGACGGCGGCGCCTTCGAGTGAGCTCGTTGTCAAGCCGGTGCGCCCACCCGCCCCTGTGCGGCAGGGTGGGCTTCTACGTCGACGAGAGGAGCCTCCCATGAGCAGCGACAACGACCGTAACGACATCAGCACGGAGCCGTCCCCCGGCCCCGAGGAGAACGACAACCTCGGCGCGGAGGACGGCAAGGCCGATCCGCCCGCCGTGCCGCCGACGAACCGCGGAGACGACGACGGCACCTCTGCCGACGCCTGAGCCGTCCGTTCGGCCACGACGAGACCCCGGTGATCCCTCGCGACCCGGGGTCTCGTCATGTTCCGCGGTGTCGGAGGCCCCGCCTACAGTCGTTCTCCTCGGCCGGAGAAAGGAACTGCCGGCGATGGGTAACCCTGGGGCGACGCTCTCCGCCTACCGTGACATGAGGTCGCAGCACGATGCGATCCTCGCCGCAGCCCGACGCGGACCACTGCAGTCGCTCACGGAACGGGAGATCGATCTGCGTGAGCAGCCCCTCACGGTATACCCGCGCCCCCGGGCCGTCTCGGCATGGGTGCGCTTCGGCGCCGAAGCCGTGCGCGTCGACGCCCGGCTGCTGCGATCGACACCCCTCGCCGCCGGCATCGAGTTCCGGGCGGGCGGGGAGGCCTTCCGGTGTTGGGTGTGGGGCAACGCCGTCACGCTGTCCACGACGGGGACAGCCTGAGCGACGTGCGCCGGGTCTCAGCGCAGGTCGTCGAGAACCAGCTCGCCCCGGGCGTTCAGCGACCCCATCATCCGTTCGACGCGCCGGGGGTCGACGGCGGGCACCTGCTCGGAGTCGAACTCGATGATCAGAGGGATGCTCGGGTGCATCCACGCGGTCATCCGTCGACGGTTCGGAGAGTCCGCCATCCAGGTCATCATGAAGCTCTCCTGACGCCGCAACTTCGTCCCCATGACGATCTTGACGTGCACGAGCGTCTCGTCATCGACCTCGATCGGCGGACGAGAGCTGTTGTACTCGAGCTTTCCCATGGGAGAACACTATGTCCCCGGAGCGCGACGCTACGAATCCCGCCGCATCGCTTACACCGTCCGCACAGCCTCCCGGGCCCGTCAGTCCCTCCCGCCGCGCACGGAGTTCGCGTTCGTCGGGGGCTCACCGACCTCCTCGACGGTATGCCCCGTGCACGACATCCGCGTCACAGCGGCCCGTCCGATGCGCGAAACGGCGAACCACCGCATCCCATCGCGCAGCCGGCACCACCCCACCAAGTACCACCGGCCACCCGTGGACGCGAACAACACCGGCTCGACGTCGCGGTCCGTCGTGACCCCGTCACGTGCGGTGTACCGAATGCGGAGCACCCGCTGCTCGGCCATCCCCTCCTCGATCGCCGACCGGACGGCTCGCGAGGGCACGGGCGGCGCATCGACCCAGACGCGATCCGCCAACGCGTCCGCCTTCTCGCGGGTTCGAGGGTCGATGACCGCCAGAATCTTCCGCACACCGGCCGCCGCCAGGTCGGCATAGGGGGCATCATGCGCGGCCGACACGGCGGCCATGAGCGCCACGGCCTGCGACGGCGAAAGGGTGATGGGCGGCAACGCGCCGCTCTCGGCCAGGCCGTACCCTCCCCCGGGCCCGGGGCGCGACCAGATCGGCGCACCGCTGCTCTCGAGCGCATCGAGGTCGCGTTTGACCGTTCTCACCGACACCTCGAACTCCCGCGCGAGACGCTCGGCGGACACCCCCCGCGTTCCCCCGCGTCGAAGCGTCTCGGTGAGGGCGTGCAGCCGTTCGGTTCGTTTCACCGTGCGCACGTTCGGATATTCATGACATAGATAGTGACACACAGCTGTCGCGGGGCGCTGCGAAGGTGGAGACATGAACACCACGACGCCCCCACCGACCATCCTCCTCATCGCCGGGCACTGGCTCGGCGCCTGGGCGTGGGACGAGGTCCTCGCCCACCTCGAAGGCGATCGCGCCCGAACGGTGGCGGTGACCCTCCCGGGTCTCGACGCCGACGACAGCGAACGCACCACGAGGACCCTCGACGATCAGGTGCGCGCGATCCGAGACGCCATCACCTCGCGCGGCGACGTGCCGGCGATCCTCGTCGCACACAGCGGCGCCAACGCCCCGGTGACCCTCCTTCTCGACCGAAATCCCGAACTCGTCGCCCGGGTGATCTGGGTCGATTCGGGTCCGGTGTCCGACGGCAGCGCGTTCGCTCCGGATCTGCCTGCCGGCGTCGACGAACTCCCATTGCCGCCCTTCGACGACCTCGGTCGTCAGGCGAGCCTCGAAGGCCTGAGCGACGCCGTCCTCGCCCGGTTCCGCGAACGTGCGGTGCCGGAGCCCGGTCCCGTACTTCGTGAGGCCGTCGCCCTGTCCAACGACGCCCGTCATGGCGTTCCGACGACCCTGGTGTGCTGCTCGATCTCCGGCACGCAGCTGCAGCAGCTCGTACAGGCCGGCCACCCGATGTTCGCGGAGGTCGGCCGACTCGCCGACGTCGAGGTCATCGATCTGCCGACGGGGCACTGGCCGATGTGGAGCCGGCCGCGCGAACTCGCCGATGTGATCCGGTCGGTCGCCGCGAAGACCGCCTGACGGTCGACGGGAGCCTGTGTCCCGTCGCGGACGGCAACGCCGGAAAGCGAAGAGGCTCGCCTCCCCATGACGATGGGGAGGCGAGCCTCTTCGTGTGCGACAGCGACCTGGTGGAGCTGGGGGGAATCGAACCCCCGTCCAACGCTGAGTCTCCACGCCTTCTCCGGGCGCAGTCTGTGGAAGCGTTCTGCTCGGCTCCGACCTTTGTCACAGACACCCAAGTCGACGAGCCCAGCCTGGGAAGAGTCCCACGTGACGTCCAGACGCCGTCACGCAGCAAGATTCCTAGATGACGCCAGGATCCGTATCGGAATCACATACGGTCTGACGGACTATCGGGCTCGCTTAGGCAGCGAGGGCGAAGTCGTTGCGCTTGGTTTCGGCAACTATTGTTTTGCAGAGAGCGTTAACGAGATAACTCTGCATCCTCGGCCCGCTTCTCGTGGATTCACAGGCGCTGTCGAAACCGATCAGCCCCGTGGTCCTTCTCTCGAAGGAGCCGCTGTCGCTCTGTGGAGTTTTCATCCCGGATGCTCCGCACCCGGCTTCACAGGATACAACGATCCCGACACCGATGTCATTCCCGCCCCACGACGCTCCCCGGTCCCAGCCAGGCGACGGGCGTAGAGTCGCGGCATGAGCGATGTCACCGTCACCGTCCGCGGCGAGCATGAGGCGCGCATCGCGCCCGAACGCGCCACCGTGCGACTCAGCCTCCGATCCGACGGCCCCGACCGCGCAGCGGTGGTCGACGAGGTCATGCGCCTGGCGCAGCCGGTCCGCGACAGCATCACCGAGCGGGCGGCGAACGGGGCGGTCCACGACTGGTCGAGCACTCGCCTCTCGGTTCGCGCGGAGCGTCCATGGAACAACGAGGGAAAGCGACTGGCGCCCGTGTACTACGCCGGAATCGACTTCACCTCGACGTTCTCCGAGGCCACCGAGCTCTCTCTCTGGGTCTCCGACGTCTCGGCGTGGGACGGTGTGGAGATCGGAGGGGTGAACTGGCACCTGACCGCAGAGACCCGCGCCCGCGTCGAACGAGAGGTCGCTGCGGCAGCCGTCGGGGTCGCCGTCACCCGCGCAGAGGCCTATGCCGGAGCCCTCGGCCTCGAGACCGTTGTCCCCGTCGAGATCGCCGACGTCGGCCTCATCTCCGGCCCGCAGGGCCCGACGTCTGCGCCGATGCTGAAGGCGCGCGGGGCGGCCTTCGCCGCCGCCGACACTTCGCCGGGAATGGCGTACGAGCCCGACGAGATCATCGTGTCGGCGACGGTCGAGGGTCGGTTCCTCGCCCGCTGACCACCCGTCGGCGTAGCGGGGCGTTCCCGACCGCTCAGCCGGAGAACGGAGCGAGGTCGGCGGCGAGCCGCTCCGACACCCGTGCGTGCACGGCCGTGCCGTCTTCGCGATGCTCGACCGAGAGCAGCATGCCGGTCTCGTGAATGGCGGCGACGAGGTCTCCGCGGTCGTACGGGACGACCGCGTGCACCTCGACCGCGGGCTTCGGCAGGGCCTCCTCGATCGCGGCGCGAAGTTCGTCGATCCCCTCGCCCGACCGGGACGACACGAAGTGAGCCTTCGGCTGCAACCCGCGCAGCACCATCCGCTCGTCTTCGTCGAGCAGATCGGCCTTGTTGAAAACGACGATTTCCGGCATGTCGCGCACGCCGACGTCGCCCATCACATCGCGCACCGTCTGCAGCTGCCCGGCGGGGTCGGGGTGCGAGCCGTCGACGACGTGCAGCACGACGTCGGCCTCACCGACCTCTTCGAGCGTCGATCGGAAAGCCTCGACGAGCTGGTGCGGCAGATTGCGCACGAAACCGACGGTGTCGGTCAGAGTGTAGACACGGCCGTCAGACGTCTCCGACCGTCGAACCGTCGCGTCGAGGGTGGCGAAGAGCGCGTTCTCAACGAGCACGCCCGCGCTGGTCAGCGCATTCAGCAGGCTCGACTTGCCGGCGTTGGTGTACCCGGCGATTGCGACGGAGGGGATGGTGTTCCGCTTACGCTCGGCGCGCTTGGCCTCTCGCGCGGGGCCGAAATCACGGATCTGACGACGCAGCAGCGCCATCTTCGTCCGGATGCGTCGACGGTCGAGTTCGATCTTCGTCTCACCCGGACCACGTGAGCCCATACCGGCACCGCCGGCGCCCACCTGGCCACCGGCCTGACGGCTCATGGACTCGCCCCACCCGCGCAGTCGCGGCAGGAGGTACTCGAGCTGGGCGAGTTCGACCTGGGCCTTGCCCTCTCGGCTCTTCGCGTGCTGGCTGAAGATGTCGAGGATCACCGTCGTCCGGTCGATCACCTTGACCTTCACGACGTCCTCGAGGGCGCGCCGCTGGCTGGGGGCCAGCTCGGTGTCGGCGATCACGGTGTCGGCGCCGACGGCCGCGACGATGTCCTTCAGTTCCTGCGCCTTGCCTCGTCCGAGGTAGGTGGCCGCGTCCGGATGCGGGCGGCGCTGCAGCACACCGTCGAGCACGACGGCGCCCGCGGTCTCGGCGAGCGCCGCGAGTTCGCGGAGAGAGTTCTCCGCCTCCTCCTGCGCTCCCTGCGGGTATACGCCCACCAGCACGACGTTCTCGAGGCGCAGCTGGCGGTACTCGACTTCGGTGACGTCTTCGAGTTCGGTGGAGAGGCCGCCCACGCGTCGCAGCGCATGCCGATCCTCCAGGTCCCACTGCTGTCCGTCCGACGCCGTGTGCGCCGCCGTCGACTCGTCCTGCAGCGCCTGTGCTGCCCCGAAGACCCTGACCTCCGACCGGCTGTCGGCGTTCGCGAGCACCCGATCCAGTGCGTCGCCGTCTTCGTGCTGAGTGGTGGTTTCCGTCATCCGTCCCTGATCTCTTGCTGTCATTAGCGCCTTAACCTTAGCCCGCGCTCTCCGGTACGCTCACCGTATGGGGTCCGATCACTACTTCACGGCGACCCCGGCCAGTCCTGAGAACCTGCGAACGATCCGCGTGACGCTCGCCGGCCGCGAGCTGGAGCTCACCACCGCCGGTGGCGTCTTCAGCCCCGACCGCCTGGACGCCGGGACATCGGTTCTTCTCGCGAACACTCCGCCGGTTCCGCCCGGGGGCAACCTTCTCGACATCGGCAGCGGGTGGGGACCCATCAGCCTGTCGATGGCTCTCGCCGCGCCCCACGCCACCGTGTGGGCCGTGGACGTGAACGAACGGGCTCTCGACCTCGTTCGCCGCAACGCGGCATCCCTCGGTCTCACTAATGTCAACGCATCGCTGCCCGAGGATGTTCCCTCCGAGGTCTCCTTCCGCACGATCCGCTCGAATCCGCCGATCCGCGTCGGAAAGAGCGTGCTTCACGATCTGCTTGAGACCTGGCTCCCCCGTCTCGACGAACGCAGCGACGCCTGGCTCGTCGTGCAGCGCAATCTCGGCGCCGATTCGCTGCAGCGCTGGATCGGCTCGACCTTCCAGCCTGGCTACAGCGTGTTCCGGGCAGCGACGAGCAAGGGCTACCGCGTTCTCAAGGTGCGCAAGCACGGCACCCCGGCGACCGCGCCCATCGCCATCCCGTGACCCCGCGGCTCTCGCGCCGACCTCGCGATGTCGCGAGCCGACGCCGTGAGCCGGGCCTCAGACGAGCTCGACCTCGCCGTGGAAGGACAGCTGCGCGGGGCCGGCGAGGGCCACGTGCTCGCCGTCCTCTGCCGGGAACATCCGCACGGCGAGCGTGCCTCCCGGCACCTCCACCCGCCAGTGATCAGGAGCGTGGGCACCCGCCCAGTGGCGCACGGCCAGGGCCGTCGCAGCCACACCCGTGCCGCAGCTGAGGGTCTCCCCCACGCCTCGCTCGAAGACCCGCATCCGCACGTGTCCGATGCCGTCGCGCACCAGCGGCTCCCCAGGGACGACGAACTCGACGTTCGCGCCGGCGGGCGGCGCCGGCTCGAGCAGGGGCTGACGCTGCAGGTCGAGCGCCGAGAGCTCCGCCTCCGAGGCCACGGCGACCACGACGTGCGGGTTGCCGACGTCGATGCCCAGCCCCGGCCGGGTGACCGAGAGTCCGCTCGCGGTCACCTCGGGATCGCCCCCGTCGAGCCGCCAGCGGCCGAGGTCGACCTGGTACCCGTTCTCGCTGCGAGTGACGTCTCGCACGCCTGCCCTGGTTCCGATCGGGAGGGTCGTTCCGCGCTCGATCGTCGCCAGCCCGGACCACACGAGGTAATGGGCGAACACCCGGATACCGTTCCCGCACATCTCCGCGACAGACCCGTCGGCGTTGCGGTAGTCCATGAACCACTCGGCCGCCGGTTCCTCGGCGAGCGATGCCGCGCCGTCGGCGATGGTCGCCGATCGAACGACGCGGAGCACGCCATCCGCCCCGATCCCGAAGTGCCGTTCGCACAGAGCGACGATCTGCTCCGGTGTCAGGTCGATCGCTCCCTCGGGGTCGGCGATGATGACGAAGTCGTTGCCCGTGCCGTGCCCCTTGGTGAATGCGACCATCTGCCCAGTCTAGGAGAGCGGAGAAGGGCGACCGTCGTTCGTCCGAGCCACTCGATAGCGCGCACACACGAACGCCCTGTTCTGCGCGGTCTCCACGAGTTCGAGGTCGAGACGGCGCGGAAGGAGCGGTGCGCCCGCACCGAGCGTGACCGGTGCGTACTGGACCCACACCTCGTCGAGCAGTCCGGCATCCGCGAACTGTCCCGCCAGGTCGCCCCCGCCGATCACCCACACGTCTCTGTCGCCGGCAGCCTCGACGAGGGCGGGGTGCACGCCGGAGACCGCGCCGTGTACGAAACGGATGTCGGCGCCCTCGACGACCGGCAGATCGCGGTGCGTGAGCACCCACGTCGGCACGGAGTACGGCCATGGCTGCTCCCCTTGTTCCCGAAGAAGCCACTCGTAGGTGGACGAGCCCATCACGAGAGCACCGATTCGTTGCAGGAAACCGGTGTACGCCATCGGGCCGTTCTCGTCGAAGTCCTGCGAGAGCAGCCAGTCGAGCGAGTGCTGCGGAGTCGCGATGAAGCCGTCGAGGCTCGATGCGGTGTAGTAGTGGGTCGCCATCCCGTCATGCTGCCAGTGACCACCGACACCCGCGGCCGAGACAGCGCTCCAGCGGCGGCGGGCTACCCGAGGAGAGCGTCGACGTCGATCGGATGCTCGACCCACTCGATCGACGGGTACCTCTTGAACCACGACACCTGTCGTCGCGCGTAGCGCCGAGTCAGAGCCTGGGTCTCGGCGATCGCCTCGACCTCGGTCGCGCGCCCCTCGATCTGGGCCAGCGCCTGCGCGTAACCGATGGCACGACCGGCCGTCGAATCGAGTTCGAGCCCTCGCGACCGGAGATACTCGACTTCCGCCACCAACCCGGCGGCCCACATCCTCTCGACCCGCGCATCGAGGCGCCCGACGAGCTCGGCGCGCTCGACGTGCACACCGACGATGCGCGTCCGCGGCGACCAGAGTGTCGGAGCATCCGGCAGAGCCCCGCCGTGATTGTCGCCGCCCTGCTCGACGACCTCCAGTGCGCGCACCACCCGACGCGTGTTGCGAGGATCGATGCGCGCAGCGGAGGCGGGGTCCGCCTCGCGAAGACGCGCGAGGAGGACGCCCACCCCGTCGCTCGCGAGCTCCGCCTCCAGTCGTTCACGCACCTCCGGCGCGCGCGGAGGGAAGCGGAAGTCGAAGATCACGCTCGACACGTACAGGCCGGAGCCGCCGACGAGGATGGCATCACCGCCGCGTTCACGGATGCGTTGGACCGCGGCGCGTGCCTCGGGCTGATACCACGCGACGGCGGCCTCTTGATCGACGTCGCGGACGTCGAGGAGGTGATGCGGGATGCCTCGCCGCTCGTCGAGGGACAGCTTCGCGGTGCCGACGTCCATGCCGCGGTAGAGCTGCATGGCATCGGCGTTGACGATCTCGGCGGGGTTGCCGGCCGCGCGCAGACGCTCGGCGAGGTCCAGAGCGAGATCGCTCTTCCCCGTACCCGTCGCTCCGACCACCGCCCAGAGTCGCGGCGCTCCGCCGCTCGAGGCGTCGAGGTCGCTCACACTCCGACGCGCAGCGTCGGCAGCCCGAGCGACACCGCGTGCGGAGCGCCCGGAGCGCTCGGGGCCGGAACCGCGCAGGACTCGGCCTGTGACCGATCCCACGCATCTCCGCCACGCGTGCGACGGATGCGGAGAGGGTGCCCGCTGGGATCGTCCGCGAGCAGATGGAACGGCGCGGCGTGCGTGATCCGCACGGTCACCACGTCTCCCGGCCGCGGCAGATCCGATCCCGGCGGAACCTCGAAGTGCACCAGTCGGTTGTCCTGCGCACGCCCGGTCAGCCGGTGAGTCTCGGCATCCTTCTTGCCCTCGCCGGTCGAGACGAGAACCTCGACCTCGCGCCCCAGCTGCTTCTGGTTCTCCTCGAGCGAGATGCGCTCCTGCAGAGCGATCAGCCGGTCGTACCGCTCCTGCACCACGGCCTTGGGGACCTGATCCTCCATCGTGGCCGCCGGCGTGCCCTCGCGGATCGAGTACTGGAAGGTGAAGGCTCCCGAGAACCGTGACAGCTCGACCACGCGCATCGTGTCTTCGAAGTCCTCGTCGGTCTCGCCAGGGAATCCGACGATGATGTCGGTGGTGATGGCGGCGTCCGGCATGCGTTCCCGCACCCGGTCGAGGATGCCGAGGAACTTCTCGCTGCGGTACGAGCGGCGCATCGCCTTGAGAATGCGGTCGCTGCCCGACTGGAGAGGCATGTGGAGCTGAGGCATCACGCTCGGAGTCTCGGCCATCGCGTCGATCACGTCGTCGGTGAAGGCAGCCGGGTGCGGGCTGGTAAAGCGGATGCGCTCCAACCCGTCGATCTCGCCTGCCGCGCGGAGGAGCTTGCTGAACGCCTGACGGTCGCCGAACTCGACGCCGTACGAATTCACGTTCTGCCCGAGAAGGGTGACCTCGATGGCTCCGTCTTCGACCAGGAGGCGGATCTCGTTGAGGATGTCGCCCGGACGGCGATCCTTCTCCTTGCCCCGCAGACTCGGGACGATGCAGAACGTGCAGGTGTTGTTGCAGCCCACCGAGATCGAGACCCACCCCGAGTGCGCGGAGTCGCGCTTCGTCGGCAGTGTGGAGGGGAAGACCTCGAGCGATTCGAGAATCTCGAGCTCGGCATCGCCGTTGTGCCGCGCGCGCTCGAGCAGGCCGGGGAGGGAACCCATGTTGTGGGTGCCGAAGACGACGTCGACCCAGGGCGCCTTGTCGATGACCGCCTGCTTGTCCATCTGCGCGAGGCACCCGCCGACCGCGATCTGCATGCCGTCCTTGCGGCGCTTGACGGCCGCGAGCTGACCGAGAGTGCCGTAGAGCTTGCCGGCCGCGTTGTCGCGCACCGCGCAGGTGTTGATGATCACGACGTCGGCCTCGGAACCGGCTTCGGCGCGAACGTAACCCGCGCTCTCGAGCGAACCGGAGAGGCGCTCGGAATCGTGGACGTTCATCTGGCACCCGAAGGTGCGCACTTCATAGGATCGCTGTCGCCCATCGTCACCGATGGCGGCCGACGAGGCGCGGATGATCGTCGGTTCGCTGCGCGGAGTAGTCATGATGAGTCCATTCTACGAGCGACCGCGTTCGACTCACGGCCCGGCACCGATGCGTGCGATCGGCAAGGTGCGATCGGGGGGAGTGCGATCGGCAGCTGTTCGCTCGGCGGGGAGCGCGATCGGCAGCTGTTCGCTCGGCGGGAGCGATCAGTCGGACTCGACGAAGCGCACCCCCGACGGGCGCGTCGATGACGACACCTCGCGGAGCGCGGTCTTCGCGGCCGACATCGCGGCGGACCCGCCGTAGCCACGACGCGCCAGCTGGCCCATCAGTCGGCGGAGCGCGGTGTCGGGATCGAGCCGACTCATCGACCGCGCTTTGGATCGCGCGAACTCGAGCGCGCGCTCCTCGTCATCATCCGGCACCTCGCTGAGTGCCGCATCGACGATGTCTCTCGAGATGCCGCGTTTGGCGAGTTCGCGAGCCAGCACCACCCGTCCCTGGTTCCGACGCTCGACGCCCGAGACGACGAGCGAGCGGGCGAGCTCTACGTCGTCGAGATACCGACGGCGCAGGAAGTCGTCGAGGAGATCGTCGACCTCCGAGGAAGGGAGATCATGAGAGCGCAGAACCTGTCGCGCCTCTGAGATCGAGAGCGATCGCGCGCGGAGCTTGCGCAGAAGGGCTTCCTCTGCGGTCGCGCGGACCTGATCTGGATCCGCGACGGTCTCGCCGTCGACATCCGCTGCCGAGGACGGAAGCGCGCGAAGGACGTCGACGGGCCTCTGCCCGCGGCCACCGGTGCCGGCGGGGTGCCGGCCGCTGGGAGCATTCGTGGCGCCGACGCGCTCGCGCGGGGTGGAGTCAGGCACCGGCCGCGCGGCGGAATCCGAACGCGGCCCGGACGACGGGTGCCACGTCGACGCCCACGGCGCATCCGCGGCCGACGACTCGGCGGCCGCCGGCGATTCGCCGGATCTCGAGCGTTCCCCCGTGTTCGATACTCCGCCGGCGACCGACGACGAACGCGACCCGCGCCGCCCGTCACCCGCGGAGCGTCCGAACAGCGGGATCACGGGGGCGATGCGCTCGGAATCCCCGCGCGCATCGCCCCCGCTCATGTCATCCATCGTCACGCAGGCCGGCGCTCGGCGAGCTCATCCGCCGGAGCAGCGCCCGGCGCCTTCGCTCCGATGCCGAGCTTCTGAAGGATCTGCGTCTCGATCGCGAGCGCGACATCCTTGTTGTTCAGCAGGAAGGTGCGGGCGTTCTCCTTGCCCTGGCCGAGCTGATCGCCGTCGTAGGTGTACCACGAGCCCGACTTCTTGACGATGCCGTGCTCGACTCCGAAGTCGATCAGGCTGCCTTCGCGCGAGATGCCGACCCCGTACAGGATGTCGAACTCGGCCTGCTTGAACGGCGGCGCCATCTTGTTCTTCACGATCTTCACGCGAGTGCGGTTTCCCACCGCATCCGTGCCGTCCTTCAGCGTCTCGATGCGGCGAATGTCGATACGCACCGACGCGTAGAACTTGAGCGCCTTTCCACCGGCCGTGGTCTCGGGAGAACCGAAGAACACACCGATCTTCTCGCGCAGCTGGTTGATGAAGATCATCGTGGTATTGGTCTGGTTGAGACCACCGGTCAGCTTGCGCAGAGCCTGCGACATCAGTCGCGCCTGGAGGCCGACGTGGGAGTCGCCCATCTCTCCCTCGATCTCGGCGCGCGGAACCAGCGCGGCGACCGAGTCGATCACGATCAGATCGATCGCGCCCGAACGCACGAGCATGTCGGCGATCTCGAGTGCCTGCTCCCCGGTGTCGGGCTGCGACACGAGCAGCGCGTCGATGTCGACGCCGAGCTTCGCGGCGTAGTCCGGGTCGAGCGCGTGCTCCGCATCGATGAACGCGGCGATTCCGCCGGCGCGCTGCGCGTTGGCGATCGCGTGGAGGGTGAGCGTCGTCTTACCCGACGACTCGGGTCCGTAGATCTCGACGATTCGACCACGCGGAAGGCCGCCGACGCCGAGCGCGACGTCGAGGGCGATGGAGCCGGTCGGAATGACGGCGACCGGTGCACGCTCGTCGCTGCCCAGCCGCATGACCGAGCCCTTTCCGAACTGGCGATCGATCTGGGCGAGAGCGGTCTCGAGGGACTTCTCGCGGTCTGCGGGAGATGGCATGTCGTGCTCCTAATGCTCGCGTGGTGCCGCCTGTAGGCTGTCGCGGCGCTCCCGGCTGGAAGCAAACTCTCCGACAAGGCGTATGGCTCGGGGCCATGTCTTCACCGTACGAGGGGCCACCGACATTGGGATTGGCGGCGACTAGAACGGTGGAGAGCGATGAACTCGGAACCACTGTGCAGAAGACTATGCCCGCTTCGAACGAATCTTCGACGACACGCCGAGAGTTCGCGGCCGTCGCTCGCACGTCTCGAAGACTCAGCGCTTGCGTGGCTCCAGACGCCCCGCGCCGTGCCGACGATTTTCGGGCACATCCATCTCGGCGCACAGAGCCAACCAGATCTCGCGGGGCGGGACACCAGCAGCGAGGGCCTCGGACGCCGTCCGTCCGGAAAGCGGTGACAGAACGAGGTCGTTCAGCAGCGACGACGTGCGTCCGGGGAACTCGTGCTCGACGGCACGCAGGAACTCGCTACGACGCATGAAGAGGAGCGAGTTCGATCAGTGCAGCGAGAGTTCGGGCTCGACCTCGGCGACCAGGTCGTCGGGGACGACATCCGGGAAGACCTGAATGCCCTCGAGCACGGAGATTCGGTCGCCGACCTCACGCATGATCTTGGAGATGGGAACGTCGAGAGCCTCGGCGACGGAGGCGAGGATCTCGCTCGACGCCTCTTTCTGTCCGCGCTCCACCTCGCTGAGGTAGCCGAGCGCGACCGAAGCCTTGCTCGCCACCTGGCGGAGCGTGCGACCCTTCTGAAGACGGAAGTCCCTCAGAACATCGCCGATCTCCTGTCGTACAAGAATCATCGGAACCTCCTCCCCCATCGATCTCGCGAGGCCTTCCCCGTCGAGATGGCCAGTATAGTCTCGCCGTCCTGCACAGAATCTACCCTTGCACTCTGTGGTTTGAATGTGAGCACGTAGGTGATAACCGCCGACGAAGATCTGCTATTCCCCCACGCATTCGGCGAGCAAACCGAGCGCCGCGGCGACGGTCTGCGCCCGCACCGCCTCACGATCCCCGTCGAACAGGAAGGCTCGGGCGATCGTGCCTCGTGATGTCGAGACGCCGATGTGAACGGTGCCGACCGGTTGACCGTCGGGGGAATCCGGACCCGCGATTCCCGTGGTCGAGACGCCGACGGTCGCCGCATCGCCGTCGACCTGCAACGCGGTCCGGACCCCGTCGGCCATCTGTCGCGCAACCTCGGGGTGCACGGCCCCCTCGCGTGCAAGCAGCGCGGAGTCCACCCCGAGGACGGACTGCTTGACCGGGATGGCGTACGCCACGATCGCGCCTCGCAGCACCTGAGACGCGCCAGGCACCGAGACGAGAGCAGCACACAACGCGCCACCCGTGAGCGACTCGGCGACAGCGATCGTCCACCCGCGTCCGCGCAGCGCGCGAACCACCTCGGCCGCCGAGCTCATCGTCAACGCCGCCGCGCCCCGCGAACCTGGGCCACGATGTAGTCGATTCCGCTCAGCACGGTGAGCAGGAGCACCACGATCATGAGCACGAACGTCACGGCAGTCCACAGCAATTCACCCACCCAGACGTGCAGCGGCAGCAATGCCCACGACAACGCCATCGCCTGCACGGCGGTCTTGAGCTTTCCCATCCACGCGGCGGCCACGACGTGCTCGTTGACGATCATGAGCCGATGCACCGTGATGCCCCACTCGCGCACCAGGATGACGATCACGATCCACCACGGCACCTCGCCGAGGATGGCGAGCCCGATGAAGCCCGCGCCGGTCAGCAGCTTGTCGGCGATCGGGTCCCAGAGCTTGCCGAAGTCGCTGACGATGTCGTAACGGCGGGCGAGGTATCCGTCCACCCAGTCGGTCGAGATCGCCACGATGAACAACGCCGCGGCGATCCAGCGCAGAGCCAGGTCGGCGTCTCCGTGATCGCCGCCCAGCAGCAACAGCACGAAGAACACCCCCGCGAGGGGGATGCGGGCGACCGTGATGGCGTTCGGCAGCTGTCGGGGAATGGCCATCAGTCGCGCCCCGTCAATCCCCAGGCGTCCTCATCGCTGTCGGCCTCCACCTCGGGAAGCCCCTGGAACTGCGCCTCGATCGGGTCGGACGCCATCCCGGCGACCGAGCCGGCGTTCATCGGGGGCGAAGACTGTGCGGCCGGCGACGCGGGCACATCTTCTCCGCGCAGCTTCGCCATCACCGTGGGCAGCTGCTCGACGGTCACGAGAACGTCGCGCGCCTTCGATCCCTCGGAGGGCCCCACGATCTCGCGCGACTCGAGGAGGTCCATGAGACGACCAGCCTTCGCGAAACCGACGCGGAGCTTGCGCTGCAGCATCGAGGTCGATCCGAACTGGCTCGAGACGACCAGCTCGGCCGCTGCCAGCAGCAGCTCCAGGTCGTCGCCGATGTCTTCGTCGACCTCCTTCTTGCGCGGCTCCAGAGCCTCCTGCACGTCCGGGCGGTATTCGGGCTGGGCCTGCCGGGTGACGTGCTTGACGACCGCGTCGATCTCCTTCTCGTCGACCCAAGCGCCCTGCAAGCGGAACGGCTTCGACGAGCCCATCGGCGAGAAGAGGGCGTCACCCTGGCCGATGAGCTTGTCGGCGCCTGGGGCGTCGAGAATGACACGGCTGTCGGTGACGCTGGTGACCGCGAACGCGAGCCGCGAGGGCACGTTGGCCTTGATGAGTCCGGTGACCACATCGACGCTCGGGCGCTGCGTCGCGAGCACCAGGTGGATGCCCGACGCGCGGGCGAGCTGCGTGATGCGCACGATCGAGTCCTCGACGTCGCGCGGGGCGACCATCATGAGGTCGGCGAGCTCATCGACCACGACGAGGAGGTAGGGATAGGGCTTGAGCACCCGCTCGCTGCCCACGGGCACGTCGACCTCGCCGGCGCGCACGGCACGGTTGAAGTCGTCGATGTGGCGGAATCCGAACGACGCCAGGTCGTCGTACCGCATGTCCATCTCCTTCACGACCCACTGCAGCGCTTCGGCCGCCTTCTTCGGGTTCGTGATGATCGGGGTGATGAGGTGGGGAACACCGGCGTAGCTGGTGAGCTCCACGCGCTTCGGGTCGATCAGCACCATCCGCACGTCTGCCGGGCGCGCCCGCATGAGCAGGCTGGTGATCATCGAGTTCACGAAGCTGGACTTTCCAGACCCCGTCGAACCCGCGACCAGCAGGTGCGGCATCTTGGCGAGGTTGGCGGTGACGAAGTTGCCGCCGACGTCCTTGCCGACGCCGATCGTCAGCGGATGCGTGCTCTTCTGCGCGGCCTGCGAACGCAGCACGTCGCCGAGGGCGACCGTCTCACGGTCGGTGTTGGGGATCTCGATGCCGATCGCGCTCTTGCCCGGGATCGGCGAGAGGATTCGGACGTCGTTCGAGGCGACGGCGTAGGCGAAGTTGTTGCTCAGCTGAAGGATCTTCTCGACCTTGACGCCGTGCCCGACCTCCACCTCGTACTGCGTGACCGTGGGTCCGCGCGAGAACCCGGTGACCTTGGCGTCGACGTTGAACTGCGACAGCACGCTGGTGATCTGCTCGACGATGCGGTCATTCGCCTCGGATCGCGCGACGGAGGGCGGGCCGTCGGCGAGGAGGCCGGGCGACGGCAGCACGTACGGCGTCGTCGGCGCTTGCAGTCCCCGCTCGCCCGGGCCGTCGGTGCCGAAGCCGTCGAGTCCGGGCAGCTCGGGCATCTCGCCGGTATCGGAATCGTCGTCGAGCAGTGCCGTCGTCTGCTGCTCGGACAGCGCATCGGCGACCGAACGCACGTCGGAGAGCACCTCGGTGGCCGCGTCGTACGGGTGGTGGTCGACGACGACCGCCTGGTCGTAGGCAGGGGTGGCGTCGGTGGTCGTCGAGAGCAGGGCCGTGATGTCGTCGGAGCCGAGGGTGCCCTCGTCGGGGTCTTCCTCGCGACCGGTCTTGTTGCGTCGCCACCACGGGAGGACGTTCTCGTCGTCCGTCTTGTCGGCCTCGTCGATCGACGGTTCCTTCGTGGCCGGCTCGGCCCGCTGCGCGTCGAACATCCACGCGTAGAGGTCGCCGAGTCGCTGACCGATACGGTTCGGCGGCGTTTTGGTGAGGATGAGGATGCTCAGCCCCGCCAGCAGCCCGAGCACCACGTAGGCCAGGATCGGCGTGACGAGGGCGAGTGGCTCGCCGACGAGCCATCCGCCGAGACCTCCGGCCTCGCTGACCGCCGGCGGACCCTGGCTCGGGTGCGGACGGACGAGCGCTCCCCCGTTGCCGGGCGTGCCCGCCGCGGCGTGGGTGATGCCGGCGACGGCGAGAACGAACAGTCCGAACCCGATACCGATCCTGCCGTTGTCATGGACCGAGGAGGGGTGGCGGAAGAGCCACCCCGCGAGCAGCAGGAGCAGCACGGGCATGAAGAAGGCCACGCGGCCGACGAGAAGGCCGACCGAGTACGCGCTGATGTTCGCGGCGACCTCGTTGCCGATGAAGAACCATTCGTTGACCGCCCCGGCGATCGCGAGCAGCACCAGGAACAGGGGGAACCCGTCTCGACGATCGTCTTTGTCGAGCGTCTCGGGCCCGAATGCGCGGAACAGGCCTCCGACGGCATGCGCCAGACCGTTCCAGGCGCGGACGGCCACGGGAGGCTTGTCGAGCTCGTCGATGTACTTCTTCGGTGCAGGCGACGCCTTGGCCTTCGGAGACGTCTGCCGCTTCGGGCGTGACGATGCGCTCTCCGACGCGCGCTCGGACTTGGTCGTGCTCCTGGCCATGCCCTCACGTTACGCCGGGCGTCGGACATCTCCGCGTATCGACGCGGCTTTCCGGGGATCCGGAGGTCAGGCTTCGATCACCAGCGGCACGATCATGGGCCGACGGCGCAGCTTCTGGTTCACCCAGCGGCCGATGGTGCGTCGAACGACCTGCGACAGCGCGTGCGTGTCGCGCACGCCGTTGCCCGACGCGTCCTTGAGCGCCGCGACGATCTTCGGGGCGACGTCGTCGAACACCGAGTCGTCCTCGGCCACTCCCCTGGCGTGGATCTCCGGTCCGGAGATGATCCGCCCGGTCGCGGCATCCACCACGACGATGACCGAGATGAACCCCTCCTCGCCGAGGATGCGGCGGTCCTTGAGGTCGGCGTCGGTGATCTCGCCGACCGTTGAGCCGTCGACGTACACGAAGCCCAGATCGAGCTGACCCGCGATGCGCGCGTCGCCGTCCTTCAGATCGATCACGGTGCCGTTGGAGGCGATGATGGTGCGCTCCTCCGGAATGCCCGTGTCCTGAGCGAGCTTGGCGTTCGCGATCAGGTGGCGGTACTCGCCGTGCACCGGCAGCACGTTCCGGGGCTGCAGGATGTTGTAGCAGTACAGCAGCTCGCCGGCCGCCGCGTGACCGGAGACGTGGACCCGTGCGTTCGCCTTGTGCACGACGTTCGCGCCGAGCTTCGTGAGACCGTCGATCACGCGGTAGACGGCGTTCTCGTTGCCAGGGATGAGGCTCGACGCGAGGATGACGGTGTCGCCCTCGCTGACCTCGATCGCGTGATCCATGTTCGCCATGCGGCTGAGCACGGCCATCGGCTCGCCCTGCGAACCGGTCGACATGTAGACGATCTGCTCGTCGGGCAGGTCACGGGCCTTCTTGAAGTCGATGAGAACGCCGTCGGGCACCTTGAGGTAGCCGAGCTGCTCGGCGATCGTCATGTTGCGCACCATGCTGCGGCCGAGGAAGGCCACGCGGCGGCCGTGCACATGCGCCGCGTCGATGACCTGCTGCACGCGGTGCACGTGGCTCGAGAAGCTGGCGACGATCACCCGCCGCGGTGCGCGGCCGATCACCTGGTCGAGCACGGGACCGATCGAGCGCTCGGTCGGGGTGAAACCCGGCACATCGGCGTTCGTGGAGTCCACGAGGAAGAGGTCGACGCCCTCTTCTCCGAGCCGCGAGAACGCGCGGAGGTCGGTGATGCGTCCGTCGAGGGGCAGCTGGTCCATCTTGAAGTCGCCCGTGGCGAGCACCAGACCTGCGGGCGTGCGCACGGCGACGGCCAGCGCGTCGGGGATCGAGTGGTTGACCGCGACGAACTCGAGGTCGAAGGGGCCGACCTTCTCCTGCTGCCCCTCCTTCACCGTGAGGGTGTAGGGCTTGATGCGGTGCTCCTTGAGCTTCGCCTCGACGAGAGCGAGCGTGAGCCCGGAGCCGATCACCGGGATGTCGGCCTTGAGACGCAACAGGTACGGGACGGCGCCGATGTGGTCCTCGTGTCCGTGGGTGAGGACGACACCGACGATGTCGTCGAGTCGATCGCGGATGGGCTCGAAGTCGGGGAGGATGAGATCGACCCCGGGCTGGTGCTCCTCCGGGAAGAGCACACCGCAGTCGATGATCAGGATCTTGCCCGCGTATTCGAACACGGTCATGTTGCGACCGATCTCGCCGAGCCCGCCGATCGGGATGACCCGCAGCGTGCCCTCCTCGAGCGCCGTCGGTTCTGCCAGGGGAATGGACATGCTGTCTCCTCAGTCGGACACTCCGCGCGTCCGTTCGTTCGTGGCGACGCGGCTCAGCGCGTCGTGCCGTGCACCTTGGGCAGGGCACCGCCCGCGGCCGCGTTGCGGTCTGGGCGGAAGTTCGAGAAATCGGCGCCCGGGACGCCCGTGACGAGGTCGAGTTCGTCTTCGATGAGGGCGGCTTCCCACTCCTCCGGGCCGACCAGCGGCAGGCGCACGCGGGGGCTGGAGATGCGGCCGAGACCGTGCAGGATGTACTTGGCCGCGACCGTGCCCGGAACGTGCGTCATGACCGCACGCACCAGCGGCTCGAGACGGCGGTGCTCGGCGGTCGCCGTGGCCAGGTCGCCGCGGTTCACCGCATCGATGATCGTGCGGTACGGGGTCGCTGCGATGTTCGCGGTGACGCCGATCAAGCCGGACGCGCCGATCGAGAGGTGCGGCAGCACATTCGCATCGTCGCCCGAGAAGTACATCAGGTCGGTCTGGTTGAGCACGCGGCTCACCTCGGAGAAGTCGCCCTTGGCGTCTTTCACGGCGAGGATGTTCGGGTGCTTGGCCAGGCGCAGGATCGTCTCGTACTTGATGGGGACGCCGGTGCGCCCCGGGATGTCGTAGAGGATGACCGGGAGATCGGTGGCATCGGCCACCAGACGGAAGTGGGTCAGGATGCCCGCCTGCGTCGGCTTGTTGTAGTACGGCGTGACGATCATGATGCCGTCTGCGCCGGCCTTCTCGCTTGCCTTGTACAGCTCGATGGCGTGCGCGGTCTCGTTCGACCCTCCGCCGGTGATGATCTTCGCGCGTCCCGCGGACACCGACTTGCCCACCTCGACGAGCTTGAGCTTCTCGGGGTCGGTGAGGGTGGAGGTCTCGCCCGTGGTGCCGGTGACGACGACGCCGTCGGCTCCGGCCGTGATGACATCGTCGATGTGCTTCTCGACGGCGGGCCAGTCGACCTCGCCGTCGGCCGTCATCGGAGTGACGAGCGCGACGAGAACCTGTCCGAAAGGATTGCCCGTGTGCGTCATGCGTCCAGCGTATCGTCTCGCCGCAGCGTCACGATGATGCGGATGCCCGGATGACGTCGCCCGACGCGACGTCGACGCGGTGCCGGAGCAGGATGCCGACCGTCGCCCCCGGGCTCGCCTCCGTCGCGCGTTTGCGGAACATCTCGATTCCGGCGATCTCTGTCGATGACACCGTCGCGCCGTCGCGGACGATGCTGATGCGATCGCCGACCCGCAGCACGCCGAAGGTGACCTTCCCGGTCGCGATCGTGCCACGTCCGGTGATCGAGAACACGTCGTCGACCGTGAGCTCGCCCGCTCCGACCGCGGACAGTCGAGCGGTCTGCTCGTCGTTGTAGCGGCGCAGCATCTCCTCCGCGCTCTCGGGCTCCTTCTTCCTGCCGAACAGCCATCCCATGCTTCGATCCTAGGCAGCACGCCGTCGTAGGCTCGGACGCATGGCTTGGGTGACGCACGGTTCGCAGACGGTCTACACGAACCCGTGGATCGAGGTGCGAGAGGATGCGGTCACCGGCCCCGGCGGGGCGCCCGGTATCTACGGCGTCGTGACGATGCGGCATCCGGCCGTCTTCGTGGTGGCTGTGGACGACGCCGATCGCGTATGCCTCGTCACCGTCGAGCGATACACGACCGGCCCGTCGATCGAGGTGCCCGCCGGCGGGAGCGACGGCGAGGATCCCGAGAACGCGGCGCGTCGCGAGCTTCTCGAGGAGACGGGCTTCGAGGCGGCGGACTGGATGCCGATCGGGCGCATGAACGCGCTGAACGGCATCGCGGATGCTCCGGAGCACGTCTTCCTCGCCCGCGGACTCCGCGCGTCCGATCCCGAGACCGCGGCCGAGGGTCAGCGCGACGAGGGCATCGCCGCCGTGACCTGGGCGCCGTTCGCCGACGTGCTCGCGATGATCGCCGACGGACGCATCACGGACGGGGAGACCATCGCCGCGATCGCCCTCGCCGGCATCCGTCTCGGACGGTTCCGCTGACGATCAGACCCGACCGCGCCGAGCGACACGGGCGGTCACGGACGGCGGCAGCACCCGGGTGAGCGCGACGAGCGCCTTGTAGCGCAGCGACGGTACGGATACCGCACGCCCCCGGGCCGCGTCGCGGAGACCTTCACGCACGACGTCGCGCGCATCGAGCCACATGATCGGCGGCACGCCCTCGTCGCCGGGAGCGAGTCCCATCCGCTCGTGGAACGACGTGTGCGTGAACCCCGGGCACACCGCTGTGACGCTCACACCGTCGCCCGCATACTCGGCGTTGGCCCAGCGGCTGAATCCGATGAGCCACGCCTTGCACGCCGAGTACGTCGAGCGCGAGATGAAGCCCGCGACCGAAGCGACGTTGACGATGCGTCCCCCGCGTCCGCGCATGACCTGGAGCGCGGCGTGCATCAGGCGCATCGACGCCTCGACGTGCACGCGCAGATGGCGCACCTCGTCGTCGATGTCGTTGTCGGCGAACTGCAGAGGCAGGCCGAATCCCGCATTGTTGATCAGGAGGTCGACCGGATCGCCCGCGTCGCGCAGCCGCGACGCGACGCGCTCTACACCCTCGTCGGTGGCGAGGTCGGACGCTATGACTTCCACGGCCACGCCGTGCTCGCTGCGCAGCTCCGCAGCCAGTTGGTCGAGCGCGTCGGCGGAGCGCGCCACGAGGACGAGGTCGGCCCGGCGTCGCGCCAGCTGACGAGCGAACTCCGCGCCCAGGCCGGCACTGGCGCCGGTGATCAGTGCGGTGGGCATCAGCGCTCGAATCCCAGGAAGCGGAAGCGGACTCCGGTGCGGGAGGTCTGCCACTCCCCCTCGTCGACGAGTCGCCATCCGACGCGCGACGGCGCGAAGGCGTCGCCGCCCTCCACCTCGAGGTCCAGTTCGGTGACCTCCAATCGATCGGCGTCTCCGATGACCTGACGGAAGATCTCCGCGCCGCCGATGATCCACACCCGGTCCGCGCCGCGCACGGCCTCGGACACGGTGGCCGCACGCCGCGCCCCCTCTGCCGCCCAGTCCTGCTGGCGCGTGATCACGATGTTCTCGCGCCCGGCGAGCGGGCGGAACCGCTCGGGCAGCGAGTCCCAGGTCTTGCGACCCATCACCACGGGAGCACCGAGGGTGATCTCCTTGAAGTGCGCCAGATCCTCCGGCACATGCCAGGGCATGCCGCCCTCGGCGCCGATGACGCCGTCGGCGGCCTCGGCCCAGATGAGTCCGACCCAGGTCATACCGCCACCGCCGCCCGGATCGGCGCGTGGTGCTGGTAGTCGTCGACGACGAAGTCCTCGAAACGGTAATCGAAGATCGACTCGGGCTTCCGCGCGAAACGGAGCGTCGGGTAGGGATAGGGCGCCCGCGTCAGCTGCTCCGCGACCTGCTCGCGGTGGTTGTCGTAGATGTGCGTGTCGCCGCCGGTCCAGACGAAGTCGCCCGGCTCCAGCCCCACCTGCTGCGCGATCATCATGGTCAGCAACGCATAGGAGGCGATATTGAAGGGCACGCCGAGGAACATGTCTGCGCTGCGCTGGTACAGCTGGCAGGAGAGCCGCCCGTCGGCGACGTAGAACTGGAAGAGCGCGTGGCAGGGGGCCAGGGCCATGTCGGGGATGTCGGCGGGGTTCCAGGCCGACACGATGAGGCGGCGGGAGTCGGGCGTCCGGCGGATCTGCTCGATCACCTCGCTCAGCTGGTCGATGCTGGTGCCCTGCGGCGTGGGCCACGATCGCCACTGGACTCCGTACACCGGACCCAGCTCGCCGGCGTCATCCGCCCACTCGTCCCAGATCGACACGCCGTTCTCCTGCAGCCAGCGCACGTTCGAGTCGCCGCGGAGGAACCACAACAGCTCGTAGGCGATCGACTTGAAGTGCACGCGCTTCGTCGTGATGAGCGGGAATCCCTGGGACAGGTCGAAGCGGATCTGACGCCCGAAGACGCTCGTCGTCCCCGTACCCGTCCGGTCGGTCTTGCGGGTGCCGTTCTCGAGCACGTCGCGGAGGAGGTCTTCGTAGGGCGTCGGCACGACATCGCTCATGATTGCCAGGATACCCGCCTCGGTCGGTCGCCGGACGGATCCCCCGTCGGCCCGTTCCGCACGGCGGAGCCGCTCGCTAGGCTGGCCTCGATGCGACGCTGCGGACCCGCGTGGCGCGAGAAGCGGAGGAATCATGCCCGTCACCAGCGAAGCCCACACCACCTGGACCGGAACGCTCGCCGACGGAAGCGGAACCGTGGCGTTCTCGTCGTCGAAGCTCGGCACCTTCCCGATCGACTGGAAGGCCCGGAGCGAGGGCAGCGAAACCACTACGACGCCCGAAGAGCTGATCGCCGCCGCTCACGCCTCGTGCTTCAGCATGGCCCTCGCCCACGCCCTGAGCGAGAACGGCACCCCGCCGGAGCGGATCGACGCCGGAGCATCCGTCACGTTCAAGCCGGGAACGGGAATCACGGGAAGTCACCTGAACGTCAACGCGGTCGTGCCCGGATTGTCGTCGGAGGCCTTCCAGCAGATCGCCGCCGAGGCGAAGGCCGGATGCCCCGTGTCTCAGGCCCTCGCCGGGATCGAGATCACCCTGGAGGCCACGCTCGCCTGAGCGCGGTCTTACGCGCGGGACCGGCGGATCGCCTCGCGGATGCTCGCGCGCGCGTCTTTGCGGCGCCCTGCCGCGTCCTGCACGACACCGAGGCGGAAGTACGACCGCCAGTCGTCGGGGGCTTGCGCCGCTTCCGCCGCGTACCGCTCGACCATCGGGCCTGCGTCCTCGCGAGCGAGTCGACCGCTCGGGGTGAGCGGGGTCTCGGGCTCGGGCATCCGGCCCTCGGACTCCAGCGTTCGGGCCAGCCGATCCGCCGCGAAGCCGAACTGCATCTCCCGGACCAGCGCCCACGCTCCGATCAGCGGCATGACGATCAGGGCCACCCCGATCGCGATCGCGATCGGCTCCCCCGTCGTCAGCATCAGGACGGCGCGCTGGCCGACCACGACGATGTAGAGCAACAGGCAGAGCGCCATGATGGCGACGCCGATTCGCGAGGTCATGAGCGCAGACCGATGTCGATCATGTTCTCGAGCCCCACCACGATCCCACGGGCATCCCGGGCGAAGGGCACGGCGAGACGGATGCCAGGGGCATAGGCGAGCGCGGGTTCGACCGTGTCGTGCGTGAGGGTCAGCGACTCGCCCGGACCCGACAGGACGACCTCCTGCTTCGCGACGACACCCGGACGCCGCAGAGAATGGATGGGAACGCTGCCGACCTGCTGGCCGCGGGCGCGCTGATCGGCGTGCGGTGCGCTCACCGGGCCCTGGTCGGAACGCGCGGCGGCAATGAGCTCGGCGGTGCGCACCGCGGTGCCGCTCGGCGAGTCGACCTTCGTGTCGCGGTGGGCCTCGACGATCTCGACCGATCCGAAGAACGGGGCGGCTGCGGCGGCCAGGGCGGAGCCGAGCACGGAACCCAGCGAGAAATTGGGGATGAAGACGGCACCCGTCTCGGCGTCGTCGACGAGCGCGCGCACGAGCGCGATGCGCTCGGCCGACCAGCCCGACGTGGCGACGAGCACGTTGATGCCGCGTTCGACCGCCGCACGCACCACATCGATGCTCACCTGTGGGGTCGAGGCATCGATCACCAGATCGGCACCGTCGAGCTCCGACAGGCTGCTCGACGAGGTGAGCACTCTGCTGACCTCGAAACCGTCCATCTCGTCGACCACCGCACGGATGATCGATCCGAGCCGGCCCGTGCCGCCGACGAGTGCAACCTGCGTGGTCATGCTCCCAGTCTAGGGAGCGCACCGATGGGCGGCCTCGGGGCACGCGGGCGCCGACGGAGACGCGTCTCGATCAGACCGGGATGGGGTCGGGCATCCCCGTGCGCAGTTCGACGGGCAGGTGGCCGGTGTCGTTGTGCGTGAGCAGCGTCCACGGGCGGCCCTGCTTCTGCGCGATGACCGTCAGCGCGCAGTGCGCCTGGTTGAGCGTCATCCACCGCCACTCCGGAGCACCCAGCACCTCGCGCACGAACCACGAGATCACGAAGTTGTGGGTGATGAGCACCTCGTGCACCTCGCCGGTCTTGCGCACGAGGAACTCGTTGACGGCGTCGGACATCTGGGCGCCGCCGGCCTCGACCTCGGCGTCGGTCACCGAGCCGAAGAACGGCTCGAACACCGCGGGGGTCTCTTCCGTCATCCCGGTGGGGACGCAGTCGAAGAGCAGCGGAGTCGGCTTGGGGTCGACCGATGGCAAGCGGGCCGCGATGGCGCGCGCCGTCTCGGCCGCCCGCAGGAGCGGCGAATGCCACACGGCGTCGAGGGGCAGCCCGCCGAGGCGGTCGGCGATCAGCTCGGCCTGCCGCTGACCCCGCGGCGACAGAGGACCGTCGGTGAGACCGTGCTCGGCATCCTGATGCTCACCGTGTCGAACCAGATAGATGTAATGCGTCACAACCCGCTCGCTTCGCTGCCAGCGTCTGCCGGACTTTCCTCCAGCCTATGTCACACCTGTGACGAGAGCGGGGAGCCTCGCTCAGCCGGCCGCCTTCGACAGTTCGGAGACGTGCGCCCTGGTGAGCGCGACCCCGGCCCCCTGGATCAGCTCGTCGACGTGGTCGGCCGAGAAGACGTTCACGATCGGGGCCGCGACCGTGCGCTGCGCGAGCAGCCACGCGATCGAGACGGCGGCGACGGGAACGCTCAGTTCGGCGGCCACCTCGTCGAGCGCGCGCAGCACCTTGGTGCCGCGGCGGTTCATGCTGCCTCGCAGCTGCTCTCCGCGGACCCCGCGAGACGCCACCGCCTTCGATCGATGACGCCCCGAGAGGAAACCGTGCTCGAGCGCGTGCGACGGCGTCACGGCGAGGCTCTGCGCCGTGGCGACGAGGCGGAAGTCGCCCTCGAAGGCCTCGCGGCGGAGCAGATTGTAGGGAGCGTCGGCGATCTCGATCCGCGGGTATCCCGCCGAGGCGAGGATGCGCGCCTCGACCAATCGTTCGGCCGAGAACCCGTAGGCGCCGACGGCACGGATCTTGCCCGCCTCGACGAGCCATTCGACGGTCGCGAGCGTGTCTTCGAGGTTCGTGGTCGTGTCGAGCGTCGCGTCGAGGTAGAGCACGTCGAGGCGCTCGACCCCGAGGCGTGAGAGCGACCCCTCGACCGCCCGCACGAGGTTCACCGACCCGAGACCGGGGTTGTCGGCGTGCGCCCCGATACGCGCCGCGAGGACGACGTCGTCGCGCACCCCGCGCGAGCGCAGCCACTGACCGATGATGTGCTCGCTGCGACCGCCCGAAAAGCCGTCCGCCGTGTGCACGGCGTTGCCGCCGAACTCGACGTAACGGTCGAGGATCCCGTGGCTGGTCTCGAGATCGACGTTCCAGCCGAATTCCGCCGCGCCGACGAACAGCGGGAAGATCTTCAGGCCGGTCTCGCCCAGGTCGACCCGAACGGCTTCACCGACCCCCGGTCCGACGATCGGGATCGGAGCGGACGGGTGGGAGGACTCGGCCTGCGGCACGCGTTCCTCCGGCGCTGTCGCACCTGCATTGAACAACCGCATATCCTCACCCCCACGTCGATCGGCGTGTTCCGATCCGGCGTATCCGCACCTCAGCACCCCCCGGTGCGTACTTCGAGAGTAGGCGAAGTCCGGGAGCGGGCCGACCAAACCGCGGAACGGTGGGAGAACTTCCCATAACGGTTTGATCACGCCTCACGACGAGAGCCCGGCGCCACCCCTGACGGGCGGCACCGGGCTCTCGACGGCGGAACCGATTACTCGGCGGCGGCCTCCTCCGACGCCGGAGCGTCGGACGCGGGCGCCTCGTCGATGACCGGCTCGAGCGAGAGCTTGCCGCGGTCGTCGATCTTCGTGATCTTCACGAGGATCTTCTGGCCGACGGACAGCACGTCCTCGACGTTCTCGACGCGCTTGCCACCGGCGAGCTTGCGCACCTCGGTGACGTGCAGCAGACCGTCCTTGCCCGGGAGCAGCGAGATGAAGGCACCGAAGGTGGCGATCTTCACGACGGTTCCGAGGAACTGCTCGCCGACCTCGGGGTTGGTCGGGTTGGCGATCGCGTTGACCTGGGCACGGGCGGCCTCGGCCGACGGGCCGTCGGTCGCGCCGATGTAGACGGTGCCGTCCTCCTCGATGGAGATCTGCGCGCCGGTCTCGTCCTGGATCGCGTTGATCGTCTTGCCCTTCGGGCCGATCAGCTCGCCGATCTTGTCGACGGGGATCTGCACGCTGATGACGCGCGGCGCGGTGGGCGCCATCTCGTCCGGAGCGTCGATCGCCGCGTTCAGCACGTTGAGGATCGTCAGACGCGCGTCGCGCGCCTGGGTCAGCGCACCGGCGAGCACCGACGACGGGATGCCGTCGAGCTTCGTGTCGAGCTGGATCGCCGTGACGAACTCGCTGGTACCGGCGACCTTGAAGTCCATGTCGCCGAGAGCGTCCTCGGCGCCGAGGATGTCGGTCAGTGCGGCGTAGCGCGTCTCACCGTCGACCTCGTCCGAGACGAGGCCCATCGCGATGCCGGCGACGGGAGCGCGCAGCGGCACACCCGCGTTCAGCAGCGACAGGGTCGACGCGCAGACCGAGCCCATCGACGTCGAACCGTTCGAGCTGAGCGCCTCCGAGACCTGGCGGATCGCGTAGGGGAACTCCTCGCGGCTCGGCAGCACCGGCACGAGGGCGCGCTCGGCCAGGAAGCCGTGCCCGATCTCGCGACGCTTCGGCGAACCCACGCGGCCGGTCTCACCGGTCGAGTAGGGCGGGAAGTTGTAGTGGTGCATGTAGCGCTTGCTCGTCGTGGGCGACAGCGAGTCGATCTGCTGCTCCATCTTGAGCATGTTCAGCGTGGTGACGCCCATGATCTGGGTCTCACCGCGCTGGAAGATGGCCGAACCGTGCACGCGCGGGATGACCTGCACCTCGGCGTCGAGCGGACGGATGTCGGCCAGACCACGGCCGTCCATGCGGACGCTCTCGGTGAGGATGCGTCCGCGGACGATCTTCTTCGTGACCGACTTGTAGGCCGCGGCGAACTCCAGCGGCGCGCCGGCGGGGAGCTCGCCCGCCTCGACGGCGGCGACGAGGTCGGCCTTGACGCGATCCTTCACGACGTCGTCGGCGTTCTGACGCTCCTGCTTGTCGGCGATCTGGTAGACGTTCACCAGCTCGTCGTACGAGCGCCCGGCGACGAAGTCGTAGACCTCGCTGCTGTACGCGGGGAAGACCGGGTACACGCCCGGCTCCTTCGACGACGTCGCGGCGAGCTCGGCCTGAGCCTTCACGAGCTGCGCGATGAACGGCTTCGCGGCCTCGAGGCCCTGGGCGACGACGGTCTCGTCGGGCTTGGTCGCACCGGCCTTGATGAGGTTCCAGCTGCCCTCGGTCGCTTCGGCCTCGACCATCATGATCGCGACGTCCTCGGTGCCGTCGGCCTTGGTGACCACGCGGCCGGCGACGATGAGGTCGAACACGGCCTCCGAGACCTGCTCGGCGGTCGGGAACGCGACCCACTGGTCGGCGTGCTCGCCGTGGCCGGGGATGAACGCGAGACGCACACCCGCGACCGGGCCCGAGAAGGGCAGGCCGGAGATCTGGGTCGACGCCGACGCGGCGTTGATCGCCAGGGCGTCGTAGAACTCGCCCGGAGCGATCGAGAGGACGGTGATGACGATCTGGACCTCGTTGCGCAGGCCGTCGACGAACGACGGACGCAGGGGGCGGTCGATCAGACGGCAGACGAGGATGGCCTCGGTGGAGGGGCGGCCCTCACGACGGAAGAACGAGCCCGGGATCTTGCCCGCAGCGTAGGAGCGCTCCTCGACGTCGACCGTCAGCGGGAAGAAGTCGAAGCCCTCGCGCGGGTGCTTGCCCGCGCTGGTGGCCGAGAGGAGCATGGTCTCGCCGTCGAGGTAGGCGGCGACAGCGCCCTGAGCCTGCTGCGCGAGGCGGCCGGTCTCGAAGCGGATGGTACGGGTGCCGAAGCGGCCGTTGTCGAGAACGGCCTCGGTGGCGGTGATTTCAGGACCTTCCAAGAGGTCTCTCCTTCTTTGTTTAGACTCGCGAGTCCGTGTGACGGGCGAGCGTGTTCATGAAGGAGCGGAACGGCAGGATAAGGGCGCGCGAGCACTCTCGCGAATGTCGCCTGCGCTGGCCACCAGTAGAAAGCCACCCGACATGCCATGCCGAGGAACCCACCACAGGGGACCAGCTCCTCCGCCGATCGCTCCATGAGTCGATGTGAAGTTGTCGACCGCGCCGGAGCACAGCCCCCACGACTCTATCAGCGCGGCCCGGGGATGCGTCGGACCATCTGGATCGGAGATCGGCGTCGGTTCGAACCGTCGACCGCCGGTCACCCGCCGTTCATCCGCCGGATGCCCGGGCGGCCCGCGCATCCGCTGAAGTGTGCCCATGCGCATGTCAGTGATCGGATGCGGGTACCTCGGTGCCGTGCACGCCGCCGCGATGGCTTCCATCGGGCACGAGGTCGTCGGGATCGATGTCGACGAGCCGAAGGTGACGCGACTGTCGCGCGGCGAGGCGCCGTTCTTCGAACCGGGCCTCGACGACCTGCTCCGCGGCGGCATCGCCGACGGGCGGCTCTCGTTCTCGACCGATATGGCGGATGCCGCCGACGCAGAGGTCCACTTCCTGGCGGTGGGCACGCCGCAGTCCTCCGACGGCGACGCGGCGGATCTTCGATTCGTGCGGGCGGCCGTGGAGGCGCTGCTCCCCCATCTGCGCCCGGGCGACGTGGTCGCCGGGAAGTCCACCGTCCCCGTCGGCACAGCCGAGGAGATCTCCGTCCGCATCGTCTCCACGGGGGCGACCCTGGTCTGGAACCCGGAGTTCCTGCGCGAGGGCTGGGCCGTGCACGACACCCTCACTCCCGATCGCATCGTCGTTGGTGCACCGGACAGCGATGCCGGGCGCCGGGCGGCGGAGGTGTTGCGATCCGCCTATCGGACTGCAGCCGAGACCGACACGCCGTTCCTGGTGACCGACCTCGCGACGGCGGAGCTCGTGAAGGGCGCGGCCAACGCGTTCCTGGCGACGAAGATCTCCTTCATCAATGCCATGGCCGAGATCGCAGATGCCGCGGGAGCAGACGTGACCCTGCTGGCCGAAGCACTCGGACACGACAGCCGCATCGGTCGGCGCTACCTCGGCTCGGGCATCGGATTCGGAGGAGGATGCCTGCCGAAGGACATCCGCGCCTTCGCCGCGCGCGCGGAAGCCCTCGGGCGCGGGGAGTCCGTCGGATTCCTCCGGGAGGTCGACGCCATCAACCTGCGTCGACGCGACCGCGCGGTGCAGCTCGTCGTCGACGCCCTGGACGGCCGCGTGTTCGGCCGACGGGTCGCCGTTCTCGGGGCCGCCTTCAAACCGTTCAGCGACGACATCCGCGACTCCCCCGCTCTCGATGTGGCCGTGCGACTGCGCGGTCTGGGCGCCGACGTCGTGGTCACCGATCCCGCCGCGATCGACAACGCTGAGGCCGCCCACCCGCAGCTCACCTACGCGCGGGAGACCGACGATGCCCTCCGCGAGGCCGACGCGGTAGTCGTCGTAACCGAATGGGACGAGTACCGCCGCGGCCTGACGCCGACGCACGCGGGTTCTCTCGTGCGCCAGCGCATCGTCGTCGACGGACGCAACTGCCTCGACGCGCCGGCCTGGCGTGCAGCCGGGTGGACCTATCGGGGCATGGGACGGCGCTGACCTCCGCCGTGGCCCGGCACTCCGCTGCGCCGGGCCGGGCGCCTCACGAGACCAGGACACTCCTCTGGGCATCCGACCGCCCGACGTAGACGTAATCGTGGTGCTTGGCCGACCGGCCGTCGCCGGCGGTGCGGCCGTGCAGACGCCGCCACACCCAGGGCAGGGCGTGCCGTGACCACCACTGTCCGGTGCTGATCGACGACGACTCGTGCAGAGCCGCGTCGAGCGCGCCGAGCGCATCGGCGTGCGGAACCCCCAGCACGTCACCGACGCGGTAGGCGAGGAACCGGTGCCCGCTACTGCTCAGGTGCACAAGATCCTCGCCCCAGTGCTCGCGCTCGCGCAGGACCGGGTGCAGATCGGTGTCGATCAGCACAGCGCCCGTGCGCGCCGCGACCCCGGCGAGCGCCGACGCGAACGCCGCGAAGCGCGCCGTGTAGATGCCTGCGGCGCGGCGTCCAGGGAGGAACGGGGTGACCAGTACGACCGTCGCGCCGATCGCACGGAGCCGACGGACGGCGTCCTCGACGCCGGAGGCCAGGGCCGGGATGTCGACACGGTGCTTCACGAGGTCGTTGGCGCCGATGAGGATCGACACCAGATCGGGCTGGAGCTCGAGCGCGCGCTGCAGCTGGCCACCGCAGAGATCGGCAACGCGCTTCGACCGGACCGCGAGGTTCGCGTACTGGAGGCCGCCCCGACCGGCCAGGAGCAGGGCGAGCCGGTCGGCCCATCCCCGCAGCGAACCGTCCGGCGCGGGATCGCACAGACCCTCGGTCAGCGAATCGCCGAGAGCCACATAGCGACGCCACCGCTGCGGCATGACCGGTGCGGGGCTCTCGGGGCGCATCGAACGACGGGCACGCAGGGCCCGGTCGGCCTCGTGCAGTCGGTGCGCGTCGTCGTAGTGCGTCAGCAGCTGATCGCACACGCTCTCCCACGACCGCGCCTGCACGGCAGCGTGCCCCGCTGCCCCGAAAGCGCGGCGCGTGGGCTCGTCATCGACGAGGCTGACGATCCGGGCGCGCAGGTCTCGCAGGTCTCCGGGGCGGTACAGCCATCCGTCGAGACCGCTGCGGACGAGGTCGACAGGGCCCCCGCGGCCCGTGGCGACGACCGGGACGCCGCTCGCGTGCGCCTCCTGCAGCGTCTGACCGAAAGTCTCGCTCTCGCCGGGGTGCACGAAGACGTCGAACGAGGCGACCGCTGCGGCGAGCGCCTCGCCGCCGAGATGGCCGAGGAACAGGGCGGACGGCAGCAGTGACTCGAGGCGCGCACGACTCGGACCGTCGCCGATGATCACGAGGCGGATGCCGGGAAGGTCGTGCAGCGCGGCGAGGTCCTCCACCTGCTTCTCGGGCGCGAGCCGCCCGACGTATCCGACCACGACGCCCGGTCCCCACTGAGCGCGCAGCGCGTCGTCCCTCCGCCGGGGGGAGAACCGTTCGGCGTCGACGCCCCGCCCCCATCGGCGGAGCCGGTCGACGCCGAGCCGCTCGAGCTGCTGCGACGACTCGGACGAGGGAACGAGCGTGAGGGTGGAGCGTCGGTGCAATCGCGCGATGTGGGCCTGGGCGAGACCGGTCGTGGCGGGAACACGGTAGCGCTCGGCGTACGCGGCGACGTCGGTCTGATATGCGGCGACGGCTGCCACGCCGCGGCGTTCCGCGGCGAGCACACCACGCCAGCCGAGGGCGAACGGGGAGGCGAGGTGCACCACGTCCGGTTCGAAGCGCTGGAGAGCGAGCGCGACACGGGATGCCGGGGAGGTGCCGACGCGCACATTGCGGTACCCGGGGAGGGGCAGGCTCGGCACGGATTCGATGCGAGCACCGTGGAGGGTATCCGGCATGCCGTCGGCCGCGGGCGCGAGGACGTGCGCCTCGTGGCCGCGGCGTTCGAGATGACGGAGGATCTGGAGCACCGATCCGGTCACGCCGTTCATGTGCGGGAGGAAGGACTCTGTCACGATCGCGACTCTCACCTGCCCAGGATGACGCCGACCGCGCGGCCGCGCATGCGGATCCGGCCCGTCTCACCGGATGTTCACCGGATGCACGAGCGCCGGTCACCGGCTATCCCGATTTCAGTCGCCGTTCACCGCCCGCAGGCACGGTGGAGGTGTGCCGGCCGACCTGCTCTCCTCCGCCCTGACCGGGCCCTGGGCGCTGCCCCTGATGTGCGCCCTCGTGATCGGTGACGCATTCCTCGTGGTGATCCCCGGCGAGGTGGCCGTCACGGCACTTGGCGCCGCCTCGACATCCGCGGGCGCTCCGCCTCTCTGGGCGGTGATCGTGTGCGCGGGGGCGTCCGCCGCCGTCGGTGACGTCGCCTGCTACCTGCTCGGCCGGCTCGCGGGGACCGACCGGTGGCGCTGGATGCGCACCGCCCGGGTGCGGGGAGCGCTCGCCGCAGCGCGACGCCGGCTCGACGGAGGCCTCGCGACCGTGCTGTTCACGGCGCGCTTCATACCGTTCGCGCGCCTCGCGGTGAATCTGGTCGCCGGGGCATCCCGTGTCTCTCCCCCGCGCTACCTCGCGCTGGTGTCGCTCGCGGCTCTCGGCTGGGCGACGTATCAGGCCTCGGTCGGCGCGGCCGTCGCCGCTCTGCTCCCGGGGGGCCCGGTGGTGGCCGTGCCGGTGTCGATCGTCGTCGCGGTGGGGCTCGGGCTGCTGATCGACGCGGCGGTGCGCCGGGTGCGAGGGCGACACCCCCACGGCGGGACGCCGGTGTCCTAGGCTGGCGGACATGAGCACCGGAGAAGGCGCCTCCTCCCCCTCGGAGGAGATGAAGCGCAAGTTCAAGGAAGCGCTCGAGAAGAAGAACGCGCACCACCGGGAGGGCCAGGCCCACCTCGACGGCGAGTCCGCCGTCCACGGCGGCGCGGCTCCGCAGACGCGGCGCGAGTTCCGACGCAAGAGCGGGTGACCGTCGATGCGGGGGCCGGTCGATGCCGGCCCCCGCATCCTGTTCCTCGTCGTCAGCGTCCGCGGGAGTGGACCGCGGGTCCGCCGGTCACTCCCCGGCGAGACCCCCGAGCAGGTGGCCGAACGAGCGCCCTTCGCCCAGGTACGTCGCGGGGTCGAACGGATCGCTGGACACGGCGGCGTCCCGGCGGGCGACGGCCTCGGCGAGCTCCCGCGCACCCTTCTCGATCCGCTTGGCCAGCGGGGCGACCTGGTCACCCGCTCCGCCCCAGTCGCTCGATGCCGCGAAGACACCGGTCGAGACGGCGTCGGCGTGCAGGTACGCGAAGAGCGGACGGATCGCGTAGTCGATCGCGAGCGAGTGCCGGGCCGTACCGGCGTTGGCGCCGATCAGGACCGGTGTGCCGGTCAGGGCGTCCGGGTCGAGCACGTCGATGAACGACTTGAACAGGCCGGAGTAGCTGGTGGAGAAGATCGGCGTGACCGCGATCAGGGCGTCGGCCGAGACGACGGTGTTGACGGCGGCCTCGAGGGCGGGCGGGGCGAACCCCGTGAGCAGGTTGTTGGTGATGTCGTGCGCGTGGTCGCGCAGCTCGATCACGTCGACCGTGGCCTCGATGTCGCGCTCGCGGAGCGCCTTCACCGTCTCGGCGGCGAGGCGATCCGCCAGCATGCGGGTCGAGGAGGGATTCGACAAGCCCGCCGACACGACGGCGATGCGACGCGCGGTCATCTCAGGCTCCCTTCCGGCTGAGGCCGAAGGCGGCGCCGGCCGGTGCGGGCGTGTCCTGGTAGGGGCTGTCGCCGGTGAGGTTGTCCCCGCGGTTCGCCCCGGGACGCGCCTGGCGGGTCGGCCCGTCGCCGAAGACCGCCTTCACGCGGGCCGCGTGGGTGGGGGCATCCGGCACCGACGCCGGGCGGTCCTTCGCGAGCTCGGCACGGAGCACCGGCACGACCTCCGAGCCGAGGATGTCGAGCTGCTCGAGAACCGTCTTGAGGGGCAGACCGGCGTGGTCGATGAGGAACAGCTGGCGCTGATAGTCGCCGAAGTGCTCACGCATGCCCGCGTAGCGGTCGATCACCTGCTGCGGCGAGCCGACCGTGAGCGGCGTCATCTCGGTGAAGTCCTCCATGCTCGGACCGTGACCGTAGACGGGGGCGTTGTCGAAGTACGGGCGGAACTGATTCACCGCATCCTGCGACTTCGCGGCCATGAACACCTGTCCGCCGAGCCCGACGATCGCCTGCTCGGGCGTGCCGTGTCCGTAGTGCGCGTAGCGCTGACGGTAGAGCTCGATGAGGCGCTGGTAGTGCTCCTTCGGCCAGAAGATGTTGTTCGCGAAGAAGCCGTCGCCGTAGTACGCGGCCTGCTCGGCGATCTCCGGCGTGCGGATGGAGCCGTGCCAGACGAACGGTGCGACACCGTCGAGGGGACGCGGGGTGGAGGTGAAGCCCTGCAGCGGCGTACGGAACTTGCCTTCCCAGTCGACGACGTCCTCGCGCCACAGCTTGTGCAGCAGCGCGTAGTTCTCGATCGCGAGGGGCAGCCCCTGACGGATGTCCTGGCCGAACCACGGGTACACCGGGCCGGTGTTGCCGCGGCCGAGCATGAGATCCATCCGCCCGTCCGACACGTGCTGCAGCATCGCGTACTCCTCGGCGATGCGCACGGGGTCGTTCGTGGTGATCAGCGTGGTCGAGGTCGAGACGATGAGGCGCTCGGTCTGCGCGGCGAGCGCGGCGAGGAACGTCGTGGGGCTGGACGACCAGAACGGCGGGTTGTGGTGCTCGCCGATGGCGAAGACGTCGAGGCCCACCTCCTCCGCGTGCTTCGCGATGGCGAGGGTGGCCTTGATGCGCTCCTGCTCGCTCGGGGTCTCGCCCGTCGTGGGGTCGCGCGTGATGTCGCTCACCGACATGATGCCGAACTGCATCGCGGGTGCCCCTGACTGCTCGCTCATGATTGCTCCAACTCTCTCGATCCGGACCTGGGGTCCGGTTCTATTCACTTGAATGTATATGAGTCAACGCGGTCACCTTTAGTTTATTCCCGCCGGTAATCTGAGCGGATGAGCACCACCGGGACCGCCGACCCCTCAGGCCCCGCGACGACATCCCCGTCGCGCCCGCGCCGCCGCGTGCCGTTCTGGGACAACGCCCGCTACGCGTGCATCGTGCTCGTGGTCCTCGGCCATGCGATCCAGCGCCTCATCTACGACTCCGACATCGCGTTCGCGTTCTACCTCGCGGTGTACGCGTTCCACATGCCGGCCTTCGCCATCATCTCGGGGTACTTCTCGAAGTCGGGCTCGCCCACGAAGACGCAGATGGCCCGCGTCCTGACCGACATCGTCCTGCCGTACGTGATTTTCGAGACGCTCTGGACCGTGACGAAGTGGCTCGTCGAAGGACAGGTCAACCCGAACCCCTCGCAGCCGTCGTGGACCCTGTGGTTCCTTCTGGCGCTCGGGATCTTCCGCCTCGTGCTCCCCTACCTGGCCCTGCTGCGATGGCCCCTGTTCTGGACCATCGTGATCTCGGTCGGTTCCGGCTACCTCCCCAACATCGACAGCACCTTCTCGCTCTCGCGGACCCTCGGACTGCTGCCGTTCTTCGCGCTGGGGTGGTGGCTGCGCGACCGCGACATCGTCGAGCGGCTGCGTCTCATCGACGCGCGCCCGTGGTGGTCGCGCCTCGCCGCTGTCGCCGTGCTGGCCACGGCTGGATGGGCGGCATGGCACTGGCTGCCGCTCTGGGAGCAGGTCGACCTGCGCCGCTGGCTGTTCTATGAGGACTCCTACGCCGACCTCGCCGGCGAGCAGTGGTGGGCAGGAGGCATCCGCATCGCGCTGATGCTGCTGGCGGTGCTGCTGTGCGCCGCGTTCTTCGCACTCGTTCCACGAGGTTCGTATCGGTGGACCGTCTTCGGGCAGTACACCATGTACGTGTACCTGCTCCACTCGTTCGTGCTGTACCCGTTCCGCGAGTCCGGCGCGCTGCGCGGCCTCGAACCCACCTGGCTCTGGCTCCCGCTCGTCACCGGCCTCTCGGTGGTGCTCGCCCTCGCCCTCGCGACGGCGCCCGTGCGACGCGTGTTCCGGCCCCTCGTCGAACCGCGTCCTCGCTGGCTGTTCCGCGATCCCGACCTGGCCTCCGGCCGGGGCAGGAGCGATCCGACCGGGTCGCGGCGAGCGCGATAGCGTGGAGCGGTGACCCGAGCCGAGGCCCTCCGCGACCGCATCGTCGCCCGCATCGAGACCGCCGGATTCGGCGCCCTCGGGCTGCACGTCCTGGCGGATGCCGACGAGGCGCAGCACCGGTGGGCGCCCGACGCCCGCATCGACGTGCAGTCGGTCGCGAAGGGCGTGTGCGTGATTGCTGCAGGGATCGCCGCCGACGAGGGGCTCGTCGACATCGACGCACCGGTCGCGGAACTGCTCCCCTCGTGGCAGACCGGTGCGGGGACCGACCGGGTCACCCTGCGACACCTGCTCAGCATGTCGAGCGGCATCGACCTGCCGTGGTCCGAGACGATGATGACGGACTGGCCCGACCTCGCGGCCGAGTTCCTGAGCCGCCCCACGACCGGACGTCGGTTCCAGTACTCGAACGCCAGCACGTACACCGCCATGACGGCGCTGGCGGAGCGCACCGGCGATCCGGTGTCATATCTGCGCCCTCGTCTCTTCGAGCCGCTCGGGATCCCCGACGTGCAGTGGGAGCGGTGCCCGAACGGCCGCATCGTCGCGGGAGGCGGGCTGATGCTGCGCACCGCCGAGATGGCGGCGATCGGACGCCTCATCCGGGACCGCGGTGCATGGGAGGGCCGTCGCGTCGTCTCGTCGGAGTGGATCGACGCGATGCACTCCGACTGGGTGCCTGCCGGCACCTCGCCCGCGTACGACCGCTACGCGCTCGGGGGGTGGGCGGGCCCCGGAGCCGCCTGGCGGCTGCACGGGGCCCACGGTCAACTCCTGCTTTTCGTGGACGACGTCGTAGTGACGATCACGGCTCACGACCATTTCGGTGCGGATGCGCTGGCCGCAACCGTCGTCGGGATGATCTCGGACTGAGCCGCCCGCGTCTCGGACCGATCAGGCGAAGAGCTCGGCCCCGACGTACGAGCCGGGGGTGGCACCGCCGGGGATCGCCCAGATGCCGGAACCCACGTGACGGATGTACTCGTTCAGGGCGTCGGTCGACAGTCGCTTCTGCAGCTCGATGAACTGCGCGGGAGACCGCTGGTACGAGAGGAAGAACAAGCCGGCGTCGAGGCGTCCCAGATCGTTGTTGCCGTCCACGTAGTTGAACCCGCGTCGCAGGATGCGGGTTCCGCCGTTCGCGTCCGGATGCGCAAGACGCACGTGCGCGTTCACGGCGATCGCGTCACCGTCGAGGTCCGGGGGCGAGAACTCGTCACCGCCCGAGAGCGGGGCCCCCTTCCCCTTGTCGCGCCCGATGATCGCATCCTGCTCGGAGAGGCGCACACGATCCCACGTCTCGATCAGCATCGCGATCTTGCGCGCGACGAGATACGAACCGCCCGCCATCCATGCCGGCTCGTCGTCGGAGGCCACCCACACGTGCGCGTCGAGAGCGGCGGTGTCGTCGGCGAGGATGTTCGCGGTCCCGTCCTTGAACCCGAACAGATTGCGCGGAGTCGCCTGCGCGGAGGTCGTCCGCGACGTCTTGCCGTAGCCGAGCTGCGACCACCGCAGCCGGGCCCGCCCGAACGCGATGCGACTGAGGTTGCGCACCGCGTGCACGGCGACCTGAGGATCGTCGGCGCACACCTGGATGCAGAGGTCGCCGTGGGACCGCTGCGGATCGAGGTCCTCGCCGAGGAACGGCGGCAGACGCTCCAGCACCGCGGGGCGACGGTCCGCGATGCCGTAGCGGTCGCCGTCCTCGTTCTCGAACAGCCCCGGGCCGAACCCGAAGGTGACCGTGAGCCCCGACGCCGGTAGTCCCTGCGCCTCGCCGGTGTCGTCCGGTGGCGCGTCCGCCGGCCCGCCGACGGCGCCCGTCGCGCTGACCTCGAGTCCCTGCGTCATGCGCGCGGCCGCGTAGCTCCAGTCCTGCAGCAGAGAGATGAGGTCGTCGCGATCCGTGCGGGGCATCATGTCGAAAGCCGCGAAGTGCAGGTGCTCCTGCACAGGTGTCGTGATCCCCGCCTGGTGCGCCCCGAAGAACCCGTATGCATGCTGCGCCTCGTCCACGGCCTGCGCTCGGCCCTGTGCCGCGCCGCCCGCCCAGCCCGCGCCCGCGCCGATCGCGAGTCCGGTGACGCCTCCGCCGATGGCGAGGCCGAACAGACCGCGTCTGCTGAGCCCCGCGGGAGCGGATGCTGTGCGGCGCGCCTCGCCCTCGGCATCCGATCCCGCGTGCTCCATGCTCGTGCCCTCGTCGTTCACCGGTCGGTCATTCGAGCACGGTGCCGGTGAGCTGCGAGAGCGGCTCGGCGAGCGCGTTGATCAGGTCGGTGAACTCGCGCTTGTCGGCGTCGGTGAGCTCGGCGTAGGGGACGAAGCCCTCGGCGAGCGACCCGTGCTCGGCCAGCGAGGCCTCGAGAGCGGCGTAGCCCTCCTCGATCTCCGAGACGAGCGCGTCACCCTCATCGCCCTGCGCGGCCGCGAAGTCCTGGACGAGGGAGAAGGCCATCTTCGACCCCTCGACATTGGCGGCGAAGTCCGAGAGGTCGGTCCCCGACCACCAGTCCTCCTCGCCCGAGATCTTGCCGGTCGCGACCTCGTCGAGCAGAGCGATCGCCCCGTTCGAGATGCCGCCGATGCCCTGGTCGTCGAGCGAGTCGGTGAAGGCATCCGAGTGCACGTAGTCGTACAGCTCCTGGACGTCGGCCAGCAGGAGGTCGCCGAAGTCCGCGCGCTGCTCGGGCGTCGACGGGGCCCAGTCCTGCCACGCCGGCGTCTCGCCGTCGGCGTTCAGCGCGTCCTGCGCCGGCACCCAGAGGTCCTTCTCGATGCGGTGGAACCCGGTCCAGTCGAGCCCCTCGGCCACGGCGTCCACCTCGCGGTAGTCGATGCGGGGGTCGAGGTCGCCGAGCGCCTCGGCGACGGGTTCGATGCGCTCGTAGAAGGCGCGCGTGGTCGCGAACAGCGCACGAGCGGTCTCGTCGTCGCCCGCCTGGTAGGCGGCGACGAAGTCCTCGACCGCGGGGACGAGCTGGCCGACCTGGTCCTTGACGAACGCGGCGTACAGATCGACGGCCTGCTGCTTCTGCTCGGCATCCGGACCGTCGACGCTCACCCGGTCGCCGCTCACCGTGAAGCCCGCCTTGCCCACTCCGTCGCCGATCATCCCCGGTTTGCAGAGGGTGAAGTAGTCACCCGGCTGCGCGACGACGGTGAGCGTGCGCGAAGCCGACGGCGCGATGTTCTCGACCTCGCCGACGATACGGAGACCGTCGTCCGCGAGCAGGTAGAACTCCGACACCTGACTGCTGCTGTTGGTCACCTCGAACGTGAGCGTCCCGCTCTCCGCGGTCGTGCCGGATACCTCGCAGGAGGAATCCGTCGAGGTCACCTCGAACGCCGCGCCCGCCGCCGCATCGCTCTTCGCGACGCATCCGCTGAGGACGAGGGCCGCGGCGCCGGTGGCGGCGAGCGCGGCGAAGGCTCGCTGGGAGGTGGTCATAGTGCTCCTTGTTCTGTGGACAGGCTGGCGCGACCGTCGGGGGCCGCGACGGGGGCCGCGGCGGCGACGGGCGCGGAGGACGAGCGCGTCTGGGGGGCGCGCGCGGCGGAGAGACCGCGGACGAAGAGGATGCCGACGACCACGAGGTACACGCTCCACGCGATCACCTGCAGCCAGGTCATGCGCGGCATGAACCCGATCGTCGCTTGAAGGATCGCGGCGACCGCACTGTCGGGCGGGATCACCGCGGTCAGGTCGAAGGCCCAGCCGAAGGGGAACGCCGCGCCCCCCACCGCGACCGCACCGGAGGTCGGATCGACCGGAGCGGACGCGGTGAACGGGCCGGGCAGGGCACCGGCCTCCTGCAGGTCCATGACGGCATAGGCGAGGACGCCGGCCGCCACGACGACGAGGAAGCCTCCGGTCCACGCGAAGAACCGACGCAGGTCGAGCCGCACGGCGCCGCGGGCGATGAGGGTGCCGGCGACGACAGCGGCGGCCAGCCCGAGGAGCGCGCCGAGCAGCGCCGCCGGCGCGTCGCCGAAGGACTGCACCATCGACCACAGCAGGAGCGTCGTCTCGATGCCCTCCCTGGCCACGGAGACGAACCCGATCGCGACGAGCGCCCAGAGCCCTCCGTGGGTGAGGGCGCGGTCGATGCCGCCCTCGAGCGTGGCCTTCATCGTGCGTCCGGCGCGCTGCATCCAGAAGATCATCCAGGTGACCATGCCCACCGCCAGGAGCGAGAGGAGCCCGCCGATCATCTCCTGCGCGACGAAGGTGAGCTCGTAGGCGCCGAACGTGAGCACGGCTCCGATGGCGAGTGCCAGAGCGACGGCGAGGCCGACACCGGCCCAGAGGCGCGGGAGGACGTCGCGCCGGCCCAGGCGCCCCAGGTAGGCGACGAGGATGCCGACGACGAGGGCGGCCTCGAGGCCCTCGCGGAGACCGATGAGGAAGGTGGCGAGCACGGGTGAAGACCTTACGACGTTCGGAGTGAGGTAAGGCATCCCTTACCGACGGAAGACTCTAGCATCGAAGTAATGCTCCGCAACACACGGCATCACCCCGTGCAGCCGGACGTACGCTCGTGCCATGGCTGAACTCTCGCTTCCGATCCTCGACCTCTCGCAGCTCGACCAGGGCCCGGATGCGGCCGCCCGGTTCCGTGACGACCTGCGGGCCGCGACGCACGACGTGGGATTCTTCTACCTCACCGGCACCGGTGTCTCCCCCGCCCTCGAGGCGCGACTGCACAAGGCGGCGCTCGACTTCTTCGCTCTGCCCGAGACCGACAAGCTGGCGATCGAGAACGTCAACAGCCCGCACTTCCGCGGGTACACGCGCGTCGGCGGCGAGCGCACCCAGGGCGAGATCGACTGGCGGGAGCAGATCGACATCGGCCCGGAGCGACAGCCCGTCGCGGATGGGCCGGCATTCAACCGGCTGATCGGCCCCAACCTGTGGCCTGCCGCGCAGCCCGAACTGCGGGAGGTGGTGTCGGAGTGGCACGAGACCCTCAGCGACGTCGCGCGGCGACTGCTGCGGGCCTGGGCGGAGGCCCTGGGGGCGGAGGCCTCCTATTTCGACGAGCACTTCGGGGAGCCCTCGACCCTCATCAAGATCGTGCGGTACCCGGGAACCCACGAACCCGAACCGCAGCAGGGGGTCGGTGCACACAAGGACTCCGGCGTCCTGACCCTGCTCTGGGTCGAGCCGGGCAAGGGCGGCCTGCAGGTCGAGCGCGACGGCGAGTGGGTCGACGCTCCCCCGGTGCCCGGTGCGTTCGTGGTGAACATCGGCGAACTGCTGGAGTACGCGACGGGCGGCTACCTCAAGGCCACGAACCACCGCGTCGTCTCACCCCGGGCACCCCACGAGCGGATCTCGATCCCGTTCTTCTTCAACCCTGCCCTCGACAAGCGACTGCCACTCATCGACCTCCCCGCCGATCTCGCCGCCGAGGCGACCGGCGTGACGCAGGACCCGAACAACCCCATCCACGCCCTCTACGGCGAGAACGCGCTGAAGTCGCGGCTGCGGGCGCACCCGGACGTCGCGGCGATCCACCACGCCGATCTCGTCGGCACACCCGCCTGACTCGCATCGGGATGCCGCGGCCGGGAACCCCGGCGGCGGCATCCCCGGGCGAAACCGCCGGATACGACGAAGGCCGCCCCACACCTGGGGCGGCCTTCTCAAGAATGTTTTGCGCGATTGTACGCTGGCGTGCTCTGCCTTATCGACGGAGACCCAGGCGAGCGATCAGCGAGCGGTAACGCTCGATGTCGACGCTCTGGAGGTAGCCGAGGAGACGACGGCGCTGACCCACGAGCAGGAACAGACCACGACGCGAGTGGTGGTCGTGCTTGTGCTCCTTCAGGTGCTCGGTGAGGTCCTTGATGCGCTGCGTCAGCATGGCGGCCTGCACCTCGGGGGATCCGGTGTCACCGGGGTGCGTCGCGTACTCTTCGATGATCGCCTTCTTGACGTCTGCTTCGAGTGCCATAGATTCGATCCCCTTTCAGCTTGTTGCGCGGCGCCCGACGCCTGATGCGAGGGCTCTCTTTATCCGCGGCCGATCAAACGGCAACCTGACGAGTCTACCAGTCGCGGCGACCACGGGCGACCAGAAGCGGCCCGGCCCGCGCTCCCGCGCGATACGCTCGACGGATGCGGTTCGACGGGGCTCGGAAGTGAGCGATGCACGGGGCCATCTGATCGATCTCTCCCCCCTGCGAGCGAGCCCTGCCTTCGCCCGGATGTGGATCGGGTCGGCTCTCACCGGCATCGGCGGCCAGCTCACGCTCGTGACGGTGATGCTCCACGTGTTCGAGTTGACCGCGAGCACGTTCGCCGTCTCGATGATCGCGGTCGCGGGTCTCATCCCCATGATCCTCGCCGGTCTCTACGGGGGCATGCTCGCCGACGCCTTCGATCGCCGCCGTGTCGCGCTTCTCGCCGCGACCATCACGTTCGCGTCGACGGCGCTGCTGGCAGCCCTCACCTGGACGGGTTCGGAGACCATCTGGTGGTTGTACGCGCTGAGCATGATCAACGCGGCCGCGAACTCGGTGGGCATGGCGACGCGCACCGCGATCGTGCCGCGGCTCATCCCCCGCGACAAGCTTGCGGCGGCGTCCGCGCTGAACGGCGTCTCGATGGGCATCACCGTGATGGCCGGCCCCGCCCTGGCGGGCATCCTCGTCGCGCTCACCGGTTATGGCTGGACCTACACGATCGACGTCGTGCTGATGCTGTCGATGTTCCTCGGACTGTGGTCGCTTCCGGCTCTTCGTCCCGAGGGCGAGACGGTGCGGCCCGGCCTCGCGTCTCTCGTCGACGGTTGGCGTTTCCTCCGACGCGCCGGCAACATCCGCATGCAGTACGTCGTCGACATCATCGCCATGACCTTCGGGCAGCCGCTCGTGCTCTTCCCCGCCCTGGGCACGGTGCTCCTCGGCGGCGGAGCGGTGACCACCGGCATCCTCACCGCCGCCGTGGCCGTCGGAACGTTCGCGTCGAGCCTCTTCTCAGGACGCGTCGTGCACTACCGCTGGCACGGGCGGGGCATCGCACGGGCGGTCGAGGCGTACGGCGCCTCGATCCTGCTGTTCGGCCTGATCCTGGTGGCCGGTCTCCTCCTGCCTCCCGCGTCGGAGACCTCGCCGCACCTGGCCCTCATCGTCGCGGCGTGCGTCGCTCTCGCGTTGTCGGGCGCCGCCGACAACGTCAGCGCGATCTACCGCAACACGATGATGCAGGCCGCGGTGCCCGACGCGATGCGCGGCCGCCTGCAGGGCGTCTTCATCGTCGTCGTCGCGGGCGGCCCCCGAGTGGGCGCGCTCTACGCGGGCACCCTGGCGACCGCCACCGCACTGTGGTTCCCTCCCCTGCTGGGCGGTCTGCTGGTGGTCGGCCTCGTCGCGCTGCTCGTGAAGCGGAACCCGCGGTTCGCCGCCTACGACGCAGAGAACCCCGAGCCCTGAGGGGCCCGAGGTTCTCCGAAGGGTGCGGCACTCAGGCCTGCAGCGCCGCCTGCAGGTCGAGGTTGATCGTCACGTCCTTGCCGACGAGCACGCCGCCGGTCTCGAGCGCGGCGTTCCACGTGAGGCCGAAGTCCTCGCGGTTGATGACGGCCTTGGCCGACGCGCCGGCCTTGTAGTTGCCCCACGGGTCGGAGCCGAAGCCACCGAAGTCGACCTCGAAGGTGACGGGCTTCGTGACGCCCCGGATGGTGAGGTCGCCGTCGACGAACAGCTCGCCGTTCTCGGCGCGAGCACCGGTGGAGACGAAGTCCATGGTCGGGAAGTTCTCGGTGTCGAAGAAGTCGCCGGAACGGAGGTGCTGGTCGCGCCCCTCGTCCTTCGTGTCGACCGAGGTGACGTCGACGCTCGCCTCGACCTTCGTCTCCAGCGGGTTCTCCGGAGCGACGAGCGTCGCGCTCTTCACGCCGAAGGTGCCGCGCACCTTGGAGATCATCATGTGCCGGACGCTGAAGGTCACCTCGCTGTGCGACGGGTCGAGGACGTAGGTGCCGGGACGGTAGCCGGGGATGTCGATGGTCATGTGGTGATTCTCCTTCAGGGAAGCGGTCCGCGATCGCGGTATACGAGGCGCAACGACGCTCCGACGATATCTATTCCCGTGAATGAGAAATTTCAACAGACTTGTTTGCGACGTGCCCGGACGCGAGGACGCCCCGCTCCCCTCCGGGGGGGCGGGGCGTCCTCCGTCGACGGGCGGGCTCAGCCGACGGCGACGAGGTCGATGATGAAGATCAGGGTCTTGCCGGAGAGGAAGTGCCCTCCGCCCGCCGGGCCGTATGCCAGGTGCGGCGGGATGACGAGCTCGCGGCGGCCGCCGACCTTCATGCCGGGGATGCCGTCCTGCCAGCCCTGGATGAGGCCGCGGAGCGGGAACTGGATGGTCTCGCCGCGACCCCAGGACGAGTCGAACTCCTCGCCGGACTCGAACTCGACACCGGCGTAGTGCACGGTGACGGTGTCGCCGGGCTTGGCCTCGGCACCGTCGCCTTCGATGAGGTCTCGGATGACCAGGTCCGCGGGGGCGGGGCCGGTCGGGGCGTCGAACTCGGGCTTCGTACGATCAGTCATGACTCCATCCAACCCGAGCCGTGCGGACCCGGTCAACGCGTCAGCACCTGCTCACAGCGAACACCGTGGGAGATCGCCCTTGACACCCCTCCGGCACGGGTGCACCCTGGTTTCAGACCAACTCAGCGCCCGGGAGACTCGCAGGCATCGCCGCAGCACCGGGCGCTGAGTCTGTCCGAGGGAGACACGCCTCCGCCGCGGCTCAGTACGCGAGCAATGCCGCCCGTGTCGCTCGCGTGCGGATGAGGAGGGCCCGCTCGTCGTCGACGGCCAGGGGGTCGCGGCCCGTGATCGCCCGCTGCCGCACCGAGGCGAGAGCGGTCGCGTCTTTGATGAACTCCCGCATCAGGGGACGCCGGTCGCCGCGCAGAGTCGCCGCCCAGGCCATCCCGACCTTGCGCCCGGCAGGAGTGGCGAGCATCGTGATCTCCTCGGGCGTGAACCAGCCCGCCGCGGCGTACTCTCCAAGGCGGACGCGTGTGAGCCGCGCCTCTTCCCTCCGCAGCGCCGCGATGCCGATGATGAATCCGATGAACAGAGGCACCTGCAGGGTGAAGTACAGCAGGAAGAAGTCGGAGAAGACCGCCGAGCCGTTCCACAGCGCGTGGAGCACGATCGCGCCGATCAGTCCGAGCAGCCCCGCCCCGAAGCCCGCACCGACGGACGCGTGGCGACGTGCCGCGAGGCCGATCGCGAGACCGGTCAGCGACGTGAACATGGCGTGCGCGAACGGCGACAGCAGCCCGCGCATGACGAACGTGACCGACAGCTGCGCGCCGCCGCCCTCGATGAGGCTGACCGCGAAGTACTGGATGTTCTCGGTGAACGCGAATCCCGCGCCCACGAGTGCGCCGTAGACGACGCCGTCGACCGGGCCGTCGAACGCGCGACGGGCGAACAGGAAGATGAGGAAGACACCCAGGCCCTTCCACAGTTCCTCGACGATGGGCGCCTGCACCACGGCCGAGAACGTGTCGGGTCGCAGTCCGATGACGACGGTGAGGGCGAGGTCGACGAGCAGCGTGAGCCCGACTGCCGCGATCGCGCCCCACGCGATCGCGAAGAACACGAGACGCTTCGGCTCGGGCTCCCAGCGATCGATCATACGCACGCCGAAGAACACGATCGCCAGCGGGAAGAGCGCGAGCACGAGACCGACGACGGAGGCCGCGGGACCGAGTGCCATCGCGAAGTATCCGATGAGTCCGAGCAGCAGGAAGCCGAGCACGCCGAACAGCCAGATCGAGATGCTGCGCCCCTTGCGCGTCGGCATCGGCAGCGCCGGAAGACCTGCCGCCGGCGACGGAGCCGCGGGCGCCGGAGGGGAATAGGGCGTGGGCTGCGCGAGCGCGGAGGCGTAGGCCGGCTGCTGCGAGAACTGCCGCGGAGTGTAGGCCGAGTGCGCGTACTGCTGCTGCGAGAACGCCGGCGCCGGGGAGGGCGGAGGCGACGCGGGCGTCTGAGGCGCGATTGACGGATTCGGCGAGGGCGGCGGCGAGTACGAGGGGGCCGGCTGCGGGGGCGGCGCGTACTGCGGAGCCGGCGGCTGCGCGGGCGGCGCATACTGCGGAGCCGGCGGCTGCGCGGGCGCGGCGTTCGGAGGGGTCGCAGCGGGCGGCGGCGTGTACGGCGAAGGCTGCTGCGGTGGCTGCTGCGGCGGGAATGGTCCTCCGGAACTCATAGCCCCGAGCTTAGAGCGCACGCGCACCGCGAGGCGCATCCCGGGCCGGTCCGCGGCTCCGTCCCGTCGACCGGGTACCGTAGAGGGCATGCGGTTCGCTCATCTGCGCCGTCCCGACTCCCCTTCTGCACTTCTGGCCGTAGTGGAGCGCGACGACGCCATCCTCGTCTCCGATCTCGTCGACGACGGCCCGACGTCCCTCCAGCAGCTCATCGAACGCGGGGAGTCCGGGCTCGCCGAGATCCGGTCGGCGCTCGAAGACACCTCGGCTCCTCGGCATCCCCTCGGCGGCTGCGACTTCGCCTCCGCGGTGATCGCTCCCCCGGCCGTGCTCGCCGTCGGCCTCAACTACGCAGCGCACTCGAGCGAGCTCGGCCTCAAGACCGACACCGCCCCGACCGTCTTCACGCTCTGGCCGAACTCGCTCACCGGACATCAGCAGACCACCTCGTGGCCGCGCGCACTCAGCGAGGCCGTCGACTACGAGGCGGAGCTCGGCGTGCTCATCGGCAGCCCGGCGAAGGACGTCGACGCCGTGAACGCCCTCTCCCACGTGTGGGGCTACACGGTCGTGAACGACATCACCGCCCGCAACATCCAGTTCGCCGAGGCGCAGTGGTCGCGCTGCAAGTCGTTCGACGGTTTCACGCCCACCGGCCCGTTCGTCGTCACGGCCGACGAGGTCGCCGATCCGCAGGACCTGCACATCTGGACCGTCGTCGACGGTCACACCGTCCAGGACGCGTCGACGGGGCAGATGGTGCGGTCGGTCGCGACCCTGATCGCCCACCTCTCGCAGTCGCTCACCCTGCTGCCGGGCACGCTCATCTCGACGGGAAGCCCCGGCGGTGCCGGATACTCGCGCGACCCGCAGATCTTCCTCCGCGACCGGTCGACCGTCACGGTGGGAATCGACGGCATCGGCGAGCTCACGACGCACTGCCGCATCCTCGACTGACGCGCCAGAACGATGAAGGGGCGGATGCCGATGCATCCGCCCCTTCTACGTTCCTCAGATCTCGATGAGGTCGTCGCTGGGGATGATCGGGATCGCCGCCGTCACGGCCTCGAGCCCGGACAGGCGCGCCGGCGACAGCTGCTTCGTCACCTCTTCGCGCGACATCAGCCCGGCTTCGACCACGAGGTCGGCGACGTTGCGATTGGTGAGGAGCGCCGTCTTCGCGAGCGCCGCGGCGGCCGCATACCCGATGAACGGGGTGAGGGCGGTGACCACGCCGACGGAGGCGCCCACCATCGTCACGAGCCGGTCGCGGTTGGCGGTGATGCCCTCGACGCAGTTCACGCGCAGCGTCCACATGGCCTGGCGCATCCAGGTGATCGACTGGAAGATCGAGTGCGCGATGACCGGCTCGAAGGCGTTGAGCTGCAGCTGTCCGCCCTCGACGGCCATCGTCACGGTCATGTCGGCGCCGACGACCGCGAAGGCGACCTGGTTGACGACCTCCGGGATCACCGGGTTGACCTTGCCGGGCATGATGCTCGAGCCGGCCTGGCGGGCGGGCAGGTTGATCTCGCCGAGGCCGGCCTGCGGACCGGACGCGAGCAGCCGCAGGTCGTTGCAGATCTTCGACAGCTTGATGGCGTTGCGCTTCAGCGACGAGGAGAACGACATGAAGGCGCCGGTGTCGCTCGTGGACTCGACGAGGTCGGTCGCCGTCTCGAGGTCGAGACCGGTGATCTCGCGCAGGTGGCGCAGCACCGCGGGCGCGTAGTCGGAATGCGTCGTGATGCCCGTGCCGATCGCGGTCGCCCCCATGTTGATCTCGAACATGAGAGAGGCGTTCTCGGTCAGGCGGCTGTGGTCCTCGCCGAGCGTCGTGGCGAAGCCGTGGAACTCCTGACCCAGCGTCATCGGCACCGCGTCCTGCAGCTGCGTGCGGCCCACCTTGAGCACGTCGTGGAACTCGGTCGACTTCGTCAGGAACGACCGCCGGAGCAGGTCGAGCTCCTCCAGCAGCGCGTGCAGCGTGAGCGACAGACCGATCTTCACAGCGGTCGGGTACACGTCGTTGGTCGACTGGCTGCGGTTCGTGTGGTCGATCGGCGAGAGGAAGGCGTAATCGCCCTTCTCCCGGCCCGCCATCTCGAGCGCGATGTTCGTGATGACCTCATTCGCGTTCATGTTGGTCGAGGTGCCGGCGCCGCCCTGGATGACGCCCACGGTGAACTGGTCGTGGAACTCCCCGTCGATCACCCGCTGGGCGGCGCGGTCGATGAGGTCGGCGCGCTCGGGATCGAGTACACCGATCTCGCGGTTCGCGCGGGCGCTGGCCTGCTTCACCATGGCGAGCGCGCGCACCAGGTCGGGGTAGACCGAGATGGGCCGCTTGGTGATCGGGAAGTTCTCGTCCGCGCGGGCCGTGTGGATCCCCCAGTAGGCGTCGGCGGGGATCTCCATGCTCCCGAGGGAGTCGGTCTCGGTGCGGGTCGGGGTGGGCTCGGCAGAAGCCATGTCACATCCTTGTGGGTCGTGGCGAATGAGGGAGTGGGGGATGCGACCAGTCTACGCCCGCGTCCGCGAACGCCCCCGAGGGCTGTGGAATCAGCGCGTCGGCTTGCGCGAGAATGCTTCGAGGCGCTCCTGGGGCGACAGGGCCGCCATCTCCTCGAGCCAGGCTTCGGAGAAGTAGTCCCCGGTCGGGGCGTCGGTGACGGGGACGACGGTGTGCGTGATCGTATCGGGATGCACGTGCACGAGGTTGAACGCCTGGGCCGCGTCCATGCCGTTCACGTCGGGGGCGGGTCGCGCGACGTTCATCGTGTAGCAGGTCGCCGAGGCGACGCTCACCGGGATACCCGCGAAGAGACCGGTCGACGAGTAGTGCAGGTGCCCCGCGAGGATGCCGCGCACGTCGGTACCGCGCACCACCTCGGCCAGCGCGTCCTGCCCCCGAAGCTCGAGGATGTCGAACAGCGGCAGATGACTGGGAAGCGGAGGGTGGTGCATTGCGAGCAGCGTGCCGTGCGTCGCGGGGGTGCGGAGCAGATCGGCGAGCCAGGCGAGCTGCTCAGCGTCGATCTCGCCGTGATGCCAGCCGGGTACCGACGAATCCATGGCGATCAGCCGAAGACCGTCGAGGTCCCACACACCGGTCACCGGCTCCTCGGTCGCCGGGGCGTCGAGCAACGACGACCGGAGGGCCGGGCGCTCGTCGTGGTTGCCCGCGACCCACACGATCGGTGCGCCCAGATCGGCGGCGACGGGCTCGACCGCGTCACGGAGGCGGCGATACGCATCCGGCTCGCCGAGATCGGCCAGGTCGCCGGTCATCACGATCGCCGCCGGGGCCGGATCGACCGATCGGATCGCCGCGAGCGTGCGCGCGAACGTGCGCTCGACCTCGTAGCGCCCGCCGAGCAGCGCGCCTCCGGCGAGGAAATGCGGGTCGCTGACGTGGATGATCGTGTGGGACGCCGGCTGGTGCCGACCGAAGACGTAGGGCCCGGTCATGGCATCAGCCTAGGCCGCCCGTCCGACGCCGGTCAGTGCCCGACGACGATGACGAAGATACCGCCGACCACCGCCGCGGCGCACAGGGCGAAGCATCCGTAGGCGCCGACCAGCGCCAGGCGCCGCTGCCCCTCCGTGAGGGGGCTCTTGCGCGCGGCCTTCGCCGCCTGCTTCTCGGCGCGCTTCAGCTCCTTCTCGGTGATCACCGTGATGGCGTCGGTGAACTCCGCCGGGCTGACGACGGGCGCGTGCCCGCTGCGCACGAGCAGGCGCAGACCGAGAGCGTAGAACGTCACGATGGCGACCGCACCGACCATCGCCGCCGCGAAGACCAGGAGGAAAGCGTTCCAGTCGATCGAGACGATCATTCGCCCTGCTCCTTCCGCACGCGGGACTCGGAGTCGACGGCCGCGCCCGCTTTCGCCTTGGCCTTCGCGTCGGCCTTGACCTTCGCGTCGGCTTTCGCATCGGCACGGGCATCCGCCTTGGCCTGCTTGCGCGCCTTGGCCTCGGCCTTCGCCTGCTGGATGCGCTGCTGACGGCGAGTGGGCGGCGGCACCTCGGCCACCTCGACGGCGAGTCCGGACTCGGCGACATCGCTCATGGCGTTCGCCGGGGTCACGGCGTCGCGGCGCGAACGCAGGAACAGTCCGAGGATGATCGCGAGCGCGAGCACGGCGTCGATCGCGATGCCCCAGCCCCCGAGCCACAGGGCGATGAGCGCAGCCAGGGCACCCACCGCGCCGGCTGCGGGAAGCGTGAGCACCCAGCCGATCGCGATGCGACCGGCGGTGCGCCAGCGGACCGTCGACCCGCGGCGGCCGAGGCCGGAGCCGATGACGGATCCGGAGGCGACCTGGGTGGTGGAGAGGGCGAAGCCGAAGGCGCTCGACGCGAGGATCGTGGCGGACGTGGCGCTCTCGGCCGAGAAGCCCTGCGCGGGCTTGACCTCGGTGAGGCCCTTGCCGAGTGTGCGGATGATCCGCCAGCCGCCCAGGTAGGTGCCCAGCGCGATCGTCACGGCGCAGGCGATGATCACCCAGAGATAGGGGTCGGCCTGGTCGGCGTTCTGCCAGCCGACCGTGATGAGGGCGAGGGTGATGACGCCCATCGTCTTCTGCGCGTCGTTGGTGCCGTGCGCGAGGGCGACGAGGGAGGACGTGAAGATCTGCCCCCATCGGAACCCGTCCCGCCCGTCGGGCTTTCCGTCGTAACGACGGGTGATCGAGTAGGCGGCCTTGGTCGCCACGAAAGCGATGATCCCCGCCGTGAGCGGCGCGATCAGGGCCGGCAGGATGATCTTCGACAGCACCATGCCGAAGTCGATGCCCTGCACGCCCACACCCACCAGCGTGGCGCCGATGAGTCCGCCGAAGAGCGCGTGCGAGGAGCTGGAAGGCAGGCCGAGGAGCCAGGTGAGCATGTTCCACGTGATCGCGCCGATGAGCCCGGCGAAGATCATCGGCAGGAAGACGGCGGCTTGGATGCCCTCCTCGTGGATGATGCCGTGGGAGACCGTCTTCGACACCTCGGTCGACAGGAATGCCCCGACGAGATTGAGGACGGCGGCGAGGAGGACGGCGGTCTTGGGCTTCAGGGCTCCCGTCGCGATCGGCGTCGCCATCGCGTTCGCCGTGTCGTGGAATCCGTTCGTGAAGTCGAAGAAGAGTGCCAGCAGGATCACCAGCACGACGATGAGGGCTGCGGTTTCCACCGTTCGCTTTCGGTCGTTGAGGAAGAGGGAGATGTCGACGGGATCGACGTGACGAACGAAGAGTTCACCGTGGGTTTTACTTCCGTTTACCGGCCCCGGTAAATGATCCCACCGTCCCCGGCGGTGGTCAACTCGACTGGGATAGCGTGGAACGATGAGCAACGCCCCCCTCGCCGACCGCCGGCCCCTCCCCCGCACGCACCACGGCGACACGTTCGACGATCCGTACGAGTGGCTCCGCGAGAAGGAATCTCCCGAGGTCGTCGCGCACCTCGAGGCCGAGAACGCCCACACCGAGGCGGAGCTCTCGCACCTCGACGCCCTGCGCGAGACGCTCTTCCAGGAGATCAAGGGGCGCGTGCAGGAGACCGATCTCTCCGTCCCCACGCGCCGAGGCGACTGGTGGTACTACAGCCGCACCGAGGAGGGGGCGCAGTACGGCATCCACTGCCGCGCCGCCGCGGTCGCCGACGATTGGACGCCCCCCGTGCTCGAGCCGGGCGTGCCCGTTCCGGGCGAGGTCGTGCTCCTCGACGGCAACGTCGAGGCCGAGGGGCACGAGTTCTTCTCCCTCGGAGCATTCGACACGAGCGACGATGCCCGCATGCTGCTGTGGTCGACCGATTTCGAAGGCGACGAGCTCTACACGGTCCGCGTGCGAGACCTCTCGACCGGCGAGACGCTGCCCGACGAGATCCCGAACACCGGCGGGGCCTTCTTCACTCCGGACGGCACGGCCGTGATCTACACCACCCGAGACGACGCCTGGCGTCCGGACACGCTGTGGTTGCACCGGCTCGGAACAGCGGTGTCCGACGACGTGCAGCTCTTCCACGAACCCGACGAGAAGTACTGGCTCGGCGCGGGTATCACGCGCAGCCGCCGGTACCTCGTGATCGGCGTCGGCTCGAGCATCACGAGCGAGGAGTACCTCGTCGACCTCGAGGGCGACCTGACGGCCGAGCCGCGGATCGTCTGGCCGCGCGTCGAGGGCGTCGAGTACTCCCTCGAGCACGCGGTGGTCGACGGTGAGGACCGTCTGCTCATCCTCCACAACGACGGAGCTCTCGACTTCGAGCTCGTCTCGGTGTCGGCCGACGAGCCGCAGGGGGCCCGTCGAACGGTGCTCCCCCACACCCCCGGCCGCCGACTGCTCGGTGTGGACGCCTTCCGCGACTTCGCGACGGTCGAGTACCGCGCCGAGGGTCTCGAGCGCGTCGGGCTGCTCGACTACGCCACCGGCGCCGTCGACGACATCGCGTTCGACGAACCGCTCTATTCGGCCGGCGTGAGCGGCAACCCGGAGTGGCACTCCCCTTTCCTCCGTCTCGGCTACGCCTCGTTCGTGACCCCGGGCACCGTCTACGACCTGGATCTGCGCACCCGCGAACTCGTCCTCCGCAAGCGCGCCGTGGTCCTCGGCGGCTACGACCCGGCGGACTACGGCCAGCGGCGCGAGTGGGCCACCGCCCCCGACGGCACCCGCATCCCGATCTCGCTCGTGTGGAAGAACGCGTTCGGCGAGCCCGGTGCCGCCGCGCGGCCCGTGCACCTGTACGGGTACGGATCGTACGAGCACTCGATCGACCCCGGCTTCTCGGTCGCACGACTGTCGGAGCTCGACCGCGGAGTCGTGTTCGCGGTCGCCCACGTGCGCGGCGGCGGCGAGATGGGCAGGCAGTGGTACGAAGACGGGAAGCTGCTGCAGAAGCGCAACACCTTCACCGACTTCGTGGCCTGCGCCGAGCACCTCGTCGGCGCCGGCATCGCGGCTCCCGACCGCCTCGTCGCGGAAGGCGGGAGTGCGGGCGGACTCCTGATGGGTGCCGTCGCGAACCTCGCGCCGGAGCTGTTCACCGGCATCCTGGCGGCGGTGCCGTTCGTCGACGCGCTCACCACGATCCTCGATCCGTCGCTGCCGCTGACGGTGATCGAGTGGGACGAGTGGGGCGACCCGCTGCACGACCCCGAGGTCTACGCCTACATGAAGTCGTACTCCCCGTACGAGAACGTGCGCGACGGAGTGCGCTACCCCCGCATCCTCGCCGTCACGTCGCTCAACGACTCACGCGTGCACTACGTCGAGCCGGCGAAATGGGTGGCGCGTCTGCGGGAGGCGGGCGCCGAGGACGTGCTCCTGAAGTGCGAGATGGTGGCGGGGCACGGCGGTGTCAGCGGACGCTACAACTCGTGGCGCGAACGCGCCTTCGAACTCGCCTGGCTGCTCGAGACGCTCGGCCTCGCCGACTGACCGGGTGAACCGGCCGGCGGGAGAGACGGCCGGTTCACCCGAAGAGAGCCGCGGCCTCGTCGTAGCGGCTGCGCGGCACGGTGTTCAGCTCGCCCAGCGCCTCGGCGAACGGCACGCGCACGATGTCCGTGCCCCGGAGCGAGACCATCTGACCCCAGGACTCATCGGTCAGGGCGTCGGCGGCGTGCAGCCCCAGGCGCGTGGCGAGCACGCGGTCGAAGCCGGACGGCGAACCGCCCCGCTGGATGTGGCCGAGAACCGTGGAGCGCGTCTCGATGCCGGTGATGCGCTCGATCTCGGGGGCGAGGACCTCGCTGATCCCTCCCAGGCGCGGGCGGTTGAACGCGTCGAGGCCCTTGTCGCTGTACGCCGTCTCCATGCCCTTGAGAGTGAAGCCCTCCGAGACGACGACGAGCGGCGCGCGCCCGCGGTCGTGCGCACTCGACACGAGCGCGCAGATCTCGTCGATCGACATGGGCACCTCGGGGATGCAGATCACGTGCGCCCCCGCGGCCATGCCGGCGTGCAGCGCGATCCATCCGACGTGACGACCCATGACCTCGGCGACCATGCAGCGCTGGTGCGAGTCGCCCGTCGTGCGGAGGCGGTCCATCGCGTCGGTCGCGATGTTGACCGCCGTGTCGAAGCCGAAGGAGTAGTCGGTCGCGCGCAGGTCGTTGTCGATGGTCTTGGGGACGCCGATGACGTTGATGCCATCGTTCGCGAGGCGGTTGGCCGCCGCGAGGGTGCCCTCGCCCCCGATCGCCAGGATGCCGTCGATGCCGTGCGCGGCGAGCGTCTTCGCGATGTTCTCGGCACCTCCGCGCGGACCCTCGTAGGGGTTCGTCCGGCTGGTGCCGAGGATGGTGCCGCCGACCTTCGACAGTCCCTTCACCTCGTGGCGGGTGAGGGGGAAGAAATCGCCGTCGACCACCCCGCGCCATCCGTCGCGGATGCCGACGAACTCCATGTCGTAGGTCTCCGTGCCCTTCAGCACGACGCCACGGATGACCGCGTTGAGTCCGGGGCAGTCGCCGCCGCTCGTGAGGATGCCGATCTTCATGCTGCTGCCTTCGGGTGTTCGGGGAGGTACGGGACACGGCGACGCTGCCTGCGATCGACACTAGCGGCAAGCATCCTCCGGGCGCCATTCGAGGGTCGCGAAAACACGCGATTTTGATGGCGTTCCCGCGAGCGCGCGCCGCCGAATCGCAGAATCGCGCTTCCTCGCCCCGAAAGGGCGCGAAGAAGCGCGATTCTTAACGCGATTCAGGAACCGCCCAGAGCGTCGCGAAGCAGGTGCATGAGCGCTCCGAGCTGCACGGGCTCGGCCGCCACCTCGTCGAGCGCCTCCCCGTCGAGGGCGCGCGCCGCGAGTCCCTGCTTCTGGTCGATGAGTTCGGCGATCTTCGCGTCCACCGTGTGCGCGGCGATGATGCGCCACGCCGTGACGGGTTCGTCCTGACCGATCCGGTGCACGCGGTCGATCGCCTGAGTCTGCTCCGCCGCCGTCCACGACAGCTCGGCCAGAACCACGTTCGACGCGGCCTGCAGGTTCAGCCCGACACCGGCGGCCGTGAGCGAGCACACGGCGATCCCGACCTGCGGGTCGCCGTTGAAGTCGTCGATCGCCTGCTGACGCGCGGCGGTCGACTGGTCGCCGCGGATCGACACCGAGCGGATGCCCGCCGACGCGAAGTGCGCTTCGGCCTGATCCATGACGTCGATGTGCTTGGCGAAGAACACGACCTTGCCGACCGAGCGCTGCAGCTGGGCAGCGTAGTCGGCCGCGAGCTGCGCCTTGGCCTGCCCGATGCGACGCACCATGGTGAAGACGTTGTCGCCGCCGGTCCCGGCGGACTTCGACTCCTCGAGCTCGTTCTGTGCGACGAGACGAACGATGTCGTCGTCGATCTCTCCGGGCGCGAGTCCACGGTCGCCGCGCGCTTCGATGATGCGCCGGTACCGGGCAGCAAGCCGTTCCCCGAGTTCGCGCTCGGCCTGACGGATGCTGCGGCCGAACTCGTCGTCGAGCTGCACGGGGAGGTCGGCGATGAGCTTGTCGGGGAGGTCCGCCGCGACGTCCTTCTTCTTTCGCCGCACGATGCCCATCGAGATGACGGCGTCTCGCGCCTCGGGATAGAACGCCTTGTCGGCCGGAGTGAACCCGGTGGCGTCGAGCTTCTCCATGAGCTCGGGGCCGGGCTTCTCGCCGTTCGTCCATCCGAGGAAACGCCAGATCGCGTCGAAGTCCTCGACGTCGTTGATGAGCGGCGTTCCCGTGAGCGCCAGCATCAGCGGGTTGCCGCCCGGCGTGCGCTCACGCACGCGGGAAGCCAACGACAGCACGTTCTGCGAGCGCTGCGACGACAGGTTCTTGATGAAGTGGGCCTCGTCGACGACCATGCCGCGCAGGCCGATCGACGCGAGCCACGACAGGTGACGGTCGAGGATCTCGTAGTTGACGATGAAGATGTCGGCGAAGGCGTCGATGTCGTCGCCGTCTCCCTGGATGACCGTGGCGCGCCGCTGCGGCGTCCAACGCTCGACCTCGCGGGCCCAGTTCATCTTCACGACGTTGGGCACCACCACGAGCAGGGGGTACGCCCCTGCGACCGAAGCGGCGAGCACGGACTGGGCCGTCTTACCGAGACCGGGCTCGTCGGCGAGCAGGAAGCTCCGGTGCCCCTGCCGCACGGCCTCGAGGAAGCGCGACTGGTGCACCATGAGCTCGCGCCCCTTGGGCGACACGTGGTCGTACTCGGGGACCGGGGGCAGCTCCATGCTGGCCGCAGATCCGCCCGCTCCGCTCTCGAACGCCTTGTAGAGCGGCCCCATGAGCTCCCAGCCGTCGAGACGCCGTCGCGGCGTCGACGTGGCGCGCGGGGTGAGATCCGGAGCGAGGAAGGGGTTCGCCAGCTGGCGTGCCTCCACCGACGGCGGCGTCACCTGGCGCTCGGCGATCGCCGCCGGCACGACCGGCACCTGGATCGGTGCGATGTCGGCGATGATGAGTTCCTCGGGCGGCAGTTCGGCCCCCGACTCCAGCAGCCAGTCCCGCCGCATCCGCTTGGCGACCGGCGAGGTGGCCTGATCGGCCTCCAGCAGCTGGATGAGCGAGGTGTCGCGCGCGGCGGTCTTGGCGAGGATCGTCGCGACGCCGTCGAGCCGCTTGAGCAGCTCCGCTCGCGCAGCGTCGCCGAGTTCGGCATCGGCCTTGACCCTGGCGCGCTCCTCACGCACGAGGAAGGCGATCACCTGGAACTTGACCCGGTTCGTCGGTCCGAGCTTGCCCCGCTGGGACTTCGCCTCGATCTCTCGCACCTTGCGCGCGAGGATGGGGATGAGGGGCGCCTCGTCATCACGACGGGACGACTTCTTGCGCCGCGATGCGGCGGGTGCCGTGGTCGGCATGCTCCTCCTGAGCCTGAGGGCCGGGCCGCATGGGAGGACCCGGCGTTCTCGATGTCCGCGTGTGGCGCGAGCCAGGACCGTGCGGACGGTAGATCTGCGCTTCCGTCGAGGTCGGGCGCGACGCCCGAGAACCGCCGGAGGCTGCACCCACTCTACGCCATCCCCGCCCGATCGGGCAGGCATTCACGGCGCGGCGTGCTCAGGCGGTCGCGCCGCGCAGCACGCGTTCGGCGTCGTCGACGTCCGTCGCCATCTGATCCTTGAGCTTCTCGATGCCCTCGAAGGCGACCATGCCGCGAAGCCGCTCGACGAACTCGACCGTCACGTCGTGGCCGTAGAGATCGAGCCCCGTCTCGCCCACCACATGCGCCTCGACCTGACGCTCGAGGACGTCGTCGAACGTCGGATTGGTCCCCACCGAGATCGCGGACGGATGCCGGATGCCGGTGTCGTGGTCGACCAGCCACCCCGCGTAGACGCCGTCGGCCGGCACGAAGGCATCGACGATCGGCGACAGGTTCGCCGTCGGGAACCCGAGTTCCCGTCCGCGCTTCAGGCCGTGCACCACCACGCCCCGAACGTCGGGGAAGCGTCCGAGCACGCGGGACGCGGCCACCACGTCGCCCGCCATGAGCAGCTCGCGGATCCATGTCGACGACACCCGCCGGTCGGACCCTTCGAGATACACGTCGTCGACGACCTCGACCGAGAAGCCGTATCGCGGCCCCATCGCGCGCAGCAGCTCGGGAGTCCCGGCGCCGCGGTGGCCGAACCGGAAGTCCTCGCCCACGAGGACCGTCGACACGCCCAGCGCCCCGACGAGGATCTGCGACACGAAGTCCTCGGCGCTCAGCGCCGCGAGCGTCGCGTCGAACGTGAGCAGGAGGGTCGCATCGAGCCCCAGCTCGCCCAGCAATTCGATCTTGCGCGCGACCGTGACCACGTTCTCCGGGCAGCGATCCGGCCGCAGCACGGCCAGCGGATTGCGGTCGAAGGTGACCGCCACCGACCGGGCACTGATCTCCGCGGCGCGCTCCTCGAGGCGACGGATGACCGCACGGTGGCCGGCGTGCACTCCGTCGAACTTGCCGATCGCCACGACGCTCGGCCCGAAATCGTCCGGGACCTCGGACGGGTCGCGGAAGACGATCACACCGTCACCTCTGCGCCCGCCGTCACCGGGGCGGGACGGTGCGTGCGCAACCACCAGATGCCGAAGACCGGGAGCACCAGGGGAATGAAGAGGTACCCGCGTCCGAAGAGCGACCACACGGTCTCGTGCTGGAACAATTCGGGCAGCACGAGGCTCAGCACGCCGACGACGATCACCCCGGTCAGCTCGAAGACGATCGCGACCCAGGCCACCGTGTACCAGCCGCGGCGCCGGGCGAGCACGAGGGCGAGCGTCGCGAGGATGTAGACGACGGCCGCGAGTGCCGACAGGGAGTAGGCGAGCGGCGCCTCGTCGAACCGGCGGACGATCTGCACGAAGCTGCGGCCGGTCGCCGCGAGTGCCATGACGGCGTAGACGATCACGAGGACGCGGCCGATGCCGGTCATCCTGGTGGTGGGGGCGGAGGTGCTCATAGCGCATTCCATCCTAGATGCGCCACGCGCACCGCACGCCCGCCCACCAGCGGGGTCAGGCCACCTGCACGGTCCAGATGACCTGCATCCGCCAGACCATGATCGCGATGGCCATCGCGGCCACGCCGAGGATCACGGTGCTCCATCGGCTGCGCTCCATCAGCGCCCACAGCACCGCACCGATCGGCAGCAGCGCCGCCGACACCAGGTAGACCCAGAACTCGAGCAGGTCGCCGGTGGGCGGGTTCCCGGCGAGCGGCGAGACGATCGCGACCACGATCTGCGCGACCAGGAGCAGCTCGACGATCGCCAGGGCGCCGACCGACCAGTCGCTCGGACGGCGACCCGCGAGTCCGGCGATCACGCAGAACAGTCCGGCGGCGATCGCGACGGCGACCTGCACGAGAGTGAACCACAGGATCACCGGGCCACCTCCGGCATGTTCATCGCGCTCTTGAGGTCGGCGCCGCGCTTCTCCACCACTCCGACGAGCACGCCCTGGTCATCGATCGCGGCCGCCTCGCGGCTCTCCAGACGCGCAGCCGCCCCGTGCAGGCGCTTGCCGTGGCGCAGGTCGCGAGCCTCGTCGCCGGACACCTCGAGGGACGGCAGAACACGGACGGCCGCGGCTGCGGGGCTGAGCAGGGGCGCGCCGTCGAGGGCGTCGATGCCGACGGCATCCGCCACGTCGAACGCGCCGACACGCGTGCGCCGCAGTGCGGTGAGGTGTCCGCCCACACCGAGCGCGGCACCGAGGTCGCGCGCCAGAGACCGGATGTACGTCCCGGACGAGCACTCGACGACGACGTCCAGCTCGCGGAAGCCGTCGACGGCGCGGTCGGCGGTGACGTCGAAGCGCGAGACGACGACGTCCCGGGCGGCCAAGACGACCTCCTCCCCCGCGCGCACGCGGTCGTAGGCACGACGACCATCGACCTTGATGGCGGACACCGAGCTGGGGACCTGGGAGATCGCGCCGGTGAGCGCGCCGATCCCCTGCGCGATGCGGTCATCGGTGACGGATGCCCATGCCGTCGGCCCCGCCTGATTGACGATGTCGCCGTCGGCGTCGTCGGTCGTAGTGGTCACGCCGAGACGGATCGTCGCCTCGTAGGTCTTCTCCGCGCCCACGATGTAGGTGAGCAGGCGTGTGGCGCCCTCGACACCGATCACGAGCAGCCCCGTCGCCATCGGATCGAGCGTGCCGGCGTGGCCGACCTTGCGCGTGCCGAGGGCGCGACGCGCCCGTGCGACGACATCGTGGCTGGTGAGCCCTGCGGGCTTGTCGACGAGGAGGATGCCGGGCGAGACCATCCCTCCAGCCTACGGCGGTGGCGGCCTTAGCCGCACACCTCGTAGGCCGGTTCCGCATCCGTCGTCACGACGACGCCGCGCGCGGTGTCCTGTCCTTCGCGGAACTGGAAGAACACGTGCGCGTCACCGCTGGAGGGCAGACGCAGCCAGGACTCCGTCCCGATCTCGGCGGTCCCCTCCTCGGCGTCGGGGTAGGCCGCGAGGACGTCGGCGCGAGTCGAGCCTGCACCGAGCCCCTCGGCCGTCTTGGGGCCGCCGTCGGGCGAGGCCAGGCCGTAGACGGCCACTTCCTTGATCGGTGCCGTATCCGACTCGTTGCTGCGGAAGAAGTACATTCCGTACAGTCCCTCGGGCTGGCGCCAAAAGGCGCTGTACGAGCAGCTCTCAGCATCGGAGGACCAGGGCGCGGGGAGCGATGCGAGAGTGGAGTCGAAGTCGCCCCCGAGCTCGATCGGCCCGACAGCGGAATCGCTGATCGTCCAGGTGGACGGGTCGGCCGGATCCGCGACCGGATCACTGCTGGGAGTGGGAGTGGCGGACGGCGTCGACGTGGGCGTCGACGGGGCCGGCGACGGCGAGGATTCGGTCGCGGGCGCAGGGCTGGGCGCGCAGCCCGCGAGTACCCCGAGCGCGATCGCCATCAATGCGGCGCTGCCGACCTGTGCGGCTTTCTTGTACATGACTTCTCCGGTCCGCGTCGTCGACGCATTCGCATAGGCTGTGAGCGTGACCTCGCCCGCTCCGACGCCGTCGTCGCAGCTTGCGCACCCCCTATCCGAATGGTATCGGGCAACCGCCCGCGATCTCCCGTGGCGCCGCGTCGCTTTTCACAACGATTTCGGCGCGTGGGGCGTGCTCGTGAGCGAGTTCATGCTGCAGCAGACGCCCGTGGCCCGCGTCATCCCACACCTCGACGCGTGGCTCACCCGTTGGCCGACGCCGACGGCTCTCGCCGCCGCCTCGGCAGCGGAGGTCGTGCAGCAGTGGGCCAACCTCGGCTACCCCCGTCGCGCGCTCTGGTTGCATCGCGCCGCCCAGGAGATCACCCGACTGCATGAAGGCCGCGTGCCCGCCGACGTCGATGCACTGCTCGCGCTGACGGGGATCGGCGATTACACCGCGCGCGCCGTGTCAGTCTTCGCCTACGGCCGGCGTCACCCCGTCGTCGACACCAACACCCGGCGCGTGTTGGCGCGGGCCGTCGAGGGGCGCGCGCACCCCTCCTCCGCATCCCGCCGCGACCTGGTGCTGATGGAATCGCTCCTCCCCGACGACGAACGGGAGGCCGCGGTGTTCAATGCCGCCGCGATGGAGCTCGGCGCCACGGTCTGCACCGCCCGCGCCCCGCGCTGCGAGAGCTGCCCCCTCGCCGCCTCCTGCGCCTGGCTCGCCGAGGGTCGGCCGGACACCCCCGACACCCGGCGTCGACAGGCCACCTACGAGGGATCCGATCGCCAGGCCCGCGGTGCCGTGCTGCGCATCCTCCGCGAGACGGGCGGACCGGTGCCACTCGATCGCGTGCTGCCGGACTGGCCCGATCCGCTCCAACGCGATCGGGCGATCGACTCGCTCATCGCCGACGGACTCGCCGAGGCCGGCGACGGGATGCTCCGCCTGCCGACGTGAACCCGCTAGAGCATGCGTCCCATGCGGTGGGCACGCACCGTGAGCTCCACGCGCGACCGCACGCCGAGTTTCGTGAACGCTCGGCCGAGATGCACCTCGACCGTGCGCACCGAGATGGCGAGGTCCTGCGCGATATCGCGGTTGGGCGCGCCCGCGGCGGCGCGCATCGCGACTTCCAGCTCCCTCGCCGTGAGATACGGCGCCCACGCCGCGCGTGACGCGGCGAGCGGGTCGGTCGCGGACGCGGGAACCTCGTCGAGGCGGACGAGACGGCGGTCGGTCGCGCGCCGCCACGCCTGCGCGCCGCACACCTCGAACAGCCGCGACGCCGCACGCAGATGTTCCCCGGCTTCCGCATCCTCCCCGGCCACCGCGCATCGCACACCGAGCATCGCCTCCACCCGGGCACGGAGGAACGGCGACCTGATCGCCCGCGCAGCATCGGCGATATCGCTCCTCTCGACCATCCAGCGAGCCTCGGGGACGGCGGCGATCCCCCGCAGCAACGACCGCGCCTCGCGCATCTCCGGCGGCGCGATCGTCGGTCCCCCGCCGTCCGACGTCTCCGGACCGCCGAGCTCCTCGAGCCCCGGCACGGCCAGAGTCGGACCGGGTTCTCCGGAGTCGCGCCACAACCGCGATGATTCCGCGGCTCCCGCGAAGTCGCCGGTGAGGAAGCGCTCGATGGCACGGTCGAGCAGCACGTCGACGCGACGCGGGGACGGCAACGCGGCAGTGAGGGCGGCGGCGACCGGCCCCACCCGCCCGAGCACCGCCAGGTCCAGCCGTCGCGCGAGCACAACGCCGAGCCCCGAGAACGGCACCGCGATCGGATGCGAGTGCGCCGCGGCCAGGAGCCGCTCCCGTGCCGTCGAGACGTCTCCGCGCCAGAAGAGAAGCAACGCGTGCGCGACCGTGCGGTAAGCCGAGACGAGGGGGCTGCGCTCGAATCCCTCGACGAGCGGATCCACCTCCGCACTCAGAGAAGCGCCGTGTGCGAGGAGACGGATCCCGTCGTCCACCCTCCCCTCGACCGCGGCCGTCAGGGCGCGCAGCAGCACCCCGGTCACCGGCCCCGTCCCGCGGGCCTCCGGAGCGTCCGGCTCCCCGAGGAGCATCCAGCTCAGCGCCACGGTCGGGTCGCCGAGGGAACGTTCGACGCCGACGCGCGCCGCTGATTCGTGCAGGACGTCCGCCCAGCGTCGCATGCCCCTCCGGTCGGCGCGCTCGGCGCAGAGCGGCGCCGCCAACGCCGCGGCACGTGCCAACGCGTACCAGTCCTCGTCGGTGTCGGATCGAGGACGGATGGTCGCCGGGTCGATGCTGGGCACCGAGCCGTGAAGGTGTGCCTGGGCGATGACGAAACCGGCGAGTCCTCGGAGACGGAACCTCTCCACGCCGTCCGCCATGAGAGGCGCCAGCCAGCCGACCGCCTCCGCCGCGTACCCTCCCGCGATGGCGGCGGCACCTGCTACCTGGCGCGCCTCATCCAGAACCGCACCAGCCGCATGAGCGGCGGCCTCGCGCGCGAGGATCAGGGCCCGGTCGCTGCGTCCTGCCTCGGATTCCCCCCTCGCCGCGCCGACGAGGATCGCTGCCACCGACGGATCCGCGTGCAGGCTCGCCCGAGCCCGGTGCCACGCGGCCTCGGTCGCACGGGCTCGCGCGTGGAATACCCGATGCAGCCGTTCGTGCACCGCGGTGGCCTCTGACGCCGGGGTCCCGTCGGTGATCCAGGTCGCGAGCCTCCGGTCGGCCAGGCGGATGCGCCCCGCGCGCAGTTCGACGAGTTCGCCGATGACCGAGCGCCCCACTTCCCTCGCGTCGCGCCCGTCGAAGGCCAGAAGCGGTTCGAGGTCGTCGTCGAGGACTACGGAGGCGGCGAACAGCAGCGCGCGATCGCGGCTCGACAGGTCCAGCGACCGGAACGCATGCACGATAGCCGGTGCTGCGGGGAGCGGAGATGACAGCGGAGCCAGCCCGGTGCGCTGCGCGGGCGTCAGGCGCGCCGCGACTTCCATGACAGCACGGTCGTCGTCCTCCACTTCGGCGCGGAGACGGGCGAGCACATGCGGGGCGCAGGGCGTCGCGGCGTCACTGAGACGCAGCAGCAGCGCGCCGACGTCGTCGATCGTCGGCGCGCCGTGCGACCACACCGTTCCCTGCATGAGCTGCTCCTCGCCGAGGCGGGAGTCCTTCCCGCCTCGGCGAAGGTAGCAACCATGCGGCGCGATGCCGTGATCTGCAGCCGATATACCCTACGCGTCTCCGCGTGGACGTCGGTGCTTACGCGTCGTCGTCCTCGTTGCGCACGTACGGGTCGGCGTCACCCGCGTGCGAGGCGGAGGACGCGAGCTTGGCGACCTCCGCGTCGCGCTCCTGCGCCTCGCGCAGCAGCGCCGTGATGTGGTCCGCGTTCTCAGGCAGTGCGTCCGGGATGAACTCCAGCGTGGGCACCAGACGCGTGCTCAGCTGCCGTCCCACCTCGCTGCGCAGCATCCCCGTCGCCGAGGCCAGCGCCGCGCCGCTGGCGATGCGCTCCTCCTCGGTGCCGAGCACCGTGTAGAACACGGATGCGTGCTGGAGGTCGCCGCTCACCCGTACGTCGGTGAGGGTGACGAATCCGAGCCGCGGGTCGCGCAGCCCCTTCTCGAGCCGCTCCGCGAGGATCACACGGATCCGGTCGGCGAGGCGTGCCTGTCGTTCTCCAGCCATGCTTCAACTTCTCTCTCTTCACCGCCGCAGCGGCTCAGGACTGTAGCGGAGGCGATGGATGCCATCGGGATAGTCGGGGTTTTGGGGGTTCCCGTTATCCCGATGGCATCCATCGCCGGAGCGACTGAACGAGGATCAGCCGCGCGGCTTCTCGACCATCTCGGTGGTCTCGATCTCGTCACCGACCTGGATGTCGTTGTACTTGCCCAGGCCGATACCCGCCTCGAAGTCGGTACGGACCTCGGTGACGTCGTCCTTGAACCGACGCAGCGACTCGATCGCCAGACCGTCGGCGATGACCACACCGTCGCGGATGACGCGTGCCTTGGCGTTTCGCGTGATCGTTCCCGACCGCACGATGACACCGGCGATGTTGCCGAACTTCGAGGAGCGGAACACCTCGCGGATCTCGGCGACACCCGACTGGACCTCTTCGAACTCCGGCTTGAGCATGCCCTTGAGGGAGTTCTCGATCTCGTCGATCGCGTTGTAGATGACCGAGTAGAACCGGATGTCGACGCCTTCGCGGGAGGCCCGCTCGCGCGCCTTGGTGTCGGGACGCACATTGAAGCCCACGATGATCGCGTTGTCGATCGTCGCCAGGTTCACGTCCGACTCGGTGATCGCACCCACACCACGGTGGATGATGCGCAGCTGCACCGAGTCATCGACCTCGATCTTGAGCAGCGACTCCTCGAGGGCCTCCACGGCACCCGAGACGTCACCCTTGATGATGAGGTTGAGCGACTCGACCTTGCCCTCTTCGAGAGCACGGGTGAAGTCCTCGAGCGAGATGCGCTTGCGGGCCTTGGCCAGCTGGGCGTTGCGCTCGACGGCCTCGCGCTTCTCGGCGATCTGACGAGCCGTACGATCCTCCTCGGTGACGATGAAGACGTCGCCGGCGCGGGGCACCGAGTTCAGACCCTGCACCTGCACGGGACGCGACGGGTAGGCCTCGAGGACCTGCTCGCCGTTCTCGTCGGCCATCGCACGCACGCGCCCGTAGGCGGTGCCGGCGACGATCGCATCTCCGACCCGGAGCGTTCCCGACTGGATGAGCACCGTGGCGACCGATCCGCGGCCCTTGTCGAGCTTCGCCTCGATGGCGACACCGCGAGCGGCCTTGTTCGGGTTGGCGGTGAGGTCCAGACCCGCGTCCGCCGTGAGCAGCACGGCGTCGAGGAGCTCCTGGATGCCGGTGCCGGCGCGAGCCGACACGTCGACGAACATGACGTCTCCGCCGTACTCCTCGGCGACCAGTCCGTACTCGGTCAGCTGCTGACGCACCTTGGCCGGGTTGGCCTCGGGCTTGTCCACCTTGTTGACCGCGACCACGATCGGCACGTTCGCCGCCTGCGCGTGGTTCAGCGCCTCGACCGTCTGCGGCATGATGCCGTCGTCGGCCGCGACCACGAGGATCGCGAGGTCGGTCACCTGCGCACCGCGGGCACGCATGGCCGTGAAGGCCTCGTGACCCGGGGTGTCGATGAAGGTGATGGCGCGCTCGATGCCCTCGTGCTCGGTCCACACCTGGTACGCACCGATGTGCTGCGTGATGCCGCCGGCCTCGCCCTCGATGACGTTGGTCTGACGGATCGCGTCGAGCAGGCGCGTCTTACCGTGGTCGACGTGACCCATGACGGTGACGACCGGGGGACGGATCTCGAGGTCGTCCTCGCTCTCCTCCTCCAGCTCCTTCTCGAGGTCGAGACCGAAGCCCTCGAGGAGCTCCTTGTCCTCGTCCTCGGGCGAGACCATCTGGATCTTGTACCCGAGCTCCTCGCCGAGCACCTCGAAGGTGGCCTCGTCGAGCGACTCGGTCGCCGTGGCCATCTCGCCCAGGTTGAAGAGGATCGTGACGAGCGTTCCCGGCTGCACGGTGTAGCCGGTCAGCGTCTCGATCTTGTCGGCGAAGTCCGCGATCGACGCGCCGCGGCGCATGCGGATGATCTCCCCGTTACCGCGGGTGACGTTGACGCCGCCGACGACCGGGGCGCTCCGCATCTCGAACTCTTGCCGCTTCGCCCGCCGCGACTTGCGCTGCTTGCTCTTGCCGCCGCCCTTACCGAAGGCACCGGCGGTACCGCCGCCGGGACCACGGCCACGACCGCCGCCCCCACCGGGACGACCGGCGAAGCCACCGCCGGGACGCGCGCCGGCACCGGGACCGCCTGCTCCGCCGGGACGGCCGGGGCCGCCGGGACGCTGCTGGAACGGTGCACCGGGACGACCGCCCTGACCGCCGCGAGGGGCACCCGGACGGGGCGAACCCGGACGCGGGGCGCCGGGACGCGGGGAACCGGGACGGGGTGCCTGCGGACGCGGGATGTTGCCGGGCGTGGGGCGCTGCCCCATGCCCTGCGCCGAGGCGAAGGGGTTGTTGCCGGGACGCGGGCCCGCGGGACGCTGTCCCATGCCCTGCGCCGACGAGAACGGGTTGTTGCCGGGACGCGGGGCGCCCGGCTTGGGAGCACCCGAGTCGCCGGGCTTGGGTGCGGCGGGCGTCGGAGCGCTGGGCGCGGCGGGAGTCGCCGGGCCGGGGGTGGGCGCCGACGATGCCGGAGCCGCAGGCGACTGAGCAGCCGGGGCGGCCGGAGCCGCCGGGGCCGGTGCGGGCTTGGGACCGGGCTTCGGGCCCGGGGTGGGGCCGGACTTCGCTGCGGGCTTCGCGGCAGCGGGCTTGGCGGACGGAGCGGACTCCGCTCCGCCCTTGAGCGAGGGGTCGGCCTCGATCGCCGCGCGCAGCTTGCGGGCGACGGGGGGCTCGACGGTGGACGAGGGGCTCTTGACGAACTCGCCGAGCTCCTTCAGCTTCGCAAGTGCGACCTTGCTGTCGACGCCGAGTTCGGCGGCGATCTCGTGTACGCGTGGTTTACCAGCCACAATTCTCCTGTCTGGGGCGGTCTGCCCAGACAGGGCAGACCATTAGTCGCGGACGGGTCTCATTTCGAGCCGTTCACTTTGTTTCCATAGCCGTTCAGCCGTTTCTCGATGGTCTGCGTGTCCACTGCGGCGGACACACGGAGTGCTCGTCCGAAAGCACGGCGCCGCAGCGCGGCCTCTATGCATTCCTGCGTCGGATGCACCCACGCGCCCCTCCCCGGCAGGACGGCCCGCTCGTCGATGACGAGGATGTCGTTCTGGGACACCACCCTGATCAGGGCGGAGCGGGAAGCACGCGTGCGGCAACCGACGCACGTTCGTACGGGTTCCATCTTACACCTGGGATTCGTCGGGATCCGCACGCGCGGCGCGCGTCGGACGGCCCTCGGGCGCTCAGTCGAGCACGCTGTCCGGCTGGATGTCGATCTTCGCGCCGGTCAGCTTCGCGGCGAGGCGGGCGTTCTGCCCCTCCTTGCCGATGGCGAGCGACAACTGGTAGTCGGGGACGAGCGCGCGGACGGCCTTCGTCGTCGCGTCGAGGATGAACGAGCTGGTCACCTTCGCGGGCGACAGCGCGTTCGCCACGAACGCCGCGAGCTCCGGGTTGTGGTCGACGATGTCGATCTTCTCGCCGTTGAGCTCCTCGGTGACGGCCCGCACGCGACGCCCGAGTTCACCGATGCACGCGCCCTTGGCGTTGATCGCCGGGTCGTTCGCGCGCACCGCGATCTTGGTGCGGTGCCCGGCCTCCCGGGCCAGCGAGACGATGTCGACCAGGCCTGCGGCGATCTCGGGGACCTCGAGTGCGAACAACTTGCGCACGAGACCCGGGTGCGTGCGCGAGACGGTGATCTGCGGACCCTTGAGCCCCTTCGCCACGCTGGTCACGTACACGCGCAGCCGCGCGCCGTGCGGGTACTCCTCGCCGGGGACCTGCTCCTCTGGGGGCAGGATGGCCTCGACCGAGCCGAGGTCGACGTGGATCATCTTGGGGTTCGGCCCCTGCTGGATCACGCCGGCGACGATGTCGCCCTCCTTGCCGCGGAACTCTCCGAGCACCGCGTCGTCGGCGATGTCGCGCAGACGCTGACTGATGACCTGCTTGGCGGCGAACGCGGCGATGCGACCGAAGTCGCTCGGCGTGGCATCCTCCTCGCCGATGACCGCGCCCTCGTCGTCGGTGACCGGCTGCAGCACGGCGACGTGACCGGTCTTGCGGTCGAGGTCCACGCGCACACCTTCCGGCAGGTCGCCCTCCGCGGAGACGTGCTTGGAGTACGCGGTCAGGATCGCCTGTTCGATGATCGACACGAGTTCGTCGAAGGGGATGCCCTTCTCCTTCTCGATCCCTCGCAGCAGACTCAGTTCGATGTCCATGACGGCCTCCCTATTCAGCTCTCGTCGCGCGGAAACCTCACGCGCCACATCCGTACAACGATACCGTGCCGCGGCGCGGGCCGCCACGCGGCGTCAGCGCCCGGCGGCGGAGGGCAGCGCGTTCACGCCGCGGATCAGCTGAAAGAGATTGCCGACCTCGCGCTGACCGAGGTGAAGAGCGAGCCGCGGCATGTCCAGGGCGTCGCCGTCGGCGACCTCGGGTGCCGCGGGTTCGGCGCGCTCGATCCGACCGTCCGACACCAGCGCGCCGAACTGCTGGTTCAACCCCTCGATCTCCTCGTCGGTGGGGGCATGGCGCAGGCGCAGCACGAGCCTTTCGCCGATCCACCGCAGCGAGTGATAGTTGCGCCAGAAGCCGGTGATCTCGGCGCGCGCCTCCTCCACCGAGTCGGTCACGAGCACCCGATCGAAGTCGCCGGGCGAGATCACCCCCGCGGGCGCGAGGTGCTCGTCGATGAAGGTCTGCAGCCCCTGCCAGAACCCTCCCCCGGTCTGATCCAGCAGCACGATCGGCATCGGCTCCGCCTTGCCCGTCTGCTGCAGGGTGAGCAGCTCGAACATCTCGTCGAGCGTGCCGAAACCGCCCGGCAGACAGATGAAGCCCTGCGACTCCTTCATCAGCATGAGCTTGCGGGTGAAGAAGTACTTCATCGCCACGACCTGATCCTGCCCCGTGACGATGCCGTTGGGCTTCTCCTCGAACGGCAGCCGGATCGAGACCCCGAGCGACAGCGCGGGGCCGGCCCCCTCCGCCGCAGCCTGCATGATGCCGGGGCCGGCGCCGGTGACGACCATCCATCCGTCGCTCGCCAGCGCGGCCGCGATATCGCGTGCGCGCACGTACAGCGGGTCGTCGGTGCGCGTGCGCGCCGAACCGAAGACGGTGACCTTGGGCACCCCGTGGAACGGGGCGAACAGCCGGAAGGCGTCGCGCATCTCCGCCAGCGCCGCCGAGGCGATCTTGAGGTCGAGGCGGCTTGTGCCGTCTTCACCCAGGAGGATCGCCGTGCGCAGCATCCGCATCACGAGCCGACGATCGGTGTGCACGCCCGCCTCGTCGAGGACGGCGTTGATCTCGGCGCTGAGCGCCTGCGGGAGCGGTTCGTCGATCATGCCCCCAGCGTGTCACGCCGCGCCCGGGAACCTCGACCCGCAACGCCGCGGGTGGGACGGCGAGGGAGGGCGAGGGAGGGCGGCTTCCGCGCTCCCTCGCCCTCACGATCAGCGGGAGGTCAGTCGCGCGCGCGCCTCATCGAGGGAGACGGCTTCCCGCACTCCCCCTGCACGATCCCACAGCTCGACCTGACCATCGGCGGCACCGCGGCCCACGACGACGATCCACGGGACCCCGACCAGCTCGGCGTCGCTGAACTTCACACCGGGCGAGACCTTCGGGCGATCGTCGTAGAGCACGTCCAGCCCGGCGGCTTCGAGCGACGCCGACAGCTCGGCCGCGACGTCGAACGCGACCTGATCGCGGCCGGCGGCGACGACCTGCACATCGAACGGCGCGACGGACGGCGGCCAGATCAGACCCTTGTCGTCGTTGTTGAGCTCGGCGATGATCGCGAGGATGCGGGTGACCCCGATGCCGTACGAACCCATCGTGACCGTGACGAGCTTGCCGTTCTCGTCGAGCACCTTGAGGCCGAGCGCCTCGGCGTACTTGCGGCCGAGCTGGAAGACGTGACCGATCTCCATGCCGCGCGCGAGCTCGACCGGACCCGAGCCGTCCGGGGCGGGGTCGCCGGCGCGCACGTTCGCGATCTCGACGATGCCGTCCGCCTCGAAGTCCCGCCCGGCGACGACCGAGTGCGCGTGCTTCTGGTCGATGTTCGCTCCGGTGATCCAGCTCGTCCCCTCGCTCACGCGCGGGTCCACGAGATAACGGATGCCCGTGGCCGACTCCTCGCCGAGCACCGCTCCCGTGGGCGACCACGGGCCGATGTAGCCCTTGACGAGCAGCGGGTTGTTCTCGAAGTCCTCGGCACTCGCCGTCGTCACCTCGGCCGGGGCGAAGGCGACCTCCGCCCGCTTCTCGTCGACCTCGCGATCGCCGGGGATGCCGACGACGACGAGCTCGCGGGTGCCGTCGAGATGAGTGAGCGCGAGCACGACGTTCTTCAGGGTGTCGGCAGCGGTGTACTCGCCGTCGAGCACGGCGTTCGTGTGCGCGACCAGCGTCTCGATGGTCGGCGTGTCTGGAGAGTCGAAGATGACCGGGGATGCGTCGGCGTCGAAGGGGATCGCGTCGGGGACCGCCGTCGTGAACGCCTCGACGTTCGCCGCGTAGCCGCCGGCGCTGCGGACGAACGTGTCCTCACCGACGGGCGTGGGGTGCAGGAACTCCTCGCTGCGGGAGCCGCCCATCGCACCGGCATCCGCCTGCACGATCGCGTACTCGAGCCCGAGGCGCTGGAAGATGCGCTCGTAGGCGTCGCGCTGGGCCTGGTAGCTCGCGTCGAGACCGGCGTCGGAGGAGTCGAAGGAGTAGGCGTCCTTCATGGTGAACTCCCGCCCGCGGAGCAGACCGGCACGCGGCCGGGCCTCGTCGCGGTACTTGTCCTGGATCTGGTAGATCGTCAGGGGAAGGTCCTTGTAAGACGAGTACAGGTCTTTCACGAGGAGCGTGAACGCCTCTTCGTGCGTGGGGGCGAGCAGGTAGTCGCCGCCCTTCCGGTCCAGCAGACGGAACAGCAGGTCGCCGTACTCGTCCCAGCGACCGGTCGCCTCGTACGCCTCGCGCGGCATCAGCGCCGGGAAGTGCACCTCCTGCGCGCCGGCGTTGGCCATCTCCTCGCGCACGACCTTCTCGATGCGCGCCTTGACGCGCAATCCGAGGGGAAGCCACGCGAAGATGCCGGCCGCCTGGGGGCGGATGTAGCCTGCGCGGATCAGCAGCTTGTGACTGGCGACCTCTGCGCCGGCAGGGTCTTCGCGGAGGGTGCGGAGGAAGAAATTCGAGAGACGAGTGACCACGGGCCAAGTCTAGTGACCCGCGGTCACCCGCCTTCGCGGTGCGTCGCTCAGTTCAGCGCCGGGAGACCGGAGGGCACGACGCCGCCCTGATAGAGGTCCGCGGCGAGTTCCTGCAGCGCGGTGAGAGCGACCCGCTGCGGGAGCGGCCCGTAGGAGATGCGCGCGACGCCCAGCTTCTCGTACTCCGATGCGGCGAGCGCGCCGGGCAGCCCGATCACGCTGACCTTGCGCTCACCGATCCCCTCGACGAGCCGGCGGGTGACGTGGGCGTCGAGGATGCCGGGGACGAACACCGAGGTCGCTCCCGCGTCGAGGAAGGCACGGCCGCGCTGGATCGCGTCGGCGACGCTCTCCTCGACGGGACGCGACCCGCCGCGCACGAAGGCGTCGGTGCGGGCGTTGAGCGCGAACGGGACGCCCTCGGCTTCCGCGGCGCGGACGATCGCCTCGACGACCGCGACCGACTCGTCGAGCGGCTTCAGCCGGTCTTCGACGTTCGCGCCGACGACGCCGGCGGCGATGGCGAGGCGCGTAGTCTCGCCCGCGTCGCCGTATCCGTCGTCGAGATCGGCCGTGACGGGCACCGGCACGGATGCCGCGATGCGCCCGACCATGTCGATCATGACGTCGCGCGGGGTCGTACCGTCTTCGTATCCGAAGGTGGCGGCGATGCCGTGGCCCGCGGTGGCGATGGCACGGGTCTCAGGCAGGTTCGCGACGGCGCGCGCGGAGACGACGTCCCACACGTTCACGACGCGGAGGATCTCGGGGGCGTGGTAGAGGTCGACGAGGGTCTGGGCCTTCGATGCGGTGGTCATGTCCTCCACGCTAACGCCCGTTGGCATGCGGCGGGCCGTGACCGCCCGCCTAGGGTGGACGCATGCCCCAGCGTCGTACGCACGTCTCCCCCTCGGCCTCCCGGACCGAACTCGCCGCGGCGTTGGCCGCGATCCGCGCCGAGGTGGATGCTCCGACCGAGTTTCCCCAGGCGGTGCTCGACGAGGCGCAGTCCGCGCACGCGGCCCCGCCCGACCGGGATCTGCGCGACGTTCCCTTCGCGACGCTCGACCCCGCCGGTGCCCGCGACCTCGATCAGGCCTTCCATCTCGCGCGGCGCGGTGACGGTTACACGGTGAACTATGCGATCGCCGACGTTCCGGGGTTCGTGCGTCCGGGCGGCGCGGTGGACGCCGAGGCGCGACGCCGCGGACAGACCCTGTACGCGGCCGACGGCACGATCCCCCTGCATCCCCCGGTGCTCAGCGAGGATCGCGTCTCGCTCCTCCCCGATGTCGATCGGAACGCGCTGGTCTGGTCCTTCGACCTCGATGCCGCAGGTGCCGTCGTCGACACCCGCCTCGAGCGGGCGCTCATCCGGTCCCGCGCGCAACTGGACTACGCAGCGACGCAGGCGGCGATCGAACGCGGCGACGCCGGCTTCGCTGAGCTGCTGCCGGAGATCGGTCTCCTGCGGCTGGCGCAGGAGCGTGCGCGCGGCGGGGCGAGCCTCAATCTCCCCGACGAGGAGATCGTGCGATCGGAGGACGGCGCGTACGCGATCGAGCGCCGGCATCCCCTCCCGGTCGAGGACTGGAACGCGCAGCTCTCCCTGATGACGGGCATCGCCGCGGCCGAGATGATGCTCGGCGCGGGCGTCGGCATCCTGCGGACCATGCCCGAACCCGACGAAGCGGCGTTCGACGCCTTCCGCACGCAGACGCGGGTGCTGGGGCGGCCGTGGGACGCCGGTCGGTACGGCGAGTATCTCGCGGGGCTCGACCGCGCCGATCCCCTGACTCTCCCCGTGCTCCAGGCCGCAGCGGCTCTGTTCCGGGGGGCCGGGTACGTCGCGTTCGACGGGACCCCGCCCGCCGAGACGCGTCAGGCGGCGATCGCCGCCCCATACGCACACGTGACAGCGCCGCTACGACGCCTCGTCGACCGGTGGGGCCTGGCGATCTGCCTCGCCGTCGCCGAGGGGCGGCCCGCGCCGGACTGGGCGCGCGAATCGCTCACCGAGCTGCCCGCACTCATGCAGGCATCCGGTCAGCGCGCCTCGCGGCTCGACGCGGCCACCGTGAACGCGGTCGAGGCCGCTCTGCTCCAGCCGCTGATCGGCACGGAACTGTCGGCGACGGTGCTCGCGCGGCGCGGGGACGACCGCGCGAGCGTCCAGCTGGCGGAGCCGCCCGTGACCGCGACCGCGCCGGTCGGTCCCGACGCGCGCGTCGGCGACACGGTGGTCCTGCGGCTGGAGAGCACCGACATCTCCCGGGGAGAAGTGGTGTTCTCGATCTGATCGCCGCTCCGGCGGCGCCGGCTGCTCAGGCCGCGGTGGCCGTAGTGGTCATCACGAGCAACTGCGGGTCGCTGAGGTCGAGCTGCACGTGGATGCCCGCGAACGAGCCGAGCGAGTCGACGTGCGTGCCGCCGCAGAGGATGATCGCCTCCCCTTCGGGAAGCGCGCAGCGCCAGCGACGCCGGTCGGTGATGACCGGACCTTCGCTCTCGATGCTGCTCGGCACCGCCGACTCCACCCATCGCGCGAGCTGGTCGTTGACCCGCTTCTGGCGCTCGGCGAGCGTGGCGGCGAAGGTCTCGGTGTCGAAGCCGGCGCGTCGCAGACTCTTGCCGAGACGGTACTCGTCGACGCTGCCATCGGCGTGGATGCGGCTGGACTGGTTCGCCCGCCCCTCGAAGTCGGGGTTGCCCAGAGCGTCCTCACCCGGGTCCTTCCGCCACAGGTCGGCGAGCGCGAGATCGAGAGCCAGCGACGCCAGGTGGCAGGCGGTGTGCCCGCGGCTCAGACCGGCGCGCCGTGCATCGTCGACCTCGAGCACGACCTCGGCGCCCTCCGCGACCCAGGCGGGAGCGGGGTCATCGAGAAGATGCGCGACGAGCCACACCCAGCCTTCGGTGCCGCGGCGCACGGGGATGTCGGTGCCGACGGCGAACTGCCCCTCGGGGCCGACGGCGGCCATGACCGCCTCGGTCACCGACACGCGCTGGTCGCCGGCGACGATCTCCCCGGCGTCGCCGGGCTGGTCGGGCCACGTGTGGTCGACCGGGTGGAACGGCGTCGATGCGACGACGACCGCCGCCCCCTGCGGGGTGGACTGGACACGGGTGACGACGCTCTCGCCGCGGGTGGCCCCACCGGCGAACGAGACCAGGGTCGGCTGGATGCTCATCGGCGCGCTCAGGCCGTGACGACCTGTGCGGTGCCCAGCGGGGCCTCGGGTCCCATCTCGTCGGCGAGACGATTCGCCTCCTCGATCAGGGTCGCCACGATGTCGGCCTCCGGCACGGTCTTGATGACCTCGCCCTTGACGAAGATCTGACCCTTGCCGTTGCCGGACGCGACGCCCAGGTCGGCATCTCGGGCCTCGCCCGGGCCGTTCACGACGCACCCCATCACGGCGACGCGCAGGGGCACGGTCATCTCCTTGAGCCCCTCGGTGACGTCTTCGGCGAGCGTGTACACATCGACCTGCGCGCGACCGCACGACGGGCACGACACGATCTCGAGCTTGCGCTCGCGCAGATTGAGCGACTGCAGGATCTGGTGGCCGACCTTGACCTCCTCGGCCGGCGGGGCCGAGAGCGAGACCCGGATGGTGTCGCCGATCCCCTCGCCGAGCAGAATGCCGAACGCCGTCGCGCTCTTGATCGTGCCCTGGAACGCCGGGCCCGCCTCGGTCACGCCGAGGTGCAGAGGCCAGTCGCCCCGCTCCGCCAGCTGGCGGTACGCCTTGACCATCACGATCGGGTCGTTGTGCTTGACGGAGATCTTGAAGTCGTGGAAGTCGTGCTCCTCGAAGAGCGACGCCTCCCAGACCGCGCTCTCGACGAGTGCCTCCGGCGTCGCCTTGCCGTACTTCTCGAGGAGTCGACGGTCGAGCGACCCGGCGTTCACGCCGATGCGCAGCGAGACGCCCGCATCCTGCGCGGCCTTCGCGATCGCGCCGACCTGGTCGTCGAACTTGCGGATGTTGCCGGGATTCACTCGGACGGCCGCGCATCCGGCGTCGATCGCCTGGAAGACGTACTTCGGCTGGAAGTGGATGTCGGCGATCACCGGGATCTGGCTCTTCTTCGCGATGATGTGCAGCACGTCGGCGTCGTCCTGCGACGGGACCGCGACGCGCACGATCTCGCACCCGGAAGCGGTGAGCTCGGCGATCTGCTGCAGAGTGCCGTTGATGTCGGTGGTCTTCGTCGTGGTCATCGACTGCACGCTGATGGGTGCGTCTCCCCCGACGAGCACCTTGCCCACCTTGATCTGGCGGGACTTCCGTCGCGGGGCGAGGACTTCGGGGATCTTGGGCATCCCAAGGTTCACGGCTGGCACACCCCCAGCCTACGCCGCCTGCACGGGTGAAGGCTGTATACGCGCGCATGATCCTGCCGGCGGTCGGAGCGTCGCTCCGCGCGTCCTGTGGTAGTTTCGCCCCATGCGCACGAACGTCACCTGGTGGCCCGCCTCCTAGGCGGTGTGTTCGCGTTCCCACGAATCCAGACCGCCTCCGGGGCGGTCTTTTCGTTGCCGAGCCGGAGCCCCTCCCACAGGAGACATCGATGACCCTCGCACGACTGGCGGAGCTCGCCGCCGATCCCTCGTCCTCGTTCGTTCTGATCGCCCGCGACGGCGCCCGCGAGGTCGAGTTGCTGACCGGCGACGTGGTCGACGTCGACCTGCTGGCCGACATCCCCCTCTCCTCCGACGGCACACCGAACGAGGTGTTCGCGCTGGTGCCCTACCGGCAGGTGCGCGAACGCGGCTTCGTCGCCCAGGACGACGGCGCGCCGCTGCGCTGCCTCGTGGTCGGAGAGCACCTCCGTCTGCCGATGCCGTCGCTCCTCGCGGCGCTGCCCGCAGACGACATCCCTCTGCACGACGACGGCTTCGACATCTCCGACGACGAGTACGCACGCATCGTCGAGACCGTCATCGCCGACGAGATCGGACGGGGCGAGGGCGCGAACTTCGTCATCCGCCGGGACTTCACCGCGCGCATCGAGAGCGACGACCGTACGGCCGCCCTCACCTGGTTCCGTGCGCTCCTGTCGCACGAGCGCGGAGCGTACTGGACGTTCGCCGTGTTCACCCCGGGTCACATCGCGGTCGGCGCGAGCCCCGAGGCGCACGTCGTCGCCCGCGGGGGCGTCGTCACGATGAATCCCATCTCGGGCACCTTCCGGCACCCGGCGGGCGGCGCCACGCGCGACACGCTCGTGGACTTCCTCTCTTCCACCAAGGAGACCGAGGAGCTCTTCATGGTCGTCGACGAGGAACTCAAGATGATGAGCGCCGTCTGTTCCGACGGCGGACGCATCACCGGCCCGCACCTCAAGGAGATGTCCCGACTCACGCACACCGAGTACATGCTGCGCGGCCGCAGCAGGCTCGACCCGCGCGACATCCTCAGGGAGACGATGTTCGCGCCGACCGTCACGGGGTCGCCCATGCAGAACGCCTGCGCCGTGATCCGTCGGCACGAGACGCGTCCGCGCGGCTACTACTCGGGTGTCGCGGCCCTGTTCACGCCGAACTCCGAGGGCGGCCACGATCTCGATGCGCCCATCCTCATCCGCACCGTGTACGTCGTGGACGGCCAGGTCCGCGTGCCGGTCGGTGCGACCCTGGTGCGCCACTCCGACCCGCGCGGGGAGGTGGGCGAGACGCACGGCAAGGCCGCCGGCGTGCTCGGAGCGATCGGAGCAATCGATCGCGACCGCGCCGCCGAGGCGCGCGACGACACGGATGCCCCGGACGATGCCCCGGCACTGTCCGCCGATCCGGCCGTGGCCGAGCTGCTCGCGTCGCGGAACTCACGACTGGCCGATTTCTGGCTCGACCCGCAGACGGAGGACCACACCGGACCGTTCGAGGGACGGAGCGCGCTCGTGGTCGACGCCGAGGATCGCTTCACCACGATGCTCGCGCATCAGCTGCGGCACCTGGGTTTCGATGTGTCGATCGCGCCGTGGGACGCGGTGACGGATGCCGAGGCGGACGCCGCGGACATCGTCGTCGCCGGGCCCGGCCCGGGTGACCCCCGCGACGCGACGAACCCGCGCATCGCCCGGATGCGCGAGGTCGTGCGACGCCGCCGCGCGAGCGCGACCCCCCTTCTCGCCGTCTGCTTGAGCCACCAGATCCTCGCGGACGGGCTCGGCGTGGCACTCGTTCCGCTCGATGCTCCTCACCAGGGTCTGCAGAAGTCGGTTCCGGTGTTCGGCGAGCAGGCGTCCATCGGCTTCTACAACACCTTCACGGCGCGGGTCGACCCGGGCCTGACGACGGTCGGCCCGGCGGAGGTGTCCGCCGATCCTGCAACCGGCGATGTCTACGCTCTGCGCGGCCCCGCCTTCGCCTCGGTGCAGGGGCACCTCGAGTCGATCCTGTCGCGCGACGGCATCCGCACGCTGGAGCGCCTCGTGGGGCACGCACTGCGCGGCTGACGCCAACGACGGTGCGCCCCGGCAGGTCCGTGCCGCTACTGCAGCAGGTCGACGGGGTTAAAGACGTCGGCGACCAGGAGAAGCGCGCCCATGCCGATCAGCAGCACCGCGACGACGACCGTCAGTGGTACGAGCCGCGTGGCATCGACCGGCGCGGGTGGCGGCCGGCGGAAGATCCGCGCCCAGGCGCGCTTCACGCCCTCCCAGAGCGCGACGACGATGTGCCCGCCGTCGAGCGGCAGCAAAGGGATCAGGTTGAACACGAACAGAGCGATGTTCAGCGACCCCAGCAGGTTCAGCAGCACCGCGAAGCGATTGAGAACGGGCGCCTCGGTCGCCGCGATCTCGCCGGCGATGCGCCCGACGCCCACGACGCTCAGCGGGCCGTTCGGGTCGCGTTCCGTGCCCGTCACCAGCGAGGCGCCGACGTCCCACAGGCGCACGGGCAGCGTCGCGATGAGCGAGGCCACGCGTCCGACGTTCTCCGCCGCCATCTCCGGGCCGACGATCAGCGGTTGCGGCACGAAGCCCATCTGCGACGCCATCCCGACGTAGCCGACCTCGCGCACGACCGGCTCGCCGTCGTCGTCGAGCACGGGGCGTCCCGCCGCATCGGTCAGCTCGCGCTCGGCGGCGATCGGCGTGATCGACAGGGCGACGTCCTCATCGTCGCGCCGCACGACCAGGTCGAGCGGCTTCCCCGGGGACGCCTGCACGATCTCGGTGGCTTCGGCGAACGTCGACACCGGTGTGCCGTCGATGGAGACCAGGACGTCGCCCGGACGGATCCCCGCCTCGACCGCGGGAGACGCGGGGTCGTCAGCCGAGCACGCCTCCTGCGTGGTCCCGGCGGGGACGACGCACTGGGTGACCGAGGCGATGGTGGTCGTACCCTGCTGCAGTCCGATACCCGAGGCGAGAACCGTGAAGATCAGCAGCGCCAGCAGCAGGTTCATGAGAGGACCGCCGAACATCACGATCACGCGCTTCCATACCGGGAGGCGATAGAAGACGCGATGCTCCTCGCCCTCCGCGATGGTCTCGTCGTTCGCGGTCCTCGCGTCCTGCACCAGACTGCGGAAGAGGCCACCCGCCGGGCGCGCGCTCCGCGACGCCGGGTACATGCCCGACATCGAGATGAACCCGCCGACGGGCAGCAGCTTGACTCCGTATTCGGTCTCGCCGATGCGGCGCGACCAGATGCGCGGGCCGAACCCGATCATGTACTGGCCGACACGCACGCCGAACAGCTTCGCGGGCAGGAGGTGGCCGATCTCGTGCAGACCGATCGAGAGGCCGAGGCCGATCAGCATGAAGAGGATGCCACCCGCATAGAGCAGGATTTCCACCCGCTCACGCTACTGCCTCGCGCCTAGGAATCAGCCCCGTGCATGCGATCATGGAAGAGACATGTCGATCGAACACAACTCGAGCCTGCCTCCCGTGCTCCGCCCCGCGAACCCGCCCCGGCGTGAGCTGTCCGAAATCGCCGCACGATTCGCTCGGGAGGTGCGCGGCGCCGTCGACGGCGTCACCGTCTCGGGCATCACACTCGCGACGGCCGACCTCCGAGCCGGTGAGGCGTTCGTCGCCATCCGGGGCGTGAACAGGCACGGCGCGGAATTCGCCGATGCCGCCGCCGAGAAGGGCGCGGTCGCCGTCATCACCGACGACGCCGGGGCGGACATCGCCGCATCGGCCGGACTGCCGATCCTCGTCGTCGACGACCCCCGCGCCGTGCTGGGAGACCTCAGCGCCTGGGTGTACGGCACCGGCGCCGACGACCCGCTCCCCCTGCTGTTCGCCACGACCGGCACGAACGGCAAGACCAGCGTGTCGCACCTCCTCGAGGGCATCCTGGATCAGCTCGGCGTCGTCACCGGACTCTCGTCGACCGCCGAGCGTCACATCGCCGGCGAGGTCATCGTCTCGCGCCTCACCACTCCCGAGGCGTCCGAGTTCCACGCTCTCCTCGCCCTCATGCGCGAGCGGGACGTCGAGGCCGTCGCCGTCGAGGTGAGCGCCCAGGCCCTGTCGCGGCATCGCGTCGACGGCATCCATTTCGACGTCGCCGGATTCACGAACCTCAGCCACGACCATCTCGACGACTACGCCGACATGGAGGAGTACTTCGAGGCGAAGCTGCCGCTGTTCCGCGCCGACCGCTCCGGACGCGCGGTCGTGTGCCTCGACTCGCCCTCCGGCGCCGTCGTGGTGGAACGCGCCGAAATCCCCGTGGTGACGGTCGGCACCCCGCTCATCGCGGCCGACCCCGACGCGGCCGGCCGAGCGGACTGGGTCGTCACGATCCAGGACGAGCGCGCCAGCGGCACGACCTTCACCATGACCGGTCCCGCCGGATCGCTCACCACCACGGTTCCGGTGATCGGGCCGCACATGGCGGCCAACGCCGCCCTCGCCATCGTCATGCTCCTCGAAGGCGGCTACGAGTGGCAGCGCATCGTCGCCGCGCTCGACCGTGACGGCGGCATCCGCGCGTACCTCCCCGGACGCACGCAGCTCGTCTCGGGCGACCGTGGCCCCGCGGTGTTCGTCGACTTCGGCCACTCCCCCGACGCGTTCGAGAAGACGCTCGCCGCCGTGCGCCGGGTCACGCCGGGGCGCGTGGTGATGCTGTTCGGCGCCGACGGCGACCGCGACGCGAGCAAGCGCTACGACATGGCGCGCACCGCGGTCGAGGGCAGCGACATCTTGGTCGTCACCGATCACCACCCCCGGTTCGAGGACCCCGATTCGATTCGCGCGACGCTGGTCGCCGGAGCGCGTCGCGCCCGTCCGGATGCCGAGATCCACGAGTTCTCCCCGCCGGAGACGGCGATCATCGAGGCGGTCGCGCTCGTCGGCGACGGCGACGCGATCCTGTGGGCGGGACCGGGTCACCAGGATTACCGCGACATCCGCGGCGTCCGTACCCCCTACTCGGCCCGGGAACTCGCCCGCCGTGCGCTGCGTGCGGCCGGGTGGCCGGTGCCCGAGCCGCGCTGGCCCGTGCCGTACCCCGACGAGGACTGAGCCGGGCTGCGGGGTCAGCGGGCGGCGATCAGCCGGTCCGCGGTCTCCCGCGCCCAGCGCTCCGCCTCGCCCAGCGACTCGACCGTGAGTTCGTCGGGCGCGTCGTGCGCATCCACGACCGCGGCGATCGTGTCCACGATGCCGAGGAACGGCAGTCGTCCCTCGTGGAACGCATCGACGGCCTGCTCGTTGGCGGCGTTGTAGACCGCGGGGAACGTCGCACCCGCACGTCCGACGGTCTTCGCGAGGGCGACGGCGGGAAAGGCCTCGTCGTCGAGAGGCTCGAAGGTCCACGACGTGGCCGTCGTCCAGTCGAGGGGACGACCGACCCCTCCCACCCGGTTCGGCCAGTCGAGGCCGAGGGAGATGGGAAGCCGCATGTCGGGCGGCGAGGCCTGCGCGATCGTCGACCCGTCGATGAACTCCACCATCGAGTGCACGACCGACTGCGGGTGCACCACCACGTCGATGTCGTCATAGGGCACGTCGAACAGCAGGTGCGCCTCGATCACCTCGAGCCCCTTGTTCACCAGGGTCGCCGAGTTGGTCGTGACCATGCGCCCCATGTCCCACGTCGGGTGCGCGAGCGCCTCGGCCGGAGCCACGTCGGCGAGCTCGGCGCGGCTGCGTCCGCGGAACGGGCCGCCGGACGCCGTCACGACGAGCCGCCGTACTTCGGAGCGATCGCCGCTGCGGAGCGCCTGGGCGATCGCCGAGTGCTCCGAATCGACGGGGACGATCTGGCCGGGGCGGGCCGCTCGCTGCACGAGCGCGCCCCCGACGATCAGCGATTCCTTGTTGGCGAGCGCCAGGGTACGACCGGCCTGCAGTGCCGCGAGGGTCGACCCCAGTCCGATCGACCCGGTGATCGCGTTGAGCACCACGTCGGCATCGACGTCGCGCACCAGCTGCTCCGCCTCGGCGGCGCCCAGGGCCGTGCTGTCGACGCGGAAGTCCTGCGCCTGCTGCGCGAGCATCTCGGCGTTGGATCCGGCTGCGAGACCGACGAGCTCGAAGCGTCGGGGGTTGGCGCGGATGACGTCGAGCGCCTGCGTGCCGATGGAGCCGGTGGAGCCGAGGACGATGACGCGCTGCATGCCCGCCAGCCTATGGCACGCCCCGGCTCGCCCGGTCAGGGCTGGGTGGGTGTGGTGGCCAGGATGTCGACGACGAACACGAGGCTCTCGTTCTGCAGCTCGTGCCCCTCGCTCGCGCCGTATCCCTCGGACGGCGGCATCACGACGACCACCTGCGAGCCGACCTGCTGGCCCTCCAGCGCCTTGCGGAAGCCGGTCACGACGCCGGTGGTCTGGAACTGGGAGGGAACGGCGTCGCGGCTCCAGCTCGAGTCGAACTCCGAGCCGTCCGACCACTTCACGCCGAGGTATTGCACGACGACGAGGTCGCCCTCGCCGACGGTCGCTCCGTCGCCCTGCTTGAGCACGGCGACCTTCGTCTCGGTCGGGGCATCGCCCTCGGGGATGGTGACGGTCGGGGCACCGTCGTCGTCGAGTTCGACGGTCGGCATGCCCTCGGTGGGCTCGACGGGGGTGCCCGTCGCGACCTCGGGAAGCTCCTCGACGGCCTGCGCGTAGACCACCTTGTCGGTCTGTCCTTCACCGAACACGCTGCCGGGCAGCGCGAGCACGACCTGGGTGCCGAGCGGCTGGCACTCGAGTGCCGCGAGGAACAGCGACGAGTTGTTCTGGTCGAGCAGCACGGGCAGCTCGCCGTTCTCGCCGCGCGCGGAGGAGTCGACGATCTCTCCGGTCGACGCCTCGACGAGCTGGAACGCGACGGACACGAGGTCGCCGTTGACGACATCGTCACCGTCGCCCTCCGACACCACGGTGCGCTCGACACCGGCGAACGCGGCGTCGGCGGGCACGGAGACGGTGGCCTCAGCACCCTCGCCCTCGACGGTCACCGCGTCGGAGGTCTCGCCGGGCTGCGCGTCGAGCATGCACTGGCTCGAGCCGGAGGCGTCGGGAGTGGACGAGCTCTCGGGCTCGGTACTACCCGAGCAGCCCGCCAGGATCAGGGTCGCCGCAGCGACGGTGGACAGGAGAATGAGCGGACGCTTGCGCACAGTGAGACCTCGAGATCGCGGGCGGGACGCTCCATCCTCTCGCATTTCGCTTTGCCCGCGCTGGGAGAAGGGCCGATGGGCGCATTCCGGGCCGGGCATGGATTCGGGAGTAGCCTTCTCTGATGACCTCCGAGCAGCCCGCCGAGCCGGACGCCCCCGAAGAACAGGGCTCGGCCCCTCGCCACGCGGGGTTCGCGTACGCCCTCGGGCGGAGCCTCATCACGCCGCTCGCCCGAGGCCTGTACCGCCCGCGCATCGAGGGGCGCGACAACGTCCCGCTCGAGGGCGCCGTCATCTTCGCCAGCAACCACCTGTCGTTCATCGACTCGATCGCGATCCCGGTCGCCGCCCCGCGACCCGTGCACTTCCTCGCGAAGTCGAGCTACTTCGAAGGCACGGGCTTCCGCGGCTGGCTGAGCAAGACGTTCTTCGAGTCCATCGGTGCCATACCGGTGCGCCGCGGTGCAGGACAGGCCGCACTGGACGCGCTCGATCTTCAGCGACAGTTGCTCGACGAGGGGCTCGCCGTGGCGTTGTACCCCGAAGGAACCCGGTCGACCGATGGCCGTCTGTACAAGGGCCGCACGGGTGTCGCGTTCCTCGCTCTGCAGACCGGGGCTCCGGTCGTGCCGGTCGGGCTGATCGGGACGGACAAGGTGATGCCCGTCGGCGCCAAGATGCCGACCATGAAGGAACGCATCACCGTGCGCTTCGGCGAACCGCTCGACCTCTCGGGCCACGGCCCGGCCGGCAGCGGGCGCGCGCGCCGACAGGCGACCGATGAGATCATGGCTGCGATCCACGCCTTGTCGGAGCAGGAACTGGCGGGGACGTACAACGAGACGCCTGCGCAGGGCACGATCGAGAAGATCAAACAGGCACTCCCCCACGAGCGCCGCTGACCGTCACGCCTTCGCGGTGACCGTCGCCTCGTGGAGCACCGGGAAGTTCACGGAGTTCGCGATGAAGCACCACGCGTTCGCCTGGGCATGGGCCTGCTCGGCTGCCTCGATCATCGACGCCTCTGCGACGACGACCTGCGGGCGCAGCATCACGTCCACGAAAGCACCGCCGCCCCGTCCGTCCTCGCGCATCCGCCCGGAGGCCCGATCGGAGTAGGAGACGACCCGCACCCCCGCAGCGACGCAGGCGTGGAGATACGACAGCAGGTGGCATTCGGAGAGCGCGGCGAGCAGCATGTCCTCGGGGTTCCATCGCGCGGGGTCGCCGCGGAACGGTTTGTCGGCGGAGGCGAGCAGCTCGGGCTTGCCGTCGATCGAGATCGTGACGTCGCGGCGATACTCGCGATAGCCGCTCGTACCGGTGCCCGTGTTGCCCGTCCACTCCGTGGTCACCGCGTAGTGATGCTCGCCGAGCACGCGGGTCCTCTGCTCTGTCATGAGTCCAGTCTGGCACCGCCCGCCGACACTCCCGGTGCCCTGCGGCGCAGCGGGCGGGTGCAGGCCGGGCGATAGTCTGGTCGGATGCTGGAGACCCTCACCGTTCAGGATTCCGTCGAGCTCGCCGTGGTGGAGCGGAGCGGTTTCGTCGAGTCGCGTCACGTCGGTGCGGCCGTGGTCCTCTCCCCCGACGGAGAGGTCGTGGCCCGGTTGGGCAATGCCGATGCGCTGATCCTCCCGCGGTCGAGCATGAAGCCTCTGCAGGCGGTGGCCTGCCTCACCGCGGGCGCGGTTCTGGAGGGCGAACAGCTCGCGCTGTCGACGGCCAGCCACTCCGGGACCGATCGCCACGCGGCGGTGGTCCGCGACGTCCTGGCCGAGGTCGGACTGAACGAGGATGCGCTCGCGTGTCCGCCGGCCTGGCCGGGAGACGTCGCCACGCGCGACGACATGATCCGCGAGCACGGAGCGCCCGCGGCGGTGCGGATGAACTGCTCGGGGAAGCACGCCGCCATGCTGCGCGCGTGCGTGGCCACGGGCTGGCCGACCGAAGGCTACCTCGACCCCTCCCACCCCCTGCAGGTCCACATCCGAGAGGTCGTGGAACGTCTGATCGGCGAGAAGGTCGCCCACACGGCCGTCGACGGTTGCGGGGCACCGGTCTACGCGATGTCGCTCACGGCTCTGGCGCGCGGCATCCACCGGGTGGGCACCGCCTCCGAGCGGTCGCCTTTCGCTCTTCATCGCGTCGCGGGCGCGCTGGTACGGGCCGTGCGCGAGCACCCCTGGACCATCGAGGGCCCGGGGCGCCCCGACACGATCGCCATCGAAGCGTTGGGCGTGTTCGCCAAGGGAGGCGCCGAGGGCGTCATGGTCATGGTCGCCCCGAACGGCACCACCGTGGCCCTGAAGATGCTCGACGGCTCGTTGCGCGCAGCGACCATCGCGGCGGCCACGCTCCTCGCCCGGCATGGCGCCCTTTCGGCAGAGCAGGTCGCGCAGCTCGACGAGGCTCTGTCGCTCGTGGTCCTGGGCGGCGGTCGGCCGGTGGGCGCGATCCGCCCCGGCAACGCGATCTGACGACCGGCACGACCCTCGCGGTCGGCTCACCCTGCAGCGTTCTGCCGCAGGCGACGCCGCGTCGCGGGTGCTGCGGAGGCAGCGCGGAGCACCGCAGGCGCCCCGCGTCGCACGAGCATGGGGATGACACGGCGCACCGGCGCGCGATCTCCACGCACGACCCAGACCCTGCCGGCGTGCGACCGGGCGTACGGCGGAAGCTCGCGCACCCCCGCGAGCTGACGGAGTTCGACCGGCCGCTCCACGCGCACCAGCACCTCGCCCTCCGCCCGCACGCGCTGCCACAGCGCCCATTCCCGCTGCCAGGCGTCGCCCTCGCCAACGATGATCTGGGGTCGGCCCCCGGACTGACCAGCGAGCGCCCGTGCGCGTGCTGCTCCTTCGGGTCCGCCCAGGGTCCACACGTCGGCGTGCGGGTGGGCGTGCTCGAGCGACCGAGCGGCGTCGTTGGCCCCCGCCGTAACGAGTGCGGACATCGGCATCTCCGGCCGCCACTCGCGAACCGCCGCGTCGTCGATCGTCCCGGCGGCGCGACGTTCCGCTTCGCCCGACGGAGCGTCCACTCGCACGATCTGCATCTCGCGCCCGTCAATCAGTCCGCGTCCTGGCGGGCGACTCTCGTCCCAGGCGTCCGAAGCGCCCCCGGCCGCGATGTGCTCCATACGGCTCCCCGCGCGCAGCAGGACTCGACGCGGCAGCATGTCCAGCAGGCGCCCCGCCGGGCCCGACGCGCGCATCGCCGTCATCACGATCGTCGTCCCCGACGCCGCTCTCACGATCTGCTCCCAGCGTTGTGCGAGCTGCTGCGCGTACTCCGCGGACAACTCCGCGAAGCGCGCATCGAGGTCGTCGACGAGCAACAGGGGCGGGAGCGGCTCCTCCCCCGCGGCGAGAGCGCTCACCAGGTCCCACGACTCCTCGGGATCGGACGGCATCCAGACCGCGTCGGCTCGGTGAACGGCGAGCGCGCGCAACGCGGTGGTCCGCCCGGTTCCCGCCGCGCCGATCACGCCCGCGCCCCGCTCGCGGCCGACATCGAGCGAGACCGGGAGCTGCGACTGGGTATCCGGGGCGTCTGCGAGCCCCCACAACGCCCCGTGGCTGTCCTCCGGCACCCGCTGCTGGAGCTCGGACAGCGAGAGGTCGCTCGGCAGCGGCGGCAACCAGGGACTCGCCGCGCGCACAGGGTGGTCCGCCCACCGGCGTGCGATGCGATCGATGTCCGAGGCGCGGCTGAGAGCGACCCGTGTCGCGACCGGTGCGGCGTCGTCCGGTCGCCGCACCAGGCACAGCCCCTGCGCCGATGAACCCCCGGGGAGTTCCGCCGCCGCCGTCGTGCCGAGCACTGCGCGACTGTCGGAGGGATCGCTCACGCGGAGGCTCAGGCGCAGCGGGCAGTTCGCGGCCAGGGCGTCTCTGATCACCCCCGACGCGCGCTGGGTTCCCAGGATGAGATGCATACCGAGCGCACGGCCGCGCGCCGCCACGTCGGTGAAGACGGCGGCGAGGTCGGGATGCTCGCCGACGAGGGCGGCGAACTCGTCGACGACGATCACGAGCCGGGGCAGGGACGTCTCGCGGACGTCGCGCACGCCCGCCGCGGCGAGGGCGCTCTCGCGCCTCCGCAGCTCCGCAGTCAGGCTCTGCACGCCACGACGAGCCCCGCGGGCGTCGAGGTCCGTGACGATCGCCGCCACCTGCGGGAGCGGGCGGAGGGGCTCGAACGCGGTGCCGCCCTTGAAGTCGACCAGCACGAAGATCACCCGATCGGGCGGCGCCGAAGACGCCAGCGCCGCGACCCAAGAGATGAGGAGTTCGCTCTTGCCCGTCCCGGTCGTACCGGTCACGATCGCATGGGGCCCGTCGTCGACGAGGTCGACGACGGTCTCCTCGCCGATTCCGCGCCCGATCGTCGCCGGCAGACCGTCGCCCTCGGCAGCGGTCGCGAGTTCGGCGAGTTCGACGCGCGCTGGTAGTGCCTCCGCATGATCTGCGGCTCTTCGCAACCGCGCTCCGGCGATCAGCCGGAACTGCTGCTCTGAGACCCCCTCGGGGCGGACACGTCGATCGCCGTCCGGCCGGCGGAGCGTGGCATCGCCCGCCTCGCGGACTTCGAGCACGGTGGCGAACCCCGGCGGGACGTCCTCGTCGGCGCGCAACGCCAGCACCCAGGCATCCGCGCCCTTCGGGTGGTCGGGCACCGTGCCGACCCCGAGGCGGAAGGCCCCCGCCGTCCCGCTCGTATGAGGCAGCGCGGCGAGAACGGCCTTCTGGTCGCCCCGCGCAACCACCGCGAGCCGTGTCGCGTCGTATCGGAGGCACAGCTGCAGCACCAGGGCACGCGCCACCGCCGCCGTCAGCGGTGCCGGTCCGCGCACGCACACGCCGCGTCCCAGCGGCACCTCGATCGGCGCGTCGCGCAGAACACGGCTACGCTCCTGGAACGCCCGTGCACGCTCGCCGTCGCCGCCGCCCGTCGTCCGCACCGCGCTCGGAATGTCGCCTCGCCCCACGACCACCGACGTCGCCGCGTCGGGTTCTGACGCGGCGGGAAGCGGCTCGCGTTCGATGCAACTCAGCACATCCGGGCGGGCTTCCTGCCGACGACGGCGCTCGACGTCGTGCACCTCGATCACCTCGCGCTCGGCCCGCTCCCAGGCCGCGCGCGCTTCGGCGTCGAGGCGTCGGGTCTCGCGTCGTCTCGTACGCGCCTGATCCACGGCCGAGGCCGCCAGCATCAACGGCCCCACGGCGGCGAAGCAGAGGGCGAGGAGCGAACCTGTCACCAACCAGAGCACCACGCCCGCGGCGACGGGGATCACGGAGGCGAGCAGAGGCAGCGGCTGCCGCCGAGGGGGCGATGCGTCGGCGGGGAGGACGATGGGCAGCGGTTCCATGCCGTCCATTCGACGTCATGAGAGCGGGGATGTTGCCCGTATCCCCAGGAACCGGCCGTCAGTCCTGCGACGTCGAATCCGTGGAGGACGAGTCTTCGACGTTCTCCACCTGCACGATGATGAGCGTGACGTTGTCACGCCCGCCGTTCTCGAGAGCGGCCGCCAACATCGCGTCGACCGCGGGCCCCGGTTCGGGGTTCTCGCGGAGGAAGTGCTGGATGCCGTAGTCCGTGAGCTCTTTCGTGAGCCCGTCGGAGCAGATCACGAAGCGGTCGCCGGCGCGGACGTCGATGGTGAGGTAGTCGGGTGGGGTCAGCTCACTCGCACCGACCGCCCGCGTGATGACGTTGCTGTAGGGATGCCCCTCGGCCTCTTCCGGGCTCAGCTTGCCGGCGGCGATGAGCTCCTGCACCACGGAGTGGTCGGTCGTCACCTGCACGAGGCGATCATCCCGCAGGAGGTACACGCGCGAATCGCCGATGTTCAATGAGACCCAGTGCGGCTCTCCGTCCTCGTATTCGAGGAAGATGCCGGTGAGCGTCGTGCCGGTGCCCTCGTCGGTCGTCTCCGGGTGATCGGCGATGTCCGCGACGGCCATCTCGAGCGCCTTCTCGATCGGCGCCCTGGCCACGCCGCCGGCCACGATGGCCTGCAGACGCTGCACCGTGCTCTGGCTCGCGATCTCACCGCCCGCGTGCCCACCCATGCCATCGGCGACGACGAAGAGAGGGAACTCGGCAAGAAAAGCGTCCTGGTTGGTGTCGCGACGACGCCCCTGATCCGTCACCCCCGCCCAGGACAGCTGCAGTCGTCGCTGCGCGACCGTGACGCTCTGCGTCGTCGTTGTCGTCTCAGCCACGTGCTGCCTCCGGTGATTCCGCGACCGATCGGACGGCCGCGAGGTACCCACACATCGTAGTCGACGCGAGGATGCCGCTCACACCTGCGCTCCGGGATCGGCGGGAAGCGGGAAGATCCTGTCGATCTCCGCGAGGTCAACGGCATCCGGCCTCCAAGCGTCACCCGCCGCGGCGTTGGCCTCGACCTGCGCAGCGGAAGTGGCCCCGGCGATGACGCTCGACACGGCCGGATGTGCGAGCAGCCACCCGAAGGTCGCCTCCAGCATCGTGATCCCGCGCTCCTCGCAGAAGCCCTGGAACGCCTCGACCGCGTCCCACGGCGCGTTCTCCCACACGTGTCGACGCGTCGACATGATCCGGCTTCCGTCCGGCCCGCCCTCCCGGGTGAACTTGCCGGTGAGGAGTCCGTTGTGGAGCGGGAAGAACGGGAAGAATCCGAGTCCGTATCGCTCGACGGCGGGGAGCACCTCGCGCTCGGCAGCCCTCGCGAGGAGCGAGTAGTGGTTCTGGGCCGAGACGAACCGTCCGGTCGACCGGCTACGTGAGGTGAATTCGGCCTCCGCGATCTGCCATCCGGTGAAGTTGGAGTGTCCGTAGTAGCGGATCTTCCCCTCGCGCACGAGCTCGTCGAGGGCATCCGTCGTCTCCTCGATCGGGGTCTCGGGGTCGGGCAGATGCAGCTGGTAGAGATCGATCCAATCCGTCTGCAGGCGACGCAGCGACTGCTCGACCGCCAGCCGCACGTATCGCCGCGACCCACGGGCGGCCGGGAAGTCGTACCCCATGTCCCGTTCGTGTCCGAATTTCGTGGCGAGCACCACACGGTCGCGTCGGCCGCGCAGCGCCTCCCCCATCAGGGTCTCGCTGGTTCCGGTCACGGCGCCGTACATGTCAGCGGTGTCGAACAGAGTGATGCCATGGAAGATCGCTGCGTCGATGACCGCACGCGTGCCCTCGATGCTCTCGGTGGCCGTGCCGGCTCTCCCGAAGTTGTTGCAGCCGAGACCGGTGGCGGAGACGAGCAGTCCGGACGCGCCGACGCGGCGCTGCGACATGACCATACCTCCACGTTATCCCAGGCCCCTGCCCCGCTCGCACGTCGTGGAGGACGGATAGCGAAAGACCCCCGACCAGACGGTCGGGGGTCTTTCGTCGAATCAAGCCGGGGGCTGGTTCGGGTTGGTCGGCGGTGCGGGAGGCGCTGCCGGCGGTGCCGCGGGCGGTGCCGGCGGCGTGGGCGGCGTCTGCGGGGCACCGGTCGCCGGAGGGGTGTATCCGGGCTGAGCCGGCGGCGCGTACCCGGGCTGTGCGGGCGGCGCGTACCCGGGCTGAGCCGGCGGTGCGTATCCCTGCGGCGCGGGCGGCGCATAACCCTGCGGCGCGCCGTAGCCCGGCTGCGCGCCGTAACCCGGCTGCGGGCCGGCGGCGGAGGGCTGCTGAGGTATGCCGTCCCACACGGTGCGGTCGCCGAGGAGGGCGTTGCCGCCCCACGGGGCGGGAGCGATGTTCGGGTTCCAGCGCGACTTGTCGAAGGCGTTGATGCCGAGCCATACCGGCGGGAGGAAGAAGTAGAGGATGAGCCAGACCGCATCCTTCTGCAGCTTCAGACCGACACGCCAGGCGACGAGGAGTTCGACGACGCGGCCCGCGAGGGCGATGAGCGGAAGGATGAGGAACCAGCCGAGGAACGGGATGATCGAGCCGAGGATGGCGCCACCGACGAGGTACAGCACGATCCACGGGCTGACATCGCCGAGCTTGTAGAAGGTCATCGTGTTGTACACGGGGACCCAGGCGCGCCACTTGCCCTGGACGCCGGCCTTTTCGAAGATCTTCATGTAGAAGAAGGCGTAGATCGCGTAGATCGCGAGCGGCACGATCGTGTAGAGCAGAATCAACGTGGCGAGCGCGCCACCCGATAGCCCGTAGCCGTAGTAGTCGTCGTACATGATCCCCTCCGGATCCGATGGAGCTGGCGCCGTTCGCGCCGCGACACAACCATAGCGGTGTGCCGATGACCCGAGCAACGACCGTGACGGCGCTTCGCCGGAGCTGCTATAGGGATCCACCACCGCTATTCCGCGACGACGAGCTCCCACACGTCGCCGTCGGATGCGTCTCGCACGACGATGCCGCGGCGGTCCGCCCACGCACGCAGTCCGCGAGCGGTCGTGATTGAGGGGCGGTCCTCGGCCAGCGCGCGCACGAGATGACCCTTCGCCTTCTTGTTGAAATGATTGAGCGCTCGCGTGCCTCCCCCGCCGTCGTCCGTGACGACGCGCACGTAGGCTGACGCGACGACGGCGGGGATCGGTCCGAGCGCTCCGTACGCCTCACTGCGAAGGTCGAGGACGAACGAGGGCGCGTCGTCAGCGATCGCCTGCGTCGTCGCCACCGCCCAGTGACGCCGAAGCGCGGGGACGCCCGGCAGCGACGTGCCGGCCGCGAGGCGGTAGGCGGGAATGCCGTCGAGGGCGCCGACCGGGCCGAATGGAGCCGAATGGATCCACACGTGCGCGCCCAGCCACCGGCGCGACGCCGCGCCGAGCGACGCGGCATCGAGGGCGTCGAAGAGCACCCCGGTGTAGCGATCGACCGCGGGCATCGTGGGCGCCGTCGCCAGCGCGCGGTTGTGCGCGATATCGCCGAGCTGGCGTGCGCCGAGCTTCAGGACCCGTCTTGCGGCGGCCTCGTCGCCGGAGAGGGTGATCAGCGCCTCGATCACTGCGGCGCGCTGCACGCGCAGCGACGGCAGCGCGAGTGAGTCGAGGTCGAGAGCCGGGCCGTCGCCTCCGGGGTGCTTGGTCTCCGACGGCGGGAGCAAAATCTTCACGGAGCCTCCGGGAAAGACAGATGCGCCCGCCTCCGACCCGGAAGGGTCGAGGCGGGCGCATCGAGGGACTGCTAGGAGATGAGAGCCGCGTTACCGGCGACGATCGTCAGGACGTTGCCCTCCATCGAGAGGAAGCCGTCCTGCGCGTTCGCAAGCACCTTGGTGCCGTCCGTCTGCGTGATCCGGACCTGGCCCTCGGCGAGGATCGCCAGCACCGGCTCGTGGCCGGACATGAAGCCGATCTCGCCCTCGACGGTCTTGGCGATCACGAGGCTCGCCTCTCCCGTCCAGACCTCCGCGTCGGCGGAGACGAGGCTGACGTTGAGCGCCATGGTCAGGCGTTCTCCTTCTGGATCTTCGCCCACTGCTCTTCGACGTCGGAGATTCCACCGACGTTGAAGAAGGCCTGCTCGGCGACGTGGTCGAAGTCACCGCGCGTGATCGCATCGAACGACTCGATGGTCTCCTTGAGCGGAACCGTCGAACCCTCGACACCCGTGAACTTCTTGGCCATGTAGGTGTTCTGCGAGAGGAACTGCTGGATACGACGGGCACGGGCCACGACGATCTTGTCTTCCTCGGAGAGCTCGTCGACACCGAGGATCGCGATGATCTCCTGCAGCTCCTTGTTCTTCTGCAGGATCTGCTTGACCGTGGTCGCCACGCGGTAGTGGTCCTCGCCCAAGTAGCGGGGGTCCATGATGCGCGACGTCGAGGTCAGCGGGTCGATGGCCGGGTACAGACCCTTCGACGCGATCTCACGGGAGAGCTCGGTCGTCGCGTCGAGGTGGGCGAACGTCGTCGCCGGAGCCGGGTCGGTGTAGTCGTCGGCCGGCACGTAGATCGCCTGGAGGGAGGTGATCGAGTGACCGCGCGTCGAGGTGATGCGCTCCTGGAGGAGGCCCATCTCGTCGGCGAGGTTCGGCTGGTAACCCACGGCGGACGGCATACGGCCGAGCAGCGTGGAGACCTCGGAACCGGCCTGCGTGAAGCGGAAGATGTTGTCGATGAAGAGCAGCACGTCCTGCTTCTGCACATCGCGGAAGTACTCCGCCATGGTCAGGGCCGACAGAGCGACGCGCAGACGCGTCCCCGGCGGCTCGTCCATCTGGCCGAAGACGAGGGCGGTCTTGTCGAAGACGCCCGCCTCCTCCATCTCGTGGATGAGGTCGTTGCCCTCACGGGTGCGCTCGCCGACACCGGCGAACACCGACACACCACCGTGGTCCTGGGCGACGCGCTGGATCATCTCCTGGATGAGGACGGTCTTGCCGACGCCGGCGCCACCGAACAGACCGATCTTTCCACCCTGCACGTAGGGGGTCAGGAGGTCGATCGACTTGATGCCGGTCTCGAACATCGTCGTCTTCGACTCGAGCTGGTCGAAGTTGGGCGCCTTGCGGTGGATCGGCCAGCGCTCGGTGACCTCGATGGTCTCGCCGGGCTCGGCGTTGAGGACCTCGCCGATCACGTTGAAGACCTTGCCCTTGGTGATGTCGCCGACGGGCACGGAGATGGCCTCGCCGGTGTCGCGCACCTCCTGGCCGCGGACGATGCCGTCCGTGGGCTTCAGAGCGATGGCGCGGACGAGGTCGTCACCGAGGTGCTGGGCGACCTCGAGAGTGATCTCGTTCGCCTCGTCACCGATGGTGATCGTGGTCTTCAGCGCGTTGTAGATGTCCGGGATCGAGTCGTGCGGGAACTCGATGTCGACAACCGGACCGTTGACGCGTGCGACGCGCCCGACGACCGCGGTCGCGGGCTGGTCAGCCGTGGCGGTGGTGGTCATTTCTTCGTCTCTTTCCTGAGGGTCTGTCAGCTCGATGCGAGAGCGTCGGCGCCACCGACGATCTCGGCGATCTGCTGGGTGATCTCGGCCTGACGCGCGTTGTTGCGCAGGCGGGTGTAGTCGGTGATCAGCTTGTCGGCGTTGTCGCTGGCGGACTTCATCGCCTTCTGCGTCGCCGCCTGCTTCGCGGCGGACGACTGCAGCAGCGCGTTGAAGACGCGGCTCTGGATGTACACCGGCAGGATCGCGTCCAGCACGGTCTCGGCATCCGGCTCGAACTCGTACAGCGGGTAGATCGCGTTACCGGCTTCCGACTCGTCGGCTTCCGCGATCTCGAGCGGGAGCAGACGGACGGATTCCGGCGACTGCGTCATCATGCTGACGAACCGGTTGAAGACGAGGTGGATCTCGTCGACGCCACCGTCATCCCCACCGCGCGAGAACGCGTCGAGCAGAGTCGCCGAAATCTCCTCGGCGGTCTGGAACGACGGGGTGTCGGTGTCACCGGTCCACTCCGCGGCCGACGCGATGCGACGGAACTGGAAGTAACCCACGGCCTTGCGACCGACGAGGTAGAACACCGGCTCCTTGCCCTGGCTGCGCAGCAGCTCGGCCACCTCGAGACCCTCACGGAGGATCTGCGAGTTGAACGCGCCGGCCAGACCGCGGTCCGACGAGAAGATGACCACCGCGGAACGGCGGATCTGCTCGGGCTCGCGGGTGAGCGGGTGATCGACGCTCGAATGCGTCGCGACGGCCGACACGGCCCTCGTCACGGCCCGCGCGAAGGGAGTGGACGCCTTGACGCGTCCCATCGCCTTCTGGATGCGCGAAGCCGCGATGAGTTCCATCGCCTTCGTGATCTTCTTGGTCGTCTGAGCAGAACTGATCTTCTGCTTGTAGACCCGGAGTTGTGCGCCCATGTATCAGTACCTCACGCGATTACGCGCGACGACCCTTGACGATCTTCTCCTGGTTGACGTCGTCCGCCTCGGCAGCCGCGTGCTCCTCGTGGCCCGGGGCCCCGATCGCGCCGCCCTTGCCGCCCTGGAACTCCAGGATGAAGGCATCGGTGGCCTTGCCCAGCTCCGCGACGGTGTCGTCGTCGAGGACGTTCGTCGACCGCAGCGTGTCGAGCACCTGCGTGTTGCGACGCAGGTAATCGAGCAGCTCGCGCTCGAAGCGCAGCACGTCCTCGACCTCGATCGTGTCGAGCTTGCCGTTCGTTCCGGCCCAGATCGAGACGACCTGCTCCTCGACGGGGTACGGCGAGTACTGCGGCTGCTTGAGCAGCTCGGTGAGGCGAGCGCCGCGCGACAGCTGACGACGCGAAGCCGCGTCGAGGTCGGAGGCGAACATCGCGAACGCCTCGAGCGAGCGGTACTGCGCCAGCTCGAGCTTCAACGTTCCCGAGACCTTCTTGATCGACTTGACCTGAGCGTCACCACCGACTCGCGAGACCGAGATACCCACGTCGACCGCCGGACGCTGGTTGGCGTTGAACAGGTCGGACTGCAGGAAGATCTGGCCGTCGGTGATCGAGATCACGTTGGTCGGGATGTACGCCGAGACGTCGTTCGCCTTGGTCTCGATGATCGGCAGACCGGTCATCGAACCCGCGCCGAGCTCGTCGGAGAGCTTCGCGCACCGCTCGAGCAGACGGGAGTGCAGGTAGAAGACGTCGCCGGGGTACGCCTCGCGGCCCGGCGGGCGGCGGAGCAGCAGAGACACGGCACGGTAGGCCTCGGCCTGCTTCGACAGGTCGTCGAAGATGATGAGGACGTGCTTGCCGCCGTACATCCAGTGCTGGCCGATGGCCGAGCCGGTGTAGGGGGCGAGGTACTTGAAGCCGGCGGGGTCGGATGCCGGAGCGGCGACGATCGTCGTGTACTCCAGGGCACCGGCCTCTTCGAGCGCGCCCTTCACCGAGGCGATGGTCGAGCCCTTCTGGCCGATCGCGACATAGATGCAGCGCACCTGCTTGTTGACGTCGCCCGACTCCCAGTTGGCCTTCTGGTTGATGATGGTGTCGATCGCGATGGCCGTCTTGCCGGTCTGGCGGTCGCCGATGATGAGCTGGCGCTGGCCGCGACCGACGGGGATCATCGCGTCGATGGCCTTGATGCCGGTCTGCATCGGCTCGTGCACCGACTTGCGCTGCATGACGCCGGGCGCCTGCAGCTCGAGCTCGCGGACGGACTCCGTCGCGATGGCGCCGAGGCCGTCGATCGGGTTGCCGAGCGGGTCGACCACGCGGCCGAGGTAGCCGTCGCCCACGGGGACCGAGAGCACCTCACCGGTACGCGTGACCTCCTGGCCGGCCTCGATGCCGGTGAAGTCTCCGAGGATGACCACGCCGATCTCGTGCTCGTCGAGGTTCAGGGCGAGGCCCTTCACGCCGTTCTGGAACGTCACCAGTTCGTTGGCCATGACACCGGGCAGTCCTTCGACGTGCGCGATGCCGTCTGCGGCGTCGATGACGGTGCCGACCTCGGTCGCCGCGGCCCCGGTGGGCTCGTAGGCGGCGGCGAAGTCCTTCAGCGCGTCACGGATGACGTCGGGGCTGATCGATAGTTCTGCCATTGTCTTCCCTTTGTATCTGGGTGCGCGGTTCCCCGCGCGAAGTCGTGTTAGCCCGCGAGCTTCTGGCGAAGGTCTGCGAGACGGGCGGCGATGCTGCCGTCGATGACGTCGTCGGCGATCTGCACGCGCAGGCCTCCGAGAACGGTCGGGTCGATGACGACGTTGAGAGCGACCTCTCCGCCGTAGCGGCGGGAGAGCGCGTCGGCCAGGCGTGCGCGCTGTGCGTCGCTGAGCGCGGTCGCGCTGTAGACCGTCGCGACCACGCGGTCGCGCTGGTCGGAGACGATGCGCATCGCGCGGCTCAGCAACTGGCGGATCCGCCGCTCGCGCGGCTGACGCACCATGGACGACACGATCAATGCGGCGGGTGCACTCGTCGTGCCGGTGAGCAGCCGATCGATGAGGGCCACCTTCGCGTCGCGACCGCCGAGCCGGCTCCCGAGAGCGAGTTCCAGCTCGGGGTTCGATGCGACGACGCGGGAGAAGCCGAAGAGCTCGCCCTCGATGTCGGCGCCCGGCTCTGCGATCGTCGCCGCGCGGATGGCGAGTTCGTCGAGCCCGTCGATCAGTTCGTCGGCGTTCGACCAGCGCTCGGCGACGACCGTCCGGAGCACCGTCTGCGTGTTCTCGGACAGCCCGCCGAAGACCGCGGTCACGACGTTCTGCCGTGCCGCCGCCGGAGCCGCAGGGTCGGCCAGCGCGCCGCTCAGCTGCGACGACTCCCCGATGGCCTGCGCGGCGGCGAAGAGCTCCCGCGCGGTCTCGAGGCTGACGCCGTTCGCTGCGGCAAGCGTCTGGATGGATGCCGCGAGTGCCTGAGTGGTCGCGCTGCCCATTACTGAGCCGCCTTCTCGGATGCCTCGAGGTCGGCGAGGAAGCGGTCGACGACCGCCGTTGCACGCGCATCGTCGGACAGCGTCTCCCCGACCACGCCGCCGGCGAGGTCGAGAGCGAGCGTTCCGACCTCGCTGCGCAGCGACACGAGCGCGGCCTGGCGCTCCGCCTCGATCTGCGTGTGCGCGGTCGCCGTCAGACGTGCGGCCTCGGCCGATGCCGTCTCCTTGGCCTCGGCGACGATCTTCTTGCCGTCCTCACGGGCGGCCTCACGGATCTCACCGGCCTCGGTGCGGGCCTCGGCCAGCTGACGCGTGTACTCCTCGAGTGCCGCCTCGGCCTGCTTCTGCGCCTCGTCGGCCTTCGCGATGTTGCCCTCGATGGCGGCGGACCGCTCGTCGAGCATCTTCGTCAGCTTCGGAAGGGCGACCTTCCACACCACCGCGAGGATGATGACGAACCACAGGCCCGACCAGATGATGTCGTACCACGCCGGGATCAGCGGGTTGTGGGCCGCCTCACCCTCAGCTGCGAGGTTCGTGACAAGAGCGTTCAGCATCCTGTCTCCTTCAGAAGTCGGTGGGGATTACGCGGGGAACGGGATGAATGCGACGGCGATGCCGACGAACGCAAGCGCCTCGGTGAAGGCGATACCGATCCACATGAGGACCTGGAGACGGCCGGCCAGCTCGGGCTGACGGGCGACGCCCTCGATGGTCTTGCCGACGACGATGCCCACACCGATGGCCGGGCCGATCGCTGCGAGGCCGTAGCCGACCGCACCGATGTGACCGTTGATTTCAGCGAGAACCGTAGTAGCGTCCACGGGGTTTTTCCTTTCGTTGGGTGGGACGGCAGTTGCCGACCCGCTCAGTGCTCTTCTGCGACCGCGAGCTGGATGTAGACCGCGGTGAGGACGGTGAAGACGTATGCCTGCAGCACGGCGACCAGGATCTCGAAGAGAGTGAAGGCGCCGCCGAAGGCGAGGGTTCCGACACCGAGCGCGGCCCAGCCGCCGCCCGCGGTGAAGAAGAAGAACTGGGTGGCCGCGAAGCACAGCACCAGGAGCATGTGACCGACGACCATGTTCATCAGGAGTCGGAGCATGAGGGTGACCGGACGCAGCACGAACGTGGAGACCAGCTCGATGATCGCCACGATCGGGAGGGCGAACACGGGCACGCCCTGCGGGAAGAGCGCGTTCTTGAAGAAGCGCACCCCGTGCTGCCGGATGCCGGCGTAGATGAAGGTGATGTAGCTGACCACGGCGAGCAGCAGCGGCACGGCCGCGATGCTGGTACCGGCGATGTTCAGGAACGGGATGATTCCCGTGATGTTCATGAACAGCACCATGAAGAAGATCGTGGTGAGGATCGGGAGGAACCGTTCGCCGTCCTTGCGTCCGAGGAGGTCGTGCGCGATGCCGCCGCGGACGAAGCCGAGACCCATCTCGACGAGGCTCTGGAAGCGGCCGGGGACGACGCGCATGCGGCGGGTGCCCAGCCAGAGGATGAGCACCACGGCGATGACCGAGAGCAGCTGGACCAGGTGGATCCGGTGCACAGGGATGCCCGCGACGTGGAAGAGGATCTCCGGGAAGAACTCGTCGATCGAGGGGCCGTGGAACTCGCCATCGGACGCGAGTCGGGGGGTCAGGGTCGCAGCGAGATTAAACAGCGCGGGCTCCAGCTTCGGGGCACCGGTCAGAACCGGGGCGACGATGGTCGGTGTGCTTCAGGCGCAAGCGCTCGCGGGCGAGCGGCGGGCACAGGTCAACCTTATCAGAGTCACAGGGGGCGCGAGTCCGACCCGTCGGCCCGATCTCCCCCGGCGGCCGGGTCGGCGGGGCGCGCACCGGGGGCGACGTCCTCCGGCACCTCGGTCGGGAGGTTGGCGTCGCTGACGTGCGGAAGCCGCATGCGGGTCAGCACGACCACATCGATCGCGAGTGACATCAGCACGCCCGCCACGATCGAGAGGAAGAACACCATCGGCACGATCCAGGGCTGTCCGCTCAGGACGATCATGACCACGATGAAGACGCCGAGCTTGAGCAGCCATCCGCCGAGCACGATCGCGAAGAAGAGCTGCACGTAGATCGGGTCGCCGTACCAACGGTTCGCCACCAGGATGCTGATCCCGGTGATCGCGAGGAACACCGCGGCGAGGAGAATGCCGAGGAGTCCGCTGACGAGGCCCTCCCCCTGCGCGACGGCGAAGCCGACGGCACCGGCGACGATGGCCAGGACCACCGTGGCGACCGCCGACCAGAGGAGGGTGCGGCGGAGGATCGGCGTGCTGGACACGGGGCTCGGGCTCATGAGGGCTTCCTGGAGATCGGGGCGGGTGTCGCCGCGGGTCTGGCGGGACGGGAGGGCTTGAGGGTGAGGACGAGGCACGCGATGACACCGATCACCCCGAAGGCGACGCCGGGCAGGTACTGACCGGGCCAGTCCTCGCGGGCGCCGATGTACATCAGCAGCACGGCGAGCGAGATCACCGCGGTCCATGCGTAGAAGATCAGCACGGCGTCGCGGTCGCGGTGCCCGAGGTCGAGCATCCGGTGATGGAGGTGCTTGCGGTCGGGCGAGAACGGCGACTTGCCCGCGTGCATCCGCCGCAGCACCGCGAGGCCGAAGTCGAGGAGCGGGAGGAGCACCACCATGAGCGGCAGCAGGATGGGGATGAACGCGCCGAGCAGCTGCGAGCGCCCGAGACGCTCGGGGTCGATCGCCGATGGGTCCATCTGCCCCGTGATGGCGACGGCGCTCGTCGCCATGAGCAGGCCGATGACCAGAGCGCCGGAATCGCCCATGAACAGCTTCGCCGGGCTCCAGTTCCACGGCAGGAACCCGAGGCACGCGCCGATCAGCACTGCGGCGATGAACGTCGAGAGGTTGAAGTAGCTCGAGGCCCCTGAGTCCCGCGTGAAGATGTACGAGTAGGCGAAGAAGACGCCGTTGGCGATGAGGCAGACACCGGCGACGAGCCCGTCGAGGCCGTCGATGAAGTTGACCGCGTTCATCACGACGACGATCGCGAACATCGTGATGGTGATGCTCAGCCAGCTGGAGAACACGAGGAGATCGCCGATGGGCAGCGAGAGGATCTGCAGCCCTCCCCCGATGGTGAGGAGCGCGGCGGCCACGAACTGCGCGCCGAGCTTGATCATCCAGTCGAGGTCCCAGAGGTCGTCGACCACACCGATCACGGCGATGATCAGCGCTGCCCCGAGGATCGACCACATCGTCTGCGGCGGCGTCCAGATCGTCTGGAAGAAGGGATTCGCCGCCGAGAAGCCGATCGCTGCGGCGATGCCGAGGAAGATCGCCACTCCGCCCAGGCGCGGCTTCGGCGTGGTGTGCACGTCGCGGTCGCGGATGGCCGGGTAGAGCTTGAAACGGAGACTGAGCTTCCATACCGCCCCGGTGAGCACGAAGGTGATCGCGGCGGTCAGGAGGATCGTGAACAGATACTGCTTCACGAATCCCCGCCGCGCGACTCCGGCGCCTCCGGCTCGGGCGCAGGCTCCAGCAGGTCGCCGAGTACTTCCTCGAGGCGCTCGCGGGTCACGGCTCCGTCGCGGAGGATGCGGATGCGGCCCGGCTCGTCGTCCGCCCTGCGGGCCACGAGGGGCGTGGCATCGACGATGGTCGAGGCGACGCCGTCGCGGCTCATCCCGTCGGCCAGGTACACCGCGACGCTGTCGCCGAGCATCTGCTCCGCGTCGTACGCCGAGACGGCAGCGGCCATACCCGTGAGGTTCGCACTCGATACGGCCAACGGGCCCGTCTCGGCGAGCAGTTCGAGGGCGACCCGCCCTTCGGGCATTCGCACGGCGACGGTCCCCTGGGTGTCTCCGAGGTCCCACACCAGCGACGGCTGCGCCGGGAGCACGATGGTGAGCCCGCCCGGCCAGAAGGCCTCAACGAGGCGCTGGACGGGTTCCGGAACCGTCTCGGCGAGCGCGTACAGCGTCTCCTTCGAGCCGACGAGCACGGGCGGCGGCTGATTGCGGCCGCGTCCCTTGGCCTCGAGCAGACGCTGCACCGCGGCCGGGGAGAACGCGTCGGCCCCGACGCCGTAGACCGTGTCGGTGGGCAGCACGATGAGCTCGCCGCGGCTGATCGCCTGACGCGCGTGGCGCATTCCGGCGAGCAGCTGAGCCTCGTCGCCGCAGTCGAAGATGGAGGACATGTCGTTCCGATTCTACGTGAGGGGCACCTGAGCGACGGCTCAGGGGCGCAGCGCGGTCGTCGCGCGGTCCCGAAGGGTGAGGTCGCGGTGCGTGGCCGAGGCCCGCCAGCCGTCACCGTCGAGGATGCCGCGGATCTCGGCGCCCTGCATCTCCCCGTGCTCGATGACCAGAAGACCTCCGGGGCGCAGGAGGCGGAGCGCATTGCGGCTCAGGGCGCGCACGAGGTCGAGCCCGTCCTCCCCGCCGTACAGGGCCATCGCCGGATCGAAGAGCCGCACCTCCGGATCCCGCGGGATCGCGGCGTCCGGCACGTACGGGGGGTTCGAGATCACGACGCTCGCGAGGCCGGTGAGCTCGGGGAAGGCGTCGGCCATGTCGGCGAGCACGAGCGTGAGGTTCTCGACGCCGGCGGTGTTCCGGCTCGCCCAGGCGTGCGCCTCCGGCGAGAGCTCGGCCGCGAACACTCGTGCATGCGGCACCTCCGTCGCCATCGCGAGCGCGATCGCGCCGCTGCCCGTTCCGAGGTCGATCGCGACCGGCTCGGGTTCAGGGGCGTGGAGCAGGGCGTCGATCGCGTGCTGCACCACGGTCTCGGTCTCGGGCCGCGGGACGAACACCCCGGGCCCCACCGCCAGCGAGAGGTGCCGGAACGGTGCCGTGCCCGTGATGTACTGCAGAGGCTCCCGCGCCCGGCGGCGTGCGACCAGAGCGTCGAAGCGCGAGGCCTCGTCGTCGGTCAGCATATCGCCGCGCACCATCGCCGCCTGCAGCTCGCCCCGGCCGACCCCGCGCACGTGCCCCGCCAGCAACTCGGCGTCGACCATGGGGTCCGGCACCCCGGCGTCGGCCAGTCGGGAGGCGGCAGCGCGCACCACGGCGGCGATGGAGGTGTCAGGCATGTCTTCCAGCGTAGGTCCCCGCGTCACAATGGTCCCGTCGTACGACGCCTCCCATAGGCTGGTCCGAAGCGACCCGCACAGGAAGGCCCCCTCATGCCCGGTATCCACTCCGACATCACGACCGCGTTCGGCAACACCCCTCTGGTGCGCCTGAACCGTGTGACCGAGGGCCTCGGGGCCACCGTCCTCGCGAAGCTCGAGTTCTACAACCCGGCGTCGAGCGTCAAGGACCGCATCGGCATCGCGATGATCAACGCCGCCGAGGCGTCGGGTGAACTGAAGCCCGGCGGGACCATCGTCGAGTCGACGAGCGGCAACACCGGCATCGCCCTCGCGATGGTGGGTGCGGCGCGCGGCTACAAGGTGATCCTCACGATGCCCGCGTCGATGTCGAAGGAGCGCCGCGTGCTGCTCAAGGCGTTCGGCGCCGAGATCGTGCTCACCGACCCGACCAAGGGCATGAGCGGTGCGATCGAGATCACGAAGCAGATCGTCGCGGACACCCCCGGCGCGGTGTGGGTGCGGCAGTTCGAGAACGCCGCCAACCCGCGGATCCACCGCGAGACCACGGCACAGGAGATCCTTCGCGACACCGACGGAGACGTCGACATCTTCGTCGCGGGCGTCGGCACCGGCGGCACGGTCACCGGAACCGGTCAGGCCCTCAAGGCCGCCAAGCCCGGGGTTCAGGTGATCGCCGTCGAGCCGAAGGACTCCCCCGTGCTCAGCGAGGGGCACCCCGGCCCCCACAAGATCCAGGGCATCGGCCCGAACTTCGTGCCCGCCATCCTCGACCGCGACGTCATCGACGAGGTCGTGCCCGTCGAATTCGACGACGCCATCCGCACCGCTCGCGCCCTCGCCGCCCAGGAGGGTCTGCTGGTCGGCATGTCGTGCGGTGCCGCCACCTGGGCGGCCCTGCAGGTCGCCGCCCGTCCCGAGAACGCCGGCAAGAAGATCGTCGTGATCCTCCCCGACACGGGCGAGCGCTACCTCTCGACCGCCCTGTTCGAAGACCTCCGCGAGGACTGATCGCTCGCATGATCGGACGAATGCGCGAGGACGTCGCCGCCGCGCGCCTGCGCGACCCCGCCGCCCGCAGCGGTCTCGAGGTCGCGTTGCTCTACCCCGGACTGCACGCGATCTGGGCGCACCGCGTCTCGCACGCCCTCTGGCGACGCCGACTGCGCCTGCTCGCCCGCGCCACCTCGCAGCTGACCCGGGCCCTCACCGGCATCGAGATCCATCCGGGCGCGCGCATCGGCCGCCGCTTCTTCATCGACCACGGCATGGGCGTCGTGATCGGCGAGACCGCGATCGTCGGCGACGACGTCATGCTCTATCACGGGGTGACCCTGGGCGGCCGCTCCCGCGACGCCGGCCGACGGCATCCGACGCTCGGCGACGGCGTCGCCGTCGGCGCAGGAGCGAAGATCCTCGGCCCTGTCACGATCGGCGCCCGCTCGGTCGTGGGCGCGAACGCCGTCGTGACCCGCGACGCGCCGGAGGACAGCGTTCTCGTCGGCGTGCCGGCCAAGCCGCGGCAGCGCTCCGGCACGGAGGACACCCGTGCCCTGCTGACCGTGCCGGACTACTCGATCTGAACCCCGACCGCGCTCCGCGCGCCATCCGCGGTGCGGATGCCGCCGTCGGTCAGGATTCGCTGCCGACCGCCGCCAACCGCGCCTCTTCGTCGGCCGCGATCGCGGAATCGATGATCGGTCCGAGGGCACCGTCCATCACCTGGTCGAGGTTGTACGCCTTGAATCCGGTGCGGTGGTCGGCGATGCGGTTCTCGGGGAAGTTGTACGTGCGGATGCGTTCGGAGCGATCCATCCCGCGGATCTGCGAGCGCCGGGCATCCGATGCCGCCGCGTCGAGCTCCTCCTGCTGCTTCGCCAGCAGCCGCGCGCGGAGCACGCGCATCGCCGCCTCGCGGTTCTGCAGCTGCGACTTCTCGTTCTGCATCGATACGACGATGCCGGTGGGCACGTGCGTGATCCGTACCGCGGAGTCGGTGGTGTTGACCGACTGGCCTCCCGGCCCCGACGACCGGAAGACGTCGATCTTCAAGTCGTTCTGATTGATCTCGATCTCGTCGGGCTCGTCGACCTCGGGGAAGACGAGCACGCCGGTGGTCGACGTGTGGATGCGCCCCTGCGACTCGGTCGCCGGCACGCGCTGGACACGATGAACGCCGCCCTCGTACTTGAGGTGCGCCCACACGCCCTGCGCGGGATCGGTCGACGTGCCCTTGATCGCCACCTGCACGTCCTTGTACCCGCCGAGGTCGGACTCGTTGCGCTCGAGCAGCTCGGTCTTCCATCCCATCGACGCCGCGTACTGCACGTACATGCGCAGGAGGTCGGCCGCGAAGAGCGCGCTCTCGGCGCCGCCCTCCCCCGCCTTGATCTCCATGATCACGTCGCGTGCGTCGTCGGGGTCGCGCGGAATGAGCAGGCGACGCAACTTCTCCTGCGCCTGCTGCAGCTCGGACTCGAGGACGGGGATCTCCGAGGCGAATGCCTCGTCCTCCCGGGCGAGCTCCCGCGCCGCATCGAGATCGTCGGATGCCGCCGCCCATGCCTCGTGCGCTGCGACGATGCGCGACAGCTCGGCATAGCGCCGGTTGACGCGCTTCGCCCGTGCGGCATCGGCGTGCACCGCCGGGTCGGAGAGCTCCTCCTGCACCCGGCGGTGCTCGTCGATCAGAGTCTGGACGGACTCGAACACGGCGGTTCCGCTCAGCGGATGTTGTTGTCGTGCGCGCCCGAGGGCAGCGTCGGGATCGACTTCTGCATCTGCACGAGGAACTCGACGTTCGACTGCGTCTCCTTGAGCTTGCCGAGCACGACCTCGAGAGCCTGCTGGGTGTCGAGGCCGGCGAGGGCGCGACGCAGCTTCCAGGTGATCTTCACCTCGTCGGAGGAGAGCAGCATCTCCTCGCGGCGCGTGCTCGACGCGTTCACGTCGACGGCCGGGAAGATGCGCTTGTCGGCGAGCGCGCGGGACAGGCGCAGCTCACTGTTGCCGGTGCCCTTGAACTCCTCGAAGATCACCTCGTCCATCTTGGAGCCCGTCTCGACGAGCGCCGTGGCGAGGATCGTGAGGGATCCCCCGTTCTCGATGTTGCGCGCCGCACCGAAGAACCGCTTGGGCGGGTACAGCGCCGAGGCGTCCACACCGCCGGTGAGCACGCGGCCCGAAGCGGGGGCGGCGAGGTTGTACGCGCGCCCCAGACGGGTGATCGAATCGAGCAGCACCACGACGTCGCGACCCAGTTCGACCAGGCGCTTGGCGCGTTCGATCGCGAGTTCCGCGACGGTCGTGTGGTCTTCGGCCGGACGGTCGAAGGTCGAGGCGATGACCTCGCCCTTCACGGTGCGCTCCATGTCGGTGACCTCTTCGGGGCGCTCGTCGACGAGCACGACCATGAGGTGCACCTCGGGGTTGTTCTGCGCGATCGCGTTGGCGATCTGCTGCAGCACGATCGTCTTTCCGGCCTTGGGCGGAGCGACGATGAGACCGCGCTGCCCCTTGCCGATCGGCGCGACGAGGTCGATGATGCGCTGGGTCAGCTTCTCGGGCGCGGTCTCGAGGCGCAGACGCTCCTGCGGGTAGAGCGGCGTCAGCTTGCCGAATTCGACCCGGGTGGCGGCGTCGTCGATGGACAGACCGTTGATCGAGTCGACCTTGACGAGCGCGTTGTACTTCTGACGCCCCTGCTGCTCGCCCTCGCGCGGCTGCTTGATGGCGCCGACGATCGCGTCGCCCTTGCGCAGGTTGTACTTCTTCACCTGGCCGAGCGAGACGTAGACGTCGCTGGGGCCGGCGAGGTAGCCCGTGGTGCGCACGAAGGCGTAGTTGTCGAGGACGTCGAGGATGCCCGCGATCGGGATGAGAACGTCGTCCTCGCCGATCTCGGTCTCGAACTCGTCGACGGGGCCTGCGCCGCGGCGCTTGTTGCGCTGACGGTTGCGGCCGTTGCCGCCCTGCTCATCCTCGGCCGGAGCGTTCTGCTGCTGCTGGTCCTGACCGCCGCCGTTCTGGCCGCGTCCGCGGTTGCGGCTGCGGTTGCGGCTGCGGCTGCGGCCGCCCTGCTCGTCGCCGCCCTCGGCGCTGTCACCGGTCGACTCGGACGACGCCGACTCGGCGCTCGTCCCTTCGGAGGAGGCGGCGGCGGGCGCGGCGTCGGTCTCGGACTCGGCCTTCTTGGGCGAACGGCGACCGCGTCCCTTGGCCTTCGGAGCGCCCTGGGCATCGTCGGCGTTCTCCGCCGCGGGCTGCTCGCCCTTTCCGGCACCGGCGGACGGCGCTTCGGACGCGGTCTCGCTCTGCGCGGGGGCTTCGGCCGCGGCGGGAGCGGCAGAGGCTCCGGCGTCGGCAGCGGGACTCTCCGCTGCGGCATCCGCGTCGGCCTTCTTCGCACGGGTGCGGCGAGGTGCCTTCGCCTTCGGCGCAGCCTCCGCCTGCTCCGCGGCAGGAGCGGCAGCGGCAGCCGGGGCAGCGTCCGCGCTCGACGCGGCATCCGCCTTCTCGGCCTTGGCGGCAGCGGTGGCGGTCGTCGCACGTCGCGGTGCGCGCTTACGGGCCGGTGCCGCAGCGTCGGCGGCCGCGTCGACGGCCGGAGCGGCCTGATCGTTCTGGGTCTCGGAGAGGTTCTCCACGAGTACTCCCTCTATGTCTCGGGAAATGAGCGGTCCACGCACGCAACGGGTGCTGCGCGCGATCGCACGGGCTGACGCTCGGCGTCAGCCGCCTTTGGCACGTGTGCCGGGAGGATGGACGTGCGGGTCTTGCAAGATCTGCAATGGGGCCAGATTCACGAAGAAGTTACGTGGAGCCCTCCGCTCGATCCCCCACTGTACCACCCCGCACATCGACGGCGAGCAGAAGCGCGTCCCACGGAGTGTCGGTCACCTGCGCCGCGAGATCCAGCGCCTCCTGGCGACTGCCGGGACCGTCGGCGAGCACGAGCACGCTCGGACCGGCGCCCGAGACCACGGCCGCGTACCCGGCTGCCCGGAGAGCCTGCACGAGCCGTTGCGTCTCGGGCATGGCCTCGGCGCGGTAGTCCTGGTGCAGCCGGTCCGCCGTGGCATCGAGCAGCAGCTCGGGACTCTGCGTCAAGGCTGCGATCAGCAGCGCCGAGCGCGAGACGTTGAAGATGGCGTCGGCGGTCGACACCTGCGGCGGCTGGAGCGATCGCGCCTGCGACGTCGACATCGTGTACGCGGGGACGAGCACGAGCGGTGAGACGCCGCGATGCACGAGCAGCTTCTTGTGCTGCGCCCCGCGCTCGCCCATCCAGGCGATGGTGAGGCCGCCGAACAGCGCCGGAGCGACGTTGTCGGGATGCCCTTCGATCTCGGTGGCGAGGCGGAGCAGGTCGTCGTCGCCGATCTCGACGTCGCCCGCCAGCAGGCCCTTCGCGATGAGCACGCCCGCCACGACAGCCGCCCCGGACGAGCCGAGTCCGCGACCGTGCGGTACGCCGTTCTCGGCGGCGATGCGAAGACCGGGCATGGGGCGACCGGCATCCGCGTAGACGTGCGCGACCGTGCGGACGATGAGGTTCGAGGCATCACGCGGGATGTCCTCGGCGCCCGAGCCCGACACCTCGATCTCGAGCTCGCCGGGGGGCAGCTCGGTGACCACGAGGGCGTCGTAGACGCTGAGCGCGAGTCCGAGGGTGTCGAAGCCGGGTCCGAGGTTGGCGCTGGTCGCGGGGACGACCACTTCGATGGTGCGGCCCAGGCCCACCGTCACTCGCCTTCCACGCGCAGCACCGACACCACGCGCTCCACGACGGAGCTGGCAGCGAGCGCGTCCACGGCGGCGCTCAGCGCGCGGTCGGCGGCCCGGTGGGTGCCGATGATGAGTCGCGCGGTCGGCTCCTCCTCGCCCTCGACGGTCTGGACGATCGTCGCGACCGACACGTCGCCGTCGCTCAGAATGCCGGCGACCGTGGCGAGCACGCCCGGCGCATCGGCCACCTCGAGCGTGATCTGATAGCGCGTCGTGACGAAACCGATCGGAACGACCGGGAGGTTGGCCCGGGTGGACTCGCCCACGCCCACACCACCGGCGATGTGGCGACGGGCAGCCGAGACGACGTCGCCGAGCACGGCGGATGCGGTCTGCACGCCCCCGGCACCCGCGCCGTAGAACATCAGCGAACCGGCAGCCTCTGCCTCGACGAACACGGCGTTGTTGGCGCCGTGCACGGACGCCAGCGGGTGCGACTGCGGCACGAGGGCCGGGTACACGCGCACCGAGATCGACTCGGTCCCCTCGACGATCACGCGCTCGCAGACGGCGAGGAGCTTGATGACGAGGCCTGCCGCGCGAGCCTCCTCGATCATCGAGGCGGTCACCGAGGTGATGCCCTCCCGGTGCACCGCGTCGAGCGGTACCGCGGTGTGGAAGGCGAGGCTGGCGAGGATGGCCGCCTTCTGCGCGGCGTCGTATCCCTCGACGTCGGCCGTGGGGTCGGCCTCGGCGTACCCGAGACGCTGGGCATCCGCGAGCACGTCGGCGAAATCGGCGCCCTCGGTCTCCATGCGGTCGAGGATGTAGTTCGTCGTGCCGTTGACGATGCCCATGATGCGTACGATGCGGTCACCGGCGAGCGAGTCGCGCAACGGCCGGATGATCGGGATGGCGCCGGCGGCGGCGGCTTCGTAGTGCACCGAGGCGCCGACACGATCGGCCGCCTCGAAGAGTTCGGGCCCGTGGGTGGCCAGCAGCGCCTTGTTCGCCGTGACGACGTCGGCGCCGGCGCCGATGGCCTGCAGGATGGTGGTGCGCGCCGGCTCGATGCCGCCGATCAGCTCGATGACGATGTCGGCGCCGAGCACCAGCGACTCGGCATCGGTCGTGAAGAGCTCGCGCGGCAGATCCACGTCGCGGGGGGCGTCGAGGTCGCGCACGGCGATGCCCGCGAGCTCCAGCTCCGCACCCGCGCGATCGGCGAGCTCGTCACCGTGCCGCAGCAGCAGATCGGCCACCTGGGAGCCGACTGCTCCGGCGCCGAGCAGCGCCACTCGAAGTCGTCGGTAATCAGCCATGGTCACTCCTTCGGGGGTGGGTCATTTGTCTCCCTCGGGGGCCGGGGCCCCGTCGATGCCCGCGTCGCGGGCCAGCAGGTCGTCGATCGTCTCGCCGCGCACGATGACGCGCGAACGGCCACCACTCACCGCGACCACCGGTGGACGGGGGACGTGGTTGTAGTTGCTCGCGAGCGAGACGCAATAGGCGCCGGTCACGGGCACCGCGAGCAGATCGCCGGGGGTGAGATCGGCGGGGAGGTATTCGTGGTCGACGACGATGTCGCCGGATTCGCAGTGCTTGCCGACGACACGACTGAGGCGCGGCTCGCCGTCGCCGACGCGCGACGCGAGACGGGCGGAGTACTGCGCGCCGTAGAGCGCCGGGCGGGCGTTGTCGCTCATCCCGCCGTCGACGCTGATGTACCGGCGGGTGGCGCCGTCGTCGACCGTGACCTCCTTGGTCGTCCCGACCTCGTAGAGCGTGACCCCCGCGGTGCCGATGATCGCGCGGCCGGGTTCGAAGGACAGGGCGGGAACCGGGATGCCGCGCGCGGCGCAGCCCGCGGCCACGGCGGACACGATCTCGGACGCCAGGGTGTCGATAGGAGTGGGGTGGTCGGCTCGCGTGTAGGCGATGCCGAATCCGCCGCCGAGGTTCAGCTGGGGCACCGGGCCGTGCTCGAGCAGGGTCGCGTGCAGCTCGAGCACGCGCTCGGCGGACTCGCGGAAGCCGGCGACGCCGAAGATCTGCGACCCGATGTGGCAGTGCAGACCGGCGAAGTCGAGACCGGGGATCTCGCGGATGCGTTCGACGGCGGCCTCGACCTCGACGAGCGGGAAGCCGAACTTCTGGTCTTCGTGTGCGGTCGCCAGGAAGTCGTGCGTCTCGGCGTGCACGCCGCTGACCACACGCACGAGCACGCGCTGCACCGCGCCGACACGCGCCGTGATCGCCGCCAGGCGCTCGATCTCGATGGCGCTGTCGACGATGACCGACCCCACGCCCACCTCGACCGCGCGTTCGAGCTCGGCGACCGACTTGTTGTTCCCATGGAAGCCGATCGCGCCCGGAGCCACGCCGGCCGCCAGCGCGACGGCCAGCTCTCCGCCGGTGCAGACGTCGACGCGCAGCCCCTCGTCGATGACCCAGCGGGCGACGGTCGTGCTGAGGAACGCCTTGCCGGCGTAGTACACCTGCGCGGTCGTGCCGTGCCGCGCCGCCGCCTCGTCGAAGGCCGCACGGAACGCGCGAGCGCGCGAGCGCGCCTCGTCCTCGTCGAGCACGAGAACGGGCGTGCCGTAGGTGCGCGCGAGGGTCGCGGCATCCACGCCGGCGAGAGTGAGCACGCCGTCGGCATCACGCGCGGCGCTCGCGGGCCACACGCCGGGTGCGAGATCGTTCGCATCGGCGGGCACGGTGAGCCACTCGGGCGCGAGCGAATGGGCAGCGGAAAGCACGGGACACCAATCGTGGAGCGGGGAGGGGGCGACGGGCGCCCTTCGAGACCTGCCCCGATTCTAGGGCACCGCACACACCCTCCTAGCCACGGTGACGGTGCTCTCGCAACCCCTGTTCCCGGCCGTCGGCGGGCTCATAGGGTGGGGCCGTGAGCACTCCGTCGAACCCCGAGCCAACGCACAGCACCGGCCCCTCGCATGACGCCGCGCCCACGGAAGGCCGGCCGTCGACGAACACCCCCGGGCCGATCCCCCGCGCGATCGCCGCGGTGATCCGATGGGCGCTGGTCCGCAAGCCGGTCCGGGCGTTCCTTCTCTACAGCGAGCGCCGCGGCGCCATGCTTGCCGACAGCGTGACCTATCGCGCGCTGTTCAGCGTCTTCGCCGGCGTGCTGCTCGGCTTCTCGGTCGCGGCGCTCTGGCTCGCGGGCAACCCGCAAGCGTGGGACGCGATCATCGACGCCGTGCAGTCGGTCGTACCGGGCCTGATCGGCGACGACGGCGTCATCGACCCGTCGCAGCTGCGCGAACCGGTGTCGCTGTCGCTCGCGGGCGCGATCTCGACGGTGGCCCTCATCGGCGCCGCACTCGGGGCCGTCGGATCCCTGCGCACGGCGGTTCGCGTGATCTCGGGCACGGCGCAGAGCGACATCCTGTTCATCTGGGTCATCCTGCGCAACCTCGCGCTGGCCATCGGCATCGGCGCCTCTTTCGTCGCGGCGGCCTTCCTGTCGATCGCCGGCCGCGTCGGCATCGGGTGGATCGCGGGCCTGGTCGGCCTCCCCGCGGACTCCCCCGTCGCCACGTGGGGTGTGCGGATCGTGTCGCTCGTGATCGTCTTCGCACTGAACACCGGCCTCCTCATCGCGGTGTTCCTGCTGTTGTCCGGTGTGAAACCGACGGCCCGATCGCTGTGGTCCGGCGCCCTGATCGGTGCGTTCGGTCTCCTCGTGCTGCAGGAGCTGTCGTCGCTCTTCGTCGGCGGCGCGACGAGCAATCCTCTGCTCGCGTCGTTCGCATCTCTTCTGGCGCTCCTGATCTGGCTGAACCTGTCGGCGCAGGTGATGCTGATCGCGTGCGCCTACATCGTCACCGGCGAGGAGGAGGTGCACGACCGCGTGCGCGCGCGCTACGGGGCGACCACGTTCCCCCAGCGACGGGTGCAGCGTGCCGAGATCGATGTGCAGATCGCGACGGAGGAGCTGCGCGAGGCGCAGAAGGCCGCCGCCGACGCCTGACGCCGGACGCCAGCCGGCCAGGGCTCACCGTCCGGCGCAGGTGCCCTTCTCGAGCAGCGTCGCGTCGGTGGCGATCGCTCCGTCGACGTCGAGGTCGATGACCGCGCTGGTGCCTTCGATCTCGAGCCCGGTCAGCGTCAGCCCTGCGGGCAGCTGATCGGCGATGCAGATGCGCTGCGGTTCGGTCAGCACGGATCCGATGGCCCCCAGGTTGGACCCGACGTCGGAGGCGTCGATTTCGATGCCTCCGATGCTCGCCGACACGGGGGTCAGTTCGAGGTCTCCGTCGACCGCCCCCGGCGTGAGGGTGAGCGACACGGGCACGGAGGCCCCGAGCACGCTGATCGATCCGGACACGGTGGCGTTCGGCGCATCGAGCGCGACGGTCTCGATCGGCAGATCGGTCGACGCGAGCAGGGCGGTGAACTGGTCCTGATCGATGCGGATGGTGCCCTCGGCGCCGCGCAGGTCTCCCCCGCGCAGCGGCACTCCCGTCGCCGTCACGTCGGCCGCCCCGGTGATGCCTTCGAGCGTCACCCGATCGGTCGACAGGTGGAGACGGTCGAGCGAACCCCCGATCAACTGCGGGAGCAGGATCCCGTCGGCCTCCACGTCGAGCTGTTGATCGGCGGGCAGATCGAGCTGCTCGATCACGAGGGAGCGCACCACGCCCGGAAGCACGGCGCGGGCCACGAACTCGGCCGCGACGACGAGGGCGGCGAGCACGACCACGATCACGAGGAGCACCCAGGGCCACCGGCGATGCCGACGCGCCCGCGCCGGCGGACGCTCGTCGCCCGGCAGCACGAGCGTGGGATGCTCGGCATCCGGTTCCGGGTACGGCAGCGTGCGGTTGTCGTCGCTCATGGAACCATGATGCCGCAGGCCTCGGTGTCGACCGTCGTCACATGCGTTCCGGGGCAGACACCCCGAGCAGATCGAGCCCGTTGCGGAACACCTGTCCAGCGGCGTCGTTCAGCCACAGACGCGTGCGGTGCACGCTCTCGATCGGGTCGTCGCCCTGCGGGATCACGCGGCAGTTGTCGTACCAGCGGTGGTACAGGCCCGCGAGTTCCTCGAGGTAGCGGGCGACGCGGTGCGGCTCGCGCACCTCGGCGGCGAAGGCCACGATGCGCGGGAACTCCTGCAGCGCACCAAGCAGCGCCGCCTCGGACGCGTGGGTGAGAGTCTCGGGCGCGAACTCCGAGCGGTCGACGCCGGAGTCATGGGCGTTGCGGCTCACGTTGTGGGTGCGGGCGTGCGCGTACTGCACATAGAACACGGGGTTGTCGTTCGTGCGCTTCTGCAGCAGCTCGGGGTCGAGGTCGAGTGGCGAGTCGGCCGGCGAACGCTCGAGCGAGTAGCGCAGCGCGTCGGTGCCGAGCCAGTCGAGCAGGTCGTCCATCTCGATGATGTTGCCGGCGCGCTTGCTGAGGCGCGCTCCGTTGATCGACACCATCTGCCCGATGAGCACCTGGACGTTCTTCTCGGGGTCTTCGCCCGCGGCGCCGGCCACGGCCTTGAGGCGGTGCACGTAGCCGTGGTGGTCGGCACCGAGCAGATAGATCTTGTTCTGGAAGCCGCGGTCGCCCTTGTTCAGGTAGTAGGCGGCATCCGCGGCGAAATAGGTGTACTCGCCGTTCGAACGACGGATCACCCGGTCCTTGTCGTCGCCGAAGTCGGTCGTGCGCACCCACACGGCACCGTCCTGGTCGTAGACGTGGCCCTGTTCGCGCAGGCGCTCGACCGCCTGGTCGATGAGGCTCGACCCGGAGGCGTCCTTGGCGTGCAGCGTGCGCTCCGAGAACCACACGTCGAACGGCACGTTGAATCGGTCGAGCGAGTGCTTGATCTCGGCGAGCTGGTACTCGTAGCCGAGGTCGCGGGCCACGACGAGCTGCTCGGCGTCCGGAAGCGACAGGAGGTCGGGGCGGGCCTCGAGGATGCGGGCGGCGAGCGTCGCGATGTATTCGCCGGGGTATCCGCCTTCGGGCGTGGGCTCCCCCTTCGCCGCCGCGACCAGCGAACCCGCGAAGCGATCCATCTGCGCACCGGCGTCGTTGATGTAGTACTCGCGCACCGCGTGCGCGCCGCTGGCGAGAAGCAGACGAACGATCGCGTCGCCGAGCGCCGCCCAGCGGGTGTGGGCGATGTGCAGCGGGCCGGTGGGGTTCGCCGACACGAACTCGAGGTTCACGCTGACGCCCTGCTGCGACGTGTTCGTGCCGTACGCGGCGCCCGCATCGACGATCGTCTTCGCGAGCGCGCCCGCGGCCGCGGCGTCGAGGCGGATGTTGAGGAACCCTGGGCCGGCGACCTCGGCGCTCGCGATGCCCTCGACCGAGAGCAGACCGTCGGCGATCTGCTGGGCGAGCTCGCGCGGGTTCGCCCCGAGCGGCTTCGCCAGGCGCATCGCGATGTTCGATGCCCAGTCGCCGTGGTCGCGGTTGCGCGGGCGCTCGAGCACGATGTCGGATGCCGTGAGTCCGAGTGCCTCGCCCGGGCGTCGCTCGTCGGCGATCGGGGCGACGACGGACAGGAGCGCTGCGGCGAGGGTTTCAGGATTCATAGATGACCCAGTTTACGGCGCGGGGCGGCGCCGAATTCGCGAAACGGCCGACGTGACCTACCCTCATCCCATGACCGCCGTTCCCGCCCGCCGTCGTCTGCGCCGTGCCGGCATCGCCACCGCGCTCGCGCTCGCGGTCGTGGCCGGCGTGCTCGGGGTCTGGCGCCCCTGGTCTCCGCTGCCGTCGGCGGCGCCGGTGGGCGCCGCGGACGGCGCTCCCGCGGCGCTCGTAGCCCCGACGCCGCTCGCGTTGCCCGAGCATCCGACCGTCCTGGTCTTCGGCGACTCGTGGACCTATGGCTCAGCGGCCACCGTGCCGACGGAGGGCTACGCGTACGTGCTCGCCGATCTGCTCGGCGGCGAGACGATCGTCGACGGCGTGCGCGGCAGCGGATACCTCAAGCCCGGCATCGACGGCCCGACGTTCGGTGAGCGCATCGCAGCGCTCGACCCGTCGCTCGACCCCGACCTCGTCATCGTGCAGGGCTCGATCAACGACCGCGAGCAGGGCGAGGCGGGCTACCGGGAGGCGGTCACGGCCGCGTGGGATGCCCTGGCAGCGACATATCCGGAGGCGGCGATCGTGATCCTCGGACCGGCGCCGCACCAGCTGCCCGCCGCCGCCGGAACCGTCCGCATCGACCGCGATCTCGGCGAGCTCGCCGCCGCGCGCGGGTGGTGGTACATCTCCCCCCTCGCCGACGGATGGATCACCGAGCAGAACTACCTCGACGTCATCGATGTGGAGGTGGGGCGGCGGCATCCGTCCACCGACGGCCACCGGTACCTCGCCGAGAAGCTGGCCGCCGCGCTCGGTGAACTGGGCGACGCGCCGGTCACCGTCGCCGGCGGTTCGGAGACCACCCCCGAGCAGTGATATCGTCGTTCGGTACGCCTCCGTAGCTCAGTGGATAGAGCGCCGGTTTCCGGTACCGTAGGTCGCAGGTTCGACTCCTGTCGGGGGCACCACGTACGAGAAAAGCCGCCTGGTTTTAGGCGGCTTTTCTCGTTGGAAGCACATCTCGTTTACGGTTCGCCGTCCGCGGTGACCGACATCGGCGCAGAACCGGCTGGAAGGTCGGCGCCGCGACCGCTTCTAGGCATGCTGGCGCCGACCGTCGAGCCGGTGATGTAGTGAAGGTCACGCTCATCGTCGCCGCAGTGCTGCTGGTGCTGTTCTACGGCGTGCGCGTCGGGTGGCTATTCATGATGGCGGACGAGGGCGACACTCCCCCTGTCGTCCATCCCCATCCCGCAGGCGCCAAGGTCATCGGCCAGGACAAGGGCTGCGGCAGCGGCGGCTGCACGATGACATTCACCGTGCGCCCGCCGGCCAGTCAGACGCGGGAGGAACTCGCCGCGCAGATGGGTGCGACACCGCAGCTGGCGGTGTCCGGAAACGTTTGGGATCCGCGCACGGTGTCGGTGTTCGCGCGCCCGTCGGCGGGCACGCTGAAGCTGGTCACCGACTACTCGTCGAGCGAATGGGTGCCGTAGTCCGACTCCGACGAGATCGGTGTCACACAGGTCTGGGGGACACTGGCTGCTCCTTCGGAACAGGCAACCGGAGGCGGGACGCGGAGGACGTCGCGCAAAGCGACGCGCCGGTCGAGGAGCCGCTCTAGGGGCGGCCGACCTCGGGATCGATCATGATGCGCCGCAGCGTGCTCTGTCCGAGATCGCTCATCACCGGGTTTGACTGGCGGTAGTACCACCCCAGCCCCATGGCCTGTTGGAACGCCCATGCCGCACCCCGGAACCACTCGACGTCGCCGACCCCCAGCTCGCGTCTGAGCACCTCGCGCGCTTCCCCGTCGAGAAGATGCCAGGCGGCTACGAGGTCCAAGGCGGGGTCGGTCGGGCCGAATCCACCTCCGTCGAGGACCCCGACGAGTCGTTCCCTCTCGACGAGCAGATTGGCGGGAATGAGGTCGCCGTGCGTCATGCGGTCCGGGCCCGACGGTGGCAGTTCGCGGAAGACGCCCCATAGTTCCCGAAGGTCCTCAACCGGCAACAGTCCTTCGCTCTTTGCCAAGCACAGGGCGATCCAACCGTCGGAGTCTTGCAGATTGCCTCCTCGCCCGCGGCCGGCGAAGGTGCGGCCGTCAGTGGGGGCTTCTCTCAGAGATCGAAGGAGGGCGACCAGGTCGAGCGTGAACCGTGAGGAGCTCTGCAAGCCGGAGGGCGACGCGACGTCCCCGGGCACCCAGGTCTGCGCCGACCACGGGAGCGGGTAGTCCTCGCCCGGCGCGCCGAGGACCACCGGCTGAGGGGTGGGGAAGGGGCATACAGCCGACAGCTCTGCCATCGCGGCAGCCTCGGCTTGCAAAGCTCCATTCACCTGCGCCGGGTCTTCGCCGTTCAGCGGGAACCGCGCGGAGAGGTCGTCGCCGATGCGGAAGATCGCGTTGACGGTCCCGGCACCCGTCACTGAAGAGACGGTCAAGTGCTTCCACTGGGGGAACTACTCGTGGATCAGCCGCTGCGCAGTCTCTTCGCTGACATGCTGCTGCCCCTCGTGCATCGACACCTAAGCACCCCATGCCCGGAAGAACAGCGAGAACCACAGCACGAACAGCAGCAGCTGCCCTAACGTGCCGAGGATACCGATCACCATGGCCCACCGGGTGAGACCGCGACCCTGCTCGATGTTGCCTGGCGCGTCGAGCTGGCGCCGCGCGGACACCGACAGGATGACACCGGCCAGCGGGATGACGAGAGCAGCGATGAAGCCGACGAGCGCGAGCGTGTTCGTCTTCACGGTGGTCGGGGTGGTCACGCGTTCAGAATAGGACCATCGACCCGTTGGACGTGATGATGGCTCCGCTTACCACCGGGCCTCATGGCTTCGACCCTCGCCTACTCCTCGATGCCGGTATCGACCCGGCCGAGGCCATCGCGATTCGGCATGCGTCCGTGGCGTCGCACGAGAGTACGCGGCGAACGGGCACGGCAGCAACCGCGACCTCATCGGCCTCGATCCGTCTTCGTTCCGCTTCTCCGTGCTCCGGGTGCTCGACCCGGCGACACCGGAGACGGTCATCACCGCCGCCGAGAGCCACTACAAGCGTGCGCTCGACACGCGGGCGCACGGGCTGAACGCGAACTAGGAAGCGTCCATCCAGCCGGACGCGGCAACGACCTCTTAACTGCCTAATCGCCCTGCAGCGCGCGCGTGGCCATGTACTCTTCCGCGGCGGGTTCGAGCTTGAAGTCGAGCAGTTCAAGGGAGTGCGCCTTCAACACCTCGCGAACCTCAGTCGGTGTCGTCCGGAAGTACATTATTGCCTGATGCGCACGGCTCCTCATCACCCTCCTGCCGCGATATGGATGGTCGACGACATCCCGGCCCGGATGATGTTCGCGGGCCGGCGCTGGCGAGTCTCAGACACCCCCACGCGCCTGCGTGATTCGATCTGGTCCGCTCCGCATGAGCCGTATCGCGGTCTATACGGGTGGCGGTTCCAAGCCACGGACGATGACGGACATTCTCTTGTCTTCGACGTGTTCCGCGCCGAAGACGGGTGGCACGTACACAGGAGTTACGACTAGCCAGAGGCGGACGCTCAGCGTGCCGGGGTCCGCATCGGAAGTACCTGTCGCTCCCAAGACTGAGTCGCCACCTGTACCGCATCCCACGGCGATCCAAGGGGCGGAGTGTAGGAGAGGTCAAGGTCACTCATCTGCGCGACGGTCATCTCGTGATGCAGCGCGGCGGCGTAGGTGTCGACACGCTTGGCGATCTCTGCCGTGCGCTGGCCGACCATCTGTGCGCCGAGGAGGCGACCGTCTTCGTCGCCGGTAATCCGGATGTTGATGGGAGTTGCGCCCGGGTAGTACGCCTTGTGGTCGTCGGGCGTGGAGGTCACGGAGACTGGCGTGAAGCCGGCGGCGATAGCCTCATGGTCTCGCAGGCCGGTGCGTGCAGCGACCAGGTCGAAGATCTTGACGACCTGGGTGCCGAGACTGCCGGCGAAGCGGGCGTTGCCGCCGATGGCGTTCTCTCCGGCGACGCGGCCTTGCTTGTGGGCTGTGGTGCCGAGCGGGAGGTAGGTGGTTCCGAGGAGGCGGTGGTGGGTGACGACGCCGTCGCCGGCAGCCCAGACGTTCGGGAGTCCGGTGCGCATCTGTTCATCGACCGAGACGGCGCCACCGGGGCCGGTCGTGGCGCCGGCGGCGGTGAGGAGGCTGGTGTTGGGGCGCACGCCGACCACCACGAGCACGACGTCAGCCGTGCGAGTGAACGCCTCGCCGGCATGGGACCCTGCGACGGCGATTCCGCGGTCATTGCGACTGAGTGCTTCAACGCGCGTGTTGGTGATGACGTCGACGCCGTGGCGGGTGAGTTCGTCGTGGACGAGGGTGCCGAGTTCGGGGTCGACGGTGGAGAGGACTTCGGGGCCGCGCTGCAGTTGGGTGACGTGCAGGCCTCGGATCGTGAGGGCTTCGGCCATCTCGAGACCGACATAGCCGGCGCCGACGATGATGGCGGTCTCCGGCTGGTGGGTGTCGAGGTACTGCTCGAGTGCGAAGGTGTCGCCCATGGAGTGCAGCAGGTGGACACCATCGTCGGGTCCGAACTGGTCGAGCCCCGCGATGCCGGCGGTCGATGGTGACGCGCCCGTTCCGACCATCAGCTCGTCATACGCGATGGTCGATTCGGTGCCGTGTTCGTCGCGCACGTGGAGCAGGCGTCCAGCGACGTCGATGTCGGTGGCAAGGGTGTTCAGGCGGAGGTTCATGCCGGTGGCTTCGAGGTCGGCGTGCGTGCGGTGTGCAAGCGACTGCCAGGGCTGAACTTCTCGGGAGAAGTAGTACGGGATCCCGCAGATCGAGAAGTTCGGGAAGGCGTCGGCGACCACGACGGTGACGTCGACGGACGGGTCGAGCTCGCGGGCACGGAGGGCGGTCGAGATGCCGGCGTCGCTTCCGCCGATGGCTACGAGGTGCATGGTGGTGGACCTTTCAGGAGTGAGCGGGGATGACGACGTCGCCGGCGACCCGAGCGACTCGTGGGTAGAGGTAGGAGACCAGGGCGAGCCCGAGGGCGCCGCCGACGAGCTGGGCTCCGATGAAGGGCAGCACCGCAATGGGGGCAATGCCAGCAAAGGTGTCGGTGAACAGTCGGGCGATGGTGACCGCCGGATTGGCGAAAGAGGTGGAACTGGTGAACCAGTACGCAGCGCCGATGTACGCACCGACAGCGATGGCGATGACCGCAGGCGTGGTGGTCCGCGCGAGAGCGAAGATGAGGATGACGAGCCCTGCGGTGGCGACGACTTCCCCGACGAGGTGACCGGCGGTGGCTCGATTGTTCGAGGAGAACGCTGGCGCCACGTCGAACATGACGCTCGCGAGCAAGGTTCCCCCGATCCCACCGGTGATCTGCGCCGCGAGGTACGGAGCAACATCGCGAGGCGCGACGCCGTCGCCGTGGCGGCCGCCGAGCATGAAGTCGGCGAGCGTGACGACCGGGTTGAAGTGGGCCCCGGACACCGGGCCGAACATCAGGATGAACACTGCGAGCCCCAGCGTGGTGGCCAAGCTGTTCTCGAGGAGCTGCAGGCCCGTGTCGTCGGGAGAGAGGCGCTGGGCGGCAATGCCGGATCCGACGACCGTGGTGACGAGCAAACCGGTGCCCAGGAATTCGGCGAGCAGCCGGCGACTCAGGGCTGGGCGGGTGGGTGTGTTTTCGTTCATGGCTGGCCCATCTTGACTCACGGAGGATAGTTCAGTCAATATTGAGTCAATGAACAGTGAACGAAGCCTCCTTCAGATGCGGGCAGCCAAGCACGCGGCGCTCGGCGACCCGTCACGACTGCGCATCATCGACCTGCTCACCCTGGGCGACCTCTCCCCGAAAGAGATCGCCGTATCCCTCGACATGCCGTCGAACCTCGTGGCCCATCACCTCGGAGTCCTCGAATCCGTCGGTATGGTCGGCCGGACGCGGTCAGAGGCAGATAGACGACGCAGCTATGTCCAGCTGACGCCGAGTGCGCTCGAAGGACTCGTGCCCTCCCCGGTCGATGAGGCAGCACGCGTGCTGTTCGTGTGCACCGCGAACTCCGCGCGCTCACAACTGGCCGCGGCCCTGTGGGCCCAGCACAGCGCCATCCCCGCAGTCTCGGGCGGAACGCAACCGGCGGAGCAGATCGCCCCGGGTGCGCGCGACGCCGCACAGCGCCACGACCTGACCTTGACCGACGAGACGCCCCGCCATCTCGATGACGTCGCAACGGAATCGGACTTCATAGTGACGGTCTGCGACAGCGCACACGAGACGCTGAGCCCTCGCGGTCACCTGCACTGGTCCATCCCTGACCCGGTGCGAGTCGGCGACGACGCCGCGTTCGATACCACTTACGACGAGCTCGAGCGCCGCATCAGCGAGCTCGCACCACGCCTGACCCTGACACACTGAGAGAGATCATCTGATGACCACCGCACCCACCGTCCTGTTCGTCTGCCAGCACAACGCCGGTCGCTCTCAGCTCGGCGCCGCACTTCTCGAGCACCTCGCCGGTGACCGCTTCACCGCAACATCCGCGGGCCTCACGCCTGCAGAGACCGTGAACTCGGCTGTCGCAGCAACCGTCGCCGAGCTGGGACTGGACATCACCGACCGGATCCCACGCTCGATCACCGAGGGCGACCTTCAGACTGCGGACGTGATCGTACTGATGAAGCCCGGACTGCAGCTGCCCGGCACGCCCCGAGGTGAGGTTCTCCAGTGGGAGTTCCCCAACCCCGAGGCGTGGGATGCCGAGGCCGTCCGCCCTCTGCGCGAAGCGGTGTCCGCGAAGATCAGCGAGACTCTGCTCGCGCGCTGACTCAGACAGATGCCGGGGCTCGCCCGATCTGCACCACCTGAGCGGGCGGCGCACAGCACGCCCCACCGAGCGACGCACCCGATGCACCGAACAGGCCAGCCCCTCCGCACACGCCCGTATCCGGCAGCACCAGCTCGACCCGACGGGCAGCTTCGTGGTCACCTGCAAGCTCGGCGACAACGCTACGGACCTGCTCGTAACCGGTGAGCGCAAGGAACGTCGGTGCTCGCCCGTATGACTTCGCCCCGACCATGTAGAAGCCCGGCTCGGGGTGCGCAAGGTCTGCGGCCCCGGTCGCGGCGACCGAGCCGCAGGAGTGAACGTTCGGATCGACCTCCGCCGCGATGCGCGTCGGGGCCTGCAAGGTCGAGTCGAGCTCGAGGCGCAGCTCTGAGAGAAACGAGAGGTCCGGACGGAATCCGGTCAGCACGACGACACGGTCTGCGGTCAGCGTCCGCCCATCCTCGGCGACGATGGTGGCAACGTCAGTGTCTGTGGAGATGCTGTCGACCCGGAAGCCGGTGACCAGGTCGACGAGACCCGCATCGACGAGCTCCTTCGCCCTGATCCCCAGCGCGCCACGTGCCGGCAGTTCGTCCGCGTCGCCGCCGCCGAAGGTGTTCGCTGTGGTCGCCCGTCGGAGCGCCCAGGTGACCGTAGTTGCGGGGTCGCGTCGCGCCATTCGCGCCCAAGCGAGGACGGCCGTTATGGCGGAGTGCCCCGAGCCGATGACGATGGTGTGCTTGCCGGCGAACTCAGCGGTGTTACGGAAGTCCGGGATCCGGTAGGTCAGCGCGCCGGAGGCGGCGCGCTCTCCGAGAGCAGGCAAGCCGTCAGCACCCGCAGGGTTCGGAAGGCCCCAGGTTCCCGATGCGTCGATGACCGCGCGCGCCTGCAGCCGATACTCACCGCCTGCCGAATCGACGTGCACCGTGAACGGATGTTCGCCCCGGTCTGAGTCGACAAGACGGTCCCTGCCCCGACGAGAGACGCCCACCACCCGCGCTCCATAGCGCATGCGGTCGCCCAGAAGGTCGGCGAGCGGCTTCAAGTACGCCGCGATCCACTGATTCCCCGTCGGGTACCCGGACCGCGGCGCCGCCCACCCCGTCGGTGCGAGGAGTCGGGCGGAGGCAGCATCAACGAGCTCCCTCCACTCGGAGAAGAGCCTTACGTGCCCCCACTCCGCGACTGCGGACGCGACGCCGTCCCCTGCTTCGAGGATCACGACCTCCTCACCGCGCTCCACGAGATGGGCGGCGGCTGCCAGGCCCTGCGGACCGGCACCGATAACGACTACGGGCAACGACTCATCCATCACCAGCTCCTTACTCTCTCTGACGTATCGAGACTTATCGATGCATCGACAGATGTCAATGCGTGTGGCAAACTCGGAACATGACGACCCAGCTGCCGCTCCTTGCGACCGACGCGAACGCGTGCTGCTCACGTGTGACAGACGGCGTGCTCGAAGTCGCCGAGGCGGAGCGCATCTCAGGCACCTTCAAGGCACTCGGAGACCCCACACGTCTCCGCCTGCTGTCGCTCATCGCAGCATCCGAAGGCGGGGAAGCCTGCATCTGCGACCTCACCGAACCGGTCGGACTGTCACAGCCCACGGTCTCCCATCACATGCGTCTTCTCGTCGACGCCGGACTCGCTACCCGCGAACAGCGCGGGCGCTGGGCGTACTACCGCGTCGTCCCTGACGCTCTTGAAGGCGCCGCCCGAGCATTGCAACCAGACCGCGCAGTGCCTGAGCTCGGAACGCATGTCTGACTAGACATCGCGGTTCAAACCAATGATCTCCCGCCCCAGGGATCGTCCCCCTCCGGGCTCGCAGACAACTAGTTTCCCTGGAGTGCGCGGGTCGCCATGTATTCCTCCGCAGCTGGCTCCAGCTTGAAGTCCAACAGCTCCACAGAATGCGCCTTCAGCACTTCGCGCACTTCGGTGGGTGTGGTGCGGAAGTACTCCCGGCGGAGGTTGATCCGGTTGATACGTCGGTCGGCGAAGTGCTGGTGGAGCATCGCTTCGATGCTGACCGCGTCGTCGGCGAAGAACAGGGCGTGGACGTCGAACCGGAAGGGCACGGACGCATCTCCGAGCTCGTTGACGCGGTCCATCGGTTCGAGCCGGCGCGTCAGGCCGATCTTCACGACGTCGGGTCCGAAGGATCCGACGTTGCTGATGACGTACACGTACCCGGCGCGGATGTTCGCCGCCCGATAGTCGACGTTCTCGATGGCGTGCTCGACGTCCGCGAGACGGGCCCGCATACGCTCTGCGCCTTCGTGGTCGCCGTTGGCTTCGAGCGCGGCGATTGTGTTGGCGTAGTGACCGCGCTCCTTCTCCAGCCGAGCCTTCTCTGCTGCCAGCTCCTTCTCCGCCTTTCGCTGCTCGCGGAGTTCCTCGCGGTGTGCACGGTCAGCTTCCTTCTCCTCCTGAACCGCTCGGAGGTGTCGGTTAGCGAGATCGAGCTCACGCAGTCGGAGCTGATGGAAGTACGAGGTGATGCGCAGGTCGATCATGGAGCCGAGGCGAGCGATCTGCTCCATCGCGGTCGTGAGGCGCTTCTGGGCGGTGGCCAGGTTCCCGGCCCGGACCGCCTTGACGCAGTTCTCGGCCTCGGCATTGTAGGAGCGGAGCATGAGCTTCGACATGTCGCGAACGAACTTCGCGCCCTTGGCCGAGCTGTTGTTGAAGGTGAAGTTGCTCGTCGCCTGCGTCGCGCGACCGGTGCGGACGGCCGTCTTGATGTCTGCACGCAGCGCTTCGAGCTGCGTGGCCAGGGCGACAGAGTCCTCGGCGGGATGCTCGTAGTCGTAGAGGCCGAGTTCCTGGACCTCGACGGCGCCGCGCAGGTCGAGGAGTGATGCCTCCGTCGCCGCGATGTCGGCCTGACGAGACGAGAGCTCTGCCGAAGCGGCGGCGACCTGCCCCCGCACGCCATCGACTTCCTGGCTCAGGTGACGCTTGAGGTCATCGAGGGCGGCCACGTCCTGGAGCCCGTATTGGTCGATGAGTCCTTGGAGTCGCGCGACCTCGGAGCGCAGCTTCTCGGCATGCTTACGGGCGCCGACCAACGGGATGTTCTCCACGACCAGCGAATTCTGAGTTCCCGCGGGCGCTGATGCGTTCGTTGCTGCTTCTGCGGCCGCATCATTCTTCGGACGAGTCTCGACTTCGACCTGCGCCGCGAGCGCGCGAGCTTCTGCGCGGCTGCGAGCCACCGGGGCGACCGTCTGTGCACCATCGGCGAAGACGTGCTCCGTCCAAGAGGCGCCGTCCCAGTAACGCTGTTCGAACTGCTGAGCCTCCGCAGCTTTACTAAGACTCCCGGTCGCACGCGACCAGGTCCGCGGCGAGGTCAATCTTCTCACCGTCGGATGCGGCGTAGGTGTCGAGCACGACCTGGCGACACTGGACGATCCGGTCGGCTCGCTGCTGCTCGGCCTCGCGTGCCGTCGACATTCCGAACAGCACGACGCCGGTGAGACAGACAGCGCCGACGATGGCGAGGGGAACGTAGGCGGGGGTCGGCTTCGATGTCATGAGTACCTTTCGGGTATCGGACCCTTACGCCCCAGCGGGAATGAGGGTCCAGTCGACGAGTGTGAAAGTGGCGACGACACCGAGCACGGCGCCAACAATCGTGATGATCCGGCCGACAACGCGCCGTTTGCGCCAGGCACGGCCAGCGGAGACTACCCAGAGGAATCCTGCGGACGCAGCGACGACGACGAGCGCCGAGACGAAGATCAGCGCCGGCGAGTTCGGCGCGAAGGGCGCGAAGGTCTGCGCGTCGAGCAGCGGTAGAAGCGGCAGGGCGACAGAGCCTACTGCAGCGAGGGCGGCGAGCCCCGCCCAGATGCCGGCCAACAGCCGCGAGGGTGCGGAGGCGTTCTCCTCTCCCCTGCGACCGCGAACCGCCGCACGGATGCCGGCACCGAGGACGACAGCTCCAAGCACCGGGATACTGGCCAAGGAGACGAGGACGAGGCTGGCGTCACGCCACCACGGGACGGGATCGAGGGTCTGCTCAAGCATCCCCCGGTCACCGCGGAGAAGCTGCACCGCGCCGGCCTCGGTGCGAACGGCTGTGACGCACCCGTCCGGTGAACACCACCGGTTCGTCGAGTCCGCTGTGTACTCGCGTCCGCCGATGCGCAACACGTCCCCGTCGAGGCTGACCGCGACCTGTCCGAGGAGCGCGCGGAGGCCCCGCTCGAAGGGCTGGTCGAGGAACAGCCGCTCCGCGAACAGCCCCGACGGATCCGCGGACGATGCATCGGGAACCCACGACGGCTGGACCGGCTCGCGAGGCGTCTCAATGGGCTGCCCAGCGAAGCCGTTCTCCGAGACCCAGCGAGCGACGTCGTCGATGACGGCATCCGTCATCTCTCCCGCCGCGGCCTGCTCCGAGGTAGTCGACACGTACACGCCGATGTCAGCATCCGGCATGTAGGCGATTCGAGCCACACCGTTCGCACCGGTGTGCTCCAACACGCGCACGCCATCCCGCACCTCGTCGAAGAACACGCCAGTGTGCCCCGTGCCTCCGTGCGCCGGAATGACGGCCGTCGACAACGCTGCGGCCCGCACATCAGAGGCGAGCGCGTCGGATTCCGGCGACAGCGCGCGGAGGACCGCCTCGGCATCGTTCGCGCTCCACACCAACGCGGATGCGGGGCGCTCGGGCGCGAACGGCCACGGCGTCGGAGTCCACCCGTCAGCGGTCGGTGCGCTGAGTTCCGCATCAGCTGGACCCTCGCGGTAGGACGCGGTGTCTGCGCCGACGCGTGCGAATACGGTCTGCGTGACGATGTCGTCGAAGGTCTGGCCGGTCGCGGACTCCATCACCGACCCGAGGAGGGTGTGTCCCTGCAGCGCCGAATAGTGCATACCCGAAGAGGCGTACCTCAATACGGGCGGGTGCTCGCTCACCCAGGCCGCGAGCGGTTGATCTTCTGTGACACCGGAGGCGTCGGGGAAGAGCAGGATCGACTCTGCAAGACCAGCGTGATGGGTGAGGATGTTCCAGCCGGTCACCGGCGCACGGTCACCCTCGGCACGCTCGTCGACGAGATCGACGCCGTCCGCGCGACGAAGATCCGCGGAAAGATCGATGACGCCCTCCGCGTCCAGTGTGATGGCGCTGAGCGCCGTGACCATCTTCGACACGGATGCGACCGGCGTGCGCGTCTGAAGAGTGAACGGCTCGGTGAGTTTCGCGTCTGAGTACCCGTCCGTGATGGCCAGGAGCTGTCGGTCCCCCTGAGTCACCACGACGGCTGCGCCCGTGGCGGCAGTGCCGACGACGTCGCCGACGCGCTCGGCCAGTGTGTGCTCGAGGTCATCGGCAGGCCCCGCGGCAACCGCTGGCGTTAGGGGAAGGAGCGAGAGAGCGAGAGCTGCGAGCCCGACGACTGCGGCCACCGCCGCTCTGGATCCTCGGCGGGGCAGACGGGACGAAACGTGCAGTATGGCAGTCATGGGGAGCTTCGGTGTAGGGCGCGGACGTTCGGCATGGCTGTCGGGCAGAACTACCGACCCTAGCAGCGAGACCGCCGTCGGGTCGGATGCTGAGGCCGGTCGGCTTCCTCCGTAACAGGTGCGGCACGACCACCCGCCAATCCCGACGGCTCACGCGACCGCCCGGGTGCAAGTGAGCAAACCCTGGGTCTTCACATGCGCCTATCGAAGGTCGCGACGTTGCGAACGAGAGGATTACGGCTGAGGCTGCAGAGGATTGACGCTGTGGGGACGCGCCAACTCCCCCGGAACCACGCGGCAAAACACCTTCTGCGTACAACCCACCACGTACGAGAAAAGCCGCCTGAACCCAGGCGGCTTTTCTCGTTGCGATCGGCGGCAGGTGGCCGTCGAAGACGGGCCCCGGCACCTCTGCCCGCGGGCACTCCCTGATGATGTCTCTCGCGCCTCGGGCCTGGGGACGCCGAGTCAGCCCTGGCGGCCCTTGAACCGCGGGTTGAGCTTGTTGATGACGAAGACGCGGCCCCGGCGTCGGACCACCTGGGCTCCCGGCTGGTTCTTCAATGATTTGAGAGATGCACGCACCTTCATGGATTCCTCCTATTGATAACGGTTATCATTTTCAATCTAGGCGATCGAGCGCCTGCAGGGAAATGAGAACCATGGACACGACCGAGATCACCCTGGTAACCGGCTACCGGGCCCGTAGTAGACGAGCGGCAGCAGCGCGGATCGCGGAGGAGCGACGCAGAACGTGCGTGCCCGTCCCCAGGACAGCGAACGTCGAGCCGTGGGTTCAGCGCACCGCTCGCGAGGCCGGGACTCGCATCGTGGCCGATCTCTCCTGCGAGGTAGCCGTGGAGTCGGCCATCGCGGAGATCGATGACGAACCGGAGGTGTCCTTGAGCGAAGTGATCTGTGTCGTGGAGGCCTCTCGGTTCTTCGACGACATCCTCGAGGACGAGTACTTCGCGGTCGACGGCACCGCACCGACCCTCTACGTCGCCCGCGCTCTGCGGATGGTCCAGCACATCGAGCATGCGAGCGCACTTCTGGTCACGGAGTGGGTCGACCTCGACACGCGCGACCTCTCGATCCTCCTCGCAGCGCTCAGCCACCTCGCCCCGGGAGCCCGGATCCGCCTCGATGGGTCAGCCGCGGACGCGCCGCCGACGTCGTGGTCGCAACTCACGCACCAGCCGGGGTGGGTGAGCGTCTTGAATTCGGAACACGACCCGCACATGACGGACATCCGGGTCAGCGCGCTCCGCTACGAACAGTTCCGACCATTCCACCCCGGTCGGCTCGAGCGGCTGCTCGAAACGCGACTCGGGAACGGCACGTACGGGGCGATCCTCCGATCCGCCGGATTCTGTCGACTGGCAACGCGCCCTGGGATAGTGGGGAGTTGGGAGCACGTCGGCCAGATGATCTCGCTGGACCCGCTCGCGCGCGACGCGGCGGGTACCACCCCGCTCTCGGTCGGACAGGAGATCGCGTTCATCGGCATCGACCTCGACCATGAAGCGCTCAGAGCGGCTCTCGACGCCGCCACTCTCACCGACGTCGAGCTGGAGGCCGGACCACGAGCGTGGTCGCGCTTCGACGACCCGTTCCCGCAGTGGATCGCCTCCGAGCCCGGCGCCTGAGCGACGTCGTTGCCGTCATCGGCCGCCCGCTGCGCTCAGCCGAGCTTGCCGGCGTACATCGCGCGGTCGGCGCGATTCAGGGCGCTCTCCAGGGTGTCATCCGGGTGGATCTCGGCGACGCCCCACGACCACGGATGGCTGGCGTACTGACGGAGCCGCGCCATCACCGCGCGGGCCTCGTGCTCGTCGGTCTCGGGCAGCAGCATCGCGAACTCGTCTCCTCCGAGCCGTCCGACGATGTCGGTCTGCCGGGAGAGCGACATCCACTGCGCCGTCAGGGAACGGAGCACGTAGTCCCCGGCGGCGTGCCCCGCCTCGTCGTTGACGGACTTGAATTTGTCGAGGTCGAGCACCACGATGCTCAGCGGCCGACCGTGGCGGGCCGCGCGACGCATCTCGAGTTCGGCCTTGGCCACGAAACCGCGGCGGTTGAGTGCGCCGGTGAGTGGGTCGGAATGCGACTCGAGCCGGATCCTGTGCCGCACGAACAGGCCGGCCTCGAGGCACAACCAGGTGAAGAACGCCGCGCCGATGAGGTTGGCGGGACCCAGGAGCGCCCCGGGCCCCGTGAACGGGCCGAGGGCCGCCGCCACCCCGAGGACGACGACGATGGCGAGCTCGCCGGCGCGGGCCACCTTGGCGCCGTAGAACCAGGAGAAGAACATCGCCATGAGCGGCAGCTCCTGCAGCGCCGCGACGGCGTTCTGCCGCTCATCGGAGAAGCCCAGGTAGTACACCGAGACGAGCGCGTGGGCGACGACGAGGGCCAGCCCCACCCAGTGCGGGAGCTCCACACCGAAGAGAGCGACGAGAGCGAAGAGCCCGAGGCAGATCAGCGCCGTGCCTCCGGAGAGGATCTGCTCCCACGGCGTGATGTCGGTCTCGAAGATCTCGATGACGCCGAGCACGCCGAAGAGCAGGAACAGGCTCGCGGTGACGACCGAGTAGGTCGAGGTGCGTTCGCGGACGCGCGTGAGCCACCCCACGCGCAGCCAGCGCAGCTCCTCTGCGTCGGCGACATGGATCCCCTGGATAACCATGCGTCTCTCCCCTTCCTCACCATCGCAGACGTGTGTTGCGGGACGTCCGACTGTCTGCGCGGCACGAGACGGCGGTATGCGGCCTCGGTTCCTCGAACGTTCTGGACGACACGGTTCCCCCGAACCGTGTCGTCACGTGGGTCACACCACTGGGGGAAGGGTGATGTTCAGCAACCGGATCGACGACACTCCCCGATGTCGATCCGGTTCCCAAGCTCGGAATGACACGTTAGCAGAGAATCGATGAACTTGTCCCCCATTTGGGGGACAAGTTCATCTTCTGAGGTGCGCGTGCGTGTCGCGGACTCCGCCGGAGTTACAGTGAACCAATGACCTCCCCCGCGCGCGAAGACGCCGCCTCCGATGGCGCGCCCGCACGGGTAGTGTTCCAACCCATGGTCGATCTGCACGAGTGGCGCATCGTCGGGTTCGAGGCACTCGCGCGCTTCCACGACGATGCGCCTCCCCCCGTGCACCTCGACCGCGCATCGGCATGCGGCGAGCGCGAAGAGCTGGAGCTCCGCCTCATCGCGCTTGCGATCAGCGCCGCTCGTACACTGCCGACAGCCGCCGCTGTGACGCTGAACGCCTCGGGCACCACGATCCTCCGTCCCGAACTCCACGACCTGCTCTCGAACTGGGATCGCGTATGGGGACTCGAGCTGTACGAAGGGGCGACCACCGCCGACCTCGCCGAGGTGCGGGCGCGCGTGACCGCCCTCGGAGGCAACCTCCTCGTCGACGACGCGGGTGCCGGATGCGCGGATGAATCGCGTATCGCGCAGCTGCGGCCAGACGTGGTGAAGATCGACCGCGCCCTGTTCTGGGCCGCATCCGACGAGCCTGCGGCCCGTCGCCGACTGGGCCCGCTGCTCGCGGCCGCACGGGGTGCCGGGGCGCTGGTGCTCGTCGAGGGCATATCGGAGCCGTCGCATGTGGACCTGGCGATCGGGCTCGGCGCCGACATCGCCCAGGGATTCCACCTGGGCGTTCCCACCCCTGCGGAAGACATCGATGCGTTGATCGAGGCCCTACACGGGAGCATCGGGGTGGATGCTCCGCGTCTCTGAGCGTCGACTGGCGCCGCGGTGCCGACGCCGGAATCGGAACCGCGGCAAGATCTTGATCATGCCGAGCACGAGGTAGACGACGGTGTTGATCGCGACGAACGTCGCGAGGACGCTGAACCAGTCCGACGAGAGGATCTCCGCCGGGAGGAGGATGCCTGCGTGCACCGGATTCATGCCCGTGCCTCCTTCGCGACGCGGTGCTCGACGTGTTTCCACGTCGCTCGGCGTCCGAAAGCGATCTCGAACACGCCCTTGAGGAACGCGAGGTTCAGGAAGCAGTCGAAGACGAGTTCCGGGAACACGAGCATCGCCACGATTCGGGCCCGCCATCCACCGCGCCAGACGGTCACCGTGCGTTCGACGGCGAAGAGAACACCGATGCCCAGCCAGAAGGGGAACCACACCCAGGTGTCCATGGCGAGGATCATGAGCAGGATCAGCGCGAAGTAGGAGAAGAGGGCCACCACTCCGTAGCCGATGCCGATCTGCTGCGACCAGTACCGGAGAGTCTGCGGCGTGACGCCGTAGGAGCCGAGGTTCTCCAACGCTCCGCGCTGCCAGCGCAGCCGTTGAGCCCACAGCATCCGCCACGTCGGCATCAGCTCGGTGACCACGGTGCAGGCGGCCGGCGAGATGGTGAGACCGCCCAGGGATTTGATCGCGATCGTGAGCTCGTTGTCCTCGGTCAACGCGAACGTGTCGTAGACCTCGCCCGGTGTGCCGGGCAGCTGCGCGCCGCGCGCGGCGGCCACCGCCCGGAGAGCGGAGGCGCGAAACACCGATGCGGTGCCCGTGAGAACGAACACGCGCCCGTCCCGCCGCCGGATCTCGCGCTGGTACCGGGTGTACTCGTTGCGCTGGAACTGTCCGAGAAGACCGTGCCCCTGCTCCCCCTCGAACAGGCCGCCGACGGCCATGAGCGCACGGTCGCCGGTGAAGCGGCGCATGGCCTCCGCGAGGAACCCGGCACCGATCTGGCTGTCCGCATCCATCACCATCACGGTGTCGTTGTCACCGAGCGTGGGGAGCAGATCGCGCAGCGCCTGGTTGAGCGCCCCGCCCTTCTTGTGCGTGTTGCCGACGGTCTCGTAGACGTCCGCCCCGTGCGCGCGCGCAACATCGACCGTACGGTCGGTGCAGTTGTCGGCAACGACGACGATGCGTGTGGGGAGCTGGTGCTGGTTGCGGAGCGAGGCCAGCGTCTTCGGCAGCGACGCTTCTTCGTTGTGAGCCGGGATCAGCACGGTCACCGTCACTTCGCCGGCGTAGACGCCGCGGGTCCGCGCCATCACCGCGCGCGGCGCGAGCGTGAGCCGGACCTTCTCGGGCGTCGCGCGGCGGTAGCGCGCCGCGACCACGCGTTCGCTCACCGCCACCAGCAGCGCGAAGAACAGCGCGATGGCGAGCGCGGTCGCCATCACGCCCAGGTTCGGCAGATCGCTGCTGTAGAGCACCTGCCAGACACCGGCGAGGGTGATCCGGGCCGGCTCCCACAGGGCCGGGGGGTTCGTCGCTGCGACACCCCACCACAGCAGACCGGCGGCGATCAAGACCACCACGATCACCGCAAGCCCGACGGTTCGCTGAAAGAACCCGTTCATATCCACCCCTCCATCGCTCCCTGGCGCCCTTCGCACGCGCATGGCCCGTGCACAGTTCGGAGCCGACGCGGATGCGGTTTGCCCCTTCCGGGTCGGTGACACCGGGCGAGCCGCCGACGGAGCACCTGCCGGTCGTCGCGAGAATACACCGATGCACCATGGCGACGGTCTCGACAAACCCGCGGCGGCGCGCGCATGCTGAGCGCATGAGCGCATTCCAGACGGCACACGCCTTCAGCGGTTTCAGCGTCGACTCGATCGATGCCGCCCGATCCTTCTACCGAGACGTGCTCGGCATGGACGTCTCGACGAACGCCATGGGGTTCCTCGAAATCCTGCTCGGTGACGACGCGAAGGTCCTCGTGTACGAGAAGCCCGATCACTCTCCGGCGGGCTTCACGATCTTGAACTTCCCGGTCGACGACATCGACGGCGCGGTCGACGAGCTCCGCGCGAGAGGTGTCGAGACGAAGATCTACTCCGATGCCGAGTTCCCGACCGATGACCGGGGGATTCTGCGCGGCGGACCGGGACGGGGACCCGACATCGCCTGGTTCCGCGATCCCGCGAGGAACGTCCTCGCCGTGCTCCGGCCGGCCTGAGCGGGGCCCCGGTCGCTCGGACCGGGGCCCGGCTGTCAGATCTCGCCGATCGCCTGCAGGGGGATGGACACCCACCCGGGGCGATTGCGCTTCTCGTAGACGGCTTCGTAGACCGCCTTGTCCGCGACGTACGCGTTCAAGAGGGTGCGCTCCCCCTCGCTCAGGGACACGGCGCGGTCGTCGACGACCTCCGGGTCCTCGTCATCGGCGCCCCGCAGGGCCTCGACGTACGCGTCGAGGAAGCATTCCCGCGCCCTCTCGGCCCACTCGCGACCGCGCTGAATACGCAGGTCGTCTTCCGCATCCTTGACGGGCTCAGCCGACGACGCCTGCGCCATCTCGACCACGCCGGGGACATAGTCGAACGACCGCAGCATGCCGGCGACGTCGCGCCAGGGCGAGTCGGGCAGCGCGCGCTCCGCGAACGGCCGACCGGGCTCGCCCTCGAAGTCGACGATGCGCCAACCGTGGGCGGTGCGCAGCGTCTGCCCGAGGTGCAGATCACCGTGCACGCGCTGCACGTCGAGACCGGGCAGTTGAGCGACCCCGGCGTACGCGGCCCGCAGGCGGTCGGCGTGCGGCGCCAGCTCGGGTACCACGCCGAGGGCGTGCTCGAGCCGGTCGACCATCGTGCGCGCGAGCGACGCCGCCGCGCGCGGCCCCCGCCGGTCGACGGGGAAGCTCTCGCGCAAGGTGGCGTGCACCTCGGCGACCGCGGTGCCGAGCCGCGCGGCCTCGCCGGCGAAGTCGCCGCCTGATCCTTCGATGCTCTGCTCCGGGTCGGCCAGCAGCGTGCGCACACTGCCGGTGGCGAGATCGAATCCGTCGGTCGCCGTTCGCAGGAACTCCTGCACCATCGCGAGCTGCACGACCTCACCGTCGACATCGGCCTCGACCCAGCCGTACAGGACGGCGATGTGCTCGGCACCCGCGCGGGTGAGTTCGCGATGGATCTCGATGTCGGGATTCAGCCCAGGGGTCACCTTGCGGAAAACCTTCATGATCGCCGTGTCGTCGAAGCGCACCGACGAGTTCGACTGCTCCCCCGACAGCGGCGACGAGCGCAGTTCGGGGTCGAGCGACTCGGTCCCCGGTACGCGGCGGAAGCGCAGCCCCCCGCGCTCGTCCGTCTCCGACGACTCGGCTGCGACGAGCCCGTCGAGCCACAGCGCCATGGCATAGCGGTCGTGCACGGCGTCGTAGAGGTGGCGCACGCGCCCCTCGTCCTCGATGGAGCCGATCGCGGCGTGCGAGATCGCCTCCTGCGGCTCGTCGTACGACGCCAGCGGCACCTGATAGGTCTCGCGCCCGCCCTCGTCGTCGTCGTACTCGACGGTCACGAGGAAGACGATCGCCTGCACGCGCCCGTCGGCGGCCGACAGATCGGCGATACGGCGCACGGACGGCACGTGGAAGGGCCGGCTCTTGCCACCGAACCACCGCGTGCGGACGAGATAGTCCTCGAGGATCGCGTTCTCGACGAGGTTCACAGCATCCCCCTCTCGATCGCGTCCTCCGCCGGCGCCTGCAGTTGGAACCAGAAGAATCCGTGGCCGCCGAGGGTCAACAAGTACGGCAGCTCCCCCACCCGCGGGAAGGGCACGCCGCCCACGAGCTCGACCGGCACCATGCCCTCGAAGCGCCGCAGGTCGAGCTCGACCGGCTGCGGGAACTGCGAGAGGTTGTTCACGCACAGGATCACGTCGACGGTGCCGTCGTCGTTCGTGTGCTCCCGCGTGTACGACAGCACAGCGGGGTTCGACCCGCCGAGGTCGTTGAAGCTGCCGAGGCCGAACGCCGGGTGCTTCTTGCGCGCCTGGATCATGAGGCGCGTCCAGTGCAGCAGCGACGAGCGGTCCTCCTGCTGCGCCTCGACGTTGACCGAGAGGTACCCGTACACGGGATCCTGCACGAGCGGCAGGGTGAGCTTGCCGGGGTTCGCGCTCGAGAAGCCCGCGTTCCGGTCGGACGTCCACTGCATCGGGGTGCGGACACCGTCGCGGTCGCCCAGCCAGATGTTGTCCCCCATGCCGATCTCGTCGCCGTAATACAGCACCGGCGATCCGGGCAGCGACAGCAGCAGGGCGGTGAACAGCTCGATGCGGTCGACGTCGTTGTCGAGCAGGGGCGCGAGGCGCCGGCGGATGCCGATGTTCGCCTTCATGCGCGGATCCTGCGCGTACTCGCTCCACATGTAGTCGCGGTCCTCGTCGGTGACCATCTCGAGCGTGAGCTCGTCGTGGTTGCGCAGGAAGATGCCCCACTGGCACCCGGAGGGAATCGGCGGGGTGTCCGCGAGGATTTCGCTGATCGGGTAGCGCGACTCCCGCCGGACGGCCATGAAGATGCGCGGCATGACCGGGAAGTGGAAGCACATGTGGCACTCGTCGCCGCCGACCTCGGGGTCGCCGAAGTAGTCGACCACGTCGGCGGGCCACTGGTTCGCCTCGGCGAGCAGCACGCGACCGGGATACTCCTTGTCGACCATGCGGCGCACCACTTTGAGGAACTCGTGCGTCTCGGGCAGGTTCTCGCCGTTCGTGCCCGACCGCTCGAACAGATACGGCACGGCGTCGAGGCGGAAGCCGTCGAGGCCCATGTCGAGCCAGAACCGCATGGCGTCGAGCATCGCCTCCTGCACCTTCGGGTTGTCGAAGTTGAGGTCGGGCTGGTGGGCGAAGAAGCGGTGCCAGAAGTACTGCTGGCGCACCGGATCCCAGGTCCAGTTGCTGGGCTCGGTGTCGACGAAGATGATCCGGGCGTCCTCGTAGAGCTCGTCCGTGTCGCTCCACACGTAGAAGTCGCCGTACGGCCCCTCGGGGTCGCTCCGGCTCGCCTGGAACCACGGATGCTCGTCGCTGGTGTGGTTCATGACGAAGTCGATGATCACGCGCATGTCGCGCGCGTGCGCCTCGTCGAGGAACTCCTTGAAGTCGGCGGTCGTGCCGAGGTCGGGCTGGATGCCGGTGTAGTCGGCGACGTCGTATCCGCCGTCGCGCAGCGGAGACGGGAAGAACGGGGGCACCCACAGGCAGTCGACCCCCAGCCAGTGCAGGTAGTCGAGCTTCTCGATGAGCCCGCGGAAGTCGCCCGACCCGTCGCCGTTGCTGTCGTTGAACGAGCGCACGAGCACCTCGTAGAACACGGCGGTCTTGAACCATTCCGGCGCGGGACTCCCCGGGGTGTCCGGGAACGGCTCCTGGGTCAGGATCGGGATGGATGCCGTCGCGGGGGCCGGCTCGACGGCGGTCATGCAGTGGTCCTCAGGCAGGTCATGGGGTGAATCTTCCATACGCGCGGGCCGAAGTGTGTCCCCTTGCGCCCGCGGACGCGGAAGGTGTACCGGCGGTCGTGTCGGCGGCCCGGCGTAGCATCCCCACCATGTCGTCGCCGCTCCCCCTCCCCGGTCCGTGCGCACTGTGCGGACACACGGCGGGAGTCCGCACACGCACCGGTGCGCTGTCGTGCGCCCTGTGCGCGTGGCGGTTCGGCGACGTTCCCGACGACGACCTCCCGCTGCCCCGCATCGATGTCGTCTACTACCTGCGGTACGACCGTCGAGTGAAGATCGGCACGAGCCGGCGCCCGCGGCAGCGGCTCGCGAGCATCCGCCATGACGAGCTGCTCGCGTTCGAGCGCGGCGATCGTGCTCTCGAGCAGTCGCGGCACCGCGAGTTCGCCGACCTGCGGGAGGGCGGCGAGTGGTTCACCTTCGCGGCCCCACTCGACGTCCACGTGGCGAGCCTGCGCCGCGGTGGCGAACCCTGGCACCAGTACGCCCGCTGGCTCAGCGCCGAGCTGCGGCGCTGAGCCGGATCGGCGGACATATTGAGTTGTGCACAATTGAATAGCGTGCAAGACTCTTCATCATGCCCGTGACCGATGAGATGGTGTGCTTCTCGCTCTACTCCGCCGCGCGCGCAACCACCCAGGCGTACCGCACGCTGCTGGCGCCCTGGGGGCTGACGTACCCGCAGTACCTCGTGCTCGCGATCCTCTGGCACGAGGGCGAGCAGACCATCGGGTCTCTCGGCGACGCGATGCAGCTCGACTCCGGCACCCTGTCACCCCTGGTGCGCCGCCTCGAACAGGCCGAGCTGGTCACCCGGTCGCGCAGCATCACCGACGAGCGGGTCGTGACGGTGCAGCTCACCGAGCGCGGCGAAGGACTCCGCGCCGAGCTCGCGACGGTCGCGCTCGACGTCGCCCGCCTCTCGGGCATCCGTGATGACGAGCACCGTCGCCGCCTCATCTCCGAACTCCAGGAACTCACGGCTCTGCTGCAGAACGCACGGAGCTGACCGCTGTCGTCGCGCACCCCGCGCCGACGCACACCACAGGAAGGAAATCCCCATGGAAGCCCTCTACACCGCAGAAGCACTCGCCACCGGAGCCGGCCGCGACGGGCACGTCGCCACCGACGACCGCCGCGTCGAGTTCGACCTCGCCATCCCGAAGGCGATGGGGGGAAGCGGGGACGGCGCCAACCCCGAGCAGCTCTTCGCCGCCGGCTATGCGGCCTGCTTCCACTCCGCCCTGCAGTCTGTCGCGCGTGCGCAGAAGGTGAAGCTCACCGACACCTCGGTCGGCGCGCGCGTGCACATCGGTTCGAACGGTCAGGGCGGTTTCGGCCTCGCCGTCGAACTCGAGGTCGTCATCCCCGACCTCCCCCACGAGCAGGCGCAGGCCCTCGCCGACGCCGCGCACCAGGTGTGCCCGTACTCGAACGCGACCCGCGGCAACATCGACGTCACGATCAGCGTCTCCGACGACTGAGGGAGGAAATCATGCGCGCACTCATCCACGAGTCCTTCGGCGAGGCGGAGGACGTCCTCGCCCTGCAGGAGCGGCCGACCCCGGAGCCCGGTCCGGGCCAGGTCCGGATCAAGATCCTGCTCTCGCCGATCCACAACCACGATCTCTGGACCGTCCGCGGCACCTACGGCTACGTGCCGGAACTGCCCGCGCGCGCCGGCACCGAGGCGGTCGGCACGGTCGACGCGCTCGGTGACGGCGTGACCCACCTGTCGGTCGGTCAGCGCGTCGCGACCGGCGGGACGTTCGGCGCTTGGGCCGAATACGTCGTCGCGGATGCCGCGGGCCTCATCCCCGTACCCGACGGGCTGCCGGACGAGAGCGCCGCGCAGCTGGTCTCGATGCCGTTCAGCACGATCGCGCTGCTGCACTTCCTCGACGTCGCCGAGGGCGACTGGATCGTGCAGAACGCCGCGAACGGTGCCGTCGGGCGCATGCTCGCACAGCTGGGCGCCGCTCGCGGGATCAACGTGATCGGCCTCGTGCGTCGCACCGAGGGGGTCGACGAACTCCGCGACCAGGGGATCGTCAACGTGATCGCCACCGATCAGGACGACTGGCGGGACCAGGTCGAGGCTCTCACCGCCGGCGCATCGATCACCTCCGGCGTGGACTCCGTCGGCGGGCCTGCGTCCGGCGACGTGCTCTCGCTCCTCGGCGAGGGCGGCACGCTGGTCGCCTTCGGCGCGATGAACTCGCCCGTCATGGAGATCGCCTCCGGTGACGTCATCTTCAAGCAGGCGGTCGTGAAGGGGTTCTGGGGCAGCAAGGTCACCCAGCAGCTCGACGCCGACACGAAGGCGGGTCTGTTCCGCGAGCTGATCCAGCGGGTGGGCGATGGCACGTTGACCCTGCCCGTCGCGGGCGTGTTCGACGCCGACGACGTCGCTGACGCCGTGCGCCTCAGCAAGACGCCCGGACGAGTCGGCAAGGTGCTCCTGCGGTTCTGAGGTGCCCGCCGCATCGAAGGGGATCGCCGGTCGGCGGTCCCCTTCGCCGTACTCAGCGGACGGCGAGCGCGATGGCGGTGACGACCACCGCGAGCAGCGGCAGGGTGCCCTGCATCAGGGCGGCCCGAGCCTTCGAGCGGTCGGAGAGCACCAGTACGAGCGCGGCGGCGAGCATCATGCCCGTGCCGGCGAACACGAGGGTGAGTCCGATCGTCTCGAAGCCGAACATCGCGAACCCGATGCCGAACAGAGTGGTGAGCGCCAGGAACAGGTTGTAGAACCCCTGGTTGAACGCCAGCTGCTTGGTCGTCAGGGCATCCGCCTCGCTGGCGACGCCGAAGATCTTCCTCGTCTCGGGCTCGGTCCACTTCAGCGACTCCAGCGCGAAGATGAAGACGTGGAACGCGGCGGCGGCCGCGGCGAGGACGAGTCCGACGATGAGCATGGCTCGATTCTGACAGAACGGCCCTCGCCTGTGTTCAGACCAGGAAGATCGGCAGCATGCCCGGATTGTGCGCATGCACCAGCACGCCGAACACCACGGCGTCGAACAGCAGGTGCACCGTGACCACGTATGCGAGCGAGTGCGTGCGCAGGAAGATGAAGCCCTGCAGCAGCGCGAACGGGATCGTGAGGAGCGGACCCCACTCGCGGTAGCCCAGCTCCCACAGGAACGACACGAACACGATCGCCTGCAGCGCATTGGCGAGGAGGTCAGGGAAGTGTCGGCGCAGCAGCGCGAACACCGTGCAGATGAAGAACAGCTCGTCCCAGATCCCCACAGCGCCGACACCGACGAACAGACGCGCGATGAGGTCGGGAGTGTCGACGACCGGCCAGTTCTGGTAGACGCCGCTGCTGATGAAGTAGAAGGGCAGGATCAACCAGCCGAGTACGAGCACCGCGACGAGCCAGCCCCACTGCAGCCGACCCCAGCGGCGCCCACCGCGCCAGGGGAATGAGATCGCCCGATCCCGGTAGACGAAGCGCGAGACGACGTACGGCAGCACCACGGCACCGCCGAGGGCGAGCGTGAAACGCAGCATGGCGCCGTTGTCGAGCTCGGCCGCGAGAGGGATGACGCTGACCACGAGCATCCCCAGGGCGACGAGCGAGAGATCCCGCGTGAGCGACGGGGCGGATGCCGTCACCCGTCCACGCTCGAGGAGCGCCGCCAGGATGAGGCCGGCGGCGATCAGGACCCACCCCAGCCACGGCTTCTCCCACACGAAGAACGCGGGAGCCGCCGCGCACACCAGCACGGCCGGGGCGAGACCGGCGCGTGCCGAGAGGCGGACGTCGTTCATGGTCGGGGTCGGCGACGGTAGACCAGATCGCGGATGTCGCGCCCCTTCGCGAGGCCTTTGCGCTCGAACGCGGTCATCACGCGGCCCTCGAAACGGTCGGCCCAGTCGCCCTCGAACGCCCGCTCGAACAGCGGCTCCGCGTCGAGCACCTCGCGCATCTGCAGCGCATAGTCCTCCCAGTCGGTCGCCAGCCGCAGCAGACCACCGTCGACCAGCGCCCGAGCCGCGTTGTCGGCGAATCCGGGGCGCACGAGCCGTCGCTTGGTGTGGCGCTTCTTGTGCCAGGGGTCGGGGAAGAAGATCCACACCTCGTTCGCGGCCGACTCGGGAAGATACGACGAGAGCACCTCCGGGGCGTTCGCCTCGACGACGCGGAGGTTGCGCGCACCTTCCCGTTCGGCGTCGAGCATGGTGCGGGCGAGTCCCGCGCGGAACACCTCGACGGCGAGGAAGTCGGTGTCGGGGCGCGCCGAGGCAGCGGCGACGATCGCGTGCCCCTGCCCGGAGCCGATCTCGACGATCAGGTCGGCGTCGCGACCGTACTCGGCGGCGACGTCGAGGCGGGCCTCGGGGTGCACCGAGGTCCAGGCCACGTCACGCGGCACGTCGAGCAGGTAGTGCGGAGCGAGGTCGGTGAAGGCACGCTCCTGCGCCTCGGACATGCGGCCGCTGCGGCGCACGAACGACACCGGCTCGTCGCGGAAGGTTCCTGGTTCGGGCATGGTTCCAGGGTATCCGGGCGGGCACCGCGCCCCCGCCGCGCCGCCGCCGCGGTTCAGCCGACGGGCTCGGTCACGAAGTCGATGAGCTCCTCCACCCGGCCGAGCAGTGCCGGTTCGAGGTCGCGATAAGTGTGCACCCTGCCGAGGATGTGCTGCCAGGCCCGCGCGGTGTCGGCCTGGGTCTCGTGCGGCCAGCCGAAGGCGCGGCAGATGCCCGTCTTCCAGTCGGTCCCCCGCGGAATCTCGGGCCATCGCGAGATCCCGAGCGCCCGCGGCGTCACGCACTGCCACACGTCGACGAAGGGGTGCCCGACGATCTTCACGTGCCGCCCGTGCGGGCCGCGCGCCACCGCCTCCGCGATCCGCGACTCCTTCGACCCTGGCACCAGGTGGTCGACGAGCACGCCGTACCGCCGTTCGCGCGACGGAGGCTCACCCGCGAGCAGGTCGTCGAGCAGGTCGACGCCCTGGAGGAACTCCACCACGACGCCCTGGACCCGCAGGTCTGCGCCCCAGACCTTCTCGACGAGCTCGGCATCGTGCTTGCCCTCGACCAGGATGCGGCTGGGCAGTGCGACCCGCGCGCGCTGATCGCCGACGGCGAAGGAGCCGGATGCCGTGCGCTGCGGTGCCTGCACCGTCGGCGCCGGAGCGGTCAGCCGCACCGGTCGCCCCTCAATGAGGAAGCCGCCGCCCAGGGGGAACAGACGCTTGCGCCCCTTCCAGTCCTCGAGCTCGACGTCACCGCTCTGCACCCGCGTCACCGCTCCGCAGAAACCGTCGCCCACGACCTCGACGACCAGATCGAGCTCGGCCGGCACCGTCGCGACCTTCGGCGCGCCGCGCTCCCGCCAGCCCGCGGCGAGCACGTCGGAACCGTACCTGTCATCCATGCCCTCCAGCGTATGCGTCTCCGCTGAGGGCGAACGGGTGATCCGCTCCCGGCGCTGTCGCGTGTCGGGGGCAATGCATAGACTCGTGCCATGGGGCTCGCCTGCCGGTCGGAGGGAACGCGATGAAGACACGGTGGAAAGCGCTGTGCGTGCTCGCTCTCGCCACACTCCTCGGCGTCGCTCTCCCCTCCACGGCCTCCGCCACCGATCCGCTCACGCTCGACGCCGGGTACGTGACCGACGACGCGGGTGTGCTGAGCTCGAGCGAGGACCAGTCCCTCGAGGCGCGCCTGCAGGAACTCACCGAGAACTCCTCCGCCGATCTCTTCGTCGTCTTCGTCGACGAGTTCACGTCGCCGTCCGATCGCATCGGGTGGGCTGATCAGGTGGCCGTCGACAACGGCCTCGGACCGGATCAGTACCTCCTGGCGGTGGCGACCGAGCAACGGAGCTACTTCATCTCCGGCGCCGAGGGCGGTCCGCTGAGCGACGACCGACTCGACGACATCGAACAGAAGATCCAGCCCCTGCTCGCGCAGGAGGACTGGGACGGAGCGGTGGCGCTCGCCGCCGACGAGATCCAGGGCGACGGCGGAGCCGGTGCGCTTCGCGTCCTCCTCGTCGTCGTCGGGGTCGTCGCAGTCGCTCTCGTCGTGTGGCTCGTAGTCGCCGTCGTCCGCCGCCGCCGCCGCGAGGCGGCCATCCGCGCACGCGGCGCGATGCCTGCGACGCCCGACCCCTCCGACCCGTTCTCGACCATGACCGATGCGCAGGTCGAAGACCTCGCCGGGGCGGCCCTGGTGCGCGCCGACGATGCGATCACCTCGTCGCGAGAAGAACTGGCGTTCGCGATCGCCCAGTTCGGCGATGCCGCGACGGCCGAGTTCACCGCGGTGGTCGATCGGGCGCGCGAAAGACTCGCCGAAGCGTTCGACCTGCGTCAGAAGCTCGACGACGAGATCGAGGACACGATCCACGACCGACGCGCCTGGCACATCCGCATCGTCCAGATCGCCGACGAGGTCGACGACATCCTCGACGACAACGTCGAGGCCTTCGATGCGCTCCGCCGCCTGGAGCAGAACGCCCCGCAGGAGTTGGAGCGCGTGCGCGCCGAGCGCGCATCCCTCGAGGCGGCGCTGCCCGTCGCCGACGGCACCCTCTCCTCTCTCGCGGCCGCCTATGCGCCGGGCGCTCTCGCCGCCGTGGCGGAGAACCCCGCCCAGGCACGGGAGCGCGCATCGCTCGCCGACCGGGCGATCGATGCGGCATCCGAGGCCATCGCAGACGGCCGATCCGGCGAGGCCGCGTTCGCCATCCGCACCGCCGAGCAGGCCGTCGCGCAGGCGCACCAGCTCGCCGCAGCGCTCACGACGCTCCGAGACGACCTCGCCGCGACCGAGGCGCGCGCGCAGGCGCTGGTGGTCGAACTGCAGTCCGACGTCGAGACGGCGCGGCAGTTTCCCGACCCGGACGGGTCCCTCGCGGCGGCGACCTCCGCCGTGCGGCAGCAGCTCGAGGCGGCGCGCGCCGACCTCGCCGGTCCCTCCCGCGATCCGCAGCGCGCCTTCGAGGCCCTGTCGGCCGCCAACGCGACGATCGATCAGACCATCGCGCGCAGCAGAGAGAACGCCGAGCGCGCTCTGCGCACGCGGCAGATGCTCGATCAGACGCTTCTGCAGGCCGACTCCGAGATCCGCACCGCGCGCGAGTTCATCGAGACCCGACGCGGTTCGGTCGGTTCCACGGCGCGCACCCGTCTGTCCCAGGCCGAGGCCTCGCGGGCGCAGGCCGAGGCCGCCCGTTCGCAGACCCCCGATGCCGCGCTGGCCGAAGCCCGCCGCGCGCTCGACCTCGCTCGCCAGGCGATCTCCTCCGCGTCCGCAGATGTGTCGGCCTACTCCTCCTCGTCCGGCTGGGATTCCGGATGGGGCGGGGGCCCGTTCGGCGGCGGACGCACGAACGACTCCGGCCTCGCGGGCGACATCCTCGGCGGCATCATCGGCGGCCTGCTCTCGGGCGGAGGCGGCGGCAGCCGCTCCTCCCGGGGGAGCAGCTGGCGCTCGGGCGGCGGCGGCTTCCGCAGCTCGGGCTTCGGCGGCGGCGGACGATCCGGTGGCGCCCGGCGGCGCTCCGGAGGAGGACGCTTCTGAACTTCACAGACGACTCGGCCAGACTTCGATTGTCCCTCTCTGAAAGGAACCCCGCATGACCAAGCAGTCCATCTTCGGACGTATCTCGACGCTCGTCCGCGCGAACATCAACGCCCTCCTGGATTCTGCGGAGGACCCGCAGAAGATGATCGACCAGCTCGTTCGCGACTACACCAACAACATCGCCGATGCGGAGTCGGCGATCGCCGAGACGATCGGCAACCTGCGCCTCCTCGAGCGCGACCACGAGGAAGACGTGCAGGCGGCGACGGAGTGGGGCAACAAGGCCCTCGCCGCGAGCCGCAAGGCCGACGAGATGCGCGGCAACGGAGACACCGCGGGTGCCGACAAGTTCGACAGCCTGGCGAAGATCGCCCTGCAGCGCCAGATCAGCGCCGAGCGCGAGGCGAGCGCGGCCGAGCCGCAGATCGCCGCGCAGACCGAGATCGTCGACAAGCTCAAGGGCGGCCTCAACGGCATGAAGGAGAAGCTCGGCGAGCTCAAGAACAAGCGCAGCGAGCTGCTCGCGCGCGCGAAGGTCGCCGAGGCCCAGACCAAGGTGCAGGACGCGATCGGGTCGATCAACGTCCTCGACCCGACGAGCGAGCTGGGGCGCTTCGAAGACAAGGTCCGCCGCCAGGAGGCCCTCGCCCAGGGCAAGGCGGAGCTGGCCGCATCGAGCCTCGACGCGCAGTTCGAGAGTCTCGAAGACCTCGGAGAGCTCACCGAGGTCGAGGCGCGTCTGGCCGAGCTGAAGGCGGGCGGCTCCGCGCCCCGCCCGGCGATCGAAGGTTCCTGATCCACCCACGGCGGATGCCCCGGCCGATCGCGCCGAGGCATCCGCCGTCCTTCTTCGGAGGCACCCATGGTGCGTTTCCTCGTCGTTCCGCAGTGGCAGGGTTCGCCCGCCGCTCGGGCCATGCTCCTCGTCGACGGAGCGAGCGCGATCGCGGGCGACCTGCCCCGCGCCCACACCTCGCTCCTCGACGTGCCCGTCGAGGCGGGCGAGGCGCTGGGCACGGGCGTGCGACGCCTCAGCGCCCTGCTCCGCACCCGCGCTCTGCTGCGCGAGCACATGACCGAGGACACGGTGCTGATCGGCGGCGACTGCAGCATTACGGTCGGCGCCCTCGACGCGCTCCCGGGCGGCACCGACGACCTCGCGGTCGTCTGGTGCGACGCGCACGCCGACCTGCACACCCCCGATTCGTCACCGTCCGGTGCATTCTCGGGGATGGCATTGCGAGCGATCCTGGGCGAGGGCGAGCCGCAGGTGGCCCTCTCCCCCGGCATCGCGCCACAACGCATCGTCACCGTCGGGGTCCGCGAGGTCGACGAGGCCGAGGCCGCTCCGCTCTCCGCGCTGCGCAGAGTGAGCGTCGACGACCTCGCCCGCCCGGAGGCCCTTGCCGACGCCGTGCGGCTGACCGGTGCGACCCGGGTGTGGGTGCACATCGACGTCGACGTCCTCGATCCGGCGGAGTTGACGGGCGTCTCCTCCCCCGCACCGTTCGGAGCCGCGCCGAGCGCGCTGGCCGCCGCGATCCGACGCCTGCGCGAGGAGTTCCCGCTCGCCGGCGCCACGATCGCCGGTTTCGCCCCGCGCTCGCCCGCCGATGCGGTCGACGACCTGGGCTCGCTGCTCCGGCTGGTCGGAGCGGTCGCGTGAACGAGGACTGGCGCGAGCGCGCCGAGCGCACCCTGGAGCGCGGGCGCCGTTTCGACCGGCGCATCCCGGCGTTCCTTCTGCGGTCGCCCATCAGTCGCCTGGGTTACCTCTGGGGCACCTCGGTCGGGTGGTTCTGGGGGACCCTGTGGAGCACCGGACCGGTCGAGCGTCGGGCAGGGCTGTGGATCTTCCGCGGCATGCCGTCATGGACGTTCGCACGCGGGGGCGTCTGCGTCGGTGGGTGCTTCCTCACCGGCGATCGTCGGCCGAGCGACGCCGTGCTGAGGCACGAGGCCGTGCACCGCGAGCAGTGGCTGCGCTATGGCTTCCTCATGCCGTTCCTGTACCTCTTCGCGGGCCGTGATCCGCTGCGTAACCGCTTCGAGATCGAGGCCGGCCTGCAGGACGGGAATTACGTGCCGCGCAGCCGGTGACGCGTCAGCGCTCGGTCGGCAGCAACCCTGCGAAGCGCTCGGGAACGCGGATCGATGCCGCGTCGACGCCGAGGTCGCCCCTGAGGTGATCGACGATGTCGGCGGTACCGAGGTATCCCCCGAGCAGCGTGATGTGGGTCTCGTACTCGCCGTCGCAGAGCATCTCGTCGGCCCAGGCGCAGGTCGCGCGCGCGACGGCCTCGCCACGAGCGCACGAGCGGCCGCTCCCCGGGGCGCCGGTGCGATCGGCTCGTGCGAGCCACGTCACGGTCATGCGGCCAGGGACCTGGATGGTCCGGATGTCGTCGACCGTCGGCACCTCGATGAAGACGCGCCCCGACGCGCACAGCGGCAGGGTCGCGAGGAACATCTCGAGATCGACCAGCGACGTCTCGTCGGCCGTCACGAGGTGGTGGGAACGACGACGAGCGGCGCGGCGAGCCGCGCGGCTGCTCCGGGTCTCGATCGAGGTCTCCATGGTGTTCTCATCGTAACACCGATGAAGGCATGCCTTACCTACTCTGGCTCACTCCGCGGGCTCGACGAGGGCACGCTCGAGAGCCTCCAGCTCGTCGTCGGAGAGGCCCTGGGCGCGCAGGTAGCCGGAGGCGGATCCCCAGCGCTCGTCGACGGTCTCGAGCAACCGCCGCATGACCTCGGCCGGCGACTGCGTCGCGAGGGCGACGGCGTGCACGGCCTCCGGGTGCGTCTGCTGCAGGTAGCGGGCGATGCGGCGATTGCGCTCGGCGGGCAGTTGCGACTCGGTGAGCGCATAGTCGGCGATGACCGCCTCGCGGTCCGCGCCCACCGCCGAGAGCGCGAGGGCGACCGTGACACCGGTGCGGTCCTTCCCCACGGTGCAGTGCACGAGCGTGGGCTGCCCGGCCGCGATGATGCGCACGGCCTCGGCCAAGCGGGGTCCGCTCTCCTCGAGCAGGTGGAGGTAGAGGTCCTCCAGGCTCGTGTCGGTCTCGAAGAACGACCGCACCGACCCCAGGAACAGCGGAAGGTGCGTGGTCTCAGGTCCGTGGATGCCGCTGGGCTCCGCGGCCACCTCCTCGCCGTCCCGGAGGTCGACGATGCGGCGAACGCGGTGACGCAGCTCGGCGGCTCCCTGGGCCGTCGCTCCGGACAGCTGCCCGGAGCGCAGAAGGACGCCGGAGCGGATGCGGCCCCCGCGAGCGGGGATGCCGCCCACGTCCCGCACGTTGTTCACGCCGGGAACGTCGAGCACGGTCATGCCGAGGCCGTGGTTCGCGGCGGCACGGGGTACCGCCCGGCGATGACGATGCGGTTGAAGGCGTTGATCGAGACGCAGGCCCAGCTGAGTGCGGCGTATTCCTTCTCGGTGAACACGCTCCCCACCCGGTCGTAGACCTCGTCGGACACCCCCTCCTCCGAGATGAAGGTGAACGCCTCGGCGAGCTCGAGGGCCGCGCACTCGCGATCCGAGAACACCCCGCTCTCACGCCAGGTGGCGATCTGCATGAGCGTATCCGCATCCATGCCCGCGGCGAGCGCGCGGTCCACGTGGATGCGTGTGCAGTATCCGCAGCCGTTGAGCTGCGAGCAGTGGATCATGACGATCTCCTTGAGGCGATCGTCGATGCCGTTCGCCGCGCAGATCTCCCCGACGGTGCGAGAGAACGCATCCAGCGCCTGATACGCCGCGGGCTCGGTCTTGGAGAGGTGGACTCGCTTCTCGCTCATGGGACGATGATATTCCGAGCGCGTGTCGCGCGAGCGAGGGTATCCGCGGGTGAAATTCAGGATGCTCAATGTGACCGATCTTCGTCTTTCATTTCGAATAGTTCGTGCCAGGTGTGGCCGTGCAATTTGCATCGACATTTCCTGAACGCATCCGTCAGGGCGCAAAATAGGGAACGTGCCGACCGATCACAGCGAGTTCCGCTACCTCCCCGCGCAGGCCGACGCCCGAGGAGTTCCCGTGCCGCTCGTCGAGCGACTCACACTCCCCCTGCCGGACGGCCGGACGCTGAGCGGCCTCCGCTTCGGCGGCGCGGCCCCCGAGGTGACGCTGCTCCACGGCGCCGGGCTCAACGCCCACACGTGGGACACCACCGTCCTCGCGCTCGGGCTCCCGACGCTGGTGATCGATCTCGCCGGACACGGCGACTCCTCGTGGCGGACGGATGCCGACTACACACCGCGCGTGCTGGCCGCCGACGTCGCCGTGGCGCTCGATGCCTGGACCGAGACTTCCCAGGTGGTCGTCGGGCAGTCGCTGGGCGGTCTCACCGGAGCCGCGCTGGCGGCGGCCCGACCCGATCTGGTCCGCGAACTGATCGTCGTCGACATCACCCCCGGCATCGACACCAGCGCGGGACCGTCGGCGCTCCGCGCGTTCTACGCGGGCCCGACCGACTTCGCCACCCGGGACGAGCTCGTCGACAAGGCGATGGCGCTCGGCTTCGGTGGGTCGCGCGCCGAGACCGAGCGCGGCGTCTTCCTCAACACGCGCGTGCGCGACGACGGGCGCATCGAATGGAAGCATCACTTCGCGCATCTCGCCGCTCAGGCGCTCTCGGCGCATGACCCCGGCACGTCGACCGCACCGTCCGTCCTGCATGAGACGGGGTGGGACGACCTCGCCGCCGTCCGGGCACCGATCACCCTCGTCCGCGCGACACGGGGCTTCGTCACCGCAGACGACGCCGCCGTGTTCGCAGAGCGCGTCCCGACGGCGAGGGTCGTCGAGATCGACGCCTCGCACAACGTCCAGGAGACGGCGCCGGACGACCTCGCCCGCCTGGTCCTCGAGGCGACGGCCACCCCACCGTCCCCCCGCGGAATGTGACGTTCCGTTCCGTTCTCCGACCCCTCCCCCTTCCCCCGTCCCTAGGCTCGATCCACCGGCACACAGCACCTGCCGCACCGAGAGGAATCCCATGTCCCGACGCTTTCGTCGCCCCGCTCTGATCTCCGCCCTCGCGGCCGCCGCCCTGATCCTGAGCGCGTGCAGCGGCTCGACGGAGCCGGCCGCGACGCCCACGGGCTCCCCCGATCCCGATGCCACGCTGCGCGTCGGCCTGGTGCTCGAGCCGACCAACCTCGACATCCGGCGCACGAGCGGCGCCGCACTCGAGCAGATCCTCATCGACAACATCTACGAAGGACTCGTCACGCGCACGCAGGACAACGAGATCGTGGAGCGACTCGCGTCGGAGTACACCGTCTCCGACGACGGCCTGACATACTCCTTCACGCTGCAGGAGGGCATCGCGTTCCACGACGGCTCTCCCCTCACGTCCGCCGATGTCGTCGCCTCGTACGAGGCCGTGCGCACCGACGCCACCCTGCAGGGCAACGCGGAGTTCGGCGCGGTCTCCGCGATCACCGCCCCCGACGCCTCGACGGTCGAGATCGTGCTGTCGCAGCCCGACCAGAACTTCCTCTTCGCCCTCACCGGACCCGCCGGTCTGGTGTTCAAGGCCGGCGATACCACCGACCTCAAGACCGCGGAGAACGGGACGGGGCCGTTCACCCTGACCCGGTGGAACAAGGGGAGCACGATCACGTTCGCTCGCAACGACGCATACTGGGGCGAGCCGGTCGGGGTCGCCGAGGTCGAGTTCCAGTACATTCCCGACTTCACCGCCGGAGTGAACGCGGCCCTCGCCGGCGATCTCGACGTGCTGACCGCGGTCGACCCGAACCTCGCACCGCAGCTCGAGGACTCCGGCGACTTCACGCTGACGACCGGCCGCACCACCGACAAGGCGACGCTCGCCTTCAACAACGCGAAGGCGCCACTCGACGACGTGCGCGTGCGCGAGGCGCTGCGACTCGCCATCGATCACGAGGCTCTCATCGAAGCCGTCGGTGCCGGCACCGAGCTGTACGGCCCCATCCCGGAACTCGACCCGGGCTACGAGGACCTCTCGGATGTCATGTCGTACGACCCCGAGCGCGCCAAGGAGCTGCTGGCCGAGGCCGGCCAGGAGGATCTCGAGCTCACCCTCACGATCCCCTCGTTCTACGGCACTACGGTGCCGAAGGTGCTGATCTCCGACTTCGCCGAGGTCGGCGTCACGCTCGACGTCGACGCGGTCGAGTTCCCGGCCTGGCTCGAGGACGTGTACACCAACCACGACTACGACCTCAGCTTCGTCCTGCACGTCGAACCCCGCGACTTCGGCAACTTCGCGAACCCCGACTACTACTTCGGGTACGACAACGCCGAGGTGCAGGAGCTCTACACCCAGGCCGAGGCCGAGGTCGATCCGGAGAAGGCTGCCGAGCTGCTCGCCGAGGCCGCGCGCATCGTCTCGGAGGACCACGCCGCCGACTGGCTGTACAACGGTGAGACCCTCACCGCTGTGAGCCCCCTCGTCACGGGCTTCGCGAAGGACTCGATCAACTCCCGCATCGACCTCGCGGGCGTCTCCGTGCTCGACGCCGGTTGAACGCCCCGTCGACATGCTCCGCTACGCGCTCGCTCGAGGGGCCCTGCTCATCGCAGGCCTCCTCGTGGCGAGCGCGCTCATCTTCCTGACGTTGCGAGTCTTCCCCGGCGATGTCGCGCAGCTCATCGCCGGCACGCAGGCCTCCCCGTCCGAGGTCGACGCGCTGCGCACCTCGCTCGGCCTGGACAAGCCGCTCATCGCCCAGTACGCGGAGTGGGTCGGCGGGCTTCTTCGCGGCGACCTGGGCACCTCGCTCCTGTCGGGGGCCTCCGTCGGAGAGGAGCTGCTGCAGAAGGCGCAGGTCACGGTGCCCCTGGGCATCCTGTCCCTGCTGATCGCCGTCGTGATCGCTGTCCCGTTCGGCATCCTCTCCGCGCTGCGCCGCGGACGCCCGTCCGGCACCGTCCTGAGCGTCGGGGCGCAAGCCCTCGCCGCGGTCCCCGTCGTGTGGGCGGGCATGATGCTGATCGTCGTCTTCTCGGTCTGGCTCGGGTGGTTGCCGCCGCAGGGATTCCCCCGCACGGGGTGGAGCACTCCCGGCCGCGCCGTGGAGGCCCTCCTCCTGCCCGCGCTCACCATCGGCGTCGTCGAGGGGGCGATGCTCCTGCGGTTCGTGCGGAGCGCCACCCTGCAGGCCGCCGGTCAGGACTTCGTGCGTACGGCGGCGGCCAAGGGACTCACCCGCACGCAGGCCCTCGTACGGCACGGAATCCCGGCCGCCGGACTCTCGATCGTGACGGTGCTCGGTCTGCAGGTGGCCGGGATCATTGTCGGGTCGGTCGTCATCGAGCAGCTCTTCACGCTCCCCGGCATCGGACGGATGCTCGTCGCCGATGTCGGCACGCGCGACCTCGTCAAGGTGCAGAGCGAGCTGCTGGTCCTGACCGGGTTCGTGCTGGTCGTGGGGTTCCTCGTCGATCTGTTGCATCGGGCCATCGACCCCCGGCAGAGGGAGGCGTGATGGCGCCGCAGTGGCTCCGCCGACTCGCGGCGACACCGACCGGTGCATTCGGAATGATCGTGGTCGGCCTGATCGGCCTCGCCGCCCTCGTCTCGGTCTTCTGGACGCCGTTCGATCCGCAGGCATCGGAGATCCGCGACCGCTGGCTGCCTCCCGGCCTTCCGCACCTGCTCGGCACCGACGACACGGGACGCGACATCCTCAGCCTTCTCATGGCCGGCGCGCGCACCACGGTGTTCGTCAGCGTCGGTGCCGGCATCGTCGCCACGCTCGTCGGCATCGCCCTCGCCGCGCTGGGCGCCCTCACGCCCCGCGGCGTCCGCGAGACCGTGGCGGTGCTCGTCGACATCCTCATCGCGTTCCCCGTGCTGCTGATCGCGATGATGATCTCGTCGGTGTGGGGCGGATCGCTGTGGGTGGTCATCTGGGCCGTCGGCATCGGGTTCGGCGTGAACATCGCCCGCGTCACGCGCCCCGAACTCCGACGCGTGCAGCAGAGCGACTTCGTGCTCGCCGCGCGCGCCTCGGGCCTGACCACCGCGCAGAGCCTCGCACGGCACCTCCTCCCGAACGTCGCTCCGGTGTTCATCGTGCAGCTGTCGTGGTCGATGGCGGTGGCCGTGCTCGCCGAGGCGGGACTGTCGTACCTCGGCTTCGGCGCGTCGGTGGTCGAGCCCAGCTGGGGCATCCTCCTGGCCGATCTGCAGCGCTACATCGGGGTTCATCCGCTCTCGGTGATCTGGCCGGGCCTCGCGATCACCATCACCGTGCTCGCGCTCAACCTCCTCGGCGACGGCCTCCGCGAGGCGACGGATCCCACCTTGCGCCACCGCTCCGCCGAGACGCACACCCCGGGGGTGGTCGCATGAGTCTTCAGGTGCAGGACCTCGCCGTCGAGCTCGACGGGCGACGGCTCGTGGACGGCGTCTCGTTCGAGGTGCCCGACGGCGCCAGGGTCGGGCTGATCGGCGAGTCCGGCTCCGGCAAGTCGCTGACCGCCCTCGCGATCCTCGGCCTGCTACCCGACGGAGCCGTCGCGAGCGGAAGCGTCCGCTGGAACGGCGAAGAGCTCATCGGACGCCCCGATCGTGAACTGGCCCGTCTGCGCGGCGACGAGATCGGCATCGTCTTCCAGGAACCCCGCACCGCGCTCAACCCCATCCGCACCGTCGGACGCCAGATCGCCGAGTCCGTGCGCATCCACGAGCGCATCGGCCGACGAGAGGCTCGCGATCGTGCGATCGCCGAGGCGGCACGCGTGCGCCTGCCCGACCCGCCGTCGATCGTCGACCGTTACCCGCATCAACTCTCGGGCGGGCAGCGTCAGCGCGTGGCGATCGCGACGGCCCTCGCCTGCCGGCCCCGACTGCTCATCGCCGACGAGCCGACCACCGCGCTCGATGTCACCATCCAGGCCGAGATCCTGGCCCTGCTCCTGGGGCTCGTGCAGGACGAGGGGATGTCGCTCGTGTTCATCACCCACGATCTCGCTGTGCTGGCGCAGGTCGCCACCCACGGCGTGGTCCTCGAGCGGGGCAGGGTGGTCGAGGACGCCCCCGTGACGCAGCTGCTGCGTGCGCCGCAGTCGTCGGTCACGCGGGGCCTGCTCCGCGATGCGACCGCGACGCTGTGGCGCCCCGAGGGAGGCGCATCGTGAGTCTGCTCAGCGCGCGCGGGCTGCGGCGCGACTTCCTCCGGCCGAAGCGATCGCCCTGGGAGCGCTCACGGCCGGAGACGGCCCTGCACCCGACCGACCTCGACATCGTCGAGGGTTCGTCGGTCGGGATCATCGGCGAGTCCGGCTCGGGGAAATCGACGCTCGTGCGCCTCCTGCTCGGACTCGACCGACCGACCGCCGGTACGGTCTCGCTCGACGGACGCGACATCGACGCCCGGGCGCGCGCGCGATCTCTGCACTGGGTGCGTCGGCAGACCGGTCTGGTGTTCCAGGACCCGTACGCCTCGCTCGACCCCCGCATGACCGCGGGACAGATCATCCGTGAACCGCTGTGGGCGCTCGACATCCCCGGCGACCACCGCGCTCGCGTGCGCGAGGTGTTGGTCCAGGTCGGACTCGACCCCGACATGGGCGACCGCTACCCGCACGAGTTCTCCGGCGGACAGCGCCAACGCATCGCGCTCGCGCGCGCGATCGTCCACCGGCCGCGCATCCTGGTGGGCGACGAGCCGCTGTCGGCGCTCGACGTCACGGTGCGCGCGCAGATCCTCGAGCTGCTGCGCGAGCTGCGCCGTTCGGAGGATCTCACGCTGGTGCTCGTATCGCACGACATCGGCGTGGTGCAGCACCTGTGCGACACGGTGGTCGTCATGAAGGACGGTCGCATCGTCGAACGCGGGGCCACCGACGCGGTGCTCCTCCGGCCGCGCGACGCGTACACGCGCACCCTGCTGTCGGCGATCCCGGTGATCCCCGACGCTCAGTGACGGCGCAGGCCCGGGATGAGACTGCGGCGCCGCACAGGACGAAGCGCGCGCTTCATGTAGACGGTGCCGAGGTCGCGCCCGAACTTGCGGCCGACTCCCGCCATCCGGCCCGCTTCGACGAAGCCCAGCCGCGCATGGAGTCGGATCGACGCCTCGGCTCCCCGATCGCTGATGACGGCGACCATCTCGCGAATGCCGCGACGCTCGCAGGCCTCGACGAGAGCGTGGAGAAGCGCGGCACCGAGGCCCTTCCCGCCGGCGCCCGGCCCGAGGTAGATCGAGTCCTCGACGGTGTACCGGTAAGCATTCTTCCCCGCCCAGGGCTGCGCCAGCGCATAACCCAGCACCGCGCCCGAGGGCGAGACGGCCACGAGGAACGGCAGCCGCAGCCGGTCGAGCAGGGCGAGCTTGTCGCGCCAGTACGGGATGCTGCTGCGCTTCTCGTCGAGCGTGACGGCGGAGTTGCTGACGAAGTGGTTGTAGATCTCGCGCACGTGCGGCAGATCGCCCGACCGCGCGGGACGGATGGCGTACGAGAACACCTCGGGAGCCGCTTCTCGGCGCAGGTGGCGCGGCAGCACCCGACGTCGGTCCCCCGGCTCGAACTGCATGGGTTCAGCTTAGGGAGGCCGGAGCCTCCCCTTCCACCCGCCAGTCGATCGGCGACGCCCCGAGGTCGGCGAGCAGCGCGTTCGCACGGGAGAACGGACGCGACCCGAAGAAGCCCCGCCGCGCCGACAGCGGCGAGGGATGCGCCGAGGCGATGATCGGGGTGTCGCCGAGAAGGGGGCGCAGTCCCTCCGCGTCCTTCCCCCAGAGCACCGCCACGAGCGGCTGGTCGCGGGCGACGAGAGCGCGGATCGCGAGTTCCGTCACCTGCTCCCACCCCCATCGGCGATGCGACCCCGGCGCACCGGGCTGCACCGTGAGCACCCGGTTCAGCAGCAGCACCCCCTGATCGCTCCACGCCGACAGGTCGCCGTGCGGAGCAGGCGGGATGCCGAGGTCGCTCTGCCGCTCGGCGTAGATGTTCACCAGGCTGCGGGGCAGCGGGCGCACGTGCTCCTCCACGGCGAACGAGAGCCCGATGGGATGCCCCGGCGTCGGATACGGATCCTGACCGGTGATCAGCACGCGCACGTCGGCCAGCGGACGTCGGAAGGCACGGAGCACGTCACGACCCGCCGGCAGGTAGCCGCGACCCGCGGCCTCCTCGGCGCGCAGCCGTTCGCCGAGCGCCGTGACCTCGTCCTGCACGGGCGCGAGGGCCTCCGCCCAGCCGGGATCGATCTCCCCGTCCTCCGCGAGCTGCGCGAGGGTACGGGCCACCCTCAGTCCGCCGTCCGCACGCGCAGGGGACCGCGCGCCAGCAGGTGCTGAGCGGACTGCGCCACGGGACGCATGGTCACGAGGTCGAGGTTCACATGACCGGGGGCGTCCAGCGCGTAGCCGATGACGTCCGCCACGTCCTCCGCGCGCAGCGGCGCCTCCACCCCCGCGTACACCGAGTCCGCCGCCACCGAATCACCGCGCAGGCGGTTGAGGGTGAACTCCTCGGTGTGCACCATGCCGGGGGCCACCTCGACGACCCGGATCGGCTCGCCGTTGAGTTCCTGACGGAGCGCCCGGACGAGCATCGCCTCCGCCGCCTTCGCGGCGTTGTAACCGGCGCCGCCGACATACGCCGCCTGCGCCGCGGTCGACGTCACGAAAACGGTGTCCGCATGTCCGTCGGCCTCCGCTGCGCGGCGCAGCAGCGGCAGCAGCCCCGCAACGAGGCGCTGGGTCGACAGCACGTTGGCATCGAACATCCACTGCCAGTCGTCGACCGAGCCGTCCTCGATGCGATCGGTGCCGCGGGCACCGCCCGCCACCTGCACGAGAGCATGAACGGGGCCGGTCGCTTCCAGCTCCGCGATGAGAGCGTCGACGGCCACGGAATCGGTGAGGTCGCAGGCGATGGCCGAGGCGCCGGTCTCGGCGACCAGGGCCGCCAGCCGGTCCTCACGACGGGCGACGCCGACGACATCCCATCCGCGCGACCGGAGCTCCCGCACCGTCGCCGCCCCGATCCCCGAACTCGCACCCGTCACCACTGCACGTCTGTTGGCCATGCCTCCACCGTACGATGTTCCGCGTCGTCGCGCCGACCGCGCGTGTTACGTCACATTTCCCGGCCGTTGTTGACAGCCGGTCCTCTTCCGTACTCTCGCTGGAGCGGCATCCGCCGTCGACTCCGACCGATCGTTCCAGGGGGAACACATGCCCGCACCCGAGACCTGGCGTTTCGAGACCAAGCAGATCCATTCCGGCGCCGCGCCCGACCCCGTCACCAAGGCCCGCGCCACGCCGATCTACCAGACAACGTCGTACGTGTTCGACAGCGCGGACCACGCGGCGAACCTCTTCGCGCTCGCCGAGTTCGGCAACATCTACACCCGCATCCAGAACCCCACGCAGGACGTGCTCGAGCAGCGCCTCGCTGCGCTCGAGGGCGGCACGGGAGCACTGGTGCTCTCCAGCGGCCAGGCGGCGTCGACGTTCGCGATCCTCAACATCGCCGAGGCCGGCGATCACTTCGTCGCCTCCAGCTCGATCTACGGCGGCACCTACAACCTCTTCAAGTACACGCTGGCGAAGCTCGGCATCGAGGTCACGTTCGTCGAGAACCAGGACGACCCCGAGGAGTGGCGCCGCGCGGTGCGCGACAACACCAAGCTCTTCTTCGCCGAGACGATCGGCAACCCGCAGATCAACGTGCTCGACATCCGCACGGTCGCAGACGTCGCGCACGAGAGCGGCGTGCCGCTCATCGTCGACAACACCATCGCCACGCCGTACCTCATCCGTCCGTTCGAGCACGGCGCCGACATCGTGATCCACTCCGTCACCAAGTTCCTCGGCGGTCACGGCACCACGATCGGCGGCGTCATCATCGACGGCGGCTCGTTCGAGTGGTCGAAGAACGTCGAGAAGTTCCCCGGCCTCACGGTGCCCGATCCCTCCTACCACGGCGCGAGCTACACCGCGGCCGTGGGCGACCCGCTCGCCTACATCATCAAGGCCCGCGTGCAGCTGCTGCGCGACCTCGGATCGGCGATCTCGCCGCAGAGCGCGTGGAACCTCATCCAGGGCGTCGAGACGCTGTCTCTGCGCATCGAGCGCCACGTGCAGAACGCGCAGGAGATCGCCGAGTGGCTCGACGGCCGCGACGACGTCGCCACCGTCAACTACTCGGGCCTGCCGTCGTCGCCCTGGTACGCGAAGGCGAACGAGTACGCCCCGAAGGGCGTCGGCGCGGTGCTGTCGTTCGAGCTGAAGGGCGGAGTCGAGGCCGGACGCGAGTTCGTCAACAGCCTCTCGCTGTTCAGCCACCTCGCCAACATCGGCGACGTGCGCTCGCTGGTCATCCACCCCGCGTCGACGACGCACGCGCAGTTGACCCCCGAGCAGCAGCTCACCGCCGGTGTGACGCCCGGGCTCGTGCGCCTCTCGGTCGGGATCGAGAACATCGACGACCTGAAGGCCGACCTCGACCAGGCCCTGGCCGCGGCGCGTCGCGTCAGCGAGGCCGCCCGCGCCTGATCGCGCACTGACAGAGACGGATGCCCCGGACCACCGCGGTCCGGGGCATCCGTCTGCGTCAGCGCGACGTAACGTTCACCGGGCACCCCGTGGACCACGGGAGAATGGGGAGCATGGACTGGCAGACGACCTCCGAGGACACGGTGCCGTCGGCACTCGTGACCGACGCCGACGTCCGCCTGCTGCGCGCCCGACCGCCGGCGACCGGCGCCTGGCGCGACGGCGACCCCGCCGGGGGCCGCCGCTTCGCCGCCTCCGGCGCCTTCCGCACCGAGAGCGGCGCCGAGCTGCCGAGCATCCGTCTGGCCTACGAGAGCTGGGGCGAGCTCAACGCCGCCCGCGACAACGCGGTGCTCGTCCTGCACGCGCTCACCGGAGACAGCCACGTGCGCGGGCCGGCCGGCGCCGGGCATCCGACAGCCGGCTGGTGGGAGGACCTCACCGGTCCAGGCGCACCCCTCGACACCGATCGCTGGTTCGTGATCGCCCCCAACATGCTGGGCGGATGCCAGGGCTCCACCGGGCCCGCGAGCGTCGCCCCCGACGGCTACGAGTGGGCATCGCGCTTCCCCTATCTGACGGTGCGCGACCAGGTCGCCGCACAGGTGCGCCTCGCCGACGCGCTCGGGATCGAGGCGTGGGCCGCGGTGATCGGCGGGTCGATGGGAGGTATGCACGCCCTGGAGTGGGCGGTGACCCATCCGGACCGCGTCGAGCGCCTCGCCGTGCTCTCCTCGCCCCCGGTGACGACGGCCGACCAGATCGCGCTCAACACCGTGCAGATCGAGACGATCCGCATGGACCCGCGATTCCTCGGCGGCGAGTACTACGACCTCGACGACGGCGACGGTCCGCATCGCGGGCTCGCGCTCGCCCGCCGCATGGCGCTGCTCAACTACCGCAGCCCCATCGAGCTGAATCAGCGGTTCCAGCGCTCATGGCAGTCCGGAGTCTCGCCCCTGGGCCACGGCGGCCGCTTCGCGGTCGAGTCCTACCTCGACTTCCACGGCAACAAGTTCACGCGCCGCTTCGACGCCAACAGCTACATCACGCTCGTCGAGGCCATGAACTCCCACGATGTGGGCCGCGATCGCGGAGGCGTCGAAGAGGCCCTGCGCACCGTGACCGCCACCACCCTGGTGCTCGGGATCGACAGCGACCGGCTGTTCCCCGTCGACGGGCAGCACCGCATCGCACGGAGCATCCCGCACACCCTCGACGGCAACGACGCGGTGGTGCTCACCAGCGACTTCGGACACGACGGCTTCCTCATCGAGACCGACGCGGTCGGCGCGCACCTGCGTCGCCTGCTCGCCAGCTGAGCCGGCGGCGCGGGTCGATCGCCACCGAGCGCTGCGTCGTCGGCGCGTCACGCCTCGACGAATCGCCAGGGCAGTTCGCGGGTGTCGAGGATGCCCTGCTCCCAGGCGAAGTCGCGGCCTCCCTCGCGCTCGACGACCCGCGTGCGGAACAGCGCGGGCGCACCCGCTGCGGCCAAAGCGGACCTCGCATCGTCATACGACGTGAGGCGATGCAACGTCACCCAGGTCGGCGGAAACAGCGTCCACTCCCCCGACGCATGACGCGCGAGCGCCGCCGCCGGCGACGACCAGGCGATCTCGTCGACCTCGGCGGGTGACGGGACGGCCGGCGCGGTGGGCGCCTGTGCGAGGAAGAACCAGGTGCGGATGCGTGTCGGGGCTTCGACGGGGGGATGCCAGGTCGAGAGCGGGACGAGCCCGGAGACCTCCAGGCCCACCTCCTCGGCCACTTCGCGGATGCCGGCTCGGCGCGCGTCGTCGATCTCGGACTCACCCGGTCGCCGGTCCTCGTCGTCGACCTTGCCTCCGGGGAACACCCAGCCGCCGGCGAACGAGCCGCGATCCGGGCGGCGCATCAGCAGGACCTCGAGACCGTCTCCGCCGTCGCGGAGGAGCACGACCGTCCCGGCGACGGGCAGGTCATCGGGGGCGTCCACCCCCTCACCCTACGCCGCGACGCGCTCCCGCACGGCGGCGCGACGCGCCTCGACGCGGTACGACAGCAGGGCGATGAGCAGGCCCGCGACCGCCAGCGCCGCGCCCGTCCACGAAGGTGCGGTGTAGCCCCAGCCCGCGGCGATGACCGCCCCGCCGAGGAAGGCACCCAGGCTGTTGCCGATGTTGAGGGCGGAGTGGTTCATCGCCGCGGCGATCGACTGGTTGTCGCCCGCCACGTCCATCAGGCGCGTCTGGATGGTGGGGCTCAGCACCGACGAGACGAAACCGACGATGAGCACCAGCAGCGCGAGCAGGATGATCCAGGGCGATACGAGAGCGAGCACCGCGAACACGACAGCCATCGCGCCCAGACCGATCAGCAGCGTGCGGCGCAGGTCGATGTCGGCGAGATGACCACCGACGAGGTTGCCGGCGGTCATGCCGAGGCCCATCAGGACGAGGATGATCGGGACCACCCATTCCGGCGACCCCGAGACCTCCGTGACGAGGGGCGCGATGTAGCTGTACACGGCGAAGAACCCGCCGAAGCCGATCGCGCCGACGCCGAGCGTGAACCACACCTGACCGATGCGGAAAACGCCGAGCTCCTGCCGCATGGTGCGCCCCGGCGTGCCCGGGTGCTCGGGCACGAGCAGCGCGATGCAGACGGTCGCGGCGGCGAAGACCAGAGCGACGACGGCGAAGGCGGCCCGCCATCCGAACTGCTGCCCGAGGAAGGTACCCAGCGGGACACCGACCACGTTCGCGACGGTGAGGCCGGTGAGGATGAACGCGACACCCTTGGCCCGATTGCCCGGGCCCATCACCTCGGCCGCGACGAGGGCGCCGATGCCGAAGTACGCCCCGTGCGGGAGACCCGCGAGGAAGCGCGAGACCCCGACGAGTTCGAAGGTCGGGAGCACGACGGTGAGCGCGTTGAACACCGTGAGGGCCAGCGCGAGCACGATCATCACGCGGTGCCGGGGGAACCGCGCGGCGAATCCCGCGATCGTGGGAGCGCCGACCACGACGCCGAGCGCGTAGAGCGACACGAGCCAGCCGGCCTGACTGAGCGCGTCCTCCTGGCTGGACGCCCAGAGGGAAGGGAGCAGGTCGGACGCGATGTCGGGCAGCAGGCCCATGATCACGAACTCGGTCATGCCGATGCCGAAACTGCCGATGGCGAGGGAGAGGAGCGCCCACTTCGCCGCACCCCTCGATTCAGTCGAGGGATTCACCGGATCAGCTTACCGGCTGAGCGGCACACCGGCCGACCGGCGGCTATTCGGCGTCGCCGTCGATCGCCCGCTCGAGACGCTCGAGCTTGGCGTCGAGCTCGCCGGAGTAGCCCGGACGGATATCGGCCTTCAGGACGAGCGACACGCGGGAGCCGAAGGGCATCACGGCCTCGGTGGCGCGCTTGACGACGTCCATCACCGTGTCCCAGTCGGGGCCTTCGATCTCGGTGAACATGCTCGTGGTGCGGTGCGGCAGGCCCGACGCGCGCACGACGCGCACGGCGGCGGCCACCGCATCGTGCACGGAACCGTCGGCGCTGGCGGAGCCGGACGGGGCGACGGAGAAGGCGATCAGCATGATTTCACTCCCGGAGGGTCGAGGGTCGGACGGTGGGGACCAGCACCACGGCGCGGATGCCGACGGCGAGGAGGACGAGGAGCAGTGCATTGCGCGCCGTGAGCAGGGCGACCGGGAGCGGCTGCGCCTGGAGAAGCGCGTCGTAGGCGAGCGGGTAGACGAGGAACGTGAGGAGGCACAGCACCAGCACGAGGAGCGCCGCGGCGTGCGCGCGCACGCGGTCCGCCACGAGCCAGAGCACGACGGGCGCGAGCAGCCAGACCTGGAACTGCGGCGAGCCCACCTTGTTCGTCGCGATGAGCGCGGCGACGAGGCTCAACGCGAGAGGGGGTAGGAGCCGCGTGGGGGCGGCACCACGCCGCGCCCTCCAGACGCCCAGCGCGATGATGCCGCCGACGACCACCGCCATGACCGGCGTCAACGCGGCGCCGACCGCCTCGGCACCCGGCGCGGCGATCTGGAAGGTCAGGATCTCGAAGCTGTACTCGATCCGCGCCGCCCCGACGGTCGCCAGCCAGAGGAACGGCGTCGCGGCGACGGCCTCGATCTGCAGCCCTCGGCCGGATTGCGCGCCGAGGAAGCCGAGGATCTCCTCGCGTGCGCCGAGCAGAAGCAGACCCGCGAGCACGACGACCGTGACGGCCGCCGCTGCCCCGAGCATCCGCGCCCGATGACGGACGGCGACGAGACCCGCGATCAGCACGGCGCCCGGCCAGATCTTGATCCAGGCGGCGACCGTCAGCAGGGCAGCGGCGACCGCCGGGCGCGAGGCGATCCACAGCCCCGCCACCACGACGAGGGGCAGCGTGATCGCATCGAGGCGGTAGAGGGCGATCGGACCGAGCAGCACCAGCGCCGCGCACCAGAACCAGCCGGCCGCGCGTCGCGGCGCAGAAGGACGGCGTCCGATCAGCACGGCGAACGCCACGGCGTCGAGAACGGTCACCAGCACGGCCCACGCGACCAGGTAGGCGGCCGAGACGCCGAGGGCGGCCACCAGCGGTGAGGCGAGCAGCTTCGCGGCGAGTATCGGGAGCAGGGCCAGCTGCGGGTACACCCACGGCTCGGTGACGCCCACGATCGGCCCGCCGGAGAGGGCGGCCGACGCCCACGGCTCGTACACCAGGACGACATCGCCCATCGGCTGACTCGGGAGGACCCAGCCGAGCCACGCCGTCGTCAGATGGGCGAGGAGGAAGACCCCCCACAGCGCTGCGACCTGCGCCGTCCGGCGCGTCACGCCAGGACGTCCGCGATCGCGCGCGGCAGCGCCTCCGCCACGTCGAGCGCGACGATCGGATGCCCCGGCTCCCCGTTCGTCGTGCCGGAGGCGATCCGCGCGGCGTGGCCGTGGAGCCAGGCCCCGGCCGCGGCCGCCTCCGTCAGCGACGACGCGGACGCCGCCGCGAGGACCGCGCCCAGTACGCCGCCGAGCACGTCGCCCGTGCCTGCCGTCGAGAGCCAGGCGGTGCCCGCATCGATCGCGATCACCTCCCCGCCCGGTGCGGCGACCAGAGTGCGCGACCCCTTCAGGAGCACCGCGACCTGCAACGCCCTCGCGGCCTCGCTCGCCTCGGCGACGCGGTCGCCCCCGGTCGGCAGACCAAGCCGGCGGCGCAGGCCCGCGAACTCCTTGGCGTGCGGCGTGAGCAGGGTCGGCGCAGCGGGACGGTCGACGAGGTCGAGGGCTCCGGCGTCCACCACGACGCGCGCATCGCCGCGAAGCAGGGCCCGCAGGTGCTCCTCCTCGTCGGGTCGGCGGTGCGCGGCATCCGTCCCCGATCCGACGACCCAGGCGTCCACCCGCGTCCGGCCGACGTCGCGGCCCGTCACGGTCTCGGGACGGCGGGCGAGAACGGCATCCGCGACCCGCTCCTCGCCGACGTAGCGCACGAAGCCCGCGCCCGCGCGCCACGCGGCCTCGACGCCGAGCACCGCGGCCCCGGGGTAGGCCGGCGAGCCCGTGCGCAGCGCGACCACGCCGCGCGAGTACTTGTCGTCGTCGGGCGTAGGAGCGCGCAGCACCCGCGCCGTGTCACCGCGGGACCATTCGCGCACCTCGACCATGAGTCCACGTTAGCCGGGCGGCCCGAGCCCCGCGCGCACGGCGGTAGCGTCGTTGCGTGAGCATCCTCTTCTCCCCCCTGCGCATCCGATCCGTCGAGTTCCGCAATCGCCTGTGGGTGTCGCCCATGTGCATGTACAGCGCCGTCGACGGAGTGGTGCAGGAATGGCACCACACCCACCTCGCGCAGTTCGCCTCCGGCGGCGCCGGCCTCATCGTCGCCGAGGCCACCGCCGTGGTCCCCGAGGGACGCATCTCCCCGCGTGATGCAGGACTGTGGACAGACGAGCAGCGAGACGCGTGGGAGCCCATCGTGCGGGCGATCCACGACCGCGGCTCGCTCGCCGGCGTCCAGCTCGCCCACGCCGGCCGCAAGGCGTCGACGTGGTGGCCCTGGGCGGATGCGCGCGGCTCGGTGCCCGCGTCCGAGGGGGGCTGGACGACGACCGCCCCCTCCGCCGTCCCTTTCGAGGGGTACGCGGAACCCGCTGCGCTCGACACCGCGGGCATCGATCGCGTGGTGGCGGCCTTCGGCGACGCCGCCCGCCGCGCCGTGGAGGCCGGCTTCGACGTGCTCGAGATCCACGGCGCGCACGGCTACCTGCTGCATCAGTTCCTCTCCCCGCTGTCGAACCTGCGCGACGACGAATACGGCGGCACGCTCGAGAACCGCGCTCGTCTGCTCCTCCGCGTCCTCGACGCCGTGCGGGCCGCGGCCGGCGACGGCGTCCCGATCTTCGTCCGCATCTCCGCCACCGACCATGCCGAGGGCGGGTTCTCGCCGGAGGAGGCCGCGCAGGTGGGAGCGTGGGCCACGGCGCACGGCGCCGACCTGATCGACGTGTCCAGCGGCGGGCTGGTCGCGCACCAGCGGATCGACGTCTTCCCCGGCTACCAGGTACCGCTCGCCGAGACCGTTCGACAGGGCGGCCGCATCCCGGTCTCGGCCGTGGGCCTCATCACGGCGGCCGCGCAGGCCGAGGAGGTTCTCGCCGAGGGCGCCGCCGACGCGATCTTCGCGGGGCGCGAGTGGCTGCGCGACCCGCACTTCGGCCTGCGCGCCGCGCACGAACTCGGCGACGACGTGCCCTGGCCCCCGCAGTACGACCGCTCGCGCTGGCGCTGAGCGCGTCGCCCCGTCGCACGACGAAGGCCGCCGTCCCCCCAGGGGTCGGCGGCCTTCGTGGTCGATCGAGGTCAGTGGCCGCGGACCCGACGGGTGGCGTCCTGCACCTCGCCCACGAGCTCCTCCAGGATGTCCTCCAGGAAGAGCACCGCGGTGGTCGCACCCCGACCGTCGCGCACCTTCGCGAGATGCCGCCCGGCACGGCGCATGACGGCGAGCGCGTCCTCGAGGTCGGTGTCCTCCTGCACCGGCACCATGTGGTGGATGCGCTTGGCGGGCAGCGGTTCGGACATCCGGGCGTCCGCGTCCGGACCGTCGGACGCGCGCAGGATGTCCTTCAGGTGCACGTAGCCGATCGGTGCCTGCTCGTCGTCCACGATCACGTACCGCGAGAAGCCGTAGCGCGCCACGGCCTTCTCGATGTCGTCGGGCGTCGTCGACTCCGGCAGGGTGACGAGGTCGCTCAACGGAACGGCCACATCGCGGGCCTTCTTGTCGGTGAACTCGACCGCGGCGGCGACCGCTCCGGCCGTGTCCATGAGCACGCCCTCGCGGCGCGACTGATCGACGATCGTCGCGACCTCCTCCAGCGTGAACGTCGAGGCCGCCTCGTTCTTCGGTTCGACGCGGAAGAGCCGCAGCACCGCGTTGGCGGCCGCGTTCAGCACCCAGATCACCGGCATGAACACCTTCGACACCCATACGAGCGGCGGGGCGAGCAGCAGCACCGCGCGGTCGGGCACCGAGAACGCGAGGTTCTTCGGCACCATCTCCCCGAACACGACGTGCAGGAACGACACGATGATCAGGGCGATCGCGAACGACACCGCGTCGACCGCGGCATCCGGCCACCCGATCGCGTGCAGCGGCACGGCGAGGAGGTGGTGGATCGCCGGCTCCGAGACGTTCAGGATCAGCAGGGAGCAGATGGTGATACCCAGCTGCGAGGTCGCCAGCATGAGGGTCGCGTGCTCCATGGCGTAGAGCGCGGTCTTCGCTGCACGCGACCCCTCTTCGGCGCGCGGCTCGATCTGCGAGCGTCTCGCCGAGATGACCGCGAACTCGGCCCCGACGAAGAAGGCGTTGCCGAGCAGCAGCACGACGAGCCAGGCCAGTCCCGCCCAATCGCTCATCGGTTCACCTCCTCGTCGGTCTCGTCCGGTCTCGGAACGAAGCGGATGCGGTCGACCCGACGCCCGTCCATGCGCACCACGTGCAGTGTGCCGCTGTCGAGCGGCACCTCGTCGCCCACGGCGGGCACCCTTTCGAGCACGCTCATGACATAGCCGCCCACCGTGTCGTAGACATCGCCCTCCGGCACCTCGATTCCCGCCCGGCTGCGCAGCTCGTCTGGACGCAGCTCACCGGGGAAGGTGAGACCGTCGCGCCCGCGGATGACCCCGGCGCGCGTGCGGTCGTGCTCGTCCGACACCTCGCCGACGAGCTCCTCCACGAGGTCCTCCAAGGTCACGAGTCCCGCGGTACCGCCGTACTCGTCGACCACGACGGCGAGCTGGTAGCCGCGCGCACGCAGCTCCGAGATGAGACCGTCGACGTGCACCGTCTCCGGCACGCGGAGCGGCTCGGTCGAGAGCGCGCCGACGGGGACCTCGCTGCGCCGCTCGCGCGGCACCGATACCGCCGCCTTGAGGTGCACGACGCCGGTGATGTCGTCGAGATCGTCGTCGTAGACCGGGAATCGGCTGTGTCCGGTGCGGCGGGCGAGCTGGATGACGTCGTCGGCCGAGTCGCCCGCGGCGATGGCATGCATGCTCGGTCGTGCGGTCATGACGTCGGCGGCCGTGAGACGCGAGAACGTGAGGGTGCGATCGAGGAGCGTCGCGGTGTCGGCCTCGAGCACACCGGCGCTGGCAGAACGGCGCACGAGAGAGGAGAGCTCCTCGGCGCTGCGCGCGCCCGACAGCTCTTCCTTCGGCTCGACGCCCATGCTGCGCAGCACGCCGTTCGCGCTGCCGTTCAGCACGACAACCGCCGGCTTGAAGACGGTCGTGAACAGCACCTGGAACGGCACGACGAGCTTGGCCGTCGCGCGCGGCAGCGCGAGCGCGAAGTTCTTGGGCACGAGCTCGCCGAGGATCATCGAGACCACGGTCGCGAGGAACATCGCCACCACCGTGGCGATCGGGGCCACGACCGGTTCTGGAAGGCGCCACGCCAGGAGCGTCGGCCGCAGCAGGTTCGACAGCGCCGGCTCCATCGTGTACCCGGTGAGGAGCGTCGTCAGCGTGATGCCGAGCTGGGCCGACGAGAGATGCGTCGAGGTGTGCCGCAGCGCGCTGATCGTGAGCGAGAGCCGGGACTCGCCGCGTTCCTGCCGCGCCTCGAGGTCGGCGCGGTCGAGGTTGACCAGCGCGAACTCGCTCGCGACGAACAGGCCGGTGCCGACCGTGAGCAGGAGCCCCACGCCCAACATGATGTAGTCCATCAGAGGTTCCCCTCCGGCAGGAGAGGCGGACAGTGGGGCGATCGACTGCAACTGGGAGGGTCGTCCATAGTGAGGACGATTCTACAGAGTCCCGCCCGGCGCGGGCGGGACTCTCACCAGCTGACGGGCAGCGCCTTCCCCTCTTCATACCCCGCGGCGGACTGCAGACCGACGAGCGCGCGGTCGTGGAACTCGCGCACGGTCGCCGCTCCGGCGTAGGTGAACGAGGAGCGCACACCGGAGGTGATCATGTCGAGCAGGTCCTCGACGCCGGGGCGCAGCGGATCGAGGTAGATCTTCGACGACGAGATGCCTTCGGCGAACAGCTCCTTGCGGGCGCGCTCGTAGGCGTCGAGCCGTCCGAATCGCGCCTGCACGGCCTTCGTGGATGCCATTCCCCACGATTCCTTGAAGACGCGCCCGTCGGCATCGCGCTGCAACTCCCCCGGTGCCTCGATCGTGCCCGCGAACCACGACCCGATCATGACGCTGGCCGCTCCGGCGGCGAGCGCCAGGGCCACGTCGCGGGGGTAGCGCACGCCCCCGTCCGCCCAGACGTGCGCGCCGACTCCGCGCGCGGCCTCCGCCGTCTCGAGGACGGCTGAGAACTGCGGTCGGCCGACCGCCGTCATCATCCGGGTCGTGCACATCGCCCCCGGGCCGACGCCGACCTTGAGGATGGACGCGCCGGCCTCGACGAGGTCGTGCACGCCGTCGGCGGTGACGATGTTCCCGGCGACGAGGGGAAGCCCGAGACCGAGGCCCGACACCGTGCGCAGCGCGCGCAGCATCCCCTCCTGGTGGCCGTGCGCCGTGTCGAGCACGAGCACGTCGACGCCCGCGGCGGCCAGCGCCCTCGCCTTCGCGGCGACGTCGCCGTTGATGCCGATCGCGGCTGCCACGATGAGGCGTCCGTCCGCGTCCACCGCGGGGCGGTAGAGCGTCGAGCGCAGCGCACTGCGGGCGCTCAGCGTGCCGACGAGCTGACCGTGCCTGATCACCGGCACGGTCTCGACCCCGGCATCCGTGATCACGTCGAACGCGTGGCGCTCCGACCCGATGTCGTCCGCGTCGATCGACGGTGTGCCGCCGTGCACGAGATCGCCGAGCTGCGCGTCCGGCAGGGCCGTGGCGAGACGACTCGCGGGCAGGACGCCGCGGATGTCGCCGACACCGTGCGGAGCCGCCCCGACCGCGACGACGATGCCGTGCCCGGCGACCGCAGGCAGCAGCCGCAGAGCGTCGGCCACCGTGGCGTGGGGCGGGAGGACGAGCGGAGTGTCCCAGAGCACGGGCTGCGACTTCACGTCGCGGATCGCCGCGTCGAGGTCCTGCAGCGGCATGTCCTGCGGCAGGACGCCGAGACCCCCGCGGCGCGCGAGCACCGCGGCGAGTCGCGGCCCCGTCACCGAGTTCATGTTCGACGCGACGAGGGGCAGCGTCGCCGGGGTGCCGTCCTGCGGCGCGAGATCGACCTGCAGGCGGCTGGTTACGGCGGATCGCCGCGGCACGAGGAACACGTCGGAATAGGTGAGGTCGACGGCCGGCTGGGCACCTGAGAACTCCATGCCCCCACGGTATCGAGGTCGAACGGATCGCGGACAGTCCTCGACGATCCGCGCGGGGAAACAGGTTAGGCTGGGTGGTCGAGAGTGTGCGGACCCAGGCGCATCCCGCGGCCGGCGAGCACTGTGTGATCTTCAGCGATGAAAGAGGGCGATCGAGCGTGTCGAACCAGGTGACCGGCGTCGGTGGCGACGGGGGGTTCGGAGCCAATTCCTGGCTCGTCGAAGAGCTCTACGAGCAGTTCAAGGAGAACCGCGACTCCGTCGACAAGGAGTGGTGGCCGATTCTCGAGAAATACCCCGCCGACAACGGGTCTGCCCCGGCCGCCGCCGAGCCGGCGCATCCCATCACCGCTCCGATCCCCGTGATCGGCTCGCAGCCCGTCGCTCGCACCACCGCGAAGCCGGCCACCGCCGCGCCCATCCCCGCGCAGGCGCCGAAGCCCGCGGCTCCTGCCGAGACCGAGACGGTCGAAGAGGACAAGGTCACCGTCCTTCGCGGCATGCCGAAGACGCTCGCCGCCAACATGGACGAGTCGCTGACGGTGCCGACGGCCACCAGCGTCCGCACGATCCCGGCGAAGCTGATGATCGACAACCGCATCGTCATCAACAACCACATGTCGCGCACGCGCGGCGGCAAGGTCAGCTTCACCCACCTCATCGGCTGGGCGCTCATCCGCACCCTCGACGAGTTCCGCAGCCAGAACGTGTTCTACGCCGAGATCGACGGCAAGCCCTCGGTCGTGGCTCCCGCGCACGTGAACCTCGGCATCGCGATCGACCTGCCGAAGCCCGATGGCACGCGCGCGCTCATGGTGCCCAGCATCAAGAAGGCCGACACCATGACCTTCACCGAGTACCTCGCCGCCTACGAGGACCTGGTGACCCGCGCGCGCAACAACAAGCTGACCGCCGCCGACTTCCAGGGCACGACCGTGTCGCTCACGAACCCGGGCGGCATCGGCACCGTGCACTCGGTCCCCCGTCTCATGAAGGGCCAGGGCTGCATCATCGGTGCAGGCGCCCTCGACTACCCGGCCGAGTTCCAGGGCGCCAGCCAGAAGACGCTCAACGAGCTCGCGATCGGCAAGACGATCACCCTCACGAGCACCTACGACCACCGCGTCATCCAGGGTGCGGGCTCCGGCGAGTTCCTCAAGAAGGTGCACGAGCTGCTTATCGGGCAGCGCGGCTTCTACGACGACATCTTCGCGGCGCTGCGCATCCCGTACGCGCCCATCCACTGGAACCCCGACATCGCCGTCGACCTGGCCGAGCGCGTCGACAAGCAGTCGCGGGTGCAGGAACTGATCAACTCGTTCCGGGTGCGCGGCCACCTCATGGCCGACATCGACCCGCTCGAGTACCGCCAGCGCTCGCACCCCGACCTCGAGATCGAGAGCCACGGACTCACCTTCTGGGACCTCGACCGCGAGTTCGTCACGGGGGGCTTCGGCGGCCGCCGCGTCGCGAAGCTGCGCGACATCCTCGGCGTGCTGCGCGATTCTTACTGCCGCACCCTCGGCATCGAGTACATGCACATCCAGGACCCCGAGCAGCGGCAGTGGTTCCAGGAGAAGGTCGAGGTCAAGTACCAGAAGCCGGGTCACGACGAGCAGCTGCGCGTGCTGCGCAAGCTCAACGAGGCCGAGGCCTTCGAGACCTTCCTGCAGACGAAGTTCGTGGGGCAGAAGCGCTTCTCCCTTGAGGGCGGCGAATCGCTGATCCCGCTGCTCGACGAGATCCTTCAGGGCGCGGCGAACGCCGGTCTCGAGGGTGCCGCGATCGGCATGGCGCACCGCGGTCGACTGAACGTGCTCACCAACATCGCGGGCAAGACCTACGGCCAGGTCTTCCGCGAGTTCGAGGGCATCCAGACCCCGGGCAACCAGCGCGGCTCCGGCGATGTGAAGTACCACCTCGGCACCGAGGGCACCTTCGTCGCCGAGGACGGCGCCTCGCTCCCCGTGTACCTCGCTGCGAACCCCTCGCACCTCGAGACCGTCGACGGCGTGCTCGAGGGCATCGTCCGCGCCAAGCAGGACCGCAAGCCGATCGGCACGTTCGCCTGGCTGCCGATTCTCGTGCATGGCGACGCGGCCTTCGCGGGCCAGGGCGTCGTCGTCGAGACGCTGCAGATGTCGCAGCTGCGCGGGTACCGCACGGGAGGCACGATCCATGTCGTCGTGAACAACCAGGTCGGCTTCACGACAACTCCCAGCGACGCCCGCACCTCGGTCTACTCGACCGATGTCGCGAAGACGATCCAGGCGCCGGTCTTCCACGTGAACGGCGACGACCCCGAGGCCGTCATCCACGTGGCGCAGCTCGCGTTCGAGTATCGCGAGCGCTTCCATCGCGATGTCGTGATCGACCTCGTCTGCTACCGCCGCCGCGGTCACAACGAGGGCGACGACCCGTCGATGACGCAGCCGCTGATGACCGACCTCATCCAGGCGAAGCGCTCCGTGCGCCGCCTGTACACCGAGTCGCTCGTCGGTCGGGGTGACATCACCGAGGAGGAGTACGACGAGGCCAAGGCCGACTTCCAGAACCGCCTCGAGATCGCCTTCGCCGAGACGCATGCGGCCGAGACCGGTGCGAACCCGGTCGCCCCGGAGGCCGCTCCTGCCGACGACCAGGTCGGTGCCCCCGAGGTCACGGGCGTGCCCGGCGAGGTCATCCGTCTGATCGGCGACGCGTTCGTCAACAAGCCCGAGGGCTTCTCGGTGCACCCGAAGATCCAGCAGCTCCTCGACAAGCGTCTCGACATGAGCCGCAACGGCGGGATCGACTGGGGCTTCGGCGAGCTGCTCGCCTTCGGATCGCTGCTCGTGGAGGGCACGACCGTGCGTCTCGCCGGCCAGGACTCGCGCCGCGGCACGTTCGTGCAGCGGCACGCGACCCTGCACGACCGGGCGAACGGCCAGGAGTGGCTGCCGCTGTCGAACCTCTCCGACGCCCAGGGGCGCTTCTTCGTCTACGACTCGCTGCTCAGCGAGTACGCCGCGCTCGGCTTCGAGTACGGCTACTCGGTCGAGGCGCCCGAGGCCCTGGTGCTCTGGGAGGCGCAGTTCGGCGACTTCGTCAACGGTGCGCAGTCGGTCATCGACGAGTACATCTCGGCCGCCGAGCAGAAGTGGGGTCAGCAGTCCAGCGTGACGCTGCTCCTCCCCCACGGCTACGAGGGCCAGGGCCCCGACCACTCGTCGGCTCGCATCGAGCGCTTCCTGCAGCTCTGCGCGCAGGAGAACATGATCGTCGCCCGGCCGTCGACCCCGGCGTCGTACTTCCACCTGCTGCGTCGCCAGGCGTACGCACGTCCGCGCAAGCCCCTGGTGGTCTTCACCCCCAAGGCGATGCTGCGTCTGCGCGGAGCGACCAGCCCCGTCGAGGCCTTCACGCAGGGCCGATTCGAGCCGGTGATCGACGACGACCGCGGTCTCGACCGCTCGGCGGTCAAGCGCGTGCTCGTGCACTCGGGCAAGGTGCATTGGGACCTCCGCAGCGAGCTCGAGAAGAACCCGAACCCGGAGATCGCCCTGGTGCGCCTCGAGCAGCTGTACCCGACGCCGATCGAGGGTCTCAAGGCCATCACCGACTCCTACCCGAACGCCGAGCTGGTGTGGGTGCAGGAGGAGCCGGAGAACCAGGGCGCCTGGCCGTTCCTCGCGCTCGCCTTCGCCGACGTGCCCGGCGACCGCTCGTTCCGACCGATCGCGCGCTCGGCCTCGGCATCGCCCGCGACGGGATCGTCGAAGGTGCATGCCGCCGAGCAGTCCGCCCTGCTGCGCGAGGCACTCACGCTCGGCTGACGAGCGACCATACGCAGAAGAGGCGCCCCCGGTTCCGCCGGGGGCGCCTCTTCTGCGTATGCCGGTCGTGTGCGCTATGCACCGGCCGGTGCGTCGAGTCAGTACCAGATGTCGAGCGAGGGCGCCGGAGACACCGAGAACGCGACGTCGAGCACGCGGAGAGCGGCGTCGTCGGCCTCGATGAGCCCTGCGGCGGCGAGGGCCGAGGCGCGCACGCCGCCCGCGTAGAGCGACGACAGCGCCGCGACGCCGATCGTGACGGATGCCGGATCGGATGCCTCGGCGGCGACGATGCTCGCAGAGTCACCGGCGGCGGCGCGCAGCTGCCAGGTTCCGTCGGCGAAGCCCAGCGGATCGACCACGCGCAGCGTCAGCTCGACGTCCGCCGCGTAGGTCCGCGCGGCGAGGGCCGCGGGAACGTCGAGGATGCGCAGCCAGCCGTGGTCATGCACCTCCTGGGTCACGCCCCGCTGATCCGCGACGAGCCACGGAAGCGGGTCGTCGGGCGCCTGCAGGTCTGCGGTGACCTCGTCGACGAGGTCGTGCTGCACAGCGAATCGCCACAGCGCCGCGCGGGCGTCGCGCGTCTCGGCGACGAGCATCCGCACCCGCAACGAGAAGCGGAAGCTGCCCTCACGGTCGTCGACCGTGTACACCAGCACGCCGCGCACCTCGCCGTCGTCGTCGAGGTGGCGCACACCGCGCACCTTGTCGCGGTCGGTCTCGGTCGGGGCCACTCCGGCGAACTGCTGCCAGCGGCCGGGCCAGCCGGCGATCCGCCCGGATCGCGTGCGTCGCACCCGCTCGTGCACCTGTGCGAGGTCGTCGGCCAGCTGCTCCCGCTCCCGGTACTCCAGCCGTCCGGTCGGTGCGAACCCGCCCCATCCGGCCCGGCGGGTGTCGACCATGAATCGCGTGGCCGGCAGGGCGGAGCCGAAGCCGTAGCGGCCGTAGATCGTCGCCTCCGACACCGTGAGCCCCGCGACGGCGATCCCTGCGGACCGGGCCGCGCGCAGTTCGCCCTCGAGCAGAGCGCGCGCGATGCCGCGCCGCCGGTGGGTGCCCGCGACCGTGACTCCGCTGATCGCCCACATCGGGATCTCTCCTCCCGGCACGGTCAGCGGCGTCACCCAGGAGTCGATGGTGGCGACGGGCAGTGCCCCCGGCGTCGCCTGCTGCTCGAAGACACCGGTCGTGCGGCGCTCGGAGAGCGACTCGCGGGAGAAGGCCAACGCTTCGTCGTTCTGCTCGCCGCCGAGGAAGCCCCGCCCCACCGCGCGCTGGAACGGACGTGCCTGCACGTCGTCGCGGAGGTCGACGACGCGGTAGTCCAGTCCGGAATCCCGCAGTCGGTCACGGGAGGTCGTGTCGGCCGGGATCTCGCGCGCATCGATGAAGGTCATGCCTCCACCCTATGGCGACCCGTCGACACCCGTCGGACGGTCAGTGCTGGGCGGCCTGCACCTCGCGCAGGCGCGCGAACACCTGATCGCGCAGCTGCTCCGGCGCCGTCTCCTTGCAGGCCCGCGCGATGACCTCGGTCAAGGTCGTCGCGACGAGAGCCTCGTCGCGGCACGCCGGGCAGTTCTCCAGGTGCTCGCGGATCTCGGCGTGCTCGGTGTTGCACACCTCGTTGCGGAGGTACTCCTCCAGATCCCGACGCGCCTTGTCGCAACCGCAGTCGCTCATTTCCCGCTCCTCTTCTCGGCCGCGGCGATGCCCCGTTCCGCGGCGTAATCTGCCAGCAGCTCCCGCAGCATCCGCCTGCCACGGTGCAGGCGGCTCATCACGGTGCCGATGGGGGTCTTCATGATGTCGGCGATCTCCTGGTACGCGAAGCCTTCGACATCGGCGAGGTACACCGCGAGCCGGAAGTCCTCGGGGACCGCCTGCAGCGCGTCCTTCACGATCGACGCCGGCATGTGGTCGATCGCCTCCGCCTCCGCCGAGCGGCTGTGGCTCGCCGTGGTCGACTCGGCGCCGCCGAGCTGCCAATCCTCGAGCTCGTCGATCGTGCCCTGGAAGGGCTCGCGCTGCTTCTTGCGATAGATGTTGATGTACGTGTTGGTGAGGATCCGGTACAGCCACGCCTTGAGATTCGTCCCCTGCGAGAACGTCGCCCACGATCCGTAGGCCTTGACGAACGTCTCCTGCACGAGGTCGGCGGCGTCGGCCGGGTTGCGCGTCATGCGCATGGCGGCCGCATAGAGCTGATCCATGAACGGGAGCGCCTGCTCCTCGAACTCGCGCTGGGAGTCGTTCGAGGTCGCTGCGGTTGCGGTGTCATCCATCACGGGCCAGTCTAGGCCGCCGATGTCCACCGCCCCACGCTCCAGCGTCGCCAGCATCCGATCTCCTTCTCGGCGGGTGCGCCGCCGTTCACTAAGGTGGAAACCGATGAGCGCGAACAGGTATTCCCCCTCCCCCGCCCGGGGCGTCTACGCCGCGCCCGTCGGCGAGCAGCCGGTCCACGCGACGCTGACGATTCCGGGCTCGAAATCGCTGACGAACCGCGAGCTCATCATCGCCGCCATCGCCGATGGACCCGGTCGCCTCATCGCCCCCCTCCACTCCGACGACTCGCGGCGCATGGTCGACGCGCTGCGGGCTCTAGGCATCGGCATCGACGAGGTCGACACGGGCGGCGAGTTCGGCCCGGACCTCGTCGTCACACCCGCGCACCTCCGGGGCGGCGTGACCGTCGACTGCGGCCAGGCGGGAACGGTGATGCGCTTCGTGGCCCCGCTCGCCGGGCTCGCGGCGTCCGACGTGCACCTCACCGCGCACGAGACCGCGCTGCACCGGCCGATGGGCGGCCTTATCACCGCTCTCCGCGACCTCGGCGTCGACATCGACGACGAGGGAACCTGGGCGCTGCCCTTCACCATCCGCGGGCACGGGCGCATCCGCGGGGGTCGCGTCGAGATCGACGCCTCCGCCTCGAGCCAGTTCGTCTCCGGCCTGCTGCTCGCCGCACCGCGCTTCGATGTCGGCCTCCACCTCGTGCACACCGGCGAGCACCTGCCGAGCCTGCCGCACATCGACATGACCATCGAGGCGCTCAGCCGACGCGGCATCCGCATCGAACGTCCGGCCACCGGCGAGTGGCTCGTCGAGGCGGGCGTGCCGCGCGCGAAGGAGATCGCGATCGAGCCCGACCTCTCGAACGCCGCGCCCTTCCTCGCCGCAGCCCTGGTTACGGGCGGTGCGGTCTCCGTGACGGGGTGGCCCGCCCACTCCACGCAGCCGGGCGCCCTGCTGCCCGAGATCCTGCAGGCCATGGGCGCCCACACCAGCCGACACGGCGGGGCGCTCACGGTGCGCGCCGGCAGCGGCATCCGCGGTCTCGAGCTCGACCTGTCGGCCGCGAGCGAGCTCACGCCCACTCTCGTCGGGCTGGCCGCCTTCGCCGATGGCCCGACGACCATCCGCGGCATCGGTCACATCCGGTTGCACGAGACCGACCGCATCGCGGCGCTGATCGGGAACCTCCGCGCGCTCGGCGGCGAGGCCGAGGAACTGCCCGACGGGCTCCGAGTGATCCCCCGCGCGCTCACCGGCGGCACGTGGAGAGCGCATCACGACCACCGCATGGCGACGACCGGCGCGCTGATCGGGCTCCGCGTTCCGGGGGTCGAGATCGACGACATCGGGACGACAGCGAAGACGCTCCCCGAATTCACCCTCCTGTGGGAGCGGATGCTCGCGGGCAGCGCCGCGTGAGCTGGCTCGACGACACCGACGACCTCGACGACGGCTTCGAGGACTTCGACGAGAGCAGCATCCGCTCGCGGCCGAACCCGAAGGGCAACCGCCCCCGCACGAAGCGTCGCCCGGCTCACGAGAACGCGGAGATCGGGCGCGTCCTCGGGGTCGACCGCGGCCGCTACGCCGTGCTGCTCGGCGAGAACACCGCCGACGAGCGAACCATCACCTCCACACGCGCGCGGGAACTGCGCAAGACGCCCATCGTCACGGGCGACCGCGCCAGGGTCGTCGGCGACACCTCGGGAGCCGACGGCACGCTGGGGCGGATCGTGGGGATCGTCGAGCGGTCCTCCCTGCTGCGCCGCAGCGCGGACGACACCGATCAGGTCGAGCGGGTCATCGTGGCCAACGCCGATCAGATGCTCGTCGTGGTCGCGGCGGCCGACCCCGAGCCCCGCGAGCGCCTCGTCGATCGCTACCTCGTGGCCGCCCTCGACGCCGGCATCCGACCCCTGCTCGTGGTGACCAAGACCGACCTCGCCGATCCGTCCTCGTTCCTCGCGCACTTCGAGGGTCTCGACCTCCGCGTCTTCACCAGCGCCCGCGACGTCATGCCCGTCGACGAGATCGGCGCGGCGCTCGTCGGGCACTCGACCGTGTTCGTGGGGCACTCCGGCGTCGGCAAGTCCACGCTCGTCAACGCGCTCGTCCCGTCGGCGGGACGCGCGACGGGGCACGTCAACCAGGTGACGGGACGGGGCCGGCACACCTCGTCATCGACCGTGTCGCTGCGGTACCGCGGCGACGGGGGCAGCGGATGGGTGATCGATACTCCCGGCGTCCGCTCCTTCGGGCTGGGGCACGTGGATCCGGCGAACATCCTCGCCGCGTTCACCGAGCTCGCTGAGATCGCGGAGCGATGCCCTCGCGGCTGCACGCACCTCGCAGACGCCCCGGACTGCGCCCTCATCGAAGCCGCGGAGAGCGGCGAACTCGGCGACACGGGGCGTGCGCGTCTCGACTCCCTCCAGCGATTGCTGCAGACCTTCGCCGACAAGGCGGAGCACCCCTTCGGCCGGTAGGCTGAGCGGGTGACTCAGCGCCTCGAAGCCGGAATGCCCGCCCCCGATTTCACCCTCCTCGACCAGGACGGCCGCAGCGTCTCGCTCGCCGATCTGCGGGGGCGCAAGACGGTGCTGTACTTCTACCCGGCAGCGATGACGCCCGGATGCACGACGCAGGCGTGCGACTTCCGCGACAGCATCGCCTCGCTGGAGGGCGCGGGATACCAGGTCGTCGGCGTCTCGAGGGATGAGCCCGCCAAGCTGGCCGCGTTCCGGGAGCGCGACGGCCTGACGTTCCCGCTGCTGAGCGACCCCGACCACGCCGTCCACGATGCCTACGGCGCCTGGGGCGAGAAGACCAACTACGGAAAGGTGATCGAGGGCGTGCTCCGCTCGACCTTCGTCCTCGACGAGGACGGCACGATCTCGCTCGCGCAGTACAACGTCAAGGCGACGGGGCACGTCGCGCGGCTGCGCAAACTCCTCGGCATCGACGCCTGACGTCGCGGCGCGCGACTCAGTTCTCTGCGCGCCCTTCCGCGACGCCGGCTTCGCGGCGGGCGCTCGCGATCAGCAGCGCGAAGCCGATCAGACCGGGCAGCCCCGCCCCGAGGACGAACGCCCACGGCACCGGCGCCAGCGTGAGCGATGCGAGCGCGATGACGACCGCGAGCACCTGCAGGACCACGCCCCCCGACCGCGCCCAGGAGCGCCCGACGCGAACTCCCGCGGCGAAGGCGAAGAGGCCGGCGGCACCGATGAGGGTCAGGACGATCAACGCGATGGCAGTCGGGAGCGAGGACGCGTCGCCCGCTCCGAGCCCCAGGAGCTCCAGGAACGCCACCACCGTGAGCGCGGCGCCTTCGGCTGCCAGGACCGCCGCTGCCGCGTTCGCGAGTCGGGGTGCGCGCACGAAGTCTCCTGGGAATCGGTTATGAGCGACAAAAAGCCTTGATTTAGAAGGTTTCCTGTAACACAATAGAAACAGTCATGTGCTCCCACAGCGGCGTGGGGCGGGCGATCCGCTCGCATCACAATTCACGGGCATCCGCCCGCATCTCAACAGGGTAACGGATCCCGAGCCGAGACCCGAATCGAGACCTCGCATCGCGAGTCTCACGACAATCCACACCGAGGAGCCCCCATGGACTGGCGCGACAAAGCCGCCTGCTTGACCGTCGACCCCGAACTGTTCTTCCCCGTCGGAAACACCGGTCCGGCCGTCGACCAGATCGAGAAGGCGAAGACCGTCTGCGCCACCTGCACCGTCACCGAGATCTGTCTCCAGTACGCCCTCGAGACCAGTCAGGACTCGGGCGTCTGGGGCGGCCTGTCGGAAGACGAGCGTCGCGCCCTCAAGCGTCGCGCTGCTCGCGCCCGCCGCGCCTCCTGATCACCGCGAAGACCCCGCCCCGGATTCATCCGACGGCGGGGTCTTCGCGTGTGCGGGAGTGTGACGCCCCGTCCTACTTCTGCAACCAGCGCAGGGGGATGTCGATCACGACCTCCGTGCCCTGGCCGTCGTCGCCGTGCCAGGCGATCGAGCCGCCGAGCTCCCCCTGGATCAGGGTGCGGATGATCTGAGTGCCCAGGCCCTGGCCGATACGCCCCTCGGGCAGGCCGTGCCCGGTGTCGCGCACGGTCACGCGCAGATTCTCCTCGGTGCGCGCCGCATCGATGGTGACGACGCCCTCCTGGCCGGCGAGACCGTGCTCCACGGCGTTCGTCACGACCTCGGTCAGCGCCAGTGCCAGCGGCGTGGCGTACTCGCTCGGCAGCACGCCGAAGCGTCCGGTGTATTGCGTGCGTGCCCGCGTGTTCGGGGCGGAGGCGACCTCGGCGACGAGCTTCAGCACCCGGTGGAACACCTCGTCGAAGTCGACCTTCTGGGTGAGTCCCTGCGCGAGCGTGTCGTGCACGACGGCGATGGAGTCGACACGGCGCATCGCCTGGGTCAGAGCGTCTCGCGCTTCATCGGAGTGGGTGCGCCGCGCCTGGATGCGCAGAAGCGACGCCACCGTCTGGAGATTGTTCTTGACGCGGTGGTGGATCTCGCGGATCGTCGCGTCCTTCGTGATCAGTTCCTGCTCCTGGTGCCGCAGCTCCGACACGTCGCGACAGAGAACGATCGCTCCGATGCGCGTGCCGTGGTCCTTGAGCGGGATCGCACGCAGCGACACCGTCACCCCGCGCGCCTCCACGTCGGTGCGCCAGGGGGCCCGCCCCGTGACGACGACGGGGAGCGACTCGTCGACCTGCCGCGACGGCGGGACGATGCGGGTGGTCACCTCGGCGAGGGACTCGCCCTCCAGCTCGTCGTCGAAGCCCATGCGGTTGAAGGCCGAGAGCGCGTTCGGGCTCGCGAACGTCGTCACGCCGTCGACATCGATCCTGATGAGCCCATCGGATGCGCGCGGAGCGCCCCGGCGCGGCGAGGTGGGCGCCGCGGGGTCGGGGAAGCTGCCGTCGGCGATCATGCGGAACAGGTCGTTCGCGCAGTCGTCGAAGGTGATCTGCTGGCGCGAGGGAGTGCGCGCCTCCCCCAGGTTGGTGTGACGCGTCACTACACCGATGACCTTCGGCGGCTGGTCGCCGGAGCGGCGTTCGCTGACGATCGGCACCGCGCGCACACGGGTCGGCGTCTCCTCGAACCAATCGGGTGACGAGGAGTCGACGATCTCGGCGGTGTCGAATGCGCTCTGCACCTGGGTGCGCCACTGCGGACGCACCCGCTCCCCCACGATGTCGCGATAGAACAGGGTGGCGGCCCCACTGGGCCGGGCGTGCGCCACGGCCACGAACGACGAATCCTCGGTCTGCACCCACACGACGATGTCGGCGGACGCGAGGTCGGCGAGCAGCTGGCCGTCGCTCGCGAGACGGTGCAGCCATTCGACGTCGCCGTCGGTCAGCAGTCCCTGGGCATGGACGAGATCGGAGAGCGTGGACACCCCACCAGCCTACGGTCCCCGCCCTCAGAGGATGGCCAGCGACGTCGCGCGCCAGCGACGGTCCATGCCCTCGAGGCGGATCGCCACGGCGCGGGTGCGGCCGGGACCCATGACGACGACGACCGCCTCGATGACCCCGTCGACCGGCTCCGAGATGCGGAGGGAGCGCAGCTCGAAGACGGGTCGGGCCGGCGCAACGCCGCGGGCACTGCGAGCCCGGGCGGAGAGGTTGGCCCGCGTCACCAGACTGCGGAACGCGTCTTCGCTGAACCAGCGCGCCAGCTGATCGACCTCTCGCACACCCCCGAGGACCTCGAGCACACCCTGGGTCAGAGAACGCAGCAGGGGGGGCCGGGTCCGGCAGTTCGGCGGTGGGTGTGGGCTGGGGAGCGAAATACTCGTGAAGCGTCATGTCGCACTTTCCATCGGGGAAGATCGCGAGTCAGTAGAGCACGACCGCTCGGCGCCCCGGGGGCGTCTGCCGCCGGAATGTGGATAACTCGTATACGCGCGGGCCGACTCCCCTACGCTCGGTCGCGTGAACTGGGACCGACTCTTCGACGACCTGGAAGGTCAGCTGGCCGCCGAGTGGGAGGCCGAACGCGCGGTGCGCGACGCGGAGTCCGAACGTCTGCGCATCTCACGTCTCTCGATGAGCGACCGGCTCCGCGCGCTCAGCGCCGGCGAAGCGCCCGTCGTGTGCGAACTCCCTGATGGTCGGCGGGTCTCGGGAGTCGTCCGTACGGTGGGCGCGGACTGGCTTGCGATCGAGGAAGCGCGCGCGGCATCGAGCCTCCCCGGATGCGTCCACCTCCTGCCGCTCCATTCGGTGCACGGTCTCGGAACCGACCACGGCGCGATACTCCGGAGCCTCGACGACGTGCCGTCGAGCACGGCGTCTCTGCACGGCCGGGCGACGTTCGGGTTTGTGCTGCGGGACCTGGCTCGGCGACGCGTGCCCGTGCACCTGTCGACACGGGTCTCGGGAGAGATCCACGGGACAATCGACCGTGCCGGCGCCGACCACCTCGACATCGCCATCCACGATGCCGGGGCACCCCGCACGGCGCGCGCGGTACGCGAATTCCGGTTGGTGCCGTTCCCGGCCGTCGTCGACGTGCGCGTGGTCGCGAATCAGATCCGGTGACGCGCGGCGCCCCAGACCTCGGGGAAGCTGGCTTCGTTGGACTGGCGCCACAGCGCCATCCGCCGCGAGATCTCGGTCTGCTCGGCGAGATACTCCTCGAGGCTCGCCTGCTCGATGCGCCACCGCGGAGGGACTCCGACCTGGATGCCGCGCAGGCGTCCCTCGAGCACGAGAGCGATCGTCTCGTCGACGTCGAGCCCGAGCAGCTCGGCGACCTGGGCGGGCGCGAGGAACCGCGTCTCGGCACGCGGCGAATCGGTCATGCCCCCCATTGTCCTCCGCCCTCGTCAGCTCCAGTGCGGTCCACGCCGACCTGTGGAGAACTTCCGCGCCGACCCGCGCCTGTCTGTGACGATGGGACGCCATGAGCACTTCACCGCATCCGCGACGCGCCTTCCGCGGCGACGCGCGCTTCTTCGTCGGCATCGCGCTGGTCGCCCTCTCGGTCGGCGGAGTCTGGACGCTGCTGTCGTCCGCCGATGGCACCCGACCCGCCCTGCAAGCCACCCGCACCATCGTTCCCGGCGAATCGATCTCCGCCGACGACGTCGCCGTCGTCGAGGTCGACCTCGGGACGCTCTCCGACGACTACCTTCAGCCGCACGAACTCGCCGAAGGCGCAGTGGCCGGCAGGACGGTTGGGGCCGGCGAGCTGCTCCCCGCCGGGTCCATCACGACGTCCGACGATCGCCGCTCGACCACGGTCGTCGTCGAGAGCAGCACCGGCCTCCCGACGAGCATCGGACCCGGCAGCACCGTCGAGGTATGGCAGGCGCCCGCGCTCGACGACGGTCGACGACACGACGTCCCGCGACTTCTGCTCGGCGACGTCGTCGTGGAGTCGGTGGTCGTGCCCGAGGGCGTGCTCGCCGAGGAGACGGCGGAGGTCGAACTCGTGGTCGAGCGGAGCGATGTGGCCGACGTGCTCGCCGCGATCACCGGCGGCGCCGCCCTGTCGGTCGTTCCCGTGGGTGCGGCCCGATGAGCACGGTGATCGTCGCCCTCGACGGCGCTCGGGGGCGGAGCCTCGCGGCCGAGCTCGAGACGGAGGGCCTGCGCGTTCTCCGCGCGACACGCGGGGAGGACCTGTCCGGTCTTCTCTCCAGGGCCGATGCCATCGTCGTCCCCGCCGCGCGAGAGGTGCTCACCGCCGATCTCGTGGCAGCGTGCGATCGCGCGGCGGTGCGCATCCTCGCGCTCGGCGGAGCGGACAGCCGCCTCCTCGCCCGATTCGGCCTCGTCGATCGCCTCCCCGACGACGCGGCCGGCTGGCAGGTGGCGGCTGCCATCCGCTCGAACGCGGCTCCCGCGTCGCGGTCCGACGGGCCCGCTCGGCGGGTCACTGCCGTGTGGGGGCCGCACGGCTCGCCGGGTCGATCCACGCTCGCCATCCTTCTGGCCGTCGAACTCACACGTCTCGGGCGCCGCACCGCCCTCGTCGACGCGGACACGGTCGCTCCCTCCCTCGCGCTCCTCCTCGGTCTCGGCGACGAGGCCGCGGGACTGGCCGCCGCCTGCCGCCGCGCCGAACTCGGCGGGCTCGACCCCGCGGAACTCACCCGTCTATCCGCGTCGGTCGACAGCAGTGCGGGGACGCTCGACGTGCTCGCGGGGATCAACCGTCCGGCTCGTTGGCCGGAGATCTCGGGCGATCGCATCACCACCTGCCTTCAGGTGTGCCGCACGTGGGCGGAGGAGACCGTGGTCGACGTGGCCGGCGAAGCCGACGCCGACGAGGAGGTGACGTACGACGTGCTCGGGCCGCGGCGCCACGCGGCGACGACCGCGGTGCTGCGCGAGGCGGATGCCGTGATCGCCGTCGCCTCCGCCGACCCCCTGGGCATCAGCCGCTTCCTCCGAGAGCAGGCGGAGGTGCGCAGGATCGCGGCTCCCACGCCTCTCACCGTGGTCGTCAATCAGGTGCGCCCGGGTCCGCTCGGCCTCGACGCGCGTGGACAGATCCGACGAACACTCGAACGGTTCGCCGGTATCACCGAAGTGACGTTCCTCCCTCACGACCCGCGTGCGGCGGACGCCGCACTGCTGCACAGTCGTCCCATGGCCGACCTCGTCCCCCGGTCGCCCCTCGTCGCCGGTGCCCGCGAACTGGCGGCATCGATGGCGCCGCCCGAGCCTTCCGTCAGTTCTGCCGATAGCTCGCGAGGAAGTTCCCGAGTCGCTCGACTGCTTCGCTCAACACGCGTGGTTCGGGAAGGGTGACGACGCGCAGGTGGTCGGGGGTCGGCCAGTTGAAACCCGTCCCCTGCACGAGGAGGATGTGCTCCGACACCAGGAGGTCGTAGACCAGCCGGGCGTCGTCGCGGATCTCGTGCACATTCGGGTCGAGGCGGGGGAACGCGTACAGCGCACCCTCCGGCTTCACGCATGACACGCCGGGGATCGACTCCAGGCCCTGCCAGGCGATGTCGCGCTGCTCGTGCAACCGCCCAGACGGCGCGATCAGCGCATCGATCGACTGCACGCCGGAGAGCGCGGCCTGCACCGCATGCTGCGAGGGGACGTTGGGACACAGGCGCGTGGAGGCGAGGAGGTTGATGCCCTCGAGGAACCCCTTCGCGTGATCCTGTGGCCCGGTGATCACGAGCCAGCCCGAACGGTAACCCGCCACCCGGTAGGTCTTGGAGAGTCCGTTGAACGTGAGGCACAGCAGGTCGGGCGCGAGCGTGGCCGTCGGGATGTGCACGGCGTCGTCGAACAGGATGCGGTCGTAGATCTCGTCGGACAGCAGCAGGAGCTGATGCTCCCGCGCGATGTCCACGAGACCCTGCAGAACCTCGCGCGAGTAGACCACGCCGGTGGGGTTGTTCGGGTTGATGATGACCATCGCCTTCGTGCGGGGCGTGATCTTGGAGCGGATGTCCTCGAGGTCCGGCTGCCAGCCGTCGTCCTCGTCGCAGAGGTAGTGCACGGGCGTACCACCCGCGAGGCTCGTCATGGCCGTCCAGAGCGGGTAGTCGGGCGCCGGGATGAGCACCTCGTCACCCTCGTCGAGCAGAGCCTGCATGGTCATGGTGATGAGCTCGGAGACGCCGTTACCGAGGAAGACGTCCTCCGGGCCGAAACGCGGGAATCCTTCGATCTCCTCGTACCGGCTCACCACGGCCCGACGGGCCGAGACGATCCCCTTGCTGTCGCTGTAGCCGTGCGCCGTCGGCAGGGCCGCGAGCATGTCGTGCACGATCTGATGCGGAGCCTCGAAGCCGAAGATGGCCGGGTTGCCGGTGTTGAGCTTGAGGACCCGGTGGCCCTCTGCCTCCAGACGCGCCGCCTCGACGAGGGCGTTTCCGCGGATCTCGTACAGGACGTTCTTGAGCTTCGACGACTGGTCGAAGTGGCGCGATGGTGTCATTTCGCAAGCCTACAGGGACGCCGAGAGGGCCAATCCGCACGGACTGGCCCTCTCGATGCGCTGCGCCTACTTCTTCTTCTTGGCCTGAGCGCGGCGCTGTTCACGGTTCCCCGCTGCCGGAGCCGCCGCATCCGTCTTCTGTCCGAACGCGCCGCGGGGCGCCTCCTCCGCGGCCTCCGGCTGCGGGGCCTGGGCTCGCGCCGCGGCCTGCCGCATGCGGTCGGTCGCCGCCTGCTGCACCTGGCCGCGATCGTTGCGCACCTCGACCTCGCCCGCGTCGTTCGCCGCCGAGTACTCCAGGCGCTGATCCGTCCCGCCCTCGGTCAGACCCTTGGCCTCGACCTCGGTGACCTCGTCGGAGTCGCCGGCCTTGCGCACCTCGACCTCGAGGTTGTACAGGTAGCCGACCGACTCCTCCTTGATCTGGCCCATCATCGACTGGAACATCGCGTACCCCTCGCGCTGGTACTCGATGAGCGGGTCGCGCTGGGCCATGGCGCGCAGGCCGATGCCGTCCTTGAGGTAGTCCATCTCGTAGAGGTGGTCGCGCCAGCGGCGGTCGAGCACCTGCAGCACCACGCGACGCTCGAGCTCTCGGGTCGCGGCCTCGCCGAGCGCCTTCTCGCGCGCCTCGTAGGCGATCTTCGCGTCGGACAGCAGCTCGCGCGTCAGGCCGTCGGCGGTGATGCCGCCCTTGCGTCCCGCCGCCTCCGCGACGACCTCGTCGATCGTGACGTCGACGGGGTAGAGCGTCTTCAGCTCGGTCCACAGGGCGTCGAAGTCCCAGCTCTCGTTGTGACCCTCGCCGGTGTGATCGCGCACGACGCCGCTGATCGCATCCTCGATGAAGTGCTGCACGCGGTCGGCGATGTCGTCGCCCTGCAGGATGTGACGGCGGTCGGCGTAGATCGCCTCGCGCTGGCGGTTGAGCACGTCGTCGTACTTGAGCACGTTCTTGCGCATCTCAGCGTTGCGCGCCTCGACCTGCGACTGCGCGCTGCGGATCGCCCGCGAGACGAGACCCGATTCGATCGGCACGTCATCGGGGAAGTTCGTGCGCGCGAGGATCGCCTCCGCGGCGCCGGACTGGAACAGCCGCATCAGGTCGTCGGTGAGGCTCAGGTAGAAGCGGCTCTCGCCGGGGTCTCCCTGACGGCCGGAACGTCCGCGCAGCTGATTGTCGATGCGGCGCGACTCGTGGCGCTCGGTGCCCAGGACGTAGAGTCCGCCGGCCTCGGCGACCTTGCGGCCCTCCTCTTCGACGGTGGCCTTCATGGCCTCATAGGCCTCGTCCCAGGCCTCTTCGTACTCCTCCGGGGTCTCGACGGGGTCGAGACCCTTCGACTTGAGTTCCTGCACGGCGAGGAACTCCGCGTTCCCTCCGAGCATGATGTCGGTGCCTCGTCCGGCCATGTTGGTGGCGACGGTGACGGCCCCGAGGCGCCCCGCGCGTGCGACGATCTCGGCCTCGCGTGCGTGGTTCTTCGCGTTCAGGACCTCGTGCTTGACGCCCTTCTTGGCGAGGAGCCGCGAGAGGTACTCGCTCTTCTCGACGCTCGTCGTGCCGACCAGCACCGGCTGGCCCTTCGCGTGGCGCTCGGCGATGTCTTCGACGACCTGCGCGAACTTCGCCGTCTCGTTCTTGTAGACGAGGTCGGACTGGTCCTTGCGGATCATGGGGCGGTTGGTCGGGATTGGGATCACACCGAGCTTGTACGTCGACATGAACTCGGCGGCCTCGGTCTCGGCCGTTCCGGTCATGCCTGCGAGCTTGTCGTACAGGCGGAAGTAGTTCTGCAGCGTGACGGTCGCGAGGGTCTGGTTCTCGGCCTTGACCGGCACCGCCTCCTTCGCCTCGATGGCCTGGTGGATGCCCTCGTTGTAGCGGCGTCCGACGAGGATGCGGCCGGTGTGCTCGTCGACGATCATGACCTCGTCGTTCATGACGACGTAGTCGGTGTCCTTCTTGAACAGGGCGAGCGCCTTGATCGAGTTGTTCAGGAAGGAGATCAGGGGCGTGTTCGCCGACTCGTAGAGGTTGTCGATGCCGAGGTAGTCCTCGACCTTCTCGATGCCCGGCTCGAGCACGCCGACGGTGCGCTTCTTCTCGTCGACCTCGTAGTCGACGCCCGGCTCCAGGGTGCGGGCGATCTTGGCGAACTCCGCGAACCAGCGGTTGGCCTCGCCGGACGACGGTCCCGAGATGATGAGAGGCGTGCGGGCCTCGTCGATGAGGATCGAGTCGACCTCGTCGACGATCGCGAAGAAGTGCTCGCGCTGGACCAGGTCCTCTTTGCGCCACGCCATGTTGTCGCGAAGGTAGTCGAAGCCGAACTCGTTGTTCGTGCCGTAGGTGATGTCGGCGGCGTACTGTTCGCGGCGCACGGCCGGGGTCTGCCCCGACACGATGTTGCCGGTCGTCATCCCGAGCGCGCGGAACACGCGGCCCATCAGCTCGGACTGGTAGGTCGCGAGGAAGTCGTTGACGGTGATGACGTGCACGCCCTTGCCCGCGATCGCGTTCAGGTACGCGGGGAAGGTGGCGACGAGGGTCTTGCCCTCACCGGTCTTCATCTCTGCGATGTTCCCCAGGTGCAGCGCAGCGCCACCCATGATCTGCACGTCGTAGGCGCGCATGCCGAGCGTGCGCTTGGCTGCTTCGCGCACGGCGGCGAAGGCCTCGGGCATGAGCTGGTCGAGCGTCTCGCCCTTCTCGTAGCGCGCGCGCAGCTCGACCGTCTCGTTGCGGAGCTCGTCGTCGGTGAGGCGCGAGATGTCCTCCTCCAGAGCCCCTACGGCCTTGACTACCTGATTGAGGCGGCGGATGATCCGCCCCTCGCCGGCGCGCAGCAGCTTCTCAAGAGGATTGGCCACGGATGTCATCTCCCTGTCAGTGGGTACAGAGCCGAGCCGCGCAGGGCGCGGCCGGGCATACGGTGTCATGTTACCGGGCCGTGACCTCCACGTCGCCTGCACGGCGCTGCTCGGAGAGGTTTCCGCGTATGCATATGCTGGGAAAGCACTTCAGGAGGTCGCATGTCCGTCCGTCTCAGCCTGCTGGCGATCCTCGACCAGGGCCCGTGCTACGGCTACCAGCTCCGTCACGAGTTCGACCGGAGGACCGGTTCGATCTGGCCGCTCAACGTCGGTCAGATCTACAACACGCTCGAACGCCTCGAACGGGACGGCCTCGTGCGCCGCGGCGAGACGGATTCCCATGGCCACGTGTACTGGAGGATCACCGACACCGGTTCCGCCGAAGTGGCTCGATGGCTCTCCTCTCCGGTGCGCCGCACGACCGCGTCGCGCGACGAGGTCGCGATCAAGCTCACGATCGCCGCGACCCTTCCCGGGGTCGACGCCGACGCCGTGATCTCGGCGCAGCTCGTGGCGATCCGCGAGCACCTGGCCCTGCTGCGTTCGGAGGCCCCGGCGGTCGAGAGCCACGGCGACGCGGAGTCGCTGGCGCGCTCGCTGGTGCGGGACGCAGCGCTGTTCGACGCGGAGGCGGAGGAGCGCTGGCTCGAGCACCTGCGACGACGGCTGGCCGAGCATCCGGCGCACACCCTGGCTCTGCGCCTCGCGACCGACCGGCCGAAGCGCGGACGCCCGGCGAAGCCCGTGGAGTCCCCCGCTCCCGCGGTCGCGTGACGCCCCGCGCGTTCGCCCGGAGCGGATGCACAGGCACCCCGCCCTCCACGGAAAGTAGGATCAGCACATGGCAGGTTTCTGGGGCAGACGCAAGCGCGAGGAAGAAGCCCTCGCGGAGCAGGACGCGGATCTCGCACGGCAGGCGGAGCAGGCGCTCGTGGCGGCCGACGAACGCATCCGTACGACGTCGGACGAGCTGGCGTTCGCCGAGGCCGAGCTGGGTGGCTCCCTGACCGCCGATCTCAAGAAGGCGCTCGACGCCGTTCGCACCCATCTGCGCGAGGCGTTCCAGCTGCATCAGCTCAACCACGATGAGATCCCCGACACCCCCGAGGAGCTGCGCACGCGCAACGCGCGCATCGTGCAGCTCTGCGACTGGGCGCAGGATCTGCTCGACGAGAAGACCGGGGTGCTCGCCGAGTCGATCGCGAAGGTGCGACGTGCCCCCGAGATCGTCGCGAAGGTGCGGGCGGACGCTGCGGCGCTGCAGGAGCGGATTCCCGCGACGACCGCCACGATCGAGCGTCTATCGGCCCGCTACTCCCCCTCCGCGATGACGCAGATCACCGCGAGCGCGCGGGAGGCCGAGCAGCTGATCGCGTTCGCGACGCACGGTGCGTCGGTGTCGGAGCGGCGCCGCGCCGCCCGGCAGAACGAGGAGGCCAATCTCGCCCTCGAGACGGCCACCGAGGCGACCCGTCGCGCAGCGAATCTGCTCGACGCGGTCGAGGACTTCGAGATCGAGGCCCTGCGTGCGGAGTCGACGCTCGCCGAGGTCGTCGCGGACTCGCGCAACGACCTGATCGCGGCCCGTACGGCGCCGCCCGCTCCCGCCGTCGCGGAGGCGGTGACTGCATTGCAGGATGCGCTGAGCTCCCTCACTCCCGCCGGTGAACCCAACGATCCGTTCGCCGAGCTGTCCCGCCTGCGCGCGGCGAACACCGCCCTCGACGATGCGATCGCCAAAGCCCGCCACCGCGCGGAGAACCCGCTCCCCTCGCTGGCGCAGGTGCAGCACGCGCTCGACGACGCCGACCGTCAGCTCGGCGTCGCGCGTGGGCTCATCGCCGGGCACCGTGGATGGATCGGCGCCGATGCACGAACCCGTCTCGCGGAGGCCGAGCGCCTCCGCGTCGACGTCAGCGACCTCCTGCCCGCGGAGGAGACTCGGGAGCAGGCGCTCCTGGGCGCCCGCCGCGTCGCGCACCTGGCCTCCGAAGCGCTTCAGCTCGCGCAGCGCGACATCGACTCGGCGCGACCGCAGAACCAGGGGTGGGGCGGCGACGGCGGATGGGGCGGCGGCGGCTGGGGTGGCGGCGGACGCCGCGGCGGCGGCGGCGACGTGGCGTCGGGCATCCTGGGCGGCCTGGTCATCGGCAGCATCCTCGACGGCATCTTCGACTGATACATACGACGACGGCCCGACCCCTGAGGGGCCGGGCCGTCGTCGTTCGTATCAGGAGGCGAGCGCCTCGGCGGCGGGCGGAGCCGCGGTGTCGAGCGCGATGACTCCGTAGTCCCAGCCCTTCCGCCGGTAGACCACACTCGGGTGATCGGTGCGGGCGTCGACGAAGAGGAAGAAGTCGTGGCCGACCAGCTCCATGCGGTCGACGGCCTCTTCGACGGTCATCCACTCCGCCTCGAAGCTCTTCGTGCGGATGACGACGGGCGAGTACTCCTCGTCCTCCTCGTTCTGCACCGGAATGCTCCCGGTGGCGACCGCCTGCAGCACCTCGACCGAGGCGGGCTGCACGTCGATGCCCTCGAGAGAACCGCTGCCCTTCTCGAAGTGCGGTCCGCGCGGATGCTGTCGGCCGTCGACTCGCTTCTCCTTCGCGCGTCGCAGCTGCTCGGCCATCTTGTCGACCGCGAGGTCGAAAGCGACGAACTTGTCGCCGTCGGTCGCCTCGGCGCGCACGACGGGGCCCTTGCCGATGAGCGTCAGCTCGACCGTCTCTTCGGGGACCTGCCCGTTCCGGTACACGCGGTGGGTGACCTTCACGTCGAGGCGTTGCGCTCGAGCGGCGAACGTCTCGATCTTGGCGATCTTCTCCTCGACAACGGTTCGGAAGCGATCGGTGATACCCACTCCGACGCCGACGATGCTCGTTTCCATTGCTGCCTCCTTGTCCCGGTCCTCCCGGCCAAGGGCGGACCGTGGTCGCCTTGTGACCCCCCACGCTAGTCCGGTTGCGGATGGATGTCACGGTCGGCTTCCTCCGTGTCGTGGGTGAGTCACCGCAGAGTCCGCCGGGAATCGATCTCTCCTCGGCGTGGCGGCGAGCGCGATCGCGCCGACGACCTCGACTCCCGCCTGCCGGAGCACCCGGCAGCCCTCGTCGAGCGTCGCCCCCGTCGTGACGACGTCGTCCATCAGGAGCACTCTCGCGGCTCGCGCGGGGCGTGCGGCCATGCTCCCTCGCACGTTCCGAGCGCGCTCTTCCACACCGGCACTGCGCTGGTCACGGTGCGGCCCGACGTGGCGGAGCAGGCGCAGGGGCGACACGCCGGCCGCGCGCAGCAAGACCTCGGGGACGCGGTACCCGCGGGCGCGGAACGCTGCCCGCGACGTCGGGATCGGCACGATGCCGTCGACGCCCTCCAGATCGATCACGGCGGCGAGCGCCGCGCCCAAGGGCGCGGCGAGCCGCGTCTGTCCCGCCCCCTTGAGCGCCCGGATGCAGCGAGCAGTCACCCCGGTGAACTCCAGCGCCGCGCGCACGCTCTGTCCGCCGGGGGTGCGCGCGGTGAGCGGCGCTGCCCGGAGAGCGTGCCGGCACGACGGGCACAGCGCCGCGCCGATGCGGTCGCACCCGGTGCACGAGGCTGCCAGCAGGAAAGCGAGGATCTCGTCGCGCAGGTCGGTCAATCGAGCGTTCATCTCGCCGATCCTGCCCCGAGACGCACCCGGCGCAATGCGGAATCCGCGTCCGTGCGCGCCGAGGAGCAGGATGCCGCGTTCGTGGAGGGAGAGTGACTACTGACCGGCGCGGGTGGCCAGCACGGCCACGCCCGTGGCGATCTCGCGCCAGGCCGAACCGGCGTGGGTGAAGAGCGCCCCGTCGACGTCGAGGACGCGCACGCCCGATGCGGTGCGGGCCCCGGCGAGCGCGGTCGCTCCCGCAGGACTCGACTCGGCGAAACCGACACCGCCCACCATCTGCGTGATCAGATCCGGGCTCTCGGGGTCGACGAGCACACCGATCCGATAGTCGCCGATCCAGACCAGCCCTGCGACCGCGGCGTCGATGCGACGCAGCTGCGTCATCTCCCCGATCGCCGTGGGCGTCCCGTCCTCGTCGCGGACGATCGCCGAGACCACCGCCCACCGTTGCGCACCGACAGTGATGACCGCCGCGATGCGTGCCCCGTCCGCCGAGACCCGGATCGCCTCCACCGACGACGCATCGGGCCAGGCATCCGCGATCTTCTGCTCCCCCACGTCCGCGCTCCACGCCGTCAGGGCGGAGGGGGCACCCGACGGGACCGACCACGTGTAACCGTAGGGATCGAGCGACGGCGCGACCAGACCGTCCCGGATGTCGAGTTCGTCGACGCGTCCGTCCGAGACCAGGTAGACGTGGCTGTCGGAGAGCTGCACGGCCGCGCGGGTGTTGTCCGCCGCGACGTCGATCGCCGCGATCGGCTGCTCGATGCCCGTGATCTCCTCGCTGACCGCGGGGATCGGCACCACCTCATCGCCGACGATCGACCCGAATGCCCCCTCGGTCAGCACGAGCGGTCCCGTGTCGGCCGGCGGATCGACGACGCTCACGATGCCGGCGTCGAGGCCACGGCCGTCGACCGTGAAGCGCACCTGAGCGACGTGCACCCCCGACGCCTGGAGGGTCGCCTGCAACTGCGTCCGCATCCGCGCGAGCGTGGCCGAGTCGAGGCTGGAGGCGGGCCGGGTGAGAGCGACCTCGGCGACCTGGTTCGCGTTGATCGGCACCGCGTCCTGCGCGAGCTGAACGTCGGCGGGGAACGCCGATTGCACGGCCGGATCGAGCCACGCGCTCGGCTCGCCGCCGATCAAGGCCTGGGTGACCGTCGTCGCGATGCTCGCTCGGCGGGGGAACCAGCGGAGGTCGGGTACCAGCCGCGACCAGGTGCTGTCGAAGTACTGCAGCGGATAGCCCTCGAACACGGTGTCGAACCGGGTCTGGTCGATGACGACCCCGTCCGGCGCCTGCGAGATCCGCCACTCCCCGTTCGTGCGCTCCAGTGCGAACGAGAGGTTCGACGACCCGGGCGACGACGAGTAGGCGCCCGCCGCGTCGACGCTCGCGACCTGGGCGAGTACGACCTCCACCCCCGCTTCCTGCGCCTCCTCGTCGTCCTCGCCGACGTTCGAGGTGACGGAGCGCTCGATGGCCGAGGCATCGATCGACACCCCCGTGCCCGGGCGCCAATCCCGCTGCATCTCGGGCGTGAGGAACCGTCGCGCGATCTCCCAGTTGTCGGCCGGGGTGATCGACGCCTCCATGAACCCCTCGACGATCTCCTGCGGGTCCGCGCCGGGCGCGGGTCCGGACGCGAGGGGGAGGAAGTCGGTGTCGTCCGGCGACTCCCCCAGCTCGAGACCGACGTTGACGTCGCCGTTCGTCGGCAGTCCGGTGCACGCGGTCAGGACGAGAGCGGTCACCGCCGCGACAGCCCCCGCGCGCAGCAGACGGCGCAGCGCGCCCGTCACCGCAGGTCCCCTGACGCGTCGGAGAGGTCGGTGAGGGAGATCGGCTGCGTCGCATCGCCCAGCTCGGCGAGCGGCTGCTGCGGCTCGACAGGGATCGGGCTGGGCCCGTCCAGCTCGGTGCCGTGCCGGGGCAGGGTCAGGACGAAGTTCGTGCCCACGCCGATCTCCGACCACACGGCGAGCGTCCCGCCGTGCAGCATCGCGTCGCCGAGGGCGATCGACAGGCCGAGCCCCGTGCCGCCGATGGTGCGCTGGCGCGAGGGATCCGCGCGCCAGAACCGATCGAACACGCGCTCGGCGTCGGCGGGCTTCATGCCCAGGCCCGAGTCCCGCACCCCGGCGGCCACCGCGTGCTGATTGCTGTCGACCGTGACCACGATCGGCCGCCCTTCTCCGTGCTCGATCGCATTGCCGATGAGATTCCGCAGCACGCGGCGGACGCGGCGCGGATCCATGTCGACCGGCGAGTAGCCGCCCGGAGCCACCAGACGCAGCTCCGAGCCGTGACCGTCGGCGAGCGGCCGCATCTGCTCGATCACGTCCTCCGCGACGTGCGCCAGGCTCGTCGCCTCGAGTTCGAGCTGGACGGATCCCGCGTCGTAACGGCTGATCTCGAGCAGGTCGGCGAGCAGTGTCTCGAAGCGCTGCACCTGCGCGTGCAGCAGTTCCGCGGCGCGCGCGGTGATGGGATCGAAGTCCTCCCGCTGATCGTTGAGCATGTCGGCCGCCAGCCGGATCGTCGTCAGCGGGGTGCGCAGCTCGTGCGACACGTCGGAGACGAAGCGCTGCTGCACCAATGACAACTCGCCGAGCTCCTTGATCTGAGCCTCGATACTGTCGGCCATCGCGTTGAAGGAGCGACCGAGCGTGGCGAGCTCGTCTTCGCCGTGCACCTCGAGCCGCACGCCGAGGTCGCCGGAGGCGAGGCGGGCGCTCGTCTCGGCGGCCTGGATGATCGGCGTCGAGACGGTGCGGAGGACGAACCACGAGATGGTGGCGACGATCGCGACCAGCCCGATCCCCGCGATCCACAGCGTGCGCTGCACGAACACGAGCGTCTGGTCGGCATCCGACAGGTCGTAGGCGACGTAGATCTCGAACGGCCCCGCCTCGGGCACGACGAGCTGCTGCCCGACGATGATGCCCGGCACCTCACCGCCGCCGTCGACGGGCAGCGCGACCGACTGCCACGCCTGCCGGTCGTCGAACTTCACCACACGCGCGCGCAGACCGTCGCTGAGGAGGCTCGCGCTGAGTCCGGCGGTGAAGCCGTTGAGGCGCACGGCGTCGGCGTCGGAGTCGATGCGGATGCCGGTGAGCAGGTCGGCATTGGAGTTGCGCGCGATGCCCTCCTGCACGGTGTTCCAGAGATCGGCGAGCGCTGCCGGGTCGTCGCCCACCTCGGCGACGTCGAATGTGCTCTGAGCGATGTCCACGGCGCGACGCGCGTCTTTGAGGGCCTGATTCTTGCGCGACACGAACAGGTCGTTCTGGATCACGAGCGCCATCGTCACGCAGGTGATGAAGATCGCCAAGGATGTGGCGACGAGGGTCACCGCAAGCGTGCGGAAGCGGAGCGAGCGACGCCAGGATGCCGCGAGGAGGGTCGGCCATCCGCGCCAGTCGCGCAGCACGGCGACCGTCGTGGTGGTCGCGTTGGTGGCGGCCATGCCTCGCCTAGACGGCGCTCCCCGCGCGGTAGCCGACGCCCCGGACCGTCATGACGATGCGGGGGTTGTCGGGGTCGAGCTCGACCTTGGCGCGGAGGCGCTGCACGTGCACGTTCACCAGGCGCGTGTCGGCCTTGTAGTGGTAGCCCCACACCTGCTCGAGCAGCATCTCGCGCGAGAAGACCTGCTGCGGCTTCGAGGCCAGCGCCACGAGGAGCTGGAACTCCAACGGCGTGAGCGGGATGGGAGCATCCCCGCGCCGCACCTCGTGCGCATCGACGTCGACCGTGAGGTCGCCCACTCGCAGCTGCTCGCTGCCCGTCGTCGGCGCGGGACGCAGACGGGTGCGGATGCGCGCGACGAGCTCCTTGGGATTGAAGGGCTTGACCATGTAGTCGTCGGCGCCGACCTCGAGGCCCCGCACCACGTCGGCGGTGTCGCTGCGGGCCGTGAGCATGATGATGGGCACACCGGACTCGGCGCGGATGCGGGTGCAGATCTCGATCCCGTCCATGCCGGGGAGCATCAGGTCGAGCAGCACCAGATCCGGCCGCTGCGTGCGCCACGCCTCGACGGCCTGCGCACCGTCGGCGCAGAAGACAGGCTCGAAACCCTCCGTACGCAGCACGATGCCGATCATCTCGGCGAGCGCGGTGTCGTCGTCGACCACGAGGATGCGTGAGGTCATACCTGTTACCTTATGGCACCCGGTCTCACGTTCCCCAGGTCCGCGCACCAGCGCGGGGGTATGGCACGATGGGAGCGCGCACGACGGAGGGAGTGCTTGTGAGCGTCCAGACCTGGACCCCTGCCCCGAAGAAGGGCATCATCCCCCTGCATCCGCTGTCCTTCGGCACCATCCTCGGGAAGGCCTTCGCCGCCCTCCGGCACAACCCCCGCGTGCTCTTCGGGTTCGCGGTCGTGGTGCAGCTGATCGTCGTACTGGTGACGGCCGCCCTGATGGGTGTCGTACTGTTCACGACGTTCTCGCGCCTCGAGACGCTCACGCCGGCGTCGCCCGACTTCGAAGCGGTGCTGAGCGGCACCATCGCCATCAACATCGTCGCGGCGATCATCGTGGCTCTCGCCTCGGTCGCCTTCACCGCCATGGTGCAGGGTGTGGTCGCCGCCGACATCGGTTTCGCCGCGGTCGGCACGAAGGCGACCCTGGGAATGCTCTGGCGCCGAATGGCTCCGTCGTTCTGGCGGCTCGCCGCCTACTCCCTGATCCTGGCGGCCGCCGTGTTCGGGGTCTTCACGATCGCCGCCCTGCTCATCGTGGGTCTCGTGGCGGGAGGGATCGCGAGTGGAACCGACGTCGTGGGCGTCGTGATCCTGATCGTCGTGATCTTCGTGCTCGGAAGCATTCCCCTCTACATCTGGCTCGGCACGAAACTCCTCCTCGTGCCATCGATCCTGGTGCTCGAGCGGGCGCGCCTGCGGGACGCGATCGTGCGGTCCTGGCGTTTGACGCGGGGCCGCTTCTGGGTGGCCTTCGGTGTGACCGCGCTGATCGGCATCATCATGGGCACCGCCATGCAGGTGGTGAGCATCCCCGCCTCGTTCCTCAGCCCCATGCTCATCGGCATCGTCGCTCCCACGGGTGATCCGGAGCCGAGCGCGATCCTCGGCATGGTGCTGCTCGCGCTGGTGCCCCAGATCCTCGTGCTCGCGCTGCAGGCCGTCGCGCAGGTCGTGCAGTCCACCGGAGGCGCCCTCGTGTACCTGGACTGCCGCATGCGGTACGAAGGGCTCGACCACACCCTGATCGCGCACGTCGAACGGCGGGAAGAGGGGTGGGACGACGACCGGCTCGGCGACCCCTACGCCGTGGATCCGGCTCGAGCGGTGACGAGCGCTCCCCCGCCCCGGCAGGTGCCCGAGCACGTGCTCGCCGCCCAGGGGTACGCGTACCCGCCGCAGGGATACGCATACCCGCCGCAGGTGTACGGCTCCCCGGTCCAGGGGTACGCCGCGCCGACCCCGCAGGGTTACGCCGCGCCGACGCCGCAGGGTTACGCCGCGCCGCCCCCGCAGGGTTACGCCGCGCCGACCCCGCAGGGCTACGGCTCCCCGCAGCCCGCGAACACGCCCCCGGCACCCCAGAACTACGCGGCCCCCGCGGCGCCGCAGGGCTACGCGACGCCCCCGCCCACCGGATACGCTCCCCCTGCGCCGGATGACGGAACTGCCCAGGCATACGCTCCGGCTCCCGCCCCGCCCGCTCCCGTCGCGGACTCCGGCACGGGTGCAGACGGCGGTGGCGCATCGGCATGATCCACCCGTTCGACGATCTGTTCATCCCGGACGGCGACGAGGCACGTCGCTGGGCCGAGGAGGAGCTGTCCAACTCGCGCTACGCGGAGGCCAGGCCCACCTGGTTCGATTACCTGGCACGCGACATCGGGCGCTTCTTCCGCGATCTCTTCAGCACCGACACCAGTAATACCGTGGGCCCGATCGGCCTGATCATCGTCTGCATCGTGATCGCGGCGGCGGTCGTCGCGGCCCTCATCATCTGGGGCCGCCCGCGCCGCCCCCGCGCGGTGCGACGCGCCCGCGCGGATCTCCTCGGCGCGGCCGACGACCGCTCCGCGGCGCAGCTGCGCGCCGACGCCGAGCGAGCGGCGCGCACCTCGGACTGGGACGGCGCCGTCGTGCTGCGCTTCCGCGCGCTCGCACGCGACCTCCTGGAACGCGACCTCATCGACCCGGCCCCCGGGGCCACCGCCCAGGCCATCGCCCGAGAAGCGGGCGGCGTGTTCGCCGCCGAGGCAGAGGCCGTGCGCCGGGCGGCGAGTGCGTTCGACGACGTGCGCTACCTTCGGCGGCCCGCAAGCGCCGACGATTACGCCGCACTCGCGGCGACCGACGAGCGGCTGCGCGCGCTCCGACCCGAGGCGGTTCCCGCGTGACCGTCGTCGACGAGGCACCGGCGTCCACCGGCGAGGCGCGTCGGAGTCCGGTGCGCGCGATCGTCGGATGGGTCGTCGTCGGCGTGCTCGTCGTCGTGGTCGCCTGGGTGGGCCTGCAGGTGGCCGCCTCTGCTCCCGGGTCGTACCGCTCGCTCGACCCCGAGAGCGCACGCGACACCGGCACACTCGCTCTCGCCGAGATCCTCCGCGATCGCGGCGTCGAGGTCGAGGTGGTGCGCTCGCGCGTCGATGCGGCCGCTGCACTCGACGATGACGCGACCCTCGTGCTGGCGAACCCGTACACGTTGACCGACGAGGGCGTCGCCGATCTGCTCGCGCCCGCGTCGAGGGTCGTGTTCCTCTCGGTCGGCGCGCACCTGCTCGACGAGCTCGATCTGGGCTCCTACGCCCCCGGCGTCGCCGCGTCGGTGGAGGCGAGCTGCGATGTGCCCGAGTTCGCCCGCGTGGGGAGCATCCGCCCCGACCAGCTCCTGCAGCCGTCCGACGGGGTGACCGGCTGCTTCGGCGATGACGGCGCCTCCGCCGTGCTCGTCGCCGATCGGGGCGACACCGTCATCTCGGCCGTCGACGCCAGCCGCCTCTTCACGAACGAGGCGCTGGCCGACGACGGTAACGCGGCGCTCGCGCTCGCCCTCCTCGGCCAGGAGGAGCGCGTCGTCTGGTACGTGCCGTCGCTCGAGGACAGCGACATCGAGGTGCAGACGCCCGAGACCCTCGGCGACCTCACCCCCGACTGGGTGACCCCCGCGATCCTGCTGCTCCTCCTGGCCGGGGCTGCAGCCGCGCTCTGGCGCGGGCGCCGGTTCGGACCGCTCGTCGCCGAGACGCTGCCGGTCACCGTACGCGCCTCCGAGACCATGCAGGGCCGCGCGCGTCTGACGGCCCGAGCCGGCGATGCCGCGCACGCCTCGGTCGCCGTCCGCGACGGCACACGACTGCGACTCGCGCGCCGTCTGACGCTCGGAGATCACGCGACCGTCGACGAGATCGCCGACGCCGCAGCCGACCGTCTGCGCATCCCTCGCGGCACCCTGCAGGGCCTGCTCGGAGGGCCGGCTCCGACCGACGACGCGGCGCTGATCGAACTCGCCCGACGCCTGGCGGACCTCGAGGCGGCGGTCGATGAGACCCTCCGCCCGCGGGGCGCCGCGTCCGGCACCCCGACCCCCGACCCCTCCACGACCACGGAAGACGAGGCATCACGTGACCGCTGAGTACAACCCCGCCGACGACGCCGCCCTGCGGCAGGCCATGCACCGTGTGCGCACCGAGGTCGACAAGGCGGTCGTCGGACAGGCCGGAACCGTGACCGGGCTGCTCGTCTCGCTGCTCGCCCGCGGTCACGTGCTCCTGGAAGGTGTGCCCGGTGTCGCGAAGACGCTGGTCGTGCGCTCCTTCTCCCGCGCGCTCGGACTCGACACCACGCGGGTGCAGTTCACCCCCGACCTCATGCCCGGCGACGTCACCGGCTCCCTCGTCTACGACGCCCGCACCGGCGAGTTCGACTTCCGCGCAGGCCCCGTCTTCACGAACATCCTGCTCGCCGACGAGATCAACCGCACGCCGCCGAAGACCCAGGCCGCCCTGCTCGAGGCGATGGAGGAGCGCCAGGTGTCGGCCGACGGCGAGAGCCGGGCGCTGCCCGACCCGTTCCTGGTCGCCGCGACGCAGAACCCGATCGAGCACGAGGGCACGTACTCCCTGCCCGAGGCGCAGCTCGATCGCTTCCTCATGAAGCTGGTCGTCGGCATGCCCGAGCGCGACGCCGAGGTCTCGGTGCTGCGACGCCACGCGTCCGGATTCTCTCCGCGCGAGCTCACTGGGCTGCAGGCGGTCGTCACCGCCGACGAGATCCGGGCGGCTCAGGCGGCCGCGGCTCGCGTGCAGGTGACCGACGACGTGCTCGGGTACGTCGTCGACCTCGCCCGCGCCACACGGCAGTCGCCCTCGGTCGAGCTCGGGGCGAGCCCGCGCGCCTCGACCGGTCTGCTCGCGGCCGCGAAGGCGTGGGCCTGGCTCAACGACTCGGCCGCGGTGACCCCGGACCACGTGCAGACCATGCTCGTGCCGGTGTGGCGCCACCGCCTGCAGCTCCGCCCGGACGCGCAGATGGAGGGTGTGTCGGCCGACTCCGTGCTGACCTCCGTCGTGCAGCAGACCCGGGTGCCGATCTAAGTGTTCGTCACCGGCCGTCTCCCCGTCGTCGTCGCGGCGGGCCTCCTCCCGCTCGTGCTCGCCGGCCTGGCCGGATACCCTGCCTACGCCGTGCTCGGCGGCTGGGTCGCGTTGTGTGTGCTGCTCGTGGTCATCGATGTCGCCGCGGCGGCGAGCGCCCGGCAGGTGGTGGTGACGCGCCGCCTTCCGGCGCGCACGCGCCTGGGCGAGCCGGTGCCCGTGAGCGTCGCGCTGCAGAACCGTGGAGCGCGCGTGCTCCGTGCCGTGATCCGCGACGCCTGGCAGCCGACGGCGGGCGCGGCACCCGGGCGCCCGGAGGTCGAGATCCCGCCGGCTGAGCGCCGCCGGGTCGACATCCCCCTCCTCCCCCGCCGACGCGGCGAGCTGGCCAGCGAGTTCGTCGTCGTCCGCTCGCGCGGTCCCCTCGGTCTGGGCGGACGTCAAGCCGTGCATCGCGTGCGCGGGGCGATCCGGGTGCTGCCGGCGTTCTCCTCGCGCAAGCACCTGCCGTCGCGACTCGCCCGTCTGCGCGAGCTCGACGGGAACACGAGCATCCAGGTGCGCGGCCAGGGCACCGAGTTCGACTCCCTGCGGGAGTACGTGCGGGGCGACGACGTGCGCTCCATCGACTGGCGCGCGACCGCTCGCGCGGGAACCACGATGCTGCGCACCTGGCGTCCGGAGCGGGATCGGCACGTGGTCATCATCATCGACACCGGTCGCACGGCGGCGGCGCGCGTCGGCGACGGCACCAGGGCCGATGCCGCCCTCGAGGCGGCCCTCCTGCTCTCGGCCCTCGCCGCGCGAGCGGGAGACCACGTGCACCTGCTCATGTACGACCGGGTGGCGCGAGCCCGCGTGACCGGTGTCGAGGGAACCGCCCTGCTCCCCGCGCTCACCGATGCCATGGCACCGGTGCACGCTCGCCTCGTCGACACCGACTGGCATGGCGCATTCACCGCCGTCCGCACGCTGACCACGCGCCCGTCGCTGATCGTCGTGCTGACGGCGCAGGATGCGGCCGAGTCCGCGCGTGGATTCCTCGGCGCGTTCCCGGCCGCCTCCCGTGCGACGACGGTGCTGGTCGGCTCGGTCACCGACGAGGGGATCGCTGCGGTCGCCCGTCGACGGGACTCGCGGGAGGACGTCTACCTCGCCGCCGCGGCGGAGCGCACCCTCCGCGACGCCGAGAACGTCGCCGATGCCATCCGGCGCGCCGGCGGTGAGGCGATCGCCGCCGACCCGGAAGCCCTGCCCCCCAAGATCGCGGACAGGTACCTCGAGCTCAAGGCCGCCGGACGCCTCTGACCACCCGACCGCGGGATCGGCCGTATCTGCGGGCCGCAACCCGCCGCGTCAGCCGGCGAGGAGGCGCGGCGTCCCCGCTTCGAACTCGACGAGGTCGCCGGTCTCCCCCCGGCGCGCGGCGCGCCCGCCGATAACGAGCATGTAGAAGAGGAAGATGCCCAGCGCGGCGGCACCGATGCCGATCTTGACCGGCCAGGGCAGCGCCCAGCCGGTGACGAAGCCCTCGACCAGCCCCGCCAGCAGCAGCGCGAAGATGAGGCCGATCGCGACGGTGGCGAGAGCGCGCCCCTGCGCCGCGAGCGATTCGCCGCGCGTCCGTGCTCCCGGTGCCACCCATGCCCAGAACATGTGCAGGCCCGCCGCAGCAGCGACGAACAGGCAGGTGAGTTCGAGCATCCCATGCGGAAGGACGTAGAGCAGCATGACCTCGCCCTGGCCGTGGGCGATCATGATTCCGCCCGCCTGCCCGACGTTCATCGCGTTGGTGACCATGGAGAACACCGGGAAGATGCCGGTCACCCCCATGATCACGCACAGCATGGCGATCCAGGCGTTGTTGAACCAGACCATCCCCATGAACACGGCCGCGGGGTTCTCGGTGTAGTAGCCGGTGAAGCTCTCGTCGGCATACTGCTGGAGAGCCTCGGGCGGTCCGAGCGTGGCCACCAGCGCCGGATCGCTCGCGATCCAGAACGCGGTGCCGAAAGCGATCGCGAGGAACCCCGCGCCGATCGCGAGGGTGGTCCACCGCAGTCGGTAGAGCGCAGCGGGGAGCTGGTCGACGAAGAAGCGCGCCGTCTGGGTGAGGATGCTGTCGGATGCTCCCGTCAGCCGCAGCCGCGCTCGGACGAGGATCGTCGACAGGTAGTCGCCCTGCGGCGATGCTCCGACGGAGGTGTTGAGCTCGGCGAGGTCGGCCGAGGCGGCGCGATAGCGGACGATGAGCTCGTCGACGCCGTCGCCGTCCAAGCGGGCTTTGCTGAGCTCGTCGAGACGTGCCCACTCGGCCCGGCGCGCATCGGTCAGTGCATCGGCGTCCACCTGATTTACTGTACTCATGTCCGCGCCGATCGATACGTCCGACGAGGTCCTCTCCGGCGAAGCCGTAGCGATCGGCGCGCAGCCGCTCGGCTTCCTCATGCGGTCGCTCGGGGCTCTCATCGACATGGCGGTTGGCTACGGGCTGTTCATCCTCTGGCTGTTCCTGCGCACGTGGCTGATCGACGCGGGGGTGATGACCGAGGCGACCGATCGCATCGCGAGCATCGCCGCCCTGGTCACGAGCTTCCTCGTCGTGCCGATCGCCATCGAGATGCTCACGCACGGGCGCAGCCTGGGAAAGCTGGCGGTGGGCGGCCGTATCGTGCGTCTCGACGGAGGTGCCACCGGCTTCCGTCACGCCTTCATCCGTGGGCTGCTCGGGGTCGTGGAGATCTACGTGACGTTCGGCGGGTTCGCCGTGCTGAGCGGCGCACTGACCGCGCGCTCGCAACGCCTCGGCGACCTCGTCGCCGGGACGTACAGCCAGCGCGTGCGCACTCCCGCGCTCGTCGAGAGCATTCCGGTGATGCCGCCGGAGCTGGCCGCGTGGGCCCAGGTCGCCGACGTCGCCCGCCTCCCCGACCGTCTGGCGCGACGCATCTCGCAGTTCCTCGTCCGGGCGCCGCAGCTCATGCCCGGGGCACGCGCGCGGGTCGCGGCGGAACTGCTCTCCGAGGCATCCGCCTTCGTCTCCCCCATGCCGGCGGCTGCCCCCGAGCGAGTACTGCTGGCGATGTCGGTCATCCGACGGGAGCGGGAGCGGCGGGCGCTGCTGACGGCGGATCAGCGCGCCGAGCGCCTGACCGGCCGCCGCGTCGGCGTCTGAGCGTCACGCCCGCGCGACGCGGCGCGGGGCGCGCGGTTCAGGCGCGAAGCGCCTCGTGCCGCACCACGAGCCACCCGGCCGGCAGCGAGAGCCGATCGGCATGCGGTGCGCACAGGTCGTGCGCGTGCGGCTGCGACGCCGGCGCGAGCGGACCCAGCGCCGCCATCTTGTCGCCGTAATCGTAGGTGAGCGTGGCGACCGCCTCACGGGCGCAGGCGACCTTCGAGCAGAGTCTTCCATCCATCTCCGTCAGGCTATGCCCGGACCACCAGGCCCGCTCGGACGGCACGCCGAGCACCGCCGGCACACCGCCTAGACTCTCCTCATGCCCCGTCGCCGAGCCGCCGCCCCCGCCGCCTCCCGCCGCGGAGCTCGTCACGGGCGTCACGGTCGCCTCGGCCGCAGCGAGGTCGTGCGACCCCCGCTCGCGCCGCTCGACGGACGTCTCGACCGGTTCGACCTGGCGGTCGGCACCGCCGTGGAGTTCTTGCGCGGCACCTGGCCCGAACTGCAGAGTGTGCGCTTCGAGATCGGCTCGATGCCCGGTTTCGACGGAGGCGACGAGGTGCCGCGCTGGTTCCTCGATCGCGAACGTGAGCGTATCGTGCTGTTCCGACTGCCGATCGAGCGCCTGCTCCCTCCGGGGCACGACGATGACGCGCATCGGAGAATGGCCATCGAGAGCGCCGTGTTCCGGGCCGCGGCGGAGTACATCGGGCGCGAGCCCTGGGACCTCGGTCACGACCACTGAGCCGAGGCGTCAGGGATAGACCGTGATGCTGCCCTCGGCACCGGCGCTGGGCGCGATCGGCCACGTCGCCAGCGCCGCCGTGCCGGACATCACCACCCCGGCGTGCACTGCACCCTTCGTCGTCAGGCGATAGACCGTTCCGGCCTCGACGTCCACGTCGATCGAACCGCCGGTCGGCACGGTCACCTGTTCGCCGTCCTCCGCGCCGACAGCCGCGAGTTCGACGGTCGCGTCGGCGTCGCCGCGGTTGACGAGCTGCACCCGCGCGGCCGGCCCCTCGGGAACGGCGAACAGAGCCTCGCTCGCGATCTCCGACGCGGGGGTGTTCCACGCGAAGTCCGACCCCGCGCCGAAGCCGTTCTGCTGCCGCACGCCCGCCACCACAGGGACCTCCGACACGACGTCGACCGTGTAGGAGCCGGCGGCGAGATCGCGGAGCGAGACATCCGTCGGCACGTCGGCGCTGAGGGGAACCGTGAACTCCTGGGCGGCCGTGCTCGATCCGACGCGGCGCACCGTGACGGCCGCGGACCCCTCGTCGTCGGGGGCCAGCAGCCGCAGCACCGTCAGGTCGGCGTCATCGCCCTCGCCGTCGAAGACCTGCACACCGGGTACGACGACCGAGCGCTGCGGAGCGGCTACGGCATCCTGCAGATCGATCCCCGCGGGGTCGAGCGTGCGCACGAAGGAGGATTGGAGAACGGCTCGCACCGGCGCCCCCTGCGCCACGACCTCCACCACCGGCGAGGTGTTGCCCGCGGCGATCGACGAGAGCGGGAGGGTCGTCTGCGTGCGCGCGGGGATCACGAGTGTACGGTTGCTGCGACTCTCCCCGTGCACCGACAGCGTGACGGTCGAGGTCACAGAAGAGGCGTTCGTGAGCACGATCAGATCTTTCGTGCCGGTCGCCACGCTCCCTCCGACGAGCCAGGACTCGAGCCGCGCCTCTCCGCAGGGTGCGGCAGCGAAGCCCGCCAGGTCGCTGGCGGAGGCGGTGATCGACTCGGCGCCGGCGATGAGCGGTGCGGAGCGGCCGTCGACCCTGTCCGAGAGCCGAGGCACCTCGCCTCCGTCGACCAGGTCGGGAGCGGTGATCGCCGTCTGCTCAGGGTCGCCGGCCGTGCCCCCGACGACGAGATCGAAAGCTCCTGCGGAGCGAAGTGCGAGCGGGTCGGACGAGTCGCGGCCCAGCGCCTGCAGGTCGCCCGTGCAGGCGAGCACGGGATCACCGGCGAGCGGCACGACGTCGACCTGCGCCGGCTCGTGCGACAGCGCGGGCCAGGGCGCGTGGATCGCGAGCACGACACCCGTGGCGCAGGCGCCGGCGACGACGGTGCCGACCGCGATGCGGGCACCGGTCGCCACCCGTCGGAAGGTCTGAGCGCGACTCATCGCTGTTCCCCTTCGGGTCGGTTCTCGATGACTTGCGGGTCGTCTCGCGCGACGTCCGACGGCTGGGAGCCCGCCTCGGCAGACGCCTCGGCCTCCGCCTCCGCCGGCTCGGCACTCGTCTCGGCCGGCTCGACCTCTTCCTCGGCCGGCTCGTCACTCGTCTCGGCCGGCTCGACCTCCGCCTCGGCCGGCTCGATGGATTCGGACGGGACGAGACTGTCGTCGCCCTCCGCGAGACGTTCCTCCATGCGGCGGGGCAGCACGAGCGGCTCGTCGGCGCCCCGGCCGACGATGCGGGACCGCGCGCGAGCCACGCGACGCGAGGCGCGCGTGGGCAGAGCGAGCAGAAGAGCGGCGAGGAGCGCCACGAGCTGCAGCGTGATGAAGAACCCGGCCTGGCGGTGCTCCCCCTCCGTCATCGCCGCGGGAGCGGCGGGCTCCGCCTCGATGCGCCACAGCACACCCCGCTCGGTCGTGCCGGCGTGCACGAAGTCGGGGCGCTGATCGATCGCCGTGGTCGCCGAGCCGCGCAGGGCGCGTGCCCGATCGGACTCGTCGCCATCGACGTGGGCGAGCAGCACATAACTGACACCCTGCTCGGCGAGGCTGCCCGCCGCGTCGAACTCGCGTGCCGACAGCAGATCGACCGCCAACTCGCTGATGTCGGCGCCCACCACGTCTTCCGCAGTGCTCAGAAGGGTGGTCTGCGCGCCGAGCGTCTCACTCGCGCCCCACACCACCTCCGTGGCGACGCCACCGTCGTTCTGGGGGGTCAGCACGAGCGTGCGGACCGGCCGGTCGCCGGACGCCTGCGCCGCGACGTACGCGGGCAAGGTCGACACCGGACCATCCGTGAGCACGGAGCGATCGGCGTGCAGGGCGGTCAGGGACGGAACGGCGCAGACCGCGAGTGCGATCGCCGCGACCACGGCTGCTGCGGCACGCACCCGCGGATGCGTGAGCGCGGTGTCGAGCGTCACCAACGATGCTCCGACGACGCCGGCCCACGCGAGCGAGAGGGCGGCTCCGGGCCAGACGGCGACCGGCATACCCTGGGTGAAACCGACGGTCACGCCGACGACGACGAACGCGGTTACGAGGCCGGCGAGCGCGACCACGAGAAGAGTGATGCCGGCACGCCAGCGGGGCGCGACCGCCGCGCCCAGAGCGAGCAGGGCGAGCGGCGCGCAGAGAACGGGTGCCCAGACCGCCACCGGGCCCGGCAGGATCTCCAGCCATCCGCCGAGGTCCGACGCGGGGAAGCCCGTCGCGAGCGCCGAGCGGCCCACCGCATCGGCGCCGGCCTGCGGTCCCGCCCACACGCGGCCCGGGTCGCCGAGGAGCGCGAGGACCGATCCGTGCGCCAGCTGCCAGATGACGAGCGGCGCGAACAGCACGGCCCCCGGCACCGGGAGCCACAGCAATCGCACCGCGCCGCGGAACTGCGCCGTGCCGAGCGTGATGCCCACCGCGATGAGCCAGAGCAGCAGGAGGGCCGGTGCGAGTGACGGGGAGCAGGCGGCGACGGCGGCGAGCAGCAGCGAGGCGGCGCCGGCGGCGCCCCACGAGCGGTGCGCCACCGCAGCCGTGTGGAAGAGCCACGGCAGCAGCAGATGCACCAGGACCCCGGTGGGTCGTCCGTCGACCAGCGCGGTCAGGAAGGTCGGCGCGAGAGCCCAGACCACACCGGCGAAAATCCGCAGGCCCGGACGATCGGTGACGCGGGTGGCCGCGAACCAGCCGCCCAGCACGGCCAGCGGAAGAGCGAGCACCCAGAGCAGAACCATGGCGAACGAGGGGGCGCCCGGCCAGAGCGAGCCGAGCACCGCAATGACACCCGCGAACGGGTCGGCCGGACCGACGATGTCGATCCCCAGGCCGCGCGCGCCCCACGCGGCGTCGCCCCACAACGCCGACACCGTCTGACGCAGCGGCAGCAGCGCTCCGCCTCCGAGTGCGGGCCAGGCCAGGAGACTCGTGAAGGAGGCGACGCCGACGACGAGTGCCGTGAGGACGGCCCAGGCGCCGCCTCCCGAGAAGAAGTGCAACTCGCCGGATGCTCCGCCCTCGCTCCCGTGGCCGTCGTCCAGCCGTCGCCGGAGCTCCGACGACGTCGCGCGCAACGGCGCGATGCTCGCCCAGGACGACGTGCGGAACGAACGGATGCGCGCACGCGACTGCGCGATGGCACCGACGCGGGCCATGGCGACCAGCGCCGCACCCCACTCGGGGAGGACGGCCTCGGGGCGCTTGGCCACGAGGTGCCGGATCGACCGCCAGAGCGCCAGCGGCAGGAGGCTCAGCCAGTGCAGGGGCAACACGAACGGGGATGCGTAGGCGAGCCGCCGGTGGAGCTGGGCAAGTCGGGTGACGTAGGCCCGGCGCGAACCTGCGCGCGGGAGAGCCGCCGGACCGTCGGGCGACACCGAGACCCGTGCCCCGGGCGCGATCACCACGCGCCCACCGCCGAGCCGCGCGCGGACACCGAGATCGAGCCCTTCGTCGGCTCCGGCGAGAGCGGGGTCGGGCCGGAGGGCCTCGCGGACCTCGCTGCGGATGAGGAGTCCGCGCACGTCAGCGGCGAGCGCCTCGTCGCGACCGTCGTGCTGACCCTGGTCCAGTTCGCCTGCGGCAAGCTCGACCGAGCGCCCCAGCGTGGTCATCGTGACGCCGAGCGACACGATCTCGCGGTCGTCGTCGGTGGCGACCAGTTTGGGCGCCACGATCGCCGCCGACGGGGAACGCTCGAGCATCCCGGCCAACCGCTCCAGGGCACGGGGGTGGGGGGCCGTGTCGTGGGCGAGCAGCCAGACCGCACTCCCCTCCGCGACGCGGGGAGAGGCGAGCGCGACGGCATCCGCGAAGGAGGTCGACGGCCGCGCTTCGATGATCCCCTCGACCGAGCGGGCGATGGTCTCGCTGGTGCGGGCGGTCGATGCGTCTCCGCACACGACGAGTGTGACGGCGGCGACCGGGACTGTCTGCTCGTCGAGAGCCTCGAGGGTGCGGAGAAGTTGTGCGCGGGCGGAGGGGCCGGTGCGCGCGACGATGATGGCGTGTACTCGGGCTGGCATGACGTGGTCAGCCTATGCGGCAGGATGCACGCGCACGGTCAGCCCGCTCGGCGCGCCCGCGAAGCTCTCGCTCCACGGAGAACCGGCTCGTTCGCCCGCGGCCTCAGCTCGCGCGGCGCTTGAGCTTGCGACGCTCGCGCTCGGAGAGACCGCCCCAGATGCCGAAGCGCTCGTCATTGGCGAGGGCGTACTCGAGGCACTCTCCCCGGACATCGCACGAGGTGCAGATGCGCTTCGCGTCACGCGTGGATCCGCCCTTCTCGGGGAAGAACGCCTCCGGGTCCGTCTGCGAGCAGAGGGCATCGGTCTGCCAGGCGAGAGCGTTGTCGTCGTCCGTCTCGGCCCGGCGGACGCCGGGCACTCCGAGGTTGACCGGATCGACGAACCAGTTCTCCGGTACGTCGGATCGATATCCCGTCATCTCGACCTCCAAACCCTCTCGTGCGCCCCCCTCCGGGCCGTGCACACCTAATTACACCCGTGTCATTCGTCCGGGTCAAGTTGCGGATCGTAAACCCTCAATTCGGTCTTGAAGGTTCTTGACGGCTCATCGGCGTGTCGCTCCCGCGACGGGGTCGCCCGCTCCGGCGCGCAGCGGTCAGCGCCCGGGGCCGGCGACGAACGCCTCGCCCACCCCGGTCAGCGTGACGGTCCCGTCGGGCGCGTCGAGGAAAGCCGCCGTCCCCACCTGCAGAGAGAGGCGCTCTCCCCCGGCGCTCACGGCCACCTCTCCCGAGGTCGCCAGGACCATGGTCGGTCCCTCGGCCTCGATCTCCACCGATTCCGCATCGATCTCGACGCGACGGAGCGCGAAGTCCGGCACCGGCACCTCGTACCGGGTGACAGGGCCGTCGGCCGCCGGCCGGAGTACGGGCACCGACCCCGACGAGGAATCGACCACCGAGAGCAGCTCCGCCACATCGATACGCTTGGGGGTCAACCCGCCTCGCAGCACGTTGTCGCTCGCTGCCATGATCTCCACTCCCAGACCCGAGAGGTAGGCGTGCAGGAGCCCGGCCCGGAGGAACACGCCTTCACCGCGTCGCAGCACGAGGTGGTTCATGAGCAGCGCGACGACGACACCGGGGTCGCCCGGGTAGGTGTCGGAGATCCGTGCGACGGCCTGCACCGATGCCGGGGCATCGCTGCCTGCGGCGCGCACGGCGTCGATGATGCCGTCGACCGCCTCTCCGGCGGAACCGTCGAGCAGCCAGCGCAGAGTGTCGCGCAGAACGTCTCCCGAGCCGCTGAGGCGGTCGCGCAGCGCGCGCACGCCCGGCTCATCGGGCAGACCGTCCAGCAGCGCCAGTGTCTCGTCGACCGGGCGGAGCCCGCTGAGCGACTCGAAGCGGTCGCTCAGCGCGACCAGCAGCTCGGGCTTGTGGTTCGCGTCGCGGTAGTTGCGCTCCGGGGCATCCATCGCGAGACCGGCTTCACGCTCCCACCCCGCGCGGGCCTGCTCCACGGTCGGATGCACCTGGATCGACAGCGGCTGCGCGGCCGCCAGCAGTTTGAGGAGGTAGGGAAGGCGCTCCCCGGTGACCGCGTCGAGCGTTCCGCCGCCGTCGACGTCGGCGGGGTCGCCGGGATGGTCGCCGAACCAGACCTCCGCTTCGGGCGCGTCGGCGGGCCCGCGGCCCTCCAGCGCGGCGAGGAGCGTGGTCGATCCCCAGGCGTAGTCGCGGGGGACGTTCGTCAGGCGAAGCAGCATGACCCCCAGCGTAGGGCCGGGCGACGCCGCTCAGCGACGCACGGGCCGCGCGCGGTAGCCTGATCGCGATGGCCCAGTACACCAAGCATCCGGCAGCGCCCGCGCCGACCGCCCCCGAGCGCGAGTCGACGGGCCATCTGCTGTTGCGCGGCTACGTCATCGTGATCATCTTCGCGACCTTCTCGCACAGCGCGATCTACAACCTCGTCGGGCGCGGCGGCGCTGCCGCTGTGCTCGTCGTGCTCACGCTGTCGACCGTGGCGATCGGCGTGCCCCTCCTCGCGCGCAACCGGCCTCAGCCCTTCCGCTGGCGCCGCCTCCCGTGGAGCGCGGTGGCGTACACCGTGCTGGCGCTGGTGTCGGTCGCGTGGTCGCAGTGGCGCCTCCCGACCATCGTCACTGGCCTGCTCCTCGCCGCGGTCACCGTGAACGGTCTCTTCATCGCCCATGTGCTGACGTGGCGCGAGATCGTCCGCGCCCTCTCGTCGGCGTTCAAGTGGATCCTGGGTCTCTCGCTCGCCCTGGAGCTGTGGGTCTCGCTGGTGGTGCACGGGCCCCTGCTCCCGAACTTCTTCGACCGACCGGACGGCGAGATCGACCCGCAGTGGTACTGGGTGCGCGACAACCTGCTCGACGGCGGACGCATCCAGGGCATCGTCGGCAACGCGAACGTGCTCGCGATCATCTCCCTGTTCGCGCTCATCACCTTCGGCGTGCTGTTCGCCGCGCGGGCACGCTGGCGCACGACCCTCGCGTTGTGGATGTTGCTCGCCGCCTATTTCCTCTTCCGCACAGCATCGGCGACCGCGCTCGTCTGCGCCGCCGTCGCCGCGCTGGCCCTGGTCGCGGCCCTCGCCATGCGGCGCGCCCGCACGCCGAACGCGCGCACACGGGTCTACGTCATCGCCATCGGCGGGTCCGCAGCGGCGTTCGCCGTCGCCTGGCTCCTGCGCGAGCCGCTGCTCGGCCTCCTCGGGCGCAGCGCCGACCTGACCGGCCGCTCCGACAAGATCTGGGGCCAGGTGCTCGAGCGGGCCGTGCAGCATCCGATCGCCGGCAACGGATTCTCGAGCCCCTGGGATGTCGCGGACCCGGCGTTCGCCGGGTGGATCGAGGACCACGGCATCTCCGTGTTCCACGCCCACAACATGTGGCTCGACGTCTTCCTCCAACTCGGCGTCATCGGAGTGCTCCTCATGGCCCTGGCCTACGCCGGGCTCCTCTGGAGGTCGTGGTTCTTCGCTGTCGACCGCCCACGCTGGGACCTCGACGCCGATCGCGACTACTCCCCGCTCACGCTGCTGCCGATCCTCTTCACGATCGTGCTCCTCGTGCAGGGGCTCTCGGAGTCGACGCCGATCATGCTGTGGGGCTGGCTGCTGCTGGTCGTGCTCACTTTCAAGATCAAGTCCGTCCCGCTGGTCGGCGTGGGAGAACGCGAGCAGGTCATCGAGCGCGGCACGGCCGCTCGGCGGGTGCCGTGAGCGCAGCGCACCCCCTCGGGCGCCTGCTCGGTTCCGTCGAGATGGCGCGTGCGTTCACCCTCGCGGTGCTGCTCGCCGCGCTGGGATCGTTCGCCCTCGAGCGACTGACGTCGACGGTCACGCTCGCGACCGTGGTGATCGTGCTCTGCGCGCTCGGCGCCGCCATCCTCTGGGTCCGTCGCGACGAGCTCTCGCCGCTGCGTCTCGCCCCGTTCTCGCTGTACGCGTTCCTCGCGTGGGCGCTCCTCAGCCTCATCTGGACCACGGACAAGACCGAGACGCTGCTCGGATGGTTCGCGTTGTTCGGGTACGCCTTCCTCGCCCTCGTGGTCGGGCACGTACGCGACACGCTGCAGACCGTTCGCGCCCTCGGGGATGCCCTCCGCGCGCTGCTCGCCCTCTCGTTGCTGTTGGAGATCGTCTCGGGCATCCTGCTCGACGTCCCGTTCGCGGCGCTGGCGATCGAGGGACGGATCGCTGAGGGGGGACCGATCCAGGGCGTGTTCGGAAGCCGGAACATGCTCGGTTTCGTCGCGGTGATTGCGCTCATCACGTTCGTGATCGAATGGCGCACGCAGTCGGTGGGGCGCGCCGTGGCGGTCCCGTCGATCGCCCTCGGCGCGCTGCTCGCCTTCCTCTCCGCGTCCCCCACCGTCGTGGTGCTCTCGGCGGCGGTCGGCGTCGTGACCGCGGCGCTCACGCTCGTGCGGCATTCCCCGCCCGCCCGTCGCGGAATCGTGCAGTGGACGCTGGGCGTGCTGGTCGCGATCTCGCTGGTGGTCGCCTTCGTGCTGCGTCACCGCATCATCGCCTGGCTCGATGCCGGATCGGATTTCTCGATCCGCGCCAGTCTGTGGAACGAGATCCTCGACTTCGTCGCGCTGAAGCCCATCGAGGGCTGGGGGTGGTTCGGCCCGTGGGCGCGCGGCGAATACCCGTTCACCTACATCAACTTCCTGCTCGACGACCGGCACCAGAGCGCGCTGAACGCGTTCTTCGACGTTCTCCTCCAGCTCGGCTCGGCGGGACTGGCCCTGTTCCTCGTGCTCGGCGGGGTGGCCGTGGTGCGCTCGTGGCTGGTCGCGAGCGTGCGACGGTCGGTGGTCTACGCGTGGACGCCGATCGTGTTGATCACGCTCGCCGTGGACTCGATGTTCGAGAGCTTCACCCTGTCGGGGGCCGGATGGTTCCTGCTCGTGCTCTGCGCGCTGCGCGCCGGACAGTCGCGATCGTGGCGCGAGAACATCGACGCCACCCACACCGGGACCATACCGACCCTGCGACCGCAGAGCTGAGGTTCAGAGGACCGACGGGAGCTTCTCGGCCCACGCGAGCGCGTCGCGCACACCGTCGTCGACCGAGCGCTCGGCGCGCCAGCCGAGCAGCTCCTCAGCGTGTTCCACGAGCGCGAACGCCCCCGCCTGATCGCCGGGACGGCGCGGCGCCTCGATGGTGGGCAACGGCTCTCCCGTCACACGTTCGAACGCCGCCACGAGTTCGCGCACCGTCACCCCCTCCCCTGCACCGACGTTGATGACGCGGTACGGAGCGTCGCCCGGCACGATCGCGTCGAACCGCTCGACGGCGGCGACGTGGGCGAGCGCGAGATCCCAGACGTGGATGTAGTCACGGATCCCCGAGCCGTCGCGCGTCGGCCAGTCGACGCCCGTGATCGTGAACGGCACACCGTCGGCGCGCGCCTGCATGATCTTGCCGAGGGCGTGCGAGGGGCGCGGATTCTGCAGTCCGGTGCGCAACCGGGGGTCCGCACCGATCGGGTTGAAGTAGCGGAGGGCGATCGCGCGGATGCCGCCCGCAGAGGCTGTGTCGGCCAGGATGCGCTCGACCATGGCCTTCGTCATGGCGTACGGGCTCGCCGGGCCGAGGGTCCCCGATTCGTCGACGCCCTCGCCGCTCTCGCCCGCGTAGACCGAGGCGGAGGAACTGAACACGATGCGCTCGATGCCCGCCCGGCGCAACCGGTCGAGCAGCACGATCGTCTTGCCGACATTCGTGTCGTAGTACCCCAGAGGGTCGGCCACCGACTCCGGCACGACGATCCGGGCGGCGCAATGCACCACCGCGTCGATGTCGGGGTGGTCGGCGAGCACGCGATCGAGCACGGCGGCGTCCGCGATATCGCCGACGTACAGCGGGCGCCCGTGCGCGAACGCACGCAGTCCCGTCGACAGGTCGTCGAGCACCACGGGTTCGTGGCCGGCCTCCTCGCAGGCCGTCGCCACGGTCGAGCCGATGTACCCGGCGCCGCCGGTGATCAATACCTTCATCGGCAGCATCCTATCCGCCGAACCTGCACGGACCGTGCAGCACCACAACGGAACGCGCGTGCACGGACGGTAGGCTACTCCTTGCTCGTAAAGTCCGTCGTTCTCTCTCAACGAGACGATCGGCACGTTGATTCCGGAGAGTACCCCAGTGACCTACGTCCTGCAGAACGTCGTCTTCCCGCTCGACCGTGACCCCGACATCCTGCCGCTGTATGCGGACCCGGAGACGTGGTCGGTCATCGAAGACGAGCCCGTGCGGGTATCGAGTGTCGCCCACCTGGGCAATATTCTCGGTCGCGAGCGCGCGCGCATCGTGGCAGGGCGCCGTGTCTCTTTCGGTACATACTTCAACGCCTTCCCCGCGTCGTATTGGCAACACTGGACGAGCGTTCGCGAAGTACGCCTGACCGTGCGGATGGCTGGGCCCGCGACCATCCTCGTTTACCGGTCGAACGGCGGGGGTGTGCACCAGCGGATCACAACGCGCGAGGTGACAGGCGACTCCAGCACCTCGTTCGACCTCGACCTCACCCAGTACAGCGACGGCGGATGGATATGGTTCGACGTGGTCGCGGACGAGACCCAGGCGATCTTCGAGGGCGCGGAGTGGACCACCGAGCAGGAGCCGGCCCGGTCGGGCAAAGCGTCACTGGGCATCACGACGTATAACAAGCCGGACTACTGCGTGGAGACGTTGCAGGCTCTCGCAGCCTCGCCCGACGTCCTCGCCCTGGTCGACCGCGTCTTCCTCGTGGATCAAGGCACCCAGCTGGTGGCAGAGGAGGCCGGGTTCGACGAGGTCTCCGCACAGCTGGGCGAGACGCTGCAGGTCATCCGGCAGGGCAACCTCGGCGGCTCGGGCGGATTCGCACGTGCGATGCATGAGACGCTGCAACGCCCGGAGAGCGACTTCGTGCAGCTCCTCGACGACGACGTGCGACTCGAGCCCGAGTCGTTGCGCCGTTCGATCGTCTTCGGCCGCTACGCGACCAGTCCGGTCTTGGTGGGCGGGCACATGTTCGATCTCCTCGACCGACCCAAGCTGCACGGCTGGGCCGAGGTGGTCGACGAGGGTCCCTTCATGTGGCGCAATCTGTTCCAGGAGAAGATGCCCCACGACTTCGGTGTCACGAATCTCCGTCAGTCGAAACTTCTCCATATGCGGATGGATGCCGACTACAACGGCTGGTGGATGTGCTTGATCCCGCTCGACGCCGTTCGGGATGTCGGACTCTCCCTCCCCGCGTTCATCAAATGGGACGACGCCGAGTTCTGCCTCCGGGCCGGAGAGGCAGGTTATCCCACCGTCTCCATGCCGGGTGTGGCTCTGTGGCACGTCTCCTGGGTGAACAAGGACGACTCCATCGACTGGCAGGCGTACTTCCACGCTCGCAACCGGATCGTCGCCGGTCTGATCCACTCGAACGCGCCCCGCGGTGGACGTCTCATCCGGCACAGTCGCCGGGTCGACCTCAAGCACCTGATGATGATGCAGTACTACCCAGTCGCTCTGCGCGCGCGAGCGCTGCGCGACGTGCTGTCCGGTCCTGCGCACATGCGCGAGAATCTTGCGACCGCGATGCCCGCAGCGCGCGCACTGGCGAAGGAGTTCCCCGAGACCGTGGTGCACAAGGATCCGGCGCGGGTGCTGCACTCACGCCGTGGCCGCCAAGTCTACAAGCGCCTCGCCAGGAACGAGTTCGACAGTCCGAAGGGACTGCGCCTGCGGGTTTTCACGCTCAGCACGCTGGTCGCGCACTGGCTGCACAAACCGCAGGCGGCGAACGTCGCTCAGCCCGAGGTGGAGTTCGGCAAGGGAGACGCGCAGTGGTGGCGCGTGCCCCTGTTCGACAGCGCCCTCGTCAGCGCAGCCGACGGGTCGGGGAAGAACATCTACACGCGTGATCGCCGGATGTTCCGCCGTATGCTCCGTGACACTGTCCGCCTGCACGCGGAGCTGCAGCGGCGCTGGCCCGAACTGCAGGAGCAGTACCGACGCGCGCTTCCCGACCTGGTGTCCCAGGAGTCGTGGCAGAAGGTCTTCGAGGAGCAGGCATGAGCGCCGGTACCGACGGTTCGTTCGCCCCGGACGCGGCGACAATCGTCATCGTCACATTCAACCGCTCGCACCTGCTGCGCGGCCTGCTGACGAGCATCGCGGCGATGGATCCCAAACCCGGCCGCGTCGTCATCGTCGACAACGCCTCCTCCGACGACACCACCGAGGTGGTCGAGTCGTTCCGGCCCACCATCGACACGGAGATCGTCTACCGTCGGCTCGAGACGAACACCGGCGGATCTGGCGGCTTCAGCGAGGGCATGAGGACCGCGTACGAGCTCGGGTCCGAATGGATCTGGATGATGGACGACGACGTCGAGGTGCTCCCCGACGGTCTCGCGCGGATGGGCGCCTGGGCTCCCCGCTTCAAGAGCATCCAGGGGCGTCGGTACGACTACGACGGGAGCGAGTTCTACTGGCAGTACCGGATCGCCGAACGTATGGGCATCCCGATCCCGTTCGCACCGTCTGGCTTCGACGAGTCCGGGTTCAAGGAGATGAACAGCGGATGTTTCGAGGGCATGTTCATCCACCGCTCGATCGTGCAGCGCATCGGCCTGCCCGACCCTCGCTTCTTCATCTACTGGGACGACCAGATGTACGGGTGGCTCGCCTCGCGTCTGACCACGGCCGTCATCGTCGATGAATTCGTGCTGCGGCGCACGCGGGAGATCAAGCAGTGGGACATGGGCATCCGCCACATGAACGCCTCCAGCAACGCCTACCGCTTTTACATCATGCGCAACCGCGCGTACATCAAGCACTACTACCGGGTGCACGGTGTCTACAACCCGGTGCTCTTCGGACTCGGCACGGCGATGACCTTCGCCAAAGAGCTGATCCGTCTTTTCTTCGTGGAGCGCACCGTGCGCGGCACGAGCAACCTCTTCCGCGGGCTTCGGGAGGGCGGCCGGATCGGTCGCGATCGCACCTGGCAGCCGATGTCGCCTCTGGAGGCGTGATGTCGTCCGAGCAGCAGCCGGAACTCCGTTGGGCACCGCTCCCCCCGAGCCCGAAGAATCGCAGACGAGTCTGGCTCATCGCCGGGCTCGCGATCGTCGCGGTGATGATCGTCGCGCTGCTGCTGTGGTTGTTCCTCCTGGGCGGCGGTGCCCCCTCGAGCGAGCCGACGCCCCGCCCCTCATCCAGCGCAACCACGACCACGACACCGACACCGACACCGACACCGACACCGACGGCCGAGGAGACCGCGGAGCCCACGCCGCAGACCACTCCTCCGCCGGTGGGCGACCCCGACCTCGCCACCTTCGGCGGCATCGTGAAGCCGCGTCTCGACGACGCGACCGCTGCGTTCGGCTTCCTGCCCTCCTTGAGCTCCGCCGACGCGACGCCGGTGGTGGACCAGCTTCAGCAGGACGCCGAGCGGCTCGCCTCTTCGGTCGCGCCGTCGTCGATCTCCGCTTCATGGTCGGATGCCGTGCTGACCTATGCGCAGCGACTCACGACGCTGCGCTCCGCGTATGAAGACGGCTCGTCACCGAACGCGGCACTCGATGAAGCCGCGGCCGCTCTCGCCGATCTGCGGGCCCTCGCCGGGGTCTGAGGACCAGCCGCGAGGTGCGCGCCGAGAGTCAGGTGGCGGCGTCGGCGTTGTAGCGGTCCAGAACCTCGCCGATCGATGCGTCGAGCACCAGGCCGCCGCGGTCGAGGTAGAGGCCGCGCGTGCAGAAACGCCGCAGGTCGCGCTCGTTGTGGCTGACGAAGAAGAGCGTACGTCCGTCGGCGAGGAGTTCGTCGATCCGCTTGTAGCACTTGTCGCGGAACGCCTTGTCTCCGACCGCGAGGACCTCGTCGACGAGGAGGATGGGCTCGTCGAGCTGCGAGACGACCGAGAACGCCAGGCGCACCTTCATGCCGTTGGAGAGGTGCTTGTACGGGGTGTCCTGGAAGTCCTCCAGCTCGGCGAACGCGATGATGTCGTCGTAGCGGCGCGTCACCTCCTGCCGAGACATCCCATGCAGTCCGGCGGTCAGTCGCACGTTCTCACGAACGGACAGGTCCCCGACGAATCCGCCGGTGATCTCGATGAGGGGCGCCACCCCTGCGTTGACGGCGACGTGCCCCTCGTCGGGGAGTAGCACTCCGGCGACGAGACGCAGAAGAGTGGACTTGCCCTGGCCGTTGCGTCCGACGACCCCGATCGACTCTCCAGGGCGCACGCTGAACGAGACGTTGCGAAGAGCCCAGAACTCCCCCGGTTTCGAACGACGCGATGCGCCGGCGAAGAGATCCTTGAAGTTCCGGCGCCCGCGGCGGTTGCGTCGGAAATGCACGCCGAGGTCGACGACGTCGATGGCGAGTTCCATCACAGCTCCTTCAGCACCGGGCGCTCCATGACGCGGAACGTCCACACCCCGAGCGCCAGGATCGCAAACGTCATCACCACGCTGATCACCAGGGTGAAGGGGTTCCACTGATCCGGGAAGAACGGCATGCGGTAGAGCATGAATATCCCCGCAAGCGGGTTGAACGCCCCGAGCGTCTGAAAGATGCCGGGGAGGTCGGTGACGTTGTAGATGATCGGGGTCGCATAGAACATCGCCCGCAGGATGAGAGCCGTCGTCCGCTCCAGGTCGACGAACATCACGCAGAGGGGCGCGACCAGCAGACCGAGTCCGACCAGCAGCACCGTCTGCAGGGCGATGGCGACCGGCATCCACAGCACTCCCCAGCCGATCTGCACCATCTGGGAGGGATCCTTTTCCATCACGAGGTTCACGACGATGAAGATCATGAGCACAGGTAATGAGAAGAGGTACTCGATCCCCTTGCTCAGCACGATCCGGTTCACCCAGATGGTGCGCGGGATGGACGTGGAGCGCACGAGCCGCGCGTCCTTCTTGAACGCGCGCGTGAAATCGGACACGGACGAGTTGAACCACACCCAGGGCAGGAGTGCGCTGATGAGGAAGACGATGTACGGCTCTTCACCCACGTCGCGATGGAAGATCTGCGTGAAGACGAACCAGTAGATGCCGCTCATGACGAGCGGATCCAGCACCGACCACAGATACCCGAGGAGGCTCGTCGAGTAGCGGACCTTGAGGTCGCGCGCCGACAGCAACCACAACGAATGCAGATAGCGTCGGGGCGTCCCCGGCGCTCCGACGGCAGCGTGACTCACGGTCTCGAGTCTACGAGAGGGTGTTGTTCCACAGCGACAGCGCCGAGCCGATGGCCATGTGCATGTCGAGGTACTGATACGTGCCCAGACGGCCGCCGAAGTGCACGCCCGCCTCTCCCTTCGCGAGCTCGCGGTACGCCAGCAGGCCATCACGGTCGGTCGGGGTGTTGACGGGGTAGTACGGCTCGTCGTCGCGGCCGGCGAAACGCGAGAACTCCCGCATGATCACCGTCTTGTCCGACTCGTAGACGTCTTTGCGCTCGGGGTGGAAATGCTTGAACTCGTGGATGCGCGTGTAGGGCACGTCCATGTCGGGGTAGTTCATCACGCTCGTGCCCTGGAAGTCGCCGACGTTCAGCACTTCCTGCTCGAAGTCCAGCGTGCGCCAGCTCAGCGCACCCTCCGCGTAGTCGAAGTAACGGTCGACCGGGCCCGTGTAGACGATGGGGAGCTGGCCGACGGTTGCCCGCTTGTTCAGCGGCTGGGACTCATCGAAGTAGTCGACGTCGAGCTTGACGTCGATGTTGGGGTGGTCCGCCATGCGCTCGAGCCACGCGGTGTAGCCGTCGGTGGGCAGCCCCTCCCAGGTGTCGTTGAAGTACCGGTTGTCGTAGGTGTAGCGCACCGGCAGCCTGCTGATGATGTCACCGGACAGCTTCTGCGGATCGGTCTGCCACTGCTTCGCGGTGTAATCCCGAAAGAACGCCTCGAAGAGAGGACGCCCGACGAGAGCGATGCCCTTCTCCTCGAAGTTCGCCGCGGTCTTGACGTCGAACTCGCCGGCCTGCTCGCGCACCAGTGCGCGAGCCTGGTCGGGCGTGTACGCGGAGTGGAAGAACTGGTTGATCGTGCCGAGGTTCACGGGCATCGGGAAGACGGTGCCCTTGTGCGTCGTGTAGACGCGATGCACGTAATTCGTGAAGGAGGTGAAGCGGTTCACGTACTCCCAGACCGCCGCGTTCGACGTGTGGAAGAGGTGGGCACCGTAGCGGTGCACCTCGATCCCCGTCTCAGGCTCCGCCTCGCTGTAGGCGTTGCCGCCGATGTGGTGGCGGCGATCGATGACGGTGACCTTGCGTCCGGCCTCAGCAGCCCGTTCCGCAATGGTGAGCCCGAAGAAACCCGAGCCGACGACGAGAAGATCCATTCCCCCATCGTATCCGGCCGGTATGCATCGGACCTGCGCGTGCCATCTGAGAGAATCGGAGGATGACCTCTTCCGTTCGCGTCGCGATCCGGCGCGCGTGGGGCGCAAGCGCCGTCCGCTACCTCATCGTCGGGGGGTTCTGTTTCGTCGTCGACGTCGCGCTCCTCTGGGTGGCGCACGAGCTCCTCGGCGTTCCGGTCGCGGTGGCCACGCCCATCGCCTTCCTCGCCTCGTTCGCCGTCACCTACACCCTGCAACGGGTGATCGCCTTCACCTCGGATGCCGTCGTCGTTCCCAGCATCGCCCGCTACACGGCTCTCGTGATCTTCAACACCCTCGCGACGACCGGCATCGTGTGGCTCATGACCGAGTGGGGTGCGGGGTGGCTCGTGGGCAAGACGCTCGCCGTCGTCGCGACCACTGTGTGGAACTACTTCGCCTATCGTTACTGGGTCTTCGCCACCTCTCGCCCGAGGAGAACAGATGTATAAGAACGCGTCGATCGCCGCGGTCGTCCCCGCGTACAGGGAGGAACGGATGATCGCGACGGTCATCCGGACGATGCCGTCTTTTGTGGACCACATCGTCATCGTCGACGACTGCAGCCCCGACGGGACAAGCGACGTCGTCCGAAGCATCGACGACCCGCGCGTGACGCTCATCCGTCACGAGGTGAATCAGGGCGTCGGGGGCGCGATCATCACGGGACACCGCGCCGCGATCGAACTTGGCGCCGACGTGAACGTCGTGATGGCGGGCGACGCGCAGATGGATCCCGACTACCTCCCGGACCTTCTCGATCGCGTCACGGACGGCGGATTCGGCTTCGCGAAGGCGAACCGCTTCTACTCCCCGGATTCGTTCGAGGGGATGCCCGGGCATCGCGTGCTCGGCAACATCGTGCTCTCGTTCTTCACGAAGATGTCCTCCGGCTACTGGAACCTCTTCGACCCGCAGAACGGGTACACCGCTGTACGCACCGAGGTCCTCCGCCGAATCGCGCTGGAGCGTGTCGCGAGGAGATACAGCTTCGAGAACGACCTGCTCATCCGGCTGAACATCGCGCAGGTGTCGGCCACGGATGTCCCGATCCCGGCCGTCTACGGCGACGAGGTGTCGAGCATCCGCCTGAGCAAGGTGATCCCCGAGCTCCTGCATCGACTCACCGTCGGCTACTGGTCGCGGATCTGGTACCGCTATGTCCTGTGGTCCTTCTCCCCGATCGCTCTGCTGCTCTTCGGCGGCCTTCTCCTGACGCTCCTGGGATTGGGTATCACGGTCTGGGTGATGTTCCAGATCGCGGGTTCGGTCGTGGCGACCGCAGCGACCGTGATGCTGGCGGCTGTGCCGTTGATGCTGGGCTTCCAGATGCTCCTCTCCGCCCTACAGCTGGACATTCAGGCGACGCCCGACGCGCCGGATCAGAAGCCGTTCGAACCGGCGCGCCTTTGAATCAGCGGCAGGCCACGATCTCGTAGAGCCGCGCATCCCCCTCGGCATCCGCCAACCGGACAACGGCGCCGAGGTTCTCGAGGCCGGGGTAGGTGTGGTCGCCGTTGTGGATCTCCTGCGACCCGAAGTCCAGCACCCAGCGCGTGCGGGTGCGCTCGAGCGCCTCGCACACCTGCGAGTCTGTCTCGGCGGCATTGAGGTTCTCGGTGATCGTCACCATGTCGGGCGACAGCTCCTGGAAGATGTGCGGCACGAGAGCTCGGCGGTCCGCGAGAGCGAAGCTCAGCGACGCTCCGGTCCAGGGGTTGCCCACGATCACGTCGTCTTCAGGGACGGTGTCGGGCAGACGGGCGAGGAGTTCGCGCTCGTCGTTCGTGAGCAGCGGCGACCAGTCCGCCTGCTGGTACATCGACGCGGTGTTCGCCGTCTCCTCGGCCAGTGCCGACCCCGCCTGCGTCGCCAGCAGAACGCCGATCCCGAGCGCTGCGCCGACGATCCCGGGAACGCGACGGAGGGCGGGTCGACGCTCCGCACGTGCGAGTCGGGACACCCCGGCCACCACCCCGACCACGCCGAGAGCACCCAGTGGCACGAGATAGGCGGGCATGAGCGCGGCGATGCGGTAGATGTCCTGGTACCACGTACCCGTCAGCCAGAAACGAAACCCTCCGGCCGGGAACGCGATGCACACCAGGTAGAGGAAGGCCATGGCGGCTGCTGAACCGATCAGCCACCACTGGGCGCGCCAACGGCGGATCGCGAGGATGGAAACCACCCCCAGGGCAGCAGCCGCGGAGACGATCCACGCCGCCGGTCGCCACACCAGTCCGCCCGAGAGCAGCTGAAGAGTAGCGTCCTCCAGCGTGGCGGAGGGGGGCCAGAAGGCCAGCCCGCGCTCCGGCCGAGCCTTGATGAACAGCAGGATCGCGACGGCTAGGGCCAGCAGGACGGCGCCGAGGGCCCAGAGCCACCGGCGTCTTCCCTCGGGCTCGGCCCTGAGCCACGCCTGCCCCACGCCGGCGAAGGCCAGCAGGAAGGCGGGAAGGAAGAACGCCATGAGCGTGCTCGGATGCGCCAGCGCCAGGGTCGGCACAATCGCCACCAGGAGGAGCCATCGCAGAACGACGTCCGGACGGCGACCGCGCCCCACGCCCGAGACCAGCACGGCCGCGGCGATCGCTGAGGGGAGCAGGGCGATGGAGAGCACGTTGGGATAGAGCACCCCGAAGTCGAGCATCAGGAGCGGGAAGGCGGCCATACCCACGGCGAGTGCACCCGCCGCGATGTTCGCGCCGACGTGACCACCGACGATCGTGCGGACGAGCCAGAGGCACGACACCGGCCACACGACCGCGCCGAGCATGACGCTGACGACATTGACCGAAGCCGGGACACCGGCACCGCTCATCTCGGCGACGGTCGACACCACGATGTGCCACAGGTCCGGATAGAAACCCGGAAGCAGCTGCCCGGTGGGCGCGATGATCCCGTTGTCCATCACCTGCCGCACGGCATTGAGATGGTAGATGTTGTCGAACGTCTGCGAGATGTTGGAGGGCTCCCCCAGTGCCGACATCAGCCGGACGGCGGCCAGGATCGCCACCACGGCCACGACGACGAAGGGCAGAGTCGCCCGCAGGAGACCTTCGGGAGCGGGGATCGCCGGAGCTCGGTCGTGCCGCGCTGCGAAGCGGGCCATGCCGAGACGGAGAGCCGAGGCCGCCGCCAGGAGGAGGATCGTACCCACCACCCACGCGAGCGGACTCCAACGGAACGGCACGACGATATCCAGCAGGCCGGCCGCAGTCAGCATCGCGAGCGAGAGCGGTGCCGACGCCGCCAAGACGTCGAAGCCCCGCAGCCGCACGATGAGCGCCGCGAGCGCACCGGGGACGAAGAGGATGACCGCCGCGATCAGGAAGGTCGGCCAGTGATCGAGCCAGGCCATCATCCGCGCCCGACCACGAGGCGGGGAACACCCGCCCAGAGCCGCGCATCCGTGGCCGCCCGCCCGTCCACCAGGAGTTTGACACCGGGTAGCTGAGCCGGCGTGAGCTCACGATAGACGGCGTGATCGGTGTGGAGGATGGCAAGATCGACCGTGTCCCCCGGGCGGTGAGGAGTGAGTCCCAGCGCGCGGAGGTCGTCATCGGTATAGAGCGGGTCGTGAACCGTGACCTCGGCGCCCCTGGTGCGCAGAGCATCGACGGTGGGGAACACTCCAGAGAACGCCGTTTCCCGCACGCCGCCGCGGTATGACGCCCCGAGGACCACTGCCCGTTGCCCCTCCAGAGAACCGAGCATCTCCTCCGCCCGCGCGACCAGACGCTCAGGCATCGATTCGTTCAGTGCACGAGCCGAGCGGACGATCTCCGCATCCGGGTCGGTCGAGAGATAGAGCTTGGGGTACACGGGGATGCAGTGCCCGCCCACCGCGATTCCCGGCTGGTGGATATGGCTGAACACCTGCGAGTTGCAGGCCTCGATGACCTGATGCACATCGATCCCGTTGTCGGCCGCGAAGAGGGCGAACTGGTTGGCGAGTCCGATGTTCACATCGCGATACGTCGTCTCGGCGAGCTTGGCCATCTCGGCCGCTTCGGCGCTGCCGAGGTCCCATACGCCGTTGCGGCGCGCCAGATCGGGGCGTTCATCGAACTCCAACACCTCCTCGTAGAAGCGCTTCGCCCGCCGCCCTCCCTCGTCGGACAGCCCCCCGATCAGCTTCGGGTATCGGCGCAGGTCGGCGAAGATGCGCCCGGAGTAGACGCGCTCCGGAGAGAACACCACATGAAAATCTCTGCCCTCGGTCAGCCCCGAGATGCGCTCGATCGCGGGCGCGAAACGCTCTCGGGTGGTTCCGACGGGAAGCGTCGTCTCGTACGAGACCAGGGTTCCCGGCCGCAGGTGCTCCGCGAGGGATGCCGTCGCAGCGTCCATCCACTCGAACTCCGGCTGCGCGGTCTGTTCGTTCACGAAGAGCGGGACGACGACCACCACCACCTCCGCCTCGGGGATCGCCTCGGCGTAATCCGTCGTGGCGCGCAGGCGTGCCGCGGCGAGCGCCGACGTCAAGCGCTCCTGCATCCCGAATTCCCCCGGGAACGGTTCGATGCCGGCGTTGACCGCCTCGACCACGGTCGTGCTGACATCCACCCCGGTGACGTCGTGCCCCCGATCCGCGAACTGCAGGGCAAGAGGAAGCCCGATCTTTCCGAGGGCCACGACGGCAATACGCATGAGGAACAGTCTATGGCCGCGCCCCGGCCGCACATGATCCGGCACCGGTCCCGGCGTGCGCGGTCACGCGCGTCGGTGCAGCTCCTCGATCACCCGCTGCGAAGCGTGACCGTCGCCGTACGGCGCCTCCTCGGTATCGCGCGGGCGGGGCCGCGTCGCCGCGGCCGCAATCGCCTCCCCGGACGTCGCGAGGACGTTCCACCCCAGCTGCACGGTCTCCACCCATTCGGTCTCGGTCCGCACCGTCGTGCACGGCACCTTCAAGAGGAAGGCCTCCTTCTGAAGTCCGCCGGAGTCGGTGATCACGCCGGCGCTCGAGAGGGCGGCCGCGATGAGGTCGGCGTAGGCGAGAGGCGGGTGGGCCTGCAGCGAGCCGCGCGTCAGGGAGATCCCATGAGCCGCCGCCTTCGCGGTGACACGAGGATGGGCGAGCAGGACGACCGTCTTGTCCAACGCGGCGAGCGCATCGACGATCTCGGCGAGACGGACGGGATCGTCGGTGTTCTCCGCGCGGTGGATCGTCGCGACGTAGTAGGAGCCGGAGGGCAGGCCCAGCGCTGTCTGAAGCGCGGAAGCACCCACGGGAAGCGTGTCCCGGACGTCGAAGAGGACGTCTGTCATGACGTCTCCGACGAGCACGGTCCGCTCCCCCAAACCCTCCCGACGGAGGTGTTCGACAGCGACCTGCGTCGGTGCAAGGAGGAGGTCCGCCGCGTGATCCGTCAGCACCCGGTTGTGCTCCTCGGGCATGCGCCGGTTGAAACTCCGAAGCCCCGCTTCCAGATGTGCGACGGGGATGTGCATCTTGACGGCGCTGACCGTCGCGGCGAGCGTCGAGTTGGTGTCGCCGTATGCCAGGACCCAGTCGGGGCGGTGCTCGTCGAAGACCGCATCCAGCGCGGACATCATGGCGCCGGTCTGCACACCGTGCGACCCGCTGCCGACCCCGAGATGGACGTCCGGCGTGCCGATGCCGAGCTCATCGAAGAAGACGTCCGAGAGCATGGGGTCGTAGTGCTGGCCGGTGTGCACGATGACGTGCTGCACCCCCGCCGCACGGGCGGCACGGTGAATGGGGGCGAGCTTGACGAACTGCGGACGTGCGCCGACGACACTCAGGATGATCACTCGTCCACCATACGGTCCTCGCCGCTTCAGGCTCGGTGCGCTTCCGCGCCCTCCTCGCCGGCGAATCGCCGTGCGGCTCCTTCGTGGACGCGCGCGGGCACACCGCGGAGAACGCTGAAGGGCGGAGCCACGGTGTTCTCCACCACCACGGCGCCGGCAGCGACGACGCTGTGATCCCCGATGTCCGCACCCATCAGGATCACGGCGTTCGCGCCGACATGAACGTTCCTCCCTATCCGCGTCGGACGACGGCGAATATCCCGCTCCCGATCGGAGACGCAGCGTTCGACCGTGGAATGCGAGTAGATCTGCGCTCCGGCCGAGATGTCGCATCCGTACCCGATGACGAGACCCCCGCTTCCGTCGATCACGGTGAACGCGCCGATCCAGACGTCCTCACCAATCTCCGGGCTGCCCACGATCCAGGCGTGGGGGTTGTAACGGTTCCGGGGCAGGCCGTGCCACTCCGGCGCTTCCGACACCCCGTCTGCTGCTGCGTCACTCACGGTGGAACCCCCTCGGTCGCCTATGATACTGAGCAGTCTGCCTGCTTCCGTGTCTCGGGAGCCACGCCTCGAGAGAGTTTCCAGAAATGTCCGTGCGCTCGAAATCCATCCTCATCACCGGCGGTGCCGGCTTCATCGGTAGCCACCTCGTCGACCGGCTCATTCAGGACGAACCGCGGCGCATAACCGTGGTCGACAACTTCTTCCTCGGCAGTGCCGACAACCTCGCGGAAGCGAAGGCGGCGCGTCCCGACCTCGAGATCATCCGACTCGACGCGTCCGATCTCGCCGCGATGCAGGATGTGGTGACCGCCCATGAGATCGACACCGTCTTCGACCTCGCCGTGATCCCGCTGCCGACATCGCTGACCTACCCCGCGTGGACGGTGCAGACGAACGTCGGGATCGCGACCACGTTCTGCGAGATCGCCCGCCGGGGTCTCGTCGAACGACTCATCCACGTGTCCAGCTCGGAGGCGTACGGCTCCGCCCGCTACATCCCGATGGACGAAGGGCACCCGCACGACGCGATCACGCCCTATGCGGCGAGCAAGTCCGCCGCCGACCACATCATCGAGTCCTATGTGCAGACGTTCGGGATCGACGCGACGGTTATCCGCCCCTTCAACAACATCGGGCCGCGCCAGAACCCCGGCTCCTACGCGGGGATCGTGCCGATCATCGTGCGCCGTGTACTCGACGGCCAGCCGATCGAGATCTACGGAGACGGTGAACAGACCCGCGACTTCATCTTCGTGAAGGACAGCGCGGACCTCATCGCGCAGGTGCACGACAGCGCCGAATGCCGCGGAAAGGTGCTGAACCTGGCCACCGGCGTGGAGACATCGGTGAACGAACTCATCGCGCGCATCCTTCAGAAGATGGATCGTCCCGACCACCCCGTCTTCCACTCGGCCGAGCGCCCCGGGGACGTCCGCCGTCACCTCGCGGACGTGTCGAAGCTCGAGTCGCTGCTCGGGCACCAGTCCCCCCGCCTCACGGATGACGCCCTGGGCGAGACCGTGGACTGGTACGTGTCGGTGCTGTCGTGAGGCTGAACATCCCCCTCACCGGCGCCGCCGAAGTGGACGGCGTCCGCGAGGTGATCGAGTCCGGCTACCTGACTCAGGGAGCGAAGACCGCAGCCTTCGAGGAATCCATCCGTGCCTACACCTCCGCGCGCCACGCTGCAGCGGTGAGCTCGGCCACCACGGGCCTCCATCTCGCGCTCGTGGGGCTCGGCGTCGCCCCCGGCGACGAGGTCGTCATTCCAGGGTTCAGCTTCCCCGCCACGGCGAACGCCGTGCTCCAGCAGGGCGCGGTACCGGTCTTCGTCGATATCGACGAAGAAACGTTCAACCTCGATCCGTCGCTGCTCGAGGCGGCCATCACCGAGCGCACTCGAGTGATCATGCCCGTTCACGCCTTCGGCTTGTGCGCCGACATGGACCCCGTCAACGCCGTCGGCGCTCGGCACGGGCTCCCGGTGCTCGAGGATGCCGCGTGCGCCCTCGGGGGCACGTACAACGGCCGGCACGCCGGGACGCTCGGCACGGCGGGCGTGTTCTCCTTCCACCCGAGGAAGATCATCACCACCGCCGAGGGCGGCATGATCACGACCGCCGACGACGAGCTCGCGGCGCGGATTGCCGTGCTCCGTGCTCATGGCGCGGTCCGCGGCGAACTCTTCATGGAGTTCGTCGATGCGGGCTTCAACTACCGCCTCAGCGATGTGCACGCGGCGATCGGACTCGCGCAGATGCAGCGGGTCGAGGAGATCGTGTCGGGTCGGCGTCGGGCGGCTGCCGAGCTCACGGAGCGGATCGCCGACATCGATGGTGTGCGCCCGCCCGCTCAGCCCGAGGGCGTCGAACACACCTTCCAGTCCTACGTCGTGCTGCTCGACGACGACATCGACCGTGACGAGGTCATCCGCCGCATGCGGGAGCACGACATCGAAACCACGTTGGGCACGTACGGCATGCACCTGCAACCGTACTTCCGCGAGCGTTTCGGAATCGACGACGAGGCGCTCCCCCACACCACCCGTGCGCATCATCAGGCCCTGACCCTGCCGCTGTACCCGCAGCTGCGCGCAGAGGACATGGACGCGATCGACCGGGCGCTGCGAGCCAGTATCGACGATAGTCGGCGGGCCCGATGAGCATCGCGGACGTCACGATCGTCGACTACGGCGCCGGGAACCTCGGATCGCTGCGCAACGCTCTGTCCAAGGCGGGGCGCAGTTCGGAGACCACCTTCGACCCCGACGTGGTCGCGAAGGCGCGGCGCATCATCCTGCCCGGGGTGGGGTCGTTCGACCACGCCGTCACACGGCTCACATCGAGCGGCCTCGGGGAAGCGGTCACGACGGCGGCACGCGAGCGCGGAACACCCGTCGCCGGGGTGTGCCTCGGTATGCAGCTCATCATGGATGGCAGCGAAGAAGGTGTGCTTCCCGGACTCGGCCTCATCCCCGGACACGCGCGACGCTTCCCGGATCGCATCGGCGAGAGCCGCCTGCTCGTCCCGCACATGGGGTGGAGCGAGGCGATCGCTGCGAAACCGTCCCGACTCGCCCCCTCGCTGGGGAAGGGCGGCCGCTTCTATTTCGTCCACTCCTATGCCGTCGTACCGGAGCAGGAGGATGACGTCCTCACCTGGACGGATTACGGTCACCGATACGCCTCCTCCGTTGAGCGCGGGAACGTCATCGGCATTCAATTCCACCCCGAGAAGAGTCATCGCTACGGCCTGGCACTTCTCGGCGAGTTCGCTTCGGCGGAGGTCTGATGCACGTCTATCCCCGGGTGATCCCGGTCCTTCTCCTCGAAGAGGAGCGGCTCGTCAAAACACGACGCTTCGATGACGCGCGGTATGTCGGCGACCCGGTGAATGTCATCAGCATCTTCAACGACCTCGAGGTCGACGAACTGATGATCCTCGACATCGGCGCGGCGCGGCGCCGCGAGCCCGCGCCGCTCCCTCTCCTCTCCCGCATCGCCAGCGAAGCGTTCATCCCGCTCGCATACGGAGGGGGAGTCGAGACGCCCGAGCAGGCGCAGGCGATCATCGCCGTCGGCTTCGAGAAGATCGTGGTCAACACTGCGCTGCTGACGCGGACCGACGCCGTGAAGGAGATGGTGCGAACGTTGGGGTCGCAGGCCATCGTCGGTGCGCTCGACGCCCGCCTCACCGACGGGGGCTACGTACCCTACGCCGAGGGGGGCGCGAACGCCGCGCCTCTGTCGCTGACGGAGTGGGTGGCCCTTGCCACCGAGGCCGGCGTGGGCGAGATCCTCGTCACCAACATCGAACGGGAGGGAACGCGCGACGGCATCGACCTCGACCTCGTCCGCGCCGTCTCCGACCTCGCCGAGGTTCCGGTGATCGCCCACGGCGGTGCGGGACGTCGGGATGACCTCGTCTCCCCCATCGAGCACGCGGGCGCGTCGGCCGTCGCCGCCGGCACCGCCTTCGTCATGCAGTCGGGTCGCGACAGCGTGCTGATCAACTACCCCACGAGGCCGCAGATCGACGCGCTTTTCGGCCACCTCTTCGCCGGTCGCGGTGAGAGCATCGCCGTGAAGACGGACGAAAGGGAGGGGGACGCTATCGGCGCGCAAGAGTTCCTTGCTTCCCCCGCGGTCTGTCGTCGCTGCATCATCACCGCCGACGTGCCCGGGTCCGCCTTCGATGCGGATGGAGTCTGCTACTACTGCCACCTCCACGACTCGCTGGACAAGCAATATCCGATCGGTCCCGAGAGCGAGAAGGCCCTCGACGCGTTCGTCGCTGAGCTGAAGGCGGCCGGCCGGGGCAAGAAGTACGACTGCATCATGGGCGTCAGCGGCGGCACGGACTCCTCCTTCCTCGCCCACCTCCTGGTATCGAAGGGCGTCCGCCCCCTCGCGGTGCATTTCGACAACACATGGAACTCCCCGACGGCGACCTCGAACATCTTCGCGGTGCTCGACAAGCTCGGCGTGGACCTCGAGACGTACGTCGTCGACAACGCCGAGTACGACGACATCTATCGCGCCTTCATGCTCGCCGGAGTCAAGGACATTGAGGCGCCCACCGACATCGGGTTCATGGGCGTGCTCTACCGCGCCGCCGAGAAGCACGGCATCCGCCACATCGTCGAGGGCCATTCGTTCCGCACGGAAGGGGTCTCCCCGATGGGGTGGCTCTACATGGACGGTGGGTACATCAAGGGCGTCCATGAAAGATTCGGGCGTCTCCCGATGAAGACCTATCCGAACCTGGACTTCCTGAACTTCGTCAAGTGGTCCGCCTTCAGTCGCATCCAGCGCACCCGCCCCCTCTATTGGATCGACTACAACAAGGAGCAGGCCAAGCGGTTCCTGGCGGACGAGTTCGGATGGCAGTGGTATGGCGGTCACCATCTGGAGAACCGTTTCACCGCCTTCTACCACACCTACTTCCTCCCGACGCGTTTCGGGATCAACTTCCGGCAGATCGAGCTCTCGGCCCTCGTCCGTTCCGGCCAGATGGACCGCGCGGTCGCCGCGGAGCAGTTCATCGAACCGCGGCACGGGGATCCTGAGCTGATCGCCATGGTGAAGAAGCGGCTCGGATTCGACGACGCCGGATTCGAGCACGTCATGACGATGCCGAAGAAGCAGTACACCGACTACCGGACCTACAAGCGTCGCTTCGAACTCCTGCGGCCTTTCTTCTGGCTCATGTGGAAACTCGATCGCGTCCCCAAGAGCTTCTACGTGAAGTTCTGCATCCCCCGCTCCCGGCGATGACGAACGACGCGACAACGCTGGTCTTCCGGAGGCAGAAGGCGCTGCTGCGCTGGTTCTCGCGGATCTTCGCCCCGTTCGCGCTCTTCACCCGCCGCCTCGACTGGGTGGTCGGTCCGGAGGACATCGCGCTCATGGCCACGCATATCGCCGAGGCCCTGCCGCGCAGCTACACCGCCATCCACGCACGGAACCCCTTCTACTCCGTCGGTTACGACGCCGTGATCCAGAAGCCGTCGACGGCGTTCGGGGGCAGGCTCGCCACCTGGCGCCGCCTTTACGGAGGACCGCTCCTGCTGGCCTGGCTCGTCAACCGCGCGCGCGGGTTCATCTACGTCGGCGGCGGCGCGTTCCTCGAGGGGCACCACGATGAGCGGGAGTTCGAGCTCGCCTTCCTCCGGGCACGCGGGAAACGCCTCGTGTGCTACTTCACCGGCAACGACATCCGCTCACCGAAGCTGTCGCTCGAGCAGGCGGCGCTGACGGGACGCCCCAACATCGGGTCGATTCTGACAACTATCGACCCCGTGTTCGGGGACCCCACCTACGACGACGCTCGTCGAAAGCGTGCGGAGGTGGCGGAACGGTACTCGGAGGTCATCTTCACCGCGCGCAACGATCAGATCTCCTACCTCCAGTCCCCCACCCAGCCGTTCCTCTACTTCTACCCCGATGGACAGTTCGCGCCCCCGTCGGCGAAGTTCGACCGGACGGACCGTATCGTGGTGGTCCACGCACCGTCGAACCCCCTGCTCAAGGGCACCGAGAACGTGCGCGAGGCGATGCGGCGAATCGTCGCCGCCCACCCGCACGTGGAGTACCGAGAACTCATCGGGGTACCTCACGAGGAGGTGATCGCCGCCCTCGACGACGCGCACATCGCACTCAACGAGTTCCACGCGTCGATGCCCGGAGTCTTCGGCATCGAGGCCATGGCCCGTCGGTGCGTGCTCGTGACGAGCGCTCGCGTATCGGACGAACCCGATCTGGGCCCCGACGCCGAGGGGGCCTGGGTCGTGGCGGATGTGCACACTCTGTTCGACGTCGTCGAGGATCTCGTCGACAGGCCCGACACTCTCCAGGAGAAGGCCGATCGCGGCTGGGAATGGGCGAAGCGACATGCATCCGCGTCGGCATGCAGCGTCGCGCTCACCCGGGCGTTGAGCCGCCCGGGTGTCACTCAGCGGGACTGAACGATCGCGGCCACCGCCGCAGCCCACTTCTCGACCTGCACCTCGGCCGACAGGTCTCCGGCATGCTCCTGCGCCGCCGCCTTGAACGCATCGACGCGGTCGGGGGTCAGGCCGTCGATAGCCGCGCGGATGCTGCGCTGCGAGAAGTCGTCCGTCACGACGCCGAGCTCGCGCTCCCGAACGATACCGGCCATCTCGATCGACGGACCGACGATGATCCCGAGGCGCGCCTGCACGAAGTCGAAGAACTTGTTCGGCAGCGCGAGGGCGTTGTTCTCACTCGTCGGCGGCAACACGTGGATCCCCACGTCGTAACCGTGCAGCGTGTCGATCAGCTCCGCCTGCGTCACCGGCTCGCGCACGGTGACGCGCGGGCCCAGTTCAGCGGCGAGGGCGACCAACTGCTCGCGGTCGGTGGGCGGATTGTAGGTCAGGAAGAGATCGAGGGTGACATCGGCCGAAGACTCCGCTGCGGCACGCATGATCTCGGCGAGTCCACGCTCTCGGAACGGGTTGCCGCTGTGCACGAGGCGGATCGTCGCCCCCGTGGGCGACGGGGTGACCGGACGATGAGGCGTGGCGTTCGTCACCACATCGGGCTGCAGTCCGTACGCGCGATACCTTTTCGCGATCTCCGCACCCACGGTTGTGGACGAACGCACGCGCGAGGCGTACCGAGTGATCAACCAGGTCCAGTACCGACGCTGGCGCTGACCGAGCTTCGAATCGTCGACGGGCAGACCGGGATAGAACTCGTGCAGGTCCGCGTGGACGCGATCGGCACCCGCGAGCGAGATCGCGGCGCCCAGTGTTTCCGCATCGTTCGCCAGGACGGCGTCGAAGGTCCGTCCTCGCAACCGCGCCCGCGTCTGCCGGACCAGCGGCAGACGGTCGTAGCTCCAACGGAACCATTCGCGTTCGCGGGCGACATCGTCGAGGAGGTTGCCGAGGCGTCCGCGCGGCGGCACGTCGCTGGCGTCGAGGGGGACATGTTCCACATCGGCATGCGGCGACGCGCCGGGCGAGCACGTGACCACGTCGTACTCCCCCGCGAGACGGTGAACCTGCTTCATGACTCGCGGATCGACGTCGATCGCGTCGTAGGACAGGATGAGCAGGCGCGCCCGCCCCGACTTCGCGGTCACCGCGCCACGCCGTTCGGAAGTGAAGGACGGTGGTCGGCGGCAGCAGCGAGTCGGTCACCCATGTCCTCCAGTGTAGGAGGGACGGGACCCGTTCCAGGATTCGCCGAGCAGCCGTCGATAGACTGGCGGTATGACGGCTGCCCGAATCGAACCCCTCGAGCAGTCGTGAACCGCAACCGTCTGCCGGCGTGGATCAACGCCCTCATCGACCGTATCGCCGACGCGCCGATGAGTCCCGTGGGGCGGCTGGCCGCGCGGCGACTCGGCAAGCCGGAACCCCGCGGTACCGTGCCGGCGACCACCTTCGACAATCGTCCCGTGCGCGTGCTCATCGCTCCGGTCAATTACTCGGGCCAGGGGCGCTCGTGGGCACACGCTCTCGAGTCCCGGCATCCGGACGTCTCCGCGCGCAATATGGCGGTGGACGTGCCCGGCGGATTCTCGTTCGACGCGGACCTCGTCGTGCCGGTGGCCACCTATCACAACGATCCGGACTGGCAGGCCCGCCAGTTCGATGCCGCGGTCTCCGCGACGCACGTGCTGATCGAGGCGGAGGAGCCGCCGTTCGGGCGGATGGCAGGCCGGTCCGTCCGCGCGCAGGCCGAGGCGCTCGTCGAACGCGGCGTGAACGTCGCATTCATGGCGCACGGCACGGACGTCCGTCTGCCCTCCCGCCACCTGGCCGCGAACCCGTGGTCCCACTACGCCGACCCCGCCATCTACCTCGCTCGCGCCGAGGTGCTGGCCGAACGGAACATCCGGCTCCTCCGTGAGAGCGGCGCGACGGTCTTCGTCTCCACGCCCGACCTCCTGGAGGACGTGCCGTGGGCGCACTGGTGCCCCCTCGTCGTCGATCCCGAACGCTGGGCCGTCACGCGTCCGATGCGGCGCAGTGGCCCTCTGCGTGTGGCTCACGCGCCCTCCGTCTCCGCGGTCAAAGGCACGGCACTGATCATGCCGACGCTCGAGAGACTCGCCGTAGAAGGGCTGATCGACCTGCGTCTCATCCAGGGTGTGCCCAGCGCCGAGATGCCCGCGGTGTTCGCCGACGCGGACGTGGTGATCGATCAGGTCCGCATCGGCTCCTATGGCGTCGCGGCCTGTGAAGCAATGGCCGCCGGCTGCGTGGTGGTGGGTCATGTGTCGGAACGCGTGCGTGCTCACGTCGCGACCGGCGCAGGCATGCCGCTCCCCATCGTCGAGTCCGATCCTCCCTCGATGGAACGCACGATCCGTGACCTCGCCGCCCGGTCCGACCTCGCCGAGGTCAGCGCGGCCGGCGTCGAGTTCGTGCGGCGCGTCCATGACGGGCGGCTGTCCGCATCCGTGCTGACGGACGCGTGGATCGCTCCGACCTCGCCCGAGAACAGAGAGGATCCCCGTGCATCCCGTCCTTGAGTCCGTGTGGAGACGTATCCCCAAGACAGTGCAGGATGCGATCGCCTCGGGCGTCGACCGGGCGCGAGGCGTCACCCCTCCCCCGCCTCCGTTGCCCGATGCCACCCGCCCGCAGCGACTGCTCATCGGTCCGGTGAACTACGCCGGACAGGGGTATCGGTGGTCGAGAGCGGTCGAGACGACAGGCACGGTATCCGCTCGCAATTTCGTCCATACCGAGAACAACGTGCTGCAGTACCCGGCCGATTACACCGTCGACTGGCGCACGACCGAGCATTCGCGCCGGTGGCAGCGAGCCATGGCCGAGACCATCGCCTCCCAGTACACCCACGTGCTGGTCGAGGCCTGCGTGCCGGTGCTCGGCGGCATGTTCTCGGGGGATCTCGCGCGGCAGACGGCGCTGATGCAGAAGGGGGGAACCTCCGTCGGGTTCATCGGGCACGGAACCGACGTCCGCCTTCCGTCGACGCACGTCGAATCCACCCCGTGGTCGCACTTCATCGAGAGCGACGAGTGGGTCGCCGCCGAGAAGGTGGAGGCCGTCGTCGCGGAGAACCTTCGCGTGATCTCCGAGGCCGGCCTCCCCACGTTCGTCTCGACCGCCGGCCTCTTGGTCGACCTGCCCCAGGCGCATTTCCTCGGAGTGGTCATCGATCCCGCACGCTGGGCGAACGACGCACCCCTTCTCGAGGCGGACGTGCCGCGAGTCGTGCACGCTCCGACGAATCCGCACGTCAAGGGAACCCCGTTGATCGTGCCGATCGCGCAGCGGCTCCACGACGAAGGTCTGATCCACTTCACGCAGCTGGATCGAATTCCGAACGAACAGATGCCGGCGGTGCTGCGCTCAGCGGACATCGTGCTCGACCAGTTCCGTGTCGGCGACTACGGGGTCGCAGCGTGCGAGACGATGGCGGCCGGACGTCTCGTTCTCGCGCACGTGACGGCACAGGTGCGCACCGAGGTGGAGAGCCACGCGGGGATGCCCCTGCCGGTCGTGGAGGCGACGCCGGACACTCTCGAGCACGTCCTCCGCGATATCGCCGCACGACGGGATCACTATCGCGCTCTGGCTCGAACGGGCCCCGAATTCGTCGACCGGCTGCACGACGGGACATTCTCCCGCGACGTGCTGCTCCGTCACTTCTTCGAACGGTGACCCGTATGCGCATCGCGATCGTCTCCCGCATCTACCGCCCCGAGCCCTCCGCGGCCTCCCTCTTCCTGGGAGCCGTGGCCGACGAGCTCATCGCTCGCGGCGACGACGTGACCGTGCTCACGGCCCGCCTTCCCCGACGCATCCCGGCGGAACCCTCCGTCGAGGAGGTCCGCACCTTCCCCGTCGTCCGTGATCGTCAGGGCTACGTGCGCGGCTACATCCCGTACCTGAGCTTCGACGTGCCCCTCGCGTTCCGCCTCCTCTTCCTGAAGCGACCGGATGTCGTACTCATGGAGCCACCGCCCACGACCGGCGTGGTGGTCAGAGTCATCTGCGCGCTGCGCCGGATCCCCTACGTCTACGACGCCGCCGATGTCTGGTCGGATGCTGCGGACCAGGCCACCGGGTCCTCTCTGGTGATCCGGGTTCTGCGGACCATGGAGCGCTTCGGGATGCGCGGGGCCGAGAGGCTCGTCGCGATCTCGCAGGGCGTGGTCGATCGAGCGCGGGAACTGGGAGTGCGGCGTCCGATCGCGATCACGGGCTTCGGCGCTGACACGAGCGCCTTCGTCCCCGATGCGCGGGTGCCGATCCGTCCCGTCTTCGTGTATGCCGGCAGCTACTCCCCGTGGCACGGCGCCGAGGCACTCGTCGAGGCCTTCGCGCTGTTCCGCACCGATCACCCGGGCTTCACCCTCCGCTTCATCGGGAACGGCAGCGAGCGGGAGACGATCGAGGAGCGCGCCCGTGCGGTCGGGGTCGAGGAGGACATCGAGTTCCTCGAGGCGGTGCCCGCCGCCGAACTCCTCCCCCACCTCAACGAGGCCGTCGCCAGCCTCGCGACGCTGCGCCCGAACACCGGGTACGAATACGCGTTCACCACGAAGGCGTACTCCTCCCTGGCCGCCGGATGTCCGGTGCTGTTCGCCGGCCCGGGGCCCACGGCGCGCTTCATCGCCGAAGCCAATCGTCATGTCCGCGCGGGTATCGCCTGTGAATACGACGCAGCCCAGATCGCCGAAGCGATGTCCCGCCTCGCCGCGCATCCTCTTTCGGCGTCGGAGCGTGCCGCCCTGGGTACGTGGACGGCAGACGAGCATTCCCTGGCCGCTGTCGCCCGTCGAGTGGCCGATAACATCCATTCGGCGGGGGGCCGGTCGTGAGCTCGCTCTCCGAACTCGCCTCCTGGCTGGTGCGCCGCAGGTCATCGTTCCCCGGGTGGATGAACAGAATCATCGATGCTCCCGCGCGCAACCCGGATGGACTGATCGGGCGTGTGGCGTTTCGCGTGCTCGGCGGCGGCGACGCCCCGAACAGCGTGGCCCCGGAGACACCCATACGGGTGTACATCGCCCCGACGAACTACTCCGGTCAAGGATTTCTCTGGGCACGGGCCCTCGAAGCGTGTGATCCATCGGTCGGCGCGCGCAACATGGCCATCGACATCCCGGGGGGCTTCGCCTTCTCCGCTGATGTCTCCGTCCCTATCGCGGTGAACAGCGCCTCCGACTCGTGGCAACGTGCCGAGTGGGCGGCTGTCCAAGGCTTCACCCATGTGCTCATCGAGGCGGAGCGTCCGATCTTCGGTCGTCTCTTCGCCCGCGACACGGCGGCGGAGGTGCGAGCGCTCGAGGCATCCGGCATCTCTGTCGCCTTCATGGGCCATGGCACCGACGTGCGCAACCCCCGTGCGCACGCTGCCCTCACGCCCTGGTCGCCGTACCCGGAGGATCCTCGCACGGATTTGCTGCAATCGGATGCCGACGCGAACCTCGCGCTCCTGAAGGAACTGCGGCGTCCCACCTTCGTCTCGACTCCCGATCTTCTGCTGGACGTGCCGTGGGCCACGTGGTGCCCCGTCGTGGTCGACTCCGTCCGCTTCCGGACGCAGACGCCGGTGCTCGAGCGGCCGCGGGCGCGGGTGATCCACGCGTCCAGTTCGGCGGTGCAGAAGGGCAGCCATCACATCGCTCCCGCGCTGGATCCCCTCATCACTTCGGGGCAGCTGGATTATGCCCTCATCTCGGGGGTGAGTTCTGACCGCATGCCGGCCGCGATCGCGGAGGCCGACATCGTGCTCGACCAGTTCCGACTCGGCTCCTACGGAGTGGCCGCGTGCGAGGCGATGGCCGCAGGGCGCGTGGTGGTCGGGCATGTCCTTCCGGCCGTGCGCGAGCGTATCGCGCAGGAGACCGGCATGTCGCTGCCGATCGTGGAGGCCACCCCGGACACCCTGCGCGGGGTCGTCGAGAACCTCCTGGTCGACCGGGAACGCGCGCGCGCTCTCGCGGCCGCCGGCCCGGTCTACGTCGCGGCGGTGCACTCGGGAGCGCGCAGCGCCCGCGCGCTCATCGACGGCTGGATCGACGGATCACACGACTCCTGACGTCACCGGCCGCTCGGCCTCTCGCTTGTCCTTCCACCGCCGCATCCGCCGTTCGAGCGGTCTCTCGACGAACGAGTGGAGCGCCCATGCTCCGGCGATGCAGGGGACGAGCAGAACGACGAACCAAAGGAGATTCGACCAGGAAGCGTCCTGGAAACCGAACAGCCGCAGCGCCGTGTAGATCACGGTGGCGTGGATGAGGTAGAAGGCGAAGGACCACTCGCCCAGCTTCACCTGCCAGCGCGTGGCGAAGAACACCCGGCGGCCGTTGAGCGACGCAGAGGCGAGCGCGACGATCGCGAGGGCGCAGGCGACGGTGAAGAGCTCGTTGGCGAACGTCGCGATGTGACCCACGGATGGCAGAGCTCCTGCAAACCGCACGCTCGCCAGGATGGTGAGGATCGCGACAGCCATTGCACCGACGCCCACGAGGGGATGCAGGCGAGGGCGCCACCCGTTGCGCATCGCCCAGGCGAGCGCCATGCCGAGCACGAACTCCGGAAGCCGCTGCACGGGAAGCGGAACGAGCGGAAGCCAAGAGTCGGGGGCCACGGCGACGCCGGCACGATACGCGAAGGCGCAAGCGATCACGCCGCCCGCGAGGAGAAGCGCGCCTCGTTTCGTCAGCGGCGTGAGCACGCGCGAGATCCACGGGTGCAGGGCGTAGAAGAACGCTTCGCATGTCAACGTCCAGGCGGCGGGGTTTCCGGAGAAGAGATGGCGGGGTTCGACCACCACGCCTGCAGGAGGACAAGGGAAAGCGCGAAGATGCCCAGGTCAAAGGGTTTCAGGAAGCTGCCCGGGGGGATCGCCGCGAAGCTGTAGAAGACCGGAACGGCGAGGAGCAGGGCGACGATGTGCGACGGCCAGATTCGAGCGAAGCGCCGCCAGTAGAAAGTCGACGTCGTGATGCGCGGTCGCAGCGACCAGGTGAGGACGAACCCGGAGAGCACGAAGAAGAAGGTGACTCCGAAGTAGCCGTAGGAGAAGAGCTGCGCCAACACACCGGGCACCGGTGCGAACACCAGCATGTGGTAGAAGAACACGAGGAAGGCGGCCCACCATCGCAGGCCCGTGAGCGCATCCAGTCGTGCCGTCGGCTCAGCGAGTACGTTTCGTGCGGGCAACGGCATACGACCTCGGTCCGAGTGAAATGACAATATTCACGGATACCGGGCGCACGGGATCCGTTGTTCATCGCCGATAGAATTCGACGGATGGACAGCCCGCAGATCGACCTCATCATCCCCGTGCACTCGCCGACGCGTCCGATCCACCGCGCGGTGAGCTCTGTCCTGGACGGCACGCGCGTCCCTGTGCGCGTCACCGTCGTCGCCCACAACATCGACCCCGACGTGATTCGTCACAACCTCGGTGATCTCCTGCAGGACCCACGCTGCCGGCTGCTGCCCTACGCCGACGGCATCGCCTCTCCGGCCGGGCCCATGAATTTCGGTATCGACAGCGCCACCGCGCCGTTGATCGCCGTCATGGGTTCGGACGACCACCTCGCCGCCGGCGCCCTGGACTCCTGGTGGCAGATCCACCGAGAGACGGGCGCGTCGACGGTGCTGGCCCGCATCCAGATCACCGGTCGCGGATACGATCCTTACCCGCCCGTCCGCAACGGCCGTCGATCACGACGACTGGACGCTCGGAAAGATCGCCTCGCCTACCGGAGTGCGCCGCTGGGACTCATCGACCGCGCACGTTTCGCCGACCTCCGCTTCACGGAGGGCCTTCCCTCCGGCGAGGATCTCGCCTACTCGGCGACGCTGTGGTTCACGGGGCACGACATCGCCTACGACCGTTCGGGGCCGGCTTATGTGGTGAACGACGATGCGACGGACCGGGTGACCTTCTCCGCGCGAACGGTCGCGCAGGACTTCGCGTTCCTCGACGCGATCGAAGCGACGTCGTGGTTCCCCTCCCTCCCTCGAAAGGAACGAGAGGCCCTCGCGGTGAAGATTCTGCGCGTGCACTTCTTCGACGCGGTGCTCGCCCGGGTGAGATCGGAAGAGGGCATCGCTGGCCACCGCGCGGACCTCGAGGGCGTGATCCGCCGCCTCGACCGTATGGCGCCGGGCGTGCTGCGTCTCCTCGCACGCGTCGACCGTCAGGTGATCGACGAGATCCAGGGCGCGGCGCCAGACGCCGCGCGCATTCTCGGACTTCTCGATGCGCGTTGGAACTACCGCACCGTGGGTGCGCTCCTCCCGCGCAATCCGTTCGTCGCACTGCACCGGCAAGCCCCGCTGCGCACCCTGTACGCGGGCCTTCGCGCCATGAGCGCCGGCTGAGCGAACCCCGGCTCGCGGTCGTTCAGTCGAGGTCCTTGGCGAGACCCGCGAGGACGACCTGTTCGGCGAACGCCGGCAGAGTGCCGGCGACCTCGAGGAACGTCCCGGATGCGGCGATCACTCCCTCATCGACGTAGCAGATCCGGTCGTAGTCCTTGATGGTCGAGAGCCGGTGAGCCACCGAGATCAGCGTGACCTCGCCCTGCAGAGCGCGGATGGACTTGGTCACCTCGTCCTCCGTCTTCGTGTCCAGCGAGCTGGTCGCCTCATCGAGCACGAGCACGAGCGGATCGGTGTACAAAGCGCGAGCGATGCCGAGCCGCTGCTGCTGTCCTCCCGAGAGCGAGACTCCCCGCTCTCCGATACGTTCGTGGATTCCGCCTGCCCGGGAGTGAATCAGCGACCCCAGCTGTGCGCGCTCGAGCGCGTGCTTGACCTTCTCCTCGTCGACCTCGTCGCTCCAGGTCAGTGCCACGTTCTGAGCGATCGTGCCGTCGAAGAGCGCCACACGCTGGGGCACGTACCCCACGCGGCCCCGCCACTGCCGCAGGACGCTGTCGAGGGGTTGACCGTCGATCGTGATCTCGCCTGCCGAGGCCTGACTCAGACCCAGCAAGAGGTCGATCAGCGTCGACTTGCCCGCCCCGGACGGACCGACGATGCCGAGCGAGCTCCCGAGAGGAATCGCCAGCGACATGCCGCGGATGACCTCATCGGTCGCGTTCGGATAGCGGAAGCGCACAGACTCGAGCCGGAGTTCACGCGGGTTAGGGGCCAGCACCGCGGTGTCCTCGGGGGCGCGCGACGTCTCCATGTCCTTCTCCGCAGACATGAGGTCACCGATGACGTCGAGAGCGGACGGCGTACTCGCCACCGCCTGGACGATACCGCCCTGGATGCCGGTGATCGCCGGGATCAGACGGAACCCCGTGGCGGCGAACAGTGCGACGGAAGACAGCGCCGCCGTCAGGCCACCCTGCCAGAACGAGAACCCGCCGATCAGGATGACGCCGCCGATCAACGCGGCCTCGAATGCGAAGCCGGGGACGATACCCAGGAAGGACCCGTTCGCGCGCGCTCGGACGGAACGACTGCGGTTATTGGTGACGAGGTCCGACACCTCCGACAGCCGGTTGCGCAGGCTCAACTCCTTGAGCGCCTCCATCATCTCAGTCATGAGGATCGCGACGCGGTAGCTGTAGGTCAGATTGACCTGCGCGGCCTCGAGCGACCGCTTGGTGACGACCTGGTGAACCACGAGCGCCACGAGTCCGAGGTACACGAACGCGATGATCGCCGTCCACGGGTCTGCGACCAGCAGCACCACGATGATGAGCACGAAGGTGAAGATCATGCTGGGGACCCGCATGAGCGGGAGCAGGAAGCCGGCCATCGTGTTCGCGATGCCGGCGTCGGCGATGCGGGTGATCTCTGCGACGGAACGCTTCGAGCGCTCCTCCCAGCTCGAGTTGATGTACGCCTTGAACATCCGGTCGCCGATTTCCAGCTCGTACTTCGCGAACCTCCGGGTGGCGAACCAGTGCAGGGTAACCGACAGGACCGACTTCAGGATGATCAGCACGCACGCACCGAGGGCGAGCAGCGGCATCATCTCGGCGGAGACCTCGCCGATGATCGGAAGCGACAGGGTGCCGCCGGAGAGCGCGGGACCAATGATCAGCGCGAGCAACGACATCGCGACGACGTCCAGCGCGGTGATCACCGTCGTCGCCACCATGTAGCCGGCGAAGTACCGTCGCGCCCCCTCGGGCAGCAGCGGGAGAAGATCCCGAAGAACGGGCCAGATGCGTTTCATCGCTCAGAGCGCCGTGGGAACACCGGTCTCTGCCGAGACCACTGCACCTTCCACGACGGCGAGGGTGTGGAGGCCCTGCTCCATCGTCACGACGTCGCTGGGCTTGCCGAGCACCGCGTCTCGGAATGCCTCGTGCTCCACGCGGAGCGGCTCGCGCTTCGCGATCGCATAGCGCGTGATGTTGCCTTCCGAGACTCCTCGGAACGAAGAGATAGACTCCCACTCCAGCGGGATCACGCCGTTCGCGTAGAAGGTGAGGTCGCCGGTCGCCGTGTCGGCGATGAACGTTCCCCGGTCGCCGGTCACGACGGTGACGCGCTCCTTCATCGGGCTCAGCCAGTTGACGAGGTGGTTCACGATCACGCCGTTGGCCAGGCGACCCGTCACGGTGATCATGTCTTCGAACTCGCGTCCGCTGCGGTGCGCCGTCTGTGCGAACACGGTGGCGTAGTCGCTCTGGGCGACCCAGCTGGTGAGGTCGATGTCGTGCGACGCGAGATCCTTCGCCACTCCGACGTCCGCGATCCGCGCCGGGAAGGTGCTCTGGCGGCGGGTGGCGATCTGGAACACATCTCCGAGCTCGCCGGCCTCCAGCCGACGACGCATCTCCTGCAGGGCCGGGTTAAAGCGCTCGACGTGGCCGACGGCACCCACCAGCCCGCGCGAAGCGAACGCGTCGGTCATTCGACGACCGGCTTCCACGCTGTGGGCAATGGGCTTCTCCACGAGCGTGTGCACACCGGCATCCGCCAGCTTCAGTGCGGCGTCCTCGTGGAAGCGCGTCGGCACCGCGACGACCGCGATGTCGATACCGGCGCCGATGAGAGCATCGATGTCGGGGAGGATCTCGAGGTTGCCCGACACCCCGTGCGGGTCGCCCCCGGGATCGGCGATGGCGACCAACTCGATGCCCTCGACATCACGCAGCACGCGGGCATGATGACGACCCATCATGCCGACTCCGAGCAGACCGGCGCGCAGAGCCGCCATCAGGCGCCCGCTCCCGCGACGGCGTTGACCGCAGTGACGATCCGCTCGAGGTCGTCGCCGCTGAGCGACGGGTGCACGGGGAGCGACACGACCTCGCGCGCAGCTCGCTCGGTCTCCGGGAGATCGAGTCCGGGGGCGAAGTGCGTCAGCGACGGCAGCCGGTGATTGGGGATCGGGTAATACACGCCGGAACCGACGTTGTACTCGCTCTTCAGCGCTGCGACGAAACCGTCGCGGTCCTCCGGAACGCGGATCGTGTACTGGTGGTACACGTGCACCGCCCCCTCCGCAACGGGCGGGATCACGACGCCGCGCAGGTTCGCGTCGAGGAAAGCGGCGTTCTCCTGGCGGGTGCGCGTCCACGCGCCGACCTTCGTCAGCTGCACACGGCCGATCGCGGCGTGGATGTCGGTCATCCGCGCGTTGAACCCGATGACCTCGTTCTCATACTGGCGCTCCATACCCTGATTGCGGAGCAGCTTCACGCGGCGAGCGATCTCGTCGGTCGCCGTGGTGACCATGCCGCCCTCACCGCTCGTCATGTTCTTCGTCGGGTAGAGGCTGAACATCGCGAACTCGCCGAATGAGCCCACCGGTCGGCCGTCGAGCGAGGCGCCGTGCGCCTGTGCGGCGTCCTCATACAGCGCCACGCCGCGTTCTGCAGCGAGGGCTTCGAGCTCGCGCATGCGCGCCGGGTGCCCGTACAGGTGGACGGGCAGGATGCCTTTGGTCTTCGGCGTGATCGCGGCCGCGACGGCCTCGGGGTCGAGCGAGAACGTCTCCGGCTCGATGTCCACGAAGACCGGCGTGCCGCCCGTCAACGCCACCGAATTGCCGGTCGCCGCGAACGTGAACGACGGAACGATGACCTCATCACCGGCGCCGACACCTGCCGCAAGCAGACCCAGGTGAAGGCCCGCGGTGCCCGAGTTGACGGCCACAGAAGGGCGCCCGGGCACGAAATGCGCCGAGAACTCCTGCTCGAACGCCGCGACCTCGGGGCCCTGCGCGACCATACCGCTGCGCAGGACACGGTCGACGGCCTCGCGCTCCTCGTCTCCGATGATGGGCTTTGCGGGGGGAATGAACTCGCTCACACGGTCTCCTTGGTCAGTTTTCCGTCGGTTTCGATGTACTGGTCACCCGTCGTCGGGCAGACCCAGGTGCCGTCGTGCTCACCGGGTGTCAGAGGCACACCAGATTCTCCGACCCATCCGATGCGCCGAGCCGGCACACCTGCCACCAGAGCGTAAGCCGGAACGTCCTTGACCACGACCGCTCCTGCGGCGACCGTCGCCCACTCGCCGATCGTTACCGGCGCGACGCACGTGGCGCGCGCGCCGATCGCCGCGCCCCGCTCGATGGTGACGCCGACAGGCTCCCAGTCGTGCGCGCTCTTGATCGTGCCGTCTGCGTTGATGGCACGGGGATAGGTGTCGTTGGTGAGTACGACGGCGGGGCCGATGAAGACGCCGTCTCCGAGTTTCGCGGGCTCATAGACCAGTGCGTAGTTCTGCACCTTGCAGTTGTCGCCCATCTCCACGCCCGTGCCGATGTAGGCGCCGCGGCCGATGATGCAGTTCTCCCCCAGGCGAGCCTCCTCGCGCACCTGAGCCAGATGCCAGACCGAGCTTCCGGCTCCGATCGTCGCGTCGGGGGACACATCTGCAGAATCGACGATCCGAGCACCGGTCGATGAACCCATACGGAAGACTCCTCGGGACAGACAATGGGGATTCCCTCATCCTATCTGTTCCCCGTCGCAATTCCTGAGAGGATGGATCGGTGACCACCCCCCGCATTCCCGACCCCCACACGTGGGTCGTCGTTCCGCTGTACAACGAGGCCTCGGTGATCGGCGACGTGATCGAGGGGCTGCTGCCGTCCTTCCCGCACGTCGTCTGCATCGATGACGGCTCCACGGACGGGTCGGCCGACGCCGCGCGAAGGGCGGGCGCGCACGTCATCGAGCATCCGATCAACCTCGGGCAGGGTGCCGCATTGCAGACCGGGATCGAGTTCGCTCTGTCCCGCCCCGAGTGCGAGTACATCGTTACTTTCGACGCCGACGGCCAGCATCGTGTCGAGGACGCCGTCGACATGGTGGCCGCCGCACGCCGCAACAACGCGGCCATCGTCTTCGGGTCGCGCTTCCTCGACGACCGCACCAACCCCGGCTGGATGAAGCGGGTCGTCCTCAAGACGGCGGTCTGGGTCACCAACCTCACGACCAGCGTGAAACTCACCGACGCGCACAACGGCCTGCGCGTCATCCGCCGCGACGCGGCTTCGGCCATCCAGCTCAAGCAGGACCGCATGGCTCACGCCACCGAGATCGTGCTGCAGCTCGGTCACACCGGCCTCCCGTGGATCGAACACCCCGTCGAACTGCTCTATACCGACTACTCCAAATCGAAGGGCCAATCGGTGCTCAACTCCGTCAACATCCTCGTCGACCTGGTCGTGCGGTGAACGCGATGTGGATCCAGATTCTCCTCATCGCCGGCGTCGTCGCGATCGGCGCGTTCTTCATGCGCCGCACGGGCGCCGACAACCACCTCGCGATCCGTCGACTGCTGTTCGGCGTCTTCGTGGTCGCCGCGGTCCTGTCGATCATGTTCCCGCAGTGGCTCACGTGGGTGGCCAACCTCATCGGGGTCGGCCGTGGGACGGACCTGCTGCTCTATGCGCTGATCCTCATGTTCCTCGTGTTCGTCTACACGCAGTCGCGACGGAACGCGGCGGATCAGCGGCGCCTGACCCTCCTCGCTCGCAAGCTCGCGTTGCTGCAGGCCACCACCGGCGCGGAGCCCCCGGCGGAGAGCTCAGGTCTCGGGAAACACCCCGAGGGATCGACGGGCCCTGTCGCCGACTAGCGGCAGGCGTCGATCCTCCAGAGACTGACCTCCCCTTCGGAGGCCACCTCCTCGAAACCCTCCCGGCCGTCGAAGTCGGTCATCCCCGGCATGAGGTATTCGCCCGGTCGCTCGCCTCCGATCCCGAAGTCGAGCACATACTCGGGACTGCCGAAGGCAGCCAGTGCCTCGCAGACGGCGGGATCCTCGGCGGCGTCGCGCAACCCCTCCGCCAAGGTGTTCCAGGCCTCCGACTGCGGCGGCGACCAGGTTCGCGGGATGACCTCGGTACGGGCGAGCGAGTAGGCGAATCCGGCACCTGTCGAAGGGTTCGCGATGACGACCGCGTCCGACGGCACGAGTTCGGGAAGACGCTCCAGAAGCGCGTATTCGTCGAGGGAGAGATAGCTCTCCTCATCGAGGGCGTACCGCGACTCGGAGTCGGTCTCCGCCCCCACACGAAGCAGGATGACCGGGGCCACAGCGACGGAGATCAGACCGGCAGACCCCGCGACGACGATCGCCAGCCAGGACAGGACGACCTCCCGTCCGCGTGTCAGCCGCCACGAACGCGACACCATCCAGCGGATCGCTGCCGCGAGACCGATCGCGGCGACAGGCACCACGATCACGGGCACGACGGCGGCGAGGCGGAACGAATCGCCGTACCACGGCCCGGTCAGGGCCCGCTTGATGATCGGGAGGTCGGTGGCGACGCTGACGACGTACAGGAGCGAGACGGCGGCCCATGCCGCCACCAGCCACAGCAACCTGCGGTCGCGGAGCGCCGTGATCAGACCGACGACGAGAAGCGCGCTCAGGATCGGAGCAGCGGGCAGCTGCGAGTGACTGTTGAGGAGAACATCGCCCACGGCTTCGAGAGGAGTGCGGTACGCCCTCCACAGCACCGGCCCGGCCAGTCGCGCCAGCGCCAGCCAGAAGCCCGCCAGGACGATCCATCCCGCGGCGACCACGATAACGTACGGCCATCGGGGCCGTCGGTCGGCGCGGAAGGCCCACCCCGTTCCCCAGAGCATGACGAGCAGGCCCCAGACGAGCACGGAGGAGGGCTGCGCGAGCGTGAGCCCAACGAGACCGACGGCGACGACGATCGCGGCGCTCATCGACTCCCGCACGGGTCGGGCACCCGGTGTCGACTCGGACCATCGACGCTGGACGAGGAGGACCCCCGCGAACACGGACGGGAGCACGGCCAGCGACATCGCGTAGGGATAGAGAACCCCCCACTCGAACATCAGCTGCGGGAAGGCGAGGTGACCCGCGGACAGGGTGGCGGCCAGAGCCGCGACGGATGCCCGTCCGACCAGAACTCGGGTCATGAACGCGACGCTCAGGGGCCACACCAGAGCGGCGATGACGAGTGCGACCATGTTGGCGGCCGTGGGGATCAGCTCCAGATTCACCGCGACGAGCGACGTGACGGCGTGCCATGCAGCCGGATAGAACGACTGCGCGCCGATCATCCCGGTGACATCCAAGGAGGATGCCGACCCCGTCTCGGCGATCCACCGCAACGCATTCAGATGGAAGACCGCGTCGTTGGTCTGTGAGATCGCGTCGGGGCGCCCTACGTAGGTGAGCAAGCGCGCTGCGTTCAGCGCGCCGCCCACTGTAAGGCCTCCGGCGATGAGAAGGACGTCGGGTCGGGGGGAGCGCCCATGGGCCCTCCGGTCCCGGAATCCTCCGATCAGAGTGGCGATCGCCGCGGCGATGACCACTCCGATTCCTGCGCTCAGATGTCCCCACCGAACCCCGAGGATCGGGTAGATCACGGCGAGCATGGCGAGCACACCGATCGAGAGCCCGGGAGCCGAGGCCCAGAGGGCGAGACGCCGCAACCTCAGGGCAGCCCCGAGGAGCAGGCCCGGCAGGAAGACGACGACGACTGCGAGGGCGAAGACGTGACCCTCCGCGATCCAGTCCAGGATCATTCGGCCACCAGTGACATCGCGCCTTCGACGGGCCCGTCGTAGACGAGCTCACCTCTGTTGATCACCACGCCGCGGGTGCACAGCTCTCGAACCATCGCCATGTCATGGCTGACGACCACGAGCGTCTTGTCTTGCGCGATGAGTTCTTGGAACTTCAGGCGGCATTTCTCGCGGAAGGGCGCATCACCCACCGAGAGGATTTCGTCGACGAGAAGGACGTCCAGTCGGACGTGGATCGCGACCGAGAAGGCGAGGCGCATGAACATCCCGGAGGAGTAGTGCTTGACCTCCTGATCGATGAATTCCCCGATCTCGCTGAACGCGACGATCTCGTCGTAGAGGGCCTCGACTTCCTTCCGTTGCATTCCGAGGATGGCCGCGTTGAGGAAGACGTTCTCGCGTCCGGACAACTCGGGATGGAAGCCGGCCCCGACCTCGATGAGGCCCGCGACTCGCCCGCGGGTCAGCACTTGGCCGACGTCCGGCTCCATCACTCCGGAGATGAGCTTGAGCAGAGTGGACTTGCCCGAACCATTGAAGCCGAGGATGGCGACGGATTCGCCCTCGTTGATTACCAGATCCAGGCCTTTGAGCGCTTCGAACGTGCTGGTGGTCTTGCGACGGCGGATCCAGGAGACCACGGTGTCTTTGAGGGACATCGCGTGGTTCAGCGTGAAGTTCTTCCGCACGCCGTCGATGATGATGCTCGGGCGCTCGGTGACGGCGGTGTTCATAGGTCTTGTGCGAACCTTCCCTCGAGACGTCGGAAGACGAACTGCCCCACGACGAGCGTCCCCACGGCGATCAGCGCCGCCCACAGGGTGTTCAGCGCGAGATCGGGCGGCAGCGGTATGGTCGCCGAGGTGACCGGCCGCCAGAAGGCGTAGTGGAAGAGTTCCACGCCCTGGGTGATCGGATTGAGCAGGTAGAGCTCGACCAGCCAGTCCGGCCATCCGAGCTTGTCCACCGCGTCCTGGACCATCGTCCAGGCGTAGAGCACCGGCGAGGCCCAGGTCGCGAGCAGAAGCAGCAGCTCGACGATGTTCTCCGCGTCCCGGAATCGCACGTTCACGGCGCCGAAGAAGAGGCCGAGCCCGAGGGCGAAGATCGAGACGATGATCATCGCGACCAGAGCCGCCCCGATCCCCAGAAGCGTCACGCTGGGGATCCATCCGAGGAAGAGGCAGACGATCACGAGGAGGGCGAGCTGTGGAAGGAAGTGGATGAGAGCGACGAAGACCGCGGAGATCGCGAACAGCTGTCGCGGCAGATAGACCTTGCGAACGAGGGGCGCATTGCCCACGATCGATGTCGTCGCGTTCTTGAAGGCCTCCGAGAAGAGGTTGATCACCACGATGCCGGAGAAGAGGTAGATCGGGTAGCTCTGGATGTCCCTGTTCAGGCTGAGGAACAGCCCCAGAACGATCCAGAACACGAGGAACTGTGCTCCGGGCCGCACGTAGGACCAGGTCCATCCGAGCACGGAGTTCCGGTAGCGCGTGGCCACACCCGTCCTCACTAGGAGGAACAGCAGATAGCGCCAGCGCACCACGTCGATGAGGCCGCGGCTCTTGCCCGGCACGTCGAAGTCGGAACGCGGGACGACGGCGAAAAGATCTCGGGTATCTGTCACTGGCCCACTCACTCAGCTGCGGTGGCGGTCGCCACGGCACATCTCAGTATCTTATTCCACCGTCCCTGAACCCGTGCTGGCGGGCCGAGAACCTCAGAACAACTGCTTCATGATCTGCCATCCGGCATTGATGCGGGTGGCATCGCCGGAGAACCCGCCGCGGCCGTCACCCCGGTACAGGTACATGTCTCCCGCACCGTTCACACCGATGACATCGTTGAAGCCGTCGCCGTTGAAGTCACCCATGCTGAAGACGAAGGCCATGGAGCCCCATCCCTGGCCGAGTTGCCTCACCGTTCCCCACGTCCCGTCGCCACGGGTCGGGTAGAGCATGAGATTTCCTTCGGCTGTGCGAGCGATGATGTCGGCGCGACCGTCGCCATCGAAGTCCCCCGCCGAGAAGATGTCCTGGAAGCCCGACCACCCCTGACCGATCGAGGCGCCCGAGTTGGTCGCCCAGCCTCCGGCTCCGGTGCCGCGGTAGAGGATCATCTCCCCTTGCGGATTGATGGCGAGGACATCCGTGGTGCGGTCGCCGTCGAAGTCGATGCCGCCCACGACCTTGGAGAAGCCGGACCACCCGTTCCCGATTCGGACCCGCTCACCGAGGCCGCCGCCCGCCTTGCCCGGGTGCAGGTAGAAGTACCCGTCGGCGTCGATCTGCCCGATGTCGCTGACGCCGTCGCCGTTGAAGTCCCCCATCGGGAAGACCCGGTCGGTGTTCTTCCATGCTTCGGAAGACCGGAGCATGCCGCGCCAATTGCCGTCGCCCGTGGTGCCGTAGATCCGCAGCTCACCCGCGTCGGTGAGGCCCACGACGTCGCGTCCGTAGACGCCGTCGAGGTTTCCCGCACCGCCGGGAAGTGAACGGGGTTTCTGAGCGGGCGCTCCGGCTGCGGAAGACACCATGGAGTTCCATCCGCTGCCGATCACCATTCCATCGGACACAGCCCCGCCGCGGGAACCGCGGTACAGCCGCAGCGCACCCGAGGGCTCCGTCGCGAGGAGGTCGGCAGCCCCGTCCCCGGTGAAGTCGCCCGCGTTGAAGACATCGGCGAAGCCGCCCCAGCCCGTGCCGATCTGCTTGGAGCCCTTCCAGCTGCCCTTGCCGTCCCCGGAGTAGAGCAACAGTCGTCCGGCGGTGTCTCGGCCGACGAGGTCCGGCTTGCCGTCTCCGTCGAAGTCTCCGTTGCCCGTCAGCAGGTTGAAGCCCGACCAGCCCGTTCCCACGATGCGCGGGGCCGCGAAGCCGCCGCGGTCATTGCCCGGCCAGAGAAGCAGCGCGCCGGCGGCATTGGTGGTGAATAGATCGGGGATGCCGTCTCCGTCGAAGTCACCTGCGGCGGCCGCGAGGACGACGGACGACCAGTCTCCGGCCAGGTCGACCGGCGCGGACAGGTTCGTCGAGCCGTTGCCGCGAAGCAGCTTTGCTCCGCCGGAGGCCATGAGGGCGACGAAGTCGCGATGACCGTCTCCGTTGAGGTCGCCGACACCGAAGAACTTCTGCACGCCGGCGATGCCCGCACCGAGCTTGATCCGATCCCCCCACGCGCCATCACGGAACGGGTATCCCCACACCTCACCGGCGCCGTCGACGCCCGCGACGTAGGAGGATGCGTTGACAGAGGTCAGCGTGGGGGTCGCGTAGGACGGGGTCTGGGTGGAGCCGAACCAGTCGGTGAAGTAGTTGTAGAAGTTGCGGTTGCCGTAGGCCGAGCATCCGTCGCCCTCGCCGTACCCGGCGCGAAGCGCGGCGGCGTTCGGCTGGTAGGGCGTGTAGTAGTAGAGAGCGGACGTCGCCTTGTTGGCGACGTAGACCGGGGAGGTACCGCAAGCCGTGTTCGGGTTGTACAGGATGTTCCAGGTGCGCCCCGGCGCGTACCACTGGAACCAGCGGCCCTCCATGTAGATCTGCATCTGCCGCGCAGCGCCGTAGATCTGGTGGAAGAAGCCGATGTAGTTCGGGTCGCAGGGAGCCGTGTCAGGACATCCCTGTCCGAGCGCGATGTTGTACCGCCATTCGCTCGGCCATGTGTGCGTGATGAGGCCCTGCTCCTTCTGGAGCATGACGATGAGCACCTGCGGGTTGATGTTGCAGGCCTGGGCCACCCGATAGATGATGCGCGCCGCGGACTCGTTCGCAGCACCGGTGTATCCGCTGCAGTAAGCGTCCGCCGGCCGCGTCACGGAGGTGATGCGGAAATCCTTCAGGCACACGTAGCCGCTCTGGCACGTCGAGACCTTGCTGTTGAAGAACGCCTGGATCTGGCTCTCGGTCATCGTGTTCTTCGCGGTGAAGACCGCGTCGCTGATGATGTTGCCGGGCGTGAACCCGACCAAAGAGGCCTTGGCGATGTCGGTCTGCGCCACCGACGCGCTGGTCGCCGCAGCGCTTGCGGAGGACGCCCCTGCAGGGAGCGCCGCTCCCATGACGAGAGCGGTGACAGCGAGAAGACAGCCGAGAAGGGAAGCGATCCCTCGTGGATGCCGCGTGTGGGGGGCGCGTCGAGCCATGTGACCAGTGTGACGGAAGTTGCCGAATGATGCCACTGCGCCCACGACTTTGTGACTCCGCTACGGCGTGTCGCTCGAATTCGCAGCGCTTTCGAGGGTTCGCCTCGGCATCAGAGTTCGGCGTGCAGTGCCCAGACCCGTTCGGCGGATCCCGCCCACGAGAAGGCGCGCGAACGATCCCGCGCGAGCACCGACAGGCGTCGCGCAGACGCCCCCGACGCCTCGGCCACGGCCTCTGCCAGGGCGGAGGGAGGAACGACCATTCCCCCATCGGCGATCACGTCGTGGTGCGTACCGCTGTCGACGGCGACCACCGGGACTCCGAGCGTCATCGCCTCGAGCACGCGCCAGGGCCATGACTCGAGCGGGCTGCAGGCGACATACGCCGCCGCCCCGGCGAGGATCGCCGCACGGTCCGCATCATCGAGACGACCGCGAACATGAGCGCGCTGCTCGGGCAGCCCCGCGGCGGCCGCGATATCGGCGATCGCCGGCTCCATCCCCTCGCGGGCGTCGAGCACCACCGCGTGGGCCTCGCTCGCAGCGGCACCGCGGAAGCCCTCGGCGAGCGCGTCGCCCGTCCCCGTCAGGACGACATAGCGGTCCGGCATCGCGGTCGCGGCGCGCCGCTCGGCGGCGTCCGTGGGGATGGCGAAGTCGGAGGGCGCCGCCCCCGCGATGACCTGGATCCGATCTCCGAGCCGGGAGAGCTCGCCCAGTCGCCGGGCGATCGAGTGCGTGGGAACCACCACGGCGTCGGCGTGCTTGACCGCGCGCTTCAGCATCGTGCGGTGCCAGGCGACGCTGGTCTTCGACATCGTCTCTGGGGCTTCCCAGGCGTCGAGACACCACAGGGTCACGGTCGTCTGGTCATGGTCGTGCACGCGGTCGTGACGCACCAGCGGCGCCAGAAGCGAGGGAGCGTGGATCATCCCCCCGCCGACACCGGGAGCGATGCCGAGCTGCCACGATGCGGCCAGTTCCCGACGGGCCAGCCCGAGGGGGCGAACGGCGGCGAGCGCATCGATCGACGGATGCCCACCGGCCGGCACGAGGGCCTCGACGCTGCATCCCGACGGCGCCGTGGCGACCAACCCCCGCGCGAGGTCGAGAGCCGCGGCCGCCTGATCGGGATCGACGACCTGCACCACCTGATCCAGGACGACGCGAAGGCGAGCACTCATGGCACTCAGGTTAAGCCCGTGCGCCCCGCGTCCCCGTCAGCGGCGAGCGCGGCGCGGACGACTGTCAGCAATTCCCCAGATCCGCCCCTCGCGGAGGCCGTTCGTGCTTGAATGCCATCGTGAGCGACGGACGCCTTCCGCGACGACGACGACGGTGGGTGGGATGGACCGTCGGCCTTCTGCTGACGTGTCTGCTCCTGGCGGTCGGCTGGGTGGCGGTCCGCGGTATCGGAGCCGTCGACGCCCTGCAGACGGTCCGCGAGCGTGCCGGAGACCTGAAGACGGCGATCGCCGCCCGCGACATCGACGAGGCGGACCGGGTCGCGGCGAGCATCGCCCGTCATGCGGCATCCGCTCACGACCTCACCTCGGATCCGGTATGGACGGCGTTCGGTTACGTCCCCTGGCTGGGACCGAACTTCCGCGCGGTGAGCGAGGTCGCGTCGATCACCGACGACGTGGCCACCGACGCCCTCTCCCCCGTTCTCGACGCCGCCACCGGTCTCGATCTCGCCCGGCTGGGATTCAGCGGAGGCGCCGTCGACCTCGCGCCGTTCGCCGCGATCGAGCCGTCGCTCGCCGACGCGGCGGACGTGCTGGCGGGCGCCGCAGAGAGAGCGCGCCGCATCGACGCGGACGCGACGCTCCCCCCGCTGGCCGATGCGGTACGCGAGATGCGTAGTGCCGTCACCGAGGCGGCTGGCGTCGTCGGCGGCCTGCACGGAGCCGCCCTGCTGCTGCCATCGATGCTCGGAAGCGAAGGGCCGCGCACCTACGTCGTGGCAATGCAGAACAATGCGGAGCTGCGCTCGTCGGGCGGCATCATCGGGTCGATCGCCCTCCTCCGCGCCGAGAACGGACGGATCTCGCTCGTCCAGCAGGCGTCGACGCGCGACTTCCCACCGCTCGACGCACCGCTGCCGCTGAGCGACTCGACGGTCGCGCTTTTCGAGGACGGGCCGGGCCGATACCTCCAGAATCTCACCAGCATCCCCGACTTCGCCGAGGCGGCTCCCGCGATCGCCGCCCGATGGCAGGGGGTGTTCGGCGGCACCGTCGACGGGGTCGTCACCGTCGACGCCGTCGTCGCGGCCCATCTGCTCGAGGCTTCCGGCGATGTGTCCTTCGGCCCGTTCACCGTCTCATCCGAGTCGGTCGTGGACGTGCTGCTCTCGCAGATCTACGCCGTGGTGCCGGATCCCGCCGCACAGGACGAGGTGTTCGCTCAGGCGGCGAGCGCGCTCCTCGGTACAACCCTGGGAACCGGCGACCCGCAGGCGCTCCTCGCCGCGCTCGCGGCCGCCGCTGACGAGCACCGCATCCGCATCTGGAGCGCCCACCCAGACGAGCAGGCCGTTCTCGCGGTGTCGTCGCTGAGCGGGACCCTTCCGAGGGATGGCGACGGGGAGGCGACCGTCGGCGTGCTCCTCAACGACACGACCGGCGGGAAGATGGACTACTACGCCCGCGCGAAGGTGGGGGTCGCGACCGGGGTGTGCGAGGGCATCCCCACCACGCAGGTGCGCGTGACGTGGTCGAATGACGCGCCGCAGGACGCCGCGGCGTCTCTCCCGTCGTACGTGACCGGAGGCGGGCAGTACGGCGTGGACCCCGGATCGGTGCGCACCCTCATCGCGGTCTATGGACCCGAGGGATCCGTCCTCGCAGGATCGCGGCGCGACGGGGCGGAGGAACCCGTGCAGACCGCGCTGCTGGGCACGAGACCCGTGGTGCAGCACGAGGTGGTGCTCGTGCCCGGGGAATCCACGACGGTCGTGGCGGAGTTCCGCGACGGCGGTTCCGGCGAGCGACTCACGGCGGTCAGCCAGACCCCGACGGTCTCGCCCGCCGAGTCGACACGCGACGAGCTGCGCTGCGGCTCGTGACTTTGCGCCCGGGATGGGGTACGGTCATCTCACTGGGGAATATCTGGGCCTGACAGAACCTGCCGTGGGGGCAGGAAGGGCTCACGCAGTCGGACGCAGGGGTGTGTCCGGATGCGATTCCGCGTGAGATCTGGGGAGATCATGCTGAAGAAACTGGCTGCAATCAGCCTCATCGCCGGCGCGGCGGTATTCGTCGCGCCCGCCGTCGCCACGGCGGACGACTCGTACTCCGACAAGTCGAGTGTGACGGTCGACGACCCGATCATCGACAACTGCGACGTCTCGACCATCATGTTCGGCCCGGGCTCTTTCCCGGCCGGCGAGACGGTCGGGGTCTCGATCTCCGGGCTCGACGCGGCCGATGCCGCTCTCTCGGGCAACGTGGCCGCCGGTGACGGCAGCCTGACCGTGACGTTCCGTCCGCCCCGCGGTGGCTCTGGCGCCTACGCGATCACCTTCACGAGCTCGGCAGGAGCCACGACGGCCCGTGTGGCCTCGATCGCGTCGATCGGCCAGTACACCGCGGTCATCACGGTCGACGGGCGGACCTCGACCTGCCCGCGCGACCCTGCGGTTTCGGCGGCGGCGGGGAGTGAGTTGCCGCTCAGCGGCGACGGTTCCATCGAGCTCGCCCTCACGGGCGGAGGGGTCTCGCCCTGGCTGGTCGGCGGGGGCGCCGCGGCGCTCGTCGCGGGCGGAGGGCTCGTCGCCGTCGGCGTCGCGCGTCGCAAGCGCTCCGAGATCTGATCACCGCATTGCGGTGGTCGACTGGACGACGGTGATCCCTCCCCCTCCGATCACCGTCGTCTGGCGAATCCGGCGTTCACGCCGGATGCCCGCGGCCGTCTTCCTTCACTCTCCCGAGGACGGTCGCGGGCACTCGCATGCCCGTCCGCTGCTGACCCGCAGGGCGGGTACCGACAGCACATCCGGGCGGGCGCGCACAGCGCCACGCCTCACGGAGCGGGCGTCGGCGTCTCCGTCGGCGGGTGGAGTGCCTGCTGCATCATCTCGTGGATGTAGGCGTAGTCGGGCTGCTTCTCGTCGACGCCGTTCTCGGGCGTCAACTCGATCGTCTGCACCGGCTGCTCCTTGGCCTTCATCATGAGATCGAAGAACTCCGGCAGTTTGTCCTGCGGCAGATCCGTGTCGATCAGCGCCGTGCCGGCCGCCGCAACCTCGTTGAAGCGTGTGAGCACCGTCTGCGGCGTGAACTGGTCGAGGATCGCCTGCTGCAGCTCGCGCTGACGCTTCATCCGGTCCCAGTCGCTCGTCGTGTAGCGCGAGCGGGCGTACCACTGGGCGGTGTCGCCGTCCATATGCTGCTGGCCGACCTCGATCCAGCCAATCGCCCACTCGTTGACGTCGGTACCGTGCCACCCCTCGGGCGGACCACCCTTCGGAAGCCGCTCGGTGACATTGATGTCGACCCCGCCGAGAGCATCCACGACATCGGCGAAGCCGTGCATGTCGACGAACACGTAGTACGGGATCTTGATACCCAGCACGCCTTCCGCCGCATCCTTCGTTGCCTCGATGCCCGGGTCCGAGCCGTGCGACGCGGCGTCGGGATAGAGACCGGTGCCGTTGTCCTCGCGGCAGATCTCTGCGGCGTTGCGGATGTGGTTCATCCAGCCGTTCCATCCGCAGCTCGATGAGCCGTGCCCTTCGAAACCGTTCGGGTAGAGCTCGCGCATCGGGCTCCCCTCGCTGAAGGGCGCGTTCGGCAGCTCGCGCGGGATGCCCGTGATGGTGACCGCCCCGGTGGTGGCGTTGACAGAGACCACGGAGATGCTGTCGAAACGCATGGAATCGCGGCCGTCGCCGCTGTCAGCGCCCAAGAGGAGAATGTTGTAGTAGCCGTCGTCGGGCGGAAGGCTCGGCCCGCTCTGGCCGAAGATCGAGGAGATCGTGCTCCGGGCGCTGCCGACCGCGGTGGCGGCATAGGCGGCGCCCCCGCCGACCAGACCCAGCAGGATGAGGGCGACGACCGGGATCGCGAAGCGCGAGACGGGAGGGGTGCGCACCAGCCGAACGAGCCGTAGCACGTCGAAGGTGAGGACGGCCCACAGCACCGCGTAGCCGACGAGCAGGATCTGCACGACGGTGAGCACGAGCGCCGAGAACCACCCGGCTCCCACCGTGAGCCAGAGGAACGCGGGGCGAGCGAAGAGAACGAGACCGGCGGAGATCACGACGAGCGCCCACGCCGTCAGAGTCGCCCCGAGACCGATACGGCCCAAGCGACGGTTGCCGGCAAGCACCTGCGCCGATCCGGGAATCAGCAGATTCAGCACGACGAGCCACCAGCCGCGCTTGCCCATCATCACCGGATCCGACGCATCGGGCCGACGGAGAGGATGCGTCTCGATCAGTGGCCGCGCCGGGGCGCGCGGGGGCGCGAGGGTCACAGAGCTTCCTTCAGCCGCGCGTTCTTCGCCTCGACCTGCGCCTCGAGGTCGCGGGCGAACGCCTCGATCCGATCGGCGAGGTCGTCGTCGGACGTTGCGAGGATGCGCGCGGCGAGGAGTCCGGCATTGCGGGCTCCTCCGATCGACACGGTCGCCACCGGAATACCCGCGGGCATCTGCACGATCGAGAGCAGCGAGTCCATGCCGTCGAGGTACGCGAGCGGAACGGGCACCCCCACCACGGGCAGGGGTGTCATCGAGGCGACCATGCCCGGCAGATGGGCGGCTCCCCCGGCTCCGGCGATGATCACCCGGATGCCTCGCCGCCGTGCCTCGCGGGCGTAGCTCATGAGCTTGTCGGGGGTGCGGTGGGCGGAGACCACCTCGACCTCGTGCGGGATGCCGAAGTCGCTCAGCGCCTGAGAGGCGTCGCTCATCACGCGCCAGTCGGAGTCGGAACCCATGATGACGCCGACGAGCGGGGTCTCGGAGGAGTGCAGAGGCTCGGTCACCAGAACAGGGTACGGTCTCGCTCCGGGGAATCCCCCGAAGGCGCGCGGCCGGGGCGCACCACGATGCGGAGGATCAGTCGAAGTGCGCGGCCGCGGCCCGGGCGGTGTAGACCGTGTCGTCGAGATCGTCGCCGGCCACATTCACGTGGCCCACCTTGCGGCCGGGGCGCGAGGCCTTGCCGTAGGTGTGGATCTTCGCGTCGGGGTGCGCCGACATGGCGGCGTCGAAGCGCTCGTCGATCGTCGCATCCTGCGGGCCGCCGAGGATGTTCACCATCACGGCCCAGGGGGCACGCGGAGCGGTCGCGCCGAGCGGCAGATCGGCGACGGCGCGCAGGTGCTGCTCGAACTGGCCGGTCACCGCGCCGTCCTGGCTCCAGTGGCCGCTGTTGTGGGGGCGCATCGCCAGCTCGTTCACCAGGATGCGCTCGTCGTCGGTCTCGAAGAGCTCGACCGCGAGCATTCCCGTGACGCCCAGTCCTTCGGCGATGCGGACGCCGATCTCGGAGGCGACCTGTGCGAGGCGGTCGGCAGCGGCCGGCGCGGGGGCGATGACCTCGGCGCAGACGCCGTCGCGCTGCACCGTCTCGACCACCGGGTACACCGCGATCTGCCCGCTGGGCCGGCGCGCGACCTGCTGGGCGAGCTCGCGCACGAACGGCACGAGCTCCTCGACGAGCAGCGCCTCGCCCGCTCCGAGCTGGGCGAACCAGTCGTCGGCGCCATCGGCCGTGCGCACCACGCGCACGCCCTTGCCGTCGTAACCGCCGCGGGGGGTCTTGACCACCCCGGCACCGCCATGGGCATCGAGGAAGGCGCGCAGGTCGTCGGACGAGCGCACGGCCGCCCACTCCGGCTGCGGCACGCCGAGATCGGCGAGACGCGCCCGCATGTCGAGCTTGTCCTGGGCGAACCGCAGAGCGTCGGGTCCGGGGTGCACCGCGACGCCCTCGTCGACGAGAGCCCGCAGCACCTCCTGCGGCACGTGCTCGTGGTCGAACGTGACGACGTCGACGTCGGCCGCGAACGCCCGCACGGTGGCGAGGTCGCGGTAGTCGCCGACCGCCGTCGCGGCGAGCTGGGCCGACATGCCCTCGCCCTCCGCGAGCACGCGGATGTCGATCCCGAGTTCGACCGCCGGGGCGATCATCATCCGGGCCAGCTGTCCTCCGCCGATCACGCCCACACGCAGTGCCATAACGGATCTCCTCTCGTCTCGACCATTCTCGCCCATCACGGCGACCCGCGCCGACCGGGCGGAACCCGCGGGCGTCACGCAGATGCGGACGACTCGCCGCCGGCCTGCGCGTCGCGGTGCGCGAGGATCTGACTGACCTCGATCTGATCGGCGAGCGTCTCGTGCACGAGCGTGGCGTTCGGAACCTCGACCAGCCGCAGCGGGTCGTCGACGCCGTTCGAGAGGGTGATGGTCGCCGTGCCCCAGAGTCGCTGCAGCGGTCCGCGCCGCACGGCGATCGTGTACCCGCGCGCATGGGACATCTCGCGCCGCTGACGCGAGCCGAGCCCGTGACGAGCGATGATCCGACGCGTCGTGATCGTCGTCGTTCGAGAGAGCCAGACGAGGTAGGGCAGCACGACGAGGAGCAGGATGATCGCTCCCGCCGCCGAGAGCAGCATCCAGTCCTCGAACGGCGCCGGCAGGTTGCCGTACAGATACGCCGTCGCGCCGAAGGTCGCGATGAGCAGAACCGCCGACCAGAACAGCCGCCGCGCATGACCGCGGAATCGCGCGATGAGACGCTCCTCCGACGGCACGCCGGGCGGCGGCATCATCGGACGTCCTCCGAGCGTCACAGGCTGCGTCACCCCACCATTGTGCCCGTCGGGACCGACATCCCCCTGCGTGGCCGCGGCGTGTGCGGATTCACAGCCGCCGCGCGTGCACGACGTCGCCGGCCGAAACGGCGTCGCGGCGCCCCTCCGCGGCCACGACGAGCCGCCCCTCGTCGTCGAGGGCGACGGCGGTGCCCGCGAGCATCCGTCCGCCCGGCAGGGCCACCTCGACCTCGCGACCGAGGGTGGCGCTCCTCGCGGTCGCGACCGCGTGCACGCCTCCGGCCATCGGGTCACCCGACGTCGACAGCATCCCCAGCAGCTCGTCGAGGCGATCGAGGTAGTCGGCGAGAAGGCGATCCTCGTCCGCGACGGCGCCGAGCACGGCGAAAGATGTGGCCGTCGGCACCGGCAGCTGCTCCCCCGTCATGGCGGTGTTCACGCCGGCGCCGACGATCACGGCATCGTCGGACGCCTCCGCGAGGATGCCGCAGATCTTGCGCCCGTCGACCAGCACGTCGTTCGGCCACTTGACGCCGACGTCCCGGCCCGGCAGCTGCGCGGTGATCGCGTCGGCCATCGCGACGCCCGCGATCAGCGGGATCCACCCCCGCAACGCGGGATCCATCCGCGGCCGCAGCATCACCGAGACCGCGAGCGCCGCACCGGCCGGCGCCGTCCACACACGATCGAGACGACCCCGCCCCGCGGTCTGGTCGCGCGTGGCGAGCACAGACAGATGCGGCCATGACGCCGCGTCGCCGGCACGGGCACGCAGGTCGGCGTTGGTCGACCCCGTGCGGGCGACGAGTTCGAGCCGGCTCGCGCGCGCCGTGCTTCGCGGGAACCCCATCGTCAGACGACCGCGTCGATGTCGTCGTCACCGGCCGGTCCGGTCGGGACGTCTCCGATCTCGCGGCCGTGCCACTCGTCCCACCTGGCCAGCAGTTCCTCGATCGCGGCGTGGAACTTCGCGGTGGCGACTCCGGGCGAGGTGTCGCCGAAGTAGTGCTGCACCCACATGCGCAGGCGCGCGACCGACGCCTCGTCGTCGCGAACGCGCTCGACCTCCTCGACGATGCGCGAAGCACCGTCCACGGTCAGCCACTCGCAGTCGGCGAGATAGCCCGACTCGTCGACCGATGCGCGGTCGTCGGCGGGGCGGGTGATCAGCAGGGGCTTCCCGGCCGCCAGACGGTCGTAGACCATCGCGGAGATGTCGACCACGGCGACGTCGGCCGTCGAGAGCTGCCAGCCGAGTTCCGGTCCGTCGTCGTAGACGTGCTGAGCCGAGGGATCGGCGGCGTTGGCCTGCTCCAGCGCGGCCAGGATGCGCCGGTGCGCGGCCCCGTACGCCGCATCGACCACACCGCTGCGCGGGTGCGGCCGGTAGATCACGCGATGGGTACCGGAGGCGAGGAGGGCACCGACCAGGGCCTCGCCGTGCGTGGCGATCGAGCCGTAATGCGCACTGGGGCGGTCGCCCTCCCACGTGGGGGCGTACAGGACGACGGTGCGCGCATCCGGCGTGAAGGGGACGACCCCGGAGTAGTGGTCGGCCTGCGGACGCCCGATCTCGAGCGTTCGCCGATCGACGTCGTAGTCCCAGAGCGTGCGGGTGAGGCGGTCTCGCGCGGCCTGCCCGGCGACGAAGGCGTAGTCGTAGGCCTTGTACTGATTGGTCGTCATGTACATCTTGTCGGACTCGCCGTGATTGATGAACACGTGCCACCGGCGCCCGTACCGGAACATCTGGAAGTTCCGCGTGTTCTGATTCACGTACAGCACGATGCGGATGTCCTGCCTCGCGACGAACTTCTCGAGGTTGCGCACCGTCGGCACGAAGACGACCGGAGGGGCACCGTCCTCCTCGAGCAGCTTCTCGGCTCCCGAGGCGTGGCGCGCCAGCACCACCACGGGCCAGCGCGTGGCCAGCTCGGCCAGCGGCCGGTACCACTGGCGCATCTGATACATGTTCACAGCGCCGTCGGCGAAGTAGACCGCGATCTGGAAGTGATCGTCGGGGAACGGCTCACGGGTGGCGAGCATGCGCCGCACGTGCTGCACCGACCTGCGGGAGGCGAGAGCCCGTCGGAGGAGACCGTATGCCTTCTTCACGTCGGAGAGTGCGCCCATCCCTCCAGGATACCGGGCCGTTCCGCGCCCCCGACCGGCCTCCAGCGGATGCTCCGTCGCTCATGACATGATCGACGAATGCACGACGAAGAGACGCCCACGGCCGCTGCGGGGGTCTCGTTCGTCATGCCGGTGCTGAACGAGCACGCGTACCTGGAGCACGCCGTGCGGTCGGTGCTCTCGCAGGACCTCGATGCGCCGGTGGAACTCGTCCTCGCTCTCGGGCCGTCGACGGACGGCACGACGGAACTCGCGCGTCGGCTCGCCGCCGACGACGACCGGATCCGCCTCGTCGACAACCCCGCCGCCCATATCCCGGTGGGCCTGAATGCGGCGATTCGCGCGAGCCGCTACGCGATCATCATCCGCGTCGATGCGCACTCCGAGCTGGCGCCTGGCTACGCAGCCCGGGCCTTGGCCACGCTCGAGCGGACGGGTGCGGCGAACGTGGGCGGCGTCATGCACGCCGAGGGCCGCGCGCCGTTCCAGAAGGCGGTCGCCCGGCTCTACAACTCGCCCGTCGGTCTGGGCGGCGGCGCCTATCACGGTGGGGCCGAGGAAGGCGAGGCCGAGTCGGCCTACCTGGGCGTCATGCGCCGCTCGGTGCTCGACGAGGTCGGACTCTTCGACGAGAGCATCCGACGCGGCGAGGATTGGGAGCTGAACCTCCGCATCCGCCAGGCGGGGCACCGCGTGTGGTTCGATCCCCGCCTGTCGGTCACCTACTGGCCGCGCGAGAGCTGGATCCGGCTGGCCCGTCAGTTCCGGGCGACCGGCGCGTGGCGCGGAGAACTCGTGCGCCGCTTCGGTCGGCGCAACAGCCTGCGGTACTTCGCCCCGCCGGCCCTGGTGGGACTCGTCCTGCTCGCCGTCGTGGTCGGTGTGCTGCAGCTCACCGGCGTCCTGCACGGACTCGCCGGACTGCTCTCGTCGATCGTCTATTTGCCGCTCGTCGCCTACGCGCTGCTCGTCGTCGCGGTCGCGCTGGCACCCCGGGGCGGCGGATGGCGTCAGCGGCTGTGGACACTCGTCGTGCTGCCGACCATGCACCTGTCCTGGGGCGTCGGTTTCATCGGCGGGGTGCTGCGTGGTGCGCACGACACGGTCGATGCCTCACGTCTGGGCACGCAGAACACCCCGCTCCCCTGAGCCGGGCCGCCGCAGCGCTCAGCGGTCGAGGAACCCCTGGTCGAGGATGCGGTCCACCACGCGCTCCGCGGCATGCCCGTCGTCGCGCGTGTTGAACTGCCGCTGCCATGCGGCGTAGCGCTCGGCGAACCGCGCGGCATGCCCGTCGTCAGCGAGCGCCGCGACGAGCTCCTCTTGCGAGTGCACGAGAGGTCCGGGGGCGCGCTCCGCCAGGTCGAAGTAGAACCCGCGCAGATCACCGCGGTAATGATCGATGTCGGGCACCAGGAAGTACATCGGCTTGCCGGTCACGCTGAAGTCGAACATGACCGACGAGTAGTCGGTGATGAGGGCATCCGCGGCGAGGAGCAGTTGCGCGGTCTCCGGATAGCCGGTGACGTCGATGACGCGGGCCCCCGCATGGTCCCGCCCCTCGGGGAGGGTGCGCGAATGCCCGCGCACCAGCACGACCGCGTCGGCCTCCTCCGCGAGGCGCGCGGCGTCGACGAAGTCGACCATCTCGGCGCGGTCGTCGCGCCAGGTCGGGGCGTAGAGGAGCACGCGCTCGTCATCGGTGATCCCCAGTGCGGAGCGGATGCCCGACGCATCGCCGCCCACCAGGGCGTCGTTGCGGGGATAGCCCTCTACCCAGATCGGGCGTCCGAAGAACGCGTAGGCCTTGCGGAGGATGCGCTCGGCGTAGACGTTCTGCGCGAGCAGCACATCCCACCGGCGCGACTCCTTGACGACCGCCGCCATGCGGCGCAGGTCGAACCCAGGCCGATGCAGTGCCAACCGCTTCAGCGGAGTCCCGTGCCAGGTCTGCAGCACCCGCTGCCCCGGCTTGCGCGCGAAACGTCGACGCAACCAGTCGTTGACCACCAGCAGTCGCGCGTCTGCGCGTGCGCGCCACCACTCCGGGCTGCCCTCGACCACGGCGACCGCGCCCTCCGGAACGGGCACGGAGAGGTCGACGACGCTCCAGTAGCGGCGCACTCCGGGTGCTCGGCGCGCGATCTCGCGGTCGATGGCCTGCGGATTGCATCCGACGCTGCGACCGTAGAAGCTCTCGAAGAAGACCGCGTTCTCCCGCTCTCCGCGGTGCGCCGCGTAGCGCTCCTCGAGGGTCGCCTGCCCCTCGGCGCTCAAGTACGCCGGGTCGACGGGGGCGGCCACCCGGACGGCGCCATCGTCGACCGATGCCCGCACACCGCGCAGAAGCACTGGCGCGATCGTGAGGCCCGACGTGTCGACACCCGCGATGCGCAGCCGGTAGGTGCCCGTCGGCAGGGGCAGCGAGGGCCCACCCCACCGCGACGCCTCCAATGCGAAGACGGCCCGCCAGGTCTTACCGCCCCCGGTCACGCGCGCGGCGACGCGCGCTCGCGCTCCGATGAGGTCGGCGGTCGCGGGGCGCTCCCCCGTGCCGCTGATCACGAGCGTCTGCGCCGCCTCGTCGATGCGCGCCGTCGTCATGCTGCTCCCTTCGGCGCGCGGACACCCCGCGCGCGGATCGCGCGGTAGACGCGCTCGGTGTTGCGACCGTCGCGGTGCGCGTGGATCGCGGCGCTGAGCGACGCGGATCGCGCGGCGCGGACGGCGAATGCCGCGTCGTCGTCGAGGATCGCCGCGAGCTGAGAGACGAGCGGAGACCATCCCGGCGCCCAGTCGTCGCCGGCGACGTCGTCGAAACGGCCGTAGAATCCGCGCGTGCGGGCGTACTCCTCGGCGTCCGGAGCGAGGAAGAGCACGGGCATCCGAAGCAGGCCGACGTCGTATGCGAGAGAGGAGTAGTCGGTGATCAGTACGTCGATCGCCGGGAGAGCCGGTGTGACGTCCGCGAGGACGCCCGACCCGAGCATCCGGACCCGAGCGGTGGAGGGGGGCGCGTAGGCTCCCTCGCCCAGGGGATGCGAGCGGATCAGGAGTACGGCGTCGTGCCGGTCGAGCACCTCGATGATGCGAGCCCACTCGTCCGCGTCCGGAACCGCCGGGTCGGCGGCGCCGTCGCGCCAGGTCGGCGCATAGAGGATGCGGCGCGGGCCGACGGGGAGGCCGTCGACGGCGCGGGCCAGCAGCGCTTCGGCGCGCGAGCGGCGGCTCTCGTCGGTGCCGGCGGAGAGGACGTCGACCCGCGGCTCCCCCGTGACCACGACACGGTCGCCAGGGAGCGCGAAGGCGGATTCGAGGCGGCCCCGCGCACGGTGCGATGCGGCGGGGAGGAGGCGGATGCGCTGCGCGGCGCGGCGATAGAGAACCGCGACCGCGCGGCGGAGGAGGGGTGCCCCGGGGACCGACGGCACCTGGGTGGTGGCGGGCGAGTCGAGGCCGATGCGCTTGAGCGGGATGCCGTGCCACAGCTGCACGACGAACGCGCCCGTACTGCCATAGCGGTTCACGTCGCCCAGCCCGTGGGTCACCACGACGACTCCGGCCCGGGCCGTCTCCCACCAGCCACGCCATCCGCTCTTGCGCACGGTGCGGATACCGAGCGCCGCGGCATCCGCGTCTTCTCGGACGGAGGAGGTGAGCCAGACGAGATCATGGCCTTGCTCACGCGCGAAGGTGTGGAGGGCGAGGGCTCCGTCGCCGATCCCGGCGCCGCACCCGACCACCCACCGCTCGCCGCGCGGCACGACGAGGGTCCCGATGCGTCCCAGGAGATACAGCGGGATCCGCAGCAGCTTGGCCGCGTTGCCGGACCCGAACGAGAAGGACGCCACCCCGCGAGCCTAGCGGGGTGGCGTCCGTTCTCCGAGTCGGATCGGGTCAGCCGGCAAGTTCGCCGAGGGTGACGTCGACCTCGTACTCCTTGCCGTTGCGGTTGTAGGTGACGGTCGCGTCGCTGCCGCCGGCAGCCGCACGCACCTGGGCCGTCAGATCCGTCGCGCTCGAGATCGGCACGCCGTTGAACGCCGTCACGACGTCGCCCGCCTTGAGACCCGCCTCGGCCGCGGCGCCGCCGCCGGTGACCTCGGCGATCGACGCCCCGGCGACCGTCGCGTCCTCGGTCGACGCGGCGTCCTGGACCGACGCTCCCAGCAGTCCGTGGCTCGCGGAACCGTCCGAGATGATCTCCTCCGACACGCGCTTGGCGATGTTCGAGGGGATCGAGAACCCGAGGCCGATCGACCCGGACTCCTCGGAGGATCCCGAGCTCGCGATCGCCACGTTGATGCCGATGAGCTTACCTTCGCTGTCGACCAGGGCCCCGCCCGAGTTGCCGTGGTTGATGGCGGCGTCGGTCTGGATGACGGCGATCGAGATCGAGTCGGACGTCTGCTGCTGGCCGTTGCCCGGAAGGTCGAACTGGAACGGACCCTGGCCCTGCTGCCCCTCCTCGGGGGACTGCTCCTGCGGCGCGTCCTCGCCGGACGAGTCGGGAAGGGCGGACGAGGCGATCTGGATGCTCCGGTTCAGAGCGCTGACGATTCCGGTGGTCACCGAGTTCGACAGCCCGAGCGGGGCGCCCAGCGCGACGGCGGTGTCGCCGACGTTGAGCTTGGACGAATCGGCGAACTCGATCGGCGTCAGGTCCTTCGCGTCGGTGAGTTTGATGACCGCGAGGTCGTAGATCGGGTCGGTGCCGACGACGGTGGCGGAGTAGATGCGCCCGTCGGAGGCGGTCACCCGGATCGTCGGATCGGCGACCGCGCCGCCCAGCGTGACGACGTGCGTATTGGTGAGCACGTAGCCGTCGTCGCTGATGATGACGCCCGACCCGCTGCCCGCCTCACTGGAACCGGCGACCTCGATGGTGACGACGGACGGGAGGGCGGTGGTGGCGACCGCGGTGGTCTCGTTGACCGAGCCCGGGTTGTTCACCGTGACGGTCTGCGGCCCCTCGGCCACACCCACGGACGATTCCCCGCCGATGCCGTTCCAGATCGCGCCGCCGCCGAAGCCGGCGACGCCACCCACCAGAGCGGCCGCCACGACGACGGCGGCCAGGCGCACACCCCCGCGGGGCTTCTCTTTGATCGACTCGGTAGGCGCCGCGGCGGGTGCGGCCGCCTGAGCATCGGGGCCGGCGGGCAGACCGAAGGCCGCCCCCGTCGAGGCCGCGTACGCCGGGGCTGCGGCCGTGGACTGCGGGTGCGTCGAGGCGAAGGTGCGCGGCATCTCGTGACCGGCGACGGGGGCGCCGACGGAGGCGGGAGCAGCGAAGGGATGCGCGGAGGTCTCGACGGATGCGGGACGCTCGGGCGCAGCGGGAGCGATGTGCTCGGGCGCGACGGGGCGGTCGGCCGCGGCGGGGGCCGGTCGGCCGGTGCCCTCCGCGGTGGGGGTGGACGGCACTTCGGGTGCCGGGTGGTCCTGGGGGGTGTCCTCGTTCATGATGTGCTCCTTCAACGACCCTCTCAGAGTGCCCCTGATGTCTGTGCGTTTCTTATGGCCGAGGTGAGTTTCGTCTATGGCCTTAGCCTGGTGTCCATGAGTGTGATTCCCGGCGCATGGCGGCGCACGGCGGCGGGCGCTGGCCTGCTCGCGACGAACGGGGCCGTCGCGCCCACCATCTTCGCAGAGATGTCGGCGCTCGCGGCGACCACCGGCGCGATCAATCTGGGGCAGGGGTTCCCCGACGAGGACGGCCCCGCCGAGGTTCTCGAGGCTGCCCGCCGCGCGATCGCCGACGGTGTGAACCAGTACCCGCCCGGCCGCGGCACCCCTGATCTGCGCCTCGCCATCGCCGAGCATCAGAAGCGGTTCTACGGGCTCGACGTCGACCCGGAGACCGAGGTGCTCGTGACGGTCGGCGCGACGGAGGCCCTGACGGCGACGCTCCTCGCTCTCATCGACGGGCCCGACGACGAGGTCGTCGTGTTCGAGCCGTACTACGACTCGTATGCGGCCGCCGTGTCGCTCGCCGGCGGCACGCTGCGCACGGTGCCGCTCCGCGCGCCCGACTTCCAGCCCGACCTGGATCGCCTCGCCGCGACGGTGACCGACCGCACCCGTCTGATCCTGGTGAACGACCCGCACAACCCGACCGGTGCCGTCTTCGGCATGGACGTCCTCGCGGAGATCGTCCGGCTCGCCGAGCTCCACGATGCGGTGATCGTGACGGACGAGGTGTACGAGCACCTGTCGTTCCACGCCCCTCATGTGCCGATCGCCACGTTGCCGGGAGCCGCCGAGCGCACGCTGACGATCTCATCGGCGGGCAAGACGTTCTCGGCCACGGGGTGGAAGATCGGTTGGATTCACGGACCGGCGGCCCTCCTCACCGCGGTCGTCACGGTCAAGCAGTTCCTCACCTACGTCGGCGGGTCGCCCTTCCAGCCCGCGATCGCTGTGGGACTCCGACTCCCGGACGCCTTCTTCGCGGATGCCGCGGCAGCACTCTCCCGCAAGCACGAGCTGCTCGGCGCGGGTCTCGAGGCGGCGGGATTCCGGGTGTTCGCCCCGCAGGGCGGATACTTCACGATCGCGGACGCCACGGAGATCGGCGGCGCGGACGGCGCCGACTTCTGCCGCACCCTGCCGACCCGCGTCGGAGTCGGGGCGATCCCGATGGCGGCGTTCCTCTCTCCCGCGCACCGCGCGGATCCGGAGTACGCCGGCATCGTGCGGTTCGCGGCCTGCAAGCGGGTCGAGGTCTTGGAAGAGGCGGTGCGACGGCTCTCGGCGCTGCGGGGCTGAGGGGCGAGCGGGATCAGGGCTGAGCCTCGGAGGGCTCGTCGCGCGTCCCGCGAAGTATCGCGTCGAGGCTCAGCGCGGGACGACCGTGTAGCGGCGCATGCGCAGCGAGGGGTTCGTCTCCCGCACGCGGTCGACGGTGGCCCGCTCGACGGACGTGACCGCGATGCCCTCGCCGGAACCCACCTGCGCCGTCACCACCCCCTGAGGGTCGACGATCTGCGACAGGCCGACCCCGATCGGGCCCGGGTGGTCGGCCGCCACCACGTACACCGTGTTCTCGATCGCGCGAGCGGCGAGGAGGGTGTTCCAGTGGTGCTCTTTGAGCGGGCCGCGCACCCACTCCGCGGGCACGACGAGGACGTCGGCTCCCGCATCGACCAGGGTGCGCGCGACCTCGGGGAAGCGGAGGTCGTAGCAGGTCATCAGTCCGAAGCGCAGACCGGCGAGGTCGAAGACCGCCGCCTCCCCCACCGTGCCCGCCTCGACCCAGTCGGACTCGGTCTGGCCGAACGCGTCGTACAGGTGCTGCTTGCGGTAGACCGAGAGGATGCCGTCGCCGCGCACGGCCACGAGCGTGTTCCGCACGCGTCGCCCGTCTTCCGCGGGCTCGACCAGACCGGCGACGATCACCACGGCGTGCTCGGCGGCGAGGGCGATCAGCGACTGCACGAACGGCCCGTCGAGCGCCTCCGCATTCGCGGCGAGGGTCTCGTCCATCGGGTTCACGAAGTAGCTGGAGTACTCGGGAAGCACGATCAGGCGCGCGCCCCGCCCCGCCGCCTCGGCGACGAGTTCGGCGATGCGCTCGAGATTGCCGTCACGCGAGTCGGTCGGGGCGAACTGGCAGACGGCGACGGCGGTACGCGAGGACATGCTCTCATCCTCGCGCATCGACGGCGGACCCGCCTCGATTCGCGCCCCGTCGAAACCCGTGTTAGGCTATAACTCGTGCCGCGGGGTGGAGCAGTTCGGTAGCTCGCCGGGCTCATAACCCGGAGGTCGCAGGTTCAAATCCTGTCCCCGCAACAAGAGAAAGGCCCCTGATCTGGAGAAATCCGGTCAGGGGCCTTTCGCATGCCCGGGCGGTTGACTGGTATGGATGCCGCCGGCCCGGTTCGACGGCATCCGACGCAGGCCTGGAAACGACGGATGCCGCACCCCCGAGGGGATGCGGCATCCGAGAGAAGGTGCGAGCGGCTACTCGCCCTCGCCGCCCTCCAGGTCGATCAGCTTCTGCACGGCCTCGGTGAGGCGCTTGTCGGCCTCGGCGAACGTCTCGAGGTCGCCGGCCTTGAGAGCCGCCTCCCGATCGAGCAGCGCCTGTCGCGCGTCGGCGAGCGCCGTCGCCTCCTCCCCCGACGAGGTCGTCGGGTCCGTCTGCGGCACCTCGCCGGTGTCGGGATCCGGCTCGGCCGGCTCGACCTCGTCGTCACCGCCCGTGGCACCGGAGTCGCCGCCGAACAGGGCATCGAGCGCCTCGGTGAGCGTGTTCTCGAAGGCGACCCGGTCACCGAAGGCGACGAGCACCTTCTGCAGGCGCGGCAGCTGGGTGCCCTCGGAGGACTGCACGTACACCGGCTGCACGTAGAGCAGACCGCCGCCGACGGGCAGAGTGAGGAGGTTGCCGTAGATGACCTCCGACTCGCCCTGCTGCAGCAGGTTCAGCTGCGGCACGACCGCCGTATCGGAGTTGTAGGTGTTCTGCACCTGACCGGGACCGGGCACCGTCGTGTCGTCGTTGATCTCGAGCATCCGCAGCTGGCCGTAGCCCTCCGCCTTGACGCCGTCCTCCGATCCGGCATCCGAATCGACGGCCAGGTAGCCCATGAGCACGTCACGGGTGCTGCCCGCACCCTGCGATGCGGGGATGAACGTCGAGAACATCGAGAACCGCGGCCCGTCCTGGCCCGGCATCTGCATCGTCAGGTAGTACGGCGGCTGCAGCATCGACTCGCTGCGCGGATCGTTCGGCGTCTGCCACCGGTTGTCCTGCTGGGCGAACGACCCGGCGGTGTCGATGTGGTAGATGCCCAGGATGTCGCGCTGCACCTTGAACAGATCGGTCGGGTAGCGCACGTGGCTCATGAGGTCACCCGACATCTCGCTGATCGGCTTGACCGTCGACGGGTAGACCTTCTGCCAGGTCTTCAGGATCGGGTCCTCGTCGTCCCACGCGTAGAGGGTCACGGTGCCGTCGTAGGCATCGACCGTGGCCTTGACCGAGTTGCGGATGTAGTTGATCTCGTCGATCGCCAGGTTCGGCGCCCGCGTGTTCGAGTCGGCGATCGCGTCGGACAGGCTGACGCTCGTCGAGTACGGGTACGTCGAGCTGGTCGTGTATCCGTCGACGATCCAGACCACCCGGCCGTCGACCACGCTCGGGTACGGGTCGCTGTCGAGCTCGAGGTACGGCGCCACCTTCTGCACGCGCGTCTTCGGGTCGCGGTCGTAGAGGATCTGCGAGTCGTCGTTCACGAGGTTCGAGAACAGGATCTGCTCGGACTGGAACTTCAGCGCGTAGAGCAGCTTCGTGAACGTATTGCCGATCTTCGGCCCACCGTCACCGTCGAAGGTCGTCTTGGTCTCGCTCGAACCGTCCTTGCCACGGGGGTAGTCGATCTCGACCGGGTCGCTCCCCTCGGGAGCGCCGACGATCGAGTACTCCGGCGAGTTCTCACCGAAGTAGATGCGGGGCTCGAAGTTCTCACCCTCGGTGAGGAACCCCGAGGTCGGGATGCCGCGCTCGAGGAACACCGGCTCGCCGTCCGTCGTGCGCTGGTTTCCCGCCGCGGCGACGAGGCCGTAGCCGTGCGTGTACACCGCGACGCGGTTGTTCCAGTTGTCGCCCTCGCCGAGCTTGGTGATGTCGAGATCGCGGATCGCGACCACCGTGTCCTGCACCTGGCCGTCGACCTCGTAACGGTCGACGTCGAGCGTCTCCTCGAACTGGTAGTAGGCCCGGTACTGCTCGAGCTGACGCACCGTCGGGCTGATGACCTTGGGGTCCATGATGCGGATCGAGGCGGTGGTCTCGGCGTCTTCGCGCAGCTGGCCCGCCTCGGGATCGGTCTCGGCCTCGAACGTCGTGGTCTCGAGGTTCGCGACGCCGTAGGCCTCCTTGGTGCCGTCGATGTTTCGCTGGTAGTACTCCGCCTGGTACGCGTTCTGGTTCGGGCGCACCTGGAAGGTGGTCACCACCCAGGGGTACCCCACGCCCACCACGAGCGACGCGACGAGCAGCAGCGCCGTGGCGGCGAGCGGGAAGCGCCAGCGGCCGATAACGGCCGTGACGAAGAAGAGGATCGCGACGAGCGCCGAGATGATGGCCAGGATGCCCAGGCCGGGGATCGTGGCGTTGACGCCGGTGTACGCGGCACCCGTGATGCGGTCGTCGGGCGTCGTGAGTGTCTTGAATCGGTCGAGCCAGAGGCTGGCCGCCTGGACGAGCAGGTACAGTCCCGCGATCACCGCGAGCTGGATGCGCGCGGGCTTCGAGATGCGCAGTTCGCCCTGGCCGATGCGCACCGAGCCGTAGAGGTACGACACGAGCGCCGTGATGAGGAGCGAGAGCAGCAGCACCGCCGAGATGAAGGCGAGCGCGATGGAGTAGAACGGCATCGCGAACAGGTAGAAGCCCGTGTCGACACCGAACTGCGGGTCGACGTCGCTCGTCGCGACGCCGTTGGCCCACAGCCAGACGGTGCGCCACTGGCTCGCCGCCGAGAAGCCGGCGAAGAGGCCGAAGAAGATCGGCATGCCCCACATCGCCAGGCGGCGCAGCGGCTCGATGACCTCCTGGTACCGGTCGAGCTGCGAGCTCAGTCGCACGTAGACCGGCCGCAGACGGTACGCCAGCTGGATGACCACGAACAGCGGCACGGCCATGCCGAGGAATCCGACGAGGAACATCACGACGGTGGCGATCCACTGGGTGGTCAGCACCCCGGTGAAGCCGACCTGGTCGAACCAGAGGAATTCGGTGTAGAGCGAGGCGAACACGAAGAACGCCGCGATCAGGGCGGCGATGATCGCCAGCGAGATGCCGAAGATGCGCCGGGATGTTCGGGGAGTGGCCGGATTCTGAGCGGAGGTCGAGGTCACCCCTCCATCCTAGGTGCGCCTTACTGGACGGCGCCCGTGATCGCGGTCACGGCCGGATCACGACGCCGTGCACGTCGGGAGCGACGCGACGTCGCCCCCCTCGGCGATCACCGAGAGCGCGTCGAGCGATTCCTCGAGCGTGCCGGTGCGGATCACCTGCAGGCCGTCGGGGACGTGACCGACGACCTCGTCGCAGTTCGCCGCCGGGGCGAGGAAGTACTCCGCTCCGGCATCCCTCGCGCCGTAGAGCTTCTGACGGATGCCGCCGATCGGGCCGACCGTCCCCTCGGCGTCGATGGTGCCCGTGCCTGCGACGTTCTCACCGCCGTTGAGCTCTCCGGGCGTCAGCTGGTCGACGATGCCGAGGGCGAACATCATTCCGGCGCTCGGCCCCCCGACATTGTCGAGCTGGATCGTCACGTCGATCGGGAAGTCGTAGTCGGTGCGCAGCGTGATGCCGATGAGCCAGGTCGTCGTGCCGCCCTCGGTGTGCTTCTCCGGCGTGATCGAGAGCTGCTGCTCGGCGCCCGCCCGGCGCACCGTGAGGTCGATCTCGTCGCCCTCCGCCTCTTGGATGCGCTCGCGCAGCTGCGTCGCCGAGGTGACGACCTCGCCGTCGATCGCGGTGATGACGTCGTCGGACTCGAGGACACCGGCGGCCGGGGTGTCGTCGACCGCTTCGACCACGACGACCTCGGCACCGGTGTCGTACCCCAGCTCGCCGAGGGCTGCCGCCGTCGCCTCGTGCTGCGAGTCGACCATGAGCGTGGCGTTGCGCTCGTCGCGCTGCTCTGTCGTCACCCCCTCGGGGAAGACCGACTCGATCGGCACCACGGCACGGGAGCGATCGGTCCAGGCGAGGGCGAGTTCGAACCAGCTCGGGGTGCGCTCGCGATTGCCGACGACCTGGACGGTCGTGAGGTCGAGCGTCCCCCCGGTCTCGTACGTCTCCGCACCCTCGATGCTGATGAGGGGCACCTGCTGGTCGTCGGGCCCGGCGGCGGTGCCGAGCGTGTCGTAGACCGGGCCGGGCCGCTGGATCACGTACGGCGTCGGCAGGAAGGTGAGCACGACGAGGGCGACGAGCGCCACGACCAGGGCCCAGACTCCCAGCCCGAGCCGCGCAGGGCGGATCCGTTCCACAGCATTCCTCCGTCGTTCGCGAGCGGCGTACAGCGATCCGCCCGCTCCGGGGTCGCTCGCATGAACCTGTGACTAGCGTAGATGGCACGGCTACACGCGCGCTGAGAGGGCGGACGACATGGCAGACAACGAACCCGGTCCCGAGGACTTCCAGGAGTTCCTGCGGCGGATGATGTCCGGCCAGGGCGGCGACATAGACCCCGAAGCCCTGCGCGGCGCCTTCGAGGGCATGGACGGCCTCACGCTCGATCCCGCGATGATGCAGACGATCATGTCGCAGCTGCAGGGGGCGTTCGGCGGCGATCCGTGGGACAACGCCCTGCGGCAGGCCCTCCACATCGCGAACCGCGACGGCCAGGCCATCGGCGACGGCTCGCGCTCCTCGCTGGTCGACGCCTTCTCGCTCGCCGCGCTCTGGCTGGGCGAGGCGACCACGATCTCCGACCTCGCCGAGCCGCCGGTCGCGATGACCCGCGGTGAGTGGGTCGAGAAGACGCTCCCGGTGTGGAAGGAGATCGCCGGGCCGGTGTCGACGAGCATCGCCGACGCCCTCACCACGGCTCTCGACACCCAGGTGCCCGACGACATGCGCAGCGTCGTGCAGGGCGCCGGCAAGCTCATGCGCGGCCTCGGCGGCTCGGTGTTCGCGGCGCAGTTCGGCCAGGTGCTGGGGAACCTCTCCCTCGAGGTCGTCTCGGGCGGCGATGTCGGCATCCCCGTGCTCCCGGCGGGGACCGCCGCGGTGATCCCGCAGAACCTCGCCGCGTTCGGGGACGGGCTGGAGATCCCCGAGGATCAGATCGCGCTGTACCTGGCGGCTCGGGAACTGGCCTACGCCCGCCTCTACCGTCACGCGAAGTGGCTGCACCTGCACGTCATGGCGCAGATCACGGACTTCGCGCGCGGTGTCACGGTCGATGTCGACGCCCTCGAAGACGTCGCCAGCCGCCTCGACCCCTCCAACCCCGAGGAGCTGCGGTCCGCGATCGAGGGCGGCGCCCTGCTGCCGAGCCAGACAGAGGCGCAGCGCGAGGCGCTCACCCGCCTCGAGAACCTGATCGCCACGGTCGACGGCTGGGTCGACGTCGTCACGGCGCAGGCGACCTCGCGGCTCCCGGACGGGGCGCGCATCGCCGAGGCCGCCCGCCGTCGTCGCGCGGTCGGCGGGCCCGCGGAGGATGCCCTCGGAGCGCTCGTCGGTCTCAAGCTGCGTCCGCGGCGTCTGCGCGAGGCGGCCGCGATGTGGCAGGCGGTGACCGATGCCGTGGGGATCGCCGACCGCGACGCCCTCTGGGACTACCCCGACCTCATGCCGACGGCCGAGGACATCGACGACCCGAGCGCCCTCGTCGCCCGGCTGCAGGCGGCCGCCCGCGGCGAGCAGCCGGTCGCGGACGAGTTCGACGAGGCGCTCGCGCGCCTACTCGACGGTGACGACTTCTCGTCGGCCACTGCGGGTGACACCGAACCGGATGCCGGCGCGGCGTCCGTGGACGACGAGACGTCGAGCGACGCGGCCGAGACGTCGTCCGACGCCGAGGACCGCGGCGAGGATCCGCGTCCGGAGGGCGACCGTCCCGTCTGAGCCGGTCGGTCCCCCTCCCCCGGGAGTGCGCGACCACGAGTTGTCCACCGATGCGGAATCCGCGCCCCGGAGGCGACGGCGTGTCCGCAGAATCGGGGAGTGCCTCCGCTGACCCCGCTCGTCCTCACCCGTCTCGCCCCCGGTCGCCCGATGCTGCTGCGCGATGAGCGCACCGTGCAGTTCGGGTCGAACGGCGGGTTGCACGTGAGTATCGACGCCGATTGGGTGGAGCCGTTCCTCGCCCGCCTCCGCTCGGGGTTCCGACGCGCAGGGGTCGACGTGATCGCGCACGGCGTGGGGGCTCCGCGCGACGAGGCACGCCGTCTCGTGGCTTTCCTCGAACCCCTGCTGGTCGACGACGCGCCACCCCGACTCCGCGCCTGGGTCGATGCCGAAGGCGTGCGCGACCCCCGCTGCGGCTACCGGCTCCGCGAGGCGCTCGCCGATGAAGCGGTGCCGCACGGAAGTCGGGAGAACCCGGGCGACGTCGCCGTCGTCGTGCTCCCCGGCGCGGCGGCAGCCCTACAGCTCGCACCGTTCCTCCGCGACGACGTGGCGCACCTCCCGATCGCGATCGACCGCCGGAGCGCCACGATCGGTCCCCTCGTCGTGCCGGGGCGCACACCATGCCTGGCATGCCGCGACGGCCACCTCCGCGACCGCGATCCCGCCTGGCCGCGCCTGCATGCGCAGATGGTGGGGCGCGACCCGGGGCCGGTCCCCGCTGCGCTCATCGCAGGCGCGGGGGCGGCGGCCGCCACCCTGCTGGCCCCCGTCGACGACGACGCGGGCCGGATCATCTCGCTCGGGCCGGACGGTTCGCGCGCGTCGACCCCGGTGAGATTTCACGAAGGATGCCGGTGCCGCGAGCCGTCGTCCCGATCTCTGCCAGGAACCGCGACGGAGCACGCTCCCCGCGACCTGCCGACCGCGACCAGCTCACCGACAACGTCCGTGCGGCGCGCGTGACACCGACGTAGGCGAGGCGGCGCTCCTCGTCGATCGCTTCGAAGCCGGTCGCGTACGAGATCGGCAGCGAGCCCTCTGCCCAGCCGGCGAGATGCACGTGCGGCCACTCCAGACCCTTCGCGGCATGGAGGGTCGACAGGGTCACGGTGCGCAGGGTGGGCTCGTGCTGGTCCTTGGCCCTGGCCATGAGCGCGTCGCTGAACGATCGCAGGTCCTCGCCCGGGTCGGCCTCCTCGGCGAGCCGCAGGATGGCGCGCCGCGCCTCCCAGCCGTCGCGCTGAGCACCGCCGGCGGCCGGGGGCTCCTCGGTCAGCCCCAGCTCGCGCAGTACGCGCCGCACCGCGGCGACGAAGTCATGCTCGACCGGTGCGACCGCCGCGGCGCGCAGGGCGAGGATCGCCTGACGCACCTCCGGCATCGAGAAGAACCGGGTGCCTCCGAGCACCGTTGTGGCGATCCCCGCCGCGGCGAGGGCCTGCTGGATGAGCGCGGACTGCGCGTGCGCGCGGTACAGGACGGCGATCTCCGCGGGAGACACGCCGTCGGCGATCTGCGCTGCGATCGCCGCCGCGATCCCCTCCGCCTCCTCGCGTTCCCCGTCGAAGGCCGTGACGGTCGGGGCGTCCGCCTGGAACTGCTCGCGCGCCGGAGTCAGCTCGAGGGCACCGGGTCGGCCGCGCATGAGTGCGTTGGCTGCCGCGAGGATCGGGGCCTGGGAACGGTAGTTGGTCTCGAGCCGCACGATCGTCGCGTCGGGATGCCGCCTCTCGAACTCGAGGAGGAAGCGCTGCTCCGCCCCCGCGAACGAGTAGATCGTCTGGCTGGCGTCACCGACGACGCAGATGTCATGGCGATCGCCGAGCCACAGTTCGAGCAGGCGGTTCTGCAGCGGCGACACGTCTTGGAACTCGTCGACCGTGAAGTGGCGGTACTGCTCGTGCACCGACGCGGCCACCCGCGGCTCCGCCTCGAGCATGCCCGCACACGCCAGGAGCACGTCCTCGAAGTCGAGCTGATGGCGTTCGTCTTTGAGAGCCTCGTACCCGCGCTGCAGCTCGGCGAACTGCGTCGCATCGACGCCGGTCAGCGGCCGACCGAGAGCGGCGTGCTCGTCGATCGACAGCATCGACACCTTGCGCCACTCGATCTCCGAGGCGATGTCGCGCAGGGTCGCCGTGCTGGGACGCAGCCGCAGAGCATCGGCCGCCTGACCGAGCAGGCGCACCTTGTTGTCGACGATGCTCGGCGCCGGAGCGCCCGCGAGCGTCGGCCAGAAGAAGTTCAGCTGGGCGAGGGCCGCCGCATGGAATGTGCGCGCCGCAACGCCCTCGACGCCGAGGGCGCGCAGTCGCCCGCGCAATTCTCCCGCCGCCTTCGCGGTGAAGGTGACCGCCATGACCCGTGAGGGCGAATACGCCCCCGTGTCGACACCGTGCGCGATCCGATGCGTGATGACCCGGGTCTTCCCGGTGCCCGCGCCGGCGAGCACGGCGACGGGACCGCGCAGCACCGTGGCCGCCTGTCGCTGTGTCTCGTCGAGTGCGTCGAGCGCACTCATCGTCCGTCCTCGTACCACTCGGTGATGAGCGCCCGGGCGATCGAGGCCTGGCCCGGGAGTCCGACGGGGCCGTCTCCGGCGAGCGCGCTGCCGATCTCGTCGCGGGAGAACCACCGCACGTCGACGATCTCCTCCCCGTCGGGCCGCGCGGTGTGCTCGTCGTCGACCACGGCACGGAAGCCCACCATGAGCGACCGGGGGAACGGCCAGGCCTGGGACCCCACGAAGCGCAGCGCCTCCAGGCGCACGCCCGACTCCTCTTCCAGCTCGCGGTGCACCGTCGCCTCGAGCGACTCCCCCGCCTCGACGAATCCGGCGAAGCACGAGTACATGCGGCCGCCCCACGTCGCGTTCGCCCCGAGGAGCAGACGCTCGCCGTCGCGGCTCTCGACGGCCACGATCACGGCCGGGTCGGTGCGCGGGAAATGCTGGCGTCCGCAGACCAGGCAGCGCCGTGACCAGCCGGCCTGCTGCAGTTCGGTGCCGCCCCCGCAGGCGGGGCAGAAGGGCGCGTCGCGCAGCCACGCGGCGACGGCGAGCGCCTCGACGAGGAGCTCCGTCTCGAACGCGTCGAGCCGGGCGCCGATGTCGCGCAGCCCGAGCCACGTCTCGTCGGGCGCGGCGTCGATCGCGGCATCCTCGGGAGGGAGAGCCGCGAGCAGCAGGGGCACGCCGTCCCGGTCTCGCCCCAGGAGGGCCCAGGTGGCGTCGACCGCCTCCTCCGGCGATGTGCGACGGAGGGCGGAGTCGTCAAGACGTACGCGGCCCTGGCGCACCGCGACCACGCGGGTGGAGGGATCGGCGCGCAGACGATCGATCGTCGACGGGTCTTCCCGCAGCTCGGCGGCACGGTCCAGCACGGCCTGCGGCAACATGATCGACTCCCTCTCTCACGGGCGTGGCGAAGGCGTGAGCGCCCCGGAGCCGACCTAACCTGGGGGCATGGGACGCTCACCTTTCACTCTAGCCGCGGCGGTGACGGCGGCACTTCCGGGTGCGGAGGTCACGGGAACGCGCGTGCTCACCGCCGACGGCGATGCACGGTTCGATTCGGCGGTCGCCACGCTGTCCGACGGTCGGGAACTCGCGATCCGCGTCGCCGACGACGACGACGCCGCCCGGGAGATCGCGGCCGAGGCGATCGCACTGCGGTCGCTCACCACGGGCGCCCGCGCCCTGCTGCCGTTCCGCGCCCCCGAGTACATCGGCGAGACCCGCGTCGGTGACGGCCGCGCGCTCGTCACCGAGCTGCTGCCCGGGTTCCAGATCGAGGCCGCGCACATTCCGCCGGGACGAGGCGCCGCGGTGTCGATCGGCACCGCTCTCGCCGCCCTCCACCAGCTCCCGCCCTCCGTGGTGCGCGGGGCCGGTCTGCTCGCCCGCACCGCGGCGGAGAGCCGCGCCGACGTCGAACGCCTCGTCGACGAGGCCGCCGCGACCGGCCGCGTTCCCGCCCGCCTCACCGTGCGGTGGCGCGAGGCGGTCGCGGACGACGATCTGTGGCGGTTCGAGTCGACCACGACGCTGGGCGGCGCTCAAGCGACGTCCTTCCTTTTCGAGGACGACCCTCAGCGCGGCCCCGAGGTCGTCGGAGTGCTGGGCTGGCACGGACTGGCGGTGGGAGACCCCGCGACGGATCTGGCCTGGCTCTCCGCCGCGCCCGATGCCTCGTCCGACGTCTACGCGGCGTACGGAGCGGCCCTCGAGCGCTCCCCCGACCCCGCACTCGAGGTGCGGGCGCGCCTGCTCGCCGAGCTCGAGTTCGCGCGGTGGCTGGTGCACGGCGACTCCCTGCGTCGCGCCGACATCGTCGACGACGCCGCGGCTCTGCTCGACGCGCTCGCCGAGAACCTCCGATCCGAGGATCTCGCCGTCGTCGCCGCGCGGACGGAGGGAGTGGACTCCGCCCTCGACGCGCTCGACCGCGTGCCGGTCGAGCGCGATGTGCACGTCGACACATCGATGCAGACGGATGCCTACAACCCCGACCAGCTGTGGACGGAGAGCGAGAGCATGACCGGCGACATCACCTCGGCGCCCCTCAACGGGGGCGATGCCGCCGCCCACCGCGCGGCGGTGGGAGACCTCCCCACGGAGGATCTGTCCGATGTGCGGACGGCGTTCGGCGACGACGTCGACTCCGGCGAGCGGACCGGCGACGACCCGGCCGGCGACGACCAGGAGGACGACCAGGACGACGAGGCTCAGCGCGCCGCGCGGGCCGCGCTCCAGCGCTGGAGGAGTTCGGCCTCGGAGTAGACGTGCGCGTCGCGGATGACGAGGTCGTCGGCGACGTAATACAGCGCGACGTCGATCTCGTCGAGCGGAACGCCGAAGCGTCGGTGGTACGCGAGGCGATAGAGCGCCAGCTGCAGCATCCGCTCGTCGCTCTCCGCGGCCGTGCGCGGCGCGCGTCCGGTCTTCCAGTCGACGATCTCGATCCGGCCGCCGCGATCTTCGCGCCGGTACACCGCGTCGAGCTTGCAGATGATGATGCGCGACTCGTTGGACGCGCCCCCGGCCGCCCGATCTGACCGTTCCGGCTCCCCCGGGAGTGCGTCGTGTGCAGCACCCAGGGCGAAATCGATCTCGATCTCCACCGCGATCGGCCGTCGTGCGCCCCACTCGCTGCGTTCGAAGGTCGCCTGCAGCGCCGCGAGGTCGGCCGCGTCCGCCGCGTCTCCCGAGGTGACGGCGGCCGCATCGCTCCCCGCATCGTCCTCATCGAGCTCCCAGAGCGCTTCCTCCGGCCTGGAGCCCGTGCCGACGAGCGCCGAGCGCTGCTCCACCCAGGCGTGGAACAAGGTGCCCAGCCTGGTCTGTCGGTACGGACGCTCGGGCATCGGCCGCACGATCGACGCGACCGTGCCGGCATAGTCGGTCACGTAGTCCTTGAAACGCGACGCGGGCACGCGCGTCGGAGGTGCGGCATCGATTCCCCGCAGACGGGCGGCGCGCTCCGCGAGCAGGCGCTGCAGCTCCGGGCTGGGCTGCAGCGCGTCTCCGCCCACGCTGGCGGCACGCACCGCCTCCGCCGCCTCCTCGACCACTCGCCGCCGGGAACCGAGGGGGTCCAGCGGCCAGACCATCGTGGCGCCCGGACCGTCGTAGGGATTCTCGTCGGGATCGACGGCCTCGATCGGATCCCGCCCGAGCACCTCCATCGCCTCGGAGAGGAAAGGGCTCGGCGTGCGAGGCGCCTTCTGCCCCGCCCAGTGCGCTCCGGTGAGCAGCAGGTGCGTACGTGCGCGCGTGATCGCGACGTAGGCGAGCCGTCGCTCCTCCTGCTGCTGGTACGAGCGGTAGGCATCCTTGAATCGACGCAGCGCTCCGCCGTGCGGGTTGGCCTTCGTGATGCCCCCGGAGAGCGACGACTGCGCAAGCGCCTGACGCTTCTTCGGGTCGGTCTCGTCGCCGACCGCTGCTTCCGGATCCCAGTCGAAGCGCGGCAGAGCGTCCCGATCGCCCCGCAGGGCGAACGGAACGACGCCGAAACCGAACCAGCCCGACGTGTCGGACACGCGCCCGGGCAGCTCGTCCACCACCAGGCGCACGACGGCCACGGCGTCCCACTCGAGGCCTTTCGACCCGTGGATGGTGAGCAGCTGCACCACGCCCGGCTCGGGCGGTTCCGGTCGGGGCATGAGCTCGTCCGTGCGTTCGGCCTTGTCGAGCCACGCCAGCAGGCTGCCGATCGTGCCGCGGTCGTCTGCCGCGAGGAACGCCCGCACCTCGTCGGAGAACGCGCGGAGCTGCGTCGCCGCGACCCTGGCCGGTCCGCGCGTCTCGTTGGCCGCCAACTCGATGTCGAGCCGCAACTCGAGCTCGATCAGCCGCAGCAGTTCGAGGAGCGGCTGCGACGATGCCCGGCGGAGCCGCTCCAGCATCTCGCCCGCCGCGCGGATGCGCGTCCGACCCTCGGGCGTGATGCGTTCGAGGAGTCGGTAGTCGTCTCGGACCGCGCGCACGACATCGACCGCGTCGATGATCGACACGGCTTCGTCCGCGCCGCGGGACGACCGCAACCGCACCCGCACCTCTTCGGGGAGCGGCATCATTCCGGTGTCGCGCTCCGCGAGGGCACGACCGAGGTCGTACAGGGCCGCCATGTCGGCGACGCCGACGGCGAAGCGCGGCCCCGTGAGGAGACGGATGAGCGCGGAACCCGCCGTCGGGTCGTGCACCACCCGCAGCGTGGAGACGACATCGACCACCTCGGGGGTCGCCAGCAGACCGCCGAGCCCGAGGATGCGGTGGGGAACGCCGCGCGCCGCGAGGGCCGCCGCGAAGGTCTGCATGTGGCGCTTGGAGCGGAACAGGATCGCCCCGGTGTGCGGCCGCCCCGCGGAGGCGCCGTCATGTGCGGCCCGCCGTTCGACGAACCAGTCCGCCACAGCCTCGGCCTCGTCGTCGACCGTCAGCGGGAACCGCACATCGACCGCGCCGTCGCCGGAGCCGGGCCGCGGCTCGAGCGGCGGCACGTCGAGGCCGGGGCGCTGCAGGGGGTCGAGCACGCGATTCGCGACGTCGAGGATGCGCCGGTCGTTGCGCCAGCTGGTCATGAGACTGAACGTCTGCGCGGTCTCCGAGCGGGCGAAGGCCCCGGAGAAGGCGTAGAGGTTGTCGGCGCTCGCCCCGCGCCAGCCGTAGATCGACTGGTGCGGATCGCCGACGGCCATGACCGGTGCGTCGTGGAACAGGGCGGCGAGGAACCGCGTCTGGATGACCGACGTGTCCTGGTACTCGTCGAGGAGCACGACACGATGCTGCTCGCGCAGCTCGGCGCGCACATCCGGCGCCGCCTCGACGATGTCGAAGGCGCCTCCGACCTGGTCGGCGAAGTCGAGCACACCGCGTCGATGCTTCTCGGCGATGTACTCGCGTACGAGGCGCATCAGCGTCGGGAGGGAGAGGAGGTTGGCCGCCGCCTTCTCGACATCGGCATTGCCGCGGTAGGGCTCGAACGAGGCGGCGGTCTCCCGCGCGATATGCTCGGCGGCGTCGAGGTCGATGCGGTGGTCGAGGGCGTCGCCGGCCAGTCGCTGCACGGCGTCGATCACGGTGCCGACCGCGTAGTCGATGTCCTCCAGCTCGGGGAGATCGGCCGCGAGCACCACATCGCGTGCGAGCATCCACGATGCGGCCTGGCTCAGCATCGCCACGTCGGCGTCGCGGCCGATGCGCGCCGCATGCTCGCGCACGATGCCGTCGGCGAACGCGTTGTACGTCGACACTCGCGGGCGGATCAGCAGGTCTTCCGCGGAACGCGCCGCCGACGCATCCGCGGTCGTGCCGTACGACAGGGCGAGCTCGTCGAGCACCTGCGCGCGCACGAGGTCGCGCTGTCGGCCCGGCGCGGCCGCGTCGACGCGGGCGAGCCCGCCGGACCGCACTATCTCGGAGAGATGCGGGAGCAGCCCCCGGCGCCCGTACTCGTCGATCACCGCGAGACGGTGGCCGATGCGCTCGGCCAGCTCTCCTGCGGCCTTGCGGGTGAATGTCAGCCCGAGGATCTCATCGCGGCGCACATGGCCGTTGGCCACGAGCCACACCACACGGCCCGACATCGTCTCGGTCTTGCCGCTGCCCGCGCCCGCCACCACGAGAGCCGGCGTCGGTGCCGCCTCGATCACACGCTGCTGCGCCGGCGTCGGCGAGGGCTGCCCGAGCGCCGCCGCGACATCGGTCGCCGTGATGCCCCAGCCGCCCTGCCACGCGCTCACGCGCTCACCGCCGGCACCGTGTGGATGCGGCAGGGGTGCAGCCGTCTCTGCGTGTCGGCGCAGTGCGACTCGACCTGTGCCGTGAAGCTCGACGCTGCCATCCCGCGCGCTGCCTCGCCCACGCGCCGCAGGAATGCGACCCTGTCGTCGTCGCCCAGCGTGTGCTGATGAGCCACCCGGTAGTCGCTCTTCGCCAGGGTCTTCGACACGATGACGAGACGGGCACCGCCGAGCGACCGCGCGCCCGCCCCTTCGACGAGCCCTTCCTGCACGGCGACCTGGTACGCGGCCAGCTGCGCGTGCGCGGCGACCGCGGTGTCGGACTCCGGGTCGTTCTTCCCGGTCTTGAGATCGACGACGACGGTGCGTTCGCCCTCATCCGGCACGGACATCCCGATCCAGCCGCGCCCCCGAGCGGCCGGGTGCTCCCCCGCCGCGGGCGGATACGCCTCGATCCGGTCGATCGATCCGCTGACGATCGCGCGCGGCACGCCGGCCGCATCGTCGAGCGGACGGACCGTCGGGACCGCCTCGTCGTCGTCCGGCAGTGCGACGGCGAACTGGAACCGCGTCTCGCTTCCCAGCACGCGCCCGCCGTCGCGACGTACCTCGCCGAGATACGCATGCAGCCGCTCGACGTACAGGTCGGCACGACGGCGTTCCTTGCGACCGATCCACGCCGTCTCGAAATCCAGTTCGGGCCAGTGCTCCTCGACCACTCGCCGCATGCCCTGCAGGTCGCCGTCCGGGTGCCGCTCCATCGCCTCGTGGATGATCGTCCCGATCCCCGCCGAGGGCGGAACGATGGTGTCGCCGCCGAGGGAGGACACGGCCCAGTTGAGTCCGCACTCCTCGAACGATTCCAGACGGGACGGCGAGACTCGGGCGCCCTCTTCCGCCAGGTCGCGCACGGGATCGAGCGTGCTCACCGGGGCGACACCGTACCAGTCCGCCGGGTCGGCCCCTGGCACGCCCTCGCGCGCCAGTACCGCGAGCTGCCCGGCCGCCTCGGCGCGGGCGGCGGGCGATGTCGCGGTCGTCAGCACGCGACGATGCCGTGCGACCAGGCCGCGCAGGGTGAGCGGATGCTCCGCTGATGCGTGCGCCTCGGGGGCGGTCGGCGCCGGCAGGAAGCCGAAGAAGGGACTCGGGCCCAGATCGTCGTCGTCGACGGCGGTGACGAGCAGACGTCGCCGGGCACGGGAGACCGCGCGCACGAACAGGCGCAGCTCGTCATGCAGGGCGGCGCGGCGACGGTCCAACACACCCGGTGTCTCGACGTCCGCACCCGCACGGCGGGCCTGCACGACCGTCGAGAGCCGCCAGGTCTGCAACAGCCCCCCACGCAGCCGCAGGTTCGGCCACACGCCGTCCTGCAGGCCGGCGACCACGACAGCGTCGAACTCGGTGCCGAGGGCGGTCGCGGGTGTGAGGAGCGTGACCCGGCCGGGCCGGTCGGGGGCGGAGAGCGAGTCTTCGGGCACCTCGCTGTCGAGGATGTCTCGGACGAACGCCTCAGGTCGCAAGTGCGGGGAGCGCTCCACGAAGCGCTTGGCTGCGTCGAACAGCGAGACGAGCGCGTCGAGGGCGCGGGCCGTCTCCGCGCCCGTGGGCTGCAGCGCGATCTCGCGCCACGCGACGTGCAGTCGTCGCCCGTCGACGGCCCGCGCCTGCTCCCAGATGCGCCACAGCAGGTCGTGGATCGTCTCGCCGGCGACAGCCGCCGCCGCGACCTGCCCGAGGGTCTCGGCGAACCGACGGGCGGTGCGCGACTCCGGGGCGTCGATCAGGGTGAAGTGCTCGGGGGCCGCCATGGCCTGCCGGAGCAGCTCTCGCGCCGGGGTGGAGCCGCCCTGCTCGAGTTCCAGATGACGCAGGCGGGCACGCAGCCGACGGAGACCGATCGCGTCCATCCCGCCGAACGGCGTGCGCAGCGCCTCCTCCAGGTCGGCGGGCGTGCGCTCGTCGACCGGCGTGAGCGCGAGGCGCACGATGCCGACGATGTCGCGCACGATGCCCTCGCTTCCCAGCGGACGCTGCACCCCCGCGGCTCGTGTCGGGACCTCGCGGGCCGCGAGCTCGGCCTCGAGCAACGAGACCTGGCGGCTGTCGTGAGCGATCACCGCCATGCGGTCCCACGGGATGTCGTCGGCGAGGTGCCACGCGCGCATCACGCCGGCGATGCGGTCGAACTCCTCGTGCGGCGACGGTGCGAGGAAGGTCGTGATCGCCTCGTCGACCTCCTCGGCGGTCGCCGGCACGGGCGCGCGCCGATGGTCGATCCGGCCCGAGGCGCCGATGGCCTGGGTCACCGTGCGGGTCAGGGTCGCCAAGGCCGGGTGCTGCCGGTGCGCTCCGTCGAGCACGTGCACCTCGCCCAGCAGCCCGGCGACCTCGGCGAAAAGCTCCGGACTCGCTCCGCGGAACGTCCCGGACGAGATGTCGGGGTCGCCGAAGGCGAGGACGGCGATGCCGCGCGCGCGGAGCGCGCGGACCACTCCGACGCCTCCGCGGGTGAGCTCCTGCGCATCGTCGATCAGGACGACCCGCAGGGGCGCGAGGGGACCCAGCGTCGCCGGATCCGCCCGGCGGAGCACGGCGGCCGCCTCGCTGAGCAGGTCGGCGGCATCGCGGTGCGCCGACCGCAGCGCGTCGAGCACCTCGCGGTACTCGCGCAGGAACTCGGCGGCGGCGGCCCAGACCGGCTCGTCGGCGTCGCGCAGCTCGGCAGCGGTCGCCCCGAGCTCGGTGCATTCGGCGAGGAACGCCCGCAGCTCGGAGCGGAATCCCCGCGACGCGCGCACCGCCGCGCTCAGCGCATCCGGCCACGGCACACGGCCGTCTTCGGCGTCGCCGTCGAGCAGGTCGGCGATGATGCGGTCCTGATCTGCGCCCGTGAGGAGCGCCGGCGGCTCCTCCCCCGCCTGCACCATCGCCCCGCGCACGATCTGGAAGGCGAACGAGCCGAGAGAGCGCGCCAGCGGGCCCGGCGTGGCCTCGCGCACGCGCACGCCGATGCGGTCCCGCAGGGCGGTGGCGGCCTGGCGGCTGGGCGTGAGCACCAGCACTTCCTCGGGACGGAGAGCCGCGGCGCCGAGCAGATGCGCGACGCGCTCGATCAGCGTGCGCGTCTTCCCCGTTCCGGGCGCCCCGATGATCACGCCCGATGCCGTCGCCGGGGCCTCGATCACGGCTCGTTGCGCGGCATCCGGTGTCATGCCTCCACGCTATCCGTCGCCACCGACACCGCCGACGCGATGCCCGCCGCGTCCCGCGTGTGCGCTGCTGGCGAAACCGTCCGGCGCGGCCGATCCGGCCCGGACGGCCCGTTATAGAGTGAGAGCAGACCTCGGACGAGAGATCGTCCTCACACTCCAAGGAGCACGCGTGGAAATCCGCATCGGAATCATCAACACGGGCCGCGAGCTGAGCTTCGAGACCGCCACCGCCGCGGACGAGATCCGCGCGCAGGTCTCAGCCGCCCTCGAGCAGAGCACCGCTCACCTGAGCTTCTCCGATGTGAAGGGCAACTCCTACATCGTCCCGACCGCGAACCTCGCCTACATCGAGCTGGGCACCGAGGAGTCGCGCCGCGTCGGTTTCGTCGCCTGACCGCGATGTACATCCTCCTGGCGCTCATTGCGGCGTGCGTGCTCGGCATCGTCGCGCACTTCACCATCTCCGGGCGCGAGCTGCGCGGTGCCGCCCTCGCTCCGGCGGTGGCTGTCGCCGTCACCGCCGCCGCCTACACGGGGCTGCAGTGGGCCGGATGGGCGGAGAGCAACGTCTGGCTGTGGGTCGCAAGCATCCTCGGTGGGGCGCTCGTCTCGATCGTCGCGACGCTCGCCGTCGTCACGGCCCGCCGACGTTCCGACGCCGCGCGCACCGCGGCGCTGGGCATCTGAGCCCGACGATTCCGCTCGGTCCGACGCGCTGAGCACCGCCCTCAGGAGGCGAGACCCATGGCGTCCATCCGACGCGCATGCGCGCCCATGAGCTCGGTGTACACCGGCTCGATGCGCTCGTCGTCCGGCGCGACGAGGGCGTCGGGACGCAGTGCCGAGCGGCAGACCAGGATGGTGTCGCCGACGAGGCGTCGAGCCCACATCGACAGCAGCGAGCGCCACTCCTCGTCACTCTCGATCGTCTCCTGTATGATCGCGACGATCTCGTGGCGCGCGTCGTCCTCGCGCAGGATCGCGGCGATCCGCTGCCCCGTCTCGCCGTAGCTCGAGGCGAGAGCCAGGTAGAAGTCGTCGAGCATGCCCGCCGTGATGTACACGGCCAGCAGCGTCTCGCGCGGTCGCGCACCGATCGTCTTGCGGCGGAACGCGTCGAGGTTCTCGCGGAACGGCAGCATGAGCTGCGTCGGGTCGTCCCCGCGGGCGGCGATGACCTCGACGATGCCGCGGTGCTTCGTGAGCGCCGCGCCGGCGGCGCGCGACAGCGCCTCCTTCTCGGCGAGGGCGGGAGTCGCGCGGATCAGGCGGGTGAGCGTCTCGAAATACCCGAGCTGGAGATACGCCGCCTGCCCGAGGAACCGGGACAGCTCGGGGGCGAGCTCGGCGAAGTCCACACGCGTCGCGTCGCCCTGATCTCCGCGGCTGCGCAGGGCGAGCGTGCGCCGAGGCGCCGCGTCTCGCTGCCAGAACCATTTCACCACCGGGGTCTCCTTCCCGCGTCGGTCGCCACGATCACCCTACCCGCCGCGCGACTCGCTCCTGAGGCTTGCGGGCACGCTCCGGTAGGCTGGGCGTGTCCCCGCCGTCGGAGCGGGGCCCGCGCCTGTGGCACAAGAGACGGCGTGGATCGTTTACGTGGCGGTCGTCGCGACCGCCGGACAGGCAATCTGAATACAGTGACTACTTTCTCCGATCTCGGGATCGATCAGGACATCGTCGACGCCCTCGCTGCGAAGGGGATCGTCGACGCCTTCCCCATCCAGGAGCAGACCATCCCCCTCGGTCTGCCGGGACAGGACATCATCGGCCAGGCCAAGACCGGTACGGGCAAGACCTTCGGTTTCGGCATCCCCGTCGTGCAGCGCCTCGGCCAGAACCCGGAGCCGGGTGTGAAGGCCCTGATCGTCGTGCCGACGCGTGAACTCGCCGTCCAGGTCTACGAGGACATGGACCTGCTGACCAGCAACCGTTCGACCAGCGTCGTCGCCATCTACGGCGGCAAGGCCTACGAGGGCCAGATCGACCAGCTCAAGGCCGGTGCGCAGATCGTCGTCGGCACCCCCGGTCGTCTGATCGACCTGGCGGGCCAGCGCCTGCTCGACCTGTCGAATGCGACCGAGGTCGTCCTCGACGAGGCCGACAAGATGCTCGACCTCGGGTTCCTCGCCGACATCGAGAAGATCTTCCAGAAGGTCCCGGCGGTGCGGCACACGCAGCTGTTCTCGGCGACCATGCCCGGGCCGATCGTCGCGCTCGCCCGCCGGTTCATGACGAACCCCATCCACATCCGTGCGAACGACCCCGATGAGGGGCTCACCCAGGCGAACATCAAGCACCTCGTCTACCGCGCCCACTCGCTCGACAAGGACGAGGTCATCGCGCGCATCCTGCAGGCCGAGGGCCGCGGCAAGACCGTGATCTTCACGCGGACGAAGCGGGCGGCGCAGCGTCTCGTCGACGAGCTGAACGACCGCGGCTTCAACGTCGGCGGTGTGCACGGCGACATGGGTCAGGACCAGCGCGAGCGCTCGATGGCGGCGTTCAAGGCGGGCAAGAAGGACGTGCTCGTCGCCACCGATGTCGCGGCGCGCGGCATCGACGTCGACGACGTGACCCACGTGATCAACCACACCATCCCCGACGAGGAGAAGACGTACCTGCACCGCGCCGGCCGCACCGGTCGCGCGGGCAAGACGGGCATCGCCGTCACCTTCGTCGACTGGGAGGACCTGCACAAGTGGGCGCTCATCAACCGGGCGCTCGAATTCGGCCAGCCCGAGCCGATCGAGACCTACTCGTCGAGCCCGCACCTGTACGAGGACCTCGACATCCCCGCGGGCACGAAGGGCCGACTCGTCTCGGCCCCGAAGAAGACCGAGTCGACGAAGACCTCGCGCGGGCCGCGCCCCGAGCGCGCCGCCGATGCCGCGGCCGAGGGCAGCGGTGAGGGCGGAACGCGCCGCCGCCGCCGCCGTCGCGGCGGGTCCGATGCCGTCGGCTCGACCTTCGCCGACGGTGCCGCTGCATCCGCGTCCGCCGAGAGCGGGCCCGCGGCATCGACCCACCGCGCCGCCGAGGGCGCCGGTACGCACGACGGCGCAGGCAAGGAGCACCACGACGGCAAGCCGGCGCCGGCGCGGCGCCGACGCCGTCGGCGTGGCGGCTCCGGGGCGGGCTCCGCTCCGATCGCCGGAGCCTGAGCACCGGTCACGACATCGTTCGAGAGGGGCGGATGCTGCGGCGTCCGCCCCTCTCGCGTTCCGGGCGTTCCTGCGCGCCCGGGAGGCGGGGCGGATACACCCAGGTGACGAGCACCACCGAGATGATCATGAGCAGGAACCACGACACGAGCTTGCTCGGTGACACGACCTGCCAGCCGTCGAGCTGATCCGGGTAGGCCCAGGCGCCCGCGAGGGTGCCGATGTTCTCGGCGAACCAGATGAACACGGCCACCCCCGCGAAGGCGAGGAGCAGCGGGATGCGGAGAGTGCGGCGCCACACCCGCGCGTGCATGACCGTCGGCGCCCAGAGCGCGAGCACCGCCACCAGCAGCACCCAGCGCGCATCCCACCAGAAGTGGTGCGTGAAGAAGTTGAGGTAGATCGCCGCGGCGACGACGGCGGTCACCCAGCGCCGGGGATAACGCGTGAAGCCGAGATCGAAGAGACGGTGCACGCGCACCATGTACGACCCGACCGCCGCGTACATGAAGCCGCTGAACAGGGGCACCCCGCCCAATCGCAGCACCCCGTCCGCAGCGTACGTCCACGACCCCACGTCGGTCTTGAACAGCTCCATCACCGTGCCGGTGATGTGGAAGAGCACGATGACCCACAGCTCGCGCCCCGACTCCAGCCGGAAGACGAGCATCGCGACCTGGATGAGCACGGCCGTGAGCGTGAGCACGTCGTTGCGCGCGACGACGGCATCGTCGGGATACCAGAGGCGCGCGGCGACGATCGCCACGAGCAGCGCGGCTCCGAACACGCAGGCCCAGGCCTGCTTGCACACGAACACGGCGACCTCGACGATGACCGCCCGTGCGCCGTCGGCCGGAGCGTCGCGGAGCCACCGGTGGGCGATGCCGTCGAGTCGTCGCTCGAGAGGGGTGGCGCGCTGCATCCGGTGAGGATACCGGCGTCCGCGGCGAGCGCGCCGGGAGAGTCCAGGGAGGCCGCGAGGCCGTCGTCAGGGGAAGCGCGGCGCCGAGCCGGTGGCGCGGTCGATCAGGCGCTGCACCATCTCTTCGTCGGTGGTGTTCTCGCCCGGCCGGTTCGGCTTGCCGGTGCCGTGGTAGTCGCTCGACCCCGTCACGATGAGATCGTGCGCGGCGGCGATCTGCCGCAGCAGGCGCTTGCCCTGCGCCGTGTTCTCGCGGTGGTCGATCTCGAAGCCGCCGAGTCCCGCCTCGATGAGCTGCTCGAGGAACGGCACCGGCATCATCCTGTCGCGCCCGGCCGTCACGGGGTGGGCGATCACGGCCACTCCCCCGGCCTCGGTGATCAAGCGGACCGCGGTGAGCGGGTCGGGGGCGTAGTGCGGCTCGTAATACCCCTCGCGCGGATGGAGGATGCCGTCGAACGCCTCGGTGCGGTCGCGGACGATCCCGCGGGCCACGAGCGCATCGGCGATGTGCGGACGCCCGACGGTCGCGTCGAGCGTGGTCTGGGCCAGCACATCGTCCCAGCTGAGGTCGTAGTCGCGGCCGATACTGCGCACGATCCGCTCGGCGCGGCCGATCCGATCCCCCCGGATGCGGGCCGTCTCGGCGCCGAGCGCGGCGTCCTCCGGATCGAACAGGTAGCCGAGCACGTGCACGCTGCGCCACTCGTGCTTCGCCGACAGCTCCATGCCGGGGAGGAACGTCATCCCGAGTGCCGCCGCCGCGTCGCCCGCCTCCGTCCACCCCGTGGTGCGGTCGTGGTCGGTGAGAGCGATCGTGCGCAGACCGTGGGCGTGCGCCTGTCGCACGACCTCCGCCGGGGCCTCCGTCCCGTCCGAGTGATTGGAGTGCAGATGCAGGTCGGCGGGACCGGCGAATCGGCGAGCGGGATCAGAGGCCATCCTCCGAGCGTACCGAGGGCTGGGCAGCAGGGACTTCACAGGCCGGCGCTTCTACTCTGGTTCTGATGCTTCGCCTCCTGGGAATCCTCGTCACCGTGCTGTTCGCCGCCGCCACGGCGGTCGTGGTGTGGCCGCAGTTCTTCCGCCTGGAGCAGACGTATCCGTTCGCTCAGCTGGTGGCCGTGCGCGGGGTCGTGTTCATCGGGTTCGCGGCGATCGCCCTCGTGGCGCTGCTGCTCCTGCTCGCTCGGCCGTTGCGGGGCTTCGCGGCGTCGATCCTCATCGTGGCGCTCCTCGGCGCCGGGGCGACCGCCGCGATCGGCGCGGTGCGAGGCTTCGGCGGCGGCGACCTGCCCGAGAAGACCGAGGGAAGCGTACGCGTGCTCACCTGGAACACCGCGGGCGAGGCCGTCGGCGCCGAGCAGATCGCGCAGCAGATCCTCGCCCAGGGCGCCGACATCGTGGCGCTGCCCGAGACCACCGAGGCCGTCGGCGAGCGCATCGCCGTGATGCTGCGCGAGCAGGGGCATCCGATGTGGGTGCATCACGTGCAGTTCCGCCCCGACATCCCGAACGGCCCGCAGTCATGGCAGACCACGGTGCTCGTGTCGCCCGACCTGGGCGAGTACTCGGTCATCCAGTCGTCGGAGGACGGGTCGAGCAACACCGGCTCGGTGCCCAGCGTCGTGCTCATGCCGATCGACGGGACGGGGCCGACGGTCGTCGCCGTGCACGCCGTCGCCCCTCGCCAGGAGGAGATGACGCAGTGGCAGGCCGACCTGTCGTGGATCGCCGACCAGTGCCCCGAGGGCGACTTCATCTTGGCGGGCGACTTCAACGCGACGATCGATCACATGGCTGGTCTCGGGGTCGGAGGCGGCGACATGGGGTACTGCCGCGACGTCGCGTCGCGCACCGGCAACGGCATGCAGGGCACGTGGCCGAGCTCCTTCCCCTCCCTCGTCGGCGCGCCGATCGACCACGTGATGGCCTCGCAGAACTGGACCCCCTCGGGGTCGCTCGTGATCGACGACGCCGGCGGCAGCGACCACCGCGCGCTGGTCGTGCAGCTGGAGCCCGCCGGCTGAGCCCCTCGCTCGCCGCCGCGCGCAGGTGAGAGACTGGGGGGATGAGCACCGCAGCAGAACGCGACACCGTCGCGGAACCCCAGGTCGAGAACAGCACGACCAACCGCAAGCAGCCGTTCCCCCAGGGATTCCTCGACACGATCTCGACCGGCTGGGCGGAGCGCCCCGAGACCCTTCCCACCGCCCGCGCACAGGCGCCGTTCGCCGCGCGTCGCCGCGCCGCCCTCTCCGCCGCGTTCCCCGGCAAGCGCCTCGTCATCCCCGCGGGCTCGCTCAAGCAGCGCAGCAACGACACGGACTACGTCTTCCGCGCGCACTCCGCCTTCGCGCACCTCACGGGCTGGGCTTCCGACACCGAACCCGACTCGGTGCTCGTGTTCGACCCCACCGACGACGGCCACGACGTCACCCTCTACTTCCGTGAGCGGGCCGACCGCACGACCACCGAGTTCTACGCCGACGCCACCGTCGGCGAATTCTGGATCGGCCCGCGGCCGTCGCTCGCCGGCGTCGCCGCCGACCTCGCGATCGGGACCGCACACCTGGCCGACTTCGCCCCGGTCGAGGGCGAGCTCGTGCTCGACGAGGACGACGCTCTGACCCGGTTCGTGTCGGAGCTTCGCCTCATCAAAGACGAGTACGAGATCGCCGAGATGCGACGCGCGGTGGCCATCACCGCAGCGGGCTTCGACGACATCCTCCGCGAGCTGCCCGCCGCGATCGCGCACTCGCGCGGCGAGCGCGTGGTCGAGGGCGTGTTCCACCGCCGCGCCCGCGAGGACGGGAACGGCGAGGGTTATGACACGATCGCGGCATCCGGGCCCCACGCCTGCTACCTGCACTGGACCCGTAACGACGGCGCCGTGCTGCCGGGCGACCTCATCCTGGTCGACGCGGGTGTCGAGGCCGACAGCCTCTACACCGCCGACATCACCCGCACCATCCCGGTCTCGGGCACGTTCACCGACGTGCAGCGCAAGGTCTACGAGACGGTGCGCGAGGCGGCCGATGTCGCCTTCGCCGCCGCGAAGGTGGGCGTTCGCTTCCGCGACATCCACGCCGCTGCGATGTCGGTGATCGCCGCCCGCACGGCCGAGTGGGGCCTGCTGCCGGTGTCGGCCGACGAGGCGCTCGATGCCGATCGTGGCGGGCAGCACCGGCGGTACATGGTGCACGGCACCTCGCACCACCTCGGCATCGACGTCCACGACTGCGCTCAGGCCCGACGCGAGATGTACTACGACGGCATCCTCGCTCCCGGCATGGTGTTCACGATCGAGCCGGGCCTGTACTTCCAGATCGACGACCTCACCGTGCCCGAGGAGCTGCGCGGGATCGGCGTGCGCATCGAGGACGACATCCTCATGACCGAGGACGGTCCGGTCAACCTCTCGGCCGATATCCCGCGCACGGCCGACGAGATCGAGGCTTGGATCGCTCGCGCCCAGCGCTGACGTCGAGGTGCTTCGCCGTCGCGCCGCTCAGCGCGCGGCGGCGAAGTCGGCGACGATCGGTGCGAGCGAGGCCCCCGCTTCGGATGCGGCGAGCCTGCGCCCCTTCACCTCGAAGCTGTGGCCGCCGCCCTCGACCCAGACGACCCTGGCGTTCTGACACCCGGCCACGACCTGGTCGAACTGCTCGCGCGGCTGGATGAACGGATCGCGGGACCCTTCGACGAAGAGCTGCGGCACGGCGATGCCGGGCAGGTGCTCGGCGCGCAGCTTCTCGGGCGACCCCGGAGGGTGCAGCGGGTAGCCGAGGTAGGCGAGGGCATCGACGTCGAGACCGTCGGCGACCGCCATCGATGCCATGCGTCCGCCGTACGACTTGCCGGCCGCGACGATGCGCGCCCCCGGCGCGGCTGCCCTGGCGGTGTCGACGACGGCCCGCCAGGTGGCGATCGCGTGCGCGGCGGGCCCGGGCATCCGTCGGCCCTGCTCGACGTACGGGAAGTTGAACCGCAGCGTGCCGAAGCCATCGGCGGCGAGCGCCTCGGCGAAACCGGCGAGGAACGGATGTTCCATCCCCGCTCCCGCGCCGTGCGCGACGATCACGACCGTCCCGTCGGCGGGAGGCGTCCACAGGGCCGAAACGGAGACGGGGCCGGCGGGCAGCGCGACCTCGACGAGGCGGTGCTCCGGTTCGTTCATCAGGCGGGTTCGGGTGCGCCCGCGGGCGCGCCGCCCTCGTCGGGCTTCCCTGCGTCCGTGCCGGGGGTCGACGGGGTGTCGGCACCGGGCGCCGGGTCTGCGGGGCGTGGCGGCACAACCGGCGGCGCAGGAGGAGCGGCAGGCGGCTGCTGACCGGGGACCCCGCCGCCGGTCGGGATCCGCTCGCCGTAGCGCGGCGGCTCGTCGAGGTTCACGGGAGGCCGGGGGGCGGCCGGACGCGCACCGAGCACCTGCCGGGCCTTGGCGAGGGAGGCGGCCAGCACGGTGACCTCGTAGTGGTCGGACGCGAGCTGCGTGACGCTCGCGAAGTCCCGGCGGCGCCGCACGATGGCGAAGGTCACGAGGCTGAGGATCATGCCGATCGCGACGCCGATGAGCACGAAGCCGACGAACAGCTGGATCGGCACCTCCGGATTGCCGAGCACCAGGATGGCCGACAGGAAGAGGCCGATCAGGATGCCGTTCACGGCACCAGAGCGCGCCGCGGTGGCGTAGCCGAGGCGACCCGTGATGCGCTCAACGGTGCGGATGCCCTGGCCGACGATGGCGATGTCGCGGGCCGGCACCTCCCCCGCGATCAACTTCGACACCGTCTTCTGGGCGGCCTCGTAGTCGCGCATGGAGGCGACGACCTCGCCGATGTCGGTGCTGTTCGCGGGGCGGTTGAGCATGCTCATCGCCCCATTGTCCCATGCGCTCCCTGGCATCCGCTCTGGCGCGGGATCGGGCGCGCGCCCGCGCACCGCGACTACGCTGGTCGAGTGAGCACACAACGGGTATTCGCCGCGCGCCTGGCAGGGTGCGCCGTCTTCGACCCCGTGGGCGACCGGCTCGGCAAGGTCCGGGACGTCGTCGTCGTGTACCGAAGTACCGCGGCCCCCCGAGTGATCGGCCTCGTCGTCGAGATCCCCGGCCGACGGCACGTGTTCGTCTCGATCGGGCGGGTCACGTCGATCCGCTCCGGACAGGTCATCACCACGGGCCTCATCAACGTGCGCCGGTTCTCACCGCGCCCCGGCGAGGTGCGTGTGCTCGCCGAGCTGCTGGGGCGCCGCGTGAGCCTCGTCGACGGCAGCGGCACCGCCGTGATCGAAGACGTCGCGATCGAACCCAACCGCCTCGGCGAATGGGCCGTAAGCCAGTTGTTCCTGCGCCGCCCGAAGACCAGCGCCTCACCGTTCGCGAAGGGCTCGACGACCTTCGCGGCGTGGAACGAGGTCGCCGAGGAGCGGGCCCCGGGCGAATCGCAGTCGGCCGAGCAGCTCGTCGCGTCGTACTCGGAGCTGCACGCCGCCGACCTGGCCAACACGCTCCTCGACCTGCCTCAGCAGCGCATGATCGAGGTCGCCGAGGAGCTGTCGGACGATCGGCTCGCCGACGCCCTCGAAGAGATGCCCGAAGACGAGCAGGTGCACATCCTCGACCGTCTCGGCGACGAGCGTGCGGCCGACATCCTCGACCAGATGGAGCCCGACGACGCGGCCGACCTGCTCGCGCAGCTGCCGCCGAGCCGGCTCGAGCACCTGCTCGAGCTCATGGAGCCGGAGGAGGCCGATGACGTGCGCATGCTGCTGCGCTACGGGCCCGACACCGCCGGCGGCCTCATGACGCCCGAGCCGATCGTGCTCTCCGCCGATGCCACCGTCGCCGAGGCGCTCGCGCTCATCCGGCGGCACGAGCTGCACCCCGCTCTCGCCGCCGCGGTCTTCGTGACGCTGCCTCCGTTCGAGACGCCGACCGGACGACTGCTCGGGGTCGTGCACTTCCAGCGCATGCTGCGCTACCCGCCGCACGAGCGGCTGGGTGCGATCGTCGACGACAGCCTCGAGCCCGTGCCGGTGACGGCGTCCGCCGCCGAGGTGGCGCGTCTGCTCGCCAGCTACGACCTGGTCTCCCTGCCCGTCGTCGACGCGGCTCATCGCCTGGTCGGCGCCATCAGCGTCGACGACGTGCTCGACTATCTGCTGCCGGACGATTGGCGCACGCACGACATCGAGACCCCGCCCGGCACCTCTGCGGAGGTGCGCTGATGGCTCGTTCCCGCTCCCGCTCCCCTCAGCTCGACGCACCCCTGGGTCGCGGCACGACGCGGCAGAAGACGACGTCGCGCGACCGGTTCGGCCGCTTCACCGAATGGGTGGCCCGTGCGATGGGCACGCCCGCGTTCCTGGTGATCCTCAGCCTGTTCTGCCTGCTGTGGATCGGGTGGAACACCCTCATGCCCGACGCGCTCCGTTTCGACGACGCGGCCCTGGGCTTCACGGCGCTCACGCTCATGCTCTCGCTGCAGGCCTCGTACGCCGCCCCGCTCATCCTGCTCGCGCAGAACCGTCAGGACGACCGCGACCGCGTGCAGATCGAGCAGGACCGGCAGCGGGCGGAGCGCAACCTCGCGGACACCGAGTACCTCGCTCGCGAGATCGTGGCCCTGCGCATGGCGCTCGAAGAGCGCAATGCGCAGGTCGTGACGCGTGACGTGCTGCGGCAGGAGCTGAAGGCGCTGCTCGCCGATCTCGACGAGGCCGAGGGCGGCTCCGAGACGGCGCCGTCGGCGAACGCGCACCCGCAGACCGGTCCGATCCGCACCCGAACCCCGCGACCGCGCCGATGACGACCGCCGACGACGTCCGTCGGGCCGTCGCGGCGGTGTCGGACCCCGAGCTGCGCCGGCCGATCGGCGACCTCGACATGGTGCGCGACATCTCCGTCGACGGCGCCTGGGCCCGGGTGGGGATCGTGCTCACGATCGTCGGCTGCCCCGCGGCCGATCGTATCGAGGCGGATGTCCGCGCCGCAGCCACGTCTGTCGCCGGGATCGACGAGGTGACCGTCGACGTCGGCGTGATGACCCCGGACGAGCGACGCGCGCTCACCGACAAGCTGCGCGACGGACGAGCCCCCCGGCAGATGCCCTTCGGACCCGACTCCCTCACGCGGGTGATCCTCGTCTCCAGCGGCAAGGGCGGGGTCGGCAAATCCACGGTCACGGCGAACCTCGCGGTGGCGTTGGCCGAGCGCGGATTGGCCGTGGGATTGGTCGACGCCGACGTGCACGGGTTCTCGATCCCCGGGTTGCTCGGCATCCCGGCGGGCACGCAACCGACGCGGATCGACGACCTGATGCTGCCGCCGGTGGCCTACGGCGTGAAGACCATCTCGATCGGGATGTTCCTGCGCGAGGGCGAGGGCGTCGTCGCCTGGCGCGGTCCGATGCTGCACCGCACGGTCTCGCAGTTCCTCACCGACGTGCACTTCGGCGACCTCGACGTGCTCCTCATCGACATGCCGCCGGGAACGGGCGACATCGCTATCTCGATCGGGCAGCTCCTCCCCCACGCCGACGTGCTGGTGGTGACGACCCCCCAGGTCGCGGCCTCCGACGTCGCGATCCGCAGCGGGCTCGTCGCGCGGCAGACCGGGCAGCGCGTGGTCGGCGTGGTCGAGAACATGGGGCCGCTGACCTTGCCGGACGGCTCGGTGCTCGAGCTCTTCGGCGCCGGCGGGGGCGCCGCGGTCGCGGATGCTCTGAGCGCCGAGGGGTCGACCGTGCCGCTGCTCGCGTCGATCCCGCTCAGTCCGGCCCTCCGCGAGGGCGGCGATGCCGGGGTGCCCGTGGTGCTGCAGCGTCCGGACGACGCTGCAGCGATCGAGATCCGCGGGCTGGCCGCCGCTCTGTCGCGACGGCCCGAGAGCCTGGCCGGGCGTCGTCTGCCCTTCTCCCCGCGCTGACCCCCGACGCATCGGCGTCGAACCGGCGAGACCTCAGGTGGCTTCGGCGTCGAACGGCGGCAGTCGCGAGGCGTCGAACGGCGTCATCGGATGCCGAGGCGGGGGCTCGGCGATAACCGCGGGCGCGGCGGTCGCGGCGGGTGCCGGTTCCTCGAACAGCGCGTCGCGGATGATGCGGCGCGGGTCGTACTGACGCGGATCGAGCTTGCGCCAGTCGACCTCATCGATCTCGGGACCCATCTCGTCGCGCATTCGGCTGCGGGTGTCGCGCAGGAACTCGCCACCACGGCGTACCACCCGCGCGAACCCCTCGGCCATGCGCGGCAGGCGTTCGGGACCGACGATGAGCACGGCGACGAGACCGATCAGCAACAGCTTCTCGATGGTCAGCCCGAACTCCATCTCCCCAGGCTACCGCCGCGCCTGCACTCGGCTCGTCCATCGAGCGAATACCCTGGGAGAAGTCACAGCGCAGGGAAAGGCCCCCCATGAGCGAGCACGACGCGAACGCGCGTTTCCTCCGCGAGTCCATCGTCGAACCCGACGCGATCGCGCGTGCCCGCGCGCACGCTCTCGAGCTCGGTGCGGCGCCGATCAGCGCGGCCGTCGGCTCGCAGGTCGCCGTGCTGGCCGCCGCGACGTCGGCCCGCTCGATCGTCGAGATCGGCACGGGTGCCGGCGTCTCCGGGCTCTGGCTGCTGCGCGGGGCTCCGCAGGCCGTCCTCACGACGATCGACAACGAGCCGGAGCACCTCGCCGCCGCGCGCCAGTCCTTCGCCGACGCCCGCATCCCAGCGACCCGGGCGCGCTTCATCACCGGTCGCGCCGCCGATGTCCTCCCCCGCATGAACGAGGCGTCCTACGACATCGTGTTCGTGGACGCCGACCCCGACAATGTCATCGACTACGTCGAGCACGGCCTGCGCCTCGTCCGTGAGGGCGGAATGGTGCTCGTGCCGCGCGTCCTCGCGGGCGGTCGCGTGGCCGACCCGGTGCAGCGCGACGAGGTCACCGCCTCGTACCGCTCCCTCATCCAGGCGACCCAGGAGTCGTCCGCGGTCCTCGCGACCGTCTCCGCGACGGGCGAGGGCCTGCTGCAGCTCATCGGGATCCCCGAGCGCGGCTGACCGCGCCGGCATCGCCAGACGCGAGAAGAGGGCGGTGGATCGGATGATCCACCGCCCTCTTCTCGCGTACTCGGTGCGGACGTACCTCAGGCCGGCGCCACGACGGCTGCCAGCACGTCGTGAAGCTCCTTCGCCTCGGCGTCGTTCACGGAGACGACCAGGCGGCCTCCTCCTTCGAGCGGAACACGCACGATGATGAGTCGTCCCTCTTTCACGGCCTCCATGGGGCCGTCCCCGGTCCTCGGCTTCATCGCTGCCATCGCGGCTTCCTTTCCTCGGTGGTATGCAGAGAGTTTATCGGGTACGACCGCCACCTGAGCGTCACCTGTGAAGAAAAGCATCCGCTGTTCACCGTCAGGGGACCTGCCAGAACGTGTTACCGAGGGCGTAGACGTGGAAGATCCAGACCCACTGCCCGAGCAGACAGAGCGCGACGACCCCGATCCGCCACCCCCGGGACCGCGGCACCGCTGCGGCCCCCCAGAGCGGACTCAGCGGCAAGAGGAGGCGGAAGGTGCTCGACTGCGGGAAGAACACCGCCAGGAGGTAGAGCAGGTAACTGGCGCTCCACAGGCGCAGGTCGGCCCCCAGCGCCCGCACCTGCGAGACGACCAGCAGCGCGAGCGCCACCCCCGCGACCAGCAGAGCCAGCGCGACGGGACCGGCCCAGGCGGGCAGGCCCCACAGCGTAAACCACAGGTGCGCGGCCTGGATCCATCCCTCGAAGGGCACGAACCCTTCGACACCGCCCGGCACCCACTGACTCCGCCACGCCAGTTCGGTCTGCAGGTAGGCGCCCATATCGCCGGTCACGAGTCCGGCTATGACCTGCCATGCGAAGCCGGTGATCGTCGCGAGGGCCCCCGCGGCGACGATGTGCGCGACCTCGGCGCGCCTCAGCGGATCGCGCCGCCGCCGCACCCAGCGCACGATGCCGTGCAACCCCAGGAACAGGGCGAACGCGAGGATGCCCGGCCGCGTGAACGCCATGACGGGAATCAGAACGTAGAGCCAGGCGTACGCGCGGCGCTGGACCGCGTCCAGCGCGAGGAAGAGGAGCAGGAGGAAGAGCGACTCCGCATACCCGACCTGGAACATGGCCGCGACCGGGCCCACGGCGAAGAAGACCACCGCCCACAATGCCGCGGAGGCACCGATCCGGTCCCGCAGCAGACGGTGCAGGGCCAGGCACGCCAGGTAGCCCGACACGAACGAGACGAGGAACGCGCCGATGCCCCACGACCCGAAGATCAGACCCACGGCCTGTGCGAGATAGGCGAACACCGGCATGAAGGCCCAGGCGTTCTCCGCGACCGTTCCCGCGGCGGTCACCGGGAGCGTCGTCGGATACCCCTCCACGGCGACCAGCCAGTACCACTGCGCATCCCACCCCAGCACGAAGTCGGCGAGGCCGGGGTCGGGACCGAAGCGCGACAGCGATGTCGAGAGATCGGCCGCGAGCACCAGGAAGGTCGTCGTCACGACCCGGGCGACGAGGTAGACGACGGCGATGCGGAGCGCCAGGGGCAGCTGCGCCCAGCGTCGCGCCGCGGTCAGTGTCGCGTGAGCCATGCGCGCAGACCGCGCTCGACCGCGTCGATCTGGGCGAGCGGCACCCGCTCCTCGTCGTGATGCGCCAGATGCGGGTCGCCCGGCCCGTAGTTGACGGCGGGGATGCCGAGCGCCGAAAAGCGCGCCACGTCGGTCCACCCGTACTTGGGCCGTGGCTCGGCTCCCACCGCGGTGACGAAGTCGTGCGCGATCGGTGCGTCGAGCCCGGGTCGGGCTCCCTCCGCAGCGTCCGTGATCTCGACCTCGAAACCGGCCAGCACGCTGCGCAGGTGCGCCTCCGCCTTCGCGGCCGACTTGTCGGGCGCGAAGCGGTAGTTGACCTCGACCTCGCAGAGGTCGGGGATGACGTTGCCCGCCACGCCACCGGTGATGCGCACCGCGCTCAGGCTCTCTCGGTACAGCAGACCGTCCACCGGGATCTCCCGCGCCCGGTACTCCGCGAGACGCGCGAGGATCGGGGCGGCGGCGTGGATGGCGTTCTCGCCGATCCAGGCGCGAGCGCTGTGCGCGCGCACGCCGCGTGTGCGTACGATCGCCCGCATCGTGCCGTTGCATCCCCCCTCGACCTCGCCGTTCGAGGGCTCCCCCAGGATCGCGAAGTCCGCGGCGAACAGATCGGGGCGGTCGGCCGCCAGAAGACCGAGCCCATTCTTCGCCGCGTCGACCTCCTCGTTGTCGTACCACATCCAGGTGATGTCGACGGCGGGATCGGCGAGCTCGGCGGCGAGCTTCAGCTGCACGGCCGTGCCCCCCTTCATGTCGACGGTCCCGCGCCCCCACAGGTACGGCTCGCCGTCGATCTCGACCAGGCGCGTGGGCAGGTTGTCGTTGAGGGGCACGGTGTCGATGTGCCCCGCGATCGCGACCCGCTGCGATCGTCCCAGCGCGGTGCGTGCGACGACCGTGTTGCCGTGCCGGATGACCTCGAGGTGGTCGAGCGGCGCCAGCGCCTCCTCGATCAGGTCGGCGAGGGCCTTCTCGTCGCCCGAGACGCTGGGGACGTCGCAGATCGCGCGGGTGAGGTCGACGGAGGATGCGGTCAGATCGAGCGGCATCCCCCCAGCCTACGACGTGCCCGTCGGCGCTCGCGGGGGGACGCGGACCGAGCGCGCAGCCCCGAGCCGGTACCGTGGAGGCATGACTGACGCGCGCACCGTGTGGGGTATCGGACTGACGACCATCGCCGACGACGGCACCGTGCTCGACGCGTGGTACCCCGAAGTGGGCGCCGGGTCCCTTCCCGCCGACGGAGACGCGGGCCTCGGCGCCGAGGCGTCCGCCGACGATCGCCGTGGCGTGCGCACCGAACTCGTGCGGCTGCAGATCGACCTCGACGCCGCGCCGGCGTCCACCGCCGACGCGTACCTGCGCCTGCATGCCCTCTCGCATCTGCTCGTGCGCCCGAACGACCTGAACCTCGACGGCATCTTTCCTCACCTGCCCAACGTGGCCTGGACGAACACCGGTCCGATGCTGCCCGCCGAGGCCGCACGCCGTCGGCCGCAGCTGCAGCGCGCGGGCATCCAGGTGCAGGGACTCGACAAGTTCCCGCGCCTCACCGACTACGTGCAGCCGGCCGGCGTGCGCATCGCCGACGCCTCGCGGGTGCGCCTGGGCGCCCATCTCGCGCCGGGCACCACCGTGATGCACGAGGGCTTCGTCAACTTCAACGCCGGCACCCTCGGGGCCTCCATGGTCGAGGGGCGCATCTCGCAGGGCGTCGTCGTCGGCGACGGGAGCGACATCGGCGGGGGCGCGTCCATCATGGGAACCCTCTCGGGCGGGGGCTCGCACCGCGTGTCGATCGGCGCACGCACGCTTCTCGGCGCGAACGCGGGCATCGGCATCTCCCTCGGCCACGACTGCGTGGTCGAGGCCGGCCTGTACGTCACCGCCGGCACGAAGGTCGTGCTCGTGGATGCGCCCGTCACGGCGGACGGCACCCGCCCCACCGTGAAGGGCGCCGAGCTCTCGGGACGGAGCGGTCTGCTCTTCCGCCGCAACTCCCTCTCGGGTGCCGTCGAAGCGGTGCAGCGCGCGGGCGTGGGCGTGACGCTCAACGAGACGCTGCACGCCTGAGCGCGGCGTCGGGCCCGGTTCCCGGCAGCGCTGGTAGACTGAGGCGTCGCCCGGGCCGTGTCCCGGCGGCGTCGTCGTCGTCACGGGGTCATTGAGGACCAGAACGAGTCACCCGGCTCCCACCACCAGCGATCGCTGGCCTTTCGAACGGCGGACCGAGCGCTCCTCTCTGCGCGCCGGCGCCCACCTCAACCCACTATCGTGCGTGATCCCACGCACTGACGGAGTCACGCATGCCCACTTTCCTCGATCTCGGCGTTCCCGCCGAACTCGCCGCCGTCCTCGCCGAATCCGGCAAGACCGAGGCGTTCGCGATCCAGCGCGACACGCTTCCCGACTCGCTCGCCGGTCGCGACCTGCTCGGCCGCGGCCGCACCGGTAGCGGCAAGACCATCGCCTTCGCGCTCCCGCTCGTCGCCCGCCTCGCCGCCTCCGGCGCCCCTCGTCGCGCCGGCCTTCCGCGCGGACTGGTGCTCGCACCGACCCGCGAACTCGCGACGCAGATCGCCGCGACCATCGCACCGCTGGCCGAGGCCGTCGGCCTGCGCGTCACCACGGTCTTCGGCGGCGTGAGCCAGCGCCCGCAGGAGAAGGCTCTGGGCGGCGGCGTCGACATCGTCGTCGCGTGCCCCGGACGCCTCGAAGACCTCATGAAGCAGCAGATCGTGCGTCTGAGCCAGGTCGAGGTGTCGGTGCTCGACGAGGCCGACCACATGGCCGACCTCGGGTTCCTCCCCGGCGTCACGCGCATCCTCTCGGCGACCCCCGCGGGCGGCCAACGCCTGCTGTTCAGCGCCACGCTCGACCGCGGTATCGACACGCTCGCTCGCCGCTTCCTCGTGCACCCCGTCAGCCACGAGGTCGACGAGGCCAGCGTGCCGGTCGGCGAGATGACGCACCGCGTGCTCGTGGTCGACTCGACCGAGAACAAGACCGAGCTCGTGCGCGACCTCGCCTCTGGCACCGGCCGGCGCATCCTGTTCACGCGCACCAAGCACCAGGCGAAGAAGCTCGCGAAGCAGCTCACCGCTGCCGGCATCCCGGCCGTCGACCTGCACGGCAACCTGTCGCAGAACGCGCGTGAGCGCAATCTCGGCGCCTTCTCCTCCGACCCCGCCGACGGCGGCGTGCGCGTGCTCGTTGCGACCGATGTCGCCGCACGCGGCGTGCACGTCGACAACGTCGACCTCGTCGTCCACGTCGACCCGCCTGTCGAGCACAAGGCGTACCTGCACCGTTCGGGCCGCACCGCGCGCGCCGGTGCCGCCGGCACCGTCGTCACGGTCGTGCTCCCCGAGCAGCGCCGCGACGTGAAGGACCTGCTGCGCAAGGCCGCGATCGTGGCCCCGCTCGAAGAGGTCACCGCCGCCGCGGTCACCGAGCTCGTACCGGAGCGCGCGCCGCACGTGCGTCCCGCTCCGCCGCAGCCCGCGCAGCGCCAGGCGCCTAAGCAGCGACCCGCCGGTGGCGAGCGCAGCGGAGCGGCGACGCCCCCCGCTCGCCGTCGCCGTCGCCCGCGCCCCGCAGGCCAGGGCCAGACGTCGTCCGGTGCCGCGCCGGCCCGCCAGGGCGGTCAGCCGCGGAACGGCGGCCAGGGCGGTCGTCCGGGCGCGAACCGCCAGGGCGGACGCGGCTCGCAGGCACGCTGACCCGCGCGAGCGGATCGATTCACGACCCCGAGGGACTCCGCACCGCGCGGAGCACCTCGGGGTCGCTGCATCCGGCGACGAAACCGTCGAGCCGCCGTCTGATCTCGTGCCCCAGCACGCGCACACCGATCCACTCGGCGACCGGCGCGAGCCACGCGGGACAGCAGGCGAAGTTGTACTTCCACGTCGCGATCGTGCCCGCGCCGTCGTCAGCGGGAGCGAACCGCCATCCCCCGCCCATCTTCGCGAAGAACCACGGGCCGTCCTCCATGACCATGCCCACGTTCGTCGGCGGCGCGTACGAGACGTACCTGCTCGTCATCGACAGGCCGAACCGCTGCCGGGTGTGCGTTCGCACGCCCTTGCCGGCCGCGACGGCCCCGTCGAGGAAGTGCTGCTCGCTGATGAACCGGTCCCACCGCCGGCGCACCGACCCGGTCGTCTGCGAGACCGCGAACGCGGTCGCTGGGTCGACGGGAACGTACGCCTCCGAGCTGACGACGGGCACGGTCCCGCCCGGTCAGCGCGTCGGGTAGGAGCGCTCAGGCGACCCGGTGTAAAGCTGCTGCGGGCGACCGATCTTGGTCTGCGGGTCGTTCTGCAGCTCGCGCCACTGCGCCAGCCACCCGGGGAGGCGGCCGATCGCGAAGAGCACGGTGAACATGCGCGTCGGGAAGCCCATGGCCTTGTAGATCACGCCGGTGTAGAAGTCGACGTTCGGGTACAGGCGGCGCTCGCGGAAGTAGTCGTCGGCGAGGGCGATCTCCTCGAGCTCCTTCGCGAGGTCGAGGAGCGGGTCGGTGACGCCGAGCGAGGCGAGCACCTCGTCTGCCGCCTCCTTGACGAGCTTGGCGCGCGGGTCGTAGTTCTTGTAGACCCGGTGGCCGAAGCCCATGAGCTTGACGCCCTCCTCCTTGTTCTTCACGCGCTCGACGAAGCGGGCGACGCTCTGACCGGAGTCGCGGATCTGTCCGAGCATGGTGAGCACGGCCTCGTTCGCACCGCCGTGCAGCGGCCCGGAGAGCGCCTGAATGCCGGCGGAGATCGACGCGAACTGGTTCGCGCCGGTCGAGCCGACCAGACGCACGGTCGACGTCGACGCGTTCTGCTCGTGGTCCTCGTGCAGGATCAGCAGCAGTTCGAGCGCCTTGGCCATGACCGGGTTGATCTCGTACGGCTCGGAGTTGACCCCGAAGTTGAGCTTGAGGAAGTTCTCTACGAAGCCGAGTGAGTTGTCGGGGTACAGGAATGCCTGACCGATGCTCTTCTTGTGCGCGTAGGCCGCGATCACCGGGAGCTTGGCGAGCATGCGGATCGTGTTGATCTCGACGTGCTCGGGATTGTGCGGGTCGGTCTGGCCCTCGTAGTAGGTCGAGAGCGCGGCGACGGCCGACGACAGCACCGACATCGGATGCGCGGTGTGCGGCAGCGCCGAGAAGAAGTGCTTGAGGTCTTCGTGGAGCAGGGTGTGCCGGCGAATCTTCTCGTCGAACTCGGCCAGCTCGGTCTCGCTGGGAAGCTCGCCGTAGATGAGCAGCCACGCCACCTCGAGGTAGCTCGTGCGTCCGGCCAGCTGCTCGATCGGGTAGCCGCGGTAGCGCAGGATGCCCTGGTCGCCGTCGATGAACGTGATCTCCGACTTGGTCGACGCGGTGTTCACGAAGCCGTAGTCCAGGCCGGTGTAGCCGGTCTGCCGCGTCAGCGTCGAGAAGTCGATGCTGTTGTGACCCGCAGTGCCCTGCAGGAGCGGGAATTCGGCGGTCGTGTCACCGATCGTCAGCTTCGCCGTGGCCTGCTGGTCTGCCGCTGCACTCACGCGGACCTCCTTGGGTTTCTGCCCGTAGTCTGTCTCGTCTCGCACCGCGGGCCGGTCATCCTTGGAATCGGTGCTGCGCGGAGCGGGCGATCGCACGGCGCACAGCGCCAGGCCGGATCACGACCGAATCGCCTCTACAGCCTAGTAGGACGATCCGCCTACTGTCGCATCCGCCAAACGGATGCCTCCCCCGAGGAGGAAACCTACAGCGGGCGTGCCGTCATACTGCACGAAGTCGTCGCGCAGCCTCGGCGATGCGCTCCGTGGGCGCGGTCAGCGCGAGCCGCACGTGCTGATGCGCGGCCGCGCCGTAGAACGGGCCGGGGCCGGCGAGGATGCCGAGGTCGGCGAGCCGCCCCATCGACTCCCATGCGTCGCGCCCCTCCGTCGCCCACAGATAGAGCCCGGCCTCGGAGCCGTCGATGCGGAATCCGGCCGCTTCGAGCGCGGGGCGCAGGAGGTCGCGCCGCTCGCGGTAGAGCTCCTTCTGCGCGGCGACATGGTCGTCGTCACCCAGCGCCACGGCCATGGCGTGCTGCACGGGCGCGGGCGGCATGAGGCCGAGGTGCTTGCGCGCGGTCAGGAGGTCTCCGACGATGCGGGCGCAGCCTGCGACGAAGGCGGCCCGGTACCCGGCGAGGTTGGACTGCTTGCTGAGCGAGTACACGCTGAGCAGGTTGGCCCGGCTGCCGCCCGTGACACGCGGGTCGAGGATCGACGGGATCGTCTCGGTCGCCCACACCCCGTCCCAGCCCAGCTCGGCGTAGCACTCGTCGCTGGCGAGCACGGCGCCGAGTTCTCGCGCGCGGGTGACGGCGGCCGCGAGCTCGTCGACCGTCCATGTGCGTCCGTCCGGGTTGCCCGGAGAGTTGATCCAGACGAGCTTCGTGCCCTCCGGCCACTGGGCCGGGTCGTCGACAGGCAGCGGTGTGGCGCCCACTACGCGCGCTCCCACGTCGTACGTGGGGTAGGCGATCTCGGGGTGCACGACGATGTCGCCCTCCCCCAGGCCGAGGAGCGTGGGCAGGAGCGCGACGAACTCCTTCGACCCGATGGTCGGAAGCACGTTCGCCACGGTCAGGTCGTCGACGCCCCGACGCCGCGCGTACCAGTCGACGATCGCCTCGCGCAGTGCGGGCGTCCCGACGGTCTGCGGATAGGCGTGCGCGTCGGTCGCCTCGGCCAGGGCACGGCGGATGATCTCGGGGGTGGGATCGACGGGTGAGCCGACGGAGAGGTCCGCGAGTCCGCCGGGGTGCTGCGCCGCGCGCTCGCGATAGGGAACGACCGCGTCCCAGGGGTAGTCGGCGAGGTCTCGGACGCTCACGCGTTCTCGCCCTGGGGCGGGAGGGCGGCGACGATCGGATGGTCGTGCGCGATCACCCCCACCTTCGCCGCACCACCGGGAGAACCGATCTCGTCGAAGAACTCCACGTTCGCCTTGTAATAGTCCTGCCACTCGTCGGGCAGATCGTCCTCGTAGTAGATCGCCTCGACCGGGCACACCGGCTCACACGCCCCACAGTCCACGCACTCATCCGGGTGGATGTACAACGACCGCTCCCCCTCGTAGATGCAGTCGACGGGACACTCGTCGATGCACGCACGATCCTTCACATCGACACAGGGCAGAGCGATCACATAGGTCACGCCCTCCAGTCTACGTCGGCTGCCCGCCGCTCTCCTGCGTGCGCCCGGGGGGCGGCGTCGGCCGCGGGACGCCGGGCACGTCGGTGATGAGCGTCGCGGGCGGAGCATCCGCCACGGCGGGCACGGTGGCGGCGGGCGGGCGCGGGGCGACGGCCGGGCGGCGGAACGATGGCCAGGCGACCACGAGCAGCACGATCCCGGCGATCAGGTAGGTCCAGATCTGTCCAGCCGGGGTGTTCGGCACCACGACGGAACCGCCGGGTCCGACGCCCGAGATCACCAGGAGGGTGCCCACCATTCCCAGGCCGGCGGCGACGGCCGCACCACGATCGTGGGTGAGCGATCGCACAGCGATGAGGATGGCGGCGCAGGCCACCGCGCCGACGATGATGCCGACGGGAACGGGGCCCCAGGTCAGGCTGTGGCCGATCGTGCCGGCGACGCCGTAGACCCCGCCGATCAGGGCCGATGCGACCCACGACACGATCCTCGACACCCAGCTCATCCGCACCCCTCGATCCTACGCGGGGTGCACCGTCATCCCGTCACACCGCGATTCCCCAGAGGCGCAGCACGGCGGCGGTCAGGGCGGCCGCGAACACCACGACGAGGAACGACTGCCGCATCCAGAGCAGCCCCGCCGCGACCAGCAGAGCGGGCACGCGGGCATCGACGGCGATGGCCTGGCCCGCGCCGAGGGTCTGCACGGCGACGAGCGCGGCGAGCAGAGCCACGGTCAGCAGGTCGGAGATGCGCGCGGGGCGGGGTGCTTCGAGCACGCTCGGCGGCACGAGGTACCCCGCGGCCTTGAGCGAGAGGCAGATGAGAGCCGCGAGCAGGATCGCACTCCACACGCTCATGAGCCCTCCCCCACTGCCGATTCGAGCCGGCCTCGTCCGGAGAACCAGTCGAACCACCCGACGACGATCGCGACGACGGCCGCCACCAGCACCGGTAGCCCGGGCATCAGCACCGGGGTCAGCGCCGCCGCGACGACGGCCGCCGCGATGCCGACCGCGACGGCCTGACGTTCGCGCAGTCGCGGCCAGAGCAGCGCCAGGAAGGCGGCCGCGGCGGCGGCATCCAGTCCCCAATCCCGCGGGTCTCCCAGCACGTCGCCGAGAAGCGCCCCGATGAGGGTCGTGATGTTCCACCCCACGAAGATCCCGACGCCGGTGAGCCAGAAGCCGACCCGGCGCAGGCGCGGATCGTCCTGGGCGATCGCGACGGCGGTCGACTCGTCGATCGTGAACGGGGCGGCCAGCGCGCGCGTGGCCACGCCGCCGCCGATCACGCGCGACATGCGCATGCCGTAGGCGACGTTCCGCACGCCGAGCAGTGCGGCGGATGCGATCGCCGAGGGCAGCGCCGCGAGGCCTCCGGCCCCGAAGACCCCGACGAACGCGAACTGCGAGCCGCCCGTGAACATGAGCAGGCTGAGTGCGCACGTCTGCCAGACGTCCAGTCCGGACGCGACAGCCAGCGCTCCGAAGGAGATGCCGTAGGCGCTGGTGGCAAGCACCACCGCGAGCGCCTCCCGCCGGACGGCTTTCTCGGGATTCATCCGCAGGCCCGTCCGCGGGCCGTTCGGTCGAGTGAACGCATGCCCATCATTCTGAACGGTCCCGAGACGTCTAGTCAAGCGAACGCTCGTTTGGCAGGATGAACGCATGGACGATCTCCGCACGCGTATCGCCCGCACTCTGCGCCGGGAGCGCGAGGGCGCGGGCCTGTCGCTTTCCGAGCTCGCGCGGCGCTCCGGCGTCTCGAAGGCGACGGTGTCGCAGCTCGAGAACGGCGCAGGCAACCCCAGCGTCGAAACGCTCTGGGCGCTGGGAGTCGCGCTCGATGTGCCGTTCGCGGTGTTCGTCGACCCGCCCGCATCGGCGTCGCCCACTCTCATCCGCGCCCGCGATCTCGCGGGAGTGCCCTCAGCCGCGGCGGCGTACACCGCGACGCTGCTCGCAGCGAGCCCCCCGGGTGCGCGGCGCGACCTCTACCTCATCCACGCCGAACCCGGCGAGGCCCGGCGCTCCGACCCGCATCACCCCGGCACGGTGGAGCACGTCGTCCTCATGACGGGCCGGGCCTCGGTCGGGCCGGCATCCGAACCGGTCCGGCTCTCCCCCGGCGACTATCTGACCTACGCGGGCGATGCCCCGCACGTGTTCGAGGCGCAGGAGCCCGGCACGAGCGCGCTGCTCATCTCGGAGCTGCGCTGACGACACGCAGAAGCCGCCCGCACGAGACCTGCGAGCGGCTTCTCGGTGGAGGACTCAGTACCAATTCGTGGCCTGCGAGTGCCCCCACGCGCTGCACGGCGTGCCGTACACGGAGTCGATGTACCCCAGGCCCCACGCGACCTGGGTGGAGGCGTTGGTCTGCCAGTCGCTGCCCGCCGCGGCCATCTTGCTTCCAGGCAGGGCCTGCGGGATCCCGGTGGCACCGCTCGGGTTGTAGGCCTTGTAGTTCCAACCGGACTCCTTGTTCCAGAGCGACACGAGGCACGAGAACTGGTCCTCGCCCCAGCCGTATCGGCTGGCCGCCATCTCGCGCGCCGTCGCCTTCGCACCCTCGGGGGTGTTCGCGGCGGCGAGCGCGGCCGCGGCCTCGGCCTGGCGCTGCTCTTCCGCGGCCTGGGCCGCAGCGGCATCCGCGGCGGCCTTGGCCTGCTGCGCGGCCGTGAAGGCGGTCTGCAGCTCGGCCGTCTCGGCCACGACCTCCGTCGTACGCTGCTGCGCCGTCACGGTGAGCAGCGACAGCTCCAGCGGAGGCGTCGAGGCGCGGTCGGCCAGTTCCTCGATGTCGTCGTGGAGCTCGGCGGTGTCGACCGCCGGCGCCGATGCGCCGAGGTCGAGGCCGGAGGCGGCGACCTCGGCGGACAGGGCGTCGGCCCCGGCGGCCGCCTCCTGCGCAGCCGTCGTGGCCTGGGTGATCTCGTCGGGGATCTTCAGCAGGGCCGCGGTGCTCGCCTTGCCCTGCGTGTCGCCGACGTCCGAGGGACCGGAGGCGAGGGCGGGAGCGGTGACGGCGCCGACCGTGACGGATGCGCCGAGCAGGAGGCCCGCGATCGTCCCCACGATGAGGAGGGGGCGCTTGGCGCGGACGGCGGAGTGGGCGGAGGCGGCCTCGTGGGCGCGCCGGGACGCACGGGAATCAGGGGTGTTCAGCAAGGATCGACTTTCGGGTCGTCGATGCGCCCGGACCTGCGTGCAGGGCGACTCATCGGGAGCCGACTCGACGGGCGCAAGTCAACGAGTCTGGGCCATCAGTCTGGACGAGCCCTCCGCGACACCTGACCGGAGCATATGCCCCACCTGGGTATCCCATGAGAAAGGGGCTCCGTCGCGCTGATCGCGCGGCGGAGCCCCTTTTCGGAGACGGATGCTCAGGCGTTGGCGTCCTGACGCTTCAGCCGCGAGGTCTCGCGTGCGCGGATCGTCTGGTCGAGGATGACCTTGCGGATGCGGACCGTCTCGGGCGTGACCTCGACGCATTCGTCATCGCGGGCGAACTCGAGGCTCTCCTCCAGAGTGAGCACACGCGGCGGCGTCATCGACTCGAAGCTGTCGGAGCTCGCCGCACGCATGTTGGTGAGCTTCTTCTCCTTCGTGATGTTGACGTCCATGTCGTCGGCGCGCGAGTTCTCGCCGATGACCATGCCCTCGTAGACCTCGGCCGTCGGCTGCACGAAGAACGACATGCGCTCCTGCAGGGCGATCATCGCGAACGGCGTCACGACACCCTGACGGTCGGCGACGATCGAACCGTTCTGACGCGTCACGATCTGACCGGCCCACGGCTCGTAGCCGTGAGCGATGGCGTTGGCGATGCCCGTACCGCGCGTGGTGGTGAGGAACTCGCTGCGGAAGCCGATGAGGCCGCGCGACGGCACGACGAACTCCATGCGCACCCAGCCGGTGCCGTGGTTCGTCATGTTCTCCATGCGGCCCTTGCGGTTCGCCAGCAGCTGAGTGATGGCGCCGAGGTGCTCCTCCGGCGTGTCGATCGTGAGGTGCTCGAACGGCTCGTAGGTCTTGCCGTCGATCTTCTTCGTGACCACCTGCGGCTTGCCGACGGTGAGCTCGAAGCCCTCACGGCGCATGTTCTCGACGAGGATGGCGAGGGCGAGCTCACCACGGCCCTGCACCTCCCAGGCATCCGGGCGCCCGATGTCGACGACCTTGAGCGAGACGTTGCCGATGAGCTCCTTGTCGAGCCGGTCCTTGACCATGCGCGCCGTGAGCTTGTGGCCCTTCACCTTGCCCATGAGGGGCGAGGTGTTGGTGCCGATCGTCATCGAGATGGCGGGGTCGTCGACCGTGATCGCGGGGAGCGGGCGCACGTCCTCCGGGTCGGCGATGGTCTCGCCGATCGTGATGTCCTCGAAGCCCGCGATCGCGACGATGTCGCCGGGGCCGGCGGACTCGGCCGGGTAGCGCTCGAGGGCGCGGGTCTTGAGCAGCTCGGTGATGCGGGCGTTGCTCGTGGTGCCGTCGGCGCGCACCCAGGCGACCGTCTGCCCCTTCTTCAGCGTGCCGTTGAAGACGCGCAGCAGCGCCAGGCGGCCGAGGAACGGGCTCGAGTCGAGGTTCGTGACCCAGGCCTGCAGCGGTGCCTCGTCGTCGTACGAGGGCGCGGGCACGTGCTCGAGGATGGCCTCGAAGAGGGGCTCGAGGTCGTCGTTGTCGGGCAGCGAGCCGTCGGCGGGGCGAGTGCTCGATGCCGCGCCGGCGCGGCCGGACGCGTAGACGACCGGGACGTCGAGCAGGGCGTCGACGTCGAGGTCGGGCACGTCGTCGACGAGGTCGGACGCGAGACCCAGCAGCAGGTCGTGGGCCTCCTCCTCGACCTCGGCGATGCGCGCGTCGGGACGGTCGGTCTTGTTGACCAGCAGGATGACGGGCAGCTTGGCCTCGAGCGCCTTGCGCAGCACGAAGCGGGTCTGCGGCAGCGGGCCCTCGCTCGCGTCGACGAGGAGCACGACGCCGTCGACCATCGACAGACCGCGCTCGACCTCGCCGCCGAAGTCGGCGTGGCCGGGGGTGTCGATCACGTTGATCGTGATCTCCTTGCCGTCGGCGTGCTTGCCCTTGTAGGTGATCGCCGTGTTCTTGGCGAGGATCGTGATGCCCTTCTCACGCTCGAGGTCGTTCGAGTCCATCGCGCGTTCCTCGACGTGCGAGTGCTCGCCGAAAGAGCCCGTCTGGCGGAGCATCGCGTCGACGAGAGTGGTCTTGCCGTGGTCGACGTGGGCGACGATTGCGACGTTGCGGAGGTCAGAGCGGAGGGCGTGCGCCATGCAGAAGTCCTAAGAAGAGGAAGGGGATGCGCCGGGAAACCGACTCTCCAGAGTAACGCACTCGCACGAATGGTTCCTGAAGGCCGAGTCGAGGCATCCCTGAGCGCCCTCGGCGGGACGGTTCGGGCGGTGCGATACCGTCGGCGCATGGGGGATCAGCCGTACGACATCGACCTCGCCGCCGCGCAGCATCCGCTGACGCCACCGGCCCGGCTCGCCGAGATCACCGCCCGACGCGGTGACCTCCACCCGCTCATCCTGCGCCATCCCGCCTGCTATCCGCAGCTGCGCGACTGGATCCTCCAGGTCAACCCCGCAGCGCGGGCGGCCACGGCCGCGGCACCGGCACGACGCGGTCGCGGCGGCCTCTGCGCCCTGATCGGCTGCGGCGGGATCGCCCTGCTCGGCCTGGCGCTGGTCGCCGTGCTCGTCGTCGCGGGTCTGGCCTCGTCACCGTCCGCTCCGAGCCAGCCCATCGCGGGAGGGACGAGCACGCGCGAGGAGTCCGCGGCGGCGTTCGAGCAGGAACGCACCGCATTCTGGCAGCTCTACGCGCAGATCGAGGAGAACCCGGTCGCTCCACTGGTCGCCGACGTCGTCGCGTTCCGCCGTTGGGAGGACGCCGTCGCGAGCCCGGGCATCACCGATGCGTCGCTCGCGAACTACGCGGCTCAGGCGCTGACCGCCCGGCAAGGACTCGAGCAGCGGATCGCGGATGCCCAGACGCGACGCGTCAACGCCTCGGGGTCGGTCACCGAGTCCCTCGTCGACGACGCCGGCCAGGGGTTCATCGACATCTTCTGGGACGCGGCGACCGCGTGCGCGACCTCCCGTCGGGCCGACGAGGGCCGCACGACGATCGGATGCGTGTCCGAAGACCCCCTCGCCGTGCATCTCGCCCCCGAGAGTCAGCTCGGCGGCGACACGGGAATGCGTCAGGTCGTGCTGCACGAGCTCTCCCACCTCTACGTGCGAGCCGACAGCGACGCGAAGGGCAGTCAGCCGTCGGCATCCCGCCTGCTGCTCGACCAGGGGTACTTCCAGGGCGACAGCGAGGTGTTCGCCGATTGCTACGCGTTGACCTATCTCGATCTGTGGACGCTGACCTTCGAGGGCCGCGACACGGGATACGGCTACATCTGCACGGCCGAGGAGCGCCAGCTCATGCGCACGTGGGCGGCCGAGGTGCACGCGCCGCTGCCGTGACCGCGGCCGAGTAGCATCGGTGTGTCATGAGCCTCCCCTCGCCCCCCGGCCCCTCGCGCACCCGCATCGGCTGGGAGATCGCGATCGTCCTCGCCCTCGGCCTCGGACAGTCGGCGATCTACGCGATCGTGCAGCTCGCATACCGGCTCACCGACACCACTCCCCTGGCCGACCAGACCGCGACACTGAACCCCTCGCGCAGCGACCGCGAGCTGTTCGATCTCATCTACCAGGTGCTCTCGATCGGATTCTCGATCGTGCCGGTGCTGCTCGTGTGCTTCCTGCTGTGGCAGCATCGTCGACCGCACCTCGGAGCGCTCGGACTCGACGGCACGCGAGTGGCGGCCGATGTCGGTCGTGGAGCGCTGCTCGTGCTCGCCATCGGCGTCCCCGGTCTCGCCCTCTACATCGCGGGCCGCGCGGCCGGCCTCTTCGTCGCGGTGAACCCCGCGGGCCTCGACACGCACTGGTGGAGCATCCCGATCCTGCTGCTCGCCGCCGCGCGAGCCTCACTGCAGGAGGAGTTCGTCGTGCTGGGGTACCTCTTCGCCAGGTTGAAGCAGCTCGGCTGGTCGCCGTGGACGATCATCGTCTCGACCGCGGTGCTGCGCGCGACGTACCACCTGTACCAGGGCCCCGGTGCGTTCATCGGAAACCTGACGATGGGCCTGCTGTTCGGCTGGCTGTTCCAGCGCAGCGGACGCCTGCTGCCGTTCCTGGTCGCCCACTTCCTCATCGACGCGACGGTCTTCGTCGGCTACCCGTGGGCGGCCGCGACCTTCCCCGACCTCTTCGGCCTCCCGGGCTGACGGGGCGTCGGCCCGTCTCGGCCGACGGCGCGGTTCAGGCCGCGCCCGCCACCAGGACGGCGCCGACGGCCCAGAGCACGAGCGCGGCGAGCACCACGAGGGCGCGGACGTCCCATTCGCGGCGGATGGGAGCATCCGCCCCCGTCGCCGCCTGCCAGCGGTCACGGATCTCGGTCAGCTCCCCCACACCGGCGGGGACCCTCGAGGCCCCATCGTCGCCGGCGCGAGCCCGGGTCGGGCGCGACCGGGCCGGTCCGCCGTACGCGCCGACCTTCGAGTCATCGTCCAGCTCGAATTCGAGCTGCCAACGGAAGTCGATGTCGCGTACCCGGTTCCATCCGAACGACGTGCGCCGCAGCATGTTCTGCACCAGCGCCCCGTCGTCGTCGATGCGGACCATCGACACGAAGCTCAGCTCGTAGGCGACCCACAGCCCGAGAAGCACCCACGGCGCGACGAGGAGCATCTGCACCCAGCTCCCCCGCACGACGGTGTCGCCGAGCAGGAACAGCGCGAGGGCCGACAGGAGGACGAGCACGACGGGGCCCGAGGACGCGCGGTAGGTGCGCGCGCCCTCGGAGCCCTGCGAGGAGGTCACGATCCGTGGCCGCCGAGCGTGATCGAAGCACCGGGGATGGCCTGCAGCAGGCGCTCGGTGTACTCCTGCTGGGGGCGGGCGAAGATCTCGTCGACCGTGCCCTGCTCGACGATGCGGCCCTTCTCCATGACGCAGACCAGGTCGCTCGACACCCGCACGACCGCGAGGTCGTGCGTGATGAAGAGGTAGGTCAGTCCGAGCTCGGACTGCAGCTCGGCGAGGAGCTGGAGCACCTGATCCTGGACCAGCACGTCGAGCGCCGAGACGGCCTCGTCGAGCACGAGGATGTCGGGCTTGAGCGCCAGCGCACGCGCGATCGCGACGCGCTGACGCTGACCGCCGGACAGCTCGTTCGGGTAGCGGGTCGCGAGCACGCGCGGCAGCGCCACCTGGTCGAGCAGCTCCTCGACGCGCGCACGGTGCGAGGCGCGGTCGCCGACGCCGTGGATCTGCAGCGGCTCGGCGATCGTGTTGCCGATGTTGCGCAGCGGGTCGAGCGACCCGTACGGGTCCTGGAAGACGGGCTGCATGCGTCGGCGCAGTCCGAACGCCTGCGCGTTCGAGAGCTTCGACACGTCCTGCCCGTCGATCTCGATGGTGCCGGCGGTCGGCTCCTCGAGCTTGAGGACCATCTTCGCCACGGTCGACTTGCCGGAGCCGGACTCGCCGACGAGCGCCAGGGTCTTGCCCTTGGGGATCTCGAACGACACGTCGTCGACGGCGCGGAACGCCTCGCTCCGGAATCCGCCCTGGCGGATCTTGTAGTCCTTGGTCAGACCGGCCACGCGCACCGTCGGCGGAATCGCGGCGAGATCCTCGAGCGTCTCGATGCCGCGGTCCTCGACCACGGCCTGGATACGCTGCGAGGCGACGCTCGGTGCCGCCGCGACGAGTCGCTTGGTGTACGGATGCTGCGGGTTCTCGAGGATCTGCCGACTGGGTCCGGCCTCGACGATGTTGCCGCCGTTCATCACGATGATCTTGTCGGCGCGCTCGGCCGCGAGGCCGAGGTCGTGCGTGATGAGGAGCACCGAGGTGCCCTTGTCGCGCGTGAGCGACGCCATGTGATCGAGGATGACGCGCTGCACCGTGACGTCGAGAGCCGAGGTCGGCTCGTCGGCGATCAGCAGCTTCGGGTCGGCCGCGAGGCCGATGCCGATGAGCGCGCGCTGGCGCATACCCCCCGAGAACTGATGCGGGAACTGGTGCAGACGCCGTTCGGCGTCGGCGAGCCCCGCCTGCTGCAGCACCTCGATCGCGCGGGCCTTCACGGCCTGTCGCCCCTGGGCGATGCCGTTGGCGCGGATGGCCTCCTTCACCTGGAAGCCGATGCTCCACACCGGGTTGAGGTTCGACATCGGGTCCTGCGGGACGAATCCGATGTCGCGTCCGCGCACACCCTCCATGGCGCTGCGGCCGAGCGTCGTCAGCTCGCGTCCCTCGAGGGTGATGGATCCGGCCGTGACCTCGCCCGTGCCGGGCAGCAGGTCGACGATGGCCGTGGCCGTGGTCGACTTGCCCGACCCCGACTCGCCGACGATCGCGACGGTCTCGCCGGGGAACACGTCGAAGCTGACGCCGTGCAGCACCTCCCGCGGACCGTCCTGGGTGCGGAAGGCGACCGTGAGGTCGCGGATGCTGAGCAGAGGCGCCTGTTCGGTGATGCGGTCGCTCATCGGCGTGCCCTCGCCTTCGGGTCGAGGGCGTCTCGGATGAGCTCGCCCAGGGTCACGAACGCCAGCACCGCGAGGGTCAGAGCGATCGACGGATAGATGAGCGCCATCGGGGCGACACGCAGCGAGGCCTGGGCCTTGCTGATGTCGTTGCCCCACGACATGACGTCGCTGCCCAGACCGACACCGAGGAACGACAGGGTCGCCTCGGCGACGATCGCGGCGGCGAGGCCCAGCGTCGAGACGACGAGGAGCGGCGCGATGGCGTTCGGGATGACGTGGTTGAGCAGCGTCTTGAACTTCGACTGTCCGAGCGCGCGCGAGGCCATGACGAAGTCGGCCTGCCGTACCCGCAGGATCTCGGCGCGCACCACACGTGCGGTCGAGGCCCAGGCGAATCCGCCGATCGCGAGCGCGAGCGTCCACACCGAGCGCGAGTCGCGGAAGACCGTCATGACGACGACCGCGGCGAGGATGTAGGGGATCGCGAAGAAGATGTCGCCGATGCGCGACAGCAGCCCGTCGAGCCATCCGCCGTAGAAGCCCGCGAGCGCACCCATGAGCAGCCCCAGGAAGGCCGAGATCAGGGTGGCGATGAGGCCCACCGACAGCGAGGTCTGGGCGCCCCACACGATGCGGGCGTAGATGTCGCAGCCCTGGAAGGTGAAGCCGAGCGGATGCCCGTCGGCCGGACCGCCGTTGCTGTTGGCGAGCTGGCAGTCGGAGTTCGGCGGCGTCGCCGTGAACAGCGTCGGGAAGAGCGCCATCACCAGGAAGACGACGGCGAGGACGACGGAGAACCAGAACAGCGGGCGTCGGCGCAGGTCGCGCCAGGCGTCGCGCCACAGGTTGCTGGGCTTGTCGGAGATGCGGACCGCGTCGACCGCGATCGACTCGGTCTCGACCGGGGCGACGTAATGCTTCTGGGTCGTGGGGTCAGACATAGCGGATCCTCGGATCGAGCAGACCGTAGAGCAGGTCGATGAGCAGGTTGACCAGGACGTACAGGATGACGAAGACCGTCACGAAGGAGACGACCGTCGGACCCTCCCCGCGCTGGATCGCCTGGAACAGGGTGTTGCCGACGCCGGGCACGTTGAAGATGCCCTCGGTCACGGTCGCACCCACGAGCAGCACGCCGAAGTTGGTGGCCGAGTTGGTGATCACCGGGATGAGCGAGTTGCGCAGCACGTGCACGGGGATGACGCGGTGACGCGGCAGGCCCTTGCTGTACGCGGTGCGCACCCAGTCCTGGTTCATGGTGTCGATCACCGAACTGCGCATCAGCCGCATGCTGACGGCGTAGAGGCTGAAGCCGAGCACGATGGCGGGCAGCCACAGGCCGCCCCAGTCGTTGTCGGCGCCCACGGTGGGCTTGAACCACCCGAGCTGGATCGCCAGGAAGTACTGGGCGAGGAACGCCACGACGAAGATCGGGATGGCGATCGCGACGAGCGCGACGACCAGCGAGACGTTGTCGAAGAGCTTGCCCTTGCGCAGCGCCGAGATCGTGCCGATGATGATCGCGAGCGTGAACTCGATGCCGATGGCCATCAGCGCCAGGCGGCCGGTGACCGGGAGCGTCGCTCCGAGGACGGCCGAGACCGGGCGGCCGGAGAACGTGTCGCCGAGGTCGCCCTGGAACACGCCGGCGATGTAGTAGCCGTACTGGACGATGAACGGATCGTTCAGGTGGTACTGCTCGCGGAGCTGTTCGAGGACGGCCGGGTTCGGCGTCTTGTCGCCGAACAGGGCGAGGATCGGGTCGCCGGGCATGGCGAACACGAGGAAGTAGATGAGCAGGGTCGCGCCGAAGAACACGGGGATCACCTGCAGGAGACGTCTCAGGATGTAACCGAGCATCCGCTGTCCCTTCTTGGACCGGGAAGTAGAGCGTGCAGAACACAGCCCGTGAGGCGGTGACGAAGAATCGTCACCGCCTCACGGGTGAAGTGCCGTCAGGCTTTACTCGCCGGCCTTCGTGATCTCGTAGTACAGCGGAACCGAGTTCCAGCCGAACGTGACGTTGTCGACGTTCTCGCTGAAGCCACCGGTCACGTTCGAGTACCACAGCGGGATCGCGGGGAGGTCCTTGAACAGGACCTCCTGCGCCTTGGTGAAGTCCTCGATCTGCGCGTCGGCGTCGGGGTTGCTGATACCGGCCTCGATGAGGTCGTCGAACTCGGGGTTCGAGTAGTCACCGTCGTTGGAGCCGGCGCCCGTGGCGTAGAGCGGTCCGAGGAAGTTGTACAGACCCGGGTAGTCGGCCTGCCATCCCGAACGCGCCGCCGTGGTGATGGTGCGGTCGTTGATCTTGGTGCGCAGGTCCTGGAACGTCGGGTACGGGTCGCCCGACGCCTCGATGCCCAGGGTGTTCTTGATGCTGTTGCTCACCGCGTCGACCCAGGCGTCGTGCCCGCCGTCGGCGTTGTACGCGATCTTGAAGTCACCCTCCCACGGCGAGATGGCGTCGGCCTCGGCCCACAGCTCCTTCGCCTTCTCGGGGTTGTACTCGAGGACCTCGCTGCCGGGGACCGAGTCGGACCAGCCGTCGATGACCGGCGACGTGAAGTCGGAGGCCGGGGTGCGGGTGCCCGAGAAGATCGTGTCGGTGATCTCCTCGCGGTTGATCGCCATCGACAGCGCCTGGCGGCGCAGCATGCCCTCTTCGCCCGAGAAGTGCGGGAGGAACTGGCCGATCGTGAACGACTGGAACACGGCCGACGGCTGGTTCACCGCGCGGTCGCCGAGCTCGTCGGTGAAGACCTGGAGCGAGTTGGTCGGAATCGCGTCGATGACGTCGACCTCGTTCGACAGCAGGTCGGCGTACGCCGCCTCCTGCGTGGCGTAGAACTTGATGGTCAGGCCACCGTTCTGCGCCTTGCGGCCGCCCTCGTAGTCGTCGTTGCGGACGAGGTCGATCTGCACGTCGTGCTGCCACGCGTCGTCGCCGTCGATCTTGTACGGGCCATTGCCGATCGGGTTCTCGCCGAACGCCTCCATGTCCTCGAACGCGACGTCGGGGAGCGGGTAGAAGGCCGAGTAGCCGAGACGCAGCGCGAAGTCGGAGGCCGGCTTGTTCAGCGCGATCGTGAAGGTGTAGTCGTCGACCTGCTTCAGACCGGTGAGCTCGGAGTCGGTCTCGTAGCTGAAGCCCTCGATGTCCTCGAAGAAGTAGCTGGAGAGGTGACCGTTGGAGAGCTTGGCGCCTTCGTTCCACGCCTTGATGAAGTTGTCGGCCGTGACCTCTTCACCGTCGGTAAACTTCTGGCCCTCCTTGAGCTTGACCGTGATGTTCTGCGGGTCCTCGGTCGTGATCTCCTCGGCCATGTCGTTGACCGGCTTGCCGTCGGCGTCGTAATAGACGAGTCCGGCGAAGATCTCATCGAGGATCTTGCCGCCGCCGACCTCGTTGGTGTTGGTCGGGATCAGCGGGTTCTCGGGCTCGGAGCCGTTGGTCGTGATGATCGCGTCCGCGTCGACGTCTCCGCCCGCGTTGCCGCTGTCCGAGTTGCCGCCGCCGCTCGCGCAGCCCGCGAGCGCCAGGGCGCCGATCGCGAACAGCGCGGTGCCCGCCAGGGCGATCTTGTTGCGCTTCACTATGTGTCCTCCTAGGACGTGTACATCAAAACTGCGCGCTCATCGTCGAACGCGTAGGGATGGTGTCAGGTTATATCGGCATGTGAGAAGCCGCGCTCCCGGCTAATCAACCGTTACTGAGTGGTGACCATCGGAAACATCCCCGAAACAGACGGTGACCTGCCCCCATACGACGGATGGCACCGCCCCTCGCGGGAGCGGTGCCATCCGTGTGCGGCCTCGGGTCAGGCGAACGCCTCGATGGGCGGGCAGGCGCACACGAGGTTGCGGTCGCCGTACGCCTGATCGATGCGACGCACCGGCGGCCAGTACTTGCCGGCGACCAGCGCGGGCACCGGATACGCGGCCTCCTCGCGTGTGTAGGAGTGGTCCCACTCCCCCGCGATCAGCGACGCCGCGGTGTGGGGTGCGTTCACGAGCGGGTTGTCCGCGGCCGGCCAGCGACCGGCGGCGACGGCATCCGCCTCGGCCTTGATCTGGATCATCGCTTCGATGAACCGCTCGATCTCGGCGAGATCCTCCGACTCGGTCGGCTCGACCATGAGCGTTCCCGCGACGGGGAACGACATGGTGGGCGCGTGGAAGCCGTAGTCGATCAGACGCTTGGCGACGTCGTCGACCGTCACCCCGGTCGCCTCCTTGAGCGGACGCAGGTCGAGGATGCACTCGTGCGCGACCCGCCCGTTCTCGCCCGTGTAGAGAACCGGGTAGTGGGTGCGGAGACGCTCCGCGATGTAGTTCGCCGAGAGGACGGCTGCCGCGGTCGCGCGGCGCAGTCCGTCGGCGCCCATCATGCGCACGTAGGCCCACGAGATCGGCAGAACCCCCGCCGACCCGTATGGAGCACCCGAGACCACACCGCCCTCGAAGACGAAGCCGCCCGCGTGCTCCGCCCGCTGCGCGAGCGGATGCGAGGGGAGGAACGGCGCCAGGTGCGACTTCGCCGCCACGGGACCGACACCGGGGCCACCGCCGCCATGTGGGATGGCGAAAGTCTTGTGGAGGTTCAGGTGCGAGACGTCGCCGCCGAGATCGCCGAAGCGCGCGAAGCCGAGCAGCGCGTTCAGGTTCGCCCCGTCGACGTAGACCTGGCCGCCCGCGTCGTGCACCGCCGCGGTGATCTCGACGACATCGTGTTCGTAGACCCCGTGCGTCGACGGGTAGGTGATCATCAGTGCCGAGAGCTCGGACGCGTGCGCGGCGATCTTCGCGCGCAGGTCGTCGAGGTCGACGTTGCCGAGTTCGTCGCAGGCGACGACGACGACCTTCATGCCCGCGAGCACCGCCGAGGCCGCGTTCGTGCCGTGCGCCGACGACGGGATGAGGCACACCGTGCGCTGGTCGTCGCCGTTCGCGCGGTGATACCCGCGGATCGCGAGCAGACCCGCGAGCTCGCCCTGAGAGCCGGCGTTGGGCTGGAGGGAGACGGCGTCGTACCCGGTGACCTCGGCGAGCCACGCCTCGAGCTGATCGATCAGCTCGAGATACCCGGCCACGTCGGAGGCCGGCGCGAACGGGTGGATGCCCGCGAACTCCGGCCAGGTGATCGCCGCCATCTCGGTGGCCGCGTTGAGCTTCATCGTGCACGAGCCCAGCGGGATCATGCCGCGGTCGAGCGCGTAGTCGCGATCGGCGAGGCTCTTCAGATACCGCATCATGGCGGTCTCGCTGCGGTGCGCGTCGAAGACCGGGTGGGTGAGGAACTCATCCGCCCGGCGCAGCGGATCGGGCAGGCCGTCGCGGCCGCCGACGAACGCGAACGCGCGCTCGGCACGACCGCCGAAGACCCGGGCCACCTGCAGCAGCTCGTCGACCGTCGTGGTCTCGTCGACCGCGATGCCCACGGTGTCGGCATCGGCGGCGTGCAGCAGGATGCCGAAGCCGTGGTGCGCCTGGGAGACGTACTCCGCGGCACGACCGGGTACCCGCACCCGCAGGGTGTCGAAGAACGCGTCGTGCACGACCTCGATGCCGTCCTCGACCAGCCACGACCGCAGCAGTGCCGCCTTGCCGGCGACCTCCCGCGCGATCGCCGTCAGTCCGTCCGGCCCGTGGTAGACGGCGTACATCGAGGCCATGACCGCGAGGAGCACCTGCGCGGTGCAGATGTTCGACGTCGCCTTCTCCCGACGGATGTGCTGCTCGCGGGTCTGCAGCGAGAGGCGGTAGGCGGGCTTGCCGTCGGCATCCACCGAGACGCCGACGAGGCGCCCGGGCAGCTGACGCTCGAGACCGGAGCGCACGGCCATGTAGCCGGCGTGCGGACCGCCGAAGCCCATCGGCACGCCGAAGCGCTGCGTCGTGCCCACGGCGACGTCGGCGCCCAGCGAGCCCGGCGAGGCGAGAAGCGTCAGCGCGAGGAGATCGGCGGCGACGACGGCCAGCCCGCCCGAGACGTGGGCGGCGTCGATGACGGCCGACGGGTCCCAGACTCGGCCGGATGCCCCCGGGTACTGCACGAAGACGCCGAACAGCTCGTCCGGCAGCTGCTCGCCGGCGGCGAAGTCGACGGTGACGAGCTCGATGCCCACGGCATCGGCCCGGTTCTCGAGCAGCGCCCGGGTCTGGGGCAGCGCATCGGCGTCGACCGCGAACACATCGGTCTTCGCCTTCGAGGCGCGCCGGGCGAGCAGCATGCCCTCGGCGACCGCGGTCGACTCGTCGAGCATCGACGCGTTCGCCGTCGACAGACCGGTGAGGTCGGCGACCATGGTCTGGAAGTTGATGAGCGCCTCGAGGCGTCCCTGCGAGATCTCGGGCTGGTACGGCGTGTACGCCGTGTACCACGAGGGGTTCTCCAGCACGTTGCGCTGGATCACCTGCGGCGTGAGGGTGCCGTGATAGCCGAGCCCGATCATCGGACGGTTGACGGTGTTGCGGGCGGCGAGGGCGCGCAGCTCGCGCAGCGCCTCGGTCTCGGTCGCGGCGCGGGGGATGCTGCTGGCCGACCCCGGGGAGTCGGAGGCGGCGGGCGTGAAGATCGACGAGGGCACGGCCTGGGCCATGAGCGCCTCGAGCGGCCCGGCGGGATCGGCCCCCTCGGGGATGCCGAGCGCGTCGAGCATCTCGCGCTGCGCGTCGGCCGTGGGTCCGATGTGACGGTCGGCGAAGGAGACCACTCGGGATCAGCCCTCCGTGAGAGCGACGTACGCGTCGCGGTCGAGCAGCCCGTCGGTGGCGCCGGCGGCGACGGACACCTTCACCAGCCAACCGCCCTCGAACGGCTCGCCGTTGACGAGCGACGGGTCGTCGACGACGGCGTCGTTGATCTCGACGACCGTTCCGGTGACCGGCGCGTAGAGCTCGCCGACCGACTTGGTCGACTCGATCTCGCCGACCACCGCACCCGCGGTGATCTCGGTGCCGACGGCGGGCAGTTCGACGAAGACCACGTCACCGAGCTTGTCGGCGGCGAAGTCGGTGATGCCGATCGTCACGGTGTCGCCGTCGGCGGCGATCCACTCGTGCTCCTCGGTGTAGTGCAGGGTGTTCAGATCGGTCATTTCGTCCTCCGGTAGAAAGGCAGAGCGGTCACGACGGCGGGGATCCTCGTCCCCCGCACGTCCAGGAACAGGTCGGTCCCGACCGCGGCCGCGGACGGGGAGACGTAGGCCATCGCGATCGGGTGGCCGAGAGTAGGACTGAGGGCGCCGCTCGTGATCTCGCCGACGGCGGTGCCTGCGGCGTCGACCACCGGGTAGCCGGCACGCCCGGCGCGGCGCCCCTCGGCGACGAGGCCGACCAGCACCGGCGCGTCGGCGGCGGCATCCGGGGCGTCCTTGCCGACGAAGCTCTCCTTGCCCGTCACGACGACGCGGCCGAGTCCGGCCTGCGCGGGCGTCGTGTCGAGGCCGAGCTCGTGGCCGTAGAGCGGCATCCCGGCCTCGAGGCGGAGGGTGTCGCGAGCGGCGAGCCCCGCCGGGACCAGACCGTGCTCGGCGCCCGCGTCGAGGAGGGCGTCCCACAGGGCGACCGCGTGCGCCGCGGGCACCAGCAGCTCGAAGCCGTCTTCGCCGGTGTAGCCGGTGCGGGCGAGCAGCAGCGGCTCCCCCGCGAAGCTCGCGCGGGCCCAGGCGTAGTAGCGCTGCTCGGACCAGGGGATGCTCACGTCGTCGATGCCCGCGGTCGCCCCGAGAATCGCCTCGGCGGCCGGACCCTGCACGGCCAGCAGCGCGTAGTCGTCGGACACGTCGACGACCTCGGCGTCGAACCCTGCGGCCCGTGCGAGAAGAGCCTCGCGCACGGCGTCGCGGTTGCCCGCGTTCGAGATCACGAGGAAGTCGTCGTCGTCCAGCCGGTAGACGATCACGTCGTCGACGATGCCGCCCGCCTCCGCCAGCAGCAGAGAGTACTTCGCCTTGCCCACAGCGAGCGCCGAAAGCCGACCGGCGAGGGCGTAGTCGAGCAAGGCCCCGGCATCGCTGCCGCGAACCGTGAACTCCGCCATGTGCGAGATGTCGAACAGGCCCGCTGCGCGGCGGACGGCGTGATGCTCGGCGAGGTCGGAGGTGTAGCGCACCGGCATCTGCCACCCGCCGAAGTCGGTGAAGGAGGCGCCCAGCGCCTCGTGGCGCTCGCGGAGCGGGGTGTAACGGGGGTCTGACACGGAGTTCTCCCGGATGCGGTCGGGCGGGGCGGCGATGACGTCGCCCCTCGGAACTCCCCCTCTGTCATGGGCCTGAGAGTTTCACCCCGCGTGGCGGGGTTTTCACCGTCGGCGGACCGCACACGTGTGCGATCGCTTTCCAGAGTGGCCGGATCCACGCGGTACGCGTACCTGAGAGATTGGCGGGGAGGCTTGCTCCTTCGGTGCCCGGCTGCGTTCGCCGGGGCTCTCCCGCGGGGGTCGTTCGGCCCGTGTTCGATTGTCCGGCCAGTCTAGCGGGGGCATCCGCGCTTCCGTGGTCCTTCCCGTCGCACTTTCTGTCGCTCGCCGCCGCCCGGAGCGACAGAAAGTGCGACGGGAGCGGTGGACGAGGGGGCGAGCCGGGGGCGTCGAGGGAGGGCTCGACTTATGGTCAGGGGGACACTAAGATCGTCCGCGGAGGTTAAGGTGCCAGAGACCCGAAGTGACGAGATCCGCGTGGCGGGATCCACCGTGATCCTCACGCTGCGCCCCTCCGGCGACGGTTCGCCCCGGTTGGCCATCCCGCTCGTGCACCGCACGCGCGAGCCCTTCGCCGACCGATGGGCACTGCCCGGCGGCTGGATCGCCGCCGACGAGTCCCCCGTCGACACCGCCGCCCGCACACTCGCCGAGACCACGGGCCTCGCCCCGTCGTACCTCGAGCAGCTGTACGCCTTCGGCGCCGTCGACCGCTCCCCCACGCGTGTGATCTCCATCGTCTACTGGGCTCTCCTGCGGCAGGACGACGTGATCGCGCAGAGCAGCGCGCACGTCGCGGCCGCCCGAGCGCCCGAGAACGTCGAGTGGTTCGACGTCGACGCGCTGCCGGCGCTGGCCTTCGACCATGCCGACATCATCGAGTACGCCCTGTGGCGCCTGCGCAATAAGGTCGGCTACAGCCGCGTCGCGCACGGCTTCCTGCCGTCGGAGTTCACCCTGTCCGACCTGCGGGAGGCCTACGAGGCCATCCTCGGCAGGCACCTCGACCCCGCCAATTTCCGACGACAGGTGGAGGCCGCCGGAAACCTCATCCCCACCGACCGCTTCCGCACGGGCAGCCACCGGCCCGCCCGCCTCTACCGCGACAACACCGACGTCGAGCTGGCCGCGCGCGGCCCCCTCGGACCCGCAGAAACGAGCATCCGATGAGCATCACCTTCCTCCCCGCCCCCGGCGCCCGTCCGCTCGACGGCTCCGTCGATCACGCCATCCAGGACATCGTCGCCGGGCGGTCGACCGATGCCACGTGCACGACCGATCTCGCTGCCGGCCCGTGGGACTTCGACGTCCGCCCCGGCTACGGCCCAGGGTCGTCGATGGGCGACGTCATCCCCACCGGCTCCCCGCGGCAGGGCGAGCTCCCGGTCGAGTACCGCGAGGCCTCGGAGGAGGAGCTGGATGCCCGCATCCGCACGGCGAAGCAGGTGCTCGGCGACCGGGTCGTCGTGCTCGGGCACTTCTACCAGCGCGAGGAGGTCGTGCGTCACGCCGACTACGTGGGCGACTCGTTCCAGCTCGCCACGGCCGCGAAGGGCCGGCCCGATGCCGAGGCCATCGTCTTCTGCGGCGTGCACTTCATGGCCGAGACGGCCGACCTGCTGTCCGGGCCGGAGCAGGCCGTGGTCCTGCCCAACCTGGCTGCCGGATGCTCCATGGCCGACATGGCCGACATCGACCAGGTCGAGGAGTGCTGGGAACAGCTCGCCGATGCGCTCGGCCCCCTCGACGTCGTCGACGACGACGGTCTGCTGCCGGTGATCCCCGTCACGTACATGAACTCCTCCGCGGCGATCAAGGGGTTCGTCGGTCGGCACGGCGGCATCGTGTGCACGTCGTCGAATGCGCAGACCGTTCTGGAGTGGGCGTTCGCGCGGGGACGTCGCGTGCTCTTCTTCCCCGACCAGCACCTCGGACGCAACACCGCCAAGGCCATGGGAGTGCCGCTCGACCGCATGCCGATGTGGAACCCTCGGCGTGCCTGGGGCGGATCGTCGCCCGACGCGCTCGTCGACGCGCGCGTCATCCTCTGGCACGGATTCTGCTCGGTGCACCGCCGGTTCACGGTCGGGCAGATCGAGCAGGCCCGCACTGAGCACCCGGGCGTGCGCGTCATCGTGCACCCCGAGTGCCCGATGGAGGTGGTCGATGCGGCTGACGAGGCCGGATCGACCGATTACATCCGTCGGGCCATCGACGCCGCGACCGAACCCACGACGTTCGCGATCGGCACGGAGATCAACCTCGTGAAGCGGCTGGCCGCGCAGTACCCGCAGCACGAGATCTTCTGCCTCGACCCCGTGGTGTGCCCGTGCTCGACGATGTACCGCATCCACCCCGGCTACCTCGCCTGGGTGCTCGAGGAGCTGGTCGCCGGTCGCACACCGAACCGCATCACCGTGCCCGCGGACGTCGCGGACCCCGCGCGGGTGTCGCTCGAGCGCATGCTCGCTGCGAAGCCCCCGGCACCGGTCGAGCGATGAAGATCGTCGTCGCCGGCACCGGCATCGCGGGGCTCACCGCGGCGCTGCACGCGCACGAGCGCGGGTATGACGTCACGGTCGTCACGAAGGGCGCCTTCGGCGACGGATGCACGCGGTACGCGCAAGGCGGCATCGCGGGAGTCCGCGGACCGGGCGATTCCGCCGCGCAGCACGCCGCCGACACGATCGCCGCCGGTGCCGGTCTCGCCGACGCCGCTGCGGTGGACGCGCTCGTGGACGGCGCCGACGCCGCCCTCGCCGACCTCGTCGCCCGGGGCGTCGCCTTCGACCGGGATGCTGCGGGGCGGCTGCGCCGAGGCCGGGAGGCCGCTCATCGCCATGCGCGCATCGCACACGCGGGTGGCGATGCGACGGGTGCCGAGATCTCGCGCGCCCTGACCGACGCCGTCCGCCGCGCGGGCATCCGGGTCGTGGAGAACGCGATGCTCGTCGACCTCTGCGTGGATGCCGGGGCGGTACGCGGCGCCCGCTTGCTGCGCGACGGTCGGGACGACGACGTGGCCGCCGACGCCGTGGTGCTCGCGACGGGCGGTGCCGGTCGGCTCTACGCCCGCACCACGAATCCGGACGGGACCACGGGCGACGGCATCGCCGCCGCCCTGCGCGCGGGCGCCCGGGTCTCCGACCTCGAGTTCGTGCAGTTCCACCCGACGGTGCTCGCGGGCGGAGACCCGTTCCTCCTCTCGGAGGCCGTGCGCGGCGAGGGTGCGACGCTGCTCGACGCGGCCGGCCGACGGTTCTGCCTCGACGTGCATCCCGACGGCGAACTCGCCCCCCGCGACGTCGTCGCGCAGGCGATCGCCCGGCAGTGCGCACTGCAGGGGGCGCCCGTGCTGCTCGACGCGACGATGCTCGGGGCGGCGACCCTCGCCCGCCGCTTCCCGACGATCGACCGCGTCACGCGCGAGCGGGGCTTCGACTGGTCGCGCGAGCCGCTGCCCGTGACCCCGGCCGCGCACTACCTCATGGGGGGTGTCGACACAGATCTCGACGGTCGCACGTCGCTGCCCGGCCTCTTCGCCGCCGGCGAGGTCGCCCGCACCGGCGTGCACGGCGCGAACCGTCTCGCCTCCAACTCCCTCCTCGAAGGCGCCGTATTCGGGGCGCGGGTCGCGCGCGCCGTGACCGAGCCGTGGCCCGAGGCCGCGCCCCTGACGAATGCCGTCCCCGGGAACGCCGCCCCCGCTCACCCGCCGCTCCGCACCGCCGCGGCGCCTCCCGCCTTCTCCCGCGCCGCCCTGCAGGAGCTCATGAGCGCGCACGTCGGCCTGCTCCGCAGCGATGCCGGCCTCGCCCACGCCCGGTGGATGCTGCATGTCTGGTCCACCTCCCCGTTCCCGCTCGACGCCCTCGCCGACCACGAGAACGCGAACATGCTCCTGGTCGCCCAGGCGACCGCCCGCGCCGCCGCAGCGCGCACCGAGTCCGTCGGCGCCCACGTGCGCGAACCCGCCCTGATCGGAGTCTGATGCTCACCACCGCCACCATCCACCGCGTCGTGGGAGCCGCCCTCGAGGAAGACGCCCCGTGGGGCGATCTCACGAGCGAGGCGCTCATCCCCGCAGATGCCGCGGCCACCGCCGACCTCGTCGCGCGCGAGGCCGGTGTGCTGAGCGGAGGCAGCGTGTTCAGCGCCGCCTTCACCCTCACCGACCCGGGGGTCGCCGTCGACGTCCACGTCGGCGACGGCGATGAGTTCGCGCCCGGCGACGTGCTCGCCTCGGTCTCGGGGCCGGCGCGCAGCATTCTGACCGCGGAACGCGTGGCGCTCAACTTCACGCAGCGTATGAGCGGCATCGCGACCCTCACCGCGGCCTACGTGCGCGCGGTCGCCGGGTCGGGAGCGCGCATCGCGGACACGCGAAAGACGACTCCCGGCCTCCGCCCCTTCGAGCGCCACGCCGTCGTCTCCGGCGGAGGCAGCAACCACCGCTTCTCCCTCTCCGACGCCGTCATGGCGAAGGACAATCACCTCGCCGTCCTGACGCGCACCGGCGTCGACACGGCGACGGCACTGCGCGCGGCGATCGCGCGCCTGCCGCACACCGCCCACGTCGTGGTCGAGGTCGACCGCCTCGACCAGATCCCCGCCGTGCTCGACGGCGGTGCGCACACCGTGCTGCTCGACAACTTCTCGCTCGACGACCTGCGCACAGGCGTCGCCCTGATCGGCGACCGGGCGACGGTCGAGGCCTCGGGCGGCGTCGACCTCGACACCGTCGGCGCGATCGCGGCGACCGGCGTCGACGTCATCTCGGTCGGCGCACTCACCCACTCCGCCCGCGCCCTCGACCTCGGACTCGACCTGCGGATCGGCTGACGGTGCTCTACCTCGACCACGCCGCCACCTCGCCCGTGCGCCCGGAGGTGCGCGCCGCCATGGAGCCGTTCCTGACAGCGGCGTTCGGCAACCCGTCGAGCCGTCACACGGCGGGCGAGGCCGCGGCGCGCGCCCTCGACGATGCACGCCGACGGGTCGCCCGGGTGCTCGGCATGCGCGCGGGCGACGTCGTGTTCACCAGCGGCGGCACCGAGGCCAACAACCTCGCCGTCAAGGGCATCGTGCTCGCGGCCCGGGAGCGCGGCGCGCGGCACGTGGTCGTCTCGCCGATCGAACACGAATCCATCCTCGAGTCCGTCGAGTTCCTACGGCGCTTCCACGGCGTCGAGGTCGCGGTTCTGCCGGTCGATCGTCGCGGCCGCATCGCACCGCAGTCGGTGGCCGACGCGGTGCGCGACGACACCGCCCTCGTGAGCTTCGGGCACGCCAACAACGAGATCGGGAACGTTCAAGATGCCCCGGCGCTGATCGCCGCCGCCCATGCCGCCGGGACCGTTGTGCACCTCGACGCCGTGCAGTCCGCAGGCTGGTTGCCGCTCGCCGGCCTCGACGCCGACGCCGTCTCGATCGCCGGTCACAAGCTCGGGGCACCGAAAGGCATCGGCGTCCTCGCCGTGCGCGGACGCGTGCCGCTCGAGCCGTTGCTCCACGGCGGAGGACAGGAGCGCGGTCGACGCTCCGGTACCGAGAACGTCGCGGGCGCCGTGGCCCTCGCCACCGCCCTCGAACTCGCCGAGGCCGAGCGCGATGAGACGAGCGCCCGCGTCGGGGCGGCCACGGGGCGCTTCATCGATGCGGTACTCGGCGCGGTGGCCCGGGCCGAGCTCACGGGGGATCCGGTGCACCGGCTTCCTGCCACCGCGAGCTTCACCTTCGCCGGCACGAGCGGCGAGGCGGTGCTGCTCGAACTCGAGCGCCGCGGCGTGATCTCCTCGAGCGGCTCGGCGTGCGCGGCCGGCAGCGACGAGCCGTCGCCCGTGCTCGTCGCCTGCGGTATCGACCCGGCCGTCGCCCACACCTCCGTGCGCTTCACGTTCGGTCGTGAGGTGCTTCCCGACGATGCGCCCGAGAGACTCGCCGCGCTCGTCGGGGAGTCCGTGCGCGCGGTCGCCTCCTGATTCGACGCCCCGGCGACGGTCTGCGGGGAACCCGGTCCTAGAATCGCAGGGTGAGCGCCCCCGACCCCCTCGTGACGATGATCGTGCCGGGGCGCGACGTGGCGGCGTTCGCCCCGGCCGCCATCGCATCGCTGCGGGCGCAGACCGAGCCCGGATGGCGAGCGATCCTCGTGGATGACGGATCGGTCGACGCGACCTCCGACATCTTCCTGGCCGCCGCGGCCGACGACCCCCGGTTCCAGGTGGTGCGCCACGAGCGAGCAGCAGGGCTGGGCGCGGCGCGCAACGCGGGTCTCGAACGCGTCGACACGCCGCTCCTGGGGTTCCTCGACGCCGACGACGAGCTCACCCCGAACGCGCTCGCCCGCATGACCGGCACGCTGCGCGAGACGGGGAGCGACTTCGTCGCCGGCGCGTACGTGCGGTCCCGCCTGCAGGGAGACTCCTATGTCGCCGGTCGCGTGCAGCCCTGGGTGGCCGCCGCGACGGCGCCCGAGCGTCGGCGCACGACGCTGGAGGAGCATCCGGATGCCTCCGCCAACATCGTCGCGTGGTCGAAGCTCAGCCGCACCGCGTTCTGGAACGACCTGCGATTCCCCGAAGGCGTCGCCTACGAGGATCAGGTCGTCGCGCAACTCATGTACACCCGTGCGCACGCGTTCGACGTCATCCCCGACGTCGTCGTGAAGTGGCGACTGCGTGCCGACGGCACATCGATCACGCAGGGCAAGGCACGGGTGGAGGTGCTCGTCGACTACCTCGCGGCGCTGCGCGGCGGCATCGCCGTTCTCCGCGACGCCGGGGCGCACGCCGCGGTCGCCGCGCGCCTGTCGCTGATCCTGACGATGGACCTTCCGTCGTTGCACGAGATCGCCGCCGAGCATCCCGACCCCGCCTACGCGGCCGCACTCGACGCCTTCGTCGCCGACCTCCGGACGCTTCCCGAGTACGCCGACGCCCGCCCCGACCCCTCGCTCACCGCCGGTCTCGCCTGGTGATCCGGCGCGGCGCGACACCGCGCCTCACCTGCACCCGGCACCGATCCCGCCCCGCCGCCCCGCCTGTTCGGCGCAGAACCCTCGGAGACTCATGAACACCTACCTCGACAGTCTGTTCTCGCTGCAGGGGCGCACGGCGCTCGTCACGGGAGGCAGCTCCGGCATCGGCCGGGGGATCGCCACCGCGCTCGCGAGCGCCGGTGCATCCACCGTCATCCTCGCGCGCGGAGAGGATCGGGTGTCATCGACGGTCGACGAGATCCGGTCCGCCGGCGGCACCGCAACCGGGGTCGTCGGCGACCTCGGCAGCCGCTCCGGCATCCACGCGGCGGCGGAGGCCGCAGCCGCCGCCTTCGGCGAACCTGACATCGTCGTGCACTCGGCCGGCATCAACATCCGTCCGCCGATGGCGGAGATCACCGAGGAGGACTGGGACGCGACCATGACGGTGAACGCCCTGGCGCCGTTCCTGCTCGGGCGCCGCTTCGCCCCGGGCATGGCGGAGCGGGGCTACGGCCGGCTGATCCACATCAGCTCGCAGCAGGCGCACCGCGCCTTCGCCTCCAGCGGGGTCTACGGCGCATCGAAGGGAGCCGTGGAATCGCTCATGCGGTCCGAGGCGGAGGCATGGGGAGGCACCGGCGTCACCAGCAACACCCTCGTACCGGGCTTCGTGCTCACGCCCCTCAACGCCCGACTGCAGAAGGATCCGGCGGTGGTGGCGGGTCTCGCCGCCCGAACCATGATCGGTCGCAACGGCCTGCCGGAGGACTTCGCAGGCGCCGCCGTGTTCCTGGCGGGGCCCGGGTCGTCGTACGTCACGGGTCATTCGCTGTGCGTCGACGGAGGACTCTCGGCCCACTGAGTGCGCGAACGGTCACCGAACGGGACGGTCTCCCCCGTCCTCGGCGCGCGGGCCGGGGATCACACCGAGAGATGCCGTCAGCACATCCGCCGGATCCGTCGAGACGGCATCGTCGGGCGCACGGTCGGCGCGACGCTCGGGAAGCGCGGCATCCACTCCGCCGGTGACGCGCTGCTCGACCACGGCCTCGGTCACGAGCACGCGAGACGCGGCGACCTGCTGCGCCGCGAGCTCGGCGTAGAGACCTCCGCGATCGAGCAGTTCGGCGTGGGTGCCGGACTCGACGATCCGCCCCGCCTCGAGCACGTGGATGACATCGGCACCCATGACGGTCGAGAGCCGGTGCGCGATCGAGATCGTGGTGCGCCCCTTCGCCGCCTCGTCGAGCGCCTCCTGCACGACGCGCTCCGAGACGGTGTCGAGCGCCGAGGTCGCCTCGTCGAGCAGCAGCACCGGCGGATCCTTGAGCAGCACGCGGGCGATCGCGATGCGCTGCTTCTCACCGCCCGAGAGGCGGTAACCGCGCTCGCCCACGACGGTGTCGTAGCCCTTCTCGAACCCCGCGATGATGTGGTGGATGTTCGCCGCCGTGCACGCCTGCACGAGCTCGGACTCGGTCGCATCCGGCTTGGCGTACAGCAGGTTCTCGCGGATCGTCGCGTGGAAGAGGTACGTCTCCTGCGAGACGATGCCGACGTCGTCGATGATCGAGTCCTGCGCGAGCGTGCGCACGTCAGCGCCGGCGAAGAGCACGGCACCGCCCGCGGCCTCGTACAGGCGGGGAGCGAGGTAGAGCACCGTCGTCTTTCCGGCGCCCGAAGGTCCCACGAACGCGACGTGCGCGCCGGGCTCCGCGACGAACGAGACGCCGTCGAGCGTGGGCCGGGCGTCGTCCGCGGCATCCGGATACCGGAAGACGACGTCGCGGAACTCCACCCGCCCGCGCGGCCCCGGGGCGGCGTCGACCCGGATCGCGTCGGGCGCGTCCTGGATCTCCGGCACCAGGTCGAGGTACTCGAAGATGCGGGCGAAGAGCGCCGACGAGGTCTGCAGGTCGAGCGACACGCGCATCAGACCCATGAGCGGCTGCAGCAGCCGCGCCTGCACGGTCGTGAAAGCGACGACCGTGCCCGCGGTGATCGCGCCGCTGCCGCCGGCGATGAGGTAGCCGGAGACGAGGTAGATCACGGCAGGGACGCTCGCCATGATCACCTGCACCACGGCGAAGAAGCCCTGGCCGCTCATGGCCCGGCGCACCTGCAGCACGACCTGATTGCGGTTCTCGGCCTGGTAGCGCTGCGATTCGGTGCGCTGCCGGTTGAAGGCCTTCGAGAGGAGCATGCCCGAGACGCTCAGCGTCTCCTGCGTGATCGAGGTCAGCTCCGACAGCGACTCCTGCGTCTCGCCGGCGATCCGGGCGCGCACCTGCCCGACCTTGCGCTGCACCACCACCAGGAAGGGCATGAGGACGACAGCGATCAGGGTGAGGCGCCAGTCGATGAGGATCATGGCGACGAGCGAGGCGACCACGGTGACGGTGTTGCCCAGGATGCTCGTGACGGTGTTGGTGAGCACGCCGGACACCCCGCCCACGTCGTTCTGCAGGCGCGACTGGATGACGCCGGTCTTGGTGCGGGTGAAGAAGCCCAGCTCCATCGCCTGCAGGTGCTCGAACAGTCGCACGCGCAGATCGCCGGTCACGCTGTTGCCGACGGTGGAGGTCAGCCACGTCTGCACCACACCGAGTGCCGCTGAGCCGAGGAAGAGCGCGATCATGGCTCCGACGAGCCACCCGAGCAGACGGAGATCGGGGCCGCCGCCCTCCGTGGGGAACAGTGCGTCGTCGAACACCCGCTGCACGATCAGCGGCGGAATCACCGCGACGCCGGCACCGACCACCACGAGGATGCCGGTGAGGAGAATGCGCCACCGATAGGGACGGAACAGCGCGATCACGCGCCGCCCCAGGCCGTCGATGCGCGGCGCCTCCGCGTTCAGGCGCTTCTGCGCCTCTTCGTCGACTCCGCGAAAACCGCCGGGGTGCCGTCCGCCCATACTCATCCCGTCAGCGTATCCAGGCCCGGGGACACCGAGGGTCGGGAGCATCCGTCGATCGGATATCCCCGACTCGGGAATGGAATGTCGGATGCTGTGGTTACGCTGAATGGCCTGACTGGTCCTCGCGCACTCGCGCACTCTCCTCTTCTCGTGCCCTGGAGGCCGTATGTCCGCCGTCGACACCGGGTCGATCCCGACCCGAACCACCGCCGACGGAGCGATCGCCCGCTCCGACATGCGCGTCATCTGGCTGCTGCTGGTCGCCGCGTTCGTGGCGATCCTCAACGAGACCACCATGGGCATCGCGATCCCGCACCTCAATGAGGATCTGGGTATCCCGCCCGAGCTCGGCCAGTGGCTGACCAGCGCCTTCATGCTGACGATGGCCGTCGTCATCCCCACCACCGGGTTCATCCTGCAGCGCTTCACCACGCGTCAGGTGTTCATCTCGGCGATGATCTCGTTCTCGCTCGGCACGCTCGTGTCGCTCGTGGCCCCCGGCTTCGCGGTGCTGCTGGTCGGCCGCGTCATCCAGGCGGTCGGCACGGGCATCATGATGCCCCTGCTCATGACCACGATCATGAACGTCGTGCCCCCGCAGTCGCGCGGGCGCATGATGGGTCGCGTCGGCATGGTGATCTCGCTCGCCCCCGCCACCGGTCCCGTGCTGGCCGGCGCGGTGCTCGAGGTCGCCAACTGGCGCGCCCTCTTCGCGATCATCCTTCCGATCGCCCTCGTGGCCCTCGGCATGGGAGCGCGCTGGATGACGAACCTCGGCGAGACCCGCCGCATGCCCCTCGACGTGCTCTCCATCCCGCTCGCGGCGCTCGGCTTCGGCGGGGTGGTCTTCGGCATCAGCCAGTTGGGCGGCGAGGGCGCCAGCTCCGGTCCCGCCGCGGGAGCCATCGCCCTGGCCGTCGGCGTCGTCTCGCTCGCGCTCTTCGTCTGGCGTCAGCTGGTGCTGCAGCGGGCCGACGACGCGCTCCTCGACCTGCGCGTGTTCCGTTCGACGAACTTCACCCTCTCGGTGATCATCATGTCGATCCTCGCGCTGTCGATGTTCGGCACGCTCACCCTCCTCCCCCAGTATCTTCAGAACGTCGTCGGCCTCGAGTCGTTCAGCGCCGGTCTGATCCTGCTTCCCGGTTCGATCATGATGGGTCTGCTCGGCCCGGTCATGGGGCGCATCTACGACGCACGCGGTACCCGTCCGCTCCTCATTCCGGGCACGATCCTCGTGTCGGCCGCCCTGTTCTTCTACTCCACGGTGGGCGAGCAGACGCAGTGGTGGGTGCTCGTGATCGTGCAGGCCGTGATGTCGGTGGGCCTCGCCATGTCGTTCACGCCGCTGTTCTCGGCCTCGCTCGGCTCGCTGGAGCGACCGCTGTACTCGCACGGCTCCGCGGTGCTCAACACCATGCAGCAGGTGGCCGGCGCCGCGGGCGTCGCGGTTCTGCTCGTCACCTACTCGGCGATCCTGCACACGGGCGAGGCCGAGGGGCTGTCGACCGCGGTCGCGGGTGCGCCGGGTGCCCGCATGGCGTTCCTGATCGCCGCGATCATCTCTCTCGCCGCGGTGGCCCTGAGCCCGTTCGTGCGGAAGCCGGCCGAGGCGGCCGGCGGTTTCCACGGCGGTCACTGACCTCGCGGCAGCAGGCGGCGGCGCCTGTCGACTTACGGCTTCTTCGAAGCGGGCAGACGGCAGACGCCGCCGCTGCAGTATCCGGCGGACTGGTCGTCGGTGTCGCCGCGAAGAAGGTCGAGGGTACCGGGCAACGGTCGGAGCCCGCGGGGCGCCTCCGGCTCACTGGTGTGTGCCTGCTGATCGGTCATCCCTCGATCGTACGCCTGTCGCACGGCACGGGCGTCGCTCCCGCACCAGCGTCCGTGTACGCCGCGAGAGGGGGTGTCGCCGCCCGTCCCGCGGGCGTAGCGTTCGCAGTGACGCCGGGCCGCCTCCCTCGTCGCGCCCGACGCGTCGACCAAGGAGCGCACCATGATCATCACTCCCCCGGATGCGGCATCCGTCTCGGGTCGCGCCGCCGAGATGTACGCGGCCGACATCGCTGACGACGGCTTCGTCTTCGCGCATACGCAGGCGATGGCCGTCAACCCCGAGGCGTACGCGGCGTTCGAAGAGCTCGTGCACGCCGTGGTCCCCTCGATCGGAGTGCGGGTCTACGAGGCGGCGACCCTCGGTGCCGCGCGAGCGATCGGCTCGACGCACTGCCTGCTCGCGCACGCGCGACGCGCCCTCCGCGCCGGGGTGGTCGACGAGGCCGGCCTCGCGGCGTTCGCGGCGCACGACGACCGCGGGTTCGGAGCGGCCGAGCAGGCGGTGATCCTGTTCGCCGAACGCCTGTCGACGTCGCCGCGATCGATGACGGATGCGGATTCCGAGGCCCTGCGCGCCCACGGCTTCTCCGACCGCCAGATCGTCGACATCGCCCTCGCCGCGGCGGCCCGCAACCTGTTGAGCCGCACGCTGCAGTCCCTCGCCGTTCCGGTCGACGCGACGCCCGGGCTGCCCCCGGGGATCGCCGCCGCGCTGATCCGCCTCGCGGGCGAGGCCGACGGGGCGGGTGCTGAGCGCGCCGGCCAGCAAGACCCCGCCTGACCGACAGCGGATCGACAGCCATGTCCCCCTACGGTGGAGGAATGCTGAAGAGATCGATCGCCCGGGCGTTCTGGGCCGTCAGCCGCTGGACCCTGGTGGGTCAGCGCGCCGTGCCGACCCGTCCGACGATCCTCATCGGCGCCCCGCACACCTCGAATTGGGACTTCGTTCTCATGCTGGGCATCGCGTGGCGTCTCGGCATCGACGTGCACTGGCTCGGCAAGAAGAGCCTGTTCCGGGGCTGGCGCGGTCCGGTGATGCGTGCACTGGGCGGCGTGGCCGTCGACCGCGACGACCCGGGCCGCGTGGTCGCAGAGGTCGTCGGTCAGGTGCACTCCGGCGAAGTCTTCGGCCTCGTCATCACGCCGGACGGCACACGCGGCGGCAACGACTACTGGAAGTCGGGCTTCTACCGCATCTCCCGGGAGACGGGGATGCCGCTGACGCTCGGATTCGTCGATCGCACGACGATGACCACCGGTCTGGGGCCGACGATCGAGACGGCGGGCGTGCGGCCGGAGCGACGCACCGAGCCCCGTCTGCGCGACGAGGACCCGGCGTCCGACGGTCAGTCGACCTCTTCGACCTGAGTCCGCGCGTATTCGAGGTCCTCGGCCGACAGCTCCTCTCGCATACCGACGACCGCGCCGGTGATCTCGCGGATCTCCTCGCGCACGTCGTCACCGAGATGCGGCGCCTTCTCGAGCAGTTCGTGGCGCGCGTCGACCGACAGATGCGGCCACCAGTCGTGGATGGGCGGAAGGGTCATGAGAACGTCTCCTGGGGTCGGGGCGGGTCGGCTGGACAGGTGTGGCGGCGCGCATCAGACTGAGCGCATGAGTGTGGAGATGGCCGACGCGGGGCACGACGACCGCGCCGATGGACGCGACGAGACCCCGAACGAACGGGCGGATCGCAACTGGGACGAGCTGCTGCAGGAGCTGCGCGTGATGCAGACCGGAACGCAGATCCTCACCGGCTTCCTGCTGGCGGTCGCCTTCCAGCCGCGGTTCACCGACATGGACGAGCTGCAGCGCGACGTGTACGTCGTGCTCGTCGCTCTCGCCGCGATCGCGACGATCCTGGCTTTGGCTCCGGTCGGTATGCACCGCGCATTCTTCGGCCGTCGACGCAAGCCCGACCTCGTGCGCATCGCGGCGCGCATCGTGCGCATCGACCTCATCGTCATCGGCGCTCTGACGATCGGCGTCACGACGCTCATCGTCGACTTCACGGTCGACCGGACCGCCGGCTTGATCGCGCTCGTCGCGTCGCTGGTGATGGTGGTGGCGCTCTGGCTGGTGCTCCCGCACGTGACCCGTGGCGCAGCCCGGCCGGGACCTGTCCCGAAGGACTGATCCCGGCCGGGCAATCGCGCGTCGCTCCCCGTACGCACGATCATGCGGGTGCTCGTCTCAGCTCCCCGCAGGCTCCCGGTTCTCGGCGCTCACCATCCAGGCGAACTGCTCGAGGCGCTCGATGATCGCATGCAGCAGGTCGGCCGACGTCGGATCCTCCTCGTCGACCGCGTCGTGCACATCGCGCAGCGTGCCGACCGTGGCCTCGAGTCGCTCGGTGACGAGGTCGATGGTGTCGGTCGTCGAGACCTCGCCCGAGGGAAACTCGGGCAGCGTGGTGCTCGCGGCGATGGTGTCGCTGCGTCCGTCCGGCACGGCGTGCAGCGCGCGCATCCGCTCGGCGATCGTGTCGCTGAAGGTGCGGGCCTCGTCGATGATCTCGTCGAGCTGACGGTGCGTATCGCGGAAGTTGCGTCCGACGACGTTCCAATGCGCCTGCTTGCCCTGCAGCGCGAGCTCGAGCAGATCGACGAGAACGGCCTGCAGGTTGCCGGCGAGTTCGGGCGATGCCGTGAAGCCCTTCTCGGCGTTCTGGGGCCGGGTGGTCTTGGCGCCCGCCTTCGCGGCAGCACCCTTCGATCCGGTGGTCTTCGACGTGGTCTTGGTTGCCATAGTGATGTCCTCCTGACATCGACGGTAACGATGCTCCGGCCCCGGATTCGAGGGGGTTGACATGCCCACCCTCGACCCCCGAACGTGTGACCGGAAGGAGAACGATGACCCCCTCTGATACCCCCGACCGTCCCGCGATCGACATCGCGCCCCTCAGCGAGGACGACGCCGGCGAGGTGCTGACGATCCAGCGCGCAGCCTTCGTCTCGGAGGCGCAGATCTACGGCAGCGCCGACATGCCCCCGCTCACTCAGACGCTCGACGAGATGCGCGCAGAGCTGCGGATGGGCGCGGGCCTCGGTGCCCGCATCGACGGGCGCCTGGTCGGGGCGATCCGGTTCCGCGAGGACGGCGATCTGCTGCTCATCGGACGCATCGCGATCGCGCCCGACATGCAGGGCGAAGGGATCGGTCGCGCTCTGCTCGAGGCCGCCGAGGAGCGCTCCTCGGCGACGACGGCGGAGCTCTTCACCGGCAGCCTGAGCGAGGCGAACATCCGCCTGTACACCAGTTGCGGTTACGAGGAGAGCGAGCGCGTGCCCGACGGCGACGGCACCGCGCAGGTGTTCCTGAGAAAGCTGTTGGCCAGGTGAGAGGTTCCTCCGAGGCGGCGCGTCGGGGTTGCTCCCCGCGTGCCGCTTCGGAATCGTAGCCGGGACATGCCGCGACCGCGTCATGCCTCGAACGGAAGGAGAGTCTTGTGCTCACCCTCACCGACAACGCCTCCGCGATCGTCACGACCCTCGTGAGTCGCCAGAGCGAAACCCCGGATGCCGGTCTGCGCATCCACTCCACCGAGGCCCAGGGCCCGAGCGGAGAGGCACGTCTCGCCGTGCTCGTCACGAACGATCCCGAACCGCAGGACCAGGTCGTCGAGGTGTCGGGCACGCGCCTGTTCCTCGATGAGACGGCTGCGGCCGCGCTCGACGACAAGGTGCTCGACGCCGGCGTCGACGACGCGGGGGCTGTGTCCTTCGCCGTCTCGGCTCAGGTCGCCTGACGCGGATTTCCGGATGCCGCGGCCCGTCTCGGGTCGCGGCATCCGTGCGTTCGGGTGGGGATCAGTCCCAGTCGAGGTAGTCCTCGATGGCCCACGACGTGGCGCCCATGTGGGTGAACGGGAAGAGGTAGCCCCCGCCGTCGACGCGTACGACGCTGACCCGGTCGGGCGCGGCCTCCTGCAGCCGCTCGCCGTTCTCGACGGGGGCGATGGGATCTTCCGTGCCCTGCACGACGAGCACCGGCAGGCCTTCCGCGAGCGGCGCGGGGGCCTCCCAGGCCGCCGCCTGGAGGGCATCGACCTCGGCATCGCGCGACGGGGCGGGCAACGCGGCGAGCGCCTCGGCCGAGGGGCCGGTCTCGTCGACGCCGAGCAGCAGCACGCCGTTGACACGGTCGTGATGGTCGAGCGCGACGACGCGCGCCACGGCCCCACCGAAGGCGTGTCCGCCGACCCAGGCGTCCGAGATCGAGAGGTGGCTCATCACGTCGACCACGTCCTGAGCGAGGTCGTGCATCGTCACCGCCTGGTCGGACGGGCGGCGCGAGCCGACGCTGACCACGCGGAAGTCCTCCTCCGACACCGAGTGCGAGAGCAGCTCGAGGTAGGTGACGTTCAGACCGTGGCCGGCGATGAGGATGAGAGCGGGTCCGTCACCTTCCACGGTGTAGGGGATCGCGCGTCCGTCGGGCTCGAAAGTCTGAATGTCAGCCATGGTTCGGCAGTCTCCTTGAGGTGAGGTGGGCCTCACCCAGCGTACCCAACCGTGCGAGGGGAGCCCTCCGAACCGGACCGTCCCCATCCATGCGCCACGCGTGCGAGGACACCGACGAGCTCACGAGAGACCACCTCGAGCTGGCTGCGGCTGCCGATGATCGGCCGTGGATACGGGGATGCCGGGTCCGGTACTTCTCGTCCCGACGCGAGCCGGATGTCGCGCGCAACGCTGTGAAGCAGTTCGGCGTCGCCAGCCGCGCTCTCGCCGTCGAATACCGTTAGGCGGCACTCCAGTGCGTTGAGGCCGCGCCCGAGCTGCACCGCCAGACTGCACCGAGTCCCCGAGTCCGAGACCACGTCCACGGTGAAGGAGCGGTGCCGGCCGCGCGGGAACGTCGAGCCGTTGCGGGCCGTGGCTCCCGCGGCTCGAAAGGCGTCGAGGAACTCCTCCACTGCGAGGGGCGCGTACCCTCCTGCGCCGCTCGCAAGCGAGTCCGTCGCGTACCCGCCGCTCGCCTCGGCGGACCATTCGCGGTGCGCATCGCACCACCGGTACCAGTCGTCGGCGAAATCGGTCCGAGCGAGTTCCGTGGCCAGCGGCGACAGGCGGGGGGGACGGCATAGGCCATCCTGCCCGAGACTCCGCCTTCTCGTCGCGACCTCGCGATGTCGATGACGCGATCCTGCGCCCTACTCGCGCGGGGCGCGGTCACGGGGTGGCAGGGGCCTGCTCAGAGCGTCGTGAGGTCTCCGTTGTCGTCCTGATGGACGAGCACCATGAAGTCGACGACGAGCTGCGCGACCCGACCCTCGGCATCCGTTCCCCAGTACACGGGGTAGCTGCCGTCGCCGTACCCGGAGTCGACGGCGATGCCGGCGTCGTCGTCACCGAGCGGAAGCTCGGCGGCTGCCGGCCTCTGCGCGGCCGCGAACTCGTCGAAGACCGATGACTTCGCGCGTCGCGACATCTCGGCGTAGGCGGGGTAGTCGACGATGCACACGCATCCGGCGTCCACCCCGATCACGTGACCGCTTCCGGGAATGGAGGCCGGATGCCACGCGACCGGCTCGACGTCGGAGAAGAGCACGCGTACCGCGGCGTTGCGCCCGAAGCTGACGACGCGCTCGACCGCGTACGCTCCAGGCGGCACGGTCCGGGCGAGTGGCCACGCGCTGTTGTTGTCGTACCCGAAGTCGACCACCGAGAGGACGCCCGAACGGGTGCGGAGGGTGCCGACCCGCTCGACTCGGGCTTCCGAACTCTCGCCGTGTCGTGGGTGCACGACGGCACGTTCGATGAACATCCTCCGCTCGTCGAGCCGTGCCTGGGCCTCGGGCATCTCGGCGAAAGGTGCATCCGGTGCGCAGTCCTCGATCCTCTCCGCGGCGGCGCTCTGGTCGAGGTACGGTTCCGTCGGGTCGCCATGGTGCGAGGCGATCGCGGCGATCCGCCACTCCCCCACCTGCTCGCGCAGGGCGTACTCGTGGAACGTCTCCAGCGGCGAACTCGATCGCGTCAGGACGTACACGGTATCGCCGACCATCTCGGATCGGACGAGCGTCTCGACGTCAGGACCGTATTTCGCCGGACGACTGAACGACGTCGCGAGGTCGGAGGCGGAGGTGTCGACGAAGTGCGCTCGGGTCGTCTCCGTCATCAGGGAGCGCCACAGCTCGAACGCCTTTCCCGGGTGGTTCGGGTCGCGCTCCTCGAACGCCGGTGCGGCGATCCGCCACTGCGCATCGAACTCGACCATGAAATCCCGCACCCGCTGTTCGGCCGCGCGCAATGCCTCTGGTTCCGACATGGCGCCCACCTTATCCGGCGGCGTGCCCCGCGACGCGCCTCTCTGCGTCACTCCTCGGTCTCTTCGTCGATGTAGGCGGTGCCGCGCAGTTCGCATCCCAGTGTCGCCAACCCCGCCAGCAGCTCGGCCGCCATCACGAACCCGCCCTGCTCGCTGTCCGAAGTTCCCGACCACCACATGACGAGTTTCGCGTCACGACGCAGCTCGGCGATGGCATCCGCTCGTGGCAGCAACCGCTCGACGAGCGCCTCAACGGTGCGCACGGCGCCCTCGATCCTGCCCGTGCCGCGCTCGCGTGTCGAGAGCACCGCGCGTCGTCAGACGAGAACGAGGGCGGCGGCCGCGGCGAGCGCACCGACGACGATCACCGCCAGTGCCGGGCCGATGAGCACCTCCACCGCACTGATCGAACCGGGAACGCGCCGACGCGCCTGAGCCGCGCTCAGCGCTTCCTCGATCACGATGATCGGCACGCCACGCGAGCGCAGCGCAGCCACGACCTGATCGTCGGGCGCCGAGAACGCATCGATCACGCCGGATTCCCCTCGGAGCACGACGCGACGCACGAGCGGCCCGGAGATCCTCGAGGGCAGGATGAGGCCGGCGAGGACCACGACCTCGCGGACAGCAGCGACGTCGACGACCCGTCGGCCGAAGACGCGCCGGATCAGGAGCCCGTCACCGCCGACGCGCGCCTCCACGAACCGCGGGAAGAACAACAGCGCAGAGACGAGCAGCACCGCCGCCACGACCGTCAGCGCAACAGGGAGGCCGCTCGCCGGAGCGAATCCACCGGCAACGTGCCAGGCGATTCCCGCCCAGGTCGCGCAGACGACCGTCGCGCACAGCGTGCTGGCGAGGAAGACGCGAGCCGCGGTGATCGACATCGTGTCCCTCCGGGCGACGCGACGAGCCCATCGTCAGTTGTTGAAGCGGAACTCCACGACGTCGCCATCCTGCATGACGTAGTCCTTGCCCTCGAGGCGCGCCTTGCCTTTCGCACGGGCCTCGACCACCGAACCGGTGGCGACGAGGTCGTCGAACGAGACGATCTCGGCCTTGATGAAGCCCTTCTCGAAGTCGGTGTGGATGACGCCGGCGGCCTGCGGCGCCTTGGCGCCCTTCGGGATGGTCCAGGCGCGTGCTTCCTTCGGCCCGGCCGTGAGGTAGGTCTGCAGGCCGAGGGTGTCGAAGCCGATGCGGGCGAGCTGGTCGAGGCCCGACTCGTCCTGGCCGGTCGCGGCGAGCAACTCGGCGGCATCCTCCGGGTCGAGGTCGATGAGCTCCGACTCGATCTTCGCGTCGAGGAAGATCGCCTGCGCCGGCGCGACGAGGGCCGCGAGCTCGGCCTTGCGCGCGTCGTCGGTGAGCACGGCCTCGTCGACGTTGAAGACGAAGATCACGGGCTTCACGGTGAGCAGTCCCAGCTCGCGGATCGGCGAGAGGTCGAGGCCGCTCGTCGAGAGCAGCACCCCGCGCTCGAGCGCATCCTTCGCGGCGTTCGCGGCTTCGAGCACCGACGGATCGATCTTCTTGCCGCGCACCTCCTTCTCGTAGCGCGAGATCGCCTTCTCGACGGTCTGGAGGTCGGCGAGCATGAGCTCAGCGTTGATGGTCTCCATGTCGGATGCCGGGTTCACGGCCCCGTCGACGTGCACGACGTCGTCATCGGCGAAGCCGCGAACGACCTGCGCGATCGCGTCGGCCTCGCGGATGTTCGCGAGGAACTGATTGCCGAGGCCCTCGCCCTCGCTCGCGCCGCGCACGATACCGGCGATGTCGACGAACGACACGGTCGCCGGGAGGATGCGCTCGCTGCCGAAGATCTCGGCCAGCTTGTCGAGCCGCGAGTCGGGGAGGCTCACGACGCCGACGTTGGGCTCGATCGTCGCGAACGGGTAGTTCGCCGCGAGCACGTCGTTCTTGGTCAGAGCGTTGAAGAGGGTGGACTTGCCGACGTTGGGCAGGCCGACGATGCCGATAGTGAGAGCCACGGGGGTCGAGTCTACCGGGCGGGCGGGGCCGCGATCCCCGGGGCCGCATCCCCGATCGATCCGGATGCGATGTCGATCGGCACGGCGCGGAGACTCGGCTGCCCGCAGCAGCCGTCTCTGCAGACATCGACGTCGCCCTCACCGGTGAGCGCCGAGACCGGAACGGCACAGCAGCCGTCGCCTTTCCACGCCTCGACACCCTCTCGGATCGCGAACGCGGCGATCACCAGCGCGGCCACCGAATCCGCCCACGCCCAGCCGAACAGGCTGTTGAGGAGCAGACCGACGAGCAGAGCCGCCGAGAGATACGTGCAGATGAGCGTCTGCTTCGAATCGGCGACCGCGGAGGCTGAGCCGAGCTCACGGCCGGTGCGGCGCTCGAACCAGCTGAGGAAGGGCATCACGAGAAGACTCAGTGCGGCGATCGCGATCCCGACCGGTGAGTGCGCAGGATCACGGACACCCCATAGGGAGAGCACGGCATCCACACCCACATACGTGGCCAGAGCGAAGAACGACACGGCGATCACGCGCAGAGCGACCTTCTCGCGCTTCTCCGGCTTCGGGGATGCGAATTGCCACGCGACCGCCGCCGCCGAGAGCACCTCGACGATCGAGTCCAATCCGAACCCGATGAGCGCCGCGGATGATGCGACGCCGCCCGCGATGAGAGCGACGGCCGCCTCGATGACGTTCCAGACGATCGTGATCGCAACCACGATCCGGATGCGGCGGCGCAGCACGTCACGACGCTCGGGCGCGAGCATGACCGCGGTCACCGGGACTCCCCTGCGTCGCAGCAGCCGTCGACCGAGCACGCCGGATCAGCACACGGCGCGCTCTCGTCGACGGCCAACGTCACCGAGACGAGCGCGGAGAGCGCCGCCGACAGATGCGGGTCTGCAATCTCGTAGCGGGTCTGCCGCCCCTCGGGCTCGGCGACGACGATGCCGCAATCGCGTAGACAGGCCAAGTGGTTCGAGACGTTCGAGCGCGTCAGTTCGAGTCCCCGCGACAGTACCGCCGGGTAGCTGGGACCATCCACCAGCGTGAGGAGAATCCGCGAACGGGTCGGGTCGGCCATCGCTCGTCCGAGCCTGGTCATGACGTCGACACGGGAAGCAATGGTCAGCATCCGATGACTATACAGTGCATGCTGACCCTTTTGAATCTCATGCGCAGTTTCGGACCGTGCGATGCCCCCTGAAGCGGCGCGCCGCCACGTGGGAGTGACCGCTTCAGGTGAGAGTGGGAACGTGCCCCTGGACTTCACCGCGATCGATTTCGAGACCGCGAACTCCAGCCCCGCCTCCGCCTGCGCGGTGGGTCTGGTCCGCGTCCGCGACGGAGTGGTCGTGGCGACGGCGGGGTGGCTGATCCAGCCTCCGCCCGGTCACGACGAGTTCCAGGAATGGAACGTGCGCATCCACGGGATCCGCCCCGAGCACGTGCGAACGGCGGCCCGCTGGGTCGATCAGTTCGAGCGTCTGTGCGCATTCGCGGGTGCCGACGTGCTCGTGGCGCACAACGCCGGATTCGACCTCAACGTGCTGCGTCGTGCCGCCGAGGCGACCGGCGGCGTCTGCCCGCCGTACCAGTCGCTGTGCAGCCTGCAGGTGGCCCGCAAGACCTACCAGCTCGATTCCTACCGTCTGCCGAAGGCCGCGGAGGCCGCCGGGTTCGAGGAGTTCGCGCATCATGATGCGCTCGCCGATGCGCGTGCGTGCGCGCAGATCGTGATCGACTCCGCCCGTCGCGCCGGCGCGTCGGATGTGCACACCCTCGCCGAGGTGCTCGGTCTGCGTCTCGGCGGACGCGTCGCCCCAGCGGCGACGGTCGCCCCGGTCGTGGCCGAGTTGTCGGTGGCCTGATCCTCCCCGCGGGTCTCCCCCGAATGTCGGAGGCCCCGGCCATCATGGCCCCATGGATGCTCCGCTGATCGTTCTCCTCCTGCTCGCCGCGCTCTGCGCGGGTGGCGCCGTCGGCTGGGCACTGCGCGCGGGACGGGGTGCGGCCGCGCTGGCGCGCGCCGAAGCCGAACTCGAAGCCGTGCGGGACGACCGGGATCGCCAGTACGACCTCTATCGCGACGCCGTCGAGCACGCGCGCATCGAGCAGCGGGCCGATGCGCAGCGCGTGCAGCAGCAGAACGCGGTGCTCACTGCTCTCGCGCCGGTGCGTGAGAGCCTGCAGCAGATGCAGCAGAAGGTCTCGGCCATCGAACAGGAGCGCCACGCGCAGTTCGGCTCGCTGGCCGAACAGCTGCGTCGCGCGCAGGAGTCCGACGAGGCGCTGCGGGCCACGACCGAGTCCCTCGCCGGCGCGCTGCGTTCGACGGCCACCCGCGGAGTCTGGGGAGAGACGCAGCTGCGGCGCGTCGTCGAGGCGGCCGGGCTCACACGCCACGTCGACTTCGACCTGCAGACCACGATCTCGTCCGACCGCGGTCAGGGTCGCCCCGACATGGTGATCCGGCTCGCCGGTGGCGCGTCCATCGCCGTCGACGCCAAGGTGCCGCTCGACGCGTACCTCGAGGCCTCGGCGCTGCCCGCGGGAGACGCGCACGAGGCGCAGCGCCGCGGACACATGCAGAAGCATGTGAAGGCGCTTCGCGCCCACATCGACGCGCTCGCCAAGAAGGCCTACTGGTCGGGGCTCGACGCGAGTCCCGAGTTCGTGATCTGCTTCCTTCCGAGCGAGTCGCTCCTCGCCGCGGCCATCGATGAAGACCCGACGCTGCTCGACTACGCGTTCGGTCGACGGGTGGCCCTCGCCTCCCCCGTCAATCTCTGGGCGGTCCTCAAGACGGTCGCCTACACGTGGACGCAGCAAGAGGTGTCGACCGAAGCCCGCGCCCTCCTCGCCCTCGGCACCCAGCTGTACGACCGCCTCGGGACGCTGGCGGGGCACGCCGACGATCTGCGACGCGCCCTGGAGCGCACGGTCGACAGCTACAACCGCTTCGCGGGTTCGCTCGAGAGCCGCGTGCTCGTCACGGCCCGCCAGTTCCCTGGTATCGACGCCTCGACGCTCGACGCGGCACCGCAGCGCATCACCGCTCCCTCGCGTCGCTTCACCGCCGAGGAGCTGGTCGACGGCACGCTCGATACGGAGCAGGAGATCCGGGCGGAATTGGGCGACGTGCGCGTCCGGCTGCACGACGGCACGAACTCGTCCGCCGACGACCGCGAGCGTGAGGACGCGGACGAACCGCAACGTCGGAGCGTCGAGGAAGCGTGACCTTCAGGCGGCGCCGGAAGTCAGACGACGCAGGACGGGTGACGCCGAGAATACGACGACGTAGGACGGGGCGACGCCGAGAATACGACGACGCGGCATCGGGGGCGACGCGGGACCGGGGTGACGACGGGATCCGCGCGATGCGGAAACCGGGCGACGCAGGACCGGGCGACGCGGGAACCGGGCGAAGCGGGATCGGGGCGACGCCGCCGTCAGGCGACGCCGGGAACGCCGCTGAGGAGCAGGATCACGAGACCGCTGGTGGCGAGGAACGCACCGATCATCCACCAGGGGCTCAGCTCGTGCCCCTCGGGACGCCGCTTGCGCAGCAGCACGTCGGCACGACGGGCGGGATCGACCACGGGCTGAGTCGATGCGACCGCCGGCGTCGATGCCGCGATGCTCGCCTCGGCCTCGGCGGCGCTCACCCGAAGGATGCGTCCGGTGTTCGTGGTGACGATCTTCGTCGGTACTGCTTTCGAGCTGCTCGTCTGCGACGCGGTCATGTGTTCGCCCTCCTCTGCCTGCGGTGCCCATCGGCTCCGTCATCGGCGACAAACCCAGTGACAAGTCTGACACGCTCCGCGAGGAAACGCAGGATCACCGCCGCCGGACGGATACCGGGACGGTAACGATCCGAGACGACTCACACCGGCGGCGTCGACTCAGCGCGAACGCCTCACAGCCACTTCGAGACGAGGTGCTCCGACGCGATGCGTCGCAGCGTGCCCGAGGCACCGCGCAGCACGACGCTCTCGGTGTACACGTATCCCCGCTCCCGTCGCACCCCCGCGACGAGCTGCCCGTCCGTGACGCCCGTGGCGACGAAGATCGTGTTCTTGCCCTTCACGAGGTCGTCGGCCTCGTACACCCGGTCCATGTCGAGACCCGCGTCGATCCCGCGCTGGCGCTCGTCGTCGTCCCGCGGCCAGAGGCGCCCCTGGATGTGACCGCCGAGCGCCTTGATCGCGCAGGCCGTCACGATGCCCTCCGGGCTCCCCCCGATCCCCACGCACATGTCGGTGCGCGCGTCGTGGCGAGCGGCGTTGATACCGCCCGCGACGTCGCCGTCGCTCATGAGACGCGTGCCGGCACCGGCGTCACGGATTTCCTGGATGAGCTGCTCGTGACGCGGACGATTCAGCACCGAGACCACGATCTCGTCGACGGGCTTCTCGAGGGCACCCGCGAGGCGACGGATGTTCTCGCCGATGGGAAGGCGGATGTCGACGACGCCGACGCCCGCGGGGCCGGTGACGAGTTTGTCCATGTAGAACACGCTCGACGCGTCGAGCATGCTGCCGCGGTCCGAGACGGCGATCACCGACAGCGCGTTCTGACGGCCGGCGGCCGTCAGCGACGTGCCGTCGATCGGGTCGACGGCGATGTCGCACTCCGGACCCCGGCCCGTTCCGACGACCTCGCCGTTGAACAGCATCGGGGCGTTGTCCTTCTCGCCCTCGCCGATCACCACGCGCCCCTGGAAGTCGACCGTGCCGAGGAAGGCCCGCATCGCATCGACGGCGGCGCCGTCGGCCGCCTCCTTTGCCCCGCGACCGATGAACGGCACGGCGCGGATCGCGGCGGCCTCAGTGGCCCTCACCAGCTCCATCGCGAGGTTGCGGTCGGGACGCAGCGGGCTCAGATCAGCAGTCAGACTCACCATGGGGTCAGCCTATCCAGCGACCCGGCGCAGAACGCGGCGTTTCACCCTCCGGACGAGCGAAGGAATCGCGTTTCTTAACGATCGGGTAGGACGATCGTGCGCGAAGCGCCTCCGCGCACCGGGCATCCGCCGCCGCGCCCGGCTAGAGTGACAGCTGTCCCAGGCTTCATCTACCGCAGGAGATCTCATGCCCGTCGCCACCCCGGACCAGTACGCCGAAATGCTCGACCGCGCGAAGGCGGGCGGCTTCGCGTACCCGGCCTTCAACGTCTCGAGCTCGCAGACCATCAACGCGGTGCTCCAGGGACTAACCGAGGCAGGCTCCGACGGCATCATCCAGGTCACCACCGGCGGCGCCGACTACTTCGCCGGCCACACGGTCAAGGGCCGTGCCACCGGCGCACTCGCCTTCGCGCGCTATGCCACCGAGGTCGCCAAGAACTACCCGGTCACCGTGGCCCTGCACACCGACCACTGCCCCAAGGACGCCCTCGCCGGCTTCGTCGAGCCGCTGATCGCCGCGTCCGAAGAAGAGGTCAAGGCCGGTCGCAACCCCATCTTCCAGTCGCACATGTGGGACGGCTCTGCGGTGCCGCTCGCCGAGAACATCGAGATCGCGAAGGACCTGCTCCCCCGCATGAAGGCGATCAACGCGATCCTCGAGGTCGAGATCGGCGTCGTCGGCGGCGAGGAGGACGGTGTGCAGCACGAGGGCTCGAACGAGGCCCTCTACACGACCTTCGCCGACGTCGACCAGGCCGTGCAGGCGCTCGGCCTCGGCGAGCAGGGCCGCTACATCGCAGCCCTCACCTTCGGCAACGTGCACGGCGTCTACAAGCCCGGCGGCGTGAAGCTGCGCCCCGAGCTGCTGGGCGAGATCCAGGCCGAGGTGCAGGCGAAGTACAACACCGCCGCGAAGCCGCTCGACCTCGTCTTCCACGGCGGTTCGGGATCGACCGACGAGGAGATCGCCACGGCGGTCGCCAACGGTGTGATCAAGATGAACATCGACACCGACACGCAGTACGCGTACACGCGGGCGATCGCCGACTACATGTTCAAGAACTACGACGGCGTGCTCAAGGTCGACGGCGAGGTCGGCAACAAGAAGCTGTACGACCCGCGGGCCTGGGGCAAGATCGCCGAGACGGCGATGGCGGCCCGTGTCGTCGAGGCCACGCGCCAGCTGGGCTCGTACGGCCAGTCGAAGAGCTGACCGCTCCGCCAGATGCAGAAGGGCGCCTCCCTCGCGGGAGACGCCCTTCTGCGTTCTCGGAGACGGAGACGGTCAGGAGGTGGCGTCGAGGAACGCCACGAAAGCCGGATCCCCCATCATGGGAACCGCGAGGCACATCGAGACGACGGCTCCGGTGACCACGGCGCCGACGACGGGGATCCACCAGGCGATGCGGCCTCGCCGCAGCCGGCGCACGGCGAGCACGGCGGTGAGCACCCAGCCGGCGACGAGCACGACGGCGGCGATGGTGCCCCACAGACGACCCTGGGCGTAGTTCGTGAACTCCCCCTCAATGCCCAGCACCGACATCGCCTGGTTCATGACAGCGGTGAGATCGAGATAGCTGATCGCCGTCACCACGACGTTCACGAGCCCGTACGCGAGGAGGGCGATCGTGACCAGCCGATCGACGGGATGCCGTCGCGCGGGTGCTTGGTCGGCCCGGGCCCTGTCGCCGGAGGTCGGCTGGGCGGCTGCCCTGGCGCTGTTCGGGCCCGCGGGATGCGCTCCTACGGCGGGAACGGCGTCGACGACGACCTGGTCGAGGGGCGGGAGCCCGGCAGCGCGTCGCTGCTCCTCGGGGGTGGCGAGTTCGCCGTAACGCGGACGCTGATCGGTCATGCCGTCATGCTATCCGCCGCACCTTCGGCCCGTTCCCAGCGGGAGACGGGGTTCTTCTCGACCCGGCCGAGGCGGGTCGTCGGTGCTCAGGCGCCGGAGGCGCGCCCGCCGAGGGCCCGGGCGTCGCGCTGCCCCGCCGCATCCTGACGCAGCTCCTTCGGCAGCGAGAACATGAGGTCCTCCTCGGCCGTCTTGACCTCTTCGACGTCGCGGTAGCCGGCGTCGCCGATGCGCTCCAGCACCTCGCGCACGAGCACCTCGGGCACCGAGGCGCCACTGGTCACGCCGACCGTCTCGACGCCGTCGAGCCACTCCTGCTGGATCTCCTCGGCATAGTCGACGCGGTATGCGGCCTTCGCGCCGTATTCGAGCGCGACCTCGACGAGACGCACGCTGTTCGACGAGTTCGCCGACCCGACCACGATCACGAGATCCGCATCCCGAGCGACCTTCTTGATCGCGACCTGACGGTTCTGGGTGGCGTAGCAGATGTCGTCGGACGGCGGGTTGTGCAGTTCGGGGAAGCGGGTACGCAGCCTGTTGACGGTCTCCATGGTCTCGTCGACCGAGAGCGTGGTCTGCGACAGCCACACGACCTTGCTCGGATCTTTCACGACCACCGTGTCGGCTTCGTCCGGCGAGTTCACAACAGTGACGTGCTCGGGCGCCTCGCCCGCGGTGCCCTCGACCTCTTCGTGACCATCGTGCCCGATGAGCAGGATCTCGAAGTCGTCGCGGGCGAAGCGCACCGCCTCGCGGTGCACCTTGGTCACGAGGGGGCAGGTCGCGTCGATCGCGTGGAGGCCGCGGTCGGAGGCCGCGTTCACGACAGCCGGTGACACGCCGTGGGCGCTGAAGACGACGTGGGCCCCCTCGGGCACTTCGTCGACCTCGTCGACGAAGATCGCTCCCTTGTCTTCGAGCTCGGTCACGACGTGGATGTTGTGCACGATCTGCTTGCGCACGTACACCGGGGCGCCGTAGCGCTCGAGCGCCTTCTCGACGGCCACGACGGCGCGGTCCACACCCGCGCAGTATCCGCGCGGCGCGGCCAGCAGCACGCGCTTGGGTCCGGCCACCGGGTTATCCTGAAGCCGCCCTGCCGCCGCGCGTACTCGCGGAAGGCGGGGAACGGGGAGATGAACGGCAGTCGAGGTCACCCTTCGATTCTACCGGCGTCCACCCTGGGAAGGCCGGGAATGGGCTTCCGAACGACGACCAGGGAACGAGGGCGCATGACGGTCTTCCAGGCCACGACCGCGGCGGGCGAGACGCCGCCGGCGGACGCCGTCGCCCCGCGCGACTCGACGGCGGATGCCCCGACCTCCGTCGCCCGTCTCAACGCCACCATCCGCGACTTCGTCGCGCGCTGGAACACCGTATGGGTGGAGGGCGAGATCACATCGTGGAACGTGCGGGCGGGCAACGTCTTCGCCCGGCTGAAGGACGTACAGTCCGACGCGCAGATCTCCCTCCGCATCTGGTCGAGCGTGCGAGGTCGCATCCCCGCCGATCTCGGCATCGGCGACCACGTCGTGGCCGCTGTCAAGGCCGACTACTTCGTCAAGTCCGGCGACTTCAGCTTCGCCGTCTCCTTCATGAAGCACGTCGGGCTCGGCGACCAGCTCGAACGGCTCGAGAAGCTCCGCATGCAGCTGCGGCGCGAGGGACTGTTCGATGCCGCGCGCAAGAAGCGCCTGCCCTTCCTCCCCCATGTGATCGGACTCATCACGGGCGAGCGCTCGGACGCCGAGAAGGACGTGCACCGCAACGCCGAGCTGCGCTGGCCGCAGGTGCGCTTCCGTACCGAGTACGCGGCGGTGCAGGGCGACCGGTGCGTGCCCGAGACGCTGGCCGCGCTCGCACGCCTCGACGCCGACCCGGAGGTCGACGTCATCGTCATCGCGCGCGGCGGCGGCGACCCGCAGACCCTGCTCGGCTTCAGCGACGAGCGTCTGGTGCGCGCCGTGGCCGCGGCATCCACTCCCGTCGTGAGCGCGATCGGTCACGAGAACGACCACCCGCTGCTCGACGACGTGGCCGACCTGCGCGCCTCGACGCCCACCGACGCCGCCAAGCGCGTCGTGCCAGATGTGGGCGAACAGCGCGCCCTGATCGGCCAGCTCCGCTCGCGGGCGGTGTCGCGCCTGACGCAGCGCCTCTCGCACGACATCGCACAGCTCGAGCAGCTGCGCTCCCGCCCCGTGCTGCGGGCTCCCGATCACATCGTCGACGCCCGCACGCAGGAGCTGTGGCTGCTGCAGTCGCGCGGGCGCGACACCCTGGCCCGGCGGCTGGACGAGGCGCATCGACGAACCGGCGAGCTGCGGGCATCGCTGCGCGCCCTGTCGCCAGCGGCCACCCTCGCCCGCGGCTACGCCATCGCGCACCTCGACGGTGGAGTGATCCTGCGCGATGCGGCGGACGCCCCGGCCGGCACGGCGCTGACGATCACCGTCGACCGCGGGTCCGTCGCGGCCCACTCCGACGGCGAGGTCTCGGAGGCCGATTGAGCCCTGCGCGCGCTGCCACCGCCGCTCACCGAAGAGGAGGGCACGACGTAGGATGGAGGAGTGAGCGCGCTGAACGATACCCCTGTCGAGACGCTGTCGTTCGAGGCCGCCCGAGATGAGCTCGTGACGGTCGTCGCCGAGCTCGAGCAAGGCGCTCCGACCCTCGAGCAGTCCCTCGCACTCTGGGAGCGTGGCGAGGCCCTGGCCGCCCGCTGCGAGGAGTGGCTCCTGGGTGCGAAGCGCCGCCTCGACGCGGCCCGCGCCGCCGCCGACTCCGGGGACGCCTCGTGAGCAAGGCACCGAAGCCGGCCCCGATCGTCGCCGAACTCGGGCGCCCCGAGACCCCGGCCGAGACCGCCGCGCGCAAGGCGGCGTCGAGCAAGGCGTACCGCTCCAGCCAGACCGTCCGTGGTCTCGTCGCGGCGCTGCTCGCAACCCTCGCGATCGTGGCGGTCATCGTCTTCGCGGTGCCGCGCGGCGAGCCGGCATCCGAGAAGACCGTCGACCTGCCGGCCATCGCCGCCGACGTGGAATCGACCATGCAGAGCCCGGTGATCGTGCCCGAGCTCGGTGACTTCTGGCGCGTGAACGCCGCCGCGCTCGAGAGCGGCGCACCGGTGGTGTGGGACATCACGCTGGCACCAGACGCCCAGGACGAGCGCGGGTTCATCCGCGTCGCGCAGGCCTTCGATGCGGATGAAGGCTGGGCCCCGCAGCGCCTCGGCGGCAGTGCACCGACCGACACCACCACCATCGACGGCATCGAGTGGGACGTGTTCACACCCGGGTCAACCACCGCCGACCAGAACATCTCGTACGCGCTCGGCACCCAGGCCGGCGACGACTACGTGCTGCTGTACGGCTCGCGATCGGCCGACTCGACCGCTGAGCTCGCCGCTTCTCTCGTCCCTCAGATCCGCGAACTCTCGGAGGCCCCATGACGACCACGCTGACCCCCGCCGACGCCTGGAAGCAGATGCAGGACGGCAATCGCCGATTCGTCGCCGACGAGCCGCGTCACCCCAATCAGGACGTGGCTCGGCGCAAAGACCTGGCCGCCGCGCAGAACCCCGTCGCGACGCTCTTCGGATGCTCGGACTCGCGTCTCGCCGCCGAGATCATCTTCGACCTCGGCCTCGGCGACCTCTTCGTGGTGCGCAACGCCGGCCAGGTCATCGGCGAGTCGATCGTTGCGAGCCTGGAGTACGCGGTGGCCGTGCTGAACGTGCCGCTCATCGTCGTGCTCGCGCACGACTCGTGCGGAGCCGTGCGCGCCGCGATCGACGGCACCGCCATCGACGCCGCCCCCGTCCCGCCGCACATCTGGAAGCTGATCGCGCCGATCGTTCCCGCCGCCCGCAAGGTGCTGGCCGAGTCGGGCGGCACCACGGTCGCCGAGATCGACGCCGAACTGGTCGGGCGCGAGCACCTGCGCAACACCGTCGCCGACCTGCTGCAGTCGTCCGAGATCATCAGCAACGCCGTCGCCGAAGGCCGACTCGGCATCGTCGGCGCCAACTACCGTCTGGCCGAGGGCACGGCTGTGCCCGTCATCACCGTGGGGATCGACCCCGAAACGCAGGAGGCATCGGAATGACCGACACCGAGTACCGCATCGAGCACGACACCATGGGCGAGGTGCGCGTGCCCGTGAACGCGCTCTACGGGGCGCAGACCCAGCGCGCCGTCGAGAACTTCCCGATCTCGGGCAAGGGGCTGGAGTCGACGCAGATCGCAGCCCTCGCGCGCATCAAGAAGGCCGCGGCGCTCGCGAACAAGGAGCTCGGCACGCTCGACGGCGCCATCGCGGACGCCATCGCACAGGCCGCCGATCAGGTCGCGTCCGGCGCCCACGACGGCGAGTTCCCGGTCGACACCTACCAGACCGGCTCAGGCACCTCGTCGAACATGAACATGAACGAGGTGCTCGCGACGCTCGCGACGCGCATCCTCGGCGCGAACGTGCACCCCAACGACCACGTCAACGCCTCGCAGTCGTCGAATGACGTCTTCCCCACGTCGGTGCACATCGCCGTGACCCAGGCGCTGATCGACACCCTCATCCCCGCACTCGACCACCTCGCGGTCGCACTGGAGGCCAAGGCGGAGCTGTGGAAGGACGCCGTCAAGTCGGGTCGCACGCACCTCATGGATGCCACGCCCGTCACCCTCGGCCAGGAGTTCGGCGGCTACGCCCGCCAGATGCGCCTCGGCATCGAGCGCGTGCAGTCGGCTCTCCCCCGCGTCGCCGAGGTGCCGCTGGGCGGAACCGCCACCGGCACCGGCATCAACACCCCGCTCGGCTTCCCGCAGAAGGTCATCGCGCTCCTCGCGGCCGAGACCGAGCTGCCGATCACCGAGGCGAAGGACCACTTCGAGGCTCAGGCCAACCGCGACGGCCTCGTCGAGGCATCCGGAGCGCTCCGCACGATCGCGGTCTCGCTCACCAAGATCAACAACGACCTGCGGTGGATGGGCTCCGGTCCCAACACCGGTCTCGGCGAGCTGCACATCCCCGACCTGCAGCCGGGATCGTCGATCATGCCCGGCAAGGTGAACCCGGTCGTCCCCGAGGCCGTGCTCATGGTGTGCGCGCGCGTCATCGGCAACGACGCGACGGTCGCGTGGGCCGGAGCATCCGGTTCGTTCGAGCTGAACGTCGCCATCCCGGTGATGGGCACCGCCCTGCTCGAGTCGATCCGCCTGCTCTCGAACGCGTCGCGCGTGCTCGCCGACAAGACCATCGACGGCCTGCAGGCCAACCTCGATCGCGCGGCCGCGTTCGCGGGCATGAGCCCCTCGATCGTCACGCCGCTGAACAAGCTGATCGGCTACGAGGCGGCCGCGAAGATCGCCAAGCACGCCGTCGCGAAGGGCATCACGGTGCGTGACGCGGTGATCGACCTGGGCTACGTCGAGCGGGGCGACCTGACGCTCGAGCAGCTCGACGAGAAGCTCGACCTGCTCTCGATGACTCACCCGGGCTGAGCCCGAACCACCCAACTCCCGTCGCACTTTCTGTCGCCTGGCACGGTTCCAAGCGACAGAAAGTGCGACGGGAGTGTTCGTGGAGAAGGGCTAGCTGAGTTCGCCGCCCTCGAGCAGCTCGGTCACCAGCGCGGCGATCGCGGAGCGCTCGGAGCGCGTCAGCGTCACGTGGCCGAACAGGCCGTGACCCTTGAGCGTCTCGATGACGCTCGCGATACCGTCGTGCCGGCCGACCCGCAGGTTGTCGCGCTGACCGACGTCATGCGTCAGCACGACGCGCGAGTTCTGCCCCATGCGGCTCAACACCGTCAGCAGGACGTTGCGTTCGAGCGACTGCGCCTCGTCGACGATCACGAAGGCGTCATGCAGCGAGCGCCCGCGGATGTGCGTCAGCGGCAGCACCTCCAGCAGACCGCGCTCGACGACCTCCTCCATGACGTTGCCCGAGACGACCGAACCCAGGGTGTCGAAGACCGCCTGCCCCCACGGCCCCATCTTCTCGCCCTGGTCGCCGGGCAGGTACCCGAGCTCCTGCCCGCCCACCGCGAAAAGCGGGCGGAACACGATGATCTTCTTCTGCTGCTGCCGCTCGAGCACGGCCTCGAGACCCGCGCACAATGCGAGCGCCGACTTGCCCGTGCCTGCGCGACCGCCGAGCGACACGATGCCGACATCGGGATCGGTGAGCAGGTCGATCGCGATGCGCTGCTCGGCCGAGCGACCGTGCAGACCGAACACGTCGCGGTCACCGCGCACCAGGCGGTACTCGCCGTCGCCGGTGACCCTGCCCAGAGCCGACCCGCGCTCGGAGTGGATGATGAGGCCCGTGTTCACCGGGAGGCCGCGCGCCTCCTCGCTGATGCCGACCTCGCTCTCGTACAGGTCGCTCATGTCGTCGCCCGAGAGGTCGAGCACGGCGATGCCGTTCCAGCCCGAGTCGACGGCCTGCTCCGCCAGGTACTCCTCGGCGCGCAGGCCCAGCGAGGCCGCCTTCACGCGCATCGGCAGGTCCTTCGAGACGATCGTCACGTCCTGGCCGTCCTGCGCCAGGTGCATGGCGACCGAGAGGATGCGGCTGTCGTTGTCGCTGAGCCGGATGCCTGCCGGCAGCACCGACATGTCGGTGTTCGCCAGCTCCACCCGGAGGGTGCCGCCCTCCCCCACCTGTACGGGGAAGTCGAGGCGCCCGTGCTCGACGCGCAGGTCGTCGAGGTGGCGGAGCGCCTGACGCGCGAAGTAGCCGATCTCCGGGTCGTGGCGCTTGCCCTCGAGCTCGGTGATGACGACGACCGGGAGCACGACCGAATGCTCCGCGAATCGGAAGAACGCCTGCGGATCGCTCAGCAGCACGGACGTGTCGAGCACGTAGGTGCGGAGATCCTGCGCGGGATCTGCTGAACTGGCTCGCCTCGTCGTCTGACGGGTGGACTGCTGGTGCGCTGTACGTGTGGTCACGACCCACTCCCGACCCGGGGAATCCCGGCTATGCGAACGAGTCGACCAGGGGGTCACGAGTCGTGTGCCTGTGGCCGACCCGATCGGGCGCCATGCCCGATGAGATGAAGGTACGACTCCCCACCGACATCCGGCCCGTTCGACACGCCAGCGTTTCGTGACGAATCGATGAACGCGGCGTTGCCTCGCCGTGTCAGCGACCGAAGCGGCGGTCGCGGTCGGCGTAGTCGCGGACCGCACGGAGGAAGTCGACCTCGCGCAGGTCGGGGCCGAGGGCCTCGACGAAGTAGAACTCGCTGTGGGCGCTCTGCCACAGCAGGAAGTCGCTGAGACGCTGTTCGCCGCTCGTGCGGATCACGAGATCCGGATCGGGCTGCCCGCCGGTGTACAGGTGCTCGCCGATCATCTCGGGCGTGAGGTGGGCGGCCAGATCCTCCATGGTCCCCCCGGACGCCTCGTGCTTCACCAGGATGCTCCGCACGGCGTCGACGATCTCGTTGCGCCCGCCGTAGGCGACGGCGAGGTTCACGTGCAGGCCCGTGTGGTCGCGGGTGCGCTCCTCGGCGTCGGAGAGGACGCGGGCCAGCTCGGGCGGCAGAAGGTCGGCCCTGCCCACGTGCTTCACACGCCAGTTGCCCTCGCGCGAGAGCCCGTCGGCGAGGTCGGCGATGATCTCGATCAGGTCGGCGAGCTCCGCCGCGTCGCGTTTGCGCAGGTTGTCGCTGGAGAGCAGGTACAGCGACACGACGCCCACTCCGAGCTCATCGCACCACCCGAGGAACTCGCGCATCTTGACGGCACCCGCCCGGTGCCCGTGGGCCGCGGTGGCGAAGCCGAGCTGACGCGCCCACCGGCGATTGCCGTCGATCATCATGGCGATGTGGTGCGGCACGGACGCCGGGTCGAGACGACGGCGCAGCCGGTTGCTGTAGAGCCGGTAGAGCGGCCCTCGCCCCTGGTTCTCCCGTGACATCACCGTCCTACGCTACCCTGTCGGCCGCGGGAGCGAGAGGAGGGGGCGCCGGGGATATGTACGGCCAGGGGAATGCCCCGGCGCTTAGAGTGAGCGGGTGAGCACTCCCGAAGACTCCGCCCCCGATCTGCCCCAGCTGCCGCTGCTCGAGGCGGCAGCCGTCGACGCCGCCGTCGAGGTGAGGCCGACCTGGCGCGGATGGATCCACGCGGGCACATTCCCGGTCGCGATCGCCGCCGGGATCGTGCTGATCGTGCTGGCCCAGGGCGCCCCGGCGAAATGGGCGTCGGCCGTGTTCATGGCGAGCTCGCTCCTGCTGTTCGGCAATTCCGCGGTCTACCACCGCTTCGACTGGAGCCCCCGGGTCAAGGTCGTGCTCAAGCGCATCGACCACGCGAACATCCTGCTCCTCATCGCCGGCACCTACACCCCGATCGCCACGCTGGCCCTTCCCCCCGAGAAAGGCGTGCTGTTGCTCTGCCTGGTGTGGGGCGGGGCGATCCTCGGCATCCTCTTCCGGGTGTTCTGGATCCATGCCCCCCGGTGGCTCTATGTCGCCCTCTACCTGCTGTTGGGCTGGGCCGCGGTCATGTACCTCGGCGACCTGCTGCAGGCGAGCGTCGCCATGATGGTGCTGGTCATCGTCGGCGGTCTGCTCTACACCGGAGGGGCGATCGTCTACGCGCTCAAGCGTCCCAACCCGTGGCCGGGGCACTTCGGCTTCCACGAGATCTTCCACGTGTGCACGGTGCTGGCGTTCCTGTGCCACTGGGCGGCGTGCCTGCTCATCGCGCTCGAGCCGCTCTCACCGTCGCTCGGCATCCCCGGCTGACCCCTGCAACCGCGAAGCGGTCTCTGCGCCGCGGTTCAGCGGGTGCGCGGGTCGTCGTCGCGCGGGTCGTCGTCGCCCTCGTCGGCGACCGGCAGATCGGCGTCGGTCTCGGTGGCCCGGTCGGCGGCCCTTGCGGCCTCTTCGGCGTCGAGCTCGTCGCGCACTTCTTCGCGATAGCGCACGCGGCGGATGCGGCGGTTCATGTCCCAGATCAGGAGGATCACGGCGATCAGCACCACCACGATGGCGGCGAATCCCACGAAGCCGGGGGTGACGGCCTCCGGGTCGACGGTCATCGAGGGGGTCGGCATCGGGGTCGCGGAGAGAGCGAACATGAATCGGCCTTTCGTACGCAGGTCGCATAACCTGGTATCACCAGCCTAACGATCGGAAGACCCGCACCGTGACGACCCCCGAGCAGCTCGCCGACCGCTACGGCCGCACCCGCACGCGGAGGACGCCGTGGATCATCGCCGCGGCCGTCGCCCTCGTGCTCGTCGCCGTCTACGCGTGGGGCATCGTGGCGCAGTCGATGAACTCCGTCGACGCCGACGATCTGGGCTTCACGCTCGTCGACGAGCACAGCGTCGACGTGCGGTTCCAGCTCACCGGCGTGCAGGGGAAGGACGTCGTCTGCGTCGTGGAGGCCCTCGACGAGGAGTTCGGCGTCGTGGGCTGGAAGGTCGTCGAACTGCCGGCGGGCGAGGGGCACACCCAGGCGCACGCGACCAGGGTGCCGACCGTCGGCGAGGCCACGACAGGTTTGGTCAACAGCTGCTGGGTCGCCTAGACTCGACCCCGACAGACGACGCCCTGGCAGAGTGCCGGGGCGTCTTGGCATATCCCCGCCGCGTGCGGCCGATACCGAACGAAGGAGCTTCGTCATGTCCACGGATGCTCAGGTCCCCTTCCTCACGCAGGAGGCGTACGACCGGCTGGTCGCCGAGCTCGAGCACCTCTCCACGACGGGTCGCGACGAGATCGCGAAGCGCATCGAAGCCGCCCGCGAAGAGGGAGACCTCAAGGAGAACGGCGGCTACCACGCCGCGAAGGACGAGCAGGGCAAGCAGGAGGCGCGCATCCGCACGCTCGAGAACCTGCTGAAGACCGCGAAGGTCGGCGAGGCCCCCGCGAGCCGCGGCGTCGTCGAGCCCGGAACGGTCGTGACCGCCATCGTCGCCGGCGGCGAGGAGGTCTTCCTGCTCGGCAGCCGTGAGATCGCGGTGGGCAGCGACCTCGACGTCTACAGCGAGGCCAGCCCGCTCGGTACGGCGATCCTCGGCCTGAAGGTGGGCGAGAAGGCCTCGTACGAGGCGCCCAACGGCCGCTCGATCTCGGTCGAGATCGTCAAGGTCGAGACCTACACCGGCTGACGTCGCCCCGACGACAGCGCCCCTCCACCGTCCGGCGGAGGGGCGCTGTCGCGTGCACGGCTCAGTCGGCGACCACGATGGGGCTGAACCCTTCGCGGCGCAGCGTGTCGAGAGTGAGCGCGGAGTGCTCGGGGCCCCGTGTCTCGACGCTGAGTTCGAGGATGACGTCGCTGATCTGCAGACCGTGCCCGTGGCGCGTGTGCATCGCCTCGATGACGTTCGCCCCCGCCTCGGCGATGAGCTCCGACACCCGAGCGAGCTGCCCGGGGCGGTCGGGCAGCGGGATGCGCACCGTGAGGTAGCGCCCGGACGCGGCGAGGCCGTGCGAGACGACGCGCTGCAGGAGCAGGGGGTCGATGTTGCCGCCGGACAGCACGGCCATGGTGGTGCCCGTCGCCCGGACCTTGCCCGCCAGGATCGCCGCGACCCCGGCCGCGCCGGCCGGTTCGACGACGACCTTCGCCTGCTCGAGCAGGATGAGCATGGCGCGCGCCAGGTCGTCGTCCGACACGGTCACCACCTCGTCGACGAGGTCCTTGATGATGTCGAACGGGATCGCGCCGGGGCGGGCCACGAGGATGCCGTCGGCGATGGTCGGCCGTGTCTCGATGTCGACCGGGCTTCCCGCGACGAGCGACGGCGGCACGGCGGCGGCGTTCTCGGCCTGCACCCCGACGATCCGCACGTCGCGGCCGAGCTCGGCGGCGCGGGCCTTGACGGCGGCGGCGACGCCGGCGATCAGCCCTCCCCCGCCGATGCTCAACACGATGGTTTCGACATCGGGGGCGTCGTCGAGCAGTTCGAGCCCCAAAGTGCCCTGACCGATCACGACGTCGCGATGGTCGAACGGCGGGATGAGCACCGCTCCCGTGCGCTCCGAGAACTCGGCGGCGAGACGCAGCGAGGTGGCCACCGTCTCGCCCTCGAGCACGACCTCGGCGCCGTAGCCGCGGGTCGCCAGGAGCTTGGGCACCGGCACACCGAGGGGCATGAAGATGGTCGCCGGGATGCCGAGCGACTGCGCGGCGAGCGCGACGCCCTGCGCGTGGTTCCCGGCGGAGGCTGCAACGACCCCTCGCGCACGCTCGGAGGCGCTGAGCTTCGACAGGCGATACGCGGCGCCGCGGATCTTGAACGATCCGGTGCGCTGCAGGTTCTCCATCTTCAGCAGCACCGGTACGCCCAGGATGTCGGAGAGCGCCCGGGAGGGCAGCGTCGGCGTGTGGGAGATCACCTCAGCCAGACTCTGAGCAGCGTGCTCGAACTCGGTCAGACTGGGGACTGCGGTCATCGATTCCTCCGTCGGGGCTGGCGCGGTACGGTGCTCCAGATCAGGTCGGCGTCCGGTGGCGCGCCGGTGCGCCAGGAACCCGAGCTGATGGTCACGGCCACGACGTTCACGAACGCCGCGAGAGGCACGGCGAACAGCGCGCCGGGGATGCCGCCGATCATCGATCCGCCGGCCACGACGAGCACGACCGCGAGCGGATGCACCTTGACCGCGGAGCCCATGAGGATCGGCTGCAGCACGTGCCCCTCGAGCTGCTGCACGCCGAGCACGACAGCGAGCATGGCCAGCGCGATCCACGGGCCGTTGTAGACCAGGGCGAGCAGCACGGCGATCGCACCGGTGACCACGGCGCCGACGATCGGCACGAACGAGCCGAGGAAGACCAGCACCGCGACGGGGAGGGCGAGCGGTACGCCGAGCAGAGCCGCGCCGACGCCGATGCCCACGGCGTCGATCGCTGCGACGAGCAGCTGGGTGCGCGCGTAGTTCACGATCGTCGCCCAGCCGTTGCGGGCCGCGCCGTCGGCCGCCGGGCGGGCCGCCTTCGGGAAGAGGCGGAGAGTCCATCGCCAGATCCCGGCGCCGTCGGCCAAGAGGCAGATGAGGATGAAGAGCGACAGCACGGCTCCGGTGACGACGTGCGCCGCCGTCGTGCCGACCGCGAGCGCGCCGTTGAGCACGAGCTGCGCCTGCTCGTTGACGAGCGCGAAGCCCTGGTCGATGTAGCCCTGGATCTGCGCCTCGGACAGGTGCAGCGGGCCGTCGAGGAGGAACTGGCGGAACTGCTCGACGGCCGCCCCGGTGCGCTCCTGCACGTCGGGAAGCTGCGCGCGGATCTGCCAGACGACGAGCCAGAGCAGCGTGGTGACGATCGCGATCGTGCCGAGGATCGAAACGGCGACGGCGAGCCAGCGGGGCACGCGGTGGCGGATCATCCACCCGAACGCGGGCCAGAGCAGCGCGGTGATGAGGATGCCGACGAGCAGCGGGATGACGAGCAGCTTGAGCTCGATCACGACCCAGATGAATCCGGCCACCACGGCGGCGATCAGAAGCAGACGCCAGGCGTATCCGGCCGTCACGCGGAGCGGCAGGGGGATGCGGTCATCGGCCTCGGTCGTCACCGTGCGATCGGTGCTCACCGGGCGCGGACGGAGCAGATCCCTCCACCGCGGTCGCTGATCGTCGCTCATCGCCCAAGTCTACGGCGCGCCCGTATGCCCCCATGCGCATCTTTCCGCGGACGGCGATGTCTGAGACCCCCGCTACGCTGGCCCCCGTGACCGAGACGTACAGCGCCGCGCAGGCGCGCCGCATGGCCCTCGCGGCACAGGGCTTCACCCGTGCACGACCCGCTGCGGTCGCGCCCCGCCACGTGCACCGGGTGATGGATCGCCTCGGCGTGCTGCAGATCGACTCGGTCAACGTCTTCGCTCGATCGCACTACATGCCGCTGTTCTCGCGGCTCGGCGCCTACGACCCCGCACTCCTCGAGCGGATGTTCCACGCCCGCACGACGCGCTACATCGAATACCTCGCCCACGAGGCGACATTCGTCCCGGTCGAGGACTGGCCCCTCTGGCGGTTCCGCATGGACGACTACCGACGCCGGTGGGAGAAACCCGACTCCTGGGCGACGCAGAACCGGCGCACGCTCGACTGGGTGCGCGACGAGCTGTCCGCCCGCGGCCCGCTGCGCCCCGTCGATCTCCGCGACGACGCGCCTCGGGAACGCGGCACGTGGTGGGACTGGGACGACGCGAAACTCGCGCTCGAGCACCTCTGGCGCACCGGCGATGTCGCGATCAGCGGACGCCGCGGGTTCGAGCGCATCTACGCCCTCGCCGAGCAGGTGATCCCTGCACCCCTGCACGACCGGGCGGTGCCCCGGCAGGAGGCGATCCGCGAGCTGATCCGTCGCGCGGCTCGCTCCTCGGGCATCGCGACTGCCGCCGACCTCGCCGACTACTACCGCATCCGCGATCGGCCGACGATCACCGCGGCGCTCGCGGACCTGGTCGACGCCGGCGAGATCGTGCCCGCGCGCGTGCGCGGCTGGGAGCGCGGGGGCCGTCCGCTCGCCGCGTGGCGTCACCGCGACGCCGTCCTGCCGAGATCCGTGCGCACGGCCGCCCTGCTGACGCCGTTCGACCCCGTGGTGTGGTTCCGCGACCGCGCGCTGCGCGCGTTCGACCTCGACTACCGGATCGAGATCTACGTGCCCGCGCACAAGCGCCGCTACGGCTACTACTCGCTTCCCGTGCTCGTCGGTGATCGCATCGTGGCCAGAGTCGACCTGCGGGCGGATCGCGCCTCGTCGACCCTGCAGGTGCAGTCAGCGTGGTGGGAGCCGCAGGGGCGCCGTGACGACGCCGAGAGCATCGCGGTCGAACTCGTCCGTGCCGCCACCTGGCAGGGGCTCGAGCACGTCTCGGTCTCGGGGTGGGGCGACGCTTCCGACGCCGTGCGCGGTGCCCTGGGAGCCGACGGGCGCGCGGTGCTGCGGCACGTGCATCCCCGCGAGCTGACCGGCTGACACGACGGGGGCGCGGCCGGACGGCCGCGTCAGAACTGGACGCGCGGGGGCTCGGAGATGGCGCCGCTGTCGGCGACTTCGAAGAACTCGCGCTCGGTGAACCCGAGGCCCTTCGCGAAGAGGTTGTTGGGGAACACCTTGATCTTGGTGTTCAGCTCGCGCACACCGCCGTTGTAGAACCGGCGGGCGGCCTGAATCTTGTCTTCGGTGTCGACCAGCGACTGCTGCAGCTGGAGGAAGTTCGTCGACGCCTGCAGCTGCGGGTACGCCTCCGCGACCGCGAACAGGCTCCGCAGGGCCTGCTGCAGGTGCCCTTCGGCGATTCCGGCCGCACCGGGGCCGCCCGCAGAGAGCGTCTCGGCCCGCGCCCGGGTGACGTTCTCGAACACCGCCTTCTCGTGCGACGCGTATCCCTTGACCGTCTCGATGAGATTCGGGATGAGGTCGGCCCGCCGCTTCAGCTGGACCGTGATGCCGCTCCATGCCTCATCGACGCGGACGTTCAACTGCACGAGGGAGTTGTAGGTCGCCCACAGGTAGATCCCGACAAGCAGGATCACACCGACGATGATCAGTACCGGCACGAGCCATTCCATCAGAGGCCCACCCTTCCTCGTGTTTGTCTCATCCTATCCACCGCTCCTGCACGCCGACTGGGCGTGCGGGACGGCCTCGCCGCGGCCGCGTTCACGCGCCGAGCACGCGATCGAGATACGCGTTGCGGAACATCCGCGATGGGTCGAACCTCTCGCGCACCCCGAGGAAATCGTCGAACCGGGGGTACGCGTCGCGCAGCTCGGCCGCACCCAGGGTGTGCAGCTTGCCCCAATGAGGCCTGCCGCCGTGCGCCCGCATGATGCGCTCGACAGCCCCGAAGTACTCGGTCGGGTCGGCGCGCCAGTACCGATGCACCGCGATGTACCCGGTGTCGCGGCCGTGCGCGGTCGAGAGCCAGCGGTCGTCGGCGGCCGTGAAGCGCACCTCGATCGGGAACTCGATGCGCCACCGACGACGTCGGATCAGGTCCTGCACCTCGCGGAACGCCGGCACGACCTCGCCGGCCGGCAGCGCGTACTCCATCTCGCGGAAGCGCACGGTGCGCCGCTGCGTGAGCACCCGATGCGAGAGGTCGGTGTACGCGCGGTCACCCGTGAGCTTCACGGCGAGGCGGCTGAACGGCGGGGTGACGGCCGGGGCGACCCGTCCCGCCGCGCAGACCGCCCGGTAGACCCCGTTCGACAGCAGCGATTCGTCGATCCACCGCCCCACGGTCGGCAGCGGCGAGCGGGGGGCGGATTCCGGCAGGCGGGTCTGCCGCTTGGTGAGGGCGACCTCGGTGTGCGGGAACCAGTAGAACTCGAAGTGGTCGGAGTCGGACGCCCGATCGTCGAGCGTGTCGAGCACCTCATCGAGCGGGAGGGGCTCGTCGACGGCATCGAGCACGAAGGCGGGAACGCACTGCAGGGTGACGTCGACCAGGATGCCGAGCGCGCCGAGCCCAAGGGCCACCGCCGGAAGGAGCTCGGCGTCGTGCTGCTCGTCGATCCGCACCATCTCCCCGGTCGCGGTCACGAGAGTCACGCCCACCACCTGCGTCGCGAGGCCCCCGAACCGCGCGCCCGTGCCGTGGGTGCCGGTGGAGATCGCGCCGGCGATGGACTGGCGGTCGATGTCGCCGAGGTTCTCCATCGCGAGGCCGTACGGGGCGAGCAGAGCGGGGATGCGATGCAGCCGGGTGCCGGCCAGCAGCGTCACGCGCCCGCTGCCGGCGTCGGCGTCGACCACCCCCTGCAGGTCGTCGAGTTCGAGGAGCACGCCGGGCGCGATCGCGATGCCGGTGAAACTGTGTCCGGCGCCCACCGCCTTCAGCGGCAGTCCCTGCGCCGCGGCCGCCTGCACGGCGCGCTGCACGCCTTCGCGCGTGCGCGGTCGCTCGACGCGCAACGGACGCACGGACGCCGATCGTGCCCAGTTCTGCCAGGTTCCCCCGATACGCGTCACAGGAACCCCTTCCCCTCGCCGCGGTACGTCGGCAGCTCGTCGATGACCTCGTCGCCGGAGACGACGTGGTACCGGTCGATGCGTTCGGCGGGCTCCCCGCTCTTCGCGTGCCGGAACCAGACGCGGTCTCCCACCCCCACGCGCGCGGCATTCGGGCCCTGCAACGGCGTCTGCACCTCCCCCGCGGCTTCCCGCGGCAGCGTGCGCAGGCCGTCCGGCCAGACCGGCCGGGGCTGACGTGACGCGACGGCGGGCCCGGACGCGATCCACCCGCCACCGAGCACCGTCACGATGTCGGCAGCCGGGCGCCGCACCACGTCGAAGGCGAACGCGGCCGCCGGCGCCGGTCGGAATGACCGGTATCCGTCGAAGAGGTGCCCGCCGAGCAGTCCGCTGCCGGCGCTCGCCTCGGTCAGCGACTCGTCGGTGGCGGTGAACTCGAGCGACCCGGTTCCGCCGCCGTTCAGGAACTCGAGCGGTGCCACGGCCGTGACCGCCGCCACGACGAGGGCACGCCGTTCGCGGAGCTCCTTGCGTGATCGCGCCTGCACGAGGCGGATGAGCGGAGCATCGGCGCCCGCGGCGTCGCCCTGCCCGGCGATCTGCGCGTCGTACATCTGGAGGCCGACGAGCCGGAACCCCGGGCGCGAGACCACATCGCGCGCGAATGCGGCGACCTCGCCCGCCGTGAAGAGCGCGGAGCGGCGCACCCCGATGTGGCCGAGGAGGGCCGAGCGCCACGAGGCGTCGACATCGATCGCGACCCGGATCTCGGGGCGCTGACCGGGGCCGGCGACGCTGTCGATGAGGTCGAGGTGGACGGGGTCGTCGACCATGAGCGTGATGCGTCGTGCCGCACGATCGTCGGAGACCAGGTCGGCGAGCGCCGCGCGATCGACGGTCGGGTAGCCGAGCACGATGTCGTCGTGGGTCTCGGCGAGCCACAGCGCCTCTCGCAGCGTGAACGCCAGGATGCCGCGGTAGCCGGGGAGCGCGAGCACCGCATCGAGCACTCCCCGCACGCGCACCGACTTCGAGGCCACCCGGATGGGCAGGCCGCCCGCACGCACCAGCAGGTCGAGGGCGTTGTGCCGCAGCGCCTCGCGGTCGATCACCCCGACGGGGGCCGGCAGGTCGCCCGTCGCAGCCGACAGCCGCGACCAGTACCGCGCAGGGTCATCCCACTCGGGGGCGACGGCCGCCGCGCGCGGGCTCAGATCGGCTGTGAGGTCGAGCACTCCCCCACCCTACGGCGTCCGACACCCGGGGTCACGGGTGCCGACACCCGATCGCACGTGTCGGGCTCCATTAGGCTGGCCCGGCGGCCCCCGTAGCCCAATGGCAGAGGCAGGCGACTTAAAATCGCTTCAGTCTGGGTTCGAGTCCCAGCGGGGGCACTCCACCGCCCACCTCCGCCGCACCGGAACGGTGCCGAGGCGATCAGCGACCGAAGAGATCGCGGATGTCGGGGAGACCGAGGTCGCCCAGCTTCTCACCCCATCCGCTCGCCGTCTCCCCGAGACCGCTCACCGCGTCACCCGCGGAGCCGAGCACGCCCTCCGCGGATCCCGCGATGCCCTCGACGTCGAACCCGCCCGCCAGCGCCTCCAGGTCGATCCCCTCGGCCAGAGCCGTGAAGTCGACGCCCATGCCGGCCGCTTGCTCGAGAAGCGTCCCTCCGACGGTGCTGAGCACGGCACCGCCGGCCACGGCTCCGAGCACCCCCAGGGCGGCTCCCCCGGCGAGCCCTGCCGCGCTCCCGCGCCCCGAGCGCACCCGCGAGAGCAGCTCGCGCATACGGCCCGGGGCGGCGGCCTCCGCGCGCCCGGCCGACCGCGCCAGGTGCGCCGGGGAGGCTGAGACCGGCCGCTCGTGCGGGGGCAGCTCGGCGCGCATCCGCTCCTCGACCTGGGTGCGCTGGGCGGGCGTCAGCCGCTCGAAGGCCTCTCGGTGGATCTGCTCCACCTGATGCGGCTCCGCCGTGCGCAGAAGGTAGTCGTAGCGGGCGATCGCCGCGCGGTCGGCGTCCGTGCCGGCGGCGCTCCCTCCCGCCGCCCCACGGCGCGGGGCCTGGCCGACCCCAGCGGCGGGCGGCGGCGTGTACGGGTCGTGCGGGCGTGCGCCCGGAGCGGGTGAGGGCGAGCGATGCTCGGCGGTCCGCGATCCGGCGGGGCGTCGATCGCGGTCCGAGCCGTCGAGGTCGAGGGCCTGAGCGGCCATGCCGAGGAGGCGGGTGAGCTTTCCCATGGTGGTCGTTCCTTCGTGTCGTTCACGACGACCGGGATCCGTCACGGGTGCGAGGGGGCCACAGTCGTCCGCGAATGCGGGCGCCAGGTCTCCTCCACCCTTGCGGGCCGATGGGCCGGGACACCGGAGGTGTCCGTCATGACGACGCCATCGCAGACGGGAGTACTCCCCTTGCACCACCGACGCTATCGAGCGCATCTATGAATCGCCTGCGCGCGCATCCGCACCTCCCCGCCGCGGTGCCGGAAGACGGCGAACGCCCCCGGCTCCGGAGAGGCGGGGGCGTTCGACGAACCGATTACTTCGCGGCGGCGGGCTCGGCGGACTTCTCTGCCGGAGCATCCGACTTCTTCGCCGGAGCGGACTTCGCCGGGTCCTTCGCGGCCGGGGCCGCAGCGGGCGATGCGTCGACGGCCGGACGCGGACGCGCCGCGAATTCCTCGAAGACGTAGCGCGGGTTCTGCACCGTCTGCAGGTTGACGAGGTCGCGACCCAGCCACAGGTTGTTCCACCAGCCCCACAGCACGCGCCACTTGCGCTCCCACGTCGGCATGGCCAGACCGTGGTAGCCGCGGTGGGCGAGCCACGCGATGAAGCCCTTGAGCGCGATCTTTCCCGACTGGAAGACGCCGTTGTAGAGACCGAGGCCGGCGACCGCACCGAGGTTCTTGTGGAAGTAGTCGCGCGGCTCCTCGCCGCGGAGGACGGCCACGAGGTTCTTCGCGAGCAGCTTCGCCTGACGCACGGCGTGCTGGGCGTTCGGCACGCAGTAGCCGCCCACGCCACCCCCCGAGAGGTCGGGGACGGCCGAGACGTCGCCGGCCGCCCAGGCGCCCTCGACGATGTTCTCCGCCGTACCGACGCGCAGGTCGGCACGGGTCTGGATGCGGCCGCGCTCCTCGACCGGCAGGTCGCCGCCGCGGACGACGGTCGGGTTCGCCATGACGCCGGCGGTCCAGACGATGAGGTCGGTCGGGATGACCTCGCCCGTCGAGAGCTCGACGTTGCCGTCGATCGCTCCGGTGAGCTGCGTCTCGAGGTGCACGTTCGCTCCGCGCTTGGCCAGGTCCTTCAGCACCCACTCGCTCGTCGGCAGCGACACCTCGGGCATGATGCGGCCCATCGCCTCGATGAGGTGGAAGTGCGTGTCGTCGAACGTCAGCGTCGGGTACTTCGACACCAGCGAGGAGGCGAGCGAGCGCAGCTCGGCGAACACCTCGATGCCGGCGAAGCCGCCGCCGACCACGACGACTGTGAGGAGACGGTCGCGGGCGGGGCCGGCGGGGAGCGTGGCCGCCTTGTCGAAGTTCGACATGAGGCGGTCGCGGATCGCGACGGCCTCCTCGATCGTCTTGAGACCGATCGCGTTGTCGGCGATGCCCGGGATCGGGAACGTGCGCGAGACGGCGCCGGCGGTGACGACGATCTGGTCGTACGCGAACTCGTACGCGTCGCCGGACGGCGGGGTGATCGTCGCGACCTTGCGCGCGTGGTCGATGTTCGTGACCTTCGCGGGGATGATGTTCGTGCGCTTCAGGTGCCGGCGGTGGGCGACCACCGAGTGGCGGGCCTCGATCGAGCCGGCGGCCACCTCCGGAAGGAAGGGCTGGTACGTCATGTAGGGCAGCGGGTCGACCATCGTGACCTCGGCCTCGCCCTTACGCAGGTGCTTCTCGAGCTTCCACGCGGTGTAGAAGCCTGCATAGCCTCCACCGACGATCAGAATCTTGGGCACAGTGCTGTTCTGAGGCACAGGGGGAAACTCCTCGGGAGTCAGGAATGTGGCGTACGTCGAACGCGCGCCGATCGGATGCGCCGGGCAGCTGCGGTGACGCCAAGCGCTACCAGGATACCAGGGACCGTGAGGGCGACGAGCGGCAGGGTACCGTAGCGCAGTGAATCGGCGCTGGGAAGCAGCGGGGAACCGGCCTCGGTCGGCGCATCCGCGTCCGGGAGCGGCGGCACCTCGACGGGCGCAGCTGTCGGCTCGGGCTCCGGCTGCCCCGGGTCTGCGCGACGGTACAGACGCACCCACTCCTCGAGGTCGCCCATCGGGTTCTCGGCCACCGGAAGCAGGTTCGCCGAGACCGCGGCCTGCGCATCGATGAGTCCGTAACCGTAGAGCGGATCGGGCGTGCGCTCCACCCCCGGCACCGGGATGGCGGTCTTGATGATGCGATTGATGACGTCGTTCGCCGTGATGTCGGGGTGGGCGGAGCGGATGAGCGCGGCGATGCCCGCGACGATGGGGGCCGCCCCGCTCGTGCCGCTCCACGAGGCGAGCTTTCCGTCGGCCGAGATCCCGAGCAGCCCCTCACTGGGGGCCGAGATGCCGATCGTGATGCCCTGGGTCGAGGCTTCGACGCTCGCGGTACCGGTCTGGTCGACACCGCCGACGGTCAGCACGCCGGGAATCGTCGCGGGGGCGCCGATGATGCTCGTGCCGCTGCCCCGGTTGCCCGCGGCGACGACCACGACGACATCGTGCTCGAAGGCGTAGAGGAACGCGTCGTCCCAACTCGGATCCCAGTCGAGGGTGTTCGTGGTGAACGAGAGATTGATGACGTCGGCGCCGTGGTCGACGGCCCACCGCATGGCCTCGGCGACCTGCTCGGTGAACGGCACGGCTGCGGCGGCTCCGAAGCCCACCGAGATCGAGAGCAGATCGGCCTCCGGGGCGACACCGATCATGCCGGTGCCGTCGGCGGCGCCGCGCCCCGCGGCGAGCGAGGCCACCCACGATCCGTGATTGCCGTCGACCGCGCCCAGCGGGGTGCGACCGTCGGGCGACCCGGCCCCCGACACGTCGGTGCCGCCCACGACGGCGTCGCCGAAGGTCTGCGGCACGTCGCCGATGCCGGTGTCGATGATCGCGATGCGCACGCCCTCGCCGCGAGTGGTCTGCCAGGCCTCGCGCACGCGGGCGCCGTCGAGCCAGTACTCCGACGCGCGCACCGGGTCGCTGGGATCGTCGGGCACGGGACCCGTGCTCGGATCGGGTGCCGGCGTCGCGGTCGCCCCCATCAGCAGCACGGACACTGCGACCACCGCGATGGCGGCGGCGCTGCGCAGCGTCCGGCGGCGGGTCACGCCGACGGACCCGTCTCCCCGCGCAGAGCGGCACCGGGGTCGTCGCAGCGGCACACGTCGGGCGACCACGTCGAGCGGGCCAGGGCCTCGTCACCGATCGGGTTGACACCCGGGCCGGCGGCCAGGGCATGCCCGGCGAGGGCGTGCAGGCACTTGACGCGGGTCGGCATGCCTCCGGCCGAGATGCCGTCGATCTCGTCGACCGCGCCGAACTGCCCACGGTCGGCGAGGTAGGCCTCGTGCGCCGCGCGGTAGGCGAGGGCGACATCCTCGTCGGCGAGCATCGCAGCGAGCTCGGGCATGACGTGCGTGGCCTCGAGCGTGGACATCGCGGCGGTCGCGGCGGGATGCGTCAGGTAGTAGAAGGTCGGGAACGGCGTGCCGTCCGGCAGGCGCGGAGTCGTCGAGATCACGGTCGGGTTTCCGCAGGCGCATCGGGCGGCGATGCCGACGACGCCGCGGACGGGGCGTCCGAGCTGCGTGGAGACGACGGCGAGCTCGGCGTCGGTGGGTGCGGGGAACGGCGGGGTGGTCACCCATCCAGCGTAATGGGAGGGCGCTGCGAGGACGCGTCGAGCGTGCGGTCAGGGAGCGACTGCGGCCGTGTCGCTGAGGCCGCTCGAGACCAGGGTGCGCAGCAGTTGCGGCATCCAGTCGGCCGCGCGCTCCTCGAGCGTGTCGCTGACCGGCTCCTGCTCGCGCGGGAGGGCCACGGGGTCGAGGTCGTCGTCGACGAGGTAGACGACCTCGCCGGGTTTGACGTAGTAGAGCCGCTCGCGGGCCTGCGTGGTGATGTACGCCGGATCCTGCCAGCGATCGCGCTCGCGTTCGAGCTCGTCGATACGATCCTCACCCACCTGCACGGACGCCTCGAGGGCGGCGATCTTCTGCCGCTGATCGATGAACGTGCCGATCGTCGGCACGAGGACCCAGGCACCGAGCACGACGAGCGACAGCATGATGACCGAGAATGCCGACAGCCGGATGCCGGAGGCCCATTCGCGCACATCGACACGGGGCTGCGTCCGCGCGCCCCGCGCCGCGCGCGGCGGCCGCGTCGGACGAGCCGCCGGGGTCGTCTTCGCGGTGCCCGCAGACGCCGAAGGAGGAGCCGGTCGTCGTACCACGGCTCCTCCTTCGTCGATGTCTCTGCGCGGGTATCAGCCCTGGTAGCGCGGGAACGCGGAGCGCCCGGCGAAGACCGCCGCGTCGCCCAGCTCCTCTTCGATGCGCAGAAGCTGATTGTACTTCGCGACGCGCTCGCTGCGCGCAGGCGCACCCGCCTTGATCTGGCCGGCGTTCGTCGCGACGACGAGGTCGGCGATCGTGGTGTCCTCGGTCTCGCCCGAGCGGTGCGACAGCATGGCGGTGTAACCCGAGCGCTGCGCGAGGCTGACCGCGTCGAACGTCTCGGTGAGCGTGCCGATCTGGTTGACCTTCACCAGCAGCGAGTTCGCGACGCCGCGACGGATGCCGTCGGCCAGACGGGCGGGGTTCGTGACGAACAGGTCGTCGCCGACGAGCTGCACCTTCGAGCCGAGCGCCTCGGTGAGGTGCTTCCAGTTGTCCCAGTCGTCCTCGGCGAGGGCATCCTCGATCGTGACGATCGGGAAGTCGTTCACCAGGCCGACGTAGTACTCGGTGAGCGCCTCGGCGTCCCAGTCCTTGTTGTCGAGGCGGTAGACGCCGTCGTTGAAGAACTCGGTCGCCGCGACGTCGAGGCCGAGGGCGATGTCGCGGCCCGGGGTGAATCCGGCCTTCTCGATCGCCTTGACGAGGAAGTCGAGACCCTCGCGGTTGCTGGGCAGGTCGGGGGCGAAGCCGCCCTCGTCGCCGAGGCCCGTGGCGTAGCCGGCGGCCTTCAGCTCGCTGCGCAGCACGTGGTAGGTCTCGACACCCCAGCGCAGCGACTCGGAGTACGACTCGGCACCGATCGGCGCGAGGAAGAACTCCTGCATGTCGATGCCGTTGTCGGCGTGCTCGCCGCCGTTGATGACGTTGAACAGCGGGACGGGCAGCACGTGCGCGTTCGGTCCGCCGAGGTAGCGGAAGAGCGGCAGGTCGGCGGAGTCGGCCGCCGCCTTCGCGACCGCCAGGCTCACGCCGAGGATGGCGTTGGCGCCGACGCGCTTCTTGTTCTCGGTGCCGTCGACCTCGACGAGGATCTCGTCGACGATGCGCTGCTCGCTCGCCTCGACGCCCTCGAGCGCCGGACCCAGCTCGTCGATGACGGCCTCGACGGCCTTGAGCACGCCCTTGCCGCCGTAACGGGCCTTGTCGCCGTCGCGGAGCTCGTACGCCTCGAACGCACCCGTGGACGCCCCGGACGGGACGGCCGCGCGCTGCACGATTCCGTCGTCGAGGAGGACCTCCACCTCGACGGTCGGGTTTCCGCGCGAGTCGAGAATCTCGCGTGCGCCTACAGCCTCGATCAGTGCCACTGATGTGCTCCTTGCTCAGGGTGAAAAGTGTGTGGAGCGTCGTCGATCCGTCGCCCAGTCTAGCCCGCCGCTCTCCCGCCGCCAGGGGCGGCGCGACGCCGCGACCCCGACGCGACCGGCCTCAGACGACGAGGGCGACGGCGATCCCGTCCCACCCCTTCGCACCGACCGTCTGCAGGGCGGTGGCGTCGAAGCGCGAGTCCTCGCCGAGCATCCGCAGACCTTCGCGGGTGCCGACGACCTTGGGATCGGTCGAGTCGTCGCGCACGATCTCGCCGTCGCGGCCGATGTTGTCGACGACCACGACGGTGCCGGGATGCCCGAGCCGCGCCGCCCAGTCGAGGTAGACGGTGTTCGACTCCTTGTCGGCGTCGATGAACACGAGGTCGAACCCGCCCACCAGCGTCGGCAGCACATCGGCGCCGCGTCCGATGCGGATGTCGACGCGCTCTCCCACGCCTGCGGCGTCGATGCTCGACCGGGCCACCGCGGCGTTGTCGGCCTCGGCCTCGATCGTGACGACCCGCCCCTCGGGGCCGACCGCGCGCGCGAGCCAGATGGTCGAGTAGCCGCCGAGCGTGCCGATCTCGAGCACTCGCCGCGCGCCGCTCATGCGCACGAGCAGGTTCAGCAGCTTGCCGCCCACCGGCGCGACCTCGATCTCGGGGAGTCCCGCACGGCGCTGTGCATCGAGAGCGCTCTCGAGGTCGGGGTCGGCGCCCACGAGCGTGTCGGCGAGGTAGGCGTCGGCGGCGGACCAGGCGGAGGGTGTCGATTCCATCTGCTCAGCCAAGCCGCCGCCGCGCGCCGCCGTCAAGAGGGTCGACGACGCCCCGTCGACCGGTCCACCGCGACCGCGAGCGCGGCCGCCGCGGTCTCGGCGTCGTCGACCGTGACGACGAAGCGCCGGCCGCCGACCCGCGTCACTTCGAGCGCCTCGCCCGCGCGGAGCACGACCCCCGACCGGCCGCCCGCGGCGTACCGCATGCCCCACCCGCCGAACTCCGCGAACGGGTCGACGTCGATGCGGCGCACCGACGCGATGTCCGAGGCGGGGATGTCGACGCGCGGCCATCCGGCGGCGGATCGCACCCGCAGTCCCCCGGGGCCGACGCGCACGCGGAACGACGTGGTGAGCAGGAGAGTGGCGAGCACGAGCACCACGCAGGCGGCCATGGTGACGACGGCGACGACCGAGACGCCACTCGCGGCCATGACCGCGGCGAGCGCGGTCACCACCAGGGCCGATCCGCCGAGGACGGCCAGTCCCGCTCGGGCGATCGTCGCGCGGCCGATCCACACCACGCGTTCGGAATCGCTGGTCGGCAGCGGCGTCGCGTCGGCCGGGCGAGTCCCGTCGCTGCGGGGGGCGCGGGGCTGCAGGAACCAGCCGACGACCGCGCCGACGACGAGGAGTGCGAGGCCGAGGATCGTCGCCCCGCCGATGCCCGGGGCGTCGGCCGCATCGCTCAGCCCTCGCTGCGACCCGACCATCGCGAGCGTGGTGGTGACGATCAGTGCCGCGAGGCCGAGGTTCGTCGCGCCCAGGGCGCGAGACGTCGACGACCATTCCGCGGCCCAGCCGTTCGCCGGTGGAGCCGTACGGCTGCTGGCCGGGAGGCGGTGCGCGAACCACGCGAGCGCGGCGAACGCGACGATCATCGCGGCGATGCCGGCGAGGATCGCGAGCGGCGTCCACCGTGGTCCGAATCCGTCCGGCGTCTCTCCGCTCCAGTGGATGGCGGAGGGTTCGGGCAGCTCGGGCAGCCAGAGCGCGACGATCACCATGGCCACCGCGATCGCGGCGAGCGGGATCACGAGTCCGATCCAGACGAAGGCGATGCGGGCTCGGCGGACGGCAGGGGTCATGGTGTCATCTCCTTGACGAGGGCGGCGAGGGTGGCGGGGGTGACGCCGAGGGCGTCGGCGCGGGCGACGAGCGCCCGGATGTCATGCGCAAGGTCGCTGAGCGGACCGGCGGAGGCCGAGACGACCGCTCCGCGACCCCGACGCAGATCGATCAGGCCCTCATCGCGCAGGCGCTGGTAGGCGTGCAGCACGGTGTGCAGATTGATGTCGAGGGTTTCGGCGACCTCTCGCGCCGACGGGAGCCGATCGCCGGGGGCGAGAGCGCCCGAGACGATGTCGGTGCGGACCGACGCGGCGACCTGTTCGAACAGCGGCGTGCCGCTCGCCATGTCTATGCGGATCAGCATGGGACCTCCTTGTTGCAGTAATTCTATGTCAAATAGAACAAGTGGAACAAATCGCGCGCGATGTCGGCACGCGCTACCGAACGTTCACCCGCCGGTGCGACGATGGTCGGATGCCGCTCGCCCGCCGTCTGCGTCTCGCCGATGCCGTCTCCATCGGCCTCGGCTCGATGATCGGGGCCGGTGTCTTCTCGGTCTGGGGTCCCGCGCTCGATGTCGCCGGGAGCGGACTGCTGATCGCGCTCGCGATCGCCGCCCTCGTCGCCTACTGCAACGCCACCGCGTCAGCGCAGCTGGCCGCGGTGCACCCCGTGGCGGGCGGCACCTACGCCTACGCCCGGGCGGAGATCGGGCCGTGGTGGGGCTTCGTGGCCGGCTGGGGCTTCGTGATCGGCAAGATCGCCAGCTGCGCGGCCATGGCGATGACCTTCGCCGCCTACGCCACCCCGGACGGATGGACGACTCCCGTCGCCGTCGCCGCGGTGGTCGCCCTCGTCACCGTCAACTGCTTCGGAATCACCCGCACGGCGCTCGTCACCCGCATCCTGGTGACGGTCTCGTTGCTGGGCCTCGCGGCGGTCGTGGCGGTCGGCCTCGGCGGAGCCCCGTCGTCGTCGCCTCTTCCCCTTCCCGACGCCACCGCCTACGGCGTGCTGCAGGGCGCCGGGCTGCTGTTCTTCGCCTTCGCCGGCTACGCCCGCATCGCCACGATGGGCGAGGAGGTCGTCGACCCGGCCCGCACGATCCCTCGCGCGATCGCGCTGGCTCTCGGCGGGGCCGTCGCCGTGTACGCCGCGGTCGCCGTCACCGTGCTCCTCGTTCTCGGAGCGGATGCCGTGGGCAGCTCTGCACCTCTGGCCGACGTGGTGGCGGCGGTCGGGTGGGAACCGCTGACACCTCTCGTGCGGATCGCAGCCGCGACGGCGTCGCTCGGTGCCCTGCTCGCCCTGCTCACCGGCATCGGCCGCACGACGCTGGCGATGGCGCGCGGACGCGACCTGCCCGATCTCCTCGCCCGCGTCGACGAGCGGTGGCAGGTGCCTCGTCGCGCCGAGATTGTGATCGGAGCGGTCGTCATCGCGATCGTGCTCGTCGCCGACCTGCGGGACGCGATCGGATTCTCGTCGTTCGGGGTGCTCATCTACTACCTCGTCGCGAACGCCGCGGCGTTCCGGCAGACCGGACCTGCCCGACGGTACCCCCGCGCGCTCCAGGTGGTCGGCGCTCTCGGCTGCCTCGTGCTGGTGAACACCCTCCCCGTGCTCGCGTCTCTCGTCGGCACGGGCGTGCTGCTCGTCGGCGTCGGCTACCGGCTCGTGCTGCTGCGATCGCGACGCGGTCGCGCCCCCGTCTCGGGCTGAGCGTCGGACCGCGCGCTCGTACCGGCGGCAGCGGCGCAGACGGCCGGCAGCAGCGCCTCGGCGGTGCGGCGATAGCCGAGCGCGCTGGGGTGGAACCGGTCGAGGCTGAACATGCGGTCGGGCTCGTCGGAGAACATCGGACCCACCGTGCGTCGAAGGTCGACGGGCACCGCACCCGCCTCGATCGCCGCGATGCGCTGCGCATCGGCGAGGCGGCGAGAGAGTCCCGCGACGATCCGCCGCAGCGGCTGGGGCACGGGCCGGAGCGCGCCCAGGTCGGGGCAAGTGCCGACCACCACCTCCGCGCCGCGCGAACGGAGCTCGCGGATCGCAGAAGCGAGATGCCGCACCGAGGTGGTCACCGGCAGCCGATGCGTGACGTCGTTCCCGCCCACGACGATCACCGCGACGTGCGGGCGGTACTCCCGGGGCAGGTGCCGCAGCTGCGCATCGAGGTCGGGCGACTCCGATCCGACCACCGCGACCGTGCGCAGGCGCACCGGGCGCCCGGTGCGCAGCGCCGCCCCCTTGGCGATCCGCCCGCCCAGAGTCTCCTTGCGGCGCGCCGCCCCGAGCCCCGCGGCGAGCGAGTCGCCGAGCAGCACGAGGTCGACCGGATCTCCGCCCTGCGATCGACGCCAGACGCGGTCGGCGTCGATCGACTGCTCCCCCAGCGGTTTACCGATGCGCCGACGGGCGATCGCCGCCTGACGCGCGAGCAGCGCCCGGAGCGCCCACACGGCGGCGGCCCCGGCCACCGGGATGCCGACGAGGAGCGAGATCCGCGAGCCACGCATACCTCGATTCGAGCGGTCCGACGTGAACGCGACGTGAACGTGCGCCGCGGGGCGGCACGTCGTCGCGCATCGCAGGACGCGTCGACTCAGGACAGCGGCTTGCGCTCCAGCTCGGTGACGCCGGCCGAGACGGTCGCGAACGACGTGAACCCGTCGGCGGCCGCACGCTCGAGCAGCGCCTTGAGGTTCTTGGTGCGCCGTTCGAGTCGCACCCGCGCGCCGGTCGCGATGAGAGCGGTCTTGTGCGCGAGCAACTCGACCACGGGCACATCGGCATCGTGCACGAGGACGACCGCCTCGGCGGCCTCGTCGTCGCCGGCGGTGACGAGGTCGACCAGGCGTTCGAAGCCGAGCGAGAAGCCGACCGCCGGCACCTGCTGACCGAGGAACCGACCGATCATGCCGTCGTACCGCCCGCCGCCACCCAGCGAATAGCCGACCGACGGGTGCGCGAGCTCGAAGATGGTGCCGGTGTAGTAGCCCATGCCGCGCACGAGGAATGGGTCGAACACGAGCGGCACGACCTCGCTGCCGCGGCCCACCGCGACGGCGACGCCGATGCCGACGAGGTGCGCCACGATGTCGTCCGGTGCGCCGTCCGGCAGGGCCGAACGCACCTGCTCCTCTCCGAACGGCACCCTGTCGGCGGACGCCTCGCGACGCAGGAACGCCTCGAAGGCGTCGACCGCGGTCGGCGTCGCGGACCGGTCGCGCAGCTCGGCCGCAACCCCGTCTGCGCCGATCTTGTCGAGCTTGTCGATCGTGATGAGCACGCCGGGGCGCTCCTCGTCCGAGAAACCGAAGCTGCCGAGCATCCAGTCCAGCACCCGGCGGTCGTTGATCCGCACCGAGGCGTCTTCGAGTCCGAGCGCGTCGACCGCATCGAGCGAGGCGACGAGCAGTTCGGCCTCGGCGCGAGACGAGTCGTCGCCCATGATGTCGATGTCGCACTGCACGAACTGCCGGTAGCGCCCCTTCTGCGGACGCTCGGCGCGCCAGACCGCGCCGATCTGGATCGCGCGGAAGACCGTCGGCAGCTGCGCCCGATTGCTCGCGTAGAAGCGGGCCAAGGGCACCGTCAGGTCGTAGCGCAGACCGAGGTCGGACAGCGCGGCCGGGTCGTCGGCGGCCTCGCGGATGGCGTCGGCGTCGAGCCCGCGGCGCAGCACGTTGTACGCCAGCTTCTCGTTGTCGCCGCCGATCCCGGCATGCAGGCGCGCGTACTCCTCGAGCACCGGCGTCTCGATCTCATCGAAGCCGTGCGCGCGATAGCGCTCGCGGATGACGGAGAGCACGCGCTCGCGGCGGGCCTTGTCGGCGGGGAGGATGTCGCGCATTCCGCGCGGCGGGTTCACGGTAGCCACCCCTCCATCTTTCCAGGTCGTCCGGGCGGCTCCGCGCAGGTCATCCCTCGGCGGAGCGTACCTCCGCCTCGAGCAGCCGGAGTCGCTCGCGGAGCGCGCGCTCCGCGTCCCACCCCTCCGCGCGGGCACGGCCGACCAGGGCGAGAAGGGCGTCGCCGAGCTCCTCCTCGGTCGTCGGCCCGACCGCGGCCGGGGTCTCGACCCCGACCCCGGCGGCGCGCCCGGCGACCTTCTGCGCCAGGGCGAGAGCGGGCATGCCGCGCGGGATGCCGTCGAGCGCACTCGTGCGCGTGCGCTTCTCCGCCGCCTTCGCGGCGTTCCAGTGCACGAGCACCTCCTCGGGCGTGGCAGCGATCTCGCCCGCGAACACATGCGGATGCCGTCGCACCATTTTCTCGGTGAGGGTCGCCGCGACGTCGTCGATGTCGAAGGGATCATCGGGGTCCTGCGCGGCGATCGCGGCGTGGAACAGCACCTGCCAGAGCAGGTCGCCCAGCTCCTCGCGCAGGTCGGCTCGCGCTCCCGCCTCGACGGCGTCGATCACCTCATGAGACTCCTCGATGAGGTACGGCACGAGGTCGCGATGGGTGATGCGCTGCGACCACACGCAGCGATCCCGCACCTGACGCATCGTCTCGGCGGCGGCGCGCAGCGGATCGGCGATCGCGCGGGGATCGGCCTCGGCAGGTGCGGGCGACATCTGCGGCTCGAGGTGCTCGGGAGGGATGCTCATGAGGACTCCTCGGAGGGGGAACGGCGGAGGGCGGGGTCGGCTACGGATCCTGCACGTCGTCGGTACGCGCGTGCACGTGACGACACCACGACACCCGCGACCACGAGCGAGATGAGCGAGCCCACGAGCACGCCGAGGATGGCCTGGTCGCGCAGGGCGGGGGTGTCGCCGAACGCGAGGTTGGCCAGCAGCAGCGAGACGGTGAACCCGATGCCGCCGAGGGCTCCGGCCGCCAGCAGGTCGGCGAAGGGCATCGCGGGGGCGGTGCCCCGGGGTCGGATGCGCAGGGCGAGCCACCCGAAGAGGGAGATGCCGATGATCTTGCCCACCGGCAGCGCGACCACGATGCCCCAGAAAGCCGGCGAGAGCGCGGTCGGCGAGACGGCGGGGATCACGACGAACGCGGCTACGAACGCGAACAGCGGAAGGATGCCGCCGTTCACCACCGGCTCGAGCGCGTGCCGCGACCGCTCGGCGGGCGTCGGCGCCATCACGAGCCCCAGGACGACACCGGCGATCGTGGCGTGAATGCCGGACAGGGCGACGAGCCCCCAGCACACCGCACCGACGACGATCATGGCGACGGCGATCGCGACGTGGCCGCGGGCGCCCAGGCGTCGCGAGAGGAACCAGAACAGAGCGACCGCGACGACGGCGCCGGCGAGCATCCCCCACTGCAGATCGCCGGCGAAGAGCACGGCGATGAAGACGATGCCGATGATGTCGTCGAGGATCGCGAGAGCGAGCAGGAAGACGCGCACGGCCGAGGGGAGCCCCCGCCCGAACATGGCGAGCACGCCGAGGGCGAAGGCGATGTCGGTGGCCGTCGGGATCGGCCACCCCGCGGCCGTCTCCCCTCGACCGGCGATCAGCAGGTACACGACGATCGGCACGAGAACGCCGCCCGCCGCGGCGATCGCCGGTTGCACGGCCTTGCGGAACGAATCGAGCTCACCGTGCGTGAGCTCATGGCGCAGCTCGATCGCGACGACGAAGAAGAACACGGCGAGCAGGCCATCCGACACCCAGTGCTCGACGGAGAGATCGAGCCCCGTGCCCGGGACCGCCAGGTGCACGTCGAGGACGGCGGCGATCGCGTCATGGGTCGGCAGGTTCGCCAGCAGCAGCCCGAGGCCGGCGGCGACGAGCAGCAGCACCGCCGGGAACTGCTGGCCGCGGAGGGGGTTCGTCGAGATGCGCATCGCTCTCATGGTAGGCGCGGGGTCGCCGTCGGGGTCGCATACCGTCATGCGTTCGGAGCACCCCTTCCGGGCGGGATACTCTCGACGGGTGACTCCCGAAAGCGCCTTCATCGAGCCCACGAACACCGAAGCCATCCGCGTCATCGGACGCTTCGAGGCGGGTCAGGGCATACCCGACGCGATGCGGTCGGACGTGCGCATGCTCGGGGCGCTGCTCGGTCAGGTTCTGCGCGAAGCCGGCGGCGACGACCTGTTCGACGACGTCGAGCGCCTGCGTCTGGCGACGATCCAGGCGTACGAGGATTCGACCTCCGACGCGTTCGCCCGCGCCACCGCGATCGCCGAGTCGTTCACCATCGCACGCGCCGACGAGGTCGCCCGCGCGTTCACCTGCTACTTCCACCTGGTGAACCTCGCCGAGGAGCACCAGCGCGTGCGAGTGCTGCGCGAGCGCGCCGGCCAGCCCGGCCGGGAGGACGCCGCCGACACGGTCGCGAGCGCCTACGCGCGCCTGCGCGGCGAGGTCGGCGACGACGAGGCCCTCCGTCGGCTTCAGGGCCTGCGGTTCCATCCGGTCTTCACCGCGCACCCCACAGAGGCCCGCCGGCGCGCCGTCTCATCGAGCATCCGCCGCCTGTCCGACCTGTTGACGCAGCACGATGTCGCGAGCGCCGACGGCGCCGAGCAGCGACGCGCCCGTCGTCGCATGCTCGAAGAGATCGACACGCTGTGGCGCACCGCTCCGCTGCGTGCCGAGAAGCCGTCGCCGACCGACGAGGTGCGCACCGTGATGGGCATCTTCGACGAGACCCTCTTCACCACCGTGCCGCACGTGTACCGCCGCATCGACGATGCCCTGCGCGGTGAGGAATCGGGGGCCAGCGCCCCGGTCGTGCCCGCATTCGTGCGCGTCGGCTCCTGGGTGGGCGGCGACCGCGACGGCAACCCTTTCGTCACCGCCGCCGTCACCCGCGAGGCCTCCCAGATCGCCGCCGACCATGTGCTGCGCGGTCTGGAGCGGGCCCTCGACCGCATCGGCCGCACCCTGACCCTCGACGCCGACAGCACCCCGCCGAGCGTCGAGGTGCGCGCGCTCTGGGATGCGTTCGCGAGTTCCGACCCGCACGTCGCGTCGGAGCTGGCCACCCGCTCCCCCGACGAACCGCACCGCCGCGTGCTTCTGCTGCTCGCGCATCGCGTCGCCGCGACCCGCCGGGGCGACGAGCAGGGCTACGCGCGCCCCGAGGACCTGCTCGCCGACCTTCGGGCCGTGCAGGAATCGCTGCGTGCCGCCGGCGCCCGCCGGCACGCCTTCGGCGGGGTGCAGCACCTCATCTGGCAGGTCGAGACGTACGGCTTCCACCTCACCGAGCTCGAGGTGCGCCAGCACTCGCAGGTGCACGCGAAGGCGCTCGCCGAGCTCGAAGCCGGCGTCCCCCTCAGCGCGCAGACCGAGGAGGTACTCGAGGTCTTCCGCGCCGTCGCCGACATCCAGCGCGACCGGGGGCTGCGGGCTGCGGGCCGCTACGTCGTCTCTTTCACGCAGTCGGCGACCGACCTCGCCAACGTGCACGCTCTCGCCCGGCACGCGCTCGGCGACGACGCCCCCGTGCTCGACGTCGTGCCGCTGTTCGAGACGTTCGCCGACCTGCAGGCCGCCCCGGGCATCCTCGCCGAGGTCGTGACGTTCCCCGAGTTCCGGGCTCGCATGGCCGCGACCGGCAACCGCCTCGAGGTCATGCTCGGCTACTCCGACTCGTCGAAGGACGTCGGCCCGGTCGCCGCGAACCTCGCGCTGTACGAGGCGCAGGAGAAGATCGCGCAGTGGGCGAAGGACGCCGGCATCGAGCTGACGCTCTTCCACGGCCGCGGCGGCGCGCTCGGTCGTGGCGGCGGACCGGCGAACTCCGCGATCCTCGCCCAGCCGCCGCACTCGGTCGACGGCCGCTTCAAGCTCACCGAGCAGGGCGAGGTCATCTTCGCCCGATACGGCGAGCCCGCGATCGCGATGCGCCACATCGACCAGGTGGCGGCCGCGACCCTGCTCGCGTCGTCGCCCACGGTCGAGGAGCGCACGAGCAGCGCCGCCCGCCGATACGCCGAGGTCGCCGCGGTCATGGACCGCGCGTCGCGCGACCGCTTCTTCTCGCTCGTGAAGGCCGACGGGTTCGCGCCGTGGTTCGCGACGGTCACGCCGATGGAGGAGATCGGCCTCCTCGCCCTCGGGTCGCGCCCCGCGCGTCGTGGGCTGTCGGTCGAGTCGCTCGAAGATCTGCGGGCCATCCCGTGGGTGTTCGCCTGGACCCAGGCCCGCATCAACCTCGCCGGATGGTTCGGCCTCGGAACCGCCCTCGACGCGGTCGGTGACGAGGCGCTGCTCATCGAGGCGTACCGCGAGTGGCCGCTGCTGCGCACGATGATCGACAACGTCGCCATGAGCCTCGCGAAGACCGACGAGCGCATCGCCCGCGAATACCTGGCGCTCGGCGACCGCGACGACCTCGCCGCGCTCGTGCTCGACGAACTCGTCCTCACCCGCGAATGGGTCGTGCGCCTCACCGGCGGCGAGGGCCTGCTCGAGAACAAGCCCGTGCTGCAGCGCGCCGTGCAGCTGCGCAGCCCGTACGTCGACGCCCTCTCGCTGCTGCAGCTCCGGGCGCTCCGCGCACTCCGTGCGGGCGACGCGCAGGCGACGGGATCGGGCGCCGACGCCGAGCAGCAGCGCCTGCTGCTGCTGTCGGTCAGCGGCGTCGCCGCCGGCCTGCAGAACACCGGGTGAGCGCGTCAAGGACCGGCACCGACCGGGTTCGCCGCCCGTCCCGGGCGACGCGAACCCGGCCGCTAGAGTGAGATCTTCCGCCTGATCCGGCGCAGCCTCACGCGACACGATCGCCGCACCACAGTCCCCCACCCAGAGAGTTCCCCGCGTGACCGCAACGTCCTCCGCATCCTTCCACCCCCTCGACGCCGCCGTGCAGCCGGTCTTCGACACCGTGCTCTCCCGCAGCCCGCACGAGCCCGAGTTCCACCAGGCCGTGCACGAGGTGCTCCACTCCATCGCTCCGGTGCTCGACGCCCACCCCGAGTACGTCGACGGAGGCATCCTCGAGCGGCTCGTCGAGCCGGAGCGTCAGATCCTCTTCCGCGTGCCGTGGGTCGACGACGCCGGGAAGCTGCACGTCAACCGCGGCTACCGCATCCAGTTCTCGTCGGTCCTCGGACCGTACAAGGGCGGACTGCGTTTCCACCCGTCGGTGAACCTCTCGATCATCAAGTTCCTGGGGTTCGAGCAGATCTTCAAGAACGCCCTCACCGGCCAGGGCATCGGCGGCGGCAAGGGCGGATCGGACTTCGACCCGCACGGCCGCTCGAACGCCGAGGTGATGCGGTTCTGCCAGTCGTTCATGAACGAGCTGTACCGCCACCTCGGCGAGCACACCGACGTGCCCGCGGGTGACATCGGCGTGGGCGGCCGCGAGATCGGCTACCTGTTCGGCCAGTACCGCAAGGTCACCAACCGTCACGAGTCCGGCATGTTCACCGGCAAGGGAACGGGCTGGGGTGGCGCCGAAGTGCGCACCGAGGCCACCGGGTACGGCGCGGTCTTCTTCGCGCAGGAGATGCTGGCGGTCAAGAACGACTCGTTCGACGGCAAGCGCGTCGGCATCTCGGGCTCGGGCAACGTCGCCATCTACGCAATCCAGAAGGCCACGCAGCTGGGCGCGCGGCCCGTGACAGCCTCCGACTCGTCGGGGTACGTCGTCGACGACGCGGGGATCGACGTCGACCTGCTGCGCCAGATCAAGGAGGTCGAGCGCGGCCGCATCGTCGAGTACGCCAACCGGCGTCCGGGCGCACGCTTCGTCGAGGGCGGCCGCGTGTGGGAGGTGCCGGTCGACATCGCCGTGCCCTCCGCGACGCAGAACGAGGTGACCCTCGCCGATGCCGAGGCCCTCATCGCGAACGGTGTGCGTGCCGTGTCGGAGGGCGCGAACATGCCCTGCGTGCCCGAGGCGGTCGAGGCCTTCCAGAAGGCGGGAGTGCTGTTCGCCCCCGGTAAGGCCGCGAACGCCGGCGGCGTCGCGACCTCGGCGCTCGAGATGAGCCAGAACGCGTCCCGCCAGCGATGGACTTTCGGCGACAGCGAGAACAAGCTGCGCGAGATCATGGGCGACATCCACCGCGCGTCGTTCGACGCGGCTGATCGCTACGGCGTCGCCGGAGACTACGTCGCGGGCGCGAACATCGCGGGCTTCGAGCGCGTCGCCGCGGCCATGCTGGCCCAGGGCGTCATCTGACCGCTGCGGGCCGAGCGGGGCTCCGAACATCGGATGCCCCGCGCCACTGCACATACGAAGGCCGCCTCCCGATCCGGGGAGGCGGCCTTCGGCTTTCTGAGCGCGGCTTCCGACCGATGGAGGCAATCGCGACGTTCACCGAGCGGATGAAGCCGAGTAAGCAGCAAGGTACTCCGACCCGAGTCGCAACCGCGCGTAGCCGTCAATCGTCTCGAGCGCGGCCAGCACGGCATCTCGCGTCCCGCACAACGTCAGTTTCCGACCAAGGACTCTCGACACCGTCGCATCACCGCCCAGTTCGATATGAAAACCCCAGTTTCCGCGCCCATAATCGTCGTAAGATCCGCGGATTGCGAATGCGTCGTACAGCACGAAACCGAGCTCGAATTCCGACTTCTTGCGCACCTGCGTCGCTGCAGGAAGGTGAGCGTCGATCAGATCGAGGACGTCGTCCGCAGTCAGGTCATCGTGTGGCATCGTCACTCCTTGGCACCATCGCCCAAGTTACCGTTCACCTCATCACGGGAGGTGAAGCAGTTGCCCAGCTTTCCGACCGCGGACTCCGTCAGTTCGTTGCTGCCCGGGAGATTGGAGAGGACCGAACGGCGCAGACGCCACGAGGGGCGTCCTCCGTCACTGGAGGACGCCCCTCGTCCGTCACCGAGTCCGCGAGCGCGGCTCCGGGAGTCTCAGTCCTTCGCCTGCGCCGTCCGGCGCAACCACCCGATCACCAGCGTCGCGAGGAACAGCACAATCCCCAGCACGGCGAGCCAGAGGAGGCCCTTGACCACGAAGCCGAAGACGGCGAGGCCGGCCCAGACGATGAGCAGGATGATGAGGAGGATCCACATGTCCCTCAGCATCCCCCGCTTCCGTCCGACCCGCACCCGGGTTGACGGCATCCGATCCGCCCGCTACCGCGACGGGCGGATGCCGCTCACTCCGCGGCGACCGGGACGGGCTCCGGGAAGATCGCGGTGAAGAGCTGCTCGACCCAGGCCAGCAGCTCGGCGTCGGGCAGAGGCTCCAGCCCCACGCCGACCGCTGCAGGGACCGTCGGCATCGGCACGACGAGCGCCTCTCCCCCGGCCACGAGCTTCGCCTTCGGGTAGAGGCGCTGCAGCCGCACCTTGATGGAGTCCTCGAGCCGCGCCGGGGCGATCCGCAGGTTCGACCCCATGACCACGACGTCGGCAAGCCCCGCGCGGGCCGCGCGACGGCGCAAGCGCGCGATCGCGATGAGCCCCTCCACCTCTTCGGGCGGCGTGCCGTAACGGTCGGTCAGCTCGTCGATGACGAGGTCGATCGCCTCGTCCTTCGCGGTCGCGACCGAGGCCGCCGACAGCTTCTGATAGGCCTCGAGGCGCAGCCGCTCACTGTCGATGTAGTGCTCGGGGATGCGCGCGTCGAGCGGCAGCTCGAGCCGCAGCTCCTGGCCCGCGTCGACCTCCTCTCCGCGGAACGTCGCGACGGCCTCGCCGATCATGCGCAGATAGAGGTCGAACCCCACGCCCGCGATGTGACCGGCCTGCTCGCCGCCGAGCAGGTTGCCGGCGCCGCGCAGCTCGAGGTCTTTCAGGGCGACCTGCATGCCCGACCCCAGGTCGTTGTTCACGGCGATGGTCTGCAGGCGATCCGCGGCCGTCTCGCTGAGCGGCTTGAGGTCGTCGTAGAGGAAGTAGGCGTAGGCCCGCTCGCGCCCGCGACCCACACGACCACGCAGCTGGTGCAGCTGACTGAGGCCGTACTTGTCGGCACGGTCGATGATGATCGTGTTCGCGTTCGAGATGTCGAGGCCCGTCTCGATGATCGTGGTCGACACGAGCACGTCGAACTTTCGCTCCCAGAAGTCGTCGACGACCTGCTCCAGCGCGTGCTCGCCCATCTGGCCGTGCGCGACGGCGATCCGAGCTTCGGGCACCAGCTCGGCGAGCTGCGCGGCGACGCGCTGAATGGACTGCACCCGGTTGTGCACGAAGAACACCTGGCCCTCGCGCAGGATCTCGCGGCGGATCGCGGCGGCGATCTGCTTGTCGCTCCGCGGTCCGACGAACGACAGGATCGGGTGCCGGTCCTCGGGCGGGGTCGCCAGGGTCGACATCTCGCGGATGCCGGTGACCGCCATCTCCAGCGTGCGCGGGATGGGAGTGGCGCTCATGGCGAGGATGTCGACGTTCGTCTTGAGCTTCTTCAGCGCATCCTTGTGCTCGACGCCGAAGCGCTGCTCCTCGTCGATGATGAGCAGACCGAGGTCTTTGAACATCACCTGGTCGGTGAGGATGCGGTGCGTGCCGATGACCATGTCGACGGTGCCGTCGAGGAGGCCCTGCAGCGTGAGCTTCGCCTCCTTGTCGGTCTGGAAGCGCGAGAGCGGTCGCACCTTCACGGGGAACCCGGCGAAGCGCTCGGTGAACGTCTCGAGGTGCTGCTTGACGAGCAGGGTGGTCGGCACGAGCATCGCGACCTGCTTGCCGTCCTGAATGGCCTTGAAGGCGGCGCGCACGGCCACCTCGGTCTTGCCGAAGCCCACATCGCCGGACAGCAGCCGATCCATGGGGATGGGCCGCTCCATGTCGGCCTTGATCTCGTCGATCGTCTGCAGCTGGTCGGCGGTCTCGGCGAACGGGAACGCCTCCTCCAGCTCGCGCTGCCACGGGGTGTCGGGTCCGAACGCGTGACCCTTGGCACTCATGCGGGCCGAGTACAGCTTGACGAGTTCGACGGCGATGTCGCGCACGGCCTTGCGCGCCTTGCCCTTCGCCTGCGCCCAGTCGCTGCCGCCCATCTTCGACAGCGTCGGCCCCTCGCCGCCGACGTACTTCGACAGCAGGTCAAGCTGGTCGGTGGGCACGAACAGCTTGTCGCCGGGGTATCCGCGCTTCGACGGCGCGTACTCGAGCACGAGGTAGTCGCGGGTCGACTTCGTGGCGTTGCGACCGCCGGTCGACACCTCGCGCTTCGTCATCTCGACGAACCGCCCGATGCCGTGCGTGTTGTGCACGACGAAGTCGCCGGGCTTGAGCTGCAGCGGATCGACGACGTTCTTGCGCCGCGACGCGAGCTTCTTGACCACGCGCTGGTCGCCGCCGATCGTGCGCCCGTAGAACTCGTTGTCGGTGAGCACGGCGAGCTTCGCCTCGGCGATCTGGAACCCGGCCTCGACCGATCCGGTCACGAGGGTGGCGACACCCGGCTCGGGGGCGTCGTTGAGTTCGGGCAGCACCCTCGCGGCGATGCCGCGGTCGGCGAGCACATCGCGCGCACGGTCGACGAGGCCGGAGCCCGCCGCCAGCACGACGACGCGCCAGCCCTCCGACACCCGCTGGCCGACGAACGAGATGGCGCCGTCGACGTTGCCGTGGAACGACGGGATGACAGCCGCGTCGAGGTTGGCGGCCTCGGTGTCATCCTCTCCGAGGCCGGCGCCGAACGGGCTCAGCCGCCACCACACGCCGCCGCGGTCGCGCACGACCTCGCGCAGCCGGGCGATCGTCAGGAAGTCGCCCGCGCCGAGATCGATCGGGGCGGATGCCCCCGACGTCGCGGCGCTCCACGCCGCGTCGAGGAACTCCCGGTTCGTCTCGCCGAGCGTGATGGCGCGGGCGCTCGATCGCTCGGGGTCGACGACGGCCGTGGCACTGCCCGCGGGAAGGTACTCCGCAAGCGTGACGAGCGGCCCGGAGACCGCCGGCAGCAGCGACTCCATACCCTCGACGGGGATGCCCTCTGCCATCTTCTCGAGCATCCCGGCGATCGCCGGGAACTGGCCGATGAGGGCCCGCGCACGGTCGCGCACCGCGTCGGTGAGCAGCAGCTCACGGCTCGGCGGCAGGTCGACAGACGGGATGTCGCCGGGCAGCGAGCGCTGATCGGCGACCGAGAAAGCCCGGATCTGATCGACCTCGTCGCCGAAGAACTCGACGCGGAACGGGTGATCGGAGGTGGGCGGGAAGACGTCGAGGATGCCGCCGCGCACCGCGAACTCGCCGCGGCGCGACACCATGTCGACGCGCGAATAGGCACGTTCGACGAGCAGGGCGGCGACGGTGTCGAGCTCGTGTCCTCGGCCTCCGACGGTCAGCTCGAGCGGATCGATCTCGCCGAGATTGCCGGCGATCGGCTGCAGCGCGGCCCGCACCGACGCGACGACGACCAGCGGATGCTCGCCCTCCCACTCGCGGATGCGGCGGAGGGTCTGCAGCCGCACGCCGACCGTGTCGGGGCTCGGGCTCAGCCGCTCGTGGGGCAACGTCTCCCACGCGGGGAAGGTGAGCACCTCGGCGTCGGGGATGTAGGCCTGGAGCGCCTGACCGAGACTCTCGGCCCGGCGTCCCGTGGGGACGACCGCGAGGAGGGCGCGCGGATGCCCCGCGGCATGCCTCTTCTCGAGGAGGCCCGCGAGCGTCGGGGCGTCGAGCCCGTCGACCATGCCCAGATCGGCGTCGGTGTGCGCCCAGCCGAGCGCATCGCGGTACAGAGACGCCTCTTCCAAGGCGCGCAGAATCCCCGGAACAGTCACCGGACAAGCCTACTTCCCCCCTCCGACACCGGCTCCGCGCCCCGTCATCCGGTGCGGGATCGAAATGGCACGCCCGCAGGCCGTTTCCCGTGCGATTTCGATCCCGCAGCCGGTGGGGCCGCGCGGGGCCGACGGCTCGCACACCACGTGGATCGCGCACGCCGGAGAGGAGCTGGTCGCATCGATCGGACTGCACCACATCACCGAGCATCCGGCGGGCGGTCATGCCGAGCTGGGCTTCTGGGTCGCCGACCCCGCCCGCGGCCGAGGCTACGTCGTGGAGGCGCCGCGCGAAGTCATCGACTGGGGGTTCACCGAGCGGGGACTCGCGCGACTAACCTGGCGCGCCGTGGTCGGCAACGTCGCGTCCGCTCGGGCCGCCCGCGCACTCGGGTTCCGCTACGAGGGGCTGATGCGGCAGGGATTGACCAGCCCTCGCGGGCGCGACGACGGGTGGGTGGCCGGTCTGCTGGCCTCCGATGACCGGGCGCCCGCGGCGTGGCCCGTTCTCTGACGCTCCCGCGGGTGACGGCGTCGGATGCGGGTGGCAGGATGTTCGCATGCCCGAGATGCCGGAGGTGCAGGGGCTCGTCGACTTCCTCGGCGAGCGCGCGGTCGGACGCACGATCGTCCGAACGACCGTCGCGGCGATCGCCGCGCTGAAGACGTACGACCCGCCGAACACGGCGCTGCACGGCGCCGAGATCACGTCCGCGACGCGCCGGGGAAAGTTCGTCGTGCTCTCGTGCGGTGCCGAGCTGCATCTCGTGTTCCACCTGGCGAAGGCGGGCTGGCTGCGCTGGTACGAGACGCTCCCCGCGACGATCATCAAGCCGGGCAAGACCCCGATCGCGCTGCGGGTCGCGCTCGACGACGACAGCGGCTTCGACCTCACCGAGGCGGGGTCGAAGAAGTCGCTCGCCGTGTACGTGGTGCGCGATCCCGACGAGGTGCCCGGCATTGCCCGGCTGGGCCCCGACCCGCTCGACGACGCCTTCACGCGCGCGACGTTCGGCGGCCTGCTCGCCGGCAAACGCACCCAGATCAAGGGCCTGCTGCGCGATCAGGCCGTCATCGCGGGGATCGGCAACGCATACTCCGACGAGATCCTGCACGCCGCGCGCATGTCGCCGTACGCGATCGCCGCGACGCTCGACGACGACGAGGTGGACCGCCTGTTCGCCGCGATGCAGACCACCCTGCGCGAGGCCGTGGCCGCGGCATCGGGAAAACCGCCGGCCGATCTGAAAGACGCCAAGCGCCGCGGCATGCAGGTGCACGCCCGCCGCGGCGAGACGTGCCCGGTCTGCGGCGACACCGTGCGCAGCGTGTTCTTCGCCGATCGCTCGCTCGAGTACTGCGCGACCTGCCAGACCGGCGGCAAGGTGCTCGCCGACCGCCGGCTGTCCCGCCTGCTGAAGTAGCGACGCTCAGCGGCCGGGCGGAGCGGCGACCGATGCGCGTTCGACGTAGCGCGTGCGCAGGGTGTGCACCTGCGGCGCCGGGGACTCGCCGTCGATCGCCGCGAACAGCACGTCGGCGGCGCGCGTGCCGAGAGCGAGCGTGGGCTGCTCGATCATCGTCAGCGGCGGCTCCATCACCGCAGCCCACGAGCTGTCGTCGAAGCCGATCAGCGAGATGTCGTCGGCGACGCGCAGCCCCGCCGAGCGCAGGGCCCGCAGCGACCCGGTGACCGCGTCGTTCTCGGTGCAGAACAGCGCGGTGGGCGGGTGCTCGAGGGCCAGCATGCGGGTGACCTCGGCCTCGGCGTTCTCCTCGGTCTTGCGCCCCACCATCACGAGGTCGGCGTCGAAGAGGAGCCCCGCGTCGTCGAGGGCGTCGAGGTACCCCTGCAGGCGCTGCGCATCGGTCCACAGGTTGCGGGCCGCGACGTCGGTGAGTTCCCGGCGACGCTGCGGCCGCTCTTCCAGAGGCGGCCCCCACACGAAACCGATCCGGCGGTGGCCGGCAGCGACCAGCTTCGCGACCGCGTCTCGCGCCGCCGCGCGGTTGTCGATCACGACCGTGTCGAGCAGCAGCCCCGTCACCGCGCGGTCGACGAGCACGACCGGGATGCCGCGGTCGCGGGCCTGCTGGATGTGCGCCGCCGAGCCGACGTCGAGCGCGGCCGAGGCCACGACGATGCCGTCGACGCGCTTGTCGATGAGGACGTCGGTCGCCGCGATCTCCTCAGCGAGATCCTCGTGCGTGCTGAGCACGAGCGTCTCGAAGCCCCGGGCGCGGGACGCGTCGGAGATGCCGCGCACCACCCCGCCGAAGAACGGGTTGGCGATGTCGGCGACGATCACCCCCAGCGTCTGCGTGACGCCCGTCGACATACTGCGGGCCAGGGCGTTGGCCCGATATCCGAGCCGCTCGGCGGCGGCGAGCACCCTCTCGCGCAGTTCGGGGCTGACGTAGCCGTAACCGCCGAGCGTGCGGGCCGCGGTCGAGCGACCGACCCCGGCGGCCGCCGCGACCTCGGAGATGGTCGGGGGGACGGAGTGTTCGGATGCCATCGCCCTCGACCCTCTCCTCATCACGGATTCACCACATGTTAGCGGGGGCGACTTCCCCCGCCGGGCGTCCACGCCCGAAGGCCCCTTCGACGAAGCACTGCTCGCGGGCGGACGCGGCCCCCGCATGCAGCGCGGAGCGGAGGGCGTCTTCGGAGGCGGGAGCATCCCGCCGCCATCCCGACGCATGGAGCGCGACGAGGAACCCGGCGAGGAACGCGTCGCCGCATCCCATGGTGTCGACGAGCGCATCGTCGGCGACGCGCTCGGCCGGGGCCAGGCATCGCACGGTGCCGTCGGTGACCAGCGCCGAGTCGGTGCCGCGGGTGGCGACGGCCAGCCCCGCGCCGCGTGCGATCGCGTCGTCGAGCAGGGCGAACGCGTCGGCGTCCGTCATCCCCGAACACGAGAACAGCACGAGATCGGCGAAGGGCGCCACCCGGTCCAGATAGGCGCCGTCGCGGAACTCGTCCTCGCTCGACGCGTCGAAGCTCACCAGCACCCCGAGCGACCGCAGCCGCGGGAGCTCGTCCTCCGTGCGGGAGTAGACGCTGGTGTGCACGACGTCGAACGACGCCGCATAGGTGTCGCGCCCGTCGGCGAGATCGATCGGATGCTCGACGGTCACCCCTCCCCCGTTCCAGCCGAGGAACACGCGGTCGCCGTCGATCACACGGAGCGACGACACCCCCGACCCCCCGCCGCGCACCACGCAACGGGGAGTCGGGACGCCGGCGTCCTCGATCGATGCGCGCAGGAACGCGCCGAGCTCGTCGTCGCCGAACACGCCGAGGTACTCGGCGTGCGCGCCGAGACGACGGGCGTAGACGGCCACGTTCACCGCGTTCCCACCCGGATACTCGATCCGCCGGTCGAGGAAGCGGTCGACGATGTTGTCGCCGAAGCCCAGCACACGCATCACGGGATCCTTCTCGTCTCAGTAGTCCATGACGCGGTAGTAGCGACGCAGGTCGAGCGAGTGGTCGCGCACGCGCTCGAGGTGCTTGCTCACCCGCCCCATCACCGTGTCGAGCACGATCGGTGCGATGAGGGCGCGGTTCTCGGGGCTGAAGCCCTCGAGCGCGTACTCGCGGGTGTCGAAGACCGACACGTCCTCCGAGATGCGCTCGGCGAACGCCTGCGCGCGGTCGGTGAGGGGGCGCGTGCGGTCCTCGCCCTGGAAGATGATGACCGCGGTGTCCTTCTCGAGCAGCTCGAGCGAGCCGTGGAAGAACTCGGCGCTGTGCACGCGGGTCGTCCGCAGCCACTGCATCTCCTCGAGGATGCACATCGAGTACAGGTACGTGAACGACCAGAGCGGTCCACCCCCGATGAGGAAGTAGTAGTCGGTGTCCTTGTGCGCGTCGGCGAACGCCGCGGCCGCGGGCTCGGCCTGCTCGGCGGCGGCGACGAGCGCGTCGGGAAGGTGCACGAGTTCGTCGGCGAGGGAGGGGTAGCCGTCGAATTCGCCGCGTGTGTGCAGCAGGCGTCCGATCAGCAGCAGCAGCTGCATGTCGAACGGCCAGGTCTTCGGCTCGGAGGTCAGCGAGTGGTGGGCGCCGGTCGCGATGGGCGAGTCGGCGTGCCCGGTGAAGGAGATCGTCGTGGCGCCGGCCGCGGTGACGTACTCCATCGCGCGGATCACGTCTTCCGTCGTGCCCGTGACCGACGTGAACACGGCGGCGGTGCGCTCGCCCAGCAGGGCGTCGCCGGCGACGACGAGTTCGGCGGCGATCGCCGAGCGCACCGGCAGGGTGGAGCGTTCGCGCGCCATCAGCTCGTAGGGCCACATCTGGCTGTACGTGCCCCCGGCGCCGACCAGGAGCACGTTGTCGATCCCCTTCGCGAGCAGCTGATCGACCAGCTCCTCGATCTGCGGTCGCAACGCCACCGCGCTCGCGATCTGCGTGCGGAAGGCGTCCTCGTCGAACTTGAGCATCATCGATCCTTTCGTGCGGGCGTCATTGCACCCACGGAATGTGGTACCGGTATCAGGTAGGCGACATGCTGACACATCCGGGAACCTCCGGTCAACCACCGCGAAATCAGGCCGCACGACACGGCGCGAAGATTTTCTGAGGGAGCACTGGTACCGGTACCAGCTTTTCGCTACACTCGCTCGACAAGGCACGCACCGACATTCCAACGGCGGATCGGTGTCCGCGGCACCGCGGACCGCACCGCCCTGCAGAGAGGCAGACCATGCGCACCACACGCCCCCTCCCGATCGCCGCCGCCGCGGTCGCAGCATCCGCCGTGCTGCTCGCGGGCTGCGCCGGAGGTTCCCCCGCCCCGGCGGCGGACATCACCGCCGACCCCGTCTACGCGGGCAAGCTGTCGATCCTCACGAAGTTCGGCGGAGAGCCCCTCCAGGCCTACTTCGAGGAGATCGCCGCCGCGTACGAGGAGGAGCACCCCGACGTCGAGGTCGAACTCATCCAGGAGACCGATCAGTCGGTCAAGGACAAGACCAAGACCCTCACCGCGTCCGGCGCCCTCCCCGACATCTACTTCACGTGGACCGGCGACTGGGCGCAGAACTTCATCGACGGCGGACTCGCGGCCGACCTCAGCGAGGTGATCGCGCCCGGCACCGAGTGGGGCGACCGCTTCGGCGAGGCATCGCTCTCGGCGTTCCAGAGCGACGGCAAGTACTACGGCATCCCGCTCTACAACAACGGCAAGTTCATGGGCTACAGCAAGAGCGCCTTCGCGGCCGCCGGCATCGAGGTTCCCACCACCTTCGACGAGCTCATCGCGTCGTGCGAGCCCCTCCGGGCCGCCGGGTACGAGCCCATCGCCTTCGGCAACAAGGACGGGTGGCCGGCGCTGCACTACCTGCAGCAGCTGTTCGCGTACAACGTGCCCTCCGACGTGCTTAAGGCCGACTTCGACCCCGAGACCGCCGAGTGGACCGACCCGGGCTACGTCGAGTCGCTCGAACAGCTGCAGACGCTGGTGAACGACTGCACCGACACCGGCAACGGCACCAACGGGGTGCTCTACACCACGGCGCAGGAGGCGCTGGCCGGCGGCCGTGCGGCGATGTACTACCAAGAGGTGCTCGAGTTCGACACCGTGACGGTCGAGGGAGCGACGCTGACCACCGACGACTTCGGCATCTTCCCGCTGCCCGTCCCCGACGGCGCCGCGGGCGACCCCGAGGGCATCGAAGGCGCCCCGGAGGGCTACCTGATCAACGCGCGCTCGCCCCAGGCGGCCCTCGCGGTCGACTTCATGAAGTTCGCCACCGAGCCCGCGCACGCCGAGATGCTCTCGGCCCTCCCCTACGGACAGCCCAGCGCGGTCGTCGGCGCCGTGACCGAGCAGACGTCGAGCCGCGCCGTGTTCGAGGGCATCACCCAGGTGAACGAGGCGTCCCAGCTCGTCGGCTGGCTCGACACCGTCACCGCGCCAGAGGTCGCCGACGCGTGGCTCGCCGGCGGCGAGGCCGTCATCAGCGGCAGCACCAGCCCCGAGGAAGTGCTCGAGAGTGTCCGAGCAGCGAACGACTCCGCTCGCTGAGGCGCCGTCGGGGGCGGGCCTGCGCCTGCCCCCGACGGTCACCGAGGCCATCATCGCGCCGGGACGCGGCCGGCGCCCGGCCGGACGCGCCGTGCGGGGACGCGCCGCGCGCCTGGCATCGCTCGCCTGGGTGGTGCCCGCCGTCGTCGTGCTCGGCGTGTTCGTCTACCTGCCGCTCATGCAGAACCTCGCGTTCTCGACGCAGGAATGGGACATCTACTCCGGCACCTCGGAGTTCGTCGGGTTGGAGAACTACGAGAAGCTCTTCGGCGACCCGGTGTTCTGGTCGGCACTCGGCAACAACCTGCTCTACGCCGTGCTCTCGATCGTCTTCCAGGTGTGCGGAGCCCTCGTGCTCGCGGCCATGATCGAGAGCCTCCGCAGCACCCGCTGGCGCAAGGCGCTCCGCGCCATCTACTTCGTGCCGTCGGCGATCTCGCTCACGGTTGCCGGCCTGCTGTTCTACTTCATCTACGAGCCGAACCTCGGCATGCTCAACCACCTGCTGTCGGCGATCGGACTGGATGCCCTCGTGCAGCCGTGGCTCGGGCAGGAATCGACGGCCATGGTCGCGATCATCGCGATGAGCCAGTGGCAGGGCTTCGGCTACTCGACGCTGCTGTTCGCCGTCGCCATCCAGCGCGTGCCCGGCGAACTGTACGAGGCGGCAGCGCTGGACGGCATCGGTCCGGTCCGCCGGTTTTTCCACGTCACCGTGCCGCTCGTGCGCGAGATGACGGGGCTCATGATCATCGTCACCGTCTCGGGTGCCTTCCAGGTCTTCAACGAGGTCATGGTCATGACGAGCGGCGGCCCGAACAACTCGACCCAGGTGCTGTCGACGTGGCTGTACCGCAGCGGGTTCGTGCGCAACGACTTCGGGTACGCCGCCGCGATCGCCACCGTGATCTTCGTCGTGACCCTCGTCATCGCCGTCGCACAGCTCTGGTACACCCGACGCAAGAAGGTGGAGTTCTGATGAGTCGCACCGGGTTCCTCGCGGTCATCGGCCGCGTCTTCCTCTGGTCGTTCCTACTCGCGCTCGTGGTGGTGGTCGCCTACCCGCTGCTGTGGATGGTCATGAACGGCTTCAAGACCAACGCCGAGCTGTTCGGCAACCCGTTCGCGCTGCCCCTCCAGCTCGACTGGGAGAACTACGCCGACGCCTGGAACCGTGGCGTCAGCGACTACCTCATGGCGAGCGTGCTGGTGACGGTCACCTCGACGATCGCGACGGTGTTCATCAGCGCCTGGGCGGCGTTCGGCCTCACCCGGGTGCGGATGCCCTTCGGCCGCACCGCGTCGTTCGTCATCCTCGGCGGGCTCATGCTCGCCCCGGCGGTCGCACTCGTACCGCTCGTGCGCATGTTCCAGGCGATGGGGCTGTACAACACGTTCTGGGCGCTGCTGATCCTGTACACGGCCTTCCGCATCCCGTTCACGACCTTCCTCATCCGCGCGTACATGGTCGATCTGCCTCGCGAGGTCGACGAGGCGGCCGAGATGGACGGCGCGAGCCGATGGACGACGTTCTGGCGCATCACCCTGCCCATGTGCAAGCCGATCATCATCTCCACCGTCATCCTGCACGTGCTCTTCGCCTGGAACGAGTACCTGTTCGCGATGGTGTTCACCAGTGGCACCGGCGTGCAGACGCTGCCCGTCGGGCTCACCAGCCTCATGAGCAAGCACGGCACCGACTACCCGGTGGTGTTCGCCGGGATGGTGATGGCCGCGCTGCCCGTGATCGTGCTGTTCTTCGCGAGCCAGCGGTACTTCATCAAGGGCCTGTCGGAGGGGATCGGCAAGTGACGGCCCCGCTGATCGACCGGATCTGCGGGTCGAACTTCTCGTATCAGCACCACGCGCTCGACCGGTGCCTCGACGACATGGCCGAGCTCGGTCGCACGCGAATCGAGCTGTGGGGCGTCGCCCCGCACGCGCACGTGCCGCGGATGAGCGATGCGGATGCCCGGAGCATCCGCATCGCGGCGGCCGCCCGGGGTCTCGACGTCGCGTGCTTCACCCCCGAGCAGGTGGCATACCCCGTGAACATCGCAGCCGCCGATGACGATCTGCGTGCGCAGAGCATCGACACGTTCCGTCGAGCTGCGCAGCTGGCCGTCGAACTCGGCGCCCCGATGCTGTTCCTCACCTCCGGGCGCGGCCGCGAGGACGAGCCGAGGGACGACGCGTGGCGGCGTGCGGCGGATGCCCTCGGCGAAATCACCGCGTACGCCGCGTCGCTCGGACTCTCCTGCGTGCTCGAGCCCCTGCAGCGGGTGGAGTCGAACCTGGTCACGCGTGCGGTCGACGCCGCGCGGATGCTCGACGAGGTGTCGGCGGCGAACCTCGGCGTCGCCCTCGACACGGTGGCCGCCGCCGCGGCGGGCGACTCGATCGACGACTACTTCGCGCACCTCGGCGAGCGCGTACGGCACGTGCACCTCATCGACGGCTCGCCCACCGGGCACCTGCGTGGGGAGACGGCGACCTGCCGTTGGGTGAGATCGTGGGCTCGCTCGGCGCTCACGGGTACGAGGGCCTCGCCACGGTCGAGCTGTTCGGCGACGGCCACTACGCCCTCGACCCCCGCCGGCCGCTCGAACGCTCGCTGCGCGCGATCTCGGCGGCGAGCGCGCTCACCGTCGACGCGGAATGAAATCCGGCCGGACGCGTTGACTACACTCAGAACATCAACGTGCTCCGGGGTCGGTGGGAATCCGAACCGGCGGTGACAGTCCGCGAGCGCCGAGGGAGACCTCGGGGCCGATCCGGTGGAATTCCGGGACCGACGGTGATGCGGGAGAAATCCCGCTAGTCCGGAAGGGAGGCAGCACGGGACGCGTCCGCGCGCGCCTTCCTGCACCCCGGAGCCTCACAGGAGGACGACGGATGCCAGTGAACGAGACCGAGCAGCGGGCCATGCGCCGCGCGCTCGACCTCGCCGGACGAGGACCCCGGGGCGTGAACCCGCAGGTGGGCGCCGTCATCCTCTCCCCTGCGGGCGAGGTGATCGCCGAGGGCTGGCACCACGGAGCCGGTACGCCGCACGCGGAGGTCGACGCGCTGTCCACACTCGCCCCCGGCGCGGCGCGAGGCGCCACCGCCGTGGTGACCCTCGAACCCTGCAACCACACGGGTCGCACCGGCCCGTGCGCCGTCGCGCTCATCGAGGCGGGCGTCGCCCGCGTGGTCTACGCCCTCGACGACCCGGGCGCGGTGTCGGGCGGCGGCGCCGATCGGCTGCGCGCCGCCGGTGTCGAGGTCGAGTCCGGCGAGCAGGCCGCGGCCGCGCACGAGCTCATCGCGGGTTGGCTCACCGCGCAGCGACTCGGTCGCCCCCACGTCACGGTGAAGTGGGCGCAGAGCCTCGACGGCCGTGCGGCGGCCGACGACGGGTCGAGCAGGTGGATCACCGGCCCCGACGCCCGCGCCGACGTGCACCGCCGCCGCGCAGCATCCGACGCCATCGTCGTGGGCACCGGCACCGTGCTCGCCGACGACCCCGCCCTCACCGCCCGCGACGGCGATGCGCTCCACCCCCGCCAGCCCGTGCCGGTGGTGATCGGGACGACCGAGACCCCCGCGGACGCGGCGGTGCGACGGCATCCGCATCCGCCGTTGTTCTACGCCACGCACGACCTCGACGCGGTGCTCGCCGACTTGCACTCCCGGGGCATCCAGAGCGTGTTCGTCGAGGGCGGCCCGACCCTCGCGAGTGCGTTCATCGCGGCGGGCCTCGCCGACCGGGTGCTCGCCTACATCGCCCCCGTGCTGCTCGGCGGCCGCCGCCTCTCTCTCGGCGACATCGGCGTCGGCAGCATGACCGACGCCCGCCGCCTGACGATCGACGAATGGATGCCGCTCGGCGCCGACCTGCTCGCGATCGCACACCCCTCCGCCCCCATCGAAGGAGCCGACTGATGTTCACCGGAATCATCGAGGAGATCGGCGAGATCACCGCCATCGCGCCCGCGGGCGACGGGTGGCGTCTCACCGTGCGCGCCCCGAAGGCCGCCGCCGACGCCGTGCACGGCGAGTCGATCGCCGTGTCGGGCGTGTGCCTCACCGTGGTGGGCTCCACCCCCGACACGTTCGACGCCGATGTGATGAAGCAGACCCTCGACGTCGCCGCGCTCGGCACCGCGACCGTGGGCACCCGCGTCAACATCGAGAAGGCGATGCCGGTCGGCGCGCGACTCGGCGGCCACATCGTGCAAGGTCATGTGGACGGTGTCGGCGAGGTGCGCGAGGTGCGTCCCGGCGCCCAGTGGAGCGTGCTGCGCATCTCCCTCCCCGCCGATCTCGCGCCCCTCGTCGTCGACAAGGGGTCGATCTCGGTCGACGGCACCTCGCTGACGGTGAGCGCGGTGAGCGACCCGGCAGACGCCGCCCCCTGGTTCGAGGTGTCGCTCATCCCCGAGACCCTCGCCGCCACGACCCTCGGCGCACGCGCGGTCGGCGACCGTGTGAACCTCGAGACCGACATCCTCGCCCGTCACGTCGAGCGCCTGCTCGCCTTCCGGGCCGCACCGGAAGGAGGCTCGCGATGAGCCTTTCCACGATCGCCGACGCCCTCGACGCCCTGCGCGCGGGCCGCCCCGTGCTCGTCGCCGATGACGAGAACCGCGAGAACGAGGGCGACGTAATCCTCTCGGCCGAACTTGCCACCCCCGAGTGGGTGGCGTGGACCGTGCGGTGGTCGTCGGGGTTCATCTGCGCACCCATGCCCGCCGACCTCGCCGACGGCCTCAACCTCCCGCCGATGGTGGCGGCCAACGAAGACGCCCGCTCGACCGCATACACCGTGAGCGTCGACGCCGCCGAGGGCGTCACGACGGGCATCAGCGCACACGACCGCGCGCACACCCTCAACGTCCTGGCCGACCCCTCGTCGACGCCCACCAGCATCATCCGCCCCGGCCACGTCCTACCGCTGCGCGCGGTCGACGGCGGAGTGCGCGAGCGCAACGGACACACCGAGGCCGCCGTCGACCTGATGCGCCTCGCCGGCCTGCAGCCCGTCGGCGCGATCGCCGAGGTCGTCGCCGAAGACGGCAGCATGATGCGCATGCCCGGCTTGCTCGAACTCGGGGCGCGCGACGGGGTGCCCGTCATCACCATCGAGCAGCTCATCGACCACCTGAACCAGGTCGACCCGCGGGGCGACGCAGGTCCGGTGCGCAACCGTCGCGTGAGCCTCCGCGCCGACGCGACCGTGCCCACGTCGCACGGCACCTTCCGGTTCCTCGCCTACAAGGACCGCGTCTCGGGCACCGACCACATCGCGGTCGTCGCGGGAGAGCCCGGCGAGACCGCGCTCGTGCGCGTGCACTCCGAGTGCCTCACCGGCGAGGCCTTCGGGTCGCTCAAGTGCGAGTGCGGGCCGCAGCTCGACGCCGCACTGCAGGCGATCGAGAAGGACGGCGGCATCGTCATCTACATGCGCGGACACGAGGGCCGCGGTATCGGCCTCATCAACAAGCTGCGGGCGTACAGCCTGCAGGAGGAGGGCCTCGACACGGTCGACGCCAACCTCGCGCTGGGTCTACCCGCCGACGCCCGCGAATACGCCGCCGCAGCCGGCATCTTGTCGGATCTGGGCGTGTCGAAGGTGCGCCTGCTGACCAACAACGTCGACAAGGTGAACCAGTTGCGGGCGCTCGGCCTCGACGTCGTCGAGCAGGTGCCCCTGATCGTCGGCGTCGGCCCCAACAACCACCAGTATCTCGAGACCAAGCGTGACCGCATGGGTCACATCATCGGCGAGGACGAGCTGAAGGCCGCCCTCGCAGAAGGAAAGGACGACGCATGAGCGGCGCAGGAGCACCGAAGACCGGGAACATCGACGGCCGGGGTCTGGACGTCGTCATCGTCGCCGGCACCTGGCACGACACCATCACCGACGGTCTGATCGCCGGTGCCGTGCGCGTGCTCGACGAGGCGCAGGCATCGCACCGCCTGGTGCGCGTGCCCGGGTCGTTCGAGCTCGCCGTCGCCGCCCAGACGGCCTTCGCGGGCGGGGCGGATGCCGTGGTCGCGCTCGGCGTGATCATCCGCGGGGGCACCCCGCACTTCGAGTACGTGTCGGCCGCGACGACCGACGGCCTCACGCGCGTGTCGCTCGACGCAGGCAAGCCCGTCGGATTCGGCGTGCTCACCCTCGACGACGAGCAGCAGGGCCTCGACCGCGCGGGGCTTGCGGGTTCGAAGGAGGACAAGGGGGCCGAGGCGGCCGATGCGGCGCTGCGCACGGCGCGCGTGATCGCCGATCTGCGCGGCTGAGGCGAGCCTTCCCTCACTGGCGACCGTGCCGGGCCGACTCGTAGCGTGAGGGTCATGGAGACCCTGCGCCACGTCGTCGTGTTCGTCCACCTGATCGGCTTCGCCGTGCTCTTTGGCGCGTGGGCGGTGCAGGCCTTCGGCGGGAAGCGCGAATTCACGCGCCTCATGACGATCGGCATGACCATCGCCGCGGTCGCCGGGCTGGCGCTGGCCGCCCCGTGGGGTGTCTCGTACGAGCTGAACTACGTCAAGATCGGCGTGAAGCTCGTGATCCTGCTCGTGATCGGCGCGCTGCTCGGTATCGGCGGGGCGCGCCAGAAGCGCGGAGCATCCGTCCCCGACGCCATGTTCTGGCTCGTCGGGCTGCTCACCGCCGCGAACGCGGCGATCGCGGTCATCTGGCGCTGACCCTCCGACCACACGCCGGCCTCTTCGTACGCCCTCACCGGTAATGCGCGTCCAGGGAACTCCCAGGAAGGCGTAGACTCCCGCGGGTGCCCTGGTATACCAGGGCGGCTATCGAAGGAGCCCCATGAGTACCACCACAGCGCCGGCGAATCCGCGCTCGCGTGTCATCACCGCGAGCCTGGTCGGCACGACGATCGAGTTCTACGACTTCTACGCGTACGCCACGGCGGCCGTGCTCGTGTTCCCGATCCTGTTCTTCCCGACGGGCAACGACACCACCTCCCTCCTCGCCTCGTTCGGCGTGTTCGGGGCCGCCATGGTCGCCCGTCCGATCGGCGCGATCGTCTTCGGCCACTTCGGCGACAAGTACGGCCGCAAGGCGACCCTCGTCGCGTCGCTGCTGACGATGGGCATCGCGACATTCCTCATCGGCGTGCTGCCGACCTATCAGCAGATCAACTGGTGGGCCGCGCTGCTGCTGCTCGTGATGCGTCTCGCCCAGGGCTTCGCGCTCGGCGGCGAGTGGTCCGGCGCCGCGCTCGTCGCGACCGAGAACGCGCCGAAGGGCAAGCGGGCCTGGTACGGCACCTTCCCGCAGCTCGGCGCACCGCTCGGCTTCATCATCGCCAACTTCCTCTTCCTCAGCATCAACTGGCTGCTCCCCCACCCCGAGAACCCCGCGCAGCGCTCCGAGGCGTTCCTCGAGTGGGGCTGGCGCATCCCGTTCCTCTTCTCGGCCGTCATGGTCATCATCGGCCTGTGGGTGCGCCTCAAGCTCGTCGAGTCCGACACCTTCAAAAAGGCCGAGTCGACCGGCGCGATCCGCAAGCTGCCGCTCGGCACCGTCTTCCGTCACCACTGGAAGCAGCTCATCCTCGGCACGTTCATCATGCTGGCGACGTACGTGCTGTTCTACCTGATGACGAACTTCACGCTGACCTACGGCACCAAGCCGGCGTCGCTCGAGACGGCATCCGCCGCTGCCCAGGCCGCCGCCGAGGCCGCCGGGACGGCCTTCGACCCGGCGAAGTTCGCCGCCCAGTTCTACCCGGGCCTCGGCTTCGGCTACACCGACCTCGTGCTCATGCAGATCATCGGCGTCGTCTTCTTCGGCATCTTCACGCTGCTGTCGGGCCCGATCGCCGACGCCATCGGCCGCCGCAAGCTGCTGATGTGGGTGACCGGCCTCATCATCGTGTTCGGCCTGTCGTTCAACCTCTTCCTGCTGCCGACCCTCGACCCGAAGTTCAGCGGCGCGCTGACGCAGGCGTTCCTCGTGTTCGGGTTCATGCTCATGGGTGCGACGTTCGGCCCGATGGGCGCACTGCTGCCCGAACTGTTCCCGACGAACGTGCGCTACACGGGGTCGGCGATCTCGTACAACGTCTCGTCGATCCTCGGCGCGGCCGTCGCACCGCTCATCGCGGTGTGGCTGTGGCAGCTCGGCGGCGGTGAGCCCTGGCTGGTCGGTCTCTACCTCTCGGCGATGGGAGTGCTGACCTTCATCGCGTTGCTGCTCTCGCCCGAGACGAAGGACCACGACTACGAGTCCGACCTGGGTGTCGCCGCGGCGCCCCAGCCCTGACCCCTCTCGAACAGCCGCTCCCGTCGCACTTTCTGTCGCTGCCTGCTCCGGCAGGCGACAGAAAGTGCGACGGGAGCGTTCGTGTGTGTGTGGGGGGGGAATCAGTAGGCGGCCAGGACGCGGCGGGCGGGGGCGTCGAGGGTCATCGTGCCGCCGTACGGGACGATCCACTGCGGACGCGTGTGCCCGAACGGCGGGCCCACCACCACGACCCCGTCGGGGTTGTAGCGGGCCACCTGCTCGATCACCGCATCGCGCTGCGCGTCGCGGAGGGCCTGCGCTTCGGACGGCGACGGATGCACCTCAAAATCGCTCACGGGCGGCCGCGCGACCACGACGCCCGCCACGGCCGAGAGGATGCCGCGCTCCCCCAGGCCCCGCATCCAGCGCTTCACCCAGCTCGCCGACGGCCGCTCCTCGCTGGTCTCGACGAGCAGGATCGCGCCCTGCAGGTCGGCGACGGACGGCAGCCGGTCGGCGAGCGCCAGCTGGTCGAGCACCTCGAGGCATCCGCCCCAGGTGCGGCCGGAGACGACCTTCTGCGGTCCGGCCCAGCTCCACGGCACCACGGGCGAGCGTTCCCCGTACTCCGACAGGGCCCGGGGGTCGTCCCACCGGCGTCCGACGTCCTCCGACTCGCCCGGCTCGGTGATCTCGAGCGTCGCGCGGTCGAGCAGTGCGGCGCGCAGCGATCGCAGGTGCACGTCGTCGACCGCCGGGCCCGGTCCGAGATGCACGGCGGTCGACCCGCCGTAGTACCCGGGGATGCCGAGGCCCCAGAGCCAGTTGAGGATGTTCGTGTTGTCGCTGTACCCGAGGAACGGCTTGGGGTCGGCGAGCGCGAGAGTCGGATCGAGATGCGGCACGACGAGCACCTGGTCGTCGCCGCCGATCGTCGCGACGATGGCGCGGATGCTCGGATCGGCGAACGCGGCGTTCACGTCGGCGGCGCGGTCCTCGGGCGAGGCGTCGAGGCGGCGTGTGGTCGGGAACTCCACGGGCACCAGGCCGGTGAGGTCGGAGAAGCGCCGCAATGCCTGCTCGTGCAGCGCGGGCGCGACGGCCGGGGCGGCGAATGCGGGCGAGAGCACGGCGACGCGGTCGCCGGGGCGGAGCGGAGGGGTCGACAGCATCCCTCCAGTCTGTCGCAGCACGCGCGTCAACACGTATTGACTTCCTGAGGGCTCGTCACCTAACGTTGACGATCGAGAGGAGAACGCCATGAGCATCCGCACCGCCATCGCCACCGACCCCGAGGGTGAGCCGATCGCCGAACTGCACCGCCTGACCGGGCTGCGCCGCGAGCTCGCGCGGGCCGAAGAGGCGCAGGTGCGCCGCGCGCGCCTCGCCGGGTACTCGTGGCAGGCCATCGCCGGCGCCCTCGGAGTCTCGAAGCAGGCCGCGCACCGGCGCTTCGGACGCGCCTGAACGATCACCGCCCCCCTCTGCACGAAGTACGGTCGTAGTACCCCTTTTCTCCAGAACGAGGTCTCTCATGTCTCGGACGGCGACCGAACGCCGACGCGGACGCGGCGCGCAGCACGACGGCCCGCGCGCCACCTTCCGCCAGCTCCTCCCCTTCCTCTTCGAGCACAAGCGCACCCTCGTGGTGGTGGCGGTGCTCAGCGTCTTCGGCGCCGCGACCTCGCTCGTGCAGCCGCTGCTGGTGGGCCAGGTCATCGAGGCGGTGCAGTCGGGAGGCACCCTGGGCATCCTGGTGTGGCTGCTGATCGGCTTCGTGATCGTGTCATCGGTCATCTCGGGCTTCCAGCACTACCTCCTGCAGCGCACGGGAACGGCCGTGGTGCTCTCCAGCCGACGCAAGCTGATCGCGCGCATCCTGCACCTGCCGACCTCGGAGTTCGACGCGCGCCGCACCGGCGACCTCGTGTCGCGGGTCGGCACCGACACGACGCTGCTCTACGCCGTGCTCACCCAGGGTCTCGCGGATGCCGTGGGCAGCGCGGTGCTCTTCGTCGGCGCCCTCGTCGCGATGCTCGTGATCGACCCGGTGCTGCTGCTGCTCATCGCGGTCGTGATCGGCGTCTCGGTGGTGGTCGTGGTCGCCCTCAGCGGGCGCATCCGCACCGCGTCGACCGCACAGCAGCAGAAGGTCGGCGAGCTCGCGTCCGGCGTCGAGCGCGCCGTGGGTTCGATCCGCACGATCCGCGCGTCCGGTGCGACCGAGCGTGAGACCGCCGCCGTCTCGCAGACCGCCGACGAGGCGTACGGCATCGGCGTGCGCATCGCGAAGATCTCGTCGCTCGTCGTGCCCGTCGCGGGCATCGCGCTGCAGCTGTCGCTGATCGTGGTGCTCGGGGTCGGCGGGTTCCGGGTGGCAGCCGGGGCGCTGTCGATCGCCTCGCTGATCGCGTTCATCATGTTCCTCTTCCTGCTCGTGATGCCGCTCGCGACCACCTTCGGCGCCATCACCTCCGTGAACCAGGCGCTCGGAGCCCTAGGCCGCATCCAGGAGGTGCTCGATCTGCCGACCGAGACCCAGGACGACGCCCGCATCGCCGCCGATCTCCCCCGCACCGGCGCCGACCCTGACGCCGCGGCGCTGGAGTTCCGCGACGTGCACTTCCGCTACCCCGACAACGTCGTCGCCGCACGCGAGGCGGCTGCGCGCGCGGCGCGCGAACTGCTCGAGGACGCCCACCTCGAACGGCCCGAGACGGCCGGAGGCGGCGCGGCGACCGACGGTCCCACCTCCGCCGAGGTGCTGCGCGGGGTGTCGTTCACGGTGCCGCACGGCGCGCGGGTCGCGCTGGTCGGCCCCAGCGGGGCGGGCAAGAGCACGATCCTCGCGCTCGTCGAGCGCTTCTACGACCCCACCGGCGGGTCCATCCGGGTGAACGGGCACGACGCCCGCACCTACCCGCGCGACGAACTGCGCGCGCACTTCGGCTACGTCGAGCAGGACGCCCCGACCCTCGCCGGCACCCTCGCCGACAACCTGCGGCTCGCCTCACCCTCGGCGTCCGACGCGGACTGCGAGCGCGTGCTGCGCGCGGTCAACCTCGGCGACGTGCTCGAACGCTCCCCTCTGGGACTTCAGTCACCGGTGGGCGAAGACGGGGTGATGCTCTCGGGCGGCGAGCGTCAGCGACTCGCGATCGCGCGCGCCCTGCTCACCGACGCCCCCATCCTGCTGCTCGACGAGTCGACGTCGTCGCTCGACGGCGTCAACGAGCAGCGCATGCGCGAGGCGATCGATGCCGTCTCGACCGACCGAACGCTCGTCGTGATCGCCCACCGTCTCTCGACCGTCGTCGACAGCGACCTGATCGTCGTGCTGCAGGACGGCGAGGTCGTCGGTCAGGGCACCCATGCTGAACTGGTCGAGTCGACGCCGCTGTATCGCGACCTCGCGCGTCACCAGCTGCTGGCCTGACACCCGCATCGTCGGGCGGACGTGCCGCGACGGCGGGATACCGGAGACCACTCAGCCATGGGTTCGTCTCCGACATCCCGCCGTCGCGGGTGGGGGCCCGCAGGCCCGAGACGACGACTCCCCCGAATCGACGCCTGGTCTGGTGCCGCGCGACCGCGCGACCGTGTCTCAGTTCCGCGAGAGCCGGTAGCGCAGCGAGGCGAGTTCGGTGCGCAGCGCCGCCGGCAGCCGCTCGCCGAAGGTGTCGTAGAACTCCTCGGTCAGGTCGGCCTCGGTGGCCCAGGCCGCCGGGTCGACCGAGAACAGCTCGTCGAGATCGGCCGGCGCGATGTCGAGGGCGTCGAGGTCGAGGTCATCGACCCGCGGAAGGCGGCCGATGGGGCTGTCGACGGCGGGAACCTCGCCGGCCACGCGGCGGATGATCCAGTCGATCACGCGGGCGTTCTCACCGAATCCCGGCCAGAGGAAGCGTCCGTCGTCGCCCCGGCGGAACCAGTTGACCTGGAAGATGCGCGGGGCGCGGTCGAAGCGCAGGCCGCGCCCGACCTTCAGCCAGTGCGCGAAGTAGTCGGCCATGTTGTACCCGCAGAACGGCAGCATGGCGAACGGGTCGCGACGCAGCTCGCCGACGGTTCCCTCGGCGGCAGCGGTGCGCTCGGACGAGATGTTCGAGCCGAGGAACACCCCGTGGGTCCAGTCGGTCGCCTCGACGACGAGCGGGACGTTGGTGGCGCGGCGACCGCCGAACAGGATGACGTCGAGCGGCACCGCCTCCTCCCAGTCCTCGGCGATCTGGGGGCACTGCGCCGCCGACACGGTGAAGCGCGAGTTGGGATGCGCGGCCGGACGACCGGAGTCGGGCGTCCAGGGGTTCCCCTCCCAGTCGATCAGCTCGGCGGGCGCCTGGTCGGTGAGCCCCTCCCACCACACGTCGCCGTCGGGGCGCAGCGCGACGTTCGTGAAGATCGTGTTGCCCCACAGCGTCTCGACGGCGGTGACGTTGGTCGACTCGCCCGTGCCCGGTGCTACCCCGAAGAACCCGGCCTCGGGGTTGATCGCCCACAGGCGGCCGTCGTCGCCGGGGCGGATCCAGGCGATGTCGTCGCCGAGCGTCTCGACGCGCCAGCCCGGAATGGTCGGGCGCATCATCGCCAGGTTCGTCTTGCCGCACGCCGACGGGAACGCCGCCGCCACGTGGAACGCGCGGCCCTGGGGATCGATGACGCGGATGAGCAGCATGTGCTCGGCGAGCCAGCCCTCGTCTCGAGCGATCACCGAGGCGATGCGCAGCGCGAAGCACTTCTTGGCGAGGATGGCGTTCCCGCCGTAGCCCGACCCGTACGAGAAGACCTCGAGCGTGTCGGGGAAGTGCACGATGTACTTCTCGTCGTTGCACGGCCACTGGACGTCGGGCTGCCCCGGCGCCAGCGGAGCACCGACCGAGTGCACCGTGCGCACCCACTCCGCGCCCTCTGCGATCCGGCGCGTGACGGCGTCGCCGACCCGGGTCATGATCCCGATCGAGGCCACCGCGTAGGCGCTGTCGGTGATCTGCACACCGATGTGCGAGAGGGGGCCGCCGACGGCGCCCATCGAGAAGGGCACGACGTACATGGTGCGGCCGCGCATCGAGCCGGCGAAGACCTCGCGCATCTTCTCGCGCATCTCGGCGGGCGGCGCCCAGTTGTTCGTGGGGCCGGCGTCGTCTTCACGCTCGGAGGCGATGAAGGTGCGTCCTTCGGTGCGCGCCACGTCGGCGGGGTGGGAGCGGGCGAGGTACGACCCGGGGCGCCACTCGGGGTTGAGCCGGATGAGCTTGCCCTCGTCGACGAGAGCCCGCAGCAGCCGATCGTTCTCGGCCCGCGAGCCGTCGACCCAGTGCACCGCGTCGGGCTGGGTCAGGCGGGCGACCTCGTCGACCCAGGCCACCAGGTCGGCCATCGCAGGGGTGTCGTACTGCGGCACGGCGCCGAACTCGCGGGCGGGGGCGACGGGGGCGGTGCGCGGGGTGAAGACGTCGGCGATGGCCATCTCTGCTCCTTGGTTCGGGGGCGATGAGACCATCCTCCGTGCGGATCGGGGCGAATTTCGCCCCAAACCGCCTGTAAGAAACACGTTTCTTTCGGCTATCCTCAAGGAATGGCGTCCTCCGGCATCCACCTCGCGACTCTCGGCCACCGCATCCGCCACCGTCGACAGGCACAGGGGCTGACCCTCGATGAGCTGGGCGCCCTCGTCGGCGTAGCGGGCTCGCAGCTCAGTCTCATCGAGAACGGCAAGCGGGAGCCGAAGCTCTCGCTGCTGCAGGCGATCGCCCAGGCGACGGGCACCGAGGTCACCGACCTGATCTCGGACGAGCCGCCGAACCGCCGGGCCGCCCTCGAGATCGAGCTCGATCGCGCCCAGGCCAGCCCCGTCTTCCGCCAGCTCGGCATCCCGCCCGTGCGGGTGACGAAGGGCACCAGCGACGAGACCATCGAGTCGATCCTCGGCCTGCATCGCGAACTGCAGCGTCGGGAGCGCGAGGCCATCGCGACGCCCGAGGAGGCGCGTCGCGCGAACACCGAGCTGCGCCTGCGCATGCGGGCGCAGAACAACTACCTGCCCGAGATCGAGAAGCTCGCGGAGAAGCAGCTGCGCGCCGCCGGCCATGTGCAGGGCGCGCTCAGCCACCGGACGGTGAGCATCATGGCCGAGAAGCTCGGCTTCGAACTGATCTACGTGAACGATCTGCCGCACTCGACGCGGTCGGTCACCGACCTCGAGAACGGTCGCATCTACCTTCCCCCGGCCTCGATCCCCGGCGGCCACGGCTTGCGGTCCATGGCGCTCCAGGCCATGGCGCATCGACTGCTCGGCCACACGCCGCCCACCGACTACGCCGACTTCCTGCAGCAACGACTCGAGATCAACTACTTCGGCGCGTGCTGCCTCATGCCCGAGACCGCGTCGGTCGCTTTCCTGCAGCAGGCCAAGAAGGATCGCAACCTCGCCGTCGAGGATTTCCGCGACGCCTTCGGCGTGACCCACGAGGCCGCGGGCATGCGCATGACCAATCTGCTCACCCAGCACATGGGCATGCCTCTGCACTTCCTGCGGGTCGACTCCGACGGCGCGATCATGCGGGTGTACGAGAACGACGACCTGCCCCTGCCGATGGACGTGACCGGCTCGGTGGAGGGGCAGCGGGTGTGCCGCAAGTTCCAGGCGCGCGCGGCGTTCGGTCAGCAGAACCGCACGGTGGAGCACCACCAGTACACCGACACCCCGTCGGGGACGTTCTGGTGCTCGACGCAGACCGGGTCGTCGGCCGACGGCGAGTTCTCGATCACCGTGGGCGTGCCCTTCGACGACGCGCGCTGGTGGCGCGGGCGCGAGACGACCGACCGCGCCGTGTCGACCTGTCCAGACGAGTCGTGCTGCCGGCGCCCGTCCGCCGAGCTCGCCGAGCGCTGGCACGGCAAGTCGTGGCCGAGCGCACGGGTGCACACCTACATGTTCTCGCCGCTCCCCCGGGGCGCGTTCCCCGGGGTCGACGACAACGAGGTGTACGAGTTCCTCGGGCGCCACGCGGCCGAGTAGGCCCGCCGGATCTCCGGCTCCGGAGGCCGGCCGGACCTCAGCTCAGCGCGGTGATGGCATCGCGCAGGATGCCGTCGTTCGACGCCAGCGCCGCAGAAGCCGCGGCCGCATCCGCACCGGTGGCGAGCATGAGCACGGCCAGCTTGACCGAACCGTCGGCGGCGGCGAGCGCGCGACCGGCCTCGTCGGTGCCGACGCCGGCCAGTTGCGAGACCGTGCGCACCGACCGGGCGTGCAGCTTCTCGTTCGTGGCGAGCAGATCGACCATGACACCGCGATACGTCTTGCCGAGCTTGATCATCGACAGCGTCGTGAGCATGTTGACGACGAGTTTCTGCGCGGTCCCGGACTTCAGGCGGGTCGAGCCCGAGATGAACTCCGGCCCCGTGACGACCTCGATCGCGATGTCGGCCGCGCTGCCGATGGCCGAGCGCGGGTTCGACGCGATCGCCACCGTGAGCGCCCCGACGCTGCGCGCATAGGCGAGCCCGCCCAGCACGTACGGGGTGCGGCCGGAGGCCGAGATCCCGACGACCGTGTCGGACTCGGTGAGCCCGAGCTCGCCGAGGGAGGTCGGCGCGGCATCGGCGTCGTCCTCCGCGTTCTCGACTGCCGAGCGGATGGCCGTCTCGCCGCCGGCGATGATGCCGACCACGAGCGACGGGTCGGTGCCGAACGTCGGCGGGCACTCGCTGGCGTCGAGCACGCCGATGCGCCCCGCGGTGCCGGCGCCGATGTAGATGAGGCGCCCGCCGCGGCGGAACCGCTCGGTGATGCCGTCGACGGCCGCGGCGATCGACGGAGCCTGGGCCGCGACGGCACCGGCGACGCGCGCGTCCTCGGCGTTCATGCGCGCCACCAGCTCGGGCGTGGACAGCAGATCGAGGTCGCCGCGTTCGGTGGTGGCCGCCTCGGTGTCGAGCTTCGACAGCTCCTCGATCAGGGCGGTCAGTCGGGTGTCGTCATTCGGCACGGTGCACGAACCTTTCGTGTGGGAGATCGCGACGGGAGGCGAGCAGCAGCGCCCCGTCGATGGCGTCGCCGATGCGCGGACGCGTGCGGCGTCCGACGGCGGCGAGCGCGTCGGTCAGCCGGGTGCGGAACCAGGCGTGGTCGGTGAGGCCGCCGTGGAGCACCACGTCGGGGGCGGATACCGAGGCGGCGAGCGCCGTGGCGGTCAGCAGCCGGACGGCCTCGTCGGCGATCGCGCGTGCGGCCTCGTCGCCCTGTGCCGCGGCGTCGAGGGCGAGCGGGGCGAGGGTCGCGAGGCGCCGGGCGAGCGCGTCCCCCTGCGAGAGCCAGGGGATGACATCGGATGCCTCCCCCACCGCCGTCCGGACGGCATCGGTGAGCGCCGTGGCCGGCCCGAGCCCGTCGTCGGCGCGCAGCACGGCGCGCAGCACCTCGCGTCCCAGCCACGATCCACTGCCGAGGTCTCCGAGCTCGGGCCCCCAGCCGTCGACGAGGCGCACGCCGTCGTCGTCGGTACCGAGCGCGGCGGCGCCGGTGCCCGCGATGAGCAGCACGCCCGGGGCGCCGTCGAGCGCGCCGGCGTGGGCGGTGACCACGTCGGAGGCGACGACCGCGGGCATGCCGAGGCGCCCCGCGAGAAGGTCGGCGAGTCGCTGGGCGGCGGCGGGGGCGGCCCACGCCCCCGCCGCTCCGACGCCGATGCCCGCGATTCCCGCGGCAGCGGCGGCAGGCACCTCGGCGAGCACGGTCTCGATCGCGGCCAACGCGGCGTCGACCCCGCCTGCGGCGGCGAGACCCGGTGCGCCTGTACCCTCATGTGCAGGCTGCCGCGCGGGATCCGCGACGACGAGCCGGCATCGCGTCTTGCCGAGGTCGACGGCGAAGCGGCGCGGGGAATCGGTCATAAAAATAGTCTACGACTATGACCGACTACATGAAAGAATTGTTCATCACGAGAGAGGCTCCCGCATGAGCATCCAGACGACGATCGCCGCGTCGGTCGACACGTTGCCGCCGTCACTCGCGCGCATCGCTCGCGCGGTCGCCGACACCCCCACCCAGGTCATCGACAGCACCATCACCGAGCTGGCCGCGTCGTGCGAGACCTCCGTGGCCTCGGTGGTGCGGTTCTGCCGAGCGATCGGGGTGGCCGGGTACGCCGAGCTGCGGCGGGCACTCGCTGCCGAACTCGGACGCGAGTCGGTGAACTTCGGCGCCCACAGCGGCTTCGGCGCCGAGATCGCCGCCGACGACTCCCTGCGCGACGCGGCCGGCAAGCTCGCCGCCCTCGAACGGCTCGCCATCGAGGAGACGGTGGAGCGCCTCGACTTCGACGCGCTCGCAGCCTCGGCCGAGGCGATCGAGGCGGCCGGGCGCATCCTCCTCTTCGGCATCGGCGCGAGCCGCCTCGCCGCCTCCGACCTCGGGCACAAGCTGCTCCGCATCGGGCACAACGCGATCGCCCTCGACGACGCCCACGAAGCCGCCGCCGCCGCATCGCTCCGCGTCTCCCCCACCGTCGCGATCGGATTCTCTCACTCCGGCACCACCCCCGAGGCCGTGCACTTCCTCCGCTCGGCGCGCGAGAGCGGCGCCACCACGATCGGTGTCACCGGAGCAGCCACCTCGCCCCTCGCCCGCGCCGCCGATCACGCCCTCCTCACCCACGCGCGCGAGTCGCGGTTCCGCGCCGGAGCCATGGTGAGCCGCATCGCGCAGCTCGCCCTCGTCGACTGCCTCTTCATCGGCGCCGCTCAGCTGCGCCGTGACGTCGCGGTCGACGCCCTCGAGCGCAGCGCCGCCGCGACGCGGGCACTGCGCGGCGAATGACGCCGAGGTGCCCCGCGGCTAGCCTGGTCGAGTGACCCAGACCCTGAACGCCCGCGCCGTCCTGCTCGACATGGACGGCACCCTGGTCGACTCCACCGCCGTGGTCGAACGGCTGTGGCTCGCTTGGGCCGCCCCGCACGACCTCGACCGCGACACGGTGCTGCAGACGATTCACGGGCGCCAGGGGCATCAGAGCATGTCGATCCTGCTGCCCGAGCGCGACCACGACATCAACCTCCGCGAGAACGCCCAGATGCTGGCGAACGAGAGTGCCGACGTCGACGGCGTGGTCGAGATCGCGGGAGCCGCCGGCCTGCTCGCCGCTCTCGCGCCGCACCCGCACGCGATCGTGACGTCGGCCGACGTCGCCCTCATGACGGCGCGCATGGGAGCCGCCGGCCTCACAGTGCCCGCACTCGCCATCACCGCCGAGAGCGTGTCGGCATCGAAACCCGACCCCGAGGGGTTCCTGCGCGCGGCGTCGGAACTCGGTGTCGCACCGGGCGACTGCGTCGTCTTCGAGGACTCCGCTGCCGGCATCCAGGCGGCGAAGGCCGCCGGCATGCGCGTGGTCGGGGTCGGTCCGCACGCCCCCGCCCATCAGCCCGACGTGCTCGTCGACGACCTCTCGGCCGTGGCGGTCGCCGCCACCGACGACGGTTTCACCCTGACGTTCGCCTGAGTCGTCGAGGGGCATCTGCCGCCTCTCGGGTCGGAGCGATGCGTCAGCGCAGCCGCAGGCCGTCGAGAGCGACCGCGAGCACGTCGCGCGCGAGCGCCTCGGCGTCCTCCGCACCTCCCGGCCGGTACCACTCGACCACCGAGTTCACCATGCCGAACAGCAAACGCGTGGCGACCGACGCATCGACGTCGGCGCGCACCGTGCCCTGCTCCTGCCCTTCCCGCACGAGGGCCGTGACCGCCTGGTCGAACGCGCGCCGACGGCCGAGCGCGCGTCGCTCGACCTCGCTGTTGCCGCGCACCCGCAGCAGCAGCGTCACCGCCGGCAGCTGGGCCACGAGCACCGACACCGCACCGCGCAGCACCGTCGCGAGTCGCTCGGCGGGCGGCGCGGTCCGCGCGCTCACCAGCACGCCCTCGAGACCGTCGAGCGCCTCGCCGACCGCCGTCTCGAGGATCTGCTCCTTCGACGAGAAGTGGTGGTAGATCGCGGCCTTCGACAGCCCGAGACGCGCGGCGAGCGCCGCGACCGAGGTGGCGTCGTACCCCGCGTCGTTGAACACCGCCACCGCGGCGTCGAGCAGCGAGCGCCGGTCGTACCCCGGCCGTCCGCGCCGAACCGGCTCCGCGGCCCCGGCCGGATCGGATGCTGCGCCCATCGCCCCAGTCTGGCACGCGGCCGTCGCGCGCTACCGCTCGACGTCCTCGAAGATGAGCGTCGTGCGGGTCGACCGGATCGACGGGATGGCCTGGATGTCTTCAAGCACGATGCGCCGCAGATCGCGGGCGTCCCGCGCGCGCACGAGCAGGATGACGTCGAAGTCGCCGCCGACCAGCGCCATGTGCTCGACCTCGCGGATCGCCCGCAACCGCTCCTGCACCGCCTGCCAACTCGCCTGCTCGATGGCGAGCATCACGTACGCGCTCGCGTGATGCCCGAGGGCGGCGGGGTCGGTGCGCACCGTGAACCCGGTGATGACCCCGGCATCCGAGAGGCGGCGGATGCGCGCATGCGCGCCCGCGCGCGAGATGTGTACGGCATCCGCGATCGCGGTCATCGACGCCCGCGCGTCTCGACGCAACTCGTCGAGGATGGCGTGGTCGATGTCGTCGAGCATCGTCATGGCACTCCTTCGTCCCGCCTCCGATCCTGACACTTCGAGCGCGCTGCGGGCAAGAACCCGCCAAACGTCCACGTTCTCCCTCGGATGCTTGGACGAGTGCAGGCTTGGCGCGCACACTGTGTGCATCGGGTTCGGCGAGGAAGGCGACCAGATGCACGACATGCTCCCCCGCGACGAGGCGGTGCGGCTCATCGACCAGGACGGCGTCTTCGCGCCGGACGGCGAGTACCCCCTGCCCGACGCCTCCGTGCTGCGCGAGGCGTACCGGCGCCTCGTGGCGGCGCGACGGTTCAACGACCAGGCCAGTGCGCTCGTGCGGCAGGGCCGCCTGGCGGTCTACCCCTCGTCGCACGGGCAGGAGGCCTGCCAGGTCGCGGCGGCGATGGTGCTCGACGGCGACGCCGACTGGCTGTTCCCGACCTACCGCGACGCCGTCGCGATCGTAGGCCGCGGGGTGCCGCCCGCCGAGACGCTCGTGCTGCTGCGCGGCGACTGGCACTCGGGGTACGACGTGCGCGCGCATCGGGTCGCTCCCCAGGCGACGCCGCTCGCCACTCAACTGCTGCACGCCGTCGGTCTCGCGTACGCCGCGCGCCGACGCGGCGAGGACACCGTGGTGCTCGCCCTCTGCGGCGACGGCGCGACGAGCGAGGGCGACTTCCACGAGGCGATGAACTTCGCGGCCGTGTTCCACCTGCCCGTGGTGTTCTTCGTGCAGAACAACGGCTTCGCGATCAGCGTGCCGCTCGCCCGGCAGACCGCCGCCCCGTCCCTCGCGCACAAAGCGGTCGGCTACGGCATGCCGGGGCAGCGCGTCGACGGCAACGACCCCGCGGCCGTGCTCTCGGTGCTCGGTGCCGCGGTCGCCCGCGCGCGCTCGGGTGGCGGCCCGTCGCTCGTCGAGGCGCACACGTATCGCATGCAGGCTCACACGAACGCCGACGACGACACCCGCTACCGCGAGAGGGACGAGGTGCGGGCCTGGGCCGACCTCGATCCGCTGCGACGCCTGCGTGCGTACCTCGTCACGACCGGCGAGCTCGACGCCGAAACCGAGACGCGCCTGGCCGACGAGGCCGAGGCGATGGCCGCGGCGCTGCGCGATGCCATGAACGAGGACGCCGCGGTCGACCCCGACGACCTGTTCCGCCACGTGACCGCGCACCCCTCCCCCCAGCGCGAGGAGCAGCGCGCGCTGCTGCGCGACGAACTCGCACGCGCCGCGTCGGCGACCGCGGCACCTGCCCCGGACGGAGCATCCAGATGACCATCGCCCCCGACGACGTGCGCCTCGACGGCCGGGCCGCACCCACCGAAACCCTCACCATGGCCGCGGCGCTGAACCGGGCCCTCGCCGATGCGATCGCCGACGACCCCGACGTGGTGGTGTTCGGCGAGGACGTGGGTGCGCTCGGCGGAGTGTTCCGCATCACCGACGGACTCACCGCGCGTTTCGGCGAGGACCGCTGCTTCGACACGCCCCTCGCCGAGTCGGGGATCGTCGGCACGGCGGTGGGGATGGCGATGAACGGCATGCGTCCGGTGGTCGAGATGCAGTTCGACGCCTTCGCCCTGCCCGCGTTCGAGCAGATCGTCAGCCATGTCGCGAAGATGGGCAACCGCACGCGGGGCGCGGTGCGCCTGCCGATCGTCATCCGCATCCCGTACGGCGGCGGCATCGGCGGGGTGGAGCACCACTGCGACTCGTCGGAGGCGTACTACGCCCACACCCCGGGCCTCACCGTCGTCAGCCCGTCGACGCCGCAGGACGCGTACACCATGCTGCGTGCTGCCATCGCCTCGCCCGACCCCGTCGTGTTCCTCGAGCCCAAGAAGCTGTACTGGGCGAAGGGCGAGGTCGATACCTCGGCGCCCGGCGACCTGTCGTCGGCGCGGGTCGTTCGGCCCGGCGACGACGTCACGCTGATCGCCTACGGCGCCGCCGTGAGCCTCGCCCTGGAGACGGCCGAGGCCGCCGCGGCCGAAGGACGCAGCGTGGGAGTCGTCGACGTGCGATCGCTGTCGCCCTTCGACGACGAGACCGTCATGGCCGCGGTCCGCGCGACCGGGCGGGCCGTCGTGATCGCCGAGGCCCCCGGCTATGCGAGCGTCGCCTCCGAGATCCAGTCGCGGGTGTTCGAGCGCTGCTTCGAATACCTCGAGGCTCCGGTGCGCAAAGTCACGGGCTTCGACACCCCATACGCTCCGCCCAAGCTGGAGCACTGGTACCTGCCCGACGTCGACCGCGTGCTCGACGCGATCGACACGCTGCACTGGGAGGACGAGTCATGAGCACCCTCACCGCGCGCGTCTTCGCTCTGCCCGACCTCGGCGAGGGCCTGACCGAGGCCGGTCTCGTGCAGTGGCTCGTCGCGGTCGGCGACCGAGTGGCGGTCGACCAGGCGATCGCCGAGGTCGAGACCGCGAAGAGCGTCGTGGAACTCCCGTCGCCGTTCGCCGGTGTCGTCACCGCCCTGCACGGCGAGGCGGGCGACACCCTCATCGTCGGCGCCCCCGTGCTGGAGGTGGCCGAGGAGGGTGGGGCGTTCGAGGAGCATCGCACGGAGGAGCGGGCGGGATCGGGCAACGTGCTCATCGGCTACGGCACGACCGAGCGCTCGCACGCCGGTCGACGGCGTGCGCGGCGGGGCACGGTCGGCACCGCGTCGGCCGGGCCGATCACCCCTGCCGCACCGTCTGCACCGGCTGCACCGGCTGCACCGGCCGCACCGACTGCACCGACGGCATCGGCCACGTCGGCCGCACCGGCCACCCCGGCCGCACCGGCCACCTCGCCTCCCGTCGGTCGCGCTGCCCCCGTCGCCGTGCGCTCCCCGCTCGTGCGCCGGCTCGCCCGCGACCTGGGCGTCGACGTACGCCTCATCGTCCCGACGGGACCCGATGGCGCTGTGACCCGCGCCGACGTGCTCCGTGCCGCCGTGGAGCAGGCGGTCGATGCTCCGGCCTACCCCGCATCGTCGGAGCGCCCATCGTCCGACGCCGGATCCGCCGGTGAGCGGATCGACGGCCTCGTCGTCGCACGACGCGAACCCCTCTCTCCTCTGCGCAAGGCGGCGAGCGCACGGCTCGGCCGCAGCCGCTCCGAGATCCCCGAGGCGACGGTCTGGGTCGACGTCGACGCGACGCGGCTGTGGGATCTGCGCACCGAGATCGCGGCGAGCGGCGAGCGCGCCCCGTCGCTCACCGCTCTGCTGGCACGATTCGTGCTGCTCGCGTTGGAGGAGCATCCGGTGCTGGCCTCGCGGCTGACCCCCGACGGCGCCGAACTCGTGTCGTTCGAGGGCGTGAACCTCGGCGTCGCCGTCGACACCGACCGCGGACTGATGGTGCCGGTGATCCCGCGCGCGCACACCCTCTCGGTCACCGGCCTCGACGAGGCGCTGCGCGAGGTCGCCGACACGGCGCGCTCGGGACGGGTGCCTGCGGAGCGCCTCTCGGGCTCGACCTTCACGTTCAACAACTACGGCGCGCTCGGGGTCGACGGGTCCGCCGCGATCATCAACCATCCCGATGTCGCGATCCTGGGCATCGGTCGACTCCTCGAACGCCCCTGGGTCGTCGACGGGCAGCTCGTCGCGCGCCGCATCGCGCAGCTGTCGCTCGTGTTCGACCACCGGGTGTGCGACGGCGGGTACGCGGCGAGCTTCCTGCGGCGACTGGTCGCCCTCATCGAGCAGCCCCTGCGGGCGTACGGGCGGGTGTGACATGACCGAGGCCTTCCTCGTCGGCGGCGTCCGCACCCCCATCGGTCGATACGGCGGCGCGCTCGCGAGCGTGCGACCCGACGACCTGGCCGCCCTGGTCGTGCGCGCGGCCGTCGAGCGCGCGCACGTTCCCGTCCACGCCGTCGAGGAGGTGATCCTCGGCGCCGCGAATCAGGCCGGGGAGGACAACCGCAACGTCGCCCGTATGGCCGCGCTGCTGGCGGGTCTTCCCGACGAGGTGCCCGGCATCACCGTGAACCGGTTGTGCGCCTCGGGGATGTCGGCGATCGCGATGGCGGCGCAGGCGATCCGTGCGGGAGACGCGGAGCTGATGGTGGCCGGCGGGGTCGAGTCGATGACCCGCGCGCCCTGGGTGCAGGCGAAGCCGGATCGCGCCTGGGGCAGACCCGGAGCGGCGTTCGACACCTCGATCGGGTGGCGCTTCACGAACCCCCGCCTCGCCGCCCGGGACAAGGCGACCCTGACGATGCCCGAGACCGCCGAGGAGGTCGCCCGCCGAGACGGGATCGCCCGGGAGGACGCGGATGCGTTCGCGCTCCGCAGCCAGCAACGGGCCGCGGCCGCCATCGACGCGGGCCGTTTCGACGATGAGATCGTGCCCGTGCCCACGGCGTCGGGTGAGGTGCGGGTCGACGAGGGGCCGCGTCGCGACACGAACGCCACGGCCCTCGCCGCCCTGCGACCGGTCGTGGCGGGCGGCGAGGTCGTGACCGCCGGGAACTCCAGTGCGCTGAACGACGGCGCATCCGCGGTGATCGTCGCGAGCGGCGAGGCGGTGCGCCGTTACGGTCTCACCCCTCGGGCCCGCATCGTCACCGCGACATCTGCAGCCCTCGCGCCCGAGATCATGGGGTTGGGCCCCGTGCCCGCGACGCAGCGCGCGTTGCAGCGCACGGGTCTCGACGTCTCGGCGCTCGGAGCCGTCGAGCTGAACGAAGCCTTCGCCACGCAGTCTCTCGCCAGCATGCGCCGGCTCGACCTCGACCCCGAGACGGTGAACCGCGACGGCGGAGCGATCGCGCTCGGGCATCCGCTCGGGTCCAGCGGATGCCGCATCGTCGTCACGCTGCTCGGACGCATGGAGCGCGAAGGAGCGGGTCTGGGACTCGCGACGATGTGCGTGGGCGTCGGTCAGGGCACCGCGATGATCCTGGAGCGGGTGGCATGAGCGGGCCGCTCCTCGTCGACGTCCGACCCGATCGGGTGGTCGCGACGCTGAACCGCCCCGAGAAGCGCAACGCGATCGACCTCGACACCGTCGAGGCGCTGCACGCGCTGTGCGCCGAGCTCGAGACCGAGCCCCGCACGCTCATCCTCACCGGCGCGGGCGGTCATTTCGCCGCCGGTGCCGACATCGCGCAGCTCGCCGAGCGGCGCGCCGACGACGCGCGCCGCTCGATCAACCAGGCCGCGTTCACACGGATCGCCGAGCTGCCCATGCCGGTCATCGCCGCGCTCGACGGGTACACCCTCGGCGGCGGGGCCGAGCTGGCGTACGCGGCCGACATCCGCATCGCGACCGGCTCGCTGCGCATCGGCAACCCGGAGCCCGGCCTCGGCATCATCGCCGCTGCCGGGGCGACGTGGCGGCTGCCCGCGATCGTCGGGGCGGCGCGTGCCGCCGACCTGCTGCTCACGGGGCGCACCCTCGGCGCCGAGGAGGCGCTGACCTGGGGGCTGATCTCTGCGGTCCACCCCGTCGAGCAGTTGCTGCCCGAGGCGCACGCGCTCGCCGACCGCATCGCCGCGAACGACGTGCGCGCGACCCGGCACACGAAGACCGCGCTGCGGGCACCGCGCGACGCCCATCCCCGCATCGACGACGAGCTGCAGGCCGAACTGTTCGAGAGCCCCGAGAAGGAGCGTCGCATGGCGGCCTTCCTCGCGCGTCGGGGGCGGGCATGAGCGCGCCGTCCCGCGTGGGCGTGCTCGGCGGCGGACGCATGGGAGCGGGCATCGCCCACGCCTTCCTGCTCGCGGGCTCCGACGTGACGGTCGTCGAGCGCGATGCGCAGAGCGCCGATGCCGCCGGGCGACGCGTCGACGAGAGCATCCGCCGGTCGATCGAACGCGGCACCCTGTCGCCGGACGCCGACCCGGCTGCGCGCCTGACGATCACCACCGACCTGACGCTGTTCGCCGACGCCGACCTCGTGGTCGAGGCCGTACCCGAGGACCGCGCCCTCAAGGAGGAGGCGCTGGCGCGCGTCGAGGCCGAGATCGCGACGGACGCCGTGCTCGCCACGAACACCTCGTCGATCTCGGTCGACCAGCTCGCCGCCGCGCTCGAGCATCCCGCCCGGGTGCTGGGCCTGCACTTCTTCAACCCCGTGCCCGCCTCGTCGCTGGTGGAGGTGGTGCGCGGCACGCTCACGGCGGATGCCGTGGTCGACTGCGCCGGCGAATGGGTGGCCGCCCTCGGCAAGACGCCGATCGTCGTCGCCGACTCCCCCGGGTTCGCCTCGTCGCGCCTCGGCGTCGCGCTCGGTCTGGAGGCGATCCGGATGCTCGAGGAGGGGGTGGCGTCGGCCGCCGACATCGACGCCGCGATGACCCTGGGCTACCGGCATCCGGTCGGCCCGCTGCGCACCACCGACCTCGTCGGACTCGATGTGCGGCTCGGCATCGCCGAGGAGTTGGAGCGCGAGCTCGGCGACCGCTTCGCCCCGCCCGAGCTGTTGCGCCGCCTGGTGGCCGAGGGCCGCCTCGGACGTAAGAGCGGTCGGGGTTTCTACGACTGGACCGAGGAGACGACATGACCGAGTACCTTCCGAGCTTCGTCGAGGGATCGTGGTGGACCCCCCCTCCCGGCACGCGGGGCACCGACGTGCGCGACGCCTCGACCGGCGAGGTCGTCGCGACCGTCGCGACCGACGGCCTCGATCTGGCGAGCGCCCTCGAGCACGCCCGCACCGTCGGGCAGGCGAGTCTCGCCGCCCTGACGTTCCACCAGCGCGCCGTGCTGCTCAAGAAGTTCGCGCTCGCCCTCACCGAGCGCAAGGACGAGCTGTACGCCGTCTCGGCGCGCACGGGGGCCACCCGGGCCGATTCGTGGGTCGACATCGACGGCGGCATCGGCGTGCTCTTCTCGTATTCCGGCAAGGGCCGGCGGGAGCTGCCGAACAGCACCGTGCACGTCGACGGGCCGGTCGAGCCGCTGTCGAAGGACGGTTCGTTCCTCGGCCGTCACGTGTACACCACGCTCCCCGGCGTAGCCGTGCAGATCAACGCGTTCAACTTCCCCGTCTGGGGCGCGCTCGAAAAGCTCGCCCCCGCGTTCCTCGCCGGCATGCCGACGCTCATCAAGCCCGCGACCCCGACGGGGTACCTCACAGAGGCGATGGTGCGCATCCTCGTCGAATCGGACCTCGTACCGACCGGCGCTCTGCAGCTGGTCAGCGGCAGCGTCCCCGGGCTGCTCGACGCGCTGCGCCTCGGCGACCTCGTGGGGTTCACGGGCAGTGCGTCGACCGCCGAGTCGCTGCGTCGTCACCCGGCGGTGCAGACCGGCGGCGTGCGATTCACGGCCGAGACCGACTCGATCAACGCCTCGGTGCTCGGCACCGACGCCGGGCCCGGGACGCCCGAGTTCGACGCGTACGTGCGGCAGCTCGTGACCGAGATGACCGCGAAGGCCGGGCAGAAGTGCACCGCGATCCGCCGGGCGATCGTGCCCGCCGCCGCGGCTGACGCCGTGGTCGACGCCGTGCGCGCCCGCCTCGACGCGAAGACGGTGCTCGGCGACCCGCGCGCCGAGGGCGTCACGATGGGACCGCTTGCCTCGCTCGCGCAGCGCGATGAGGTGCTGCGGCAGGTGCGGGCGCTGCAGGATGCGGGCGGACGCGTCGTGGTCGGATCGACGGAGCAGCCCGCCGTGCTCCGCGCCGACGGCACCACCGGTCGCGCCGACGACGGCGCCTTCGTGGCTCCCCTCCTGTTGCGATTCGACGACGCCGCCGCCGCAGCCGTGCACACCGTCGAGGCGTTCGGCCCCGTCGCTTCTCTGCTCACCTACGGGTCGACGGCGGAGGCCGCCGACCTCGTCTCCCGCGGCGGCGGGTCGCTTGTCACCAGCGTCGCGACCCACGATCCCGCCCAGGCCGTGGAGCTCGCGCGGCGGATCGCGCCGTACAACGGCCGGATGCTCGTGCTCGACCGAGACGACGCCCGCTCCTCGACCGGGCACGGGTCTCCGCTGCCGAACCTCGTGCACGGCGGACCGGGGCGCGCCGGGGGCGGCGAGGAGCTCGGCGGCATCCGGGCCGTGCTGCACCACATGCAGCGCACGGCGGTGCAGGGTTCGCCCGAGATGCTGACGGCCCTGACGGGGGTGTGGCACGCCGGTGCCTCGGCCCGCAGCGACGGGCCGCACCCGTTCCGCAAGTCGCTCGCCGAGCTGCGGATCGGCGACCAGGTCGAGTCCGAGACGCGCACCGTGACCCTCGACGACATCGAGACCTTCGCCCGGTTCACGGGCGACACGTTCTACGCGCACATGGACGAGGAGGCCGCCGCGGCCAACCCCTTCTTCCCCGGGCGCGTGGCGCACGGATATCTGCTGGTGTCGTGGGCGGCCGGCCTGTTCGTCGACCCGGCACCCGGTCCCGTGCTCGCCAACTACGGTCTGGAGGACCTGCGGTTCGTCACCCCGGTGTCGCCCGGCGATGAGATCCGCGTCACCCTCACGGCGAAGCGCATCACGCCCCGCGAGACCGACGAGTACGGCGAGGTGCGCTGGGACGCCGTGATCCGCAATCAGCGCGACGAGGTCGTCGCCACCTACGACGTGCTGACACTCGTCAGCAAGGCGCCGATCGTCGCTCCCGTCCTCGCGTGACGGCCGCCTGCCGTCCTCCCGCTCTCAGCCGAAGGTCAGGGGCCGCCGCAGGGTCGTGTCCTCGACCATGATGCCGATGATCGCGGCGGCCGGGTCGGCGGCGTCGCGATCGGCCCGGAAGCGCAGCAGGCGGCCGTCGCGCGTCGCGATGTCGTAGAAGTCCTCGCCCGACGCCACCACGTGGGTCGTCGTCCCTCCCGGGTAGGCGGCGCGGGCCTCGTCGACGAGCGAGCCGACGCGCACCTCTCCCGCCGCCGGCAGCGCGGCACCGTCGTGCGCCGTGCCGTCGTGGCTGTACTCGGCGCCCGCGATCACCGCCGCCACCGTCGCGCCGTCGGGCGACGGCTGCACGAACACCGTCGACACCCCGTCGTCGGCAACGGCCTTCCACGTGCCGCCCTCGAACTCCGGCTCGATGATGTCGGCCGCCGACACAGCGGCGAGCGCCTGCTTCATGTCGTCGCCGATGCGCACCGGGCCGATGCCTCCGGTCGTGATGCGCCACTCGCTCCACGGGGCCGCGGGATCGGCGGTCTGCTCCGGCTCCGGGGTCGCCGGAGGTTCGGCGGTGAGCTTCTCGATGAGCGCGGTACGGGCCTCCACGGCGCGGTCCCGCAGCAGCGCGGCCGCGGCCGCCGGGTCGAAGGTGGGCTCACCCTCGAACGGCTGAAAGGCCGTGACCAGCACGTTGCCGACCTGCGCGAAGGCCACGAGCATCCGCACGTCGTACTGCTCGTCGCCCCCGTCGACGACACCGGCCAGCGCGCGGACCCCGTCGACCTCGTCGGCCGTCGCCGTGGTGAACGTCGTCGGGCCGTCGAACTCGAACTGACCGCATTGCGCGGCGGCCGAGAGCAGCTGGTCCATGCGTCCGGCGGCCTGCTCCTCGGCGCCGAACTGCAGCACCTGCTGTGCTCCGCGCAGCGGCGCGACCGGCGTCGACCACGTCGACGTGCGCGCGGCGACGCTCCACAGCGACTGCTCGACCATCGGCGCCCAGCAGATCGCGGGGACCGGGTCGGGTCCCCCGCCGTCCGAGATCTGCTCGAGCTCGGGGAGCAGGTCGCTGGCATTGGATGCCCCGGGGAACGTCGCCGCGACCTCGTCGGCCGTGAGGGCGAAGGCGTCGAGCTCGTCGCCGACGAACAGGAGCGGCCCGGCGTAGGGCTCGGGCGTCGCGGCAGCCGACGTCGGTGCCGCGGAAGGAGACGGAGAGGGCGATGACGGCGGCGTGCAGCCCACGATCGTGAGCAGGGCAGCCAGGGTGACAGCGCTCGCGGCGACCAACGCACGACGGCGAGACATGGAATCCTCCGATCTGCGCGCGCGAGCGATCCGCGCACGCCCCCCACGAGCGACTCTAGAACGCGGAATACCGCGAGACCGGACGATCGGCGAAGTCGCAATCGGAACGATACGGAGGCGGCTCAGGGCGCGAGGGCGTCACCCACCCGCCGTCGCGTCTCGCGTCGTCGCCTCGCGCGCGCGGTCGGCCGTCGGAGCGGCCAGCGCGGCCTCGGCGCGCCGCCGACATTCCGCGCCGTCGACCGCGGCCAGCGCCCGGGCCACCCGACCCAGCGACCGCGGACCCATCGAAAGCGAGGTCACGCCGAGGCCGACGAGCACCGGGGCGAGCGCCGCGTCGGCCGCCGCCTCTCCGCACACGCCGACCGGCCGTCCCGTCGCCCGACCGGCGTCGCCGACGAGGCCGATCAGGCGCAGCACCGCGGGCTGCCAGGGGTCGGTCAGGTCGGCGAGGTCGCCGAGCATCCGGTCCGCGGCGAGGGTGTACTGGGCCAGGTCGTTCGTGCCGAGGCTCACGAAGTCGACGACCTCGCACAGCTCCCGGGCCATCAGGGCGGCAGCGGGCGTCTCGATCATGACGCCCACCCTCTCGATGCCCGCCGCGCGGGCCCGCGTCGCGAACTGCTCGGCCTCGTCGACCGTGGCCACCATCGGCGCCATGACCTCGAGGTGCGCGTGCTCGGCCGCGGCCGCGAGGGCGAGCGCACGCAACTGGTCGTCGAGCAGGGCGGGCGAACGACGGGCGATGCGCAACCCGCGCACGCCCAGCGCCGGGTTCTCCTCGTGGTCGGCGTTCGCGAACGGCAACGGCTTGTCGCTGCCGGCATCCAGCGTGCGGGCCACCACCCGCCGCCCGGCGAAGGGCGCCAGCACGCCGCGATAGGCGATGACCTGCTCCTCGATCGACGGAGCCTCACTGCGCCCGAGGAAGCAGAATTCGGTGCGGAACAGCCCGATGCCGTCGGCCCCCGCCGTGGCAGCGCCGAGCGCGTCCGCCGCGCCACCCACGTTCGCGAGCAGAGCGATCGACGTACCGTCCGAGAGCGCACCGCCGCCGCCGTAGTCAACGACGACCGCAGCCGCGCGGGCCGCCTCGATGTGTTCCACCACGGGGTCGACCTCGACCGTGCCGTGCTCGCCGTCGACGAGCACCGTCGCGCCCTCCGGGATGCGCAGAGCGCCCTCCGCCGCCACGACCGCCGGCAACCCCAGCGACCGGGCGATGATGGCGGTGTGCGAGGTGGGCCCGCCCTGCTCGGTGACGAGCGCGACGCACGCCCCGCCGCTGAGCGACGCCGTGTCGGCGGGTGAGAGATCGACGGCGACGAGCACGAAGGGCGCAGAACGATCGGGCACGCCGGGCATCTCGACGCCGGTGAGCTCGGCGACCAGCCGGTCGCGCACGTCGCGGATGTCGGCGACGCGCTCGGCCGTGCGCCCTCCGACGGCGTCGAGCGCCTGCTCGTGACCGCGCATCACGTCCCAGACGGCGCGCGCGGCCGAACGCCCCTGCGTGCGCACGATGCTCGCCGCGTCGGCCCGGAGCGCGGGATCGGATGCCATGGCGCGCGTGGCCTCGAGGATGCTGCGGGCCTCGCCCGTCGCGACCTCGGCTCGCGCGCGCAACCGCTCGGCGACGGCGGCGACGGCGCGCTCGAGCGCCTCGACCTCCGCGGCTCGGTCGGCGGGAGCCGCGGCGCCGGTGTCGTCCGGCTCGGCGACGGCGGGGACGAGGCGCACGACGGGGCCGGCAGCCGCGCCCGGGCTGACCCCGCGTCCGCGCAGCACCGTGCCCGCCGGAAGAGGATCGCGGTCGGCGTCGCCCGCGCTGTCGGGCACGTCTCGCGCCGGCGGTTCTCCCGCACCGGAGGCGGGTGGCTCGGCCGTGGCCACGCGAGCAGCAGGGCCATCGGCGGTGGAACCCGCCCTCGACCGATCCGCGGCCGGGGCATCATCGACGCCCTCGCCGAAGCCGTCGTCGAAGAGCGCGGCGATGCGGTCGAGCGCCGGCGCGGCATCCGCCCCTCGGGCGACCAGCTCGACCTCGTCGCCCTGCCGCGCGCCGAGGGCGAGCAGGCGGATGAGGCTCGACGCGGAGGCCGCAGGACCGTCCGGCAGACGCCGCAGGTCGACGGCCGCGCCCGCGGCGGCCTCGGCGATCAGCGCCGCGGGTCGCGCGTGCACCCCCTGCGGGTTGCGCACCCGCACCACGCGTCGCTCCCCGGTCGACGACCCCTCCGCCGCGCCGGCGTCGGCATCCGTCCTTGCGTCGACCTCCGCCTCGCCATCAGCAGCCGCTCCGGCACCATCGGCACCCGCACCTGCGCCACCCGTGCCCGCGGGAGCGAGCTGCCCCGACTTGGCGGCGAGCGCATCCGTCGCCTCGGCGACCACGTCCTCGAGCGCGGATCCGGCGGCGGCCGATACGACGGCGGCGAGCAGTCCCTCGACGAACGGCGCGGGCACCAGGCGCACGGCGACGTCGCTCGCCCGCAGTTCGAGGGCGAGTTCGGCGCTCAGCACGGCCGAGCCCAGGTCCATGAGCACGAGCACGCCGTCGCAGTCCGCGGCGAGCTCGTCGATCGCCGCGGACACGGCGACCGCGTCGGTTCCGAGGATGGGAGTCCCGTCCTCCTCGACACCGGCTCCGGCGGCGACCCGGACGGGCACCCGGCCCCCCGGCACCATCTGCCGAGCGAGCTCCAGGGCCGCCTCGCCCAGTCGTGCACTGTGCGAGACCGCGACGATGCCGATCATCAGCCCTCGGCGATCGCCGCGTCGAGGCTCTCGAACAGCAGCGCGGTCGAGGCCGCCCCGGGGTCGAGGTGTCCGGCGCTCCGTTCCCCGAGATAGCTCGCCCGGCCTTTGCGCGCGACGAGCGGCAGGGTCGCGTCGCGCCCGGTGGCGGCGGCCACCGCGGCGTTCTTCGCTGCTTCGGCGAGATCGCCGCCGCCGGCCAGCGCCGCATCGAACGCGTCGACCGCGGGAGACATCGCGTCCAGCAGCGTCTTGTCGCCCGCTTCGGCCTTCCCCCGGGCGACGATCCCCTCGAGCCCCGCGCGCAGCGCAGCCGCGAGGGCCGGAGCGTCGAGCTCCTGCACCGCTCCGGCTGCCATCCCCATCCGCAGGAAGAACGTGCCGTAGAGCGGGCCGCTCGCACCGCCCACCGAGCTCACGAGCGTCATTCCGACCGTCTTCAGCAGGTCGTCGGCCGCGGCGGGCGCGCTCGATCCGAGCTTCTCCGCCACCGCCGACATGCCGCGCGCCATGTTGGCCCCGTGGTCGGCATCGCCGATGGCCGAGTCGAGGTCGGTGAGCCATTCCCGCTTCTCGGCCACGGCGGCTCCGAAGCGCGTGATCCAGTCGTGCAGCCGGGCCGTGTCGAGGGTCTCCGCGGCCATCAGGCGCCCCAGCGCAGACCGGGGGTCACGACCGGCGCGTCCCATAGCCGCAGCAATTCGTCGTCGGCCTTCAACACGGTCAGCGAGCAGCCCGCCATGTCGAGCGAGGTGATGTAGTCGCCCACGAGGGTGCGGGCGATCTGCACGCCGGCCCGTTCGAGCAGCGCTGCGACCTCGCCGTACATGAGGTACAGCTCGATGAGGGGTGTCGCGCCCATACCGTTGAGCATCACGATCGCCGGGCCGGCGGCGTCGAGGTCGGCGAGGATCGGCTCGACGAGCTGGCGCGCGATCTCCGATGCCGGCGCCAGCGGCTCGCGATGGCGACCGGGTTCGCCGTGGATGCCGATGCCGATCTCCATCTGGTCGTCGGGGAGCTCGAAGGTGGGCTTGCCCGCCGCGGGCACGGTGCAGCTGGTCAGCGCCATGCCCATCGACCGCCCCTGGCCGTTGATGCGCTGGGCGAGGGCGACGACCGCCGCCAGATCCTGCCCCTCCTCGGCGGCCGCGCCGACGAGCTTCTCGAGCAGCACGGTGAGCCCGACTCCGCGGCGACCGGCGGTGTACAGGGAGTCCTGCACGGCCACGTCGTCGTCGACCACCACGGTGCCGACCTCGATGCCCTCCATGGCGGCGAGCTCCGCCGCCATCTCGAAGTTGAGCACGTCGCCGGTGTAGTTCTTCACGATGTGCAGCACGCCCGCCCCGCGGTCGACCGCCTTGGTCGCGGCCTGCACCCGGTCGGGCGTCGGCGAGGTGAACACCTCGCCCGCCACGGCGGCGTCGAGCATCCCGACTCCCACGTATCCGCCGTGCAGCGGCTCGTGGCCGGAGCCGCCGCCCGACACGATCGCGACCTTGCCCTGCGCCTTGGGTTCGGCCCGGGTGATCACGTGCGTCTCGAGGTCGACGGCCAGCTCGGGATGCGCCGCCGCGACGCCCTTGAGCGATTCGACGAGCACGTCCTCCGGGGCGTTGATCAGCTTCTTCATCCTGCGATCTCCTTCGATCTGTCGCCAGGACCGGACGAGCGCCGTCGGTCTCGACTGCTGCGAACACGGGAAAGCTCTCCGTCACTGACGAATATGCTCGGGCCGCCTCGCGATGTCAACGTGCCCGTTGTCCTCCGAGCGCCGCCGTGGCAGAATTACCTAACGATCGGTCAGTAAAGATGCGGGCCGACGGGAGGCGAACACATGACCGGAGCGACAGTCCCGACCATCGCGAACGACGGGCGCACCGACGAGGAGCACCTGTTCGAAGAGCTCCTCGCGAACGAGCAGCGCATCGAACCCCGCGACTGGATGCCCGAGGCGTACCGCAAGACGCTCATCCGGCAGATCTCGCAGCACGCGCACTCCGAGATCATCGGCATGCAGCCCGAGGGGAACTGGATCACGCGCGCGCCCAGCCTGCATCGCAAGGCCATCCTCATGGCCAAGGTGCAGGACGAGGCGGGGCACGGCCTCTATCTCTATTCGGCGGCGCAGACCCTCGGCATCACGCGCGACGAGATGACGAAGCAGCTCATCGACGGCAAGGCCAAGTACTCGTCGATCTTCAACTACCCGACCCCCACCTGGGCCGACATGGGAGCGATCGGGTGGCTCGTCGACGGCGCGGCCATCTGCAACCAGGTGCCCCTGTGCCGCGCCTCGTACGGCCCCTACGGCCGTGCGATGGTGCGCATCTGCAAGGAGGAGTCGTTTCATCAGCGCCAGGGGTTCGAGATCCTCCTCACCCTCATGCGCGGCACCGACGAGCAGCGCGCGATGGCGCAGGATGCGGTCGACCGCTGGTACTGGCCCAGCCTGGCCATGTTCGGCCCGCCCGACGACCTCTCCCCGAACTCGGCGCAGTCGATGGCGTGGAAGATCAAGCGCTTCTCGAACGACGAGCTGCGCCAGCGGTTCGTGCAGATGCTCGTGCCGCAGGCCGAGATCCTCGGGGTGACGCTGCCCGACCCCGACCTGCGCCTCGACGACAGCACCGGTCGCTACGAGATGGGCGAGATCGACTGGGATGCGTTCTTCGAGGTGCTGCGCGGCAACGGCCCGTGCAACGCCGAGCGGCTCGAACGTCGCCGCACCGCGCACGAAGACGGGGCCTGGGTGCGGGAGGCGGCCGCCGCGTACGCCCGCACACAGGCCCAGCGCGCCGAACGGGCGGTGGCGTGATGGCGGCCCCCGGCACGGATGCCCGAGAGACCTGGCCCCTCTGGGAGGTGTTCGTGCGCGCGAACCGCGGCCTCAGCCACGTGCACGTCGGATCGCTGCACGCTCCGGACGCCGAGATGGCGATCCGCAACGCGCGCGACCTGTACACGCGGCGCGGCGAGGGGGTATCGATCTGGGTGGCTCCGTCTGCGGCGATCACGACGAGCGATCCCGACGCGAAGGGCGCGTGGTTCGAGAGCCCCGCGGGCAAGAACTACCGGCACGCTGTGGCGTACACGGCGTCGGAGGGGGTGCCGCACCTGTGATGGACGACTCGCTCGACGACGTTCACGGGGCGGTCTCGGTCGCCGAACTGCACCTGTCCGACGAACTCACCGCCGCCGGCGCGCCCCCGGCCTCGGCGGACGCCGCCGAATACGCCCTGCGCCTCGGCGACGACGCCCTCATCCTCGCGCAGCAGCTCGGCGGCTGGATCTCGCGCGCCCCCGAGCTGGAGGAGGACGTCGCCCTCGCGAACATCGCGCTCGACCTGCTCGGTCACGCGCGGTCGCTGCTGCACCACGCGGGCTCGTTCGACGGGCGCAGCGAAGACGACCTCGCGTACTTCCGCGACGAGCACGAGTTCCGCTGCGCGTGGATCGTCGAGCAGCCGAACGGCGACTTCGCGCAGACCATCGCTCGGCAGTTCGTGGTCGCGACGTACATGGTCGAGCTGTATCAGGCGCTCCGCCGCAGCGACGACGCGACGCTCGCCGCGGTCGCCGAGAAGGCACGCAAAGAGGTCGACTACCACCGGGACCACGCGGTGCAGTGGGTGCTGCGGCTGGCGGGCGGAACCGTCGAGTCGCGGCGACGCATGATCCGCGCGATCGGCGACATCTGGCCGTACGTCGACGAGCTGTTCCGCGACGACGACCTGATCGAGCGACTCGAGGGCACGGCCGTGCGGCCCTCGTCGCTCCGCGCCGGGTTCGACACGGTCGTCTCTGCGGTGTTCACGGAAGCCGAGCTGTCCGTGCCGGAGGTCGCCGCCTCAGCCGCCGGAGGTCGCCGGGGCTCGCACGCCGCGCCGCTCGGGCGCATCCTCGCCGAGATGCAGGTGCTCGCGCGACGGCATCCGGGGGCGACGTGGTGACCGCGACGCAGACGACGGATGCCTGGCGGATCGCCGCCGCCGTCGCCGATCCCGAGGTTCCGGTCCTGACCATCGAGGACCTGGGTGTGCTGCGCGCGGTGGAGGTCGCGGACGGCGCCGTGCGGGTCGACATCACGCCCACGTACAGCGGATGCCCCGCGATGACCACCATCCGCGACGATATCGTGCTCGCGCTCACGGCCGCCGGCTACGAGAGCGTCGAGGTGCGTCTCGTGCTCTCCCCCGCCTGGAGCACCGACTGGATGACGGATGCGGGTCGGCAGAAGCTCAGCGCCTACGGCATCGCCCCGCCGACCGGCCGCTCGCGCGTCGGCACCGGGCCGCTGCGCCTGCCCCTCAGCGTGCGCTGCCCGCAGTGCGGGTCGCTCGACACCCGCGAGGTGTCGCGCTTCGGCTCGACCTCGTGCAAGGCGCTGTTCGAGTGCCGGACCTGCCTCGAGCCCTTCGATCACTTCAAGGTGCACTGATGCTCAGCGATGCTCCATCGCCGCGCGACGAGACCGCGGCGCGCGATGAACCGTCGCCGCGTCGGCGCGCACGCTTCCACGCGCTGCGCGTCGCCGAGGTGCGACCGCTCACCGATGATGCCGTGGAGGTGTCGTTCGCGGTCCCCGACGACCTCGCCGATGAGTTCTCCTATCTCCCCGGTCAGCACGTCGCGCTGCGCACGACGCTGGACGGCGCGGAGGTGCGCCGCTCGTACTCGCTCTGCCGGGCGCCCGAGCACCGCCGAGACGGCACGGCGACCCGGCTCAGCATCGCGGTCAAACGCGACGAGGGCGGTCTGTTCTCGACGTGGGCGCAGACGGGACTCCGCCCGGGATCGACCATCGACGTGATGAGCCCCCAGGGAACCTTCACCTCGTCACTGCCCGACGTCGACGGCCGCCACATCGTCGGCATCGCCGCGGGGTCGGGAATCACCCCGCTCATGGCGCTCGCCCAGTCGGTGCTCGCCCGCTCGGAGACCGCGCGGTTCACACTGCTGTACACGAACCGTTCGTCGTCCGACGTGATGTTCCTCGACGATCTCGCCGATCTCAAAGATCGCCACCCCACCCGTCTGACCCTGCATCACGTGCTGTCCCGCGAACAGCGCACCGCTCCCCTGCTCTCGGGGCGCATCGACGAGACCAAGCTGCGCACCATCCTCACCGCGCTCATCCCGCCCGCGCAGGTCGACGAGTGGTTCCTGTGCGGCCCCCTCGCTCTCGTCGACCTGTGCCGCGAGGTCCTCGGCGATCTGGGGGTCTCGCGCGAGCACATCCGGTTCGAGCTCTTCACGACCGGCGACGAGCCCTCGCGTGCGGCGCGCCCCGTCGAGGTGCGCGCCGGTGAGCGCACGGTACGGGTGGAGGTGACGCTCGACGGCGTCTCGTCGACCGTCGAGAGCCCGGTCGACGCGCACGAGTCGCTGCTCAATGCCGCGCTGCGCGTCCGGCCGGACGCCCCCTTCGCCTGCGCCGGCGGAGTGTGCGGCACCTGCCGCGCGCGGCTCGTGGAGGGCAGCGTGACGATGACCGAGAACTACGCGCTCCAACCCGACGAGATCGAGCGCGGGTTCGTGCTCACCTGCCAGTCCCATCCGACCAGCGACCGCGTGGTCGTCGACTACGACGTCTGAGCGGCCCGGCGAAGGAGCATCCGATGATCGACCTCACCATCGCCGACGACGTCGCGACCGTCGTCCTCGACGCCCCCGCGAAGCGCAACGCCGTCGACGAGCAGGCCCTGCGCGACCTCGACGCCGCCTACGCCGACGCGGAGGCCGCCGGGGTGCGCGCCCTCGTGCTGCGCGGAGAGGGACGCGCGTTCTGCGCGGGCCGGGACATCGCCGGGGTCGACCCGCGCGACGACGACGTCATCGGATTCCTCGGCGGGCTCGTCATGCCCTTGATGCGACGCATGGCGCGGTTCCCCGCCCCCACGTTCGCCGCGGCGCACGGCGCGTGCCTGGGCGTGGGACTCGGACTGCTGATCGCCACCGACGTGGTGTACGTCGCCGAGTCGGCGCGGATCGGCTCGCCGTTCGCCGGCCTCGGCGCGGCCCTCGACTCCGGAGGGCACGCGCTCTTCGTCGAGCGCCTCGGCGCGCACCGCGCTCTCGACCTCGTCTACACCGGTCGCATGATGAGCGGCGTCGAGGCGGTCGCCGCGGGGCTGTTCTCCCGGGTGCTCGCCGACGACGACGTCGTGCCGGCGACCTTCGACGCGGCGCGCGGCGCGGCCACGGGCGCCACGGCCGCGTTCCGCGCGAGCAAGGAGATCGTCGCGCGCATCCGCGATCAGCGTCTCGCCCTGTGGGAGGCGATGGACCTCGAGACCGCCGCCCAGGCCGCGCTGCGCGACACCGAGGACTACCGCGAGGGCTTCACGGCCTTCCAGGAGAAGCGACCGCCGCGGTTCACCGGCCGCTGAACAGGCGTCGCCCGCGGCGTTGTCAACGCTCTGCGCGATGTCGGCGACCGGTGGCATCATCGCCGCATGGACCTCTCCACGCTCGTCCACGCCGCCGAGGCGGTCGCCGCCACCGCATCGCGCCTCACCAAGATCGACGTGCTCGCAGGGCTCCTGCGCTCGGCCGACGCCGACGACGTCCCGGCGCTGGTCGGACTCCTGCTCGCTGCGCCCCGGCAGGGCAGGGTCGGCGTGGGCTGGCGCGGGATCGCCTCGCTCGACGTGGCGCACGCCGAGCAGTCGTCGCTCACGATCGCCGACGTCGACCACGCGCTCACCGACCTCGCCTCGGCTGCCGGAGCAGGGTCGAGCGGCGTGCGGGCCGAGGTGCTGCACGCCCTCGCCGCCCGTTCGACCCCCGCCGAGTGGGACTTCGTGACCCGGTCGATGCTCGGTGAACTGCGCACCGGCGCGCTCGGCGGTGTGCTTCTCGACGCGATCGCGCGCGCCGCCGACCGCGCACCCGACGCCGTGCGCCGGGCCGCGATGCTCTCGGGCGACATCGGCGAGACGGCGCGCATCGCCCTCACCGGCAGCCCCGACGATCTCGACGATGTCGGGCTGCAGGTCGGCCGCCCCGTTCTCCCGATGCTCGCCTCCACGGCGTCCTCCCCGACCGAGGCGCTGGGCACCACCGGCGAGGCATCGGTCGAGTTCAAGCTCGACGGCGCCCGCATCCAGGTGCACCGTCGCGGCGACGAGGTCGGCGTCTACACCCGCAGTCTGGCCGACATCACGCATCGGGTGCCCGAGATCGTCGACGTCGTGCGGGCGCTGCCGGCGGACGATCTCATCCTCGACGGCGAGACGCTCGCGCTCGACGAAGACGGGGGTCCTCGGCCGTTCCAGCAGACCATGTCGCGGTTCGGCGCCGATGCCGCGCGCGAACTGGCTCTGCGCCCCTGGTTCTTCGACGTGCTGCACGTCGACGGACGCGACCTCATCGACGAACCGTTGCGCGCGCGCCTCGCCGAACTCGAACGCGTGGCGGGCGAATGGCGCATGCCCGGCGTCGTGACCGCCGATGCGGACGAGGCCGAACAGCTCTCGCGGGAGGCGCTGGCAGCGGGGCATGAAGGGGTGCTCGTGAAGGCGATTGATTCGCCCTACACCGCCGGCCGCCGCGGCAAGTCGTGGATCAAGGTCAAGCCCGTGCTCACCTTCGACCTCGTGGTGCTCGGCGCCGAATGGGGCTCGGGGCGACGCAGCGGCATGCTGTCGAATCTGCATCTGGGGGCGCGCGACCCCGAGGGCGAGTTCGGCGACCCCGGCGGGCTGGTGATGGTGGGCAAGACCTTCAAGGGGCTCACCGATCAGCTCCTCCGCTGGCAGACCGACACCTTCCCGGGCGCCGAGACCCGGCGCACGCAGTCGACCGTGTTCGTGCGCCCCGAGTTCGTGGTCGAGATCGCGATCGACGGGGTGCAGCAGTCGCCGCGCTACCCGGGCGGGGTGGCGCTGCGGTTCGCCCGGGTGAAGGGCTACCGGCCCGACAAGACCCCGGCCGAGGCCGACACGATCCAGACCCTCCGCGGGTTGCTCCGAGGGTGACGGCACGGGGCGGATCGGCGGCGTTAGGCCGTCTCCGCACGCGCCGGGTCAGCGCATCCGCTCAGGCCGAGGGCGCGAGCCCGAGGTCCTCCTCGCGCACGGTGCCCTGGAACGACCACGGGAAGTTGATCCAGAGGTCGGTGTCCTTCCAGGCGTAGTCGGGCTGGATGATCGTCGACGGCTTGGTGTAGATCGTCACCGAGCGCACGTCGGCGCCCTTCTCCTTCAACATCTGCACGGCGAGGGCCAGGGTGCGCCCCGAGTCGGCGACGTCGTCGACCAGCAGCACCCGCCGACCGTCGAGGTAGGCCATGTCGAGCTCGGGAGGAAGCACCTCCGGGGCGTCGAGCACGGTGCCGATGCCGGTGTAGAACTCGACATTGATCGCGCCGCAGTTCTTCGCGCCCAGGCCGTAGGCGATGGCGCCCGCCGGCAGCAGTCCGCCGCGCGCGATCGCCACGACGACCTCCGGCTCGAAGCCGGAGTCGAGGATGTTCCGGGCCAGGTCGCGGGTGGCGGCACCGAAGCCGTCCCAGGTGAGCGTCTCGCGCTCGTTCGCTGCATCAGTCACCGCTCCATTGTGCGCCACGCCGGGCGATAGACTGCACTCGTCCGGTCCTCTGACGATCGGTGCCTGAAAAAGGGGCACGAAGCACCGCGCGACGACGCGGGTGCGAGACACATACGGAACGCATCTCTCCGTCCCTGTCTCGAAAGGCTTCGCCATGCCCTCCGTGTCCGCTCACGTCGCCCTCACGCTCGCCCAGCACATCGATGCCGTCTTCGGGGTGATGGGCAACGGCAACGCGTACTTCCTCGACGCGCTCGAGACGCAGACCGACGCCGTGTTCACAGCCGTGCGCCATGAGCAGGGAGCAGTGGTCGCCGCTGACGCGCACTACCGCGCCTCCGGCCGCATCGCCGCGGGCACGTCGACCTACGGCGCCGGGTTCACGAACACGCTCACGGCTCTGGCCGAGGCGGTCCAGGCGCACGTCCCCCTCGTGCTGGTGGTCGGCGACGAACCGACGTCGGGCCCGCGCCCCTGGGACGTCGATCAAATCGCGCTCGCCTCGGCCGTGGGCGCGCGCACGTACACGGTGGGCCGTGCGGATGCCGCCGCCACCACGGTCATCGCGATCGAGCACGCGCTGACGTACCGCGTCCCCGTGGTGCTCGCGATCCCCTACGACGTGGCGTCGCTCGACGCGGGTCCGGTGCCCGACGCCCCGGAGCCGCGGGTGCCCGCGCCTCTGGCCCCGCGCGGCGAGTTCGCCGAGGGCATGCTCGACGAGATCGCCGCGGCGCTGCGCGACGCCGAGCGCCCGTTCCTGCTCGCCGGCCGGGGTGCCTGGCTCGCCGGTGCGAGCGAGGCCCTGGGCGCGCTGGCGGAGGCGACCGGGGCTCTCACGGCGTCGACGGCGCTGGGACGCGGGGTGTTCCCCGACGCGCGATACGACCTGGGGGTGACCGGCGGGTTCGGCGCCGAGGGGGCGATGGAGGTGATCCGCGAGGCCGACGTCGCCGTCGTGTTCGGGGCGGGACTCAATCAGTTCACGATGCGTTTCGGCGCACTGTTCGCGCCGGGCACACGGGTGTTCCAGGTCGACATCTCCCCTGCCGCCACCCACGCCCACGTCGGCGGCTTCGTGCGCGCCGACGCCCGCCTCGCCGCCGAGGCCCTCGTCGCACGCCTCGCCCCTGCATCCGCCCCCGAAACGCGGCCGTGGCGAGAGGCCGTCGACGTGGTGGCCGCCCGCGCGTACGAGGCGGGCGACGAGCTCGCGCCCGACGGGCGGCTCGACCCGCGGTCCGCCGCGCGACGCATCGGCGAACTGCTGCCAGACGACCGCGTCGTCGTCTCCGACGGCGGCCACTTCATCGGCTGGGCGAACATGTACTGGCCGGTTGCCGCGCCCGATCGCATGATGATGGTCGGCACCGCGTTCCAGTCGATCGGTCAGGGGTGGCCGAGCATCGTGGGCGCAGCCCTCGCCCGGCGAGAGGCGACCATCGTGCTCACGTCGGGCGACGGTGGAGGGCTCATGGCCATCGCCGACCTCGAGTCGGCCGTCCGCGCGGCCGCAGGGCGGGGTATGGCCGTGATCTGGAACGACGCCGCCTATGGTGCGGAGGTCAACCTCTACGGTCTCAAGGGACTCGCCGAGGGCCCGATGCGCATCCCCGAGGTCGACTTCGCGGCGTTCGGCGCCGCGGTCGGCGCGGAGGGAGTCGTGGTGCGCACCCTCGCCGATCTCGACCGCCTCGCCGCGTGGGCGCAGGAAGACGCCCGCACTCGGCGTTTCCTGCTGCTCGACCTGCGCATCTCGGGCGACGTGATCGCGCCGTACCAGCAGGAGATCATCCGCGTGAACTCGTGACCGGAGCAGGCGATAGGCTCCGACTCATGACGGATTCGCCCGAGATCCTGCGCTACAGCGCGTTCGCCGCCGCACCGGACGGCGGCAACCCCGCCGGTGTCGTGCTCGACGCGTCGGGTCTCGACGAGGAGCGGATGCTCGCGATCGCGGCCGCGGTCGGATACTCCGAGACGGCCTTCGTGACGGCACGTTCCGCCGCCGATGGTGTGTCCCGCGCGCGCGTGCGGTACTTCTCCCCCGGCGCCGAGGTTCCGTTCTGCGGGCACGCCACCGTCGCGACCGCCGTCGCACTCGCCGAGCGCGACGGTGCGGGTGACGTGGTCTTCGACACTCCGGCCGGCGAGGTCGCTCTGCGTTCCACCGTGTCCCCCGACGGACGGATCACCGTCGCGTTCACGAGCATCGAACCGGAGGTGCGCGACCTCGACCCCGATGTGCGCGACCGGCTCCTGGCGCTGCTCGGACTCGACGGCTCCGACCTCGATCCGCGCTTCCCGGCGAAGGAGTCGTTCGCCGGCAACCGGCATCCGATCCTGGTGATCGCCGACCGTGAGCTCTTCCACCAGTTCCGCTTCGCACCGGCCGAGCTCGCCGCGCTCATGCGCGCGCAGGGGTGGCCCGGCACGGTGACGGTGCTGTTCGCCCACGAGGCGGCGCTCTTCGAGGCGCGCAACCTCTTCCCGGTGGGCCGCATCACCGAAGACCCGGCGACGGGGTCGGCGGCCGCGGCGACGGGCGCGTACCTGCGAGCGATCGGTTGGCCCGAGCGACGGCTCGTGATCCGGCAGGGCGCGCACGTGGGCCGGCCCAGCGAGCTGCACGTGCAGATCCCGGAGACCGGCGGCATCGTCGTCTCCGGCAGCGCGACGGCGATCGGCTGAGTCGTCCGATGGCCGGATTGCATCACGTCGAACTCTGGGTCTCTGACCAGGGCAGCGCACGAGACGACTGGGCCTGGCTGCTGGCGCGCGTGGGCTTCGAACGGACCGACCAGTGGGATCGCGGCGAGTCGTGGCATGCCGACGGCGCGTACCTCACCGTGACCACCTCACCGAACCTCGCGCACGACGAGCACGACCGCCGCCGCCCGGGCGTCAACCATCTCGCCTTCGAGGTGGCCACCGCCGACGACGTCGACGTCCTCATGGCCGAGGCACCGTCACACGGATGGTCCCCCCTGTACCACGACCGGTACCCGCACGCCGGTGACCCCGACCACTACGCCGGGTGGCTCGAGAACGCCGCCGGCTTCAAGGCCGAGGTCGTCGCCGCCCGCCGCGCCTGAGACAGCGACCGCGCCTCATCCCTGCGCGCCGTAGTCCGGTAGCTGTTGCAGCGTCCAGGTGTTGCCGTCTGGATCGGAGAATCGCACGAAGCGCCCCCAGTCCTGATCGTCGACCCCCTCGGCCTCGACGCCGAGACCCCGCAGATGCGCGAGCGCCTCGTCGGCATCGGGCACCACCACCTGGATGGTGTTCTGCTGCCCGGGCTCGAGGCCGATCCCCAGGCCGGTGCCGAAGGCGATCGAGCACGCGGAACCGGGCGGCGTCATCTGCACGAAGCGCAGGCCCTCGGTCACCGTGTGGTCGTGGTCGGCGTGGAATCCGACCCTCTGGTAGAACTCCTTGGCCCGGTCGACATCCGACACGGGCACGAAGATGAGTTCGATCTTCCAATCCATGACGTGCTCCTCCTGACGAGTGCGCGGCGGGCGTCGTCGCGCGTCCGCGTCCACGGTAGGACCGGCCACCGACATCCGCCAGACCGACGATCCATCGGGCTGCACGTCGCGCTCACGCCGCCGGCAGGAACGCCCCCGCCAGGAACTCCGCGAGCTCCGCCACCCCGTCCGCGTCCAACGGCAGCACCGCGGCCACGTACTGGTCCGGCCGCACCAGCACCACCGCACCGTCGTCCGAGATCTCCCGCGCCGCGAAGATGTCGACCTCCGTCCACTTGCTCGGCCCGGCAGCGTAGACCTTCTCCCAGTCCACGAGCCCCAGCGGTCCGCTCCGCGGCCGGAAGAGCGCCGGGGCCGTGGTCACCTCCAGCTCCTCGAACGGCTGGCGGAAGACGACCTTCGCATCGAACACGGCGTCCTGCGCGGCCTCCCCCGGCGTGAAGCGCGCCAGCACCGGCGCGACCGCTTCCGCCCAGGCATGCAGCCGCGCGCCGTCCGCGTCGCCGAACGCATACACCCGCCACCGGCCGTCCGCCCGCGCATGGTGCCCCAGATGCACGACGTTCCCGTCGCTCACCCGCACCACCTCGGCCGACTTGAATCGTTTGCCCACCGGGTAGCCGGCGGCGAGCGCCTGATGCTGCTCCGATGCGATGATCATCGACGGTGTGTACCGGGTCATGAACCCCGACGGAAACTCGGCGGTCGCGAGGTAATATGTCGCGAGGTCGTTCGGGTCGGAGATCTCCTCGGGCTTGCGGGCCATGAGGCTCGACCACTCGCGGTCGAAGTCGATGAGTTGCTGTGCGACCGGCTGCCGTTCGGCGCCGTAGGTGGCGAGCAGGCTCTCGGGCGCACGGCCGGTGAGCACCGACCCGAGCTTCCATCCGAGGTTGAACCCGTCCTGCATCGACACGTTCATGCCCTGTCCCGCTTTGGCGCTGTGGGTGTGACAGGCATCGCCGGTGAGGAACACGCGCGGCGACCGTCCCTCCTCGCCCGTCGCATCGTCGAAGCCGTCGGTCACCCGGTGCCCGACCTCGTACACGCTGTGCCAGGCCACCTCGCGCACGTCGAGCGTGTAGGGGTGGAGGATGTCGTTCGCGCGGCGGATGATCTCGTCGATCGGCGTCTGCCGCACGCGGTGGTCGTCGTCGTGAGCGACCTCGCCGAGGTCGATGTACATGCGGCTCAGGTAGCCGCCCTCGCGCGGGATGTGCAGGATGTTCCCCGCCCGCGAGTTGATCGCGCACTTGGTGCGCCAGTCGGGGAAGTCGGTGTCGACCAGCACGTCCATCACGCCCCAGGCGTGGGCGGCGCTCGCCCCGACGTGCGTGCGACCGATGGCCTGACGCACGCCGCTGCGCGCTCCGTCGCACCCGGCGACGTACTTCGCGTGCACGGTGCGCTCCTCCCCCGAGCGCGGCCCGGCGACGTGCCGCAATCGCACCTCGACGGGGTACTCGCCGTCGTCGTGCACGGTGAGCCCCACGAACTCGATGCCGTAGTCCGGCACGATGCGCGCGGGGCCGTCGACCGCCGCTTCGGCGAAGTAGTCGAGCACGCGCGCCTGGTTGACGATCAGATGCGGGAACTCGCAGATGTCGTAGGCGTAGTCGGCGGTGCGGGTCGTGCGCACGATCCCGGCGGGGTCGGCGGGGTCCGGTCCCCAGAAGTTCATCCACCCGATGTTGTAGGCCTCGGCCGTGATGCGCTCGGCGAACCCGAACGCCTGGAAGGTCTCGACGCTGCGCGGCTGAATGCCGTCGGCCTGCCCGAGCGCCAACCGCCCCTCGCGCTTCTCGACGAGGCGCGTGACGACGTCGGGGTACTGCGACATCTGCGCCGCGAGCAGCATGCCGGCGGGGCCGGACCCGACGATCAGCACGTCGATCTCGTCGGGGAGATCGGCGGGCCGGTCGAGGCCGGTGCCCGCGGCGTCCTGCACCCGCGGGTCTCCCGACACGTAGCCGTGGTGGTGGAACTGCATCGTCGTCGATCCCTTCCGAGATTCTCATTCTGCGCTCCCGTCGCACTTTCTGTCGCCGCGCCGAGGTGGAAGCGACAGAAAGTGCGACGGGAGCAGGCCGGCCGGGGCCGACCGAGGGGTCAGGCCTTGGCGAGGCCGTAGATGGGGCTCACAGACTGCTCGTCCTCGTGGTCCGGACCGAGGGGGATGCCGGAGCGGTCGCGCAGCAGCAGCGTGGCGACGAGGCCCAGCACGGTCATCCCGGAGAGGTACCAGGTCACGGCGCCCGTGGAACCCGTGGCCTTCACGATCGCCGCGGCGATGGTGGGCGCGAAGGCCCCGCCGGCGATCGCACCGATCGCGTACGAGATCGAGACGCCCGAGAAGCGGATGCTCGCCGGGAACAGCTCCGTGTACAGCGCTGCCTGCGGCCCGTAGGTGAAGCCGAGGCCGATCGTGAGGATCGCGAGGCCGGCGAACACGAGGCCGATCTCGCCCGTGTTGACGAGCGGGAACAGTGCGAACACGCCGCCGAGCTGCAGCACCCAGCCGATGATGTACGTGGTGCGACGGCCGATGCGGTCGCAGACCCATCCGGCGAGCAGCGTCGTGAGCAGCCAGGTGACCGCCGAACCGGCCACGGCCCACAGCACCGGTCCGCGCTCGAGACCGATCGGCCCCTCGGGGTCGGTGGTGTAGTTCTGGATGTACCCGCCGGTCGTCATGTAGCCGACCGCGTTGTTGCCGGCGAACACGAACGCCGCGATGATCACCAGCAGCAGGTGCTTGCGGAAGAGCTGCAGGATGGGCATCTTGGCCCGTTCCTTGCGCTCCGCCAGTTCGGCGAAGACGGGGCTCTCCTCGACCTTGCGGCGCACGTAGTAGCCCACGAGGATCAGCACGACGCTGAGCAGGAACGGCACGCGCCACCCCCAGGCGAGGAACTGGTCGCCGGGGGCGAGCGCGGTCATGAGCGCCATCACGCCCGAGGCGAGCAGCAGGCCGAGGGGCACGCCGATCTGCGGCGATGCGCCGAAGATGCCGCGACGGGTGCGGGGCGCGTGCTCGACGGCCATGAGCACCGCTCCTCCCCACTCGCCGCCGGCCGAGATGCCCTGCAGGATGCGCAGCAGCACGAGCAGGATGGGCGCCGTGACGCCGATCGTCTCGTAGGTCGGCAGCACGCCGATGAGTGCGGTGGCGAGCCCCATGAGGATCAGCGTCCACATGAGCACGGTCTTGCGGCCGAGCTTGTCACCGAAGTGTCCGGCCAGGAACGCCCCCAGCGGACGGAAGAGGAAGCTGACGCCGACGGTGGCGAACGCGATGATGGCGCTGTCGGCGCCGAGCGGCGCGAAGAACAGCTGGCCGAACACGAGTCCGACCGCCGTGGCGTAGATGAAGAAGTCGTACCACTCGACGGTGGTGCCGACCACCGTGGCGAAGACGACGCGACGGCGGTCCGCCGCGGTCGCGATGGTTCCCGTGGGTGTGAACCCTGTCTGTGACTGACCGCTCATGCGGTGTCTCCTTTGTTCGTGACTGCGTTGTCACGGCGTGCGTCCGAGTATCGGGTCGGGCTGCTTGCCGGGGGTAGTCAGGATGATATATGATTTCGGATACGACGCACAAGACGTCGTGACGACGACGAGCGCGAGGAGGCGCCCCCGTGACGGACACCACCCCCCGCCCCGGCAAGATCATCGCCATCCACCTCAGCTACGCCTCGCGCGCCGACCAGCGCGGCCGGCGCCCCGCCGCCCCCTCCTACTTCTTCAAGCCCGCGAGTTCCGTCGCGGCATCCGGCGGCACCGTCGAACGACCGGCGGGTACCGAGCTGCTCGCGTTCGAGGGCGAGATCGCCCTCGTCATCGGCACCGCCGCGCGGCGCGTGGGACTCGCGGATGCCTGGTCGCACGTCGCGGCGGTGACCGCGTCGAACGACCTGGGCCTCTACGACCTCCGCGCGAACGACAAGGGATCGAACGTACGCTCCAAGGGCGGCGACGGGTTCACCCCCCTCGGACCGCAGCTCATCGACGCGCGCACCGTCGACCCGACCGACCTGCGCGTGCGCGCATGGGTCAACGGCGAGCTCAGGCAGGACGACACGTCGGCCGGCATGATCTTCCCGCTGGCGCAGCTGGTCGCCGACCTGTCGCAGCACTTCACGCTCGAACCCGGAGACGTCATCCTGACCGGCACCCCGGCGGGTTCGTCGGTCATCGCGCCGGGCGACGTGGTCGAGGTCGAGGTCGATGCCCCGAACGCCCCCGGCTCCCCCACCTCCGGCCGACTGGTGACGACCGTCACGCAGGGCGAGATCCCGTTCGACGAGACGCTCGGGTCGCTTCCCGCCGTCGACGACCTCCAGCGCACCGAGGCGTGGGGGTCCCCCGAGGCTGCCGGACTCCCGGCCGCACCGGCGACGGCATCCGCCACCGCTCCCTCCACCTCGGCCGTCCTCTCTTCCGAGCTCCGCGCTCTGCTCGTCGAGGCGCCCACCGCCGGCCTCTCGGCGCAGTTGCGCAAGCGCGGCCACCTCGCCTGCTTCATCGACGGCGTCTCGGTCAACATCCCCGGAACGAAACTCGTCGGCACGGCCCGCACGCTCCGCTTCGTCCCCTTCCGTGAAGACCTGTTCGCGAGCCACGGCGGCGGGTTCAACGCACAGAAGCGCCTGTTCGACGCCGTGGGCGACGGCGAGGTCATCGTGATCGAGGCACGCGGCGACGCGACCAGCGGCACGCTCGGCGACATCCTCGCACTCCGCGCACGCACCCGCGGCGCGGCCGGCGTCGTCACCGACGGCGGCGTGCGCGACTTCGCTGCCGTCGCCGAGATCGGACTCCCCGTCTTCTCGCAGGGCGCGCACCCTTCCGTGCTCGGTCGCCGGCACGTGCCGTGGGAGGTCGATACGACCATCGCGTGCGGCGGGGCGACCGTCCAACCGGGAGACATCATCGTCGGCGACGACGACGGGGTGCTCGTCATCCCGCCCTCCCTCGCCGCCGAGGTGGCGGAGGCGACCCTCGCCCAGGAGCGCGAGGACGCTTGGATCGCGACGCAGGTCGCGGCCGGGCACGCGGTCGACGGACTGTTCCCGATGAACGCCGAATGGCGCGCACGCTACGACGCCGCCATCGGCGACGGCGAGCACGGGGGCGACGCGCGATGACCACGTCCGCTGCGAGCAAGTCCGAGGTCGCGTACGAGTGGATCCGCTCGCGCATCACCGGGCACATCTTCAGCCCCGGCTACCGCCTGGTGCTCGGCTCGATCGCCGACGACCTGCGCATGAGCGTCGTGCCGGTGCGGGAGGCCATCCGACGGCTCGAGGCCGAGGGCCTGGTCACGTTCGAGCGCAACGTCGGCGCGCGGGTCACGCTCGTCGACGAGAGCGAGTACGCCCACACCATGCAGACGCTGGGCATCGTCGAAGGGGCGGCCACGGCGCTCTCCGCCCCGCTGCTCGACGACGCGGCGCTCGATGAGGCCGCGCGCATCAACGACCGCATGGCGCGGATGCTCGACCACTTCGACGCCCACGCTTTCACCGAGCTCAACCGCCAGTTCCACTCGGTGCTGTTCGAACCCTGCCCGAACCCTCATCTGCTCGACCTCGTCCACCGCGGATGGTCGAGACTGGCCGGCATCCGCGACTCGACGTTCGCGTCGGTGCCCGGCCGCGCCCATCACTCCGTCGAGGAGCACGCCGAGATCCTGCGCCTGATCCGCGCGGGCGCCGATCCCCTCGAGATCGAGCTCGCCGCCCGCGACCACCGCTGGCGCACGATGGACGCGTTCCTCGACGCCCTGCACGCCCGTTCCGCACCCACGACCGGAGACCCGTCATGACCGATTCGCGCATCCCCGCAGACCTGCCCGACCACATCCAGCACTACATCGACGGCGCGTTCGTCGATTCCCTCGACGGCGGCACGTTCGACGTGCTCGACCCCGTCACCAACGAGACCTACACCACGGCATCCGCCGGCACGAAGGCCGACATCGACCGTGCCGTCGCCTCGGCGCGGAAGGCGTTCACCGAGGGCCCGTGGCCGCGCATGCTCGCCCGCGAGCGCTCGCGCATCCTGCACCGCATCGCCGACATCGTCGAGTCGCGCGACCAGCGCCTCGCCGAGCTCGAGTCGTTCGACTCGGGCCTTCCGATCACGCAGGCGCTCGGCCAGGCCCGCCGGGCGGCCGAGAACTTCCGATTTTTCGCCGACCTGATCGTCGCGCAGTCCGACGACGCCTTCCAGGTGCCCGGCAAGCAGATGAACTACGTCAACCGCAAGCCGATCGGCGTGGCGGGGCTCATCACGCCCTGGAACACCCCCTTCATGCTCGAGTCGTGGAAGCTCGGCCCCGCGCTCGCGACCGGCAACACGGTCGTGCTGAAGCCCGCCGAGTTCACGCCGCTCTCCGCGTCGCTGTGGGCGGGCATCTTCGAGGAGGCCGGCCTTCCGCAGGGCGTGTTCAACCTGGTCAACGGTCTCGGCGAGCAGGCCGGCGATGCGCTGGTGAAGCATCCGGACGTGCCCCTCATCTCGTTCACCGGCGAGAGCCGCACGGGGCAGATCATCTTCGGCAACGCCGCGCCCTTCCTGAAGGGGCTGTCGATGGAGCTGGGCGGCAAGTCGCCCGCCGTGGTCTTCGCCGACGCCGACCTCGACACGGCGATCGACGCCACGATCTTCGGCGTCTTCTCGCTCAACGGCGAGCGCTGCACCGCCGGCTCGCGCATCCTCGTCGAGCGCTCCGTGTACGACGAGTTCGTCGAGCGGTACGCCGCGCAGGCGAAGCGCGTCAAGGTCGGGTATCCGCACGACCCCTCCACCGAGGTGGGAGCGCTCGTGCACCCCGAGCACTACGACAAGGTGATGAGCTACATCGAGATCGGCAAGACGGAGGGACGCCTCGTCGCGGGCGGCGGTCGCGCCGAGGGCTTCGACGAGGGCAACTTCGTCGCCCCCACGGTGTTCGCCGACGTGCCGCACGACGCGCGCATCTTCCAGGAGGAGATCTTCGGGCCCGTCGTCGCGATCACTCCGTTCGACACCGAGGAGGAAGCGCGCACTCTCGCGAACGACACGAAGTACGGGCTGGCGGCCTATATCTGGACCAACGATCTGCGCCGGGCGCACACCTTCGCGCAGTCGGTGGAGGCGGGCATGGTGTGGCTGAACAGCAACAACGTGCGCGACCTGCGCACCCCGTTCGGCGGCGTGAAGGCGTCGGGCCTCGGCCACGAGGGCGGGTACCGGTCGATCGACTTCTACACCGACCAGCAGAGCGTGCACATCACCCTGGGCGCACCGCACAACCCCACCTTCGGCAAGCACTGACCCCCTCCATCCACACGCTCCCGTCGCACTTTCTGTCGCTCCGGCCGGCTCCAGCCGACAGAAAGTGCGACGGGAGCGGCAGAGCAGAGAACACCCACAGCAAGGACGCTGACATGACCGACAAGACCCAGAAGACCTTGACCTCCTCCGGCTACTACGTGTCGCAGGAGGCGCCAATCCACTCCGACAACCCGGTCGCGACGCCCTCGAGCACGCCGCCCGACATCCTGCGCTGCGCATACATGGAGCTCGTCGTCACCGATCTCGCCGCCTCGCGGCAGTTCTACGTCGACGTGCTGGGTCTCTACGTCACCGAGGAGGACGGCGAGGCGATCTACCTGCGCTCCACGGAGGAGTTCATCCACCACAACCTGGTGCTGCGCCGGGGGCCCATCGCCGCCGTCGCCGCATTCTCGTACCGCGTGCGCTCGGCCGACGACCTCGACAGGGCCGTCGCCTTCTACTCCGAACTGGGCTGCGACGTGCGCCGCGCACCCGAGGGGTTCGTGAAGGGCATCGGCGACTCGGTGCGCGTCGTCGACCCGCTCGGATTCCCCTACGAGTTCTTCTTCGAGACCACGCACGTCGAGCGGCTGTCGTGGCGCTACGACCTGCACACCCCCGGCGAGCTCGTGCGCCTCGATCACTTCAACCAGGTCACCCCCGACGTGCCGCGCGCGGTGCGCCACTACCAGGACCTCGGCTTCCGCGTCACGGAGGACATCCAGGACGACGCGGGCACGGTCTACGCCGCGTGGATGCGACGCAAGCCGACGGTGCACGACACCGCTGCGACGGGCGGTGACGGCCCGCGCATGCACCACGTCGCCTTCGCGACGCATGAGAAGCACAACATCCTCGCGATCTGCGACAAGCTCGGTGCCCTCCGCCGCTCCGACGCGATCGAGCGCGGCCCCGGCCGCCACGGCGTCTCCAACGCCTTCTACCTGTACCTGCGCGACCCCGACGGGCACCGCGTCGAGATCTACACGCAGGACTACTACACGGGAGACCCCGACAACCCGGTCATCACGTGGGACGTGCACGACAACCAGCGCCGTGACTGGTGGGGCAACCCCGTCGTGCCGTCGTGGTACACCGAGGCCTCGCTCGTGCTCGACCTCGACGGCAACCCGCAGCCGGTCGTCGCCCGCACCGACAGCTCCGAGATGGCGGTGACGATCGGTGCAGACGGATTCTCGTACACGCGTCCCGATGAGGGCGAGGCGTCTATGCCCGAGTACAAGCAGGGCGAGTACAAGCTCGGCCACCAGCTCTAGGAGGAGAGGATGCTCTCGCACGACGTCATCGCGCAGATCGCGGCCGAACTGGCCGAGGCCGACCGCACCCACGGGGTGATCCCCCGCATCACCGCGCGGTGGCCGGAGGCCACGGTCGAGGACTCGTACGCCATCCAGGGGGTGTGGCGCGACGCGCAGATCGCCGCCGGTCGGCAGCTCGTCGGCCGCAAGATCGGTCTGACGTCGAAGGCCATGCAGCAGGCGACGGGCATCACCGAGCCCGACTACGGGGTGATGTTCGACGACACCGTGTTCGCCTCTGGTGCCGAGATCCCGACCACGCACTTCTCGAACGTGCGCATCGAGGTCGAACTCGCGTTCGTGTTGAAGCACCCGCTCGCAGGCCCCGACTGCACGCTCGACGACGCCCTCGCGGCCATCGACTACGCCGTCCCCGCACTCGAGGTGCTGAACTCGCACATCGAGCTCGAGGGGCGGACGATCGTCGACACCATCAGCGACAACGCGGCGTATGGAGCCATGGTGCTGGGCACCGAACGCCGACGCCCCGACGAGATCGACCTGCGCTGGGTGCCCGGCGTGCTCTCGCGCAACGGCGAGATCGAGGAGACCGGCGTCGCGGCCGGGGTCCTCGGGCATCCGGCGACGGGCGTGGCCTGGTTGGCGAACAAGTTCCATCAGCACGGCGCGCGGCTCGAGGCCGGAGAGATCATCCTGGCAGGATCGTTCACACGCCCGATGTGGGTGTCGCGCGGCGACCAGGTGCTGTGCGACTACGGACCGATGGGAACCATCTCATGCCGCTTCGTCTAGACCCCTCCTTCCGCGAGGCGCTCTCCGGCTCCGACCGCGGACTCGTGGGCATGTGGGTGTGCTCGGGCAGCCCGCTCCTCGCCGAGGTCGCCGCAGGCTCCGGGCTCGATTGGTTGCTCATAGACATGGAGCACTCCGCCAACACCCTCGAGAGCGTGCTCGTGCAGCTGCAGGCCGTCGCGGCCTACCCGATCACCCCGCTGGTGCGGGTGCCGTCGAACGACGTCGTCTCGATCAAACAGGTGCTCGACCTCGGGGCGCAGAACCTCATCGTCCCGATGGTGTCGTCGGCCGAAGAGGCGCGCGCCGCCGTCGCCGCCACGCGCTACCCGCCTGCGGGCGTGCGCGGGGTGGGCAGCGCGCTCTCGCGCAGCGCCCGCTGGAACCGCGTCGACGGCTATCTGCAGGACGTGGATGCCCACGTCTCGCTGACCGTGCAGATCGAGACCGCGGCCGGGGTCGAGGCCGCCGCCGAGATCGCCGCCGTCGAGGGTGTCGATGCCGTGTTCGTCGGGCCGTCCGACCTCGCCGCCTCGCTCGGACTGCTCGGACAGCAGACGCATCCGGATGTCGTCGCCGCGGTCGAGCGGGTGTTCGCCGCCGTGCGGGCGGTCGGCAGACCGGTCGGTGTGAACGCCTTCGACCCGCCGGCCGCCGACGGGTATCTCGCCGCGGGCGCCGACTTCGTCGCGGTCGGGGCCGACGTCGCCCTGCTCGCACGCGCGTCGGAGGCCCTGGCGGCACGATTCATCGCCCCTGCGGCTACCCAGCGCGACAGCTACTGACCGGCGAGGAGATCGTGGTGCCGACTGGCGGATTCATAGCCGGGCGCACCACACTGGACGCATGACCTTCGCTGCCCTCCAGCCCCTCGCCGACCGCGCCGCCCTGTTCACCGCGCTCCGTCAGGACGCCCTCTCCGTCGCCGCCGACGCGCTCGGCGAGCACCGGTGGGACGTCGACATGACCGCCGGCACCCTGACCTTCAGCGCGAACGGCGACCCGTCGCGCCGTCTGGTCACCCGCGCGCACCTCGTCGCCACGATCGCGCCGGGCCCGCGCTCGCTGCTGTGGGCGTGGGCGCACCCCCAGGGCGACCCGCAGGGCGTCGCGACGCAGTTGCGCGCCTACGGGCAGGAGCACGGCCTGTCCGAGCTCGCGAACGCCGAGGTCCCCTTCCCGGCCGACGCTCCCGGCGACGAGGCCTGGATCGCGCAGGCCGCGCACACCGTCGGCGGCGTCGCGGTCGAGATCACCGGCCGCGCCCCCTACTACTCGGCACCGATCGGCGGCGGCACCCGCGCCGTGTTCCTCCTCGACGCGCCGCTCCCGCCGGTCACCGTGCGCGACGCGTCGATCGCACTGCCCCGTATCCTCGCCGGACTCGCGCTCTCCGACGCCCGCAGCGCGGTGTGGGACCTCGCCCGCCTCGCGGGGTGGACGCTCACCTGGACCGACCAGTCGTTCTCGGGCGCGAACCTCAGCGACGGCACGGGCGCGATGACGTTCTCGTTCGACGAGCACGCGCGCATCACGAACCTCCAGCCGCACATCGGCGGCTGAGTCCGCGGCAGCCGGCAGCCCCGAACGCGAGAAACCCCGCCCGATCAGCCGATTCGGGCGGGGTTTCTCGCGTCTGCGCAAGGAGCGACGAGCGGATGCCGTCAGACGATCCGCTCGGCCGCCTCGACGACGTTGGTCATGAGAAGGGCGACGGTCATCGGCCCCACGCCGCCCGGGTTGGGCGAGACGAAGCCGGCGACGTCGGCCACGTCGGGATGCACGTCGCCGAAGACGAGGTTCTTCCCCGTCTCGGGGTCGGTCTCGCGCGTCACACCGACGTCGAGCACCGCTGCACCGCGCTTCACGTCCTCGGCGCGGATGAGATGCTTCACGCCCGCCGCGGCGACGATGACGTCGGCCTCGCGCAGGTAGCGGGGCATGTCGACCGTACCGGTGTGCGTGAGGGTGACCGTCGCGTTGAGATCGCGACGGGTGAGCAGCAGTCCGATCGAACGGCCGATCGTCACCCCGCGCCCGACCACGACGACGTGCTTGCCGTTCAGGTCGTAGCCGTTGCGCACCAGCAGCTCGATGACCCCGCGCGGCGTGCAGGGCAGCGGCGTGTGGATCGGGCTGTTGACGTTCAGCACGAGACGACCGAGGTTCGTCGGGTGCAGACCGTCGGCATCCTTCGCCGGATCGATGCGCTCGAGGATCGCGTCGGTGTCGAGGTGCTTCGGCAGCGGGAGCTGCACGATGTACCCGTGGCACTCCGGATCGGCGTTGAGCTCGTCGATCAGCGCCTCGACGTCTTCCTGCGAGGCATCGGCGGGGAGCTCCCGCTGGATCGAGTTCATCCCGATCGCCTCGGACTGCCGGTGCTTCATGCCCACGTACAGCTGCGAGGCGGGATCGGCGCCGACGAGCACGGTCGCGATACCGGGCGTGATGCCGCGGGTGCGCAGGGCGGCGACGCGCTCGGTGAGCTCGGCCTTGATCGCCGCCGAGGCCGCCTTGCCGTCGAGAATGGTCGCGGTCATGTCGTCTCCTATCGAACGGACGCCGAGACACCACACGGCGCCTGAGACAGCACGGATGCCGTGGTGTCGCGTGGCCGTCGTGGTGTCTCGGCGGTCGAGTTACTGCTGCAGGTCCGGGTAGAGCGGGAACGCGGCGGCGAGGGCGTCGACGCGGGCGCGGAGGGCGTCGACGTCGGCACCGGGCTGCAGTGCGAGCGCGATGATGTCGGCGACCTCGGTGAACTCCGCGTCGCCGAAGCCACGCGTGGCGAGGGCGGGCGTGCCGATGCGCAGGCCCGAGGTCACCATCGGCGGACGCGGGTCGTTGGGCACCGCGTTGCGGTTCACCGTGATGTGGATGTCGTGCAGCAGGTCCTCCGCCTGCTTGCCGTCGATCTCGGCGTCGCGCAGGTCGACGAGCACGAGGTGCACGTCGGTGCCGCCCGACCGCACGGCGATGCCGGCGTCGGCGACGTCCTGCTGCGAGAGGCGCTCGGCGATGAGCGAGGCGCCGCGCAGCACGCGCTCCTGGCGCTCGGCGAACTCGGGCGTCGCGGCGAGCTTGAAGGCGGTCGCCTTGGCGGCGATCACGTGCATGAGCGGGCCGCCCTGCTGGCCCGGGAACACGGCCGTGTTGATCTTCTTGGCGATGTCGGCGTCGTTGGTGAGGATGAAGCCGGAGCGCGGGCCGCCGATCGTCTTGTGCACGGTCGACGAGACGACGTGGGCGTGGGGCACCGGGTTCGGGTGCAGGCCGGCGGCGACGAGACCGGCGAAGTGGGCCATGTCGACCCAGAGCAGCGCGCCCACCTCGTCGGCGATCGCACGGAAGGCCGCGAAGTCGAGGGTGCGCGGGTAGGCCGACCAGCCGGCGATGATGACCTTCGGCTTGTGCTCGAGGGCGAGGCGGCGCACCTCGTCCATGTCGATCGTCGACGTCTCGGGGTTCACCCCGTAGGCGACGATGTCGTAGAGACGGCCGGAGAAGTTGATCTTCATGCCGTGCGTGAGGTGCCCGCCCTGGTCGAGCGAGAGGCCGAGCAGCGTGTCGCCGGGGCGGGCGATCGCGTGCAGCACCGCCGCGTTCGCCGAGGCGCCGGAGTGCGGCTGGACGTTGGCGAACTCCGCACCGAACAGGCTCTTCGCGCGCGAGATCGCGAGTTCCTCTGCGACGTCGACCTCTTCGCAGCCGCCGTAGTAGCGGCGCCCGGGGTAGCCCTCGGCGTACTTGTTCGTGAGCACCGAACCCTGCGACTGCAGCACCGAGACGGGAACGAAGTTCTCGCTCGCGATCATCTCGAGGAAGGTCTGCTGACGCTTCAGCTCGCGGTCGAGGACCTCGGCGATCTCGGGGTCGACCTCGGCGAGCGAGGCGTTGAAGTAACGGTCGGTCATGATGACGGGCTCCTCTGACGACGGATTCGAAGGGGTGTTCTCATCGGCCCAGGCGCGCGGTCGAATTCCGTGGTCGGTCGCTCCCCGGTGGTACCCCACCCAGACGCCAGTCGCGACAGAACGAGCATAGCGGATGCGCCCTGGCCTGTTTGCCATGGGCGCGCTAGGTTTTGTTCATGGTCTTTCCAGATGCGCTCCCCCTGGTCCCGCTCCCCGTGGAGGCCGTCGAGGGCGATGGTCGGATGCCCGTGACCGCCGCGTCGCGCATCATCGGCGACACCCCCGCCGCCGACATCCTGCGCGCGGCATGGGGCCGCCGCGGTGCGCCCGTGCCCGATGTCGCCGACGACGGCACGGTGCCGGCGGCGGGCGACATCGTCCTGCGCCTCAAGCCCGGCACCGCCGCCGATCTCCCTGCCCCCGCGCCCCATGCTGGAGAGGGCTATCAGCTCCGCGTCGACGAGCATGTCGAGCTCACCGCTCCCACCGAGGCGGGGCTGTTCTACGGCGTGCAGACGCTGCTGCAGCTGCTCCGCCCGGATGCGCACGACGGCGGCTGGAGCATTCCCCGCGTCGTCATCCGCGACGCGCCGCGCTTCGCGCACCGCGGCGTCATGCTCGACGTCGTGCGGCACTTCTTCGACGTCGACGAGGTGCGCCGGTTCATCGACGCCACCAGCGCACTGAAGTTCAACCGTCTGCACCTGCACCTCACCGACGACCAGGGATGGCGCGTGCAGATCGACTCCTGGCCGCTGCTCACCGCGCGGGCCTCGGCGACCGCGGTGGACGGCGACCGCGGCGGCTTCTACACGAAGGACGACTACCGGGCGATCGTCGCGTACGCCGCCTCGCGGCACATGGTCGTCATCCCCGAGATCGACCTGCCCGGCCACACGCACGCCATCGGCGTCGCCTATCCCGACCTCGTCGAGGAGCCGGTGCTCAACGACGGCCTCGTGACGCAGGCCGCCGAACTCGATCAGGGCCTGCCGGTGAAGGGCGAGCCGTATCAGGGGTGGGGCGTCGGGCACTCCAGCGTCCGCATCCGCGACGAGCGCACCTACGGGTTCGTCGCCGACGTCGTGCGCGAGCTCGCGGAGATGACGCCCGGGCCCTACATCCATCTCGGCGGCGACGAATCGCTGGGCACCACGCAGGACGACTTCGACCACTTCGTCGAGCGTGCGACGCGCATCGTCGTCGAGGCGGGCAAGGTCCCGATGGGCTGGCACGAGATGGGCGCCGCCGCGGGCATCGCCGAGGGCACGGTCGGCCAGTACTGGGGGATGACCGAGCCTTCGACCTCGCACGCCGCCCACGCCGCGCACTTCGTGGAGCGCGGCGGTGCGCTCGTCATGTCGGCGGCCGACGCGACCTACCTCGACATGAAGTACGACGCCGACTTCCCGCTCGGCCTCTCGTGGGCGGGCTTCACCGACGTCCGCACGGCGTACGAGTGGGAGCCGACGGCGGTTCTCGACCTGCCGGACGACGCGATCCTCGGTACCGAGGCGCCGCTGTGGTCGGAGACGACGCGCACCCTGTCGGACGTCGAGCGACTCGTGTTCCCCCGGGCCGCCGCCGAAGCCGAGGTCGCCTGGTCGCCCCGCCACGCCGACGGGCGCACCTGGGAATCCTTCCGCGCCCGGGTCGGCCACATGGCGCCCCTGTGGAAGGCTGAGCGGATCGACTTCCACCCCGCCACGGAGATCACCTGGAGCGACCGATGACCTCGCCGACGTCCCCCCGTCCCGCTCTCGTGATCCACTCGGTGCGGATCGTCGACCGCGGCGCCGTCCACGACGACGCGTGGGTGCGGTTCGAGCACGGCCGGGTCGCCGCCCGCGGCACCGGAGACGGCTGGGCGCCCGCCGACGACGTGGTCGATGCGGCCGCCGTGGCCGGCCCGCGTGCGCTGCTCACCCCGGGATTCATCGACATCCACGGCCACGGTGGTGCAGGCGCCTCGTTCGACGACGGGGTGGAAGCCATCCGCACCGCGCGCGCCCTGCATCGCACCCACGGCACCACCCGCGCGGTCGTGTCGCTCGTGACCGCGCCGATCGACGAGCTCGCCCGCAGCGTCGCCGCGATCGCCGACCTCATGCAGACGGATGCCGACGTCCTCGGCTCCCACCTCGAGGGACCGTTCCTCGACCCCGGCCATCACGGCGCGCACGAGCCGTCGCTCCTGCGCGAGCCGCACGCCGACGACGTCGATCGACTGCTCCGCGCCGGGCGCGGCACCATCCGCCAGGTGACGATCGCCCCCGAGCTGCCGGGAGGGATCGGTGCGATCCGTCGGATCGTCGCCGCGGGTGCCGCCGCAGCGGTGGGCCACACCGACGCCGACGCCGCCATCGCGGCCGAGGCCTTCGCCGCCGGGGCCTCCCTGCTCACCCATGCCTTCAACGCGATGCCCGGCATCCACCACCGCGCACCGGGCCCCGTGCTCGCCGCCGCCGCCGATCATCGGGTGACGCTCGAGGCGATCGCCGACGACGTGCACCTCGACCCGCATGTCGTGAAGCTGCTGTTCGACACCGCCCCCGGCCGCGTGGCCCTCGTCACCGACGCCATGGCGGCGGCGGGCAGCGCCGACGGACGCTACGACCTGGGCGCGGTGCGCGTCGTCGTCGAGGACGGCATCGCCCGCACCGTCGACACGGGCGCGATCGCGGGTTCGACCCTCACTCAGGACGAGGCGCTGCGCCGCACGGTGGCCGCGGGAGTGCCGCTCGCCGATGCCGTGCGCGCCCTCACCGAGACCCCTGCGGCCGCGGTCGGCGTGGCGGACGAGGTCGGAGCCCTGCAGCCGGGAATGCTGGCCGACGCCGTGCTGCTCGACGCCGAGCTGCGCGTCGCGCGCGTGTGGACGGGTGCGGCCCTGCGGCGCGCGTGACTCCCCTCGACGAGGCGGGGCCGCCGATCCCCCCGGATCGGCGGCCCCGTTCCCCGCACGAGAGAAGGGGGCCGGGAACTCCTCCCCCGAGGCTCCCGAACCGCCCGACCGATGCGTGATACCCCCGCGCAACGGCGCCGGAACTCCGCCCCCCGGTGGAGTTCGTCATGGCTTTCTCACTGAAGAGACGCACGACGGGGCGTTTCATTACGCGGGTGGCGAGAAAAATCTGGAGCTTGGTTCGATGCCTCTCCGAATATCCACGCTGATCTGGGGTTCCTCACCATGGACGAGAAGCTCCGCAAGTTGTCCACACCCCTGGCCAACCTGGGAGATCCGGGAGAGAATGGATGATCCGCGTGATGAAATCAGCCATCACGCGTCTCACCGTGTGGATTCGCAACCGCGCTCCACGATCGAGGGACGACTGTGCACGAAGACAACACCGCTGCGGGCATCGACGACACGACCGCCGACGCCGATCTCATCCTCCGCACCCGCTCGGGTGACACGGAGGCGTTCGGCGAACTCTGGCGTCGCCACTACCCCGCCGGCGTCACGGTCGCGCGTTCGGTCACGAGTTCGATCGACGCCGACGACCTCGTGCAAGAGGCCTACACGCGTATCTACCAGGCCATCGTCAAGGGCGGCGGCCCCAACGGCTCCTTCCGCGCCTACCTCTTCACCAGCATCCGCAACACCGCGGCGGCCTGGGGCCGCTCCCGTCGCGAAGACGCCATGGACGAGCTCGACACCGTGGCTCACCCCGACAGCACGGAGCAGGCCTCGAACGAGGCCCTCGACCGCAGCCTCACCGCGCAAGCGTTCCGCAGCCTTCCGACGCGATGGCAGGAGGTGCTCTGGTACACCGAGATCGAGCAGATGCGCCCGAACGAGGTCGCGCCACTTCTCGGCATGAAGGCCGGCGCCGTCTCGCAGCTCGCCTTCCGCGCGCGCGAAGGTCTGCGCGAGGCCTGGATCCAGGCGCATCTGCGCAGCGCGACCCCCGGCTCCGAGTGCCAGTGGACGATCGAGCACCTGGGCGCCTACTCGCGCGGCAACCTCGGCACCCGCGATCACCGCCGCATCGAGGCGCACCTCGACGAGTGCGCGCGTTGCATGATCGTCGCCGCCGAGGCGAAGGACGTCTCGAAGCGCCTGGCGCTCGTGCTCCTCCCCCTGGTGCTCGGCGTCACCGGGGCGTCCGGCTACCTCGCCGCCCTGCAGGGGGGTGCCGCTCCGATCGCCGCTCTCGCCGCTATGCCGTCGAGCATCGCGAACGGTGTGGTCGTCGGCGACGGTGGAACGGGTACTGCGGCGGCGACCGGAACCGGCGGAACCGGTTCCGCCGGTGGTGCGGGCGCGGCGGGATCCTCGAACGGAGCAGGTGCCGGCGGGGCCGGGAGTGCCGGGGGCGCAGGCGGCTCAGCCGGGGCCTCCGGCGGGATCCTCTCGGGGATGGGAGCACTGGTCGGCGCCGGCTCCGCAGCCCTCGTCGTCGCCGGTGTTGTCGCCGCCGCCACGATCCTCCCGGGGCTGGCCGGCGGCGATGCGGCCACCTCGCTCCCCAGCGCCGGTGATTCCGACTCGTCCTCGATCTCGTCCAACGTCGAGCCCGACGACGCCATGAACGCGGATGCCGACGCCGACGAGCTCGACAAGACCGACGAGACCGAGAAGGATGCCGACGAGGTCGAGGTCGATCCGGAGGAGACCCCCGAGGACGAGCTCGAGCTGAGCGGCCCGGAGTCCGCGATCGAGGCACCCGACGTCGCGCCGGTGGGAGCGTCTCCCGCGGCGCCCGGTTCTGCGACGCCGACCGTCCCCACGACGCCGACGACGCCCGGCCAGGGCGAAGAAGGCCCCGGTACAGGCGAGCCCGGCACGGACGACCCCGGCACAGGCGAGCCCGGCACGGAGAACCCCGGCACCGGCGAGCCCGGCACCGAAGACCCCGACACCGGCACTCCCGACCCCGGCGCCCCCCAGGGAGCCCCCCGCATCGTCGCGGTCTCGGGCTGCACGTACCCCGCGACCGTCCGCGACGTCACCCTCACCCGGTACACCGTGCAGATGCAGGGGGTACCGGGCGCCACCGTCACCGCGTACATCGGCGGATTCCTCGACTACACGATGGGAGACCTGCTCGATGCGCAGGGCGACGGCACGGTCGAGTTGCTCCCCCAGCACTGGCAGCTCGTGAGCAACCTGCCGATCACGTTCTCGTACACCGTCGAGGGTCAGCCGGTGCCGGGCACCTACTCGCAGCCGGTCGTGCTGAGCGCTCTGCCCGTGCAGATGCTCGGCGAATGCGACCCGGGCACCGTCGATGAGGTCGACGAGACCACGACGCCGACCGAGCAGGCGCCGGTCGAGCAGGCACCGGTCGAGACTCCGGTCGATCCGGCCGCCGACCCGTCGCCCGCGGCACGCCCCGAAGGTGACGACGAGGCCACCGACATCGAGGCGCAGCAGGCGCCGCAGAGCACGGCGCCGGTCGCGACGTCGGAGCCCCTCGCCCCGGTCACGACCCCGGTCGACGAGACCGTGCCCGCCGATGCGCCGGCCGGAGAGCCCGTTCCCGCCGAATAGACTGGGGATCATGCCGCAGGATCCCGCTTCCGTCCCCGGCGTCGAACGGCCGGTCATCACCGTGCTCGACGTCATCCGCGCCGTCGTGCTGGTCGTGGCCGTCGCCTCGCTCGCCCTGTGGGGCTTCGCCACCTGGGACCTGCCGTGGAACGTGGTGTTCGGCATCGGCGCCCCGGTGCTCGTCATCCTCGTCTGGGCGCTGTTCCTCTCGCCGCGCCCCGTCCTGCGCGTGCACCCGTTCCTCCGCGCCGCGGTCGAACTCCTCATCTACGTCGGCGTGACCATCGCGTGGTGGTCGATGGATCAGGCGCTCATCGGCTCGGCCTTCGCTCTGGTCGCAGTGGTCGCCGGTGTGATCAGCGGGCGGCGCGCACTCGGATGACCGTCGTCGAGCAGCTGACGGCCGTGCTCGGCGATCTCGTCGACACCGATGCCGCAGCGCTCGACGCCGCCCGTGCCGACCGCTCAGGCCACGCGGCGCCCGGTCGACCTCTCGCCATCGTGCACGCCGAGACCGTCGGACACGTACAGCAGACGCTGCGCATCGCGACCGCCACCCGCACTCCCGTCGTCGTACGCGGCGCCGGGACCGGCCTCGCCGGTGCGGCGAACGCGGGCGAGGGCACCATCGTCCTCTCCACCCTGCGCATGACCGCGATCCTCGACGTGCGCGCCGACGACCTGATCGCCGTCGTCGAGCCCGGAATCCTGAACGCCGACCTCGACCGCGCACTCGCCCCGCACGGAGTGTGGTGGGCGCCCGACCCTGCGAGCCGCGAGATCTCGACCGTGGGCGGCAACATCGCGACGGGCGCCGGCGGCCTGCTGTGCGCGAAGTACGGGGTCGTGCGCGACGCGGTCCTCGGCGTCGACATCGTGCTCGCCGACGGGCGCCTGCTGCACCTCGGCCACCGCAGCGTCAAGGGCGTGACGGGTCTCGATCTGACCTCTCTCGTCATCGGCTCCGAAGGCACCCTCGGGGTCATCGTCGGAGCCACCCTCAAGCTGCGGCGCCGCACGCCCGGGGCCGTCTGCACTCTCGCCGCGACATTCCCCGACGTGCGCGCCGCGGCCGCCGCATCCGCCGGGGTCACCGCCGCCGGCATCCAACCGGCCATCATGGAGCTCATGGATGCGGCGAGCCTTCATGCCGTCCACGCTCTGCTGCGCCTGCCCGCCCCCGCGCCCGGCACCGCCCAGCTGACGATCCAGACCGATGGTCCCGCGGCAGCCGCCGACGCCGATGCCATCGCGGGCGTTCTCCGCACGTACGGCGGGTCCACGACCGTCACCCAGGATGCCGACGAGGGAGAACGCCTGCTGGCGATCCGCCGTTCCATGCACGCCGCGATGGCGTCGCTCGGCACGACCCTGATCGAAGACGTCGCGGTGCCGCGCAGCGCGATGCCCGCGATGTTCGACGAGATCGCGCGGATCGAGCGCCGCTACGGACTGTCGATCCCCACGGTGGCGCACGCCGGCGACGGCAACCTGCACCCGAACTTCATCTTCGAGGGGCCAGACACCCCCGAGATCGTATGGCGCGCCGCCGACGATCTGTTCCGCGCCGCGATCGCTCTCGGCGGCACCCTGACCGGCGAGCACGGCATCGGCACCCTGAAGAGCCGGTGGCTCGCCGAAGAGCTCGGCGACGATCAGTGGGAGCTGCAACGGCAGATCACCCGGGTCTTCGATCCGCTCGGCCTGCTCAACCCCGGAAAGGTGTTCGCCGACCGTGCCTGACATCCTCGTGAGCGCCGCCATCCTCACCGACGCCGACGGCCGCGTACTCGTCGTGCGCAAGCAGGGCACGACCCGGTTCATGCAGCCGGGCGGCAAGCCGGAGAGCGGTGAGACGCCGTCGCAGACGCTGCGTCGCGAGCTGCACGAGGAGCTGGGCCTCGTGCTCGGCGACGACGACCTCCGGCCGCTCGGTCGCTTCGTGTCGGCCGCCGCCAACGAGCCCGGCCACCGAGTGGTCGCCGACGCGTTCGCGGCGACCATCGACCCGCGCACGGTGCGCGTGCAGGCCGAGCTCGCGGAGTTGCGGTGGATCACCCCGTCGGATATCGACGGTCTGCCGCTCGCTCCCCTGAGCGTCGAGCACCTGCTGCCGCTCGCGTGGCCCCGGGCGTCCGCCTGACCCTGCGCAGCTCCCGTGCGGCCCGACGACGGGCTGTCGTCAGATGCCCTGCCAGGTCGGCTTGTTCGCGAAGGTGTACCGGTAGTAGTCGGCCTGGGTGAGCTGTGACGCCGCCGCCTCGTCGACGACGACCGTCGCGTGGGGGTGCAGCTGGATCGCCGAGCCGGGGAGCGAAGCCGTGAGCGGGCCCTCGACAGCCGCAGCGACGGCGGCGGCCTTGCTCTCCCCGAAGGCGAGGAGCACGAGATGCCGCGCCGCGAGGATCGTTCCCAGCCCCTGCGTGATGCAGTGCATGGGCACGTCGTCGATCGAGTCGAAGAACCGTGCATTGTCGACGCGCGTCTGCTCGGTGAGGGTCTTCACGCGGGTGCGCGACGCGAACGACGAGCCGGGCTCGTTGAAACCGATGTGACCGTCGGTGCCGATGCCGAGGATCTGCAGGTCGACGCCGCCGGCCGCCGCGATGGCCTGCTCGTAGTCCTCGCCCGCGTGCGAGATGGTCTCCTCCGCGCCGTTCGGCACGTGGATGCGCTGGGGGTCGAGACCCAGCGGTTCCACGACCTCGCGCGTGATCACCGATCGGTAGCTCTCGGGGTGAGCCGGGTCGATGCCCACGTACTCGTCGAGCGCGAAGCCGCGCACCTGTGCGACGTCGCGGCCGGCGAGGAGCGGCCGCAGGGCCTCGTACACCGGAAGGGGGGTCGACCCCGTGGCGAGGCCGAGCACCGCGTCTGGCCGCCCGTCGATCAGCGCCACGATCTCGGCGGCCACCAGGGCGCCGGCGGCTTCCTTGTTCTCGACGATGATGACCTCAGCCATGGAACACGATCTCCTTCTCGGGAACGGCGGCGCCGACGAGTGCGGCGCCGAAGGCGGCGGCGGGCGAACCCGTGGCCAGGATCTCGATGCGCTCGTCGAGGTGCAGCGACCGCATGAACGGCGACGCCTCGGCCTCGGTGCGCAGCGCAGCGCGGATGCCCTCCTCGAGCCGCGCGCCGAGCGCGGTCAACCCGCCGCCGATGACGACGGTCTCGACATCGGCCGAGAGCACGAGCACGCGCACGGCGGCGGCAGCTCCGTGGTGGAGGTCGGCGCGCAGGGCGGTCGCCGTGGGGTCGCCGGCATCCGCGGCGTCGAGGATGTCGGCCACCGGCAGCTCGCCGGGGCGCCCCCACGCTTTGGCGAGCGCTCCCCCACCGCACAACGTCTCGATGCATCCGCGCTGTCCGCAACCGCACAGGCGTCCGTTCGGGTCGACCGAGATGTGACCGACCTCGCCGGCCGTCCCCCGGGCGCCGCGGCGGATGCGTCCGTCGAGCACGATGCCCGCGGCGACGCCGGTCCCGAGGTTGAGATAGGCCATCGACCCCGTCGCGCCGCGCAGCACGGCGGCGCCGAGCGCCGCGGCCTTGACGTCGTTCTCGACGCGGAAGGGGATGCCGAGGACGGTCGAGGCGCGACCCGCGAGGTCGAGCGACTCGACTCCCAGATTCACGGCATGCAGCACCCGGCCCGTCTCGACGTCGACGACACCGGGGATGCCCACGCCCGCCGAGCCGATCGAGGCGAGGGAGAGGTTGTTCTCCGCGGCCAGCGCGGTGACCGCCTGGGCGATGCTGTCGACGACGGCGTCGTCGCCCCACCCGGTCGGCCGGCGGTGGCGACCGACGATGTCTCCGGAGCGGTCGACCGCGACGGCGTCGATCTTGGTACCCCCGACGTCGAGGCCGACGCGGATCGCGCGACCAGCGGGCTCGTCGACAGCGACCGTCTGCTGCGAACGGAGCTCCGCGCCGTCAGGGCTCGGGGCGGTGAAGGTCACGAGACTCCCAGCTGAGCGGACAGCACCATCACCGCAGCACCGCGGAGGACGATGTCCTCCTGCCGGGTGAGTCTGATCAGGGCGTCTTCGAACACGCCCTCCAGCGTCCGCGCGTGCAGCGTCTCGACCGCGGCGTCGATCAGCACGCCGTCGAGCAGTTCGCCCGGGCCGGAGAGCACCACCTCGGACAGATCGAGGGCGGCGACGATCGGGGCGATCGCGATGGCCATGCGGGTCCCCGCGTCACGCAGAAGCGTCTCGCGCTGGTCGGGCTGCGCGGCGAGCGCCTCGGTGAGCCGGGTCTCGCTCAGCCAGGCTTCGAGGCATCCGTCCTTGCCGCAGGCGCAACGCGGACCGCCGTCGGTGCCGACGGTCACGTGGCCGATCTCGCCCGCCGCGAACCGGCTGCCGAGCAGGGGCTGGCTGCCGGTGATCACGCCGGCACCGACACCGCGGCCGATCTTGACGAGCATGAAGTCGGCGCGTGCGTCGCCAAAGGTGTACTCCGCCAGCACGGCGGCGTTGGCGTCGTTGCGCACCAGGACCGGCAGGTCGAGGGCGGCGCCGAGCTTCTCCTCGAGCGGCAATCCGCTCCAGCCGAGGTTGGGCGAGCTCAGCACGACGCCGTCGGGGCGCACCACACCGGGGGTGCCGATGCCCACACCGAGCAGCGGACGCGTCGATGCCTCGACCAGCGCGCGGGCCAGTTCGAGCGTCGCGGCGTATGCGGCATCGCCGTCGGGGCTCTGCGGCCGGGCGACCTCGCGGCGGTCGATCACGTCTCCGTCGAGGGTGAGCACCGCTCCCGCGAAGGAGGTCGGTCCAGACAGATCGAGGCCGATGATCTGATGGCCGCCCCGGTCGATGTCGATGAGGATCGGCGGCTTGCCGGGTCCGGCGGTCTCGCGCACACCCATCTCGATGACGATGCCGTCGGCGATGAACTCGGCGACGAGGTCGGAGATGGTCACGCGGGTGAGTCCCGTCTCGCGCGAGAGGTCGGCGCGGGACATCGCTCCGGCGTGGTAGAGCGTCTGGAGCACGAGGGCGCGGTTGTGGCCGCGGGCGTGCTCCGGCAGGACCTTCGTGCGGGAGCGAAGGTGTCGACCGGGGCCGAAGGCGTGCGCGTTGGCGTCGACGAACGAGGACGTCGACGCGGAGCGCGATTCATCGGACACGGACATGTTTGTTAGTGAACCTTACGAACATGATTTGCGCAACCCCGCACGCGGGGCCGCCGGAGGCCGGTTACCGAAATGTTACGTGCGTGCATCCGTCTCGCCCACCCCCTCCGATCGATCGCGCAGACGGGCCACCAGCCCCTGCACGATCTGCTCGCGCGCCTCGCGCGTCATCGGCTTCCCCGGCACCCCCGGACGCCGCTGGCCGGGCGTCGGACCGTCAGGGGAACGGTAGCGCACACCCGCGGCCCGCAGCCGGCGCAGATGCGTCGGCAGGCGGAGCGCGAAGTCCGAGAAGGGCGGCGGGTCTCCCCCGTCCCACAGCCGCTCGGCCACGGCGGCGAGGCGCGGGAACAGAGCGAAGTCGACGCGGTCGCGCGTGGGCAGATGCTCGGTCCACACGTTGGCCTGCCCGCCGACCGCCCCCTGCTCGACGCGCAGCGCGTACACGCGCTCGAGGTCGAGCGGCGGCCCCACACGGATCGGCTCCTCGGGCGACTCCGACTGCGGGTAGTCGAGGTACACGTGCAGGTCGGGGCACGCGACCACGGGGATGCCCCGTCGCACGGCCTCTCGCATCGCGACGGGTCCGCGCCATGCGAGGATCCGCACCCCGTCCGGCACGTCACCCTCGAGCACCTCGTCCCAGGCGAGCGCCGTACGTCCACGCGCGCGCACGTGCCCGACGAAATGCCGGGTGAACCAGGGCTGCACGTCGTGCGGCGTCGCCAGGCCGAGTTCGCGCATCCGCGCCGCCGCAGCGGCGCTCTCGGCCCATTCGGTCACCGGCACCTCGTCGCCGCCGATGCCGATCCACGGCGAGTCGAACACGTCGCACAGCGCGTCGATCGCTGCCCGCCCGAAGGCGAGCGACTCCTCGGTCGGGGCGAGGGTGCGGGGGTTAACCCCGAAGCGCTCCCACGGCCCCGTCACGGGATCGCCGACGTCGGTGTTGCCGAGCGCCGGGTACGCGGCGAGCGCGGCCTGGATGTGCCCGGGAAGCTCGACCTCCGGCACCAGCGTGACGAACCGCTCCGACGCGTGGGCCACCAGGTCGCGCAGCTCGTCGGCGGTGTAGAAGCCCTCGTGCACGCCGGATTCGACGGTCGCCTCGGGGCCGTGACCGCGCTGCGTCGCCGCGCGACGAGCGCCGACATCGGTCAGACGGGGGTAGCCGGGCACCTCGAACCGCCACCCCTGGTCGTCGGTGAGGTGCAGGTGCACGACGTTCAGATGATGGTCGGCGGCCAAGTCGATCAGCCGGCGCACATCGGCGGCGGGGCGGAAGTGGCGGGCCACGTCGAGCATCACTCCGCGCCAGGCATGCGCGGGCGACCCGCTCCAGGTGCCGGCGGGGATGACGACGTCGGCCGCCCCCGGCTCGCGGAGCTGACGCAGCACGGTCGCGCCGCGGAAGACGCCCGCGACCCCGCCGCCGCGGATCTCCGCTCCCCGCGCATCGACGGTCAGGCGGAAGGCCTCCTCGCCGATGCGCCCGCTGGCCTCGATCTCGGCCGCCAGATCGGCGTCGACGACCAGGCGGATCGCGGGAACGCCGGCGTGGGCGGCATGCGGCGCACGGATGCCGTCCGCACCGAGACGACGCGCAGACGCCGCGAGCGCCTCGTCTTCTGCGACGACGGGCGTATCGGGAACCCAGCGGAATCCCGGCGCGTCGATGTCGAGGTCGGCGCGCACCCGCGGGACGGTCGCCCGGTGCGGGGGCGGCGGCATCCGCAGCGCTCCCCCGGGCGTCGCACCCGTCACGACGCCGTCGCGCACGACGACGGCACCGGAGACCACCACTTCGCGGATGCCGGTGGGCGGGGTGCGCGGTGCGTCGAACGTCGCCCCGGCTGCCACCGTGCGCGGGTCGAAGAGCACGAGGTCGGCCATGGCGCCCGCCCGCACCGCTCCGCGCGGCGCATCGCCGCGGTCGAGACCGAGTCGTCTGGCCGGCGCCCCGGCGAGGTGGTGCACCGCCTGCTCCAGGGTGAGCACTCCCTCGTCGCGGACGTAGTGGCCGAGGTAGCGCGCGAAGGTGCCGTGACCGCGCGGGTGCGGACGCGCCCCGATGAGGATGCCGTCGCTGCCGCCGGTGTGACGGGGATGCCGCATGATCTCGCGCACGTTGGCCTCGTCGCCGATGTGCATGAGGATGCCGGTCGCGCCGCCGTCGGCGACGATGGTGTCGAGGACGACATCGACCGGGCGTCGCGCCTCGGTGACGGCGATCTCGGCGATCGTGCGCCCCACCAGATGCGCCAGACCAGGGTTCGCCGTGCCCGAGATCTGGATCTGCTCCCAGTCGGCGCGCTCACCGTGGAACCCGTCGCAGCCGATGTCCTCGAGCTCCGCCCGCACGGCCTCGCGACCGGCGGCGTCGAGCGCGGCGAGGGTGCCGATGAGGTCTCCGCCTTCGGCGAGCCTGCTGGGCAGCAGCGCCGCGAGCGTCGTGGCGCCGGGGAGGTAGGGGTAGGTGTCGAGCGTCACGTCGACGCCGTCGGCGACGGCCTCATCGACGAGCGCGAGGAGCTCCGAGGCGCGGCCTCGGTTGGGCGCGAAGTTCATGGTGGCGTGCGTGAGGTGGACGGGGCATCCCGTGCGACGCCCGATGTCGAGCGCCTCGCGATAGGCGTCGAGCGCCGCCGCTCCGTAGCTGCGGGTGTGCGGGGCCCAGTACCCGCCGCGCTCGGCCACCACCCGGCAGAGCGCTTCGAGCTCCGCGGTGTCGGCGTACATGCCCGGCGTGTACGTGAGCCCGCTCGACATACCGAAGGCACCGTCGTCGAGCGCGTCCGCCAGGAGCCGCTGCATGCGGGCGATCTCGCCCGTCGACGCGGGCCGGTTCTCGTGTCCGACCACCATCATCCGCAGGTTCCCCTGCGGGACGAGCACGGCGGCGTTCGCGACGGCGGTCGCGTCGATCGCCGAGAGCAGGTCGTCCACGCTCCGCCACGGCGCGGTCGTCGGACCGTTCCACCCCGCGATCTGCGCGGCGACGACCGGTGCGGTGGCGTCGTCGAGCGGTGCGTAGCCGAGGCCGTCCTGTCCGATCACCTCGGTCGTGACGCCCTGCAGGATCTTGGCGTCGTGCGCCGCGCCCGAGAGCACGGCGAGGTCGCTGTGGGCGTGCATGTCGATGAAGCCGGGCGCGAGCACAAGGCCCCGCGCGTCGACCTCCGCCCCTCCCTCGGGGATCACGACCTCCGGCTGGGGCCGACCCTCCGGAAGCACCGCGACGATCCTGGCCCCTTCGACCGCCACGTCGGCGACGTAGCGATCCGCCCCCGTCCCGTCGACCACCGTCGCGCCGCGATACACGCGCACTCGACCCTCGGCGGCTCGTTCCGCGCTGAGGAGAAGCGGTTCCGTCACGCTTCCGACGACGTCATCCGGAATTTGTTGAGGCATCTAACAAGGCTACTAGTCTGGTCCCATGACCGCGAAGACCCGTATCTCCACCGACCTCGCCCCCGCTCCCGCTCACACCTTCTCGCAGGGCGTGCGCAAGGGCCCGTTCGTCCAGGTATCCGGACAGGGCCCCGTCGACCCCGACACGAACGAGTACCTCTTCCCCGGCGACGTCGCCGCGCAGACCACCCGCACGCTCGAGAACGTGAAGGCGATCGTCGAGGCATCCGGCGCCACCTTCGACGACGTCGTGATGCTGCGCGTCTACCTCACCAAGCGCGAGGACTTCCCGATCATGAACGACGCGTACGGCGCTTTCGTCGAGGCGCACACCACCAGCGGCGTCCTGCCGTCACGCACCACCGTCTTCACGGGTCTGCCGCGCGAGGAGATGCTCGTCGAGATCGACGGGATCGCCATCGTCGAGTGATCCACCGGGGAGGCGACGACGGACCGTTGCCTCCCCGTTACATGCTTTCCCGTACGATTGTCAAAAGCCGACACGTTTGATGACCGGGGGGTGAAGTTCGTGACGGATGTGATCTCGACTCACGATGCTGCGACAGAAGAGCGCGACAGCGCGCCCGACAGCGGCACCGATATGCCGCCGACGGGCGACCAGCCGCTCGCCTGGGCGCCCCGCGACCCCGAGCCCAAGAAGCGCCGTCTCGGCCTCTGGATCGGGCTCTCGCTCGGCGTCGTCGCCCTGGGCGCCGGAGCCGCATCGATGGTGCTCATCGCCCCGGGCACGAGCGTCGCCGGTATCAACGTCGGGTGGATGACTCCCGGGGCCGCGGCCTCGACGATCGAGTCGCACCTCGCCGAGACGACCGTGACCCTGACGGGAGCGGGTGGCGACACCGAGCTCACCGGATCCGACCTCGGCATGAACATGGACGCCGAGGCTCTCGCAGACGAGGCCTTCGCCTCGCGCCCCATGTGGAACCTCGGATCGTGGATGGGCGAGCCGCTCGCGGGCGAGATCACGGTCGACGCCGCCACGGCCACCGCCGTGCTCCGCGGCGCCGTCCCCTCCAGCTTCAGCGACCCCGTCGACGCGGGCGTCGTCTTCGATGCGGCGAGCAACGCCTTCGTCATCACCCCGTCCACGCCCGGCACCGCCATCGATGTGAACGCCCTCACCGCGGCCGTCTCCGACGCCGTCGCCGAGGGGCGCGACAGCGTCGAGTTCTCCGGCGAGCCCGTGCCCGCCGCCCCCGCCGTCTCCGACGACGACGCCACGGCCACGATGACCACGCTCAACACCATGCTGGGCACCATCGGCTTCTACGTCGGCGAGGAGCGCACGGTCCCCGTCGAGCCGGCCGTCGCCGCGACCTGGCTGAGCGTCGTGAACGACGACGGCACGCTGCGCATCCAGACCGACCAGGCCGCGATCCAGGCCACCGTCGACACCCTCCCGGGTCTCGTCGACAGGGCGCCCGAGAACGCGACGAACATCGTCGACTCCGCCGGCAAGGTCCTGCGCGAGGAGAAGGTGGGCGTGAACGGCCGCACCGTGGGCGACACCACGGGCGTCGCCGCCGGTTTCGCCGAGCAACTCGCCGAGGGCAACGGCGTGTACGCCCTGCCGGTCACCGAGGTGCCGTTCGAGTCGGTCAACCTGTTCCGTCGCATCGACATCAACCTCAGCTCCCAGCGGGCGACGCTCTACGAGAACGGCGCTGTCGTCAACAGCTGGGCCGTCTCGACCGGGCTTCCCGGTACACCGACACCCACCGGCAACTTCAAGGTCTTCGCCCACACCGCGAAGCAGGACATGGGCTGCTACCCCGGCGCGCCGTACTGCACCGAAGATGTGCCGTGGATCACCTGGTTCACGACCAACATCGGATTCCACGGCACCTACTGGCACAACAACTACGGCCAGCGCATGAGCCACGGCTGCGTGAACCTGCCGATCAACCTCGCGAAGTACGTGTACGACTGGTCGCCGGTCGGCCTCGAGGTCTCGGTCCACAACTGACCCGGCAACCCTCCGGTACGACCGGGGGTACGAAGAAGGGCGGATGCCGAAGCATCCGCCCTTCTTCGTACCCTGGGCTCAGCGCAGGGCGTCGACGATCCCGTTGAACGTGGCCGACGGGCGCATGACCGCCGAGACGAGCGCGTCATCCGGACGGTAGTAGCCGGCGATCTCGACGGGCGACCCCTGCACGGCGTTCAGCTCCTCGACGATCTTCTGCTCGTTCGCCGACAGCGCCTCGGCGACCGGGGCGAACGCCGCGGCGAGCTCCGCGTCCTTCGTCTGCTTCGCCAGCTCCTGCGCCCAGTACAGGCCGAGGTAGAAGTGGCTGCCGCGGTTGTCGATCGTGCCCAGCGCGCGGCCCGGCGAACGGTCCTCCTCGAGGAAGGTCCCGGTCGCGGCGTCGAGCGTCTCGGCGAGCACGCGCGCCTTCTCGTTGCCGGTGCGGTCGGCGAAGTGCTCGAGCGAGGCCGCCAGCGCGAAGAACTCGCCCAGCGAGTCCCACCGCAGGTAGTTCTCCTCGACGAGCTGCTGCACGTGCTTCGGCGCCGAACCGCCCGCACCGGTCTCGAAGAGCCCGCCACCCGCGAGCAGCGGGACGATCGAGAGCATCTTGGCGCTCGTGCCCACCTCGAGGATCGGGAACAGGTCGGTGAGGTAGTCGCGCAGCACATTGCCGGTGACCGAGATCGTGTCGAGGCCGTGACGCATGCGCGCGAGCGTGTAGCGCGTGGCCTCCTCCGGCGCGAGGATCGTGAGGGTCAGGCCGTGGGTGTCGAGCAGGGCGAGACCCTGGTGCACCTTCGCGATGATCTGCGCGTCGTGCGAGCGGTTCGCGTCGAGCCAGAACACGGCGGGGGCACCGGTCGCACGGGCGCGCGAGACGGCGAGCTTGACCCAGTCCATCACCGCGATGTGCTTGGTCTGCGTGGCGCGCCAGATGTCGCCCGCGGCGACCTCGTGCTCGATGAGCGCGTTGCCCTCGCTGTCGAGGATCTGCACGACACCCGCCGAGGCGATCTCGAACGTCTTGTCGTGGCTGCCGTACTCCTCGGCCGCCTGCGCCATCAGGCCGACGTTCGGGACCGTGCCGATGGTGGCGGGGTCGAGCGGACCGTTGGCGATGACGTCGTCGATCACGGCCTGGTAGACGCCCGCGTACGACGAGTCGGGGATGACCGCGATCGTGTCGTCCTCACCGCCGTCCTGACCCCAGAGCTTCCCACCGTTGCGCACGAGCGCGGGCATCGAGGCGTCGACGATCACGTCGCTCGGCACGTGCAGGTTCGTGATGCCCTTGTCGGAGTTGACGTACGACAGGCGCGGCCCCTCGGCCACGGCCTTGTCGAACGCGGCGGCGATGGCCTCGCCGTCGGCGAGCTGCGACAGACCGGCGAGGATCGACCCCAGACCGTCGTTGGGGCTGAGGCCGGCGGCGGCGAGCTGGTCGCCATAGGTGGCGAACACGTCGGCGAAGAACGTCTTCACCACGTGACCGAAGATGATCGGGTCGCTGACCTTCATCATGGTCGCCTTGAGGTGCACCGAGTACAGCACGTCGTCGGCCTTCGCCTGCTCCAGCGTCTCGGCGAGGAAGGCGTCGAGCGCTGCGGCCGAGAGGAACGTCGCGTCGATGATCTCGCGCGGCAGGACCTTGAGCCCCTCCTTCAGCACGGTGACGGTGCCGTCGGCGGCGGTGTGGCGGATGCTCAGCACGTCGTCGGACGCGGCGACCCAGGACTTCTCGTTGGACTTGAAGTCGTCGTGGCCCATCGTGGCGACGCGCGTCTTCGATCCATCGGCGAAGGCCTTGTTGCGGTGCGGGTGCTTCTTCGCGTAGTTCTTCACGGCGAGCGGAGCACGGCGGTCGCTGTTGCCCTCGCGCAGCACGGGGTTCACGGCCGAGCCCTTGATGCGGTCGTAGCGGGCACGCACGTCCTTCTCCTCGAGCGAGGAGGGGTCGTCGGGGAAGTCCGGGATGTCGTACCCGGCCTTCTGCAGCTCTGCGATGGCCGCCTTCAGCTGCGGGATGGATGCCGAGATGTTCGGCAGCTTGATGATGTTCGCCTCGGGCAGGGTCGCGAGACCGCCGAGTTCGGCGAGGGCGTCCCCCACCTGCTGCTCGGGCGTGAGCTTCTGCGGGAAGGCCGCGAGGATGCGGCCACCCAGCGAGATGTCGCGGGTTTCGATGTCGATCCCCGCCTGGCCGGTGAAGGCCTGCACGATCGGCAGCAGGGAAGCGGTCGCGAGAGCGGGTGCCTCGTCGGTGTAGGTGTAGATGATGGCGTCGTCAGTCACCGGATGATCTCCGTTCACGAGGGCGATTTGTCTCGATACCAAGATACCTGAGCGCTTCTCCGCGAGAAATCTGGCGACGAGCGCGTGTGCCCCCGCAGACGAAGGGCTAGCCTGGGGTCATGTCCGAACTGCGCATGGTCGAACTCTCCGCCGCGACGATCGTCGCCGTGAACAACCTGTCGCTCAAGCCCGGGCAGGAACAGTTCCTCGCCCCGGTCTCGTACGGGATCGCGGCGACCGTGATCAACCCGGCGACGTCGTGGCAGCGCGTCGTGCTCGACGGCGATGCCGTCGTGGGCTTCGTCAGCGCCAACTTCGACGCCGAGGCCCCCGAGGAGCACTTCCGCTCGGTGCTCTGGCGCATCAACGTCGACGCCGACGATCAGGGCCGCGGTGTCGGCCGGTTCGCCGTCGAGCAGCTGGTCGACGAGGCCCGCGAGCGCGGCTTCGACCACGTGAACGTCATCTACGAGGCCGGAGACGACGGCCCCGAGGCGTTCTTCCTGCGCGTCGGCTTCACCCCCGTCGGCGAGACGGAGTACGGCGAGGTCATCGCCTCCATCCGCGTCGCCGCCTGAGACCGGCGGCGGGGTCTCGAATCCCCTCCCCCATCGAGACCCCGTCGCCCTCGGCGCGCGATCGCGATGGGTCCCGATGGGCCCGTTGGGCGTACCGAGACCTGCACCGTCGACCTCGAGGAGATCACGCATGACCGCCCCGTCCGCGCCGCACGACGACTACCGGGGCTCCGGCCTCGTCTTCCCCGACGGGTTCACGTTCGGGTCGGCCACCGCGGCCTTCCAGATCGAGGGCGCCGCCACCGAAGACGGCCGCACGCCGTCGATCTGGGACACGTTCAGCCGCACGCCCGGCAAGGTCTGGAACGGCGACACGGGCGATGTGGCCTGCGACCACTACCACCGCGTCGAGCAGGACCTCGACCTGATGGCCGACCTCGGGCTGCAGGCGTACCGCTTCTCGATCGCCTGGCCGCGCATCGTGCCGACGGCATCGGGCGATGTCAACCGCGCGGGCGTCGACTTCTACTCGCGGCTCGTCGACGGGCTGCTCGACCGCGGCATCCGCCCCGTCGCCACGCTGTACCACTGGGACCTGCCGCAGTACCTCGAAGACGCGGGCGGCTGGACCGCGCGCGCGACCACCGACGCGTTCGAGCGCTACGCCGAGGTGATGGGCGCGGCGCTCGGCGATCGCGTGCACACCTGGACCACCCTCAACGAACCGTGGTGCTCGGCCTACCTCGGCTACGGCCAGGGCGGGCACGCTCCGGGTCGCCACGAGCCCGCCTCGGCGCTGGCTGCGGTGCATCATCTGAATCTCGCGCACGGACGCGCCGTGCAGGCGCTACGCGCCACGTCGACGGGTGACCCGGACTACTCGGTGACGCTGAACTTCCACGTGCTGCGCGGTCAGGGCGACGGGGCGGACGAGGCGATGCGCCGCATCGACGGGCTCGCCAACCGGGTCTTCACCCAGCCGATGCTGCGCGGCGAGTACCCCACCGACGTGATCGCCGACACCGCGGCGGTGACCGACTGGGCCTTCGTGCAGGACGGCGATCTCGACGCCATCCGTCAGCCCATCGACGTGCTCGGGGTCAACTACTACTCCACCGCGACCGTGCGGCTGTGGGACGGCGTCTCGCCGAAGCAGCAGCACGACGGACACAAGGGCGCCGAGGGCGGCACGGCCTGGCCGGGCAGCGATGAGGTGGTCGAGTTCGTCGCGCAGCCGGGCCCGTACACCGCGATGGGGTGGAACATCGCCCCCGAGGGCCTGGAGGAGCTGCTCGTGTCGCTGTCGGAGCAGTTCCCCGAGCAGCCGCTCGTGGTCACCGAGAACGGCGCCGCATTCGATGACACGGTCGCCGACGACGGCAGCGTGCCCGACCCCGAGCGCACCGACTACCTGCGCCGGCACTTCACCGCCGCGCACCGCGCCCTGGAGCGGGGGGTCGACCTGCGCGGCTACTTCGTGTGGTCGCTGCTCGACAACTTCGAATGGGGATACGGCTACGCCAAGCGGTTCGGCATCGTGCGCGTCGACTTCGAGACCCTCGAGCGCACGGTCAAGGACTCGGGCCTCTGGTACCGCGAGCTCGTGCGCACGCGAACGGTCACCGGCTGACCGCTACCGGCGCGGCGGACGAGGGCCGTCGGAGTCGCGCGGGCGACGCCGGGCGTTCCACGCCGCGAGGGCCGACGCCGCCGCCCGCGCGGTGCGATCGATCGCCTCGCTCGATCGCGCGAACGCCTCCTGGGCCGCGTCCTGCCAGCCCGCCGCCGTACCGGATGCACCGTCGGGATGGCGCGCGGCGTACTCGGCGACGTCGAGCGCCCTGGCCAACCGTGCCACGGCATCGCGATACGCGGAGTACTCCGCCGGCGTCGGCGCGTCTCCGGCGTACCGCCGGGCCTCCGCCGCCTCCCCCGCAGCGCGCAGATAGGCGGCGGTCGCGGGTTGCCGCGCATCCGACATCGCCGGATAGGCGATCTGCAGTGCGGCGTCGGTCTCGTATTGCATCCATCGCGCGACCACGGCGTCGTGCTGCGCCCGCAGGCGCTCGAGCGGCCGTGGGGCGGATGCCGGGGGCACGGACGCTCTGGCGGCGCTGAGCTGTGCGCTCCGGGCGCGCACGTCGGCGACAGCGGCCTTCGCCGCGCGCTCGGCATCGCGGAGCATCCGCTTCGCACTCGCCACCTGCTCCGGCGATGCCCGTCGCGCCCCGCGCTCCGCGGCGATGTGCGCGTGCTCCGCCCGCGCGACGCGCACCACCGAACGGCGCTCGATCACCGTCGCCCGCGCCGCGCGCAGGTCATGGCGCGCCGCGTCGACCGCGATGCGGCGTCCGCTGCGCGTGCTGCGCCGCCGCACCGCCAGCGCACCGGCGGTGAAGCCGCCCGCGCCGACGGCAGCGGTCCACCACCATTCGCCGAGGAGCAGCAACGGGTCCATGATCCGATGCTATCGACCCCGGCGAACGGTGCGCGCCGGTCAGACGAGCGTCTCCTGCCAGGCGGCGTGCAGCTGCGCGAACTTGCCCGCGCCGCCGATCAACGCGTCGGGGGTGTCGTCCTCGATGATGCGGCCGTGCTCCATCACGAGCACGCGGTCGGCGATCGCCACGGTCGAGAGACGGTGGGCGATGATGATCGCCGTCCGATCGGCGAGCAGCGTCTGCAGCGCCTCCTGGATGAGGCGCTCCGACGGGATGTCGAGCGACGCCGTCGCCTCGTCGAGGATCAGCACAGACGGGTCGGCGAGGAACGCGCGAGCGAAAGAGATCAGCTGACGCTGGCCCGCCGAGACGCGACCACCGCGCTTGTTCACATCGGTGTCGTAGCCGTCGGGCAGCGCCTCGATGAAGGCATCCGCGCCGACCGCCTTCGCCGCGGCGCGGATCTCGTCGAGCGTCGCGTCGGGCTTGCCGAGCGCGATGTTGTCGGCGACGGTGCCGCTGAACAGGTAGGCCTCCTGCGTGACCATGACGATCGCGCGCCGCAGATCCTTGGGGTGCAGTGCCCGCAGGTCGACGCCGTCGAGCGTGACGGTGCCGGCGGTCGGGTCGTAGAACCGCGAGATGAGCTTCGCGAGCGTCGACTTGCCCGCCCCGGTGGTGCCGACCAGCGCGATCGTCTGCCCGGCCGGGATGTCGAGCGAGAAGTCCGGCAGGATCGTCGTCTCGTCGTTGTAGCCGAACGTCACACCGTCGAAGCGCACGTGCCCGCGCGACTCCCACAGGTCGACCGGCTTCTCGGGGTCGGGAACCGTCGGCACCTCCTCGAGCACGCCGGAGACCTTCTCGAGCGCGGCGGTGGCCGACTGGTACGAGTTCAGGAACATCGCGATCTCCTGCATGGGAGCGAAGAAGTTCCGCACGTACAGCACGGCCGACAGCAGCACGCCGACGGTCAGTGCTCCCTCGGCGACGCGCACGCCGCCCCACAGCACGACGATCCCGAGGGTGAGCGCGGCGACGCCCATGAGGCCGGGCTCGAACGTGCCGAAGAGCATGAGCGAGCGACGGTTGACGTCGCGGTACTCGCCTGCGACCTTCTGGAACGCGACGTCGTTGCGGGGCTCCTTGCGGAACGCCTTGACAGCGCGGATGCCGGTCATCGTCTCGACGAACTGCACGATCACCTGGGCGCTGATCACGCGGGACTCGCGGAAGACGAGCTGGGAACGGGAGTAGAACCACCGCATCAGGAAGAAGAGCGGCACGCCCGCGATCGCGAGGATCAGCCCGGACTGCCAGTCCCAGATGCACAGCGCGATGAAGGTGAACAGGCCGAACAGCACGCCCGAGACGAGCTCGTTCAGTCCGCCGTCGAGCAACTCCTTGATCGAATCGAGGTCGCTGGTCTGTCGCGAGATGATGCGGCCGGACGTGTACGACTCGTGGAACTCCAGGCTCAGGCGCTGGGTGTGCAGGAAGATGCGCTTGCGCAGGTCGAGGAGCACCGCCTGGGTGAGCTTGGCGGCGATGATGACGTACCAGGCGATCAACACGGCGGCGAGCACGCCCGCGAGCAGGTAGATGCCGCCGATCAGGACCGTCGGCATCCAGTCGGCGCGCTCGAGCACGGCCGGAAGAGCCCGGTCGAGTCCGACGCTGATGAGGATGGGGCCGGCGACCTGCAGCCCGGTCGAGAGCACGAGCACGACGGCGGCCAGCACGATCCGCGCCTTCAGCGGGCGCACCAGCGACCCCAGCAGGCGCAGCGAACGGCGGCGGATGGCCCGGCTCTCCTCCTTCGTGTACCGGGAACGGTCCTCGTCCTGGGTTCCGGTGAGAGCGGTGCTCATGGGCGCACCTCCTTCTCGGTGATCAGTTCTTCGCCGGCGTGATCGCCGTCGGCGCGATGGATGCCCTCGTCGATCACGACGCCCGGGTCTTCGGTGCCGCCGTCCTCGTCCGCTGCCGCGGGCGGCGTGCCGACGATCGGGATGGCGCCCGTGCGGGCGGCCTCCTCGGCCTCGAGGCTCGAGATGACGTGCCGGTAGTGGCGGCTCGAGCGCAGCAGCTCGCTGTGAGTGCCGACGGCGGTCACGCGACCGTCCTGCAGCAGGGCCACGCGATCCGCGAGCGCCACGGTCGAGGGGCGATGCGCGACGATCAACGCGGTGGTGTCGGCGAGCACGTGGCGCAGCGCCTCCTCGACGAGCGCCTCGGTGTCGACATCGAGCGCCGACAGCGGATCGTCGAGCACGAGCACCCGCGGCTTCGCGGCGACCGCACGGGCAAGGGCGAGACGCTGGCGCTGGCCGCCGGAGAGGCTCAGACCCTCCTCGCCGATCACCGTCTCGGTGCCCTCGGGCAACGTGTCGACGAAGGACGCCTGAGCCACGTCGAGGGCCTCGCGCATCACGCGCTCCCCCTCCTCGCTGTGCGGGTCGAGCTCGGCGCGGCCGAGCAGCACGTTCTCGCGGACCGACGCCGAGAACAGCGTCGCGTCCTCGAACGCCATCGCGACGTGCCGACGCAGCTCGGCCAGCGGGAGATCGCGCACGTCGACGCCGTCGAGGGTCACCCGTCCGCCGGTCACGTCGTACAGGCGCGTGGGGAGCGTGGTGAGCGTGGTCTTACCGCTGCCGGTGAGACCCACGAGCGCCATCGTCTCGCCCGGACGCAGCACCAGGTCGATGCCGTCGAGCAGGTCGCGTTCGTGCGCGGCGGCGTCCTGGTAACGGAAGTGCGCACCCTCGAACGCCAGCTCGCCACGGGGTTCGGCGAGGTGCACGGGATGCTCGGGGTCGGCGATCGTGTTCGTCTCGGAGAAGATCTCGAACACGCGGTCGGTCGCGGTGCGGGCGTCGAGCATGAACGAGAACAGGAACCCGATCGACTCGATCGGCCACCGCAGCACCGTCGCCATGGCGAAGAAGGCGAACAGCTCCGGCAGCTCGATCGCACCCTGCGAGATGAGCCAGATGCCCGACATGAGGCTGAGCCCGAAGGCGATCTGCGGCATGAGGTCGAGCCAGAACCAGATCGAAGCGATCGCCGAGGCCTTGCTCATCTCGGTCTCGCGCAGCGTCTCGGCCTGTCGGCTGAAGCGTCGGAGCGCATGCGTACCCCGGCCGAACGCCTTCAGCACGCGGATGCCGTGCACGCTCTCCTCGACGCTCGTCGCGAGGTCGCCCGCCTGATCCTGCGAGCGACGGGTGAGCGCGCCGTACCGCTTCTCGAACAGGTACCCGCGGATCCACAGCGGGATCGCCGTGACGATGAAGATCGTGCCCAGCAGCCAGTGCCACCGGAACAGCAGCGCGGCGCCGATGATGATGGTGAGCACGTTGACGACGAGCAGCACGAGGCCGAACGCCAGCCAGCGGCGGATGAGGCTGATGTCCTGCATCATGCGGCTGAGCAGCTGACCCGACTGCCAGCGGTCGTGGAACGCCACCGGCAGCGTCTGCAGGCGCGCGTACAGCTCGGTGCGCATGCGGTACTCGACCTCGGTCGACGGCTTCAGCACGAACTGACGGCGGAGGAACACCATGAACGCCTCGCCCAGGGCGAGGCCGAGGACGGCCACGGCGCCCCAGACGATCGCGCCGAGCTCGCCGGACTGCACCGGTCCGCGGATGATCTGCTCGAGAACGATCGGGATCATCAGAGCGATCACGGCGGCGGCGAGCGCGCTGGCCGCTCCCCCGGCCAGACGCCAGATGACAGGGCGCACGAAAGGCTTCAGACGCCACAGTGCGGCGACGGTGGAGAGCGAGGAGGACGGCGGGGGATTCTGCGGAGACGAGGAGGACATGACTCTCAGATGCGTGGGGCGGGGCGGGAGGCGATCACACGGCCGGGACGGTCGTGATCGCGGGGAGGGAGCGGGAGCGGTGGCAGAGGACCGCTGGGGACGACGGGGCGCGGTGCGACGCTAGTGCCGCGGCGTTGCGGAGGCGGGCACCCGGGCCGTGCCGAGAGCGGCGTGCCGTGCGACGGAGATCGTGATCATGGTGTCCTCCTCAGGCTCGGCCGTGCCGCCCGGTCGGTGCGACAGCCCTCCAGCCTATTGCTGTGAACACGCTGAATGCAACAGGAATTCCCGGCTCAGGCGCGCGCGGCCTCGCGGTCCAGAAGGCTGCGCTTCACGTCGAGACCCCACGCGAACCCGCCGAGCGTGCCGTCGCTGCGCAGCACCCGGTGGCAGGGCACGAACAGAGCCGGCGCGTTGCGGGCGCAGATGGAGGCGGCCGCCCGCACGGCACGGGGCGAACCGAGCGCCGCCGCGAACGACGTATAGGTGAGCGGGGCACCCGGGTCGATGCCGCGCAGAGCCGCCCAGCCGGCGTGCTGCAGGGCCGTGCCCTGCTGCGCGACCGGCACGGTGTCGATCGCAGCGAGATCGCCGGCGTAGTAGGCGGCGACGGCATCCGCGGCGTCGGTGCGTCCTGCACGGACCAGGGAGGGTCGGGCGGCGGCGGCGACCCGCGCGACGACGACGTCGCGGTCGCCGGTCCACCCGGACGCGAGCACCCGCTGCTGCTCGTCGACGAGGATCGTGAAGGGGCCGTCCGGGGTGGCGACGGTCTGGACGATGGCGTTCATGAGGTCTTCTCCTGAGGATCGGGGACGGTGTTCGGCGAGATCGAGCGATCGGCGCGGGTCACGCGCCGCGCGGGCCGCACGGGTGCCGCGCGCCAGAGGTGGGCGGTGAGGTAGCTCCGCCACGGCGCTGCCCGCTCTGCCCACACCGTGAGGGCGCGCGGCTCCCCCGGCAGCCCGGACGCGACCGCGCCCGCCCGCATCGCGACGTCACCGGGCAGCAGCACGTCGGGGTCGCCGAGCACGCGCATCCGCACGTAGTCGGCCGTCCAGGGACCGATGCCGGGCATCGCGAGCAGAGCGGCGCGCTGCTCCGCCCCGTCGTCGCCGACCGTCAGACGCAGCGAACCGTCGGCGAGTGCCGCGGCGGCACCCGTGACGGCCCGGATGCGCGCGGCGGGCCCGCGCAGCACCTCGGCGCCGCGCTCGGCGATGGCCGCCATGGTCGGGAAGAGCAGACCGGTGTCTGTGCGTTCGCCCAGCGCTTCGGCGAGGCCGCTCAAAGCGGTGCGGGCGGCCACGACCGTGATCTGCTGGCCCACCATCGCCCGGATGAGCATCTCGTGGGGATCGGCGGCGCCGGGAACACGTATGCCGGGGGTGCGGGCGACGAGAGGGGCGATCTCGGGGTGGGCGCGCAGCGCACCGTCGATCGCATCCGGGTCGGCGTCGAGGTCGAACAATCGGCGGGCGGTCGCGACCAGCGGCGAGAGATCGCCGAGCTGCGTCACTCGGGCGCGCAGATGCAGGCGGTCGGCCCGCTCCTGCCGCACCTCGAACCACGCCGGCCCGCCGCCCAGGCGCAGATGCCGCGCGAACGACGTCGTCGTGGCTTCCTCCACCCCGGGCAGCGCGCGCGCCGCCATCCAGTCGAAGACGCCGGCCGCATCGAGAGGACCCCGGTAGGGGAGCACGAGGTCGATCGCCCCGGGAACGGCGCCCGACGGCATCCGGCGTCGTGCGCGCAACGCGGTCGGAGTGAGGCCGAACACCTCGCGGATCGTGTCGTTGCACTGGCGGATGCTCGCGAATCCGGCCGAGAACGCCACGTCGGCGACCGGCAGGTCGGTGCCCACCAGCAGCATGCGGGCGGTGTGGGCGCGGTGCGCGCGCGCCAGGGCGAGCGGGCCCGCGCCGAGTTCGGCGACCAGCAGCCGGGTGAGATGCCGGCTCGAGTACCCGAGGCGGTGCGCGAGCCCGGACACGCCCTCGCGTTCGACGACTCCGGTGCCGATCAGGCGCATCGCCCTCGCCACGACGTCACCGCGCACGTCCCAGGCGGGCGAACCGGGTGCCGCCTCGGGAAGGCACCGCTTGCACGCGCGGTAACCGGCCTCGTGGGCCGCTGCGCTGGTGGCGTAGAACGTCACGTTCTCGCGCTTGGGGGTGCGGGCCGGGCAGCTGGGTCGGCAGTAGATTCCGGTGGAGCGCACCGCCGTGACGAACTGCCCGTCGAAGCGCGTGTCGCGGGCGTCGATCGCCCGGTAGCGCTCGTCGAAGTCGGTCGGCGGGAGGCTCATGCCTCCATGCTGCCACGCCCCCTCCCCCGCCACTGGCGGTTTTCGGACACCGCAGTTCCCCTCCCCGACCACATCGCTCCCGTCGCATTTTCTGTCGCCCGCCGAGCGGCGAGGCGACAGAAAATGCGACGGGAGCGGATGGAGGAGGAGGAAGAACCCGGGGGTCAGTGGAAGAAGTGGCGCTCTCCGGTGAAGAACATCGTCACGCCGGCCTTGCGGGCGGCGTCGACGACCTCCTCGTCGCGCACCGAGCCGCCGGGCTGGACGATCGCCGTGACCCCGGCGTCGATCAGCACCTGGGCGCCGTCGGCGAACGGGAAGAACGCGTCGGATGCCGCCACCGAACCGGCCGCGCGCTCCCCCGCCCGCTCGACCGCGAGGCGGCACGAGTCGACACGATTGACCTGGCCCATGCCGACACCGACCGTCGCGTTGCCCTTGGCCAGCACGATGGCGTTCGACTTCACGGCGCGACAGGCCTTCCACGCGAAGATGAGGTTCTCCATCTCCTCGTCGCTCGGACGCTCGCCCGACACGAGCTCCCAGTTTTTCGCGACCGAGACGATGTCGTCGGGGAACCGGTCCGCGTCCTGCAGCAGCAGACCGCCCGACACCAGCCGCACGTCCATGCGCTCCTGCTGCCAATCCTCGGGGAGCTGCAGCAGGCGCAGGTTCTTCTTGCTCTTGAAGACCTCGAGAGCCGCGGGCTCGAACGACGGCGCCACGATGACCTCGGTGAAGATGTCCTTCAGGTTCTCGGCCATCTTCAGCGTGACCGTGCCGTTGGCCGCGATCACGCCGCCATACGCCGACACCGGGTCGCACTCGTGAGCACGCAGGTGGGCGCTCGCGATCGGGTCGAGCGCGTTGGGTGCGGTGGTGGCGATACCGCAGGGGTTCGCGTGCTTGATGATCGCGACGGCCGGCTTGATCATGTCGTACGCGGCGCGGAGGGCGGCGTCGGCGTCGACGTAGTTGTTGTACGACATCTCCTTGCCCTGCAGCTGCGTGGCCTGTGCGATGCCGTGGCCGCCGGCGCGGGTGTAGATGGCTCCGCGCTGGTGCGAGTTCTCGCCGTAGCGCAGGGTGGCGAGGCGCTCGGCCTGGATCGTCAGGTGCGCCGGCAGGTCGCCCTCGTCCTGCAGCGTGCCCTCGGCGAACCACGAGGCGACAGCCGTGTCGTACGCCGCGGTGTGGGCGAAGGCACGGGCGGCGAGTTCACGACGCTGCGACAGCGTGGTCCCGCCGTCGGCGATCGCCGAGATGATTCCGGGGTACGACTGCGGCGACACGACGATCGCCACATTCGCGTGGTTCTTGGCGGCGGCGCGCACCATCGCCGGGCCGCCGATGTCGATCTGCTCGACGACGTCGTCGCCCTCGGCGCCCGAGGCCACCGTCTCGACGAACGGGTACAGGTTCACCACGACGAGCTCGAACGGCGAGATCTCGAGGTCGGCGAGCTGGCGTTCGTGGTCTTCGAGGCGCAGGTCGGCGAGCAGGCCGCCGTGGATCTTCGGGTGCAGCGTCTTCACGCGCCCGTCGAGCATCTCGGCGACGCCCGTGACCGCGGCGACGTCGGTGACCTCGAAGCCGGCCTCTCGGATGGTGCTCGCGGTCGAGCCGGTCGACACGATCTGCACGCCGGCGCCCGCGAGGGCCTCGGCCAGCTCGATCAGGCCGGTCTTATCGCTCACCGAGACCAGGGCGCGGCGGATGGGCACCGTGTCGCGATCGCGGTACAGCGAGGGGTCGTGGCGGGGGCCGGCCATGGTGATGCTCCTTCGTGCGTCGGGCGTGGAGGGTGGGAAGGTCAGGAGGCGGGTTCGAGGCTGAGCTCGCCGGTCGCGATGCGCCGCACCACGTCGATCAGCAGTCGCCGCTCGACGGGCTTGATCCGCTCGTGCAGCGCGTGCTCGGTGTCGCCCGCCAGGATCGGCACGCGTTCCTGCGCGAGGATCGGCCCGGTGTCGACGCCGTCGTCGACGACGATCACGCTGGCGCCGGTCTGCGAGACCCCGGCGGCGAGGGCGTCGCGCACGCCGTGCGCGCCCGGGAACTCCGGCAGATACGCCGGATGCGTGTTGATGAGCCGCGGCGAGAACTGTGCGACGACCGAGGGAGGCAGCAGGCGCATCAGGCCGCTCAGAACGACGAGGTCGGGTTCCCACACCGCCAGTTGACGGCCGAGCTCCTCGCCCCAGGCCTCGCGACTGTCGTGCTCGTGCCAGGGAACCGTGAACGAGGGGATGCCGAACTCCTCGGCGTGGGCCAGACCGTCGGCCTCGCGGTCGGCGCCGACGACGACCACCCGCGCCGGGAAATCGGGGTGACGAGCAGCCTCGAGGAGGGCACGAAGGTTCGAGCCGGCGCCCGAGATGAGAACGGCGACCGTGAGCACGCGGCCAGTCTACCGGGGGTCGCTCGACCCGCCGTGCCCGGTGACGTCGTCGAGTGGCGCGGTGTCGGCGTACGACGGGAGCACGGCGGCGCGCGGGCCGGCTGCGCCGTCGTCGTCCTCCGGTCCGGATGCCCCGTCCCGCCCGGTCTCCGTGCGCCAGGTCGTCGCGACGACCGGATCGACGGACGACGTCGGCGAGATCCCGGATGCCGTCATCTCGGCCACCCAGCGGTCGGTGCGCTCCTCGGCCAACTCCTCGCGGTTGCGCGGCGAGAGCAGGAGGATGGCGGCGCCGATCAGCACTTCTCCTCCGAGCGCGAGCGCGAACGGAGCGGCGGACGGTCCGACGTCGGCGAGACGCCCCGGCCCGATCGATCCGCTCGTGAGCACCGCGGCGAGCGCGGCCATGCCCGCACTCACGGCGGCGATGCCGACGGCGATCGCGGCTCTCGGCAGCATCCCGAGCGGGGTGCCTTCCCAGACCAGGCGCGACCGCACGGCCCACCCGGCGAAGGCTCCGGCGCCGATGGGCAGCAGCACGACGATGAGCGTCCAGAACGAGGCGTTCTCGGGCAGCAGTCCGAACACCGGCAGCCCGGGCACGACACCGAGCGACGTGCCGGCAGGCGACACCGCCGTGCCGGCACCGACGGCGAATCCCGGACCGGCGATCCATGCGGCCGCCCAGACCACGAGGGTGGGCAGGTAGACGAGCTGGGCGAGCGCGAGCATGCTCGCGCCGAGTCCGTCGACCCGCGCCGCCTGGAAGAGCGCGACGACCTCTCCTCCGCGCAGCAGGGTCGCGACGGCGACCCCGAGTGCGCCGGCGCCCATGATCGCGACGAGCGCGAAGGCGGCTCCCCGCACGATCGCCGCGGGAACGGGCGTCCAGTCGCCCCAGGCATCCGTCACGTCGTGGATCATGTCGAGCAGCCCGCCGTCGCCGTCCTCCCACGCCGTCCGCACCGCGCCGGCGACACCGCCGCACAGGTAGACGGCGGGCGGCAGCAACGTGGCGAGCGGGAGCGGGGTCTCCAGTCCGGCGAGACGCGAAGAGAGCGCGACGCCCGCCGCGATCGCGCCGAAGGCGACGGTGCCGGACAGCACCCCGGTGATCCAGGCCCCCGCGCGCGCCGCGCGGCCTCCCGATCGCGCCGCGAAGAGGGCGGTGAACACGAGCAGGGCCAACGGCGTCACCGAGAGGGTGAATCGTGCGGCCTCCGCCGGCACGCCGACGGCGACCAGCACGGTGTCGGCGATCGTCACGTCGAGCGGCGCACCGTGCCCGAAGGCCCAGAGGGTGCCGGTCAGCGGCCACAGCGCGCCCCAATCGGCCGTGGCGCCGAAGGCCAGGGTCCAGAGGAGAGTGAGGGGTGCGAGGAGCACGGCGAGTCCGACGGCGGCCGCGATGGCGGCGTCGAACGCGGCGAGGAGCGCGACGAGGAGGCGTTGCATAGCGCTTCGAGACTACGACGAGAACAGGGGTGCGCCCGGGCGGGCGCGCGCGGCTCGGGCGACACGATATCGTCTCATCCGGAGGTTCACCCGAATGACAACTGCCCCGTCCCCCGCCCCTGCGACCGCGAGCGCCGAGCCGAAGAACGGCCTGGACCGCTTCTTCGAGATCACGAAGCGCGGTTCCACCTTCGGCACCGAGATCCGAGGGGGCCTGGTGACGTTCGTCACGATGGCGTACATCGTGATCCTCAACCCGATCATCCTGTCGACTCCCGACGTCGACGGCAACACCCTCGCCGGCCCCGCCGTCGCCGCGGCGACCGCCCTGACCGCCGGCGTCATGACCATCCTGTTCGGCCTGATCACGCGCCTGCCCTTCGCCTTCGCGGCGGGACTCGGCATCAACGCGTTCATCGCCTTCTCCGTCGTCGGCTCGGTGACGTGGCCCGAGGCCATGGCCCTCGTCATGATCAACGGACTCATCATCGTGCTGCTCGCGGCCACCGGCCTGCGCAAGATGATCTTCGACGCCGTGCCCGTGCAGCTCAAGCTCGCCATCACGGTCGGCATCGGCCTCTTCATCGCGTTCATCGGCTTCGTGAACGCCGGCTTCGTGACCGCGACGAACAACGCCTCTCCCCCGGTCGATCTCGGCATCGGCGGCTCGGTCGCTTCGATCCCGACGCTGCTGTTCGTCATCACGCTGCTCATCGGCGGCGTGCTCACGGCCCTGCGCGTCAAGGGCGCGATCCTGATCGCCCTGGTCGGCGGCACGGTGCTCGGCGGCATCGTCAACCTGATCTGGCCGTTCGGCCTCGACTTCGGCTTCACGGGTTCGATCGTCGGCCTTCCCGACCTCAGCCTCGTCGGACAGGTCGACTTCGGCTTCGACCTGGGCAAGGTCAGCATCGTGGCCCTGGTGATGTTCGTCTTCACGCTGCTCTTCTCGAACTTCTTCGACGCGATGGGCACCATGACCGGCCTCGCGAAGGAGGCCGACCTCGCCGACGAGAAGGGCGACTTCCCGCGCATCAAGTCGGCGCTCGTCGTCGAGGGCATCGGCGCGATCGCCGGTGGCGGCACGTCGTCGTCGTCGGCCACCGTGTTCGTCGAGTCGGGCGCCGGTATCGGCGAGGGCGCGCGCACGGGGTTCGCGACCCTCATCACCGGCGCGATGTTCCTCGTCGCGATGTTCTTCACCCCGCTCACCTCGCTCGTCCCGGGTGCCGTCGCGGCGGCCGCTCTCGTGCTGGTGGGCGCGCTGATGCTCGCGCAGATCAAGAACATCGATCTCAGCGACTTCCGCGTGCTGCTCCCGGTGTTCCTCACGGCCACCGTCATGCCGATGACCTACTCGATCGCCAACGGCATCGGCGCGGGCTTCGTCAGCTGGATCGTCGTGAACGCGTTCTCCGGTCGCGCCAAGACCATCCACCCGCTGCTCTGGGCGGTGGGAGTCGGGTTCGTGATCTTCTTCGCTCGCGGCCCGATCGAGGCGCTCTTCGGCGTCTGACACGCAACGACGAAGGGGACGGATGCCACGGCATCCGTCCCCTTCTCCGTCCCGCCGCGCATCCGCTCGCGGTTCCCGTCGCACGAACGGCTCTTCTCCGCCTCCAGAGCGACCATTCGCGCGACGGGAGCGAATCACCGCACACCAGCGGGCATGAGAAAGGCCCCGGGGTGGAGCCCGGGGCCTTCCTCTCCAGCTTAGCGCTTAGAGCGACTCGACGATCTCGCGCATCAGTGCGGCGGTCTCGGACGGCGTCTTGCCGACCTTGACGCCGGCGGCCTCGAGGGCCTCCTTCTTCGCCTGCGCGGTGCCGGCGGAGCCCGAGACGATGGCGCCGGCGTGGCCCATGGTCTTGCCCTCCGGTGCCGTGAAGCCCGCGACGTAGCCGACGACCGGCTTGGTGACGTGCGCCTTGATGTACTCGGCTGCACGCTCCTCGGCGTCGCCGCCGATCTCGCCGATCATGACGATCGCCTTCGTCTCGGGGTCGGCCTCGAACGCGGCGAGCGCATCGATGTGGGTCGTGCCGATGACCGGGTCGCCGCCGATGCCGATGGCGGTCGAGAAGCCCAGGTCGCGCAGCTCGAACATCATCTGGTACGTCAGGGTTCCCGACTTCGACACGAGGCCGATCGGTCCTTTGCCGGTGATGTTCGCCGGGGTGATGCCGACGAGCGCCTCGCCCGGGGTGATGATGCCGGGGCAGTTCGGCCCGATGATGCGGGTCTTGTTGCCCTTGCTCTGCGCGTAGGCCCACGCCTCGGCCGAGTCGCCGACGGGCACGCCCTCGGTGATCACGACGAGCAGGGGGATCTCGGCGTCGATGGCCTCGACCATCGCGTCCTTCGTGAAGGCGCCGGGCACGAAGGCGATCGACACGTCGGCGCCGGTCTCCTTCATGGCTTCGGCGACCGAGCCGAAGACGGGCAGCTCGACGGCGTTGCCGTCCTTGTCGGTGTGCGACACGGTCGTGCCGGCCTTGCGGGCGTTGACGCCGCCCACGACCTGGGTGCCGGCCTTCAGCATGAGAGCGGTGTGCTTGGTGCCCTCGCCGCCCGTGATGCCCTGGACGATGACCTTGGAGTCCTTGTTGAGGTAGATCGACATTTCTCTAGTCCTTGTGTCTCTGGCGATCAGGCGTTGGCGAGCTCGGCGGCCTTGTCGGCGCCCTCGTCCATGGTGCTGGCGAGCGTGACGAGCGGGTGCGCGTACTCGGCGAGGATCGCGCGACCCTCGTCGACGCGGTTGCCGTCGAGGCGCACGACGAGGGGCTTCGAGGCCGTGGCGCCGAGCGTCTCGAGGGCGCCCTTGATGCCGTTGGCCACCGCGTCGCACGCCGTGATGCCGCCGAAGACGTTGACGAACACGCTCTTGACCTGCGGGTCGCCGAGGATCACGTCGAGACCGTTGGCCATGACCTCGGCCGAGGCGCCGCCGCCGATGTCGAGGAAGTTGGCGGGCTTCACGCCGCCGTGCTTCTCGCCTGCGTAGGCGACGACGTCGAGGGTCGACATGACCAGACCCGCGCCGTTGCCGATGATGCCGACCTCGCCGTCGAGCTTGACGTAGTTGAGGCCCGACTTCTTCGCCTTCGCCTCGAGCGGGTCGGCGGCGTCCTTGTCCTCGAGCTCCTCGTGCTCGGGGTGGCGGATCTCGGAGGCGTTGTCGTCGAGCGTGACCTTGCCGTCGAGGGCGATGATGTCGCCGTCTTCGGTGCGCACGAGCGGGTTGACCTCGACGAGCGTGGCGTCCTCGCCCTTGTAGACCTCGAAGAGCTTCACGAAGACGTCGGAGACCTTCTCGACGAGGTCCTCGGGGAAGTTCGCGGCGCGCGCGATCTCGACGGCCTTCTCCTTGTCGATGCCCGTCAGCGGGTTGACCTCGACGCGGGCGAGGGCCTCGGGCTTCTCGACGGCGAGCTGCTCGATCTCCATGCCGCCCTCGACCGAGCACAGCGACAGGTACGAGCGGTTGGCGCGGTCGAGCAGCACCGAGAAGTAGAACTCCTCGGCGATGCGGGCTCCCTGGGCGACCATGACGCGCTTGACGACGTGGCCCTTGATGTCGAGGCCGAGGATGGCCTTCGCGGCCTCGTAGGCCTCATCGGGGGTCTTTGCGACCTTGACGCCGCCGGCCTTGCCGCGGCCTCCGGTCTTCACCTGCGCCTTGACGACGACCACACCGCCGATCTTCTCGGCGGCCGCCTTCACCTCCTCGGGGGTGTCGGCGACGATGCCGGCGAGGACCGGCACTCCGTACTTCTCGAAAACGTCTCGTGCCTGGTACTCGTACAGATCCACTGTGGTTCCTTCACTGGGCTGCTGGTCTGGTAATTCTCTCGATGTCGAGACATCGACCAGTCCCACAGCCTACTACCTCGACCTGGGCGCCCCCGCGGCCCGCGCGGCCCCGCGCGCGCGAGGTCTAGGCTCATGCCATGCACGAATCCGCAGAACTGCGCACCGGCGTCGTGGCCGCTGCGCTGGAGCTCTTCGCGTCGCAGGGGTTCGATCAGACGTCGGTGGAGCAGATCGCCAAAGCGGCCGGCGTCTCGCGCTCGACCTTCTTCCGGCAGTTCGGGGGCAAGGAAGACGTCGTGTTCGCCGACCACGAGGCTCTTCTCGAGCGGCTGCGGGCGTTCCTCGGCGAGGGACACGACGATCCGTGGGGCGCCGTGTGCGCGGCATCCGAATCGGTCTTCGCGCACTTCGCCCGCGACCCGGAGATGGCGCGCCGGCGGTACCAGATCGTGCGTCAGGTGCCGGTGCTGCGCGAGCGCGAGATCATCACGGTGTTCCGGTACGAGCGGCTGTTCGACGATTACCTGCGCAGCGCGCTGCCGGGCGTCGACCCGCTCGACGCGGTGGGCTTCGCGGCACTCGTCACGGCGGTGCACAATCACGTGCTCCGGCAGCTGCTCCGCGGCACCAAGAAGGTGCCGGTCGCGACGCTGCAGGCGGCGCTGGCTGATGTGCGCCGGCGGTACGGCGTGCCCGCCGATGCCTCGGACCAGGCGCCGGACGACCTCGTCGTGGCGGTGTTCCCGCGCTCCATGCCGGTGGCCGAGGTGACGCGCCGACTGCGGTCGCAGCTCGACTGACCCTCGCCAGCCCCCGGGCGAAGTGCGCCCCGCCCGCAGCGTTTGCCGTACCCACGGTCGTGGAACCGAGTATCTCGGCGTACGATACCAAGTGCCACGAAGGGACTTCCATGAGCACCGACGCCACCCCCCTCCCCGGCGAGCGCACCTCGTCGTACGACATCACCGGCCGACAGGGCACCGACTACTACGCCGTCTTCTCCGACATCCCCGCCGACGACCGTGCCGCCTGGGAACGTGCGCAGGCGTACGTCGACGAGGTCGCCCCGCAGATGGCGGATGCCTGGGACAGGGCAGAGTACCCCCTCACCGCCGCCCGACGGATGGGCGAGATGGACCTCGTCGTCGATGGCGTCGAGCACCCCGCACTCACGCGCCTCTCGCCGCTCGCGGCGGGCCTGGTGAACATGGAGATCTCGCGGGGCGACGGCTCGCTCGGCACGATCCTCGCCGTCCAGGGCGGCTTGGCCCTGCGCACCCTCGCACTCTTCGGCTCCCCCGCCCAGCAGGACCGCTGGCTCACTTCCCTGGCCGACGCCTCCGTGCTCGGATCCTTCGCGCTCACCGAACCCGACCACGGCTCCGACTCCGTCTCCCTCGAGACCGTGGCCCGTCGCGACGGCGACGACTGGGTGATCCGAGGCACCAAGAAGTGGATCGGCAACGGGGCCTCGGGCGGCATCACCTTCGTCTGGGCGCGCGTCGACGACCCGGACGCCCCCGAGCACGGCGCGGTGCGCTGCTTCCTCGTCGAGCAGAGCACCCCCGGGTACACCGGCACCGTCATCCCGGGCAAGGCCTCGCTGCGGGCCATCCATCAGGCGCACATTCGCCTCGACGACGTGCGCGTGCCGCACGACGCGGTGCTCCCCGGTACCCGCAGCTTCAAGGACGCATCGATCGTGCTGTACGCCACACGCTCGGGCGTGGCCTGGTCGGCGCTCGGCCATGCCACCGCCTGCTACGAGGCGGCCCTGGCCTACGCCACGCAGCGGGAGCAGTTCGGCAAGCCGCTCGCGAAGTTCCAGATGGTGCAGGAGCGGCTCGCCCACATGCTCGAAGACCTCACCGCGATGCAGCTCTACTGCCGCCGGCTCGCCGACCTCGAATCCGCCGGCGGTCTGCGCCCCACGCAGGCGTCTCTCGCGAAGTTCCACAACACGCGCGCCGCCCGGCGCATCGCATCCGTGGCCCGCGACCTGCTCGGCGGCAACGGCATCCTGCTCGAGAACGGCGTCATGCAGCACCTCGCCGACATCGAGGCGATCCACACCTACGAGGGCACCGAGAGCGTGCAGGCGCTCCTGCTCGGGCGCGACATCACGGGGATGAGCGCCTTCGTGTGACTGGACTCCGGCGCGGGATCAGTCGCAGCCGCAGCCGCCGGACGGCGTCTTCACCATGAAGCACACGTCGCACACGCCGTACTCGCGCTCGGTGACGGGCGTCGCGGCCGGGGTGCGGGGCGCGGCGGGGGTGCGGGGCGTCGCGGCACGGCGCGCAGGAGCCTTCGCCGGGGCGCTGGGCGCGAACTCGCTCGGGTGATCGACGTAGTAGTACGGCGGGCGCCCCTCGCTCGGCTGCAGTCGCACGCGGGTCGAGCCCCGCACGATCACGTCGTCCTCGGCGAAGCCGTTGGTGTACGTGCGCCCGATGTGCAGCGGGGCGCGGTCCCCGCGACGGATGGCCTCGATGTAGCGACCCCGGTCGATGAGCGACGTCACGTCGGACCCCTCGACGATCGCTCGGATGAACTCGTGGTTGACAGGGTCGATGCGGTGATGGCGCAGCGCCTCGGCGAGCGTGCGGTACGGACGGGAGGTGCCTGCGGGGGTGGGGCCCTGAACTTCTTTCATCCCTTCCAGGATCGCATGTCCGCACGGCACTGCGGACCGCCGGCGCCCGTCGCCCGCCCCGCACGGCGTGACAGACTGGGCGGCATGGCACGGGCGACGATCATCGGCAGTGGGCCCAACGGACTCGCGGCGGCGGTATCGCTCGCGCGCGCCGGCTACGAGGTGCGCGTGCTCGAAGCGGCCGACACGATCGGCGGCGGCATCCGCACCGTCGAGAACACGCTGCCGGGGTTCCGGCACGACGTGTGCTCGGCCGTGCATCCTGCGGCGTTCTCCTCGCCGTTCTTCCGCGCCTTCGGCATCGCCGAGCGCGTCGAGTGGATCCGCCCCGAGATCTCCTACGCGCATCCCCTCGACGGCGGCAGGGCCGCGGTCGCCTGGCGCGACATCGACCGAACGGCGGCGGACCTCGGCGAGGATCGCGATGCGTGGCTCGCGCGTCTCCGACCGCTCGCGCGTCATATCGACGGCGTCGTCGACTTCACCGGGCACCAGATCCCGCGCATCCCGCGGGATCCGATCACGGCGGCGCGTTACGCCGTGCGGATGCTCGATCAGGGCACGCCCCTGTCGTCCCGCGCGTTCCGCACCGAGGAGGCCGCGGCGCTCCTCACCGGTGTCCTCGCGCACGCGAGCACTCCGCTCCCCTCCTTGGCCGGCGCGGCCGCCGGGCTGCTGCTCGCCGCCCTCGGGCACGCCGAGGGGTGGATGTACCCGCGCGGCGGCGCCCAGCGCATCGCCGACGCGCTCGTCGCCGATCTCGAGGCGCACGGCGGCACGGTCGAGGCCGGAGCGCACGTGCGCGACCTCGGCTCCCTCGACTGGGGCGACCCCCGCCGCGGCGACCTGCTGCTGCTGAACACCTCCCCGCGCCTCGCGCTCACGCACCCCGGCATCCCGTCGCGCTACGCGCGGGCGCTCCGGCGCTACCGCTACGGACCGGGCGCCGCGAAGGTCGACTTCGCCCTCGACGGCCCGGTGCCGTGGGCGAACGCCGACGTCGCGCAGTCGCCGACCGTGCACGTGGGCGGCACCCGCGACGAGGTGCGCGCGAGCGAGAACGCGGTGGCACGCGGCCGGGTGAGCGAACGCCCCTACGTGCTCACGGTGCAGCCGTCGGTGTTCGACCCGACCAGGGCGCCGCAGGGCAAGGCGGTGCTGTGGGCGTACATCCACGTGCCCTCCGGCTCCGATCTCGACGCGACCGAGCTCATCACGCGCCAGATCGAACGGTTCGCCCCGGGCTTCCGCGACCGCATCCTCGCCCACGATTCGGTACCGGCGTCGGCGCGCGAGGCGGTGAACCCGGCCGAGATCGGCGGCGACGTGTACGGCGGGGCGTTCACGATGCGGCAGGCGATCCAACGTCCGACGCTGTCGGTCGCCCCCTGGCGCACCCCCATGCGCGGCGTCTACCTCGCATCGGCCGCCACTCCTCCCGGCCCGGGCGTCAACGGCATGTCGGGCTGGCTCGCCGCCCGCACCGCCCTGGCCGACGCGGGCCTCCCGCACGAGCTCGACGACCTGTTCGGCTGAGCCCGCGACCCGCCGACGTCGCCGAGGCAAGGGGGTGGATGCCCGCCGCGGCCGCCGTCAGGATGGGGGCATGCGCTACGACATCCCCGCCCCGATGCTGGCCAAGGCCGCCGCCGCCGTACCCGACCCGGCGAAGACGAGCGGAGGGCTGCTGTTCGAGCCGAAATGGGACGGCTTCCGCGGACTCGTCGCCTGGGACGGGGAGAGCGTCGAGATCGGTTCGCGCGGCGCCAAGCCCCTCACCCGGTACTTCCCCGAGCTGGTCGAGGCAATTCCCGACCTGCTCCCGCGTCCCTGCCTCCTCGACGGCGAGATCGTGGTCGCGACCGGCCCGGAGGGCGCGCAGCGCTTGGACTGGGAGGCGCTGAGTCAGCGCATCCATCCGGCCGCCTCCCGCGTCGCGAAGCTCGCTGCCGAGACGCCGGCGATGTTCATCGCGTTCGACCTGCTCGCCGACGGGGACGACGACCTCCGCGACCGGCCGTTCGCGGAGCGCCGCGAACGACTGGAGGCGCTCCTCGGCGGCGTCGGGCATCCGCTGCACATCACGCGCACGACGCGAGACCGCGATGCCGCCGTGCGGTGGCTGGCGGAGTTCGAGGGAGCCGGTCTCGACGGGGTCGTCGCGAAGCCGCTCGACCAGCCCTACGCACCCGGCAAGCGCACGCTCACCAAGATCAAGCACGCCCGTACGGCCGACGTCGTCGCGCTCGGGTACCGCGTGCACAAATCGGGCACGGGCGTCGGCTCGCTGCTCGTGGGTCTCTACGACGCCGAGGGCGGCCTGCACCAGGTCGGAGGGGTGGCGGCCTGGAGCGACCGTCGCCGGCGCGAACTGGTCGACGAGCTCGCCCCGCTCGTCGAGCGCGATGCGAGCGGAGCGGCGGTGACCGGCGAGGGCGAGAGGTCGCGCTTCTCGGGCGCGAAGGACACCACGTTCGTGCGGCTGCGCCCCGAGCGGGTGTTGGAGGTGCGGTACGACCAGCTCGAGGGTGCGCGGTTCCGGCACACCGTGCAGTTCGAGCGCTGGCGTCCCGACCGTGATGCGCGGTCGTGCACCTACGACCAGCTCGACACGGTGGCGGGCTACGACCTCGCCGACGTCATCGGCTGACCGTCAGGCCTTCTCGACGGGCTCTCCGTCGGCGTCCCAGTGGGCGGCGACCTTCTTGCTCGGCTGCACGCGCGGCGGCTCGCCGGGCATCTTCGGGAACTCGGGCGGGAACGGGAGCTCGCCGAGCCCGTCGGCCACGTCGCGCTCCCACCACTGCAACAGCGTGTCGATGCGTCCCGGTGCGGCCTGCTTCTCGGCCCAGGGGTCTCCGACGTCCTGCAGCCGGCCCGGGATGCTCCGCACCGTGAATCGCGTCGGGTCGAGCCCCTCGAGCTCGTCCCAGTGCACGGGGGTCGACACCGTCGCCCCGGGAAGCGCCCGAGCACTGTACGCGCCCGCCATCGTGCGGTCGCGGTTGGCCTGGTTGAAGTCGATGAAGATGCGCTCGCCGCGCTCCTCCTTCCACCAGTTCATCGTCACCTGCTCGGGCATACGGCGCTCGAGTTCGCGCCCGGCCGCGATCACGGCGTGGCGCACGTCGAGGAACTCGTGCTCGGCGACGATCGGCGCGAACACGTGCAGCCCGCGGTTGCCGCTGGTCTTCGCGAACGCCTCGAGCCCCGCCTCGCGGAGCACCTCGCGCAGCGTGTGGGCGGCGACGACCGCGTCGGCGAAATCGGTGCCCGGTTGCGGATCGAGATCGATGCGCAGCTCGACGGGGTTGTCGGGGTCCGTCGCCAGCGAGGCCCACGGGTGCAACACGACGGTGTTCATCTGCACCGCCCAGACGAGGGCGGACGGACGGTTCAGCACGATCTGCGGATGCCGTCGACCGCTGTTGTACGTCACCGTGACGGCGTCGACGTAGTCTGGCGTGCCCTTGGGCGGGTTCTTCGAGAAGAACCCCTCCCCGCCGATGCCGTCGCGATAGCGCTCCAACGAGACCGGCCGGTTGCCGTTCGCACCGAGGAAGGGCTCCGCAACGACCTGCGCGTACTCCGCGAACTCCGCCTTCGTGATCCCGAGGTCGGGCCACACCACGCGATTCGGGCTGGAGAGCACCACCTCGCGCTCCCCTTCGGGGTCGGCGACGGTCAGGGTCACGCGTTCGGAAGCCATGCTCCGACCCTAGGGCGCGACGCCGATGCGGGGAAGGCCGGTGCGCTCAGCTCTCGTCGGCCGGCGCGATCTCGAGCACGGGCGCGAGCGCCGCGCGGTCGAGGAGGAGGGACGGACCGGCGGGATCGATCACGACCCCCGCCATCTCGGCATGACCGGTGAGCACCTTGGCGAGCTGGGCGGGCTCGAACGGCAACGGCCGGTCGCCGCGTCCGAGCGCGATGACCTCGAGCGGGTGGGTGAAGAGCTGCAGGAAGCGCCGACCGTCGGTCGACTGCGCCTCGGCGATACCCACCTGACCGTCGGCTCCGCCCTCGTTCACGGCGACCCACATGCGGGTGCGGGCCAGCGCCTCGCCGGCCTTCGCGGTGGTGTCCTGCTCGCGGGGCGCCGACACGATCGACTTGACCGTCATGGCGGGGTCGGCCTGGTCGAGGGTCTTCTGCAGAAGCTCCGTCGGGAAGACCACGCGGTGCGGGGCAGAGGCGTTGTCGATGATGAGTCCCGCGAAGTCCCCCGACACCACGTGCTGGATGACCGCCGTCGTCGGCTGGGCGACCGCCGACGTCGAGGCGGGGTCCGGCTCGGCCTGCACGGAATCGCGCACAGCCGCCGCCGAGCTGAAGGCCAGCATGAACTGACGCTCCTCATCGCGCACCACCGCGACCGTGAGGGGCTTGCCCTCGGCGATCTGCGCACGCGCGTCGCCGTTGACTCGGATGAAGAGGTGGCTCTGCAGAGCCTGACGCAGTACTCCGAGCAGCTGCTCGTTGGTGGCGCCCTGTTCGACCTGCTGCAGCGCGTCGCGCAGGAGGACGTTGTCCTTCATGCCCGGAACGCTCTCGGTCTGCTCGGGCGGAAGGGCCGGGGCCAGCGGAAGACGCGGCTCGGAGGAGACGAGCGGCGTCGCGCCCGCGGGCAGGGTCGCCGCCGCCGGAGCGGGGGCGGCCGGGCCGGATGCGCGCGGGGCGGAGGATGCCGGAGCCGGGGCGTCCGGGTCGGGAAGCTCGACCTCGGGGCCCGCCTGGGCGCCGACGCCACGGAAGGCCTGCACCGAGATTCCGACGCTCGGAGCCGCCTCGGCCGGTGCCTCCCCTGCCGTGCCGGTCGGGGCGCCCTCCTCCGCGGGTGTCGTCACGTCGTCCGTCTCGACGGCGTCCGTGGTCTCGGGGGCGGAGGTGACGGCGTCGTCAGCGGACTTCTTGCGGCGGGAGAAGAGGGCCATATGAGCCAGCCTAACCCTCGCCGCCGCGACGTCCGCGCGTCAGATCTTCTCGATCGGCGCGACCTTGATGAGGAGCCTCTTCTGCCCGGCGGTGTCGAACCGCACGTGCGCGATGCGCTTCGCCCCCTCTCCGGTGACGGCGTCGACGCGTCCCTCGCCGAAGTCCGCATGACGGATGCGGTCGCCGGCGTTCAGTTCGAGGTCGCCGTTGTCGCGCACCTTCGCGGTGACCCGGTTGGGGAACCGGTCCATCGCGGTCGACAGCGGCTTGAGCGACTCGCGACCCGGCAGCGGCTTGACGCCGAAGCGATCTCCGCCCCCGGAGCTCCCGCCCGGCCGACGCGCGTTCAGCGCTCGGGACTGCATGCCGCCGCGCGAGTTCACGTCGCCCGGCGACTGACGCCAGTCGATGAGCGCGGCCGGGATCTCCTGCAGGAAGCGGCTCGGCATCGCGACCGTCACCTCGCCGAACTGCGCGCGGGTCATCGCGAGCGACAGGTGCAGGCGCTTGCGGGCGCGGGTGATGCCGACGTAGAACAGCCGGCGCTCCTCCTGGGGGCCGCCCGGCTCGCCGGCCGAGATGCGGTGCGGGATGAGGTCCTCCTCGACACCCGTGACGAACACGGCGTCGTACTCGAGGCCCTTGGCGGTGTGCATGGTCATGAGCGAGACCGATCCCGACTCGTCGTCGAGTTCGTCGGCGTCGGCGACGAGGGCGACATCGGTGAGGAAGTCGACGATCGTCCCCTCGGGGTTGTTCCGAGCGAAGTCGCGGGCCACCGCGACGAACTCGTCGAGGTTCTCGACACGCGCCTCGTCCTGCGGGTCTCGGCTGGCGCGCAGAGCGTCGAGGTAGCCGCTCTTCGACAGCAGCAGCCCCAACCCCTCGGCGACCGAGGTCGGCGGCGGCACCTCGCCCGAGGCGGGCAGCATGATCGCGGTGGCCTCGTCGAGCACGGCGTCGAGCTGGGCGATCGCGGCCTGGATCTTCGGGCCGACCCCGAGCTGCGCCGGCATCGACAGAGCGGCGCGGAACGTGATGCCGTGCTCGTCGGCGAAACGGGCGATGGCGGTCTCGGTCACATCGCCGATGCCGCGGCGCGGCTTGTTGAGGATACGCCGCACGGCCATCTCATCGGCGGGGTTCGCGACGGCGACGAGGTAGGCCAGAGCGTCTTTGATCTCGGCGCGCTCGTAGAACTTCGTGCCGCCCATGATCTTGTACGGCACCGCCGACCGGATGAAGATCTCCTCCAGCGCGCGCGACTGCGAGTTGGTGCGGTAGAAGACGGCCATCTCGGAGTAGGGCGTGCCCGCCCGATGCAGCGCCTCGATCTCGTCGGCGACGAACTGCGCCTCGTCGTGCTGCGAGTAGCCGGTGAAGCCGATGATGCGGTCGCCGTCGCCGCGATCGCTCCAGAGCTTCTTCTCTTTGCGGTCGAAGTTGTTGCCGATCACGGCGTTCGCCGCCGAGAGGATGTTCTGGGTCGAGCGGTAGTTCTGCTCGAGCAGCACCACGCGCGCACCGGGGAAATCGCGCTCGAACTCGCTGATGTTGCGGATGTCTGCGCCGCGGAACGCGTAGATCGACTGGTCGGAGTCGCCCACCACCGTCAGCGAGGCCCCGGCGGTCGCCGGATCGTCGGCGTCGGCTTCGGGCTCGAAGATCATCATGCCGCCAGAGGCATACGGCTCGGGCGACGCGGTCGAGACCGGGCGGGTGAGCTCGTGGATGAGCGCGTACTGGGCGTGGTTCGTGTCCTGGTACTCGTCGACGAGGATGTGCCGGAAGCGGCGGCGGTACGTGTCGGCGACCTCGGGGAAGGCGCGGAAGAGATAGACCGTCTGCCCGATCAGGTCGTCGAAGTCGAAGGCGTTGGCCTTCTGCAGCTGCCGCTGGTAGTCGGTGAACAGCTCGACGAAGATGCGCTCGGCGGGGTCGGACATGTTCGCCTGGCGCGAATACGCCTCGGCATCCGACAGCTCGTTCTTGAGCTTCGAGATGCGCGACTGCACCGACGCGGGGGTGAGACCGTAGGCATCCGCCTCGTGCTCTTTGACCAGACGCTTGATGAGCGCGCGGGAGTCGCCCGAGTCGTAGATCGTGAACGACTTGGTGAAGCCGAACTGCTGCGCCTCCCGACGCAGGATGCGCACGCAGGCCGAGTGGAAGGTCGAGATCCACATGCCGCGCGCGGCCTCGCCGACCAGCCCCTCGACGCGCTCGCGCATCTCGCCGGCGGCCTTGTTGGTGAAGGTGATCGCGAGGATCTGGCTGGGCCAGGCCTCGCGATTGCGCAGCAGCGAGGCGATGCGGCGGGTCAGCACGCTGGTCTTGCCCGACCCGGCGCCCGCGACGATGAGCAGCGCGGGGCCGCGGTACGTGACGGCTTCGAGCTGCTGGGGGTTGAGTCCGGCGAGGAGGTCGTCGGACTCGGCCGTCCCGGAGGAGCGGGGGCCGGCGGTTCCGGGGACGATGAGGGGAGCTTCGGTCATGGCCTTATGAGTCTAGGCCGGGCATCCGACACCGCGGGGCGGGGGCCGAGGTGACGGTCAGGCGATCCGGGTGCCGGGCGGCAGGCGACGGGCCGGGGTGCCCGTGCGCGCCCAAGCGCCGGCGAAGAGCGACCCGGCCACCACGACCTGCACGCCCAGCCCGACGAACCAACTGGGCACGGTCGACTCGATGACCTCGCGGGCGGTGGGGGTCGGCGAATCGGCGCACGCGTCCCACCGCTGCTCGAGCGGCGAGAGCTGCGCGCTGCGCACCCCGAGCTTGATCTGACCGAACAGGTCGACCGGGTACCCGCCGGCACCGTACTCGGTCGGCGTCGCATCGGCCAGCACGACGAACGGGTTCGCCGCGAGCACCCACCAGACGAGGTCGAAACGCGGAACCTCGGTGGGGTACTCGTCCCACTCGTCGCAGATCGGCGTGCCGTTCGCGGTGTAGGGCCGGCTGTAACTCGTCGCCTCGGTGCGCACCGCCATGCCGCCGAGCGCGAAGACGATGAGCGATCCGACGACGAGTGCGGCGACCACCAGGTAGGTGGTCGCCACCGAGAAGAGCGGGCGGGCGATGAGACCGCTGAGACCCACCCCGATCGCGGCGACGACGATGATCTCTGCGGCGAGCACCAGCAGCGAGACGAGCAGCACGACGGCGTCGGCCCCTCCCCCGAGCAGCGAGAGCGCGAGGAACGGCAGCGCCACGAGGAGGAACGCCCCTCCCGACGCGACGGCGGCGAGCAGCTTCCCCAGCATGATGTCGCCGGTCGAGGCGGCCGTCACCTGCACGGCCGCGAGGGTCGCGGCATCGCGATCGCCGTTGATCGCGTTGCCGCTGAGTGTGGGCGAGATGAGCACCACGAGCAGCAGCACCATGTTCACGACGACCGAGTAGACGCCGGCCCCGATGGCCTCGCCGTACCCGAACACCGCGAACGCCAGCGCGGTCACTCCGATGAGCACCACCGCGAACACACCGAGGAGCACGTACCAACCGACGCTGCGCAGTCGCTGGGTCAGCTCCAGGCGCGCGATGGTGCCGATGTGCGAGAGGCTCATGCGTCCGCCCCCGTTCCGGTGGTCGCGGACGGATGCCGGCCGCCGCCGCTGTCGAGGTGCAGGAAGGCGTGCTCGAGCGCGCTCTGCGCCGGAGCGAACTCGACGATCGGCAGCCCCGCGCCGACGAGCGTGCGCAGGGCGTGCGCCGCCGACTCCTCGTCGACGAAACCGAGCAGCACCGAGCCGCGGTCGGCGCCGAGGCTCTCCGCGGGCACGCCGAGGGCCGACGCGACCTGCCACGCGTCGGCGTTCCACCGCTCGGTCGACGAGCCCGCGAGCCGCAGCCGCCACGTGCGTGCAGTGGACTGGGCCGGCGCGGCATCGACGACGGTTCCGCGCACGAGGAAGACGGCGTCGTCGATCACCTCCTCCAGCTCCGACAGCACGTGACTCGAGATGAGCACCGTGCGGCCCTGCGCCGCCAGGTCGCGGAGCAGCGTGCGCAGGTGCACACGCGCCTCCGGATCGAGACCGGAGGCCGGCTCGTCGAGCAGCAGCACCTGCGGGTCGTTCACGAGCGCCCGCGCCAGGCCGAGCTTCTGCTTCTGGCCTCGCGACAGCACCTTCGCCGGCGCATCGGCGAGCTCGGTGAGCCCGACGACACCGAGGAGCTCGACCGCTCGCCGCGCCGCGTCATCGCGAGTCATGCCGTAGAGGCGGCCCGTCGTCACGAGCGTCTCGCGCGCCGTGAGCGACGGCCAGGCACCGAGCGCATCCGGCATCCATCCGAGCGCCCTACGGGCGGCCAGCGGATCTTCGACCGGATCGACGCCCGCGAGACGGATCGAGCCCGCGTCGGGCGCGAGCAACGAGGCGAGCATCAGCAGCAGCGTCGTCTTGCCCGCCCCGTTCGGCCCCACGAGGCCGGTGACCCGCCCCGGCCGCGCCTCCAGCGTGGCCGATCGGACGGCCTGCACGGTCCCGAACGCACGGCTGACGTCCTGCACAACGATTCCGGTCATGCGCGACAGTCTGTCAGCACGGCCGCGGGAACGGGGACGCGGCGATCCGACGGACCGGGTGTGTCGTGCGGACCTGCGTATCCGCCTGCGGCTCCGCGCGATCAGCCGCGGAAGGCCGCGACCCCGAGGTCCGGGTGATCGACGAAGACGCCGTCCACGCCCTGTGCGGCGATCGCCGCCCACTCCCCCGCGTAGTCTCCGAACGCCGCCTTCCCCCCGGCGCCGCGGAACCGCCGGGACAGGAACGCGTTCTCCGGTCGGCACGTCCAGGTGAAGACCTGCAGCCCGCGGTCGTGCGCATCCTGCACGAGGGTGCTCCCCGGGACGAGCAGCAGCTTCTTGCTCACACTGATGCCGTCGACGGCCCCGGCGAGCGCGTCGAGCCCGGCCGGCGCGATCATCTCGGCGTATGACGTCGCCCTCGCACCGTGCAGGGCGACCAGATCGAACGGCTGGCCGGACGCCTCGACGAGGAAGACGTACGACCCCCGGATGCCCCGCTCGCGCAGCCGTCCCAGCACGGTCGACTCGAAGCACTCCACGACGAGCGGGCACATACCGTCGGCCCACCCGGCGGCACGCAGGTCGCGCTCGATCAGCGGCACGAGGTCGATGCCGATGGACTCGAAGAAGGTCGGATGCTTCACCTCCAGCACGACGCCGATCTCGCGTCCGTGCGCCCGGGAGGCCGCGTCGACCAGGGCGAGCAGATCGGTGAGGCGGAGCATCCCCTCGGCGTCGTCGTGGCGCGCACTGTCGGGGCGCAGCTTCGGCAAACGCTCCCGCACCCGCAGGCCCGACAGTTCCTCCCATGTGAAGTCCTCGGTGAACCACCCCGTGAGCGATTCCCCGTCGACGCGCTTCGTCGTGCGGCGATGGGCGAACTCGGGATGCTCCGCCACATCGGTCGTGCCGGAGATCTCGTTCTCGTGGCGCACGACCAACACGCCGTCCTTCGTGGCGACGACGTCGGGCTCGACGGCATCCACCCCCATCGCGAAGGCGAGCTCGTACGACGATCGGCTGTGCTCGGGCCGGTACCCGGGTGCGCCGCGATGGCCGATGACGAGCGGCTTTTTCCTGGGCACGCTCACAGCGTAAGCCACCCCATCTCGGCACCCGCGCGGGTATCGTGGAGGGAAGCGACCTACGATCCCCTTTTGGAGTGAGGCCCACCGATGAGCAATTTCGCTTTCAACAATCCGGCGTTCCAGCAGCAGGACCCGCGGAACGTCGCGACCTACCCCGGCGCGCCGCGGGCTGCTCAGGGAGCCCAGACCGCGTCGTTCCAGCACGCGGGCATGGACGCCGCGGCCAACGCACAGCTCGAGGGCATGTACGCGGCTCCGTCCGCCGGCTCGCTCGAGACCGACCGCATGTCGGTCGAAGACACCGTCTGGAAGACCGCCGGCCTGTTCGGCATCCTCCTCGTCACCGCCGTCGTCGGCTGGGTTTGGACCCTCGGCGGCATCGACCTGAACTCGCTCGCGAGCGTCTCGCTCGTGCCGTGGATGGTCGGGGCGCTCGGCGGCTTCGTGCTCGCCATGGTCATCACCTTCACCTCGCGCAAGAAGGTCCGCCCCGCGCTGATCTTCGCCTACGCGGCCTTCGAGGGTCTGTTCATCGGTGGCATCTCCGCGTTCTTCGAGGTCATGTGGCCGGGCATCGTCCTGCAGGCGACGCTCGCGACGGTGGCCGTCGTCGGCGTCACGCTGGCGCTCTTCGCGAGCGGCAAGGTGCGCGCGTCGAAGAAGATGACCAAGATCGTGATGATCGCGATGCTCGGTTACCTCGTCTTCTCGGTCCTGAACCTCATCCTCATGTGGACGGGCGTGCTGCCCGAGGGCCAGGCGTTCGGCCTCTACAGCGCCACCATCGCCGGCATCCCGCTCGGCGTGATCATCGGCGTGCTCGTGGTCTTCATGGCGGCCTATTCGCTGGTGCTCGACTTCGACCAGATCCAGCAGGGCGTGCGCAACGGCGCTCCCCGTCAGTTCGGCTGGCTCGGCGCCTTCGGCATCATGGTCACGGTCGTCTGGCTCTACGTCGAGATCCTGCGCATCATCGCGATCGTCCGCGGCAACAACTGACCCGCGATCGGCTCATCCGCCGGAAGGCCCGTCTCCTCGGAGGCGGGCCTTCTGCCATGTCCGGCGCCGCTGCGCAAGGGGTTATCTGAAAAATCCCTGAGAGGCGAGACTGGGGAAATCAGGCGAACGTCGTCTGAGTACTAGGAGGTCACTATGAGCTTTCTCGGCTTTCTTCTTCTCGGTCTGATCGCGGGAGCCCTCGCGAAGCTGATCCTGCCCGGCAAGCAGGGCGGCGGATGGTTCGTCACCCTGATCCTGGGCGTCGTCGGCGCGCTGCTCGGCGGATGGCTCGGCGGACTTCTTCTGAACCGCCCGCTCACCGAGTTCTGGGATCTGGGCACCTGGCTGCTCGCCATCGGCGGCTCGATCATCGTGCTGCTGATCTACGGCCTCATCGTGGGTCGCAACAGCAAGGCGCGGAGCTGACCCCAGCCCCCGCGTCACCGGGCCCGTCTCCATCCGGAGGCGGGCCCTTCTGTTCCCCGCCCACTCCCATCCCCCCGGCCCTTCCGCCCGTACCTTCCGGCCCGACCCGTCGGGCTCTTCTCCGCTCCCGTCGCATTTTCTGTCGCGGGAACGGTGCCCCGGCGACAGGAAATGCGACGGGAGCGGAAGGAGGCGAGGGGTGTCAGCGGCGAGGCGGGCGGGCGGCGACGCCGGCGAGAACCTCGGTGAGGGCGGCGAGCGACTTCTCGGGACTCCAGGCAGCGGCGACCGACGGGGCTTCCGCGCTCATGCGGGCGTGCAACTCGGGATTCGTGAGCACGTCGCGCAGGGCGGCGGCCAACGCCGCGACATCGCCGCTCGGGGCGAGCAGTCCCCCGCCCATCCCGAGCACATCGCGGATGCCGTAGCGCACGTCGTACGACACCACCGGGGCCCCGTGCAGCAGCGCCTCGACGATCGACAGCGGCTGGCCCTCGAACGCGGTGGCGGTGAGCACGACGGATGCCCGGTCGAGTACGCGACCCGGATCGTCGGTGTACCCGGCGAGCACCACGCGGTCGCCCGCATCGAGTTCGGCGATGAGCGCCTCCAAGCGTTGCTGCTCCGGCCCGCCGCCCCAGATCTCGAGTCGCGTGTCGGGTGCGTCGGCGGCGAGGAACGCTCGGATCGCCTGATCGACGCGCTTACCCGGGGCGAGGCGGCCGAGGACGACCACCAGCCCGGGCTCTCGCAGATCATCGCGGCGGTCCACGGGCGGAATGGGGTTGGGCACGGTCTCGTTGCGCGCACCGTCGCCGAATCGGGCCACCACGTCGTCGCGCTGCGTGGCGGTAGGCCAGATCACGGCGTCGAACCGGTCGGAGATGGCGAACCATCGCGTCCACAGAGCGTTGATCGGGGCATCCGCCGTGTAGGGCGCCTCGAGGTGGATCGTGTGGATGGTGTGCACGATGCGCACCCGCGGATCCGCCCAGCCCACGATGAGCTCGCCGAGCTGGCGTGATTCGCAGATGACGATGATCGGACGATCGCCGAGCTGCGCCACGAGGTGCGACAGCCAGGCGCGGTAGAGTCCGCCGAACCCGGCGAGCCCACCGAGCGTGCGGCCGTCCTCGTCGAAGATCAGGACCGGCTCGACGCTCAGGTGCCAGTCGGGGTTGCCGGGGATGACCGGCAGCGCCACGAATGGCCGCCCCTCGGCATCCTCGATCGTGCGGTACTCGATCTCGTCATGCGCGACGAGCGCCGGATCAGCGGCGGCGCGCAGCCAGTCGGCCGCTCCGCCCCGCGTGTCGACGGCCTCGTCGAACAGGTTGCGCATCCGCGAGGCATCCGTGAGCGCCCCGCGTGCGACGAACGTGTCGCGGTGCAGCGCGTGATCCGCGGCGGTTCCCGGGTCGAACGTCAGCAACTGCGGGCCGCGCCCGTCGGCGACACCCGCTCCCGCGAGTTGGCGGGCGCGCGCGAGCGTCGCGATGGTGTATCCGCCGTCCAGGCCGGGGATGAGCCTGCTCGACAGCACCAGGTACTCGGCATCCGGCAGAACCGGGCCGAGTTCGGACGAGGGCATCCCCCCGCCCGTCACTCCCACTCGATCGTCCCCGGGGGCTTCGACGTGACGTCGAGCACCACGCGGTTGACGTCGCGCACGCCGTTGGTGATGCGATTCGAGATCTTCGAGAGCACATCGTACGGCAGCCGCGTCCAGTCGGCGGTCATCGCGTCTTCGCTCGACACCGGGCGCAGCACGATCGGATGCCCGTACGTGCGACCGTCGCCCTGCACGCCCACCGATCGCACATCCGCGAGCAGCACGACGGGGCACTGCCAGATCTCCTGGTCGAGGCCCGCCTTCGTCAGCTCCTCGCGCGCGATCGCGTCGGCCTCGCGCAGGATCTCGAGGCGCTCCGCCGTCACCTCGCCGATGATGCGGATGCCGAGGCCGGGGCCGGGGAACGGCTGGCGTCCGACGATCGCCTCGGGGATGCCGAGCTCGCGGCCGATCGCCCGCACCTCGTCTTTGAAGAGGGCGCGCAGCGGCTCGATCAGCTCGAAGTCGAGGTCGTCGGGGAGGCCGCCGACGTTGTGGTGCGACTTGATGTTCGCGGTGCCCGCGCCGCCGCCCGACTCGACGACGTCGGGGTAGAGGGTGCCCTGCACGAGGAACTTCACGGGGGCGCCGCCGTCGGCCTTCGCCTCTTCGACGAGGTCGAGCTGCACCTTCTCGAACGCGCGGATGAACTCGCGCCCGATGATCTTGCGCTTCTCCTCGGGATCAGTCACACCCTTCAAGTGGCCGAGGAACGTGTCGGCGGCGTCGACCGTGATCAGCCGCACACCGGTGGACTCGACGTAGTCCTTCTCGACCTGCTCGCGCTCTCCCTTGCGGAGCAGCCCGTGGTCGACGAAGACCGCCGTCAGCTGATCGCCGATCGCCTTGTGCACCAGCGCGGTCGACACGGCGGAGTCGACACCGCCGGACAGTGCGGAGATCACGCGGGCATCGCCCACCTGCTGGCGGATGCGCTCGACCTGCTCGGCGATCACGTTGTCGCTGTTCCAGTCGGAAGCGAGTCCGGCGCCCTTGTGCAGGAAGTTCTCGAGCACGCGCTGACCGTGATCGGAGTGCTTCACCTCCGGGTGCCACTGCACGCCGTAGAAGCCGCGCTCCTCGTTCGCGAAGGCCGCCACCTGGGTCGCCTCGGTGGTCGCCAGCACGTCGAAGCCCTCCGGCGCGCGCGACACCTGGTCGCCGTGGCTCATCCACACGTTCTGCTCGGAGGGCTGACCGGCGAGAAGAGTGCCCCCGTCGCCCGTGACGACGGCATCCGTCGCACCGTACTCGCGGAGCCCCGTGTGGGCGACCTCGCCGCCGAGGGTCTGCGCCATGTACTGGAAGCCGTAGCAGATGCCGAGGGTGGGGACGCCGAGGTCGAAGACCGCGGGGTCGAGGCGCGGCGCGCCCTCCTCGTAGACCGACGACGGGCCGCCGGACAGGATGATGGCCACGGGGTTCTTGGCGGCGATCTCGTCGGCGGTCGCGGTGTGCGGCACGATCTCGCTGTAGACGCCGGCCTCACGCACCCGTCGGGCGATCAGCTGCGCGTACTGCGCGCCGAAGTCGACGACGAGCGCCGGGCGCTGCTGGGTCTCGGACTGTTCGGTCAACGGGCACCTTCCGGGGCGGGGGTGGAGGCCGCGGCGGCCTCCCGGGTGGCGAGGTAGGTCTTCACCTCTCGGGCGACGACCGACTCCATGAAGAACGAGAGCAGGGGCACGACGCCGCCGAGGGCGAGCAGGATGAAGCGCTTGAAGGGCCAGCGCATGAGGCTCCACATGCGGAAGCACGCGAAGAGGTACACGACGTAGAACCATCCGTGCGCGACGAGGATGCCGAGCGAGAGGTTGAAGCCGTCGCCGAGCGAGGTCATCTCGCACGCGTTCGTCATGGGCAGGAAGAGCGACCACCACTGGCAGTCGGGCCCCGCGATGACACCGGCGAACCACAGCGGCCCTCCCGAGCCGCCGAGGAAGAGCTCGAGGTGGATCGGCGTGTACTTCAGCACCATCTCGGCGAGCAGCAGGAGCAGCATGACTCCCGTGATGATCGAGGCGATCTGGTAGAACTTCAGCGCACCGCGGATCGCCGGAAAGCTGGCGACTTTCGGTTCGGGCATGCGACCAGTCTAGTCGGCGCCGCGCCGCCTCCGATCCGGCCCGCGAGGCGAGCGCCGGTACGACGGAGGCCGCCGGGGTGTCCCCGACGGCCTCCGCCTCACGTCATCGCGACGCGGGTCACCACCATCCGGAGATGAGGTCGATGATCCAGTCGATGATGCCGCCGATGATCCCTCCGACGCCGCCCGCACGGTTGACGGTGACGGTGGCCGTGGCCTCGTCTCCGTCGGCCTGCGCGACCGCGACGGTGTACTTGCCGGGATGCGTGCTCTTCGGCACGGTGACCGATGCCTGGAACGCCCCGTCCGCCCCGACCTGCACGGTGCCCGCCTCGATCGGCGCGCCCTTCTTCGGTCGCAGCTGCACGGTCACCGTCTCGCCCGGGGTGTATCCCTCGCCGGTGATGACGAGCTTCTTGCCCGCCGCGACCTTCGAGGAGCCGAGCTCGATCGATCCGGCGAACTCCGCCTCACCGGTGATGGCGAAAGGCACCTGGGCCGTCGTGCCGGTGGAGGGCACCGTGATGGTGAGCTGCTGCTCGCCGGTGACGCCCTCCGGGACCGTGAAGACGAGCGTCGCCCGACCTGCTTCGTCGGTGGTGTCCACGATCGTCGGATCGACGGCGCCCGTCACGAGCGGGATGTCGCCCAGCGACAGCGCGACCTCGCCGGGTGCCGGCTCTCCGGCGCTGAACGCCAGCGAGGAGAGCGCGACGGTGACCTGGTCGCCGGCGCTGTACCCGTCGGCATCCGCCGGGCTGACCGTCACACCGATGGCGCGCTGGGCGTAATCGGGTTCGGCCGTGCCGTTGGCGTCGAACCAGTCCACCATCGACTGCAGGTCGATCTTGCCCGTGTCGCGCTTGTCGTCACCCTCCTTGAACGTGGAGAAGTTGTCTCCGCCGCCCGCGAGGAACGAGTTCGCGGCGACCGTGTACTCCGCCGCCGGGTCGATCGGCGCCCCGTCGAGCGTGATGCCGGTGATGTGAGACCCACGTGCCGCGGTCGGGTCGTAGGTGTAGACCAGCCCCTCGGAGACGCCGAGCTTCAGGAACGGACGCGCCGAACCCGCCGGCTGCCACTGCTCCTCCAGCACCCGCCGGATCTCGTCACCCGTCATGGTGAGCATGACCAGGGTGTTGGCGAACGGCTGCACGGTGGCGGCCTCGCGGTACGTGACGTTGCCCGCGGGGTCGGATGCCCCCGACGACGCGTACGTCAGGTTCGCGCGGATGCCGCCCGGGTTCATGAGCGCGATGTCGGCACCCGTGGACCACTTCTGCACGTCGGCGACGAAGTTGCCGATGGTGGACTCGCCACCGCGGTTCTCCGACCCGTTCGTCTGACGAGCGCGGTTGAAGTCGGCGGTGATGTCGCCGACCTTGACCGCCCCGAGAACGTCGGCCTCGGCCTTCGCCTTCGCGACGATCTCGGCGACGGCCGGATCGGCCGGGTACAGCGGCTGGCCGTTGGCGGTGAGGGGCTTGATCTCGTTGGTGATCGACAGCAGTTCCTTCGTCTGCGGGTCGACCTGCAGGTTCATCTTGCCGAGGTTCTCGCCGTACTGCCCCGCCGAGACGACCGGGCGGCCGTCGATGACGTGGTTGTAGGCGAGGTGGGTGTGCGCCGACACGATCGCGTCGACGTCGTCGTCCACCCCGTGGACGATCTCGCCCAGCGGGGACTCCGGCGTGATGCTGGCGAGCTCCGCGCTCTCGGCGCCCTCGTGCACGAGGAGGATGATGACGTCGGCCTCGCCGTTCGACGCGTCGCCGTCGCGGAGGTCGTCTGCGACCGCGTTCACCGAGTCGGCGATGCTGCGCACCTCCAGGTCGGCGATGCCCTCGGGCGAGACCAGGGAGTCGAGGTCTTCCGTGACGGCCCCGATGAAGCCGACCTTCACCCCGTCGAGCTCCTTCACCCAGGCGGGTGCGAGCGCGGGCTCGCCCGTCTCGGTGAGGAAGACGTTCGACGAGATGTACTCGAAGTCGGCGCGGTCCTGCACACGGTCGCGCAGGTCCTCCCAGCCCTGGTCGAACTCGTGGTTGCCCGCCGCGCTCACGTCGAGGCCGGCGGCGTTGAGCGCGTCGATGGTCGGGTTGTCGTCGTTGATGAACGACGTGAAGGTCGAGGCCCCGATCAGATCTCCCGCTCCGGCGAAGATCGTGTTCGGGTTCTCGGCGCGGAACTGCTGCACCGCGCCGGCCAGGACCGCCGCGCCCGCGGCGGCACCGTCGGCCTCGATACGTCCGTGGAAGTCGTTGATCGTGACGACGTCGATGCTCACCGGCGGCACGTCGGCCGAGACGCCGACGATGATCGGATCGTGGTCGCTCGACCGGTACGGCGTGCCCGCCTCGGCCGCGCCGAACGCGTAGCCCCGGTCGCTCCACTCCGGGGAGTTGATGCCCCAGACGCCGGCCCCGGTGATCGACGACGTGAGCGACGGCGACGCGATCACGTGGTCGAGAGAGCCGAGCTCACCGTCGAACGAGTAGGTGTACTGGCCGTCGGTGGTGTCGGCGACCAGGTCGCTCCAGCCGGCCGAGGTGAAGACGTCGATCGGGTCTTCCTGCCCGTAGGCGTTGAAGTCGCCGATGAGCAGCAGGTCGCTGCTGCCGGTCGACTCCTCGAGCTCACCGGCGAAGTCGAGCACGGCCTCGGCCTGCGCGACGCGGTCGGCGTTGAAGAAGCCCTGCCCGTCGGCGGGCTCCGCGCCCGCACCCGAAGGCGGGGACTTCGACTTGAAGTGGTTCGCGACGACGGTCACGATGCGACCGTCGACGTCGAACGCCTGCGCGATGGGTTCGCGCGCGTTGCCCCACACCGTCTCGTCGGTCACCGTCGCGCTGTCGCCCACCGGGGAGACCGCGTCCTTCTTGTAGATGATCGCGTTGGTGATGTAGTCGGTCGTCGAGGCGTCGTTCAGCGCGTCGGGAGTGGGCACGTACGCCCACACCTCGCTGCCGGCCGCCGCGTTCAGTCCGTCGACGAGATCGGCCAGCGCCGTGTCGATCGGCTTTCCCAGCTTGACCGAGTTCTCGATCTCCATGAGCGAGACGATCTCGGCGTCGAGACCGTTGATCGCGGCGACGATCTTCGACTTCTGGATCGCGAACTCCTCGGCATTCGCCGCCCCACGCGCGTCCGAGTCCTCGGTCTTCAGCGTCGTGAAGTAGTTGAAGACGTTGAACGACGCGACCTGCACGTCGCCGCCGACCTCGGGCGCCGCGGTCGGGCGCGGGTTGGTCGACTCGAACCCGACCTTCAGGTCGGCGGGCGAGGAGTCGTCGATCGGCACCGTCGGCTGCAGGCGCCAGTCGTCGAAGCCCCACTGCAGGATGTAGCCCTCGTCGCTGAAGTCGACGACATCGCCGTTGCGCACGACCTGCTCGGTCGTGAAGTAGGGCTGCTCGCCGGGGTGGTTCTTGTTGTTCACCTGGAGCGACCAGGCGTCGTCGAGCAGGATCCGGTTCGCACGGTTGGCCGCCGCGATCGCGGCCGCCTCATCGCCCGGGCGCGTGGTCTCGGTGCTCTTGACGTTCAGGTCGTCGCCCGCGTTCAGCCAGAGCGTCCCGTAGTTGTACAACTGGTGGCTGGAGGCGAGCCGATAGGTGCCGCTGGGCGCGACGAGCATGTTCTCGTACTGCTCGCGGTCGGCTCCCACGACCGTATCGGGGAGGGGCGTGAGAGCGGGCAGTCCCGCGTCTGCCGTCACGACCTCGATCCCGCTGAGTGCGGTGGGGGCGATCTGCGTCTGACCGAAGTACTCGCTCACCGTGCCGGTGACCGAGACGAGGTCGCCGCGGTCGAGGGACGGAGCGAGCGCGTTCAGGTAGACGAAGACGCCGTCGGATGCGCCCGGAGTGGCGTCGTCGGCACCGCCGGAGCCCTGGGTCTGGATGACGATGCCCTTGTAGCCGCCCGTGCGGTAGTCGGCGGTCACCACGCCTTCGACCGTCACGGTCTGCCCGGTGAGCGGCGACGTGCCGCCGGTTCCCTGCACCTCGGCGATCGTGTGCGTGGGAGGCGTGCTCGCGGCCGCTGCCGCCGGAGCCTCAGCCTCGGCGGGTACGGATTCGGCCGGTGCCGCCTCGCTGGGCGCCGCCGGGGCGGCCGCCTCGTCATCGGCGGCATCCGTCGCAGACGCGGCGGGCGGGGCATCCGTCGTGGGCGTGGAAGGAGCAGGGGTCTCCGGCGCGCCGGTCTCGGTCGCCGCCGGCGCGGGCGTCTCACCGGACTCGTCGACGGCGAAAGCCGGGGCGGCACCGATCGAGCCGAACGCGAGAGCGACGGCCGTGGTCAGAGCGAGAGCGCCGGTGCGCCCCCGCTTCCGGGCTTCTGACGGATCGACTCCCGTGCGGGCGTCGTCGTGGGGGGCTGACATGCGAACGGTCTCCTCGACATTGTGGATTTCGGTGACGTCGGGCCCTCGTGGGGCCGGTCGTGCGCCCACCCGGGTCGTCGCCGGGACGCGCGCATGTCAGCGAGCCTACGGAGGGGCACCGACATCCTCAACGGTGTTCGCCGTTTCGTCACCGAGTGCTCACCCGGGGCAAGCGGGCGCGTGCACTGCGCGTCAGGCCGCTTCCGCGTCCTCGAACTCTTCGACCTCGCGCTCCCAGGCGTCTTTCGCCAGCCGGTACCAGAGATAGAACGCGAAGCCCGCGAAGATGACCCACTCCGCGGCGTAGAAGACGTTCAGCCAGTTCACCGGCGACTGCTCGGCCGGCGCCGGGGAGGCGATGTCGTCGAGGCCGCCGAGCGCCGTCGTCGACGCGAGGTACGGGCGGTACACGTCGAGCTGCTCGGTGTCGTGCCAGAAGCCGAGCAGAGCGGCCGTCGACATCCGCTCCATGCGCGTCGGATCGTCGTGGGGCGGAACGGCCGGCCCCTCGTCCGAGATGATGCGACCCGAGACCTCGACGATCGACCCGTCGTCGTCGTTCATGCGTTCGACGGCCGCGTCCGCACTCTTCCGGTCGGAGGCCCACCCGATCGCGACAGCGATCGACGCCCGTTCCGCCACCCGCAGCTGGCCGGTGACCCAGTAGCCCTCGGCACCGTCGTTGAACCGCTTCGCCACCACCAGGAAGTCGCCGGGCACCCACGTTCCGCTGGCCTCGACCCGCTGTCCGACGAGCGGTTCCGCCAGGTACTCCCCCGGCTCGATGACGTCGGTGAGCGACTGCACCTGCTCCGTCGCGCCCGGAGCCGGCGGATCGGTCTCGATCGCGCGCTCCAACTGCCACTGCCCGAGCCAGGCGAAGACGCCGGCGACGAGCAGGCAGAACAGCAGCATGCCGATCCACCGCCCGCGCAGCATGACCTCGCGCAGGGTCGGCGGGAACAGCGGGGCGGAGGACACGGTGGAAGGCGGGGCGATCAGTTCTCGTACGGCGCGAGCACGACCTCGACCCGCTGGAACTCCTTCAGGTCGGAGTACCCGGTGGTGGCCATCGACTTGCGGAGGGCGCCGATGAGGTTCGCCGTGCCGTCTGCCACCGGAGCCGGGCCGTAGAGGATCTCCTCCAGCGTGCCGATGCCGCCGACCTGCACCCGGCGTCCCCGCGGGAGCTTCGGGTGATGGGCCTCGGGACCCCAGTGGAAACCACGGCCGGGGGCGTCGGTCGCCCGTGCCAGGGCGACGCCGAGCATGACGGCATCCGCGCCCATGGCGAGAGCCTTCACGATGTCGCCCGAGGTGCCGACGCCGCCGTCGGCGATCACGTGCACGTATCGTCCGCCCGACTCGTCCAGGTAGTCACGACGCGCGGCTGAGACGTCCGACACCGCCGTCGCCATCGGCGCGTGGATGCCGAGGGTCGCGCGCGTCGTCGACGCCGCACCCCCGCCGAAGCCCACCAGCACGCCCGCTGCACCGGTGCGCATGAGGTGGAGGGCGGCCGTGTAGGTCGCCGCACCTCCGACGATCACGGGCACGTCGAGGTCGTAGATGAACTTCTTGAGGTTCAGGGGCTCGTCGACGCTCGACACGTGCTCGGCCGACACCGTGGTGCCGCGGATCACGAACAGGTCGACCCCCGCCGCCGCGACGGTGTCGTAGAACTCCTGAGTGCGCTGCGGGGTGAGCGACCCCGCCACGGTGACGCCCGCCTCGCGGATCTCGGCCAGGCGCTGCGTGATGAGCGCGGGCTTAATCGGCTCGGAGTACAGCTGCTGCATGCGCACGGTGGCCTCGGAGTCGCTGAGACCGGCGATCTCGGCGAGCAGCGGCTCGGGGTTCTCGTACCGCGTCCACAGGCCCTCGAGGTCGAGCACGCCCAGTCCGCCGAGCTGGCCCAGCATGATCGCCGTCTGCGGGCTCACGACCGAGTCCATCGGGGCGCCCAGCACCGGGATGCCGAAGCCGAACGCGTCGATCGTCCACGCGGTCGACACATCCTCCGGGTTGCGCGTGCGCCGCGAGGGCACCACCGCGATGTCGTCGAACGTGTACGCGCGTCGCGCGCGCTTTCCTCGGCCGAGCTCGATCTCCATGGTCACCACCCCAGCCTACCGGGCACGGGAGGCGGCCACGGCTGGGAGACTGGAGGCGACGTCGGGAGGACGCATGGGAACGGATGCCGTGGAGGTCGTCGTCGTGGGCGGCGGTGCGATGGGGCTCGCCACCGGGTGGGAACTCGCCCGCCGCGGAGTGCGGCCACTGGTGCTCGAGCAGTTCGCGCGCGGGCACCGCGAGGGGGCGTCGCACGGCGCCACCCGCAACTTCAACAACGCCTATGCCGAGGAGCACTACCTCGACCTGCTGCAGCGGGCACGGGAGGGATGGGATGCCCTCGGGCTCGTCGACGGCGAACCTCTGCTGCGCCTACACGGGCTCGTCACGCACGGCGACGCCGACATCGACGGCATCCGGGATCGACTGCACGAGCGCGGCATCCCCGCGGAGCTGCTGTCGTCGGCCGAGGCCCGCGCCCGCTGGACCGGCATGCGTTTCGATGGCGACGTGCTCTGGTCTGCCGACGCCGGAGTGGTGCGGGCATCCGCCGCGCTCCTCGAACTCGAACGCCGCATCGTCGAGGCGGGGGGCGAGGTGCGCTGGCGCACCCCCGTGGCCGGCCTGCACGAGTCCGGCCACGGAGTGGAGCTCGCGCTCGCCGACGGCACCCTGCTGCGGGCGGAGACGGCCGTCGTGACCGCCGGCGCGTGGAGCGCCCGGCTACTCCCCGGCCTCGGACTGCCGCGGCTCACCGTCACCGAGGAGACTCCGGCGCACTTCGCGCCGCGCGACGCTGCAGCGGAGTGGCCCTCGTTCAACCACTACGTCGACCCGGCGGCCTTCCCCGCGACGGTGTACGGCATGCCCACGCCCGGGGAGGGCGTGAAGGTCGGCTTCCATCTCGTGGGCGACGTGGTCGACCCCGATGATCGACCGCATCGTCCGACCCGTCAGGCCGAGCTCGCCGCCTACGTACGGGAATGGATGCCCGGCCTCGACCCCGACTCGGCCGTCCCCCTCAGCTGCACCTACACCTCCACCGACGACGGCGCCTTCGTTCTCGACCGCCGCGGGCGCATCGTCGTCGGGGCGGGTTTCTCGGGGCACGGCTTCAAGTTCGTGCCCGGCGTGGGCGCCACCCTCGCCGACCTCGCGATCGACGCTTCGACCGCGGTGGCCGCCCCCTTCCGCCTGCCCGCGCGCATCTGAGGGGTCACAACCCGCCGCATCAGCCCGCGGCGGTGCGGCGGGTCGTGGCCCCTTACGCTCTCAGCGCGCCCGCATCACCCGCGACTCGTCCCACACGGCGACATCCGACTCGTACACTGCACCGTCCGTGCCGAACACGAGGAATCGATCGAACGATCGAGCGAACCATCGGTCGTGCGTGACCGCGAGCACGGTCCCGTCGAAGCGCGTGAGCGCATCCTCCAGCGCCTCGGCGGACTCGATATCGAGGTTGTCGGTCGGCTCGTCGAGCAGGAGCAGCGTCGCACCGCTCAGTTCGAGCAGCAGCACCTGGAACCGCGCCTGCTGGCCGCCCGAGAGCGAATCGAACGACTGCTGCGCCTGACGCACCAGACCGTACCGGTCGAGCGCTGAACTCGCCGCATCCCGCGGAAGTCCGTCTCGGCGCTCGTCACCCCGGTGCAGGATGTCGAGCAGAGTACGCCCCGCGAACTCCGGGTGGACGTGCGTCTGGGCGAACAGGCCGGGAACGACGCGCGCGCCGAGGGTGACGCTTCCGGTATGCGGCACGGACGCGACCTGCTCCCGGGCCGAGGTGACGTGTCCGAGCGTGGGGTCCGGTTCGGTCCCGCCCCGGGCGAGGAGTCGCAGGAAGTGCGACTTGCCGGAGCCGTTGGAGCCGAGAACCGCCACGCGGTCGCCGTACCAGACCTCGGCATCGAACGGCTTCATGAGCCCGGTCAGTTCGAGGCGGTCGGCCACCACCGCGCGCTTCCCCGTGCGTGCGCCGCGCAGCCTCATGTCGAAGTCCTGGGTGCGTGGGCGCTCCTCCGGCGGCCCGGCGTCTTCGAATCGACGCAGTCTCGTCTGCGCAGCCTGGTAGCGCGAAGCGAACCCGTCGTTCGCCGACGCCTTGACCTTGAGCGATGCGACCAGGGCGCGCAGCTTCGCGTGCTGTTCGTCCCAGCGGCGGCGCAGTTCGTCGAGTCGGTCCAGCCGGTCCTCGCGGGCGCGGTGGTACGTGGCGAACCCGCCGCCGTGGACCCAAGCGGTCGCGCCTGCCCCACCCGGTTCGAGAGTGATGACCCGGTCTGCGGCGCGAGCCAGCAGCTCGCGGTCGTGCGAGACGAGCAGGACGGTCTTGGACGTCTGCTGCAGGCGTTCCTCGAGCCACCTCTTCCCCGGCACGTCGAGGTAGTTGTCCGGCTCGTCGAGCAACAGCACCTCGTCCGGTCCTCGCAGCAGCGCCTCCAGGGCCAGCCGCTTCTGCTCGCCCCCGGAGAGGGTGGACAGGTCGCGCCATCTCGCGCGCTCGAACGGGATGCCCAGGGCGGCCACGGTGCACTGATCCCAGATGGTCTCGTGCTCGTACCCTCCTGCGTCTGCATACTCAGCGATGGCGCTCGCGTAGGCCATCTGCGAGTCGTGGTGGTCGTGCGCGATCAGGGCGTTCTCGGCGGTGTCGAGCGCTTCGGCCGCCGCGCGGATGCGGCGGGGTGCGACGCGCACGAGCAGGTCGCGCACCGTCTCGTCGGACGAGGCGTGCCCGACGAACTGATCCATCACGCCGAGGCCCCCGTCGATGGTGACGACCCCGTCGTCCGGTTGCTGGTCGGCGCGGATGATGCGCAACAGCGTCGTCTTGCCGGCGCCGTTCGGCCCGATGAGCGCGCTCGTCGACCCCTGCCCGACGCGGAAGCTCACCTCGTCGAGCAACGGCCTGCCGTCGGGAAGCGTCAACGAGACGCCAGAAACATCGATATACCCCACCGTGCGGACGTCCTTCCGCCCGCCGACGGCGAGCCGATCAGACTATCAGCTCAGCCGCATGTCGCCGAGGCGCATCGCCTCGGTGCGCAGGGGCACAGGGAGGGTGAAGCAGAACTCCGTCCCCACCCCTTCCTCGCTCTCCACGTCCATCGTGCCGCCGTGGGCGAGCACGATCGCGCGCGTGATGGTGAGCCCGAGGCCTACCCCCGGAACGGCGTTGCGGGTGGCGGTGGAGGCACGGAAGAAGCGGGTGAAGAGCATCCCCTGCTCGTCGGCGGGGATGCCCACACCGGTGTCGCGCACCGACACGCGCACCTGCCCATCGATCGGCTCGACCTTGGCGGTGACGCGACCGCCGCGCGGGGTGAACTTGATCGCGTTCGAGAGGAGGTTGTCGAGGGCCTGACCGATCCGCGTCGTGTCGACTTGCACCCGCACCGGTATCTCGGGCAGCTGCACGTCGAGCGTGATGCCCTCCTTCTCGGCGTGCGGGCCGGCCGAGGTGATGGCCGAACGCACAAGGGCGCCGATGTCGGCCTCCTCCCGCTCGAGGGGGAACCGCCCCGACTCGACCTGCGCCGTGAAGAGCAGGTCGCCGACGAGTGTGAGCAGACGGTTGGCGTTGCGCTCGATGACACTCACGAACTGCTGCTGATCATCGGTGAGCGGCTGCGCGGGGTCGTTCTGGAGCAGGTCGAGGAAGCCGAGGATCGCGCTGAGCGGAGTGCGCAGCTCGTGCGAGATCATGCCGATGAACTCGTCCTTCATGCGAGCGAGCTCGACCGCGCGCGTCTCGTCGGTGAGCACGAGCAGGTAGCCGCGGCGAGCTCCGTCCGCGCCCTGATAGGGGCTCACGGTCACCCGGGCGGGTACGGTCGAGCCTCCCGCGGTGGTCACGTCGACATCGACCTCGACGAACTTCCCGGCATCCGCCTCGTCGAAGAGGGTGCGCATCCCCGCGGGCAGTCCGCCGGGCTCTGCGACGACCTCGGGGTCGGCGAACGGCGCGAGGGTCTGGGCCGGGAAGAAGCGATCGACCCGCACGCCCGCCAGCGCCTCGTCGACCGAGAGGCCGAGCAGGCGAACGGACCCGGGGTTCCAGGCGAGGATCGTGCCCTCGTGATCGGTCGCGATCACCGCCTGCGCCGTGATCGACGCCCACAGGCTGCTGAAGGACTCGAGCAGGAAGCGGTACTGCTTCTCGCTGGTGCGCAGCTGCTCGACCATCGAGAGGTTCTCGGCGAGCGCGGCCGTGCGATCCGACACGAGCTGCTCGGCCTGCGACGTGCGCAGGCGCTGCAGCCGCGACAGCTCGTTCACGATCGCTCCGACCGTCGCGAACACGAGGGGGCTCACGACGCCCCGGAACCACGCGAGGTCGTCGGTGGCGGGGTCGAGCAGCAGCGGCATGAGGAAGGCGATCGAGGTCAGCGCGCCGATCAGGAACACCGGCTTCAGCCCTCGCGCGGCCGCCAGCCAGATCACCGGCAGCAGCACGAACGACGAGAAGAGCGACGACGTGCCTCCCGTGCCGACGCGCAGAGCGCCGATCGCGAGGATGTCGACGGCCGGGATCATCAGCACGATCCAGCCCTCGTGCACACGGCGGGCGGCGAGTACTGCGGCGAGCGCCGTCATCACAGCGACGAGCGCGATGCCCGCGACGGCAGCGGCGACGTTCGTGACGGCGATCCCCGGGACCAGCACCACGAGAAGACCGGCGATGCCGACTGCGATGGCGGTCGGCGCCTGCTTCATCAGCGGCGTCGGGTCGTTGAAGTAGTTGCGCCACTGCCGTTCGACGACGGCACGACCGGAATAGGGGCTCATCGCGCGACGCCCTTCACCAGCGCGCGCAGCTCGGCCCCGCGCACCGGCTTGGGCAGCGCGGCGTCCGATGCCGGGTAGTCGACCCGGTCGAGGACCGAGCTGATCACGAGGAAGCAATCCGGGAACGCCTCCCGCACGCGCGTCGCGCACTCCCGCCCCGAGATGCCCGGCAGCAGCAGGTCGAGCACCGCGAGCGACGGGTGGATGTGCGGGAACGCCGAGATCGCGGACTCGGCGTCGTTCGCGGAGTACACGTCGAAGCCCTCCCGATCGAGGTGACGACGCAGCAGAGCCATCTGGTCGAGGTCGTCCTCCACCACGAGTGCCAGGGGTCGCGTGCTCATCGGAGCAGCAGCTCCCGCACGACGACGATCACGACCACGACCGCGGCGGCGGCGAGCGCCTGCCACACCAGCTTCTTCTCCGAGCGGGCGTCCTGCGCCAGCTCCTCGGTCTCCTGTGCGCGCGTGGGGATGTCGCTCATGAATCGACCCGTCCGACCTTCTCGGTCTTGATCCAGACGGCGTCGGCACGACGCCACTCCTTGATGTAGGAATCCACGGTGATCGCGCAGAGCAGCGACCCGTATCCGCAGATGTAGAGCAGGAGGCCGGCGAAGAACCGCCCTGCGGGCAGTCGTTCGACGGCGCGGGCCAGCCACACACCGAGCAGCGAGACCGGGCCCCAGAGATAGAAGAACAGGGCCCACGCGAGGCGCGTTCGGTCGTCGACCGTGCCGCCCACCGCGCGGATCGCGTCGTCGAGCAGCCAGGGGAACAGGGCGACGGCCATGAGGATCAGCGCCCCGAGCCCCGGGAACATGATCGCCTCGCGCCACGACTGCCGGCCGATCCGACCATCGAGCTGCACCGAGAAAAGGATCGAGAACAGATAGATGCACGCCGCCGCGACCCACATCGTGCGGAAGACCCACCCGGCGATCTCGCTGTGGAAGAACAGCAGCGCGATCAGGGCGGCAGCCGCGAGCAGCATGAACGCGGGCAGCAGCAGGATGGTGAACCACCCGAGCCCGAACGCGAAGCTACCGAGCTGGTGCTCGCGGCTCGGCCGGAACCACAGGTGCTTGTAGATGGAGGTGAGCTGCACGTTGCCGCGCGCCCACCGCAACCGCTGCTTCCAGAGCGCGTCGATCGTCCGGGGCTCCTCCGCGAGCACGACGGCGTGCGGCTCGAAGACCGCCCGTCGACCGTGCAGCTGCCCCTCGAAGGTCGTCATGGTGTCTTCCGCGAGGGTGCCGGTGGGGATGCGTCCGCCGATGGCCTCGAGGTTGGCGCGGGAGTGCAGCTGCGCTCCCCCGGCCAGGCACGCCATCGCACCGAGCACGTTCTGCGTGCGGCGGGCCGAGAGTTGTCCGATCACGTACTCCACGGCGATGAAGCGCGTGAGGTAGTTGCGGTCGCGGCTGCCCTCGGCGATGTACGCGGTGACGGCGCCGACCTCGTCGTCCGCCAGATGGCGGGTGAGCTTGCGCAGCGAGTCGCGCGAGAAGATGACGTCGGCGTCCATGATCAGCACGGCCTCCGTCCAGGCATCCGCCAGGACGATGTCGAGTCCGTGGTTCAGCGTGTGCGCCTTGCCCTCGCCGCCGACCTCGCGGCGCAGGTGGTGCACGCGCCCCGGATGGGCCAGACCCTTCGCCCGCACGATGTCGGGGGTGTCGTCGGTCGACGCGTCGTCGACGACGTACACGCGCAGGCGGTCGGCCGGATACTCCAGCTGCAGCAGACGCTCGATCGCCGGGCCGATGACGAGACCCTCGTTCCACGCCGGGATGATCACCGCGACGTTCGGGTGGTACGGCTCGGCGCGGTCGTAGTGGTTGCGGAAGGCGTGCATCGGCAGCGAGAGGAACTGCAGTCCGGTGTTGATCACCGGCAGCGTGCCGACGAGGATGCAGAGCACGAGGACCACGACGATCGCCGTCTGCCACCATTCGAGGTCGCCGATCATGCGGCCCCCTTCCCGTCGAGCAGTCGCCGCACGCGATCGTACCGGCCGACGTCGGTCGCGACATGACTGTCGGTCGACGCGACGATCTCGGCCCCGGCGGTGCGCAGGGCTGTGAGCGAGGCGGGCGCGGGGCATCCCCACTTCTCGTTGACCTCGACGAGGGTGCCCGTACGGGCGGCCGTCTCCGCCCACGCGCGCAGACATTCGGCCCCCAGATCGTGTTCGGTGAGACCGATCTTCGGCAGGAGCGAGAAGCAGTGCGCGAGCTGGTTGCCCGGATGCTTCTCCATGGCGCCGATCACCCCCGCGAGGAAGTCGTCGAGCACATCGGCGGGCGCCCAGCCGTCGGCCATGCGCTCGCGCACCGCGGTGGGCCCCCACGGGCCGTCGATCCCGGGGAACTGGTGATCGGCGATGAGGATGCGGTCGATGCCCGCGGGCAGCGCGGGAATGTCGAGCGTGCCGCTCCGGTCGAGGATCTTGGCTTCCACGCCGGTGAGCACGGTGAGTCCGTCGGGCACCCGCAGCGCACGGATCGCGGCGACGTACTCCGGTACCCACGTCGTGTCGCGGCGCACGTGGTCGACGATGCGCAGCGTGTCGAGTCCCGCCGCGACCGCGGCGTCGACGTTCTCCTGCGGGGTCGAGACGGCGTCGTCGGAGAACGTGGAGTGCACGTGATGGTCGCCGCGGAGGATGCGGTCGCTCACAGCTCCTCCTGGTGACCGGCGTGCTCCGAGACGAGCACGTCGTCGATCTCGACGACCACGTCCTCGAGGAAGCGTACGGCGGCCACCTCCCGGAACGGGAGCCGCTCCGGGAGCGGCCGGCCCAGGAAGAGGTCGACGACGAGCGAGGGGATGTCCACACCGGCGGAGATCGTGAGGGGCAGCGCCCCGGGGAAGCGCGGGTTCACCTCGAGCAGCTTCGGCACGCCCACGCGGTCGCGGCGCAGCTGCACGTTCGCGACGCCCACCAGGCCGATCGCGCGGGCGACGGCGGCGGCGGTCTCTTCGAGGGCGGGATCGTGCACGGTGCGCCCGGCGATGGCCACGCCGGAGTCCACGCGGGCGCGGGTGCGCGGCACGGCGGCGACGACGCGTCCGTCGGCGTCGGCGAGCACGTCGACCGAGTACTCCTCGCCCGGCAGCAGGTCCTGCACGATGAGCCCCTCGTCGAGCGGGAGCGCATCGAGTTCGGATCGGTCGGCGACCATGCGGATACCGCGGCTGCCCGCACCCTGACGCGGCTTGGCGAAGGCGGGGAACTCCCAATCGACGGCCTGCGCGTCCGGACCGGCGAGAACGGTGCGGGGCGCGTGACCGGTCGCGGCGCACCGCTCGGCGAGGAGCATCTTGTCGAGGGCGACGGCCAGCGTGTCGGCCGACGGCGCGGCCAGCACGGCCGGAGACAGCTCGTCGCGACGGTCGGAGAGCGCGGCGAGCTCGACGTCGACGGTCGAGATCACGAGGTCGAGGGCGTCGTCGGCCACCATGCGGGCGAGGGCGGGCACGAAGTCGTCGTCGCGCCCCGGAGGGACGAGCCGCCGCTGCGCGGCCGGGACGAGGTAGAGTCCGGCCGCCCAGCCGTCCATGTCGGCCGCGAACACGGTGAGATCGTCTCGGCGCAGAAGCGAACGGATGACGGCGACGCCTGCGGGACCGCCGACCCCGGTGACGAGGATGCGGGACATGATCAGCTCTCCTGCCGGGCGAACTCGTGGGCGCCGACGAAGGCGGCCGTCTCACGGACGATCTCCAGCGGCTCGACCGCCTCACCCCCGCCGAACCGCGACCAGTACCGGGCCGTCGCCCGCACGAAGTCCGGGTCGAGGTAGGTGCGGTTCGCGGTCTGCGAGTCGAAGCAGGCGAGCAGACGCAGCTTCTGCTCGACGTAGCCGTCGATGCGCACGAAGCGCGTAGGGCGGAAATCGATCGTCGACGAGGGGCTCTGGTAACAGGCAACGGTCCCGACGTTGCGCGTCGCCACGGTGGTGGCCTCGTTGATCGCCCGATGGTCTTGATGGCGATCGTGCGGGGAGTGCGTGTAGACGATCGTCGGCTGCACCTGCCGCACGACCTCCTCGATCAGGCGCACGGTCGAACCGCCGCCGGAGATTTCGGTGTCGACGAGGTCTTTGAGGAAGAGGCGGGCTCCCAGCATCTCAGCGGCGGCCAGCGATTCGTTCTGGCGACTGTCGGCATCACCGCCGCGCGAACCGCGCGACAGGGTGAGGATGGTGATGTCGTCGCCTGCGGCGGCGTGCGCGGACAACGCCCCTCCCACGCCGATCTCGACGTCGTCGGGATGCGCGCCGACGGCCAGCACGATCTCCTTGCGGCGTCCGTCGTCTCGACGACGGCGCCCCTCGGCCGCCAGGCGCTGCACGACCTCGACGAGTCGGGCCATGTCGAGGGGCTTCGTGAGGAACTCGTCGGCCTGCGCCCGCAGAGCCTGCACCGCGTACTCGACCGACACGTGGGCGGTCATGACCACCACCGGCACCGCCGGCACCTGGCGATGCAGCTCGGCCAGCAGCTCGAGGCCGGTCAGCCCGGGCATCTCGATGTCGGTGACGACGACGTCCGGTCGCACCGTGATCGCCTTCTCGATGGCATCGTGGCCATCGACCGCGAGCTCGACGATGCACCCCGCGCGACGTTCGAGCACGGTCTTCACCAGGAGGGACACGTCGGGGTCGTCGTCGACGACGAGGGCGCGGATGGCGTCAGCGGACAAAGTGGCTCTCCTTGGGGAGATCCCCGGCCGTGTGGGGGCGTCTGCTCCCCCGTCGCCTTCATCGGCGGGAGAGCTCGGGGAAGGGCGAGCAGGTTCTCCCCGATTCTGGCATACCGCCCTTCGCCGGGGGCTCGTGGCCGCGATCGCCACGAGGACGTCGCACGACGACGAGGGGGACGGATGCCGAAGCATCCGTCCCCCTTGTCGTCACCGCGCGGTGCGCCTCACTTCTTGTAGTTCGGCGCCTCGACGACGATCTGCACGTCGTGGGGGTGCGACTCCTTGAGGCCCGCCGAGGTGATGCGCACGAACTTGCCGCGCTGCTTGAGTTCCTCGATGGTGCGCGCTCCGACGTAGAACATCGACTGGCGCAGTCCGCCGACGAGCTGGTAGGCCACGGCCGAGAGCGGGCCGCGGTACGGCACCTGCCCCTCGATCCCCTCGGGGATGAGCTTGTCGTCGCTCGGGACGTCGGCCTGGAAGTAGCGGTCCTTCGAGTAAGAGGTCTGCTTGCCGCGGGTCTGCATCGCGCCCAGCGAGCCCATGCCCCGGTACTGCTTGAACTGCTTGCCCGACTGGAAGACGATCTCGCCCGGCGACTCGTCGGTACCGGCGAGCAGCGACCCCAGCATCACGGCGTCGGCGCCGGCGACGAGCGCCTTGGCGATGTCGCCCGAGTACTGCAGCCCGCCATCGGCGATCACCGGGACGCCGGCCGGGCGTGCGGCGAGGGAGGCCTCGTAGACCGCGGTCACCTGGGGCACACCGACGCCCGCGACCACGCGGGTGGTGCAGATGGATCCGGGGCCGACCCCGACCTTGACGGCGTCCACGCCCGCATCGACCAGCGCCTGCGCGCCTTCGCGGGTCGCGACGTTGCCGCCGATCACGTCGATGTGCGCGAACGACTCGTCGGCCTTGATGCGGGTGACGAGGTCGATGACGCCCTGCGACTGGCCGTTTGCCGTGTCGACCACGAGCACGTCGACGCCCGCGTCGCGCAGGGCCTCGGCACGCTCCCACGCGTCGCCGAAGAACCCGATCGCCGCGCCGACGCGCAGGCGTCCCTGGTCGTCCTTCGTCGCGAGGGGGTACTTCTCGCTCTTGTCGAAGTCCTTGATGGTGATGAGCCCGGCGAGCGTGCCGTCGTCGTCGATGAGGGGCAGCTTCTCGACGCGGTGCTTCGCGAACAGTGCGATGACCTCGCCCGCGGCGACGCCGACCGGAGCGGTCACGAGCCCCTCGGAGGTCATGACGTCCTTCACGAGCGTCGACTGGCGCTCGAAGCCCGACACGAAGCGCATGTCGCGGTTCGTGATGATGCCGACCAGACGACCCTCCGCGTCGACGACGGGGAGGCCCGAGATGCGGTACTGGGCGCAGAGCGCGTCGACCTCCTCGACGGTGGCGTCGGGGCTGGTGGTGATCGGGTCGGTGATCATGCCCGACTCGCTGCGCTTGACGCGATCGACCTGTGCCGCCTGGTCGGCGATCGACAGGTTGCGGTGCAGGATGCCGAGGCCGCCCTCGCGAGCCATGGCGATCGCCATGCGCGCCTCGGTGACGGTGTCCATGGCGCTCGACAGCAGCGGGGTGGCGACCGAGATGCGGCGCGTCACGCGCGAGGAGGTGTCGGCCTCGCTGGGGATGACGTCGGTGTGCCCCGGCAGGAGCAGCACATCGTCGTAGGTCAATCCGACGAACCCGAACGGATCGTGCTGTTCCATGGATGCTCCTCCTGCGCGTGTCGCGCGACGTGCGAGATCGAATGTCCGGCCGGATCCGACCGGGAAACCGTATGAAGATTCTAAGCGAGACGCGCCCGGGAACATTCCCGCGCACGAGGAAAGGCCGTCGCGCACGACGGTCGATCGGAGTATTGGTACCGCTCACATTTCGATCGTGTGAAACGTGTAGGCGTTTGGCCGAACGCACACTACAGTCAAGTGCGTCGTCCAACCCGAGACGGTCGAAGTCTGTGCGAAGGTGCACTCACACTGGAGGTTGCGTGGGATCCACAACAATCGCCGTCCCCCGGAAGAGCCCGTGGCTGGTCGCGTTCATCGGAGTGCTCCTCGCACTCGCCGCGGTCCTCGTCCAGCCTCCGCTCGCCGCATCGGCGGAGACGACCGACGACGGCCAGGAGGTCACCGACTTCTACTTCGGCGGAGTCATCACCAACGAGGACCAGCCGGTCGAGGGCGTCGAACTCTCGGTCTCCGGCAACGGCTTCGAGGGTGAGACCGAGACGGATGCCGAAGGCAAGTGGCGCCTGTACGTGCCCGAGAAGGACACCTACACGATCACGGTCGACGAGGACACCCTCCCCGACGGCGTGATCGTCGACGCCAGCCTGCTGCCCGAGGGCACACAGCCCGTATCGGGCACCACGGCGTCGTTCGAGGTGGAGTTCGGTCTGACCGGCACCAAGATCCTCAACCTCTTCCTCGGCGAGGGCGAGCGCGTCACGGTGACCTTCATCGATCAGCTCGCGTCCCGCCTGGTCAACGGTCTGAACTTCGGCCTCCTGCTCGCACTCGCCTCGATGGGTGCGGCGCTCATCTACGGCACCACGCGCCTGTCGAACTTCGCGCACGCCGAGATGGTGACCTGGGGCGGCCTGGTCGCCCTCGTCACGACCACCTTCTGGCAGCTGCCCCTGTGGGTCGGCATCATCGCCGCTGTGATCGGCGGCGGTCTGTTCGGCTGGGCCCTCGACGCCGGCATCTGGCGGCCGCTGCGCCGCCGCGGCCTCGGCGTCGTGCAGCTCATGATCGTCAGCATCGGCCTCTCGCTCGCGCTGCGATACGTCTTCCAGTACTTCATCGGCGGCGGCACGCGACAGCTCCCGGGGGCGAGCCCCGAGCCGATCCAGTTCGGTCCGGTCTCGCTGTCGTACATCGACCTCATCGCCATGGGCGTGAGCATCGTCGTCATCCTCGGCGTGGCGTGGTTCCTCACCCGCACCCGCATCGGCAAGGCGACGCGGGCCATCTCCGACAACCCGCAGCTCGCCGCGGCATCCGGCATCGACGTCGACAAGGTCATCCGCTACGTGTGGATCCTCGCCGGCACCCTCGCCGCCATCTCCGGTGTGCTGTGGGGCTACTTCCGCCCCGGCGTCAAGTGGGACATGGGCATGCAGATGCTGCTGCTCATCTTCGCCGCCATCACCCTCGGCGGACTCGGGACGGCCTTCGGAGCCCTCGTCGGATCGCTCATCGTCGGCATCGCGGTCGAGATCTCGACGCTCTGGATCCCGTCCGACCTCAAGTACGCGAGCGCGCTCGTCGTGCTCATCGTGATCCTCCTCGTGAGACCGCAGGGCCTGCTCGGCCGCAAGGAAAGGTTGGGCTGACGACATGAACTTCGAGAGCATCTTCTCCAACACGGCCGTCTACCTGTTCAGCCCGGTCACGATCGCCTACGCGCTCGCGGCCACCGGCCTCGCGGTGCACTTCGGCTACGCCGGCCTGCTGAACTTCGGCATGGCCGCCTTCATGGCGATCGGCGGCTACGGCTATGCGATCTCCGTCCTGAGCTTCGGCCTGCCCTGGTTCGTCGGCATGCTCATCGGTCTGCTCGGCGGCGCCCTGTTCGCGGTGCTGCTCGGCATCCCGACCCTGCGGCTGCGTGCCGACTACCTCGCCATCGCGACCATCGCCGCGGGCGAGATCGTCCGGCTGCTCTTCACGACGCAGGTCTTCGACGAGTACACGAACTCCGCCGACGGTCTCGCACAGTACAACGGCGGCTTCCGTGCCGCCAACCCGTTCCCCGACGGCACCTACGGCTTCGGCCCGTGGACCTACACGGCGAACGACCTGTGGAACCGCGTGTTCGGCATCATCGTGCTGGCGCTCGCCATCCTGCTGGTGTGGGCCCTGATGCGCAGCCCCTGGGGCCGGGTGCTCAAGGGCATCCGCGAAGACGAGGACGCGGTGCGCTCGCTCGGCAAGAACGTCTTCGCCTACAAGATGCAGGCGCTCGTGGTCGGCGGCGTGATCGGCGCGGCCGGCGGTATCGTCTTCGTCCTCCCCTCCGCCGTCGTGCCGGGCAACTACACGACGTCGTTGACGTTCTTCCTGTGGACGATCCTGCTGCTCGGCGGCGCGGCCACGGTGTTCGGTCCGACGCTGGGCGCCGTGCTCTTCTGGGTCGTGTTCGCCTTCATGGCCAACCTGTTCCCGCAGATGGCGAAGGCCGGATTCCTGCCCATGTCCGACACGCAGGCGGCGACGCTGGTCTACATCTTCGTCGGCCTCGCGCTCATGCTGCTCGTGATCTTCCGCCCGCAGGGCATCCTCGGAGACAAGAGGGAGATGACCTTTGTCAAATGAACTGACCCCCGAGCCCGTCGCACCCGCCACGGGCAGCGTTCGGCGCCCGAAGACGACCGGCCTCACCAGCGGACCCGTGGGGCCCGGTGTCGCCAAGGTCGATCCGATCCTCACGGTCGACGCCGTCCAGCGGCGATTCGGCGGCATGACCGCCGTCGACGTCGATCACCTCGAGATCCCCCGCGGTGCGATCACCGCGCTCATCGGCCCGAACGGTGCCGGCAAGACAACTCTCTTCAACCTGCTGTGCGGTTTCGACAAGCCCAACAGCGGCACGTGGTCGTTCGACGGGAAGAACCTCTCGGGCATCCCCTCGTTCAAGGTCGCGCGCATGGGGCAGGTGCGCACCTTCCAGCTGACGAAGTCGCTCTCCCTGCTCACCGTGCTCGAGAACATGAAGCTCGGCGCCACCGGCCAGCGCGGCGAGGGTTTCTGGTCGAGCCTGTTCCCCTTCCTCTGGCGCAAGCAGGATGCGCAGATCGAGGTGAAGGCTCGCGAGCTGCTCACCCGCTTCAAGCTCGACGCCAAGGAGAAGGACTTCGCCGCGGCGCTCTCGGGCGGCCAGCGCAAGCTGCTCGAGATGGCGCGCGCACTCATGAGCAACCCGACCCTGGTCATGCTCGACGAGCCCATGGCCGGCGTCAACCCGGCCCTCACGCAGTCGCTGCTCGATCACATCCTCGACCTCAAGGACGAGGGCATGACCGTGCTCTTCGTCGAGCACGACATGCACATGGTGCGCCACATCGCCGACTGGGTGGTCGTGATGGCAGAAGGCCGCGTCGTGGCCGAGGGCCCGCCCGACCAGGTCATGGACGACCCCGCGGTGATCGACGCCTACCTCGGCGCGCACCAGGACGTCGACCTCGGTGCCGTCACCGGTCGCATCGCCGTGGTCGACGCCGAGGCGGAACTCGCCCGCCAGCAGATCGAGGCGGAGGCCGAAGCCGAGATCGAGGCCACCGACCCGATCGACACCGACGAGGAGCGCCAGTCATGAGCGAAGAGAAGGCCGTCGTCGAGCTGACGAACGTGCACGCCGGGTACCTTCCCGGAGTCAACATCCTGAACGGCGCGAACCTCGTCGCCCGGCAGGGTGAGCTGATCGGCATCATCGGGCCGAACGGCGCGGGAAAGTCGACTCTGCTGAAGGCCATCTTCGGTCTGGTGAACGTGCGCGACGGCGACATCACGGTCAACGGCGAGAGCATCGTCGGGCTCAAGGCCGACAAGCTCGTCAAGCGCGGCGTCGCGTTCGTGCCGCAGACCAACAACGTCTTCCCCTCGCTCTCGATCGAGGAGAACCTGCAGATGGGGCTCTACCAGAACCCCAAGATCTACGCCGAGCGGCTCGAGTTCGTGACGGGCATCTTCGCGGAGCTCGGGAAGCGCCTCAAGCAGCGCGCCGGCTCGTTGTCGGGCGGCGAACGGCAGATGGTCGCGATGTCCCGCGCGCTCATGATGGACCCGTCTGTGCTGCTGCTCGACGAGCCGTCGGCCGGCCTCTCCCCCGTCCGTCAGGACGACGCCTTCATCCGCGTCTCCGACATCAACAAGGCGGGCGTGACGACGATCATGGTCGAGCAGAACGCCCGACGCTGCCTGCAGATCTGCGACCGCGGCTACGTGCTCGATCAGGGCAAGGACGCGTACGAGGGCACGGGACGCGACCTGCTGAACGACCCCAAGGTCATCGGCCTCTACCTCGGCACTCTGGGAACCGACGCGGCCTGAACGCGTTCGAGAAGGGGTGGGATGCACGCGCATCCCACCCCTTCTTCCTGCCCCCCACGGTGCTGCGCTCGATGACGACGAAGGCCCCGGATGCGAGCATCCGGGGCCTTCGTGTGCGATCGAGTGATCAGCCGACCATGTCGATCAGTTGGTGCGCTCGATGGTGTTCTCGGCGTTGTACTTGTAGATGCCGATCGTGGCGCCCTGCGGGTCGCCGGCCTCGTCGAACGTGACCTCGCCGGAGTAGCCGTCGTAGTCGGCGGTGCCTCCGTCGTTGATGATCTTGGCGCAGTCGGCGAAGCTGGTGCACTTCTCACCGTCGCCCGAGCCGCCCGAGATCTCCTGCATCTTCGCCGCGATGTCGGCGCCGTCGGTCGAGCCGGCGGCCAGCGAGGCGAGAGCCACGAGCACGACGGCGTCGTACGCCTCGGCCGCGTAGGTGAAGTCCTTCACCTCGGTGTTGCCCTCACCGGTCCAGTACGTCTGCAGACGCTCGGTGAAGTCGTCTTCCAGCGCCGGACCGGCCTTGGTGCCCTGGGCGCCCTCGAGCGACACGGAGACCTCGTCGCCGTAGTCGGAGAGGTTGCCGTCGACCATGTAGAACTTGTCGGCCGAGATGCCCGCGTTGACGAGCAGCGGCGCGATGGTCTTGAACTGGTCGAACGACACGATCGCGACCGCGTCGGGGTTCTGCGCCTTGATCGACTCGACCTGCGCGTCGAACTGCGCGTCGCCGACGTTGAACGAGACGCTCTCGACGACCTCGCCGCCGGTGCCCTCGAAGGTCTCGGTGATGGCGTCGTTCAGACCCGTGCCGTAGGCGTCGTTCTGGTAGATGATGCCGAGGGTCTTGGCGCCGTCCTCGGCGATGAGGTTTCCGAGCACCTCACCCTGCAGCAGGTCGCTGGGGGCCGTGCGGAAGTAGAGTCCGTCGTCTTCCCAGCTCGTGAAGTCGGGCGACGTGTTCGACGCCGAGATCTGCAGGATGCCCGCGCTGACGTTGCCGTCGAGCACGAGCTTCGAGACGCCGGAGGCGGCCGCGCCGATGATGGCGGAGACCTTGGCACCGCGCAGCTTCTCGATCGAGGTCTCGTAGGCCTTGGTGTCGGTGTCGCCCTCGTCCTCGGCGGTGAGATCGATGGTGATTCCGGCATCCGCCTCGTTGATCTCCTGGACCGCGAGGCCCACGCCCGACTCCATGGGCGGGCCGAGGAAGGCCAGCGAACCCGTCTGGGGAAGCAGCGAGCCGAGCTGCAGGGTGAGGTCCTCACCGGACGAGGTTCCTCCGCCGGAGGAATCCTCTGCTGGAGTGTTGCTGCAACCGGCGATGACCAGGGCGGACGCGCTGACCAGCGCGATACCGGCGAAGACCTTCGCGGTGCGCGAACGCTTCAGTGCTTTCATAATGCTCCCTTGCGTAACTGAAAGTGGACGTGACCACGATCGAGTGCTCTAACACTAGGGCGAGAAGGGTCTCCGCAGGGGTCGCGGATGTTTCGGTGCGTTAACGATCCGCACGCCGTCGATTCCGGGTCTCAGAGGGCGGGTGTGGGAGCGGTCCTTCGCCCGCGTCGCGCGGCGAGGACGAGGTCGACGACGAAGACCGCGATCGCGATCCAGACCAGCACGAAACCCACCCACCGCTCCACCGGCATGGGCTCGTGCAGAAGCAGCACGCCGATGAGGAACTGCATCACGGGCGTGACGAACTGGATCATGCCGATGATGGTGAGGTCGACACGTCGGGTGCCGGCGGCGAACAGCAGCAGCGGCACGGCGGTGACGATGCCCGCGCAGGCGAGAAGCACGGCGTGCCACCCGCCCTGGGTGCCGAGGGTCAGCCCCGCGGGCGTCGAGGCGACGAGAACCAGCTGGACGACCGCGATCGGCAGGAGCCAGAACGACTCGAGCGTGAGGCCGCTCACGGCGTCGACCGCCGGTCCGATGCGCTTCTTGATGAGGCCGTAGACACCGAACGACGCGGTCAGAGAGAGAGCGATCCAGGGGAACTTGCCGTACACGGCGACGATGACGATCACGGCCACCGCCGCGATGCCGATGGCCGCCCACTGCAGTCGGCGGATGCGCTCACGCAGCACGAACACCCCGAGAAGCACCGTGGTGATGGGGTTGATGAAGTAGCCGAGGCTCGTCTCGACGACATGACCGGTCAGCGTTCCGATGAGGAACACCTGCCAGTTGACGTAGATGAGCACGCCGGCGAGCGCCGTCCACGCGAGCAGCTTCGGCTGACGCACGATCGCGACGAATGCGGGCCACCCGCGCATCGCCGTGAGCAGCACGAGGCAGAAGACGAACGACAGGATCACCCGCCAGGCGACGACCTCCCACGGCCCGGTCGGCACCAGCAGGAGGAAGTAGAGCGGCAGCACGCCCCAGAGCAAATACGCCCCGCCCGCATAGGCGACCCCCGCGGTCGAGACGGACGACGGGGCGGGGGCGGAGCTCACCGCACCACACTACGCCCGTGACCGCAGGCCACTCTCCCCCGGCTGGTCCGCGACTCGCGGGTGGGCGGCGAACGCCCCGGACGCAGAGAAGGGCCCGGATGCCGAAGCATCCGGGCCCTTCGTCCACAGGCGCGGGGTCAGCGGACGACGACCGCCAGGACGTCGCGGGCCGACAGCACGAGGAACTCGTCTGCGCCGAACTTCACCTCGGTGCCGCCGTACTTGCTGTAGAGCACGCGGTCGCCGACGGCGACGTCGAGCGGAACACGGTTGCCGTTGTCATCGATGCGACCGGGGCCGACCGCCACGACCTCGCCCTCCTGGGGCTTCTCCTTGGCGGTGTCGGGGATGACCAGGCCACTCGCGGTGGTCTGCTCGGCCTCGACCTGCTTGATGACGATGCGGTCCTCGAGCGGCTTGATGGAAACCGACACGGTCTACCTCTTCTTTCTTGACGCTGACACGAAAGACTTGTTCGCACTCTCAACCCGAGAGTGCTAACGCCAGTCTAGGCGCTCCGCTGGCACTCATGCAATGCGAGTGCCAATCGCACGCCCGCGTAGGCTGAGCGGGTGGAGATGTCCGAGCTGCGCGCCCTGCTGACCCCCGCCGGCCTGGAGCTGCTCGACGGTCTCGGCCCGATCGACACGACCGCCGAGGTCGCCCGCGCCGTGTCGCGGTTGCGCGCGGCCGGCCACTCCCCCGATCTCGTCTCGGCCGTCGTGGGCCAGGCGCATCTGCGCGCGAAGGCGACGTCGAAGTTCGGACCGTTCGCCGCACGCATGCTCTTCACGCGCGCGGGACTCGAACAGGCCACCCGCCTCGGCGTGGCCGCACGCCATGCCGGCCGCATGCTTCAGGCTGGGCTGACCCGCGTGGCCGACCTGGGCTGCGGCATCGGCGGCGATGCGCTCGCCTTCGCCGGGGCAGGGCTGAACGTGCACGCCGTGGATGCCGACGAGGTGACCGCCGCGATCGCCGCGTACAACCTCGCCCCCTTCGGCGACGCCGCGACCGTCGCGCACGGCACCGCGGAGGACGCGGCGCTGGACGCGTGCGATGCGGTCTGGATGGACCCCGCCCGCCGCACGGCCGGGCACAGCGAGACGCGGCGCGTGTCGGCCGACGACTACTCCCCCTCGCTCGACTGGGCGTTCGACGTGGCCTCGCGCATCCCCACCGGCATCAAGCTCGGACCGGCCCACGACCGCGACGCGCTGCCCGCCGATGCGGAGGCGCAATGGGTGAGCGCCGACGGGAGCGTCGTGGAGCTCGTCGTGTGGTCGGGCGCACTGGCCCGGCCCGGGGTGCGGCGCGCGGCGCTGGTCATGCGCGGAGACGCCTCCCACGAGCTCACCGGAGCCGCGGACGCCGCCGACGCCGAGGTGCGCCCTCTGGGCGCTTTCCTGCACGAGCCCGACGGCGCCGTGATCCGTGCCCGGCTCATCGGCGACGTGGCGCGCAGCCTCGACGCCGGCATGCTCGACCCGAAGATCGCCTACCTGACGTCGGACGCGGCCCTCACCAGCCCGTTCGTGCAGTCCTTCCGCGTGCGCGAGACGATGACGGCGAATCCGAAGTCCATCAACGCGGTGCTCGCGGCGAACGACATCGGCACGCTCGAGATCAAGAAGCGCGGCGTCGATATCGACCCCGCCGCCTTCCGCAAGAAGCTCTCGCTGCGCGGATCGCAGACGGCGACGCTGTTCCTCGTGCGCATCGGCGACCGGCGCCATGCCGTCCTGGCCGACCGCGTGCACGCCGCGGACTGACCCGCCGCCCCGCGCGGCGCCGACAGGGGCCGGGGTCAGGAGTCGGGATCGTCCGACGAGATCCGGATCTCGATCGGGTCTCCGCGCTCGCCCCCGACCTCGGCCCGAGTGCCGTCGCCGACCGTGATGCTGGTGACCTCGACGTCGCGCTCGATGGTGAGATACGGCACCCCCGTCGACGTGCGGGCCAGGGTCACGACGTCGGCGCGGCTCGCCCCCTCGTCGGCGATCACGACCGAGAGGCCGTCGCTCCCGAGAGCGTCGGTGGGGCCGCAAGAGGTCTGCGCCTGCGCCCCGTCGACGACGAGGCAGGTCTCCGGCTCGACGCGGTCGGTGTACGAGTCGGCCATCCACACGGGTTCGTCGCGGAACGTTCCGACGATCGAGAGATTCAGGTTGTACCCCTCGTCGTAGAGCTCCTGCGCACGCGTCCGCTCATCGCCCGAGAACTGGTCGAGGAAGGCGCTGCTCGACGACCAGCGTTCGATCGACACCATCGGCTCACCGCTCGTCGAGAACTGCAGCGAGGCGACCACATTCTCCTGCTCCGTCGGTCCGCGCTCCTCGAAGGCCGGGGGCTGCGTCCAGACGAAGGCCTGCAGGCGCACGGCGTCGCCGTCCTCGACCGGTTGGCACTGCGTGTCGGTCAGATCGCCGGCGTCGAGCGTCAGGCAGTGCAGCTCGCCATCGTCCTTCGTGCCGTACCAGACGAGCGCATCGCCGTCTTTGCCGACGGCGCGCACGCTCCCCGGGTCGTAGTCACCGTCGTCCACCAGTTCGCGCTGGCGATCCTGCTGCTCCGCGGTGAGGGGGACGTCGTCGGAGGGCGGGGAGAAAACGACCCACCCCACCCCGAGGCCCACGGCGAGCGCGGCACCGGTGAGGATCACCACCGCCCGGCCGTGGTCGCGGAGAGTCGACAGCGCCCGTCGAGCGGGCGACGCTGGGGCATCCGTGGGCACGGGTGCGGTGTCGGGACTCCCGCCTGCGTCGGGTGCGATCGGGTCGGGGGCCGACTCGGGATCCGCTTCCGCACCCACGGGCTTCGACGGGGAGACCGTCGACGAAGCGGATGCCGTGCCGCGGGTGCCCGTCTCGGACGGCGTCTTCACGGTGGACGCAGCGCTCGAGGGCGACTCGTCGGTGGCGAGTGCCGGGCCGGACGACAGTGTCGTTCCCTCGGACACGGGCCCCTGCGCGACGCCGGAGCGCGCAGCATCCTGCAACTGTTGCAGACGCTCGGCCTCAGCCGCGCTCAGAGCGCCCCCGCGCCCGTAGGCGCGAGCCTGCAGCGCGCGGAGTTCGACGGCGTCATCGGCGTCGGGCATCCGCTATCCCCATCTCTCGAACTGCATGCCGGCCCACGCGAGCCACCCGAGGCTGTACACCGTGGCGCAGATGCCGAGCGCCAGCGCCCAGCGCGCCATGGCGCGGCTCTCGATCGGACGACGCAGCGACATGACCGCCGCGATCACGGCGACCACCGCAACCGGAAGCCCCCAGCCCACGAAGAAGGAGGCGACCAGGGCGACGATGGCCGCGAGGAGCGCCCACGGGGCGAGACGGGTGTCGTCGACCGGCTCGGGCCGGGTCGACGACGGAGCCCAGGATGCGGGGGCGCCGAGTGCATCGGCATCGGGCCCGCTGGTCACCATGGGTTCCACATCGACAGGCCCCGTCGGCATCCGCGTGTAGCCGTCGCGGAGTGCGCCGGGCAGACGAGCCGCTCCCGCCGGGTTCTCCACCTCTCCGCTCGGCCGGTCGATGCGGGTGGGCGGAAGTGACGGCACGGCGTCGCGCGCATCGCTCATGCCGGCACCGCCTCCGCAACCTGGATCTCGGTCACGGGGAGGGTGGAATCGGCCCCGAAGGCGAGGGTCGACGGCGGGCGACCAGACGAGATGAGCTCGGCGGCGAGTGCGGCGATCATCGCACCGTTGTCGGTGCAGAGCGAAAGCGGAGGGATGCGCACCGTCACACCCGCCGCCGCCGCACGCTCGAGCGCGACCTCGCGCAGACGACGGTTGGCGATCACCCCGCCGCCCAGCAGCAGACGCGGCACGCCCAGATCGGCGCAGGCGGCGAGCGCCTTCGTCACCAGCACATCGACGACGGCCTCGCGGAAGCTGGCGGCGACGTCGGCGACGGGCACGTCGGTGCCTTCGGCCTCGCAACGCTCCACCCAGCGTGCGACGGCGGTCTTGAGCCCCGAGAACGAGAAGTCGTACCGGTGCTTCGCGAGATCCGAGGCCTTGGAGAGACCTCGGGGGAAGCGGATCGCGTTCGGGTCGCCGTCGGCCGCGGCGCGGTCGATCTCGGGGCCGCCGGGGTACGGCAGCGACAGCAGCCGGGCCACCTTGTCGAAGGCCTCGCCCGACGCGTCGTCCATAGTCTCGCCGAGCAGCTCGACGTCGGTGGTGAGATCGCGCACGTGCAGCAACGAGGTGTGCCCGCCCGAGACCAAGAGCGCGATCGTCGGGTACTCGAGCGGCTCGGAGTCGGGGGTGAGGATGTCGGCGGCGATGTGGCCGACGAGGTGGTTCACCGCGTACAGCGGCTTGTCGAGCGAGACGGCGAGGCCCTTCGCGGCTCCGACGCCCACCATCAGGGCCCCGGCGAGCCCGGGACCGCTCGTCACGGCGACCGCGTCGATGTCGGCGAGACCGACCCCGGCCTCCTGCAACGCCGCGTCGATCGAGGGCTGGAGCGCCTCGAGGTGGGCCCGCGCCGCGACCTCCGGCACGACGCCGCCGTAACGGGCGTGCTCGTCCATGCTCGACGCGATCGTGTTCGACAGCAGGGTGCGACCGCGCACGATGCCGATGCCGGTCTCGTCGCAGCTCGTCTCGATGCCGAGCACCACGGGCTCCGTCATGCGCTCGCCTCCTCCGCGGCTCCGGCGTCGGCACGCGAGGCCTCGCGCAGGGCGAGCCGCATCACGATCGCGTCGACACCGTCTGGCTGATAGTAGCGGGGGCGTCGCCCGATCTCGACGAAGCCCTCCGACAGGTAGAGCCCCTCCGCCGAGGGGTTGTCGGCGCGCACCTCGAGGAACACTTCGCGCGCGCCGCGCTGCCGCGCCGCATCGAGCAGCGCGCGCAGCAGGGCCCGCCCACGACCGGCACCGCGGTGCGGCGCGTCGAAGGCGATGGTCTGGATGTCGGCGTCGGCACTGCCGCGCAGTGCCCGCACGCCCCCGTAGCCGATCACCGATCCGTCGACCTCGTCGACGAGGTAGCGGCCGTAGGGTCCGGCGAGTTCCGACGCCATCGCCTCGCGGCTCCAGGCGTCGGTGGGGAAGGACCGTGTCTCGATCGCCATGATCGCGTCGAGATCGGCCGGCGTCGCGTCGCGGAGGGTCACAGCCCGACCCGCTTGGGTGCACCGGGGAGCTTCACATCGGGGCTGCGCAGATACAGGGGCTCGCGGGTGGCGAGGGTGCGTCCGGCAGCGAGGGCGCGTGCACCGACGCGGGCCAGATCGACGGCCGACAGCGCCGACACATCGATGCGCCGGATGCCGTCGAGATGAGCGTCGGCCTCGGCCGCGGACACGAGGGTCGTCTGCTGCACCACCTGCGGGATGCCGTCGGCATCCACCCCGTCGAACACCGTGATCGCGACCTCGCGACGCCGCGCGTCGGTGACGACGGCGAAGGTCCCCTCGACGCTCTCGGTCTCGATCGCCGCGAGCGCGGGCGCCAGGTGGCTCGGCACCGGGATGACGGGAAGGCCGCGCCCCTGCGCGAAGGCCGAGGCCGCGGCGATGCCGATGCGCAGGCCGGTGAACGGCCCGGGGCCCATGCCGGCGACGACGTGCGTGACCTCCCCGGGGCCCGCCGTCGACAGCGCCTCGACGAGGAGATCGCCGATGACCTCCGCATGCCCGAGCGCGTCGGCGCGGGCCGCGTCGGAACGTCCTGCGCCGTCGGCGTCGACGAGAGCGACGGCGGTACCCAGAGAGGTGTCAACGGCGAGGATCACCCTTCCAGGGTAGTCGGCGGCCCCTAGGGTGGATGCATGCCGTCGCCGTCCTACGACCACGCCGTCCGCCTGCTGCTGTCGTCCACGGACGATGCCGACGCACTGTACGACGCCGCGGTGGAGCTGCGCGAGGCGTTCGTCCGCAACGAGCACTCCATCGGACTCCTCCCCGGCGACGCGCCCGAGGTCATGGTCCGCGCGTTCCGGGCGGCGGGGGCTGCCGGACACGTGCCGGCGCTGCTCGCCCTGGCGCTGCTCTTCGAACGCGGCGGCATCGCGCCATGGGCCCCCTTCCCCGCGCATGACGCGGCGACCGCCATCGCGATCTACCGCGCCGCCGACGCGCACGGGTCGCGCGACGGCGCGCTGGGGTGGATCCGCACCGCCTACTTCGCGCGCTCCGATGAATACGCCCCAGCGGCGGCCGCACGCCTCGCGGAACTCCACGCCGCCGATCCCGATGACACGCAGCCACTGCTGCTGCTCGGCTACTTCCTCCACCAGGGTTACGGCTGGTCCGCCGATCCGGCGGCCGCGGTCGGGTTCTTCGAGGCGGCGGCGGAACGCGGTGACGCGGCGGCGGCGTTCGAGCTCAGCATCCTCACCGGCAACGGCGACGGAATGCCCGCGGATGCCGAGGCGTCGGTGCGGTGGACGTTCCGTGCCGCCGAGCTGGGCAGCGACCGCGCGCAGTCCAACCTCGGCGGCATGTACGCCACCGGCCGGGGCGTCGAGAAGGACGCCGTCACCGCGCTGCGCTGGTATCGCAGCGCCGGCGCGTCCGGCAACGCGCGCGCGGCCTTCATCGCCGGGGTCATGCTGCTCACCGGCGACGAGGGACTCGACGTCGACGACGCGGCCGCCGCGGCGGAGTTCGAACGCGCAGACGAACTCGGATTCGACGTCGACGGCGCTCTCGCCGACATAGGACTGTCTCGGCCCGAGTGATCCTCGTTCGCGGCGGAACCAGCGTCCTGTCGCTCAGCGCTCGACACGGGACATCGTGAAGAACCGCGGAGCGTCGGCGTCGAGTTCCGACGCGTCGAGGTCGTCGCCGGCGCGGCCCACCGGGCGCTCCAGCTCGATGTCCCACCACCCGTCCGCGAGGTCTTCGGCCATGCCCCGACCCCACTCGATCACGACCACCGATCGGGCGAGATCGAGATCGAGATCGTCGAGCTCCGCGCTCGACCCGAGGCGGTACGCATCCACGTGCACCAGCGGGGCGCGGCCGACGAGCGACGGATGCGTGCGCGCGATGACGAAGGTCGGACTCTGCACCGGACCCCGAACACCCAGCCCTTCGGCGAGGCCGCGCGTGAACGTCGTCTTGCCCGCCCCGAGGGGTCCCGTGAGGATCAGCAGATCGCCCGCGTCGAGCTGCGCGCCGATGCGGACGCCGAGACGCTCCATCTCCTCCGACGTGGCGACCTCGCGACGGCCGAGGAAGGCGGGGTCGATGCTCATGTCGTCCTCCGGGGAACGCGGTGACCGATGCGCGTGACGATCTCGTAGTCGATCGTGCCGGCGGCATCCGCCCACTCGCGCGCCGACGGCACACCCAGTGTCGGGTCGCCGAACAGCACGACCTCGTCGCCGACCGACACGGGGGTGTCGCCGACATCGACCACGAACTGATCCATGGCGATGCGCCCCACGTTCGTGAAACGCCGTCCCCCGATCGAGACGGGAAGCCGGCCCGAGGCGTGCCGGGGCACCCCGTCGGCGTACCCCAGCGGAACGAGCGCCAACGTGGTGTCGCGCTCGGTGCGGTGGACGTATCCGTACGAGACGCCCGTGCCCGCCGGGACCCGGCGGACCGCCGCGACGGCGCCGCGCAGTGTCATCGCGGGACGCAGCCCAAGCTCGGCGGACGTGCGATCGTCGAACGGCGAGAGCCCGTAGATGCCGATACCGATGCGCACGGCGTCGAGACGCGCCTCCGGCAGGTCGATCGCGGCAGCGGTGGCGGCGATGTGCCGGATCTCCGGCCGGACGCCCAGCCCGGCCGCGATGGCCACGCCGTCGTCGAACCGGGCCAGTGCCTCGCGATCGTCGTCCGGCGACGTGTTCGACAGGTGGCTGAAGAGACCCACGACACGGAGTCGGCCGATGCGCTCGAGCCGAGCGGCCTCGGCGAGCACACGGCTCCAGTCGGACGGGGCGATGCCGTTGCGCGACAGACCGGTCTCGAGCTTGAGATGCACGTCCACCGGGCGGTCGGCCCGGGCCGCGGCGGCCGCGGCGGCGAGCTGATCGAACGAGGAGATCCCGAGCTCGATGCCCTCGGCCGCCGCCTGCTCGAAGCGCTCGTCCGGCGCGTGCAACCACGCCATGATGGGGCCACGCACGCCCTGACGACGCAGGTCGAGCGCCTCGGGGATCTCGGCGACGCCGAGGCGCGTCGCACCGCCGGCGAGTGCCGCGACCGCGGCGGCGTCGGCACCGTGCCCGTAGGCGTTGGCCTTCACGACGGCGATGACGTCGACGCCGGTGAGACGGCGGAAGTGGCGGACGTTGTCGGCGATCGCGTCGATCTCGACGGCGGCCTCGCGGAACGGAGCGGTCACCGCGGCTCCCCCTCCGCCACGACGAAGGCCGTCGCCAACCCCGCGTCATGACTCATGGTCAGATGAAGAGTCGAGATCCCGCGCTCGACGATCACATCGGCGGTCGAGCCGGCGAGGACGAAGTACGGCCGCCCCGACTCCTCTGACGCGATCTCGATCTCGGTCCAGTGCACGCCGTCCGAACCGCCGAGCGCCTTGATCAACGCTTCTTTCGCGGCGTATCGGGCGGCGAGCGACGCGAGCTTCAGCGATCGTTCTGACGGCGCGAACAGACGCTCGAGCAGCCGCGGCGTGCGCTCCAGGGTCCGTTCGAACCGCGGGATGTCCACGAGGTCGATGCCGGTCCCGATGATCACCGTTCCAGCCTAGTCGCGGCGCGCCCGTGCACCCGAGCGCGCCGCGGCCGGGTCACTCGACGGTGACCGACTTGGCCAGGTTGCGCGGCTGGTCGACGTCGAGACCCTTCGCGGTCGCCAGCGCCATCGCGAAGATCTGCAGCGGCACGACGGCCAGCAGCGGCTCGAACATCGGGCCCGCGAGCGGGATGCGGATGACCTCGTCGGCGAAGGGCAGCACGGCGGCGTCGCCCTCTTCCGCGATCACGATCACTCGAGCGCCACGCGCGCGGATCTCCTGGATGTTCGACACCACCTTGGAGTGCACCAGGGCGGAATGACGCGGCGACGGCACCAGCACGAAGACGGGCTGGCCCGGCTCGATCAGCGCGATCGGGCCGTGCTTGAGCTCGCCCGCGGCGAAGCCCTCGGCGTGGATGTACGAGATCTCCTTGAGCTTGAGCGCGCCCTCGAGTGCGATCGGGTAACCCACGTGGCGGCCGAGGAACAGCACCGAGCGCGTGTCTGCCATCCAGCTCGCGAGCTGGCTGACGTGGTCGTTCTCCTCGGCGAGCACCTGCGCGATCTTCTCGGGCAGGGCGGCCAGCTCGGCCACGTCGACCGAGGCGTCGTCGACCGCGCCGCGGACGCGACCCATGTGCAGGCCGAGGAGCAGCAGGGCGGTGATCTGCGCCGAAAACGCCTTGGTCGAGGCGACGGCGACCTCGGGGCCGGCGTGCGTGTAGACGACCGCATCCGACTCGCGCGGGATGGTGGCGCCCTGGGTGTTGCAGATCGACAGCGTGCGCGCTCCGCGCTCGCGCGCGTACTTGACCGCCATGAGCGTGTCCATCGTCTCGCCCGACTGGCTGATCGACACGACGAGGGTGTCGGCGCCGATCACCGGGTCGCGGTAGCGGAACTCGTGAGCGAGCTCGACGTCGACCGCGACGCGGGCCCACTGCTCGATCGCATACTTGCCGACCAGCGCCGCGTACGAGGCGGTGCCGCAGGCGGTGATGATGACGCGGTTGATGCCGAGGAAGAGCTCGTCGAGACCGTCGAGCTCGGGGATGACGACGCTGCCCTCGTGGATACGGCCGCGAATGGTGTTCGCGACGGCCTCGGGCTGCTCGGCGACCTCCTTGGCCATGAAGCTGGGCCATCCGCCCTTCTCGGCGGCGGCGGCATCCCACGAGACCTCGAACGGCTCGGGCTGCACGGTGGTGCCGGCGAAGTCGACGACGGTGACCGCATCCGGGGTGATCGAGACGATCTGATCCTGGCCGATCGCGAGGGCCTTGCGGGTGTGCTCGACGAAGGCCGCCACATCGGAGCCGAGGAAGTTCTCGCCCTCGCCGAGCCCGATGACGAGCGGGGAGTTGCGGCGGGCGCCCACGACGAGACCCGGGTGGTCCTGGTGGACGGCGAGGAGCGTGAACGCGCCCTCGAGGCGGTTGACCACGCTGCGGAAGGCGAGCTCGAGGTCTCCACCGTTGCCGGCGTACTCGCGGCCGAGCAGGGCCGCGGCGACCTCGGTGTCGGTCTCGCTGCGGAACGCCACGCCGTCGGCGGCGAGTTCGGCCCGCAGGGCCGCGAAGTTCTCGATGATGCCGTTGTGGATCACGGCGAGCTTGTCATCGTCGGCGAGGTGCGGGTGGGCGTTGACGTCGGTGGGACCGCCGTGCGTCGCCCAGCGCGTGTGCCCGATGCCGGTGGTGCCGTCGGCGAGCGACGCGTCGGCGAGCGAGTCGCGCAGGGCGCTCAACTTGCCGGCCTTCTTGCGCATACCGAGGGCGCCGTCCTCATCGATGACGGCGATGCCCGCGGAGTCGTATCCGCGGTACTCGAGACGGGCGAGGCCGGCGAGAAGGATGTCCTGGCTGGGGCGCGGCCCCACGTATCCGACGATTCCACACATGGGATCAAGAGTAAGCGCGGATTTTTGCAAGCGGTCCGAACAATCCGCTGCGGCCGTCAGAGCTTACGCAGCAGCACGCTCTCGACCGCGTGATCCGGCCCCTTGCGCAGCACCAGCCGCGCGCGGTGCCGCGTGGGCATGACGTTCTCGACGAGATTGGGCATGTTGATCTCGTTCCAGTAACCGAGCGCCGTGGCGACCGCCTCGTCGTCCGTGAGGTGCGCGAAGACGTTGAAGTACGACGACGGGTTGCTGAACGCCCCCTGCCGCAGGGCGAGGAAGCGCTCGACGTACCAGTTCGCGATGTGCTCGGCGTCCGCATCGACGAAGATCGAGAAGTCGAAGAGGTCGCTCACCGCCACGTCGTTCGGCGCGGGCGGCGGCTGCAGCACGTTGAGTCCTTCGACGATGACCACGTCGGGCCGCCGCACCACGACGTGCGCGTCGGGGACGATGTCGTATCGCATGTGCGAGTAGAACGGCGCACGCACCTCGGGGGCGCCGCTCTTCACCTCGGTGAGGAACTGCAGGAGGGCCCTGCGGTCGTACGACTCGGGGAAGCCCTTGCGGTCCATGAGCCCGCGCCGCTCGAGTTCGGCATTGGGGTACAGGAAGCCGTCGGTCGTCACCAGCTCGACCCGCGGCGTGCCCGGCCAGCGGCTCATCAGCTCGCGCAGCAGACGCGCGATGGTCGACTTGCCGACCGCGACCGAGCCGGCGACACCCACCACGAACGGGGTGGTGCTGTCGTCCTCCTGCAGGAAGGAACTCGTGGCGGCGCCGAGCTGCTTGGTCGACGTCGCGTAGAGGCTGAGCAGACGACTGAGCGGCAGGTAGACCTCGCGCACCTCATCGAGACTGAGGCGATCGCCGATGCCGCGGATCTCGACGACCTCGGTCTCGCTGAGCGGCTGGTCGAGGTCGGCGGCGAGCCGCGCCCAGTCGGACCGGCCGATCTCCCGATACGGCGACAGCGGCTTCGTGGGGTCGACGGTGGTCACCCCACCATGCTAGTGGCGCGGGAGTAGTCTCGATCCGTGCGCCTGGGAGTCCTCGACATCGGTTCGAACACCGTCCACATGCTCGCCGCCGACGTGCGCCCCGGGGGTCGCCCGCTCGCCACGACGAGCGACCGGACCGTGCTCCGGCTCATGCGCTACCTCACGCCCGACGGAGCCATCGCCGAGGACGGCGTCCGGGCGCTCGAGACCGCCGTCGCCCAGGCACGGCGGGTCGCCGAGGAGCAGCGGGTCGATGCCCTGCTCGCGACCGCCACCAGCGCCGTCCGGGAAGCGACCAACGGCCCCGAGGTGATCCGGCGCATCGAGGAGGCGCTCGGTCAACCACTGCAGGTGCTCTCCGGGGAGACCGAGGCGGAGCTGACCTTCCTGGCCGTCCGACGGTGGCTGGGATGGTCGGCGGGGCAGATCCTGCTGCTCGACATCGGCGGCGGGTCGCTCGAGATCGCCGCCGGAGGCGAGGAACTGCCGGATGCCGCGGCATCCGTCCCGCTCGGCGCCGGGCGCATGACCGTCGAGTTCCTGCCGAACGATCCGCCGGGCGAAGACGATGTGGAGCGCCTCCGGGCGCATGCCATGGCGACCCTGGAGCCGGTCCTCCCCCGTTTCGCCGCGCTGCGGCGTCCCGACCACGTGGCGGGGTCGTCCAAGGCCATCCGCTCGCTCGCGCGGCTGGTGGGCTACCCGGCTCCCGGGTGGTCCGGCTCGGAGCGGATGCTGCTGCCCCGCGCCGAACTCGGGTCGTGGATCCCCCGGCTCGCCCGACTCCCCGCCTCCGCACGGCAGGAGCTCCCCGGAATCACACCCGACCGCACGTTCCAGATCGTCGCCGCCGCGGTGGCGCTGCACGCCGCCATGACCGCGCTGCGCGTCGACGAGCTCGAGGTGTCGCCGTGGGCGCTGAGGGAGGGTGTGCTGCTGCGGTACATCGAGCAGCTCGGCGAGCGACGAGAGTGAGGCGGCATCGCCGGGATACGCCCGATCCCGTCGCCCCGCGCGCTCATCCGGAGGGATGACGGCGTCGGACGACGGGATCGGGGCGACGGATCAGTCAGAGCGAGAGGCGTTCGCGCACCACGTCGGAGAGCCGATCGGCGTACGACTGAGCCGACTCCGCGTCCGCGGCCTCGACCATCACGCGGACGAGCGGTTCGGTACCCGACTTGCGCAGCAGTACCCGACCGGTGTCGCCGAGTTCGGTCTCGACCTCGCGCACGGCAGCCTGCACGGCATCGTCGTCGGCCACGCGGTCCTTGTCGACGCCCCGCACGTTCACCAGGACCTGCGGGTACACCGTCATGATCGACGCGAGCTCGGCGATCGACTTCTTCTGCCGCGCCATCTCGGCCACGAGGTGGAGTCCGGTCAACAGACCGTCACCGGTCGTCGCGTACTCGCTCATGATGACGTGGCCCGACTGCTCGCCGCCCAGCGCGAAGCCGCCGGCGTTCATGTCCTCCAGCACGTAGCGGTCGCCCACCGCGGTCTGGCGCACGGTGATGCCGTGCTCGCGCATCGCGACGTGCAGACCGAGATTGCTCATCACCGTCGCCACCAGGGTGTCGTCGGTGAGGCGTCCGCGCTCCTTCATCGAGACCGCGAGGATCGCCATGATCTGATCGCCGTCGATGACATTGCCGTCGGCATCGACGGCGAGGCAGCGGTCGGCATCGCCGTCGTGCGCGATGCCGATGTCGGCACCGAGACGCACCACCGCCTCTGCGAGGTTGTCGAGGTGCGTCGAACCGACGCCGTCGTTGATGTTCAGGCCATCGGGGTCCGCACCGATCACGGTCACCTCGGCCCCCGCGTCACGGAAGGTCTCGGGCGAGACACCGGATGCCGCGCCGTGGGCGCAGTCGAGCACGACCTTGATGCCGTCGAGACGGTGCGGGAGAGAGCCCAACAGGTGCACGACATACCGGTCCTCGGCATCCGAGAATCGGTCGATGCGACCAACGCCCTCGCCCGTCGGGCGCAGCTTGTCGCCGTCCATCGCCGCTTCGATGCGCTGCTCGACCACGTCGGGCAGTTTGACGCCGCCGCGCGCGAAAATCTTGATGCCGTTGTCGGGGGCTGCGTTGTGCGACGCCGAGATCATCACGCCGAAGTCGGCGTCACGGTCGCCGACGAGGAAGGCGAGCGCCGGGGTCGGGATGACTCCCGCCTCGAGCACATCGACACCCGACGACGCCAGACCGGCCGCGACGGCAGCGGTGAGGAAGTGACCGGAGACGCGCGGGTCTCGAGCCACGACTGCGGTGAGACGCTTGCCCTCGGCCTTGCGTGTCTCCGCAGTACGGCCCTGGCCCAGGACGACAGCAGTCGCCTGGGCCAGGGTGAGCGCCAGGTCGGCGGTGAGGATGCCATTGGCGAGTCCTCGCACGCCGTCCGTGCCAAAGATCGGCATCGGAGCAGTGGACCTTAACGCTTCGAGTACTGAGGCGCCTTGCGGGCCTTCTTGAGACCGGCCTTCTTGCGCTCCTTGACGCGAGCGTCACGGGACAGGAAGCCCGCCTTCTTCAGGGTCGGACGGTTGTTCTCCGCGTCGATGCCGTTGAGGGCACGAGCGATGCCGAGACGCAGCGCGCCGGCCTGGCCCGAGGGGCCACCACCCGAGATGCGCGCGATGACGTCGTAGCCGCCGGCGAGGTTGAGGACCGTGAACGGGTCGTTGATCAGCTGCTGGTGCAGCTTGTTCGGGAAGTAGTCCTCGATCGTGCGGCCGTTGACCGTGATCGTGCCGGAGCCGGGGACCAGACGCACGCGGGCGATGGCCTGCTTGCGGCGGCCGACAGCGGCACCCGGGACGCTGAGCACGGGGCGAGGAGCCGCCTCGGCCGCGTCGGTCTCGGGGGTCGACGTCGAGTAGTTCTGGGGAGTGGTGTCCTGGATGTCAGCCACGAGTATGTCCTTAAGTCTGTACGGCGCTTACTGGGCGACCTGGTCGAGGGTGTACGGCTGGGGCTGCTGCGCGGCGTGCGGGTGCTCGGCACCGACGTACACCTTGAGCTTGGACAGCTGCTGACGGCCGAGGCTGTTCTTGGGGAGCATGCCACGGATGGCCTTCTCGACAGCACGGACCGGGTTCTTCTCGAGCAGCTCGGCGTAGTTGACGGCCTTCAGCCCGCCCGGGTAACCCGAGTGGCGGTAGGCGATCTTCTTCTGGAGCTTCTGACCCGTGAGCGCGACCTTGTCGGCGTTCACGATGATGACGAAGTCACCCGAGTCGATGTGGTTGGCGAAGGTGGGCTTGTGCTTGCCACGCAGGAGCGTTGCCGCGTGCGAGGCGAGACGGCCGAGAACGACGTCGGTGGCGTCGATGACGACCCAGTCACGCTGGACCTCGCCGGCCTTCGGGGTGTAAGTGCGCGTCACGATAGTGCTGCTTTCTTGTGTCGAACGGAGGAGTTCGTGAATCCCACTCCGGGGTGGTTCTTCCCGAGAGGGAGGAACACGCCAGTGGAGGGCTCACGTTCGGACGGCGCCCGCGCGTCGAGACGGGACAGGCACCAAAGAGACAGCATACGCCACGGGCGCCGCGTCTCCAAACCGGGCGCCCGCCGCTCCCCCGCGCCGGTCAGTGCGGGCGAACCGAGACGAGGATCGGCCGGTGGTCGCTGCTGCGCTGCGGAAGGGTGGTGATGCGATCGATGTCGAACCCGACGGACGTCGCGAAGTCGTAGTGCCCGCGGAAGACGCGGTAGCGCGTGTAGGTGTGGTCGTCGCTGAGCGTCAACGCGTACCCCTGCTCGCGCACGGCCTGACCGAGATTCTCCTTGAACACCGGGTAGTTGTAGTCGCCCACCATCAGCTGGGGCAGTCCGTCGCCGAGCTCGGCGAGGGCCGTCAGCGCGGCGCGGATCTGGTGCCGGCGCAGCGAGTTGAGGGCGGTGAGCGGGGCCGCATGGAACGAGGCGACGATGAGGTCGCGGCCCTCGTCGATGTCGGTCAGGCGCGCACCGAGAACGCGCTCGTGCGCGGGTTTGAGCATGCGGTCGTGCAGCGACTTCTTCAGCCCGATCGCTCGCATCTCCCGCACGCGGAAGCTGCTCGCGCGGTAGTACAGCGCGAGCCCGAGCCGATTGCCCTGCGTCGCGTCGGCGAGTGCGAGCCCGTCGATGCGCTCGGGCAGGTGCACCACGTCGCACTCCTGCAGGCACAGGATGTCGGGATCGTGCTCGGCGACGAGCTCGGCGAGCTCGCCCGCGGCGCGGTGCTTGCGGAGGTTGTACGAGATGACCTTCATGACCCGGGTCACGCTACTCCGATGGGCTGTGCGCCGACTCCGGGTTGCGTCGCCCGCCGTGGGTGGGCTAGGCGGGTGGGCTAGGGGCGGGCGCGCTGAGCGCGCTTTCCCGACCGCGGCTTCTTGGTTCGGGAGCCGCCTCCATGCCCCACGGGGTGCGGGACGTCGCCGGGCGCACACGTGTCGCGCACGGCCTGGCGCTCGCGACGCCGCGACGCCGCGTCCATGAGCCCGACCGCGAATCCGGCAGGGAGGAGGATCACCGTCGTCCAGAGCAGAGCGTCGGCGTCGAGGAGCGTCGATTCCGCCGCGAGCGCCGCGAGCGCGATCACCGTCGCCGCGGCACCGACCGCCGCGGCAGCCCGGTGCACGCGGACGAGCGCCCGCGCCCCCGTGATGACCGGCGTCACCGCGTCGAGGTCGACGCGGTGAGGAGCAGCGTCCCGGGCCCACTGCGCCAGCACTCGCTCCCGCACGCGCAGCAGGACGACACTGGCGACCCAGAGGACGACACCCACGGTCGCGCAGCAGGCGAGAGCGATGCCGCTGGCCAGGCTCAGGACGTCGATCCCGCGCTCGATCGGCTCGTCGTAGTACACGGGGTCGCAGTCACGGCACTGCTGCCGGATGTACACCGACACGATGAACGCTCCGAGCGAGACGACCAGGGCGACGACGGCGAAGAAGACGATGCGGCCGCTCACGCGGGCGTTCGGTACGGTGAGGGCGCGCGGGAGGTCGGAGGCAGGGGCTGCGTCGCGCCGGCGGGCATCCGCCTCATCGACCAGCGGGGAGAGTCGCGCCCAGCGCTCGTGCTGAGTCGTCACCCGCTCCTCGCTCCGACGACGGAGCCGGTGACCGAGCGAAGCCACGGCGCCGTAGACGACGGTCAGGGCGACCATCACCCCGAAGGCCGACCAGGCGACCGGGTCATCACGCAGATCGGTCGCGAGCAGAGCGATGAGGAAGAGGGCGCCGAGCCCTCCGAGGCACCACGACGTGATCGCCCCCATCGACTCGAGCTGCGCCGCCGGCGCTTTGGCGAGCGCCTGTCGGAGCTGTCGCGGCGGGATGCCGTCGGGGTCCGCGAGCGCTGCACGCTCGACGGCGCGGAACGCCGCGAAACGCTCCGCGACGAAGACCGGCGGCACGATGAGGGCGAGGGCCGCGCACACTGCGACGATCACTCCCATCCCCGCTCGGAAGACCGGGTCGAGATCGACCTCGCGGTAGAGAGCGCCCAGCGCCTCCTCCCCCACGATCGCGATGATCAGGATGCCGACGAACGCGTACAGCGAGCCGACGATCAGGCCGATGCCCGTATCGAGACAGGCCCGCCAGAACGTCCACCCCGGCGATGACACCTCGACGATGCGCGCGGTCATGCGTCCGAGTCCTCGCGGTCGCGGCGAGCGCGAGTCTGCTCCGCCCGGGCCGCCAAGAGATCGTCGGCGGGATACCCGACCTCGGTCAGCGTGAGTCCGCGGGCGGCGAGCACCTTGAACTCGCTCGTGCGGGTGAGCGCGTCGCGCAGCACGACGAGATCAGCGACGTCGAGACGCCCCTCGCCGACCGCTGCGCACGCCCCCACCAGTGCTCGCACCATGCTGTGGCAGAAGGCGTCGGCCTTCACTTCGGCCACGAGCACCCCGTCGTCGTCGCGCGTCCAGCGGTAGTCGAGGAGCGTGCGGATGGTCGTGGCCTCCTCGCGCGGCTTGCAGTAGGCGGCGAAGTCGTGAAGACCGATGAGGGTGCGGGCCGCGGCATCCATGGCGTCGACGTCGAGCCGCCCCCGGATCGCGGTGGTGTCGAGCCGTCGGAGCGGATCGAACCCGGCGACGTCGTCGGCGAGACGATAGCGATAGCGTCGCCACACGGCCGAGAAGCGGGCGTCGAATCCCTCGGCGGCGAGCGCGCTGCGGTGCACGGTCACGTCGGGGTAGGCGCCGAGCACCCCGCGGATGCGCCCCGCGAGAGAGGCGGCGGGATCGGCGGCGACGCGACCGTGGCGCGAGGCGACCCGTTCCCACTGGGCCTCGTCGAGGTCGACATGGGCGACCTGGCCGGAGGCATGAACACCGGCATCCGTGCGGCCGGCGACGACGAGCCGCGTCTCGGAGCCGACGATGCGCGCCAGGGCATCCTCGATCGTCCCCTGCACCGTGCGCAGCGCCGGCTGTCGAGCCCAGCCGCGGAAATGCGTGCCGTCGTAGGCGATGTCGAGCCGGATGCGCACGACAGCCAGCCTAGGACACCGCTGTCGGCCGACGTGCGCGTCAGATGCCGCCGTCGATCGATCGGATCGTCGCCGACGGCTCGTCCGGCACCATGACCTGCGTGTCGCGGTTGAGGCTCTCGCCGCGGAAGAACCGCTTCGACCGCGGGAAGAGGTACCAGAGCACCATCAGCACGAGACCGATCGCGAGCGAGCCGATGCCGATCACGAACGTGCCGCCGATGCCGAAGAGCACCGTGTAGCCGTAGTCCACGTCGTACATGTCGATCGCCGACTGCACGAAGGCGCCGGTCAACAGCAGGCCCCCGACGAGGGGGAAGAGCCCCTTGAAGAAGAAGTCCCGCGCCGAGCGGAAGATGTCGGCGCGGAAGTACCAGACGCACGCGAACCCGGTGATGGCGTAGTAGAAGGCGATCGCGAGGCCCAGGGACAGGATGGAGTCCTGCAGGATGTTGTCGCTGATGAGCGTCATGCCGACGTAGTAGAGCGACGCGACGACGCCCATCACGATGGTCGAGAACGAGGGCGTGCGGTAGACGGGATGCACCTGCTTGAACCGGGCGGGCAGGGCCCGGTACACGCCCATGGCGAGCGTGCCGCGGGCAGTCGGCAGGATGGTCGTCTGCGTCGACGAGATGGCCGAGATGATCACCGACACCACCAGCACCCACCCGAAGGGTCCGAGCAGGCCGTCTTTGATCGCCAGGAAGAAGTCGTCGGCGTTCGCCTCGTTGCCGAGCCCCGTCCCGTCCTCGCCGAGGCCGGCGTACATCATCGCGGCGATGGTGACCCCGACGTAGGTGAAGAGGAGGATGACCGTGGTGAGGAGGGCGGCGCGACCCGGGATGCGCTGCGGATCCTTCGTCTCCTCGTTGAGCGCGAGACAGGTGTCCCAGCCCCAGTAGATGAACAGCGCGAGCAGGATGGCCTCGGTGAAGCCCGACCAGTCGGAGAAGCCGAACGGGTTGAGCCATGCGATGTCGAACGGCGTGGGGTTCGGGGCGGTGCCGGTGAAGAACTGCCAGAGTGCGGCGACGACGAAGATCGCCAGCGCCAGGTACTGGATCGCCAGCAGGATGTTCTGGATGCGCTCGCCGATCTCGACGCCGCGCCAGCTGACCCAGGTCATAGCGGCGATGAAGGCGACGGCGACCACGACGACGCGCCAGTCGTCGTTCGCGAGATCCTGGCCGATCAGCGACCAGAAGTAGACCGAGGCGATCTGCGCGAGGTTCGCGAGCACGACCATGCCGGCGACCGCGACGCCCCACCCGCCCATCCAGCCCACCCAGGGGCCGAACGCCTTGGTCCCCCACGTGAAGGTGGTGCCGCAGTCGGGCACCGCATTGTTCAGCTCGCGGTAAGCGAAGGCGATGAGCAGCATCGGCACGAAGGCGATGATGAACGCGATCGGGGCCTGCGCGCCCACCGCCAGCACGACGAAGCCGAGCGTCGCCACGAGCGAGTACACGGGCGCGGTGGATGCCAGACCGATGACGGTCGATCCCCAGAGCCCCAGGGTCCCCGCCGCCAGTCCCTTGCCGTCCGGCCTTTCCCAGTGGATGGGCGTCGTTGCTGCCATGCTCAGACAGTAGGGCTATCGCGGTTATCGCGTCAATGACTTTCTGTTCGCCACTGATTCCGCTTCCCTATCTATCTCAGACGACGGATTCCGCAGGTCTCAGTGACGGCCGAGCATATCGTCGGAGTGCTCGGCCACCCACGCCATGAGAGGGAGCATGCGCTCCATCAGATCGCGCCCGAGCGGGGTGAGGCTGTACTCCACGTGCGGCGGGACCGACGGGTAGGCCTCGCGGTGCACCAAGCCGTCGTCGGCGAGCGTGCGCAGCGTCGACGCGAGCATCTTCTCGCTGATGCCATCGACCTCGCGGCGCAGTTCACCCCAGCGGCGCGTGCCGTCCGACAGGGAGGAGAGCACCAGCACGCCCCATTTGCTCATGATGTGGTCGAGCACGACGCGGGTACTGCATCCCTGCTCGAAGATGGACGGCGCACTTTCGCGGATCTGCGCATAACTGACGACCATGTGGGTACCTTACTTCAAAGTGGGTACCCCCGAGCCGGAAGGTATCGCGATGCCGCGCGGTTACGGATGCTGTCATCCCTACGAAAGGAACCCCATGGCCATCCTCGTCACCGGCGCGACCGGACATCTCGGTCGCCTCGTCATCGACAGCCTCCTCGCCCGCGGCGCCTCCCCCGACGACGTCGTCGCCGGCGTGCGCGACCTCGCACGGGCATCCGATCTCGTCGACCGCGGGGTGCGCGCGGTCGTCGTCGACTACGACCGACCCGAGACGATCGCGGATGCGCTGCACGGCATCGACAGCGTGCTCCTCGTCTCGGGGTCCGAGGTCGGCCGTCGGGTCGACCAGCACCGTGCGGTCATCGACGCCGCGGCCGCCGCCGGCGTGACCAAGCTCGTCTACACGAGCGCCCCGAAAGCGACGACCAGCGATCTGGTGCTCGCCCCCGAGCACAAGGCGACGGAGGAGCTCATCGCGGCGTCGGGAGTGCCCGCGGTCATCCTGCGCAACAACTGGTACACCGAGAACTACGCCGGCACCGTCGAGCAGGCACGCGCGACTGGCGCGTTCGCGGCCAGCGTGGGCGACGGTCGCGTCGCCTCGGCGAGCCGACGCGACTTCGCAGAGGCCGCCGCCGTCGTGCTGCGCGAAGACGGACACATCGGACAGGTGTACGAGCTCGGCGGCGACGTGGCCTGGAACTACGACGAGCTCGCGGCCGCCGTCTCCGAGGTCGTCGGCTCTCCGGTCGAGTACCGCCGCGTCACGGCGGACGAGCACCTCGCCCTGCTCGCCGAGGCCGGGCTGGACGAGGGCACCGCCGGCTTCGTCGTGGCGCTCGACGCCGGTATCGCCGGCGGCGCCCTCGCCGACAGCGACGGAACGCTGTCCCGCCTAATCGGGCGGCCGACCACGCCGCTCGTCGAGGGCCTCCGAGCGCTCTGAAGCGCGCTTCGGGCGGGTCGGGCCTCTGACGCCCGACCCGCCGTTCGTCAAGCCCCTGGGGTGCGCGATGCCCTCCCCGCACGATGGGACGCATGGCCAAGAACGTGCGAACCATGGACTGCCGCCCCGCAGACGTCTTCACGGTGCTCGAGAACGGATGGCTCTACCCCTCGTGGGTGGTGGGCGCGTCGCGCATGCGCGACGTCGAGGCGACGTGGCCCCAGGAGGGCTCGAAGCTGCATCATTCGGTGGGTGTGTGGCCCGCGCTGCTCAACGACAGCACGCTCGTGGAGGTGTGGGACCCGCCGCGTCGCATGGTCATCCGCGCGAAGGGGTGGCCGATCGGCGAGGCGCGCGTCACATTGCGCGTGCGGCCGTGGGGAGAAGGCTCGATGGTGCGCATCGACGAGGAACCCGTGAAGGGGCCGGCGACGCTGGTGCCCGGCTTCCTGGCGGCTCCCATGCTGAAGTTTCGGAACGCGGAGACCCTCAACCGTCTCGCCTTCCTCGCCGAAGGGCACGCCCGATGAGGGTCGAGAGGGCGCGGCGCGAGCCCGGGTTCCGCCACCGCTGATGCGTCGAATCCTCCCCTCCCTCAGCTCCGGGGTGCGTGCGGCGGTGGGACCCGCACGACTGCTGCTCGTCGCAAAGACCGCGATCGCCGTGGGACTCGCGTGGACCATCGCGCCGCACATGCCCGGCGTCGTCGACGAGTACCCGTACTACGCGCCGCTCGGAGCGCTGGTGAGCATGTATCCCACCCTCATGGGATCCGCGAAGTCGAGCCTGCAGACCGTGCTGGGGCTGGCGGCCGGTATCGGACTCGCCAGCATCATCGTCCTGACCGTCGGCCCGACCTGGTGGTCGATCCCCCTCGTCGTCGCGTTGGGCGTGCTCGTCTCGGGCACCGGATGGTTCGGGGTCGGCCGCGAGTACGTGCCGATGGCGGCGCTGTTCGTGCTCATCATCGGCGGGCAGAACGCCGACGACTACTCCCTCGGATATCTGTCGCAGATGTCTGTGGGCGTCGTGATCGGACTCATCGTCAACGTCGCGATCGCGCCGGCTCCACTGACCGCGCAGGCGGCGGCGCAGCTGGAGAGCTTCCGCGCGCGCCTCTCCGCGCATCTGCACGACATCGGCGACGCCGTGACCGACTCGTGGCCCCCGGAGCGACAGCAGTGGGCCGACGACGCCGTCTCGCTCGCCGAGACCTCGCGCTCGGTGCGCGCCGCGCTGGTCGAGGCCGACGAGAGCCTGCGCGGCAATCCGCGGGCGTGGCGGCGGCGGCCGTCGACCGACGACGCGCATGCGCAGCTCGAGGCGCTCGACCGGATCTCGCAGCAGATCCGCGACATCTCCGAGACGCTCGCCGACACGATCTGGGACCGCCCCGGCGCGATCGACCTCGATCCCGCGCTTCCCGAGCCGCTCGCCGCTGCCTGTCACGCCGTCGCGGACGCTCTGGTCGTCGACGACCGGGAGTCCGCCGAGGCGCATCGTGCACGCGCACACGCGGCCCGTGCCGTGCGCAGGCTCGTCGAGGCCGTCGACGAGACGACCCGTGCGGCTGGACGCACGATGGGCCCCGGCGTGCTGGCGGCGATGCACCTCCGTCGCATCCTGATCCTCAGTCGGCCGCGTACGGGCGAAAGCCCGGCGGATGCCCCGGAGGCCGAGGAGCCCCGGGCCGACGACCGGGGATGAGTGCTGCGGCCGGTGCGTGCAGACCGGGCGCCCCAGGCAGATACGACAAAACCCCCGGGAGACCGGGGGTTTCATTCTGTAGCAGGAGCGGGGCTTGAACCCGCGACCTCACGATTATGAGTTACATGCGGTGGGCTGGTAGGTGCCGGTTGGTCGCCGATTGCCGCGCGATTCCGCGGATGGTGTCATCTCTGGTCACGGCTGGTTGAAGGTAGTTTCAGCGGAGCTACCGGCACAAAACCGGTACCCTCAAGGTTTCCGTCTGATGACCTCGGGAAGTGAACTGGTTGTCCGCGCCCACTCCGCAGCGTCAGCGGATACCCAGCCGAGCAATTCGAGGGCACGTGCAAAGTCCCCTGCCAGATCGCGGCTATGGATCGGTTCGTGGTGGGCCGCTCTGTTCCGCACAAAGTGAAGTTGCTGGAGGCTCGACTTAACCTCGCGTTGGCGCTGCCGCAGATCCCGAGCCCCATGCGGGAACGCACTGTGAGTCGCGGGGATCCAGAGTGAGGTGAGGTAGCGAGACTCCACGAGGTACCGCCAGAATCCCAACGTTAGTTCGGCGATCACTCTGCCGTGCACTTCGGCACGGCGACCCTTCTGGGTTGCACGGCTTCGGGCTTTAACAACATCAGCGCGCCCCTGTGGGTCCAACGGCACTCTGTCGAACCAAGCGCTCCCGGGGTGCTTGGTTTTCACCCACTGCTGGAGCTCTCGATCAAGCGCATTCCGGACCACGACTTCGACGATCCCGGTGAGTTCCATGACGCTGGCCGCCGCGGCCATGTTCCACTCGTACAGCCGGATCGCGTCGTCGACACTGCTAGACACCCTGAGATAGGAGTCGAGCCTCTCGGCAGTCAGCAGCGGTAGAAGTCTCGAGCGATCAAGTGGCTCCGGCATGCTGCGATCCCTCTAGGTTGACATCAGAAAGAGAATCCGTATGCTTATATGCGAAGACCCCGGAACGATCCCTGACTCCCGTCACATCGCCGGGGTTTCGTCTTTGCACCCGCGGACTAGACTCCCGGCCCTTGGGTGCTTCGCGTGACGGAGTCACCGGGAGTCTAGTCCGCGGGTGCTGTAGTCGAGCTAGGCGCGCCGACATATCTGCAAACTCGGATTGTGCGAATACGCGATCGCTACCGGCTACAACCTACCAACCAAGGATCTGAATCTAAAGCCCTAGATGCTTCGCGACGGTATACAGGTGATGCGAGACCTGCTGACGCTTGTTTCCGGAAAGGTTCGTATAGTTGCCGGACGCACGTTGCGTTTCGTAGCTAGTGAGTCCGGGAGACAGTTCAAAACGAGAGGGTGTCGCCGTGCGCTGGCGCTGAATATCACTCAGAACTTCTCGGAATTTGGTCGCTTGGGGATCGGTCTGCTCATCAGTTGCAGACACAAAGTGCTGAATCCACAGATCGGAACCGAGCTCAAACGTCAGGTGAATCGCGATAGCTCCGACCGGCCCGCCTCCATCCTTGAAGGCCCCGGGAAGCATGGTGAAATCGGAGAAGCCTCGGCGACCCGCCGCGCTCCATGAGGTGTGATTGTTTCCGAGCCACTCCTCGCCAGAGTAGTCCTTGTTCCGGGCTTCGCTGCGGAAATTGTCACTCACGTCGACTGTTCGGTTGGCCCCGAGCGCGGCGAGATAGTTGGCAGAACTCGCAGTCGCCAGAAAGAAGACAGTGTAGTCCGAACCGGAAAGGGCCGTCGAAAGATCCCCAGGTGCGAACTTGCTTGTTGCCAACACGATTCCGATCTTGCGACCTGGGTATGTGGCGACGAAACCCGCGATGTCCTTGAGGGTCGTAGTTGCCGTCTCCTTGAACGTGGGGTAGACCACCGGGTCGGCGAGTGTTGCGGCGAAGTCGCTCTGCCACGCGGCTTCGGCAGTCGCCTTCGAAAGCTTGCCCTGGTGTGGATTCACGATGACGTAGGCGGCCAGCGCTTTCGACTTAAGGTCGGAAAGAGTGGCAATGAGTTTTGCGGCTGGCTCAACCGGCTCGATGAGTGGGACGATGCGCTGCGGGGAGCCGAAAATGGAAGAGACGTCAGAGATCGCGTTGAGTTCCGCCTGACGGCTGTAAAGGTACGGAAAGTACATAGGGGCTCCATCGCTCGATTGGCCTCATGATGGCCTAGCTGAGTCTCCGCGTCAAATCGCGGCGAGCACAGCTTCCACCGGCAAAGTCAACCGTTGCTCAACACGTGCCGCGCCGATCGCCGAAAGCTCACTTCCATATGCCAGCGCCCGAAGGCTTGGCGGGAAAGCGCTGCTCGTCACCAGCCGTCGAGCGCTGACACTGCGTCCCTTGAGTTCTTCGATAGTCGCCGTGTGCGCTTGCTCACAAGGAAGCGTGGCGAAGATCTCATACATCTCATCGCGTGCAAAACCAGGGGCCGCGACTGACCTATGCCCCGTCTGCTTGAAGATGAGCGATTTTGCTTCGCTCGTTCGCAGAAGACGGAAGAGGTCGGCGTGGTGCAGACTTGCAAGGTTCGATGAGGCGGGGCGAACGACAGACAAGGAGCCGCGTCGACGGAGTGCTAGAAGCCCGACCGTTCCTGGGACGAGGCGCTCCGCCGACTCCACCCTTCGCTCGGAAACGACAACGTATACGTATTCGGCGTGACGACTGTAGTCCGCGAGTTGCGCGGGTAGCCGCGCAAAGGAATCTAGGTCGGTCTTCACCTCGTAAACAGTTGAAGTTCCGTTGAGTATCAGGAGATCGGCGACCGATGAACCCATCGGCTGCTCGAGTAGGGCCGAGGCTGTGGATGGCGAGTGCTTACCGACAATGATCTTCGAGACGATTTCGTTCTTGAACGCGTACTCACTCGGATAGCTGGAGAGAAGGCGCGCGTGTGCTGCCTCAAACGCATCGGCGAGCAACGTCGAAGTTGACTCGTCCCTTGCGAGCAACCGAGACACCCGCTCGGCAGCAACGCCGATTTCTGCCTTAGCCAGTGCCTTGAACACTGCTGGGGAGAATGCGGCGGCCAGTGCGCGCAGATCGGAGTTGGGCACGGGGAGAGTCTAAGGCAGTCGATGACGGTGTCGGCTGAGGAGCGCCCGGACCGCAGCGCAGCGAGTGGCGGACGCACCGCAAGTCGGACCCGTCCGGCCGGAGGCCGGGCTTGAACGAGTAAGGAAAGTTCTCACAGACCTGCGCTCATTCGTGCTGTCGAGGACACCTGTGGTGGAGCGGTAGATACATGGCCGCGGACACCGCTTGCCACTCGCTCGGCCTCGGCTGTGTGAGCGACGGGAAGGCTGAGCGTAGTGTTTCAGCGTCGGCGCTTCCGGCAATGAGTGCCTCAATCGCCTGCTGTGTACGTTCGTTGTACCTCCGCGCCAGCCCTTGCGCGTTCGTGTCTAGGGCCCCGGCGATGACAGCGGCCTTTGGACGCGGCACGTGGATGCGATGCGCATATGCGCTCAGCGCGCTGCGCAGGTCCTTCGAGGCAGACGCGAGCTTGTGTGCGGCGGAGATGCTGGCCGCCAATCCGGGCTCGACGTCGCTGTGGCTGGGGATCCGGGCGGCATGCAGGTTCCTCGTCTCCAGGCTGATCTTGAGTTCCAGCACCTCGATGAGGTCTAGGAGGACCAAATGGCACTCCAGACAGCGATCCCGGTGAGCTGCGAGGCGTACTTCCCTCGTGGCGCGTTCATGGTCGGAGAGATCGAGCCGGTCGTGAAGTGGTCTGACGACGGGGAACGTCAGGGCCAGGATCTGGACAAGAACACGGGGCACCCTCTGTGGCAGGTCCGCGTAATCGACGCCGACCCCGACGCACGTAAGGGGCAGAACGAAGTAACGGTGAAGATCTCGAGCATCACTGAGCCGTCGGCACCGCCGGAGGCGCAGGGGCTTCCGTTCCGGCCGGTGTTCTTCGAGGGGCTCTCCGTCACCCCGTACGCGAAGGAAGGGCAGGGATGTTGACGCGTACTTCTCGAAGCGTTGGAAGGCGAGCGTTTCCGACGGGATCCTCAGTTCTTGGACGGCGCTGGCGAGGAGTCTTCGGCTCGAAGTTCGCGGACTAGATGGCGGTGTCATCGTTGCGGGACTTAACGTGCCTGTCTGGGAAGGGTGGACCTGTCTCTTCCGTGTCCACCTTCCTCCAGGCCTCGTGAAGGAGGACCTGGTCTCGGCATCCGAGCACATTGCCCAGGCGTTCGGTGCTATCCGGGCCTCAGTCGAAGGCGATCGTCTCGACGCGCTTGTGATGCGGATTGACTACACCGTTCCCCTCGCAGAATCCTTCTGGTTCCCGCTCGGCGCCCCCTGGGATGGCCACAGCGTGCCGAGGGGACTGGCCGAGGACGGATCTGAACGGCGACTTCCTCTTGGTCCACACACGCTCGTCGCAGGGGCATCAGGGAGCGGCAAGACATCCCTGGTCTGGGGACTGCTTCTCGGTCTCGCACAGCCGATCCGTGATGAATTCGTCGAGGTCTGGGGCATTGATCGCAAGGGCGGCATGGAGCTTGCGATGGGGCGTGAGATGCTCACTCGAGCCGCGGACGATGCTCAGCGATCTGTCGCACTCCTGGAAGAAGCAGTCGAGCAAATGCAAGCACGAGCTCGTTCGCTTGCTGGTCTGACGCGGCAGCATATCGCGACCACGGAGAGCCCGACCATCGTTGTACTGACCGACGAGTTAGCGGCGCTGACGGCCTACGAAACGGACCGGGACATGCTCCGGCGTGCGAACGCCGCGATTGCGACACTCGCCTCTCAGGGGCGCGCAGTCGGCTTCATCGTCTTCGCATGTCTTCAGGATCGGGGCGCGCGCAGCTGTGCTCGCCGACGCCTTACCGGCACAAAACCGGCACAGCCTCCGCCACGGCGCTTCCGAGCAGCCACCCGGATATGACAAAACCCCCGGGGAACCGGGGGTTTCATTCTGTAGCAGGAGCGGGGCTTGAACCCGCGACCTCACGATTATGAGTCGTGCGCTCTGACCAGCTGAGCTACCCTGCCGCGACGCATCCGCGTTCTGCAGGCGGTTGCTGCGAGCCCCGAGTCAGGATTGAACTGACGACCCCTTCCTTACCATGGAAGTGCTCTGCCACTGAGCTATCGGGGCGTGCTGCCCCTCGCGGGGCAACCACACGAGAATACCATCACTGTGGCGTCCTCATGAAATCGAGTCGGTCAATACTCGTATCGACCGGCGTTCGCCTTGAGCCACGGCATCGGGTCGATGGTCGAACCGTTGACGATGAGCTCGAAGTGCATGTGCGCGCCGTAGGAGCGGCCGGTGTTGCCGGTCTTCCCGATGACGGTGCCGACCGTGACCTTGTCGCCGGTCTGCACCTGCAGCGAGCCGTACTGCATGTGCGCGTAGTGGCTCGTGATGACCTCGCCGTCGATCACGTGATCGATGTAGACGGTGACACCGTAGGCGCCACCCTGCTCGGTGGCAATACGCACCGTTCCGTCAGCGATCGCCTGGACGGGTGCGCCGTTGCCGGGCACGAAGTCGATGCCCTCGTGCAGACGGCCGCTGCGCATGCCGTAGCCGTAGCTCATGCCCACACCCACAAGGAACGGCCACTGGATGGCGGCCTCGGGGTCGTTGGTGAAGATCTCGTTGGAGTAGTTGATGCCCTGCTCGGCGGCGACGTCGATCATCGAGATGGTGCTGAAGGCGTCGGACCGGGTGAGAGTCTCGTTCTTCACATCGGACGAGGTGACGAAGGCTTGGATCTCGTCGTCGGCGGCGGACTTCTTCGTGTCTGCCGCGACCAGCGACGTCGACGCCGTGGTGGTGCCCTGAACGGCGGCGACGGCCTCGGCGGGGAGGGTCATCGACACGGCGAGGAGGCCGGCGATCCCCATGACTCCGACGGTCGCGCCGAGAGTGACGACCTTGCGGAGGCGCGTGCGGCGACGGACGACGTGCGGCTTCGAGGCGGCGGCCTCATCGGCAGCGGCGGGGGACGCAGCGGCGTCGGTCGGGGCGGATGCCTCAGCGGCCCGCTCATCGGTCGAGGTCGCGGCGGGGCCGAACGCCGATCCGCGCAGCGCGGCGCATGCCTGCTCGAACGCGTCGACGAGGCTGCTCTCCGCCCCGGCGGGGGCGTCGACCGGCGCAGCGGTCTCTGCGTCGGGGACGTCGGCCGGCTCGGGGCTGGGCGTCTCGAGGACGCCGACGTTCTCGATCTCGTCGACGACGTCTTCGCTCGGCGCAACGGCCGGCGGGGTCATCGAGGTGGCGAGGGCGGCGGCGATGAGTCGCTCGCGTGCGGCTCGACGGGAGGTCGGCGAGGCGGAGGGCTCGGACGAGGATGCTGTCGCGTGCGTCGTCGCTCCCGCCGCGGGGGCCTCGACGGCCGCAGTGCGGAGTCGGCTGGAGCGGCGCGTGGGCGCGGAGTCAGCCTGGGGATTCTCGAAGGGCAAAACGATTCTCTCGGGGTCGTACGTCAAGCTCGGGGGGCTCGTCTGTTCTCCCACCTTCGGGTGGTGAAAGTAACGATCGGATAAACCCTACCCTGCAGCGGCTGGGAAAGCCATGAGTTCTTCAACTTTGGACGATCCTCGCCAGGATCGCGTCGTGCAACGCCGGGGCGCCGGCCACCAGCAGCGGGCGCGAGGTGTCGACGTCGGTCCGTGAGACGGTGCCGCCGGCCTCACGAACCAGCAGCGCGCCGGCAGCGAAGTCCCAGGGCTTGAGCCCGCACTCGAAGTAGCCGTCGAGCCGACCGGCCGCCACGTAGGCGAGGTCGAGCGCAGCCGCGCCCATGCGTCGCAGGTCACGCGCGATCGGCATGACCCGCCGCACGGTGGCGATGTCGCCATCGTGGGTCGCCGGGTCGTAACCGAACCCGGTGGCGAGCAGCGCGCCGGCCTCGTTCTGCGGCGACACCTCGAGACGGACGCCGTCGAGCCACGCCCCTTCGCCCGCCGACGCCGAGAACATCTCCTCGAGGGCCGGGGCGAACACGGCACCCGCGAGATGCTCCCACGTCGCCGGATCCACTCCCCCGCGCACGGCGGCGATGCTGACGTTGTAGGCGGGGATGCCCGCGGCGTAGTTCACCGTTCCGTCGATCGGGTCGACCACCCAGGTGATGCCGCTTTCGCCCGAGGAGGCGTCGGACTCCTCCCCCAGGAAGCCGTCGCGTGGACGCTCCTCCGACAGTCGACGGCGGATGAGCGCCTCGACCTCGCGGTCGGCCTCGGTGACGATGTCGGCGAGGGAGCTTTTGGTGGCCGCGAGACGCACGCCCTCGCGGCGGCGCCGTCGTGCCAGCTCGCCCGCCTCGCGCGCCACCTCGACCGCGAGGTCGCGAAGGGCGCGGGGGGTGTCCGCGCTCATCGCGGGGGCAGCGGAGCGGGCGGCGGCGGGAATGCCCCGGGCTCACCGGGCCTCGGCTCCGTCGACGGAGCGGGCTCGTGGTGCACGGGAGCCTCGGGGCGTGGCGGCACGGTCCGAGACGACGACGACTGCTGCGGCGGCTGCTGCGCCATCGGGGGCTGCTGCGGCCACGTGGGCTGCGCGGGTGCCGGCTGCGCCACGGCGTGTTGCGGATCCATGTAGGCCGTGGCGGGAGCGGGCGGCTCGGGCGCGACGGGGAACGCGGCCGCCGGTACCGCCGGGAGGGCGGCCTGGGCGGGGAATGGCGTGGGCTGCCCCGTGTAGTACGCGTTCCAGTCGGGCGATCCGTCGGGCAGCGCGGGGAGCGGGGTCACGCCGTCGGCGTACGTCGGCCAGGCCAGCGGGGCGCCGGCGTGCGGAGCCGCCGCGGCGGGCTTCTTCGGGGCGAACAGCGCGTTCAGCAGGGGCACGAGCGTGGTGCCCACCGCGGCGAGGATCGTGAGGGCGGTGACGATGCGCCAGTACAGCTCGGGGTAGTCGAAGTTGTCGGGGAACGTGAGGTAGAACACGAGCATCCCCACGAGCGCGCCGAGCAGCACCACCGTGACGATGTGGATCACTCGGTTGAAGGTGCTCGGATGGCGGTACGCCGCCGGGGTGAACAGCCGCACGTGCAGCAGGGCGAGCTGCAGGATGCCGACCACCAGCAGCAGCTGGAAGAAGCGTCCGGCACCGTCGAAGTAGTAGCCCTGCTCGGGAAGCCAGATCTTGAACGCTCCGACGATGAGCGCGAGGATCCACGTCACCATGCTCGTCAGGGCGAGCCAGTCCGGGCGCTTCGGCGCGAGGCTCGCCTCGAGGATCGCGATGCCGGCGAACGCGGCGAAGAGGACGATCGTGAGGAACGCGCGTCCGATCAGTCCGTCCTGGTCACCGATCAGCACCCACACGACGCACACGAGCGCGGCGGCGATCAGTGCGCCGATCGCGATCCAGATCGTACCCCGTATCAGCAGGGATGTGTTCTTCTTCTCGCTGGCCACGGTCTCCGGCTGGGACATGACGATCCTCTCGTTCGGCGGCGATGCCCTCATCCTGCCATGCGAGCCGCTCGCCGCGCGGCCGCACACCCGCCAGAGGAGGAACGCGCAGAGAACGAACGCTGTGGAGGACGAGTCAGTCCGCTCGCCGCGTCGACCCCGCCGCGAACGCGGCGATGCGGGCTTGCGCATCGGGGGTCTCGAGCGATGCACCGATCGTCTGCGCCTCGACCTCCAGCTGCTCGACGAAGGTGCGCTCGGGGCGCGTGCGCACGAGCTGCTTCGCGCGCCCGTAGGCCTCGGCCGCGCCCTGCAGCCAGAAGCGCGCCACCTCCTCGGCTCGCGCGCGCACGGCCGCCCGCTCGGTCTCGGCATCCGCTCCGGCGACCTGCTGGGCGACGAGTCCCCACTCCACGGCCTCGTCGGCCGAGAGCAGACGATCCTGCAACACGAGCTGGAGCGCACGGCGCTGGCCGACGGCCTGCGCGAGCTGCGCGGAGACGGAGAGATCGGGGGTCAGGCCGATGTTCGCGTACAGGCTGCCCAGTCGCGATCGCGACCCGACGACCGCGTAGTCGCTGCTGAGCAGGATGCCGAGGCCTCCGCCGGCGGTCGTGCCGTGCGCGGCGGCCACCACGGGCACGGCCGACTCGGTGAGAGACCGGATGCCCTCGTTGATGACCCGGGCCAGAGCCGTGATCTCGTCGCCGGAGCCCCCGCGCGACGCCATGTCGATCACGTCGCCTCCCGCGCAGAACGAGGGCCCCGCGGCATCGATCAGCACCGCCCGCACGTCGTCGCGCCCGACCGCCTCCGCGGTCGCATCGCGCCATCCGTGCGCGAGGTCGGCGTTGAAGGCGTTCAGCCGTTCCGGCCGATTCAGTGTGAGGCGGGCCAGCCCCTCATCGACGGACAGCAGGATGGCATCGCTCATGGCATCTCCTTCGAGCACGGGACGGTGCCCTCAGCGTATCCGCGATCAGGACTGCTCCCACACGTGCGAGACGAATGTCTCCATGCGCCGTCGTGTGCCGTCGAGGCGGAAGTCGACCTGGCCCGCGGCGCGGATCTCGTTCGGCGCGAGGGGATGCGCCAGCCGCACATTGTCGTGGCACGACAGATCGGCGCACATGTAGGTGCCGAACGAGTTGCCCCGCTCCCCCGCCTCGCCCGCTCGACGGGCCGAGAAGAGGGTCACCTGGTTGCCGGGCTGCATGATTCGGCAGATGTTGCACATCCCCGAGCGGCTGCGCCCGGGATCCGAGGCGCGCAGCACCACCCCGACCACTCGGCCGTCGTGCGGGATGAGCACGTACCCGCGGCGCGAGGCGCCCGGGTCGCGCCAGGCGAAGAAGTCGAGGTAGTCCCAGTCGACGAGAAGGAAGTCGTGCGGCATCTCCATGATGCGCAGGTCCTCGGCATCCGCGTTCACGAACGAGGCACGGACGTCGGCTTCGGTGAGCGGTCGCATCCCTCCAGTCTAGGAAGTCCGCACCGGGGCCGGGGCCGAGCGCCGCGAGGCTGACCCGGCGCACGAGCCGACGGCCTAGCCTGGACGCGGAGGCACACACATGGCACACGCTCTCGTCACCGGGGCATCCCGTGGAATCGGACGGGCGACCGCGATCGCCCTCAGCGCGCGCGGCGACCGCGTGGCCGTGCACTACGGCCGAGACCGCGATGCGGCTGCGCAGACGCTGTCGATGCTGCAGGGCGAGGGCCACCACCTCGTGGGCGGCGACCTCGCCGACCCGCAGACGGCGAAGGACGTCGTCGATTCCGCCTCCACCGCCCTCGGCACCATCGACCTGCTGGTCAACAACGCCGCCACCGCACCGCGTGCGGAGACGTTCCACCGCATCGACGCTATCGACTACGCAGGGTGGCAGCGGGTGTGGCGGCGCATGATCGACGTCGACCTGCTCGCCGCCGCGAACGTCACCTACCTCGTCGCCGCCGCGCTGATCACGGCGAAGCGTCCGGGCACCGTCGTCAACGTCGGTTCTCGCGGCGCCACCCGCGGCGAGCCCGACTTCCCCGCCTACGGTGCGGCGAAAGCCGGGCTGCACGCCTTCGGCCAGTCGATGGCCGTGGCACTCGCGCCGCACGGCATCTCGGTCGCGACCGTCGCCCCGGGGTTCGTGTCGACGGACCGGCAGCAGGAGCGCCTGGCCGGACCGGACGGCGACGCGGTTCGCGCGCAGAGTCCGTTCGGCCGGGTGGGCACCCCCGAGGAGGTCGCCGCGGCGATCCTCTACCTGAGCTCCCCCGAGGCGCAGTGGGCGTCGGGAGCCGTGCTCGACCTCAACGGCGCCTCGCACCTGCGGTGACGACGAAGCCCGGACCTCGCAGGAGGACCGGGCTTCTCGATGGTGGCGAGTGAGGGATTCGAACCCCCGAAGTCGAAGACGGCTGATTTACAGTCAGATCCCTTTGGCCACTTGGGTAACTCGCCAGAGCGCACCCGCCCGACTTGGACAGCCAACCGGGGGCACGAGAATCCATCATACCCGCCGAGGGCGGGCAGATGAAATCGAGCCATCAGCTGCCGAAGACGCCGCGTTCCGACTCCGCCAGCGACTCGGGCGTGCGCAGCAGGCCGCCCTCTGATCGGCAGGTGGCGGCGGCCACGTCCATCGCCCGCACGAGCAGCGCGCGCCAGTCGTCGGGCCCCTGCGGAGGTGCCGACACGAGCCCTGCGGCGACCGCAGCGAGGGTCGCATCGCCCGCGCCGACCGTGTCGACGATGCGCCCGGGCAGCTGCGAGATCGGGGCGGCGGCAATGCCGGCATCCGTCTCGATCACGGCGCCGTCGGCCCCGGCCGTCGCGAGCACCGCCGCCACACCGGAGTCGCGCAGGCGCGAGCGCAGTGCGTCGAGGTCGCCGTCGTAGAGCAGCGTCGCATCGTCGGCCCCGACCTTCACGAGCGCAGCCGACGCGGCGATGCGCTCGAAGCCGTGCACGAACGCCTCGCGGTCGCGCAGCATCCCCGCTCGAGGGTTCGGGTCGATCGCCAGACGAGAACCCGCCACGGCCTCTGCGAGGGCAGCGACCTCGTCGGCCTCGTCGAAGGGGAAGCAGCTGACCGCCACCAGCGCGGCCTCGGCGATGGCCCGGCGGGCTTCGTCGGAGTAACGGATGCTCCGGTTCTGCGCCGCCTCGTTGAAGACGTACTGCGGTTCGCCCGAGGCCGAACGCTCGACGATCGCGCGCGAGGAGCCGTGCGGGGCCTCCCCCGCGATCAGACGCACGCCGTGGTCGTCGAGGTACTCGCGGATGTGGTCGCCGGCCTCGTCGTCGCCGACCATGGCGATGAGGGTCGTCGGCACACCCAGGCGGCGCAGACCGACGGCGACGTTCAGCGCCGCGCCGCCCACCAGTTCACGGATGCCGGATGCGTCGCGGATCTCGTCGATCAGCGCGTCTCCGATGACGACGGCCGACGCCGGGGAAGTCTCAGTGCTCACCCGCCGACACTATCGCGCCGCGCGGATACGACGAAGGCCCCGGGCAGGAGCCCGGGGCCTTCGTTCACATCGTCACCTCCGCGGAGGCGCCGTCACTCAGTTGTACGTGCCGGGGGTGATGTCGTCCGTCGAGAACGCGTCGAAGTCGACGTAGCCGAAGTCGCCGTCGGAGTACGCGCCGTCGGATGCGAAGATCCGGTTCGGGTAGCGCTCGCTCTTGGCTTCCTCGGTCGCCTCGACCGTGACGTTGCGGTACTTCGAGAGACCGGTTCCGGCGGGGATGAGCTTTCCGATGATGACGTTCTCCTTGAGACCGACCAGCGGGTCGCGCTTGCCCTCCATGGCGGCCTGCGTGAGCACGCGGGTCGTCTCCTGGAAGGACGCGGCCGACAGCCACGACTCGGTCGCGAGCGACGCCTTCGTGATACCCATCAGCTCGGGGCGGCCGGACGCGGGACGCTTGCTCTCGCCCACGGCCTCGCGGTTGATCTGCTGGTAACGCTTCAGATCGACCATCTCACCCGGCAGCAGGGTCGTCTCACCGTGGTCGACGACCGTCACCTTGCGGAGCATCTGGCGGACGATGACCTCGATGTGCTTGTCGTGGATCGGCACACCCTGCGAGCGGTAGACGCCCTGGACGCCGCCGACGAGGTACTTCTGCACCTCGCGGGCACCCATGACGCGCATGACCTCCTTGGGGTCGAGCGTGCCGACCTGCAGGGGCTGACCGACCGTGACGTGCTGGCCGTCCTCGACGAGGAGGGTCGCGCGCTTCAGCACCGGGTAGACCACTGCCTCGTCGCCGTTGTCGGGCGTGAGGATGACCTTCTTGGCCTTCTCGGTCTCGTCGATCGTGATGCGGCCATCGGCCTCGGCGATCGGCGACGCGCCCTTGGGGGTACGCGCCTCGAAGAGCTCCTGCACACGGGGCAGACCCTGCGTGATGTCATCCGCCGATGCCGAACCACCCGTGTGGAAGGTACGCATCGTCAGCTGGGTACCGGGCTCACCGATCGACTGGGCCGCGATGATGCCGACGGCCTCGCCGATGTCGACGGTCTTGCCGGTCGCGAGCGAACGGCCGTAGCACTGCGCGCACACGCCGACGGCGGAGTCGCAGGTCAGGACCGAACGGACCTTGATGGTCTCGACGCCCGCGGCGACCAGCTTGTCGATGAGCACGTCGCCCACGTCGTCGCCGGCCGCGGCCAGGACCTCGCCCGCCGCGTTGACCGCGTCGGACGCCAGCGTACGGGCGAACACCGAGTTCTCGACGTTCGCGTCGCGCACCAGCTCGCCCTGCGAGTTCGGAGCGGCGATCGGGAGCTCGAGGCCCTTCGACGTGCCGCAGTCCTCTTCGCGGATGATGACGTCCTGCGAGACGTCCACCAGACGACGGGTCAGGTAACCCGAGTCGGCGGTACGCAGAGCGGTGTCGGCGAGACCCTTACGGGTACCGTGCGTGGCGATGAAGTACTCCGCCACCGACAGACCCTCGCGGTACGAGGAGATGATCGGACGCGGGATGATCTCACCCTTGGGGTTGTTCACCAGACCGCGCATACCGGCGATGTTCCGGATCTGCAGCCAGTTACCACGGGCACCCGACGACACCATGCGGTTGATGGTGTTGTCCTCGGGGAAGTGCGCCTTCATCGCGGCCTGCACCTCGTCGGTCGCCTCGGTCCAGATCTTGATGAGCTCCTGACGACGCTCGGCGTCGGTGGTGAGGCCCTTCTCGTACTGCGACTGGACCTTCGCGGCCTGCTTCTCGTAGCCCGCGACGATCTCCGCCTTGTTCGGCGGGGTGAGGATGTCGCTCAGCGCGACGGTCACACCCGAGCGCGTGGCCCAGTAGAAGCCGGCGTCCTTGATGCGGTCCAGCGTCGCCGCCGTCTCGACCTTGGGGTACTCCTCGGCCAGCTTGTTGACGATCTGCGACAGCTTGCCCTTGTCGGCCTGCTCGCGCACGAAGGGGTAGCCCTTCGGCAGCGCGTCGTTGAAGATCGCCTGACCCAGCGAGGCGTCCACGAGACCGTGACGCTCGTAGCCCTCGGGCGCTTCGCCCTCGAGGAACGTCAGGCCGGGGATGCGGATGCGGACCTTGGCCTGCAGGTCGAGGGAGCCCTCGTCCTTCGCCAGGATCGCCTCGGAGACCGACCCGAACGCACGACCCTCACCGGCAGCGCCCTCCTTGACCGTGGTCAGGTGGTGCAGACCGATGATCATGTCCTGCGAGGGCAGGGTGACCGGACGGCCGTCCGACGGCTTGAGGATGTTGTTCGAGGCGAGCATCAGCACGCGGGCCTCGGCCTGGGCCTCGACCGACAGCGGCAGGTGCACGGCCATCTGGTCGCCGTCGAAGTCGGCGTTGAACGCCGCGCAGACGAGCGGGTGCAGCTGGATGGCCTTGCCCTCGACGAGCTGAGGCTCGAAGGCCTGGATGCCCAGGCGGTGCAGGGTGGGGGCGCGGTTCAGCAGCACCGGGCGCTCGCGGATGATCTCCTCGAGCACGTCCCAGACCTCGGGACGGGTGCGCTCGACGGCGCGCTTGGCGGCCTTGATGTTCTGCGAGTGACCGAGGTCGATCAGGCGCTTGATCACGAACGGCTTGAAGAGCTCGAGCGCCATCTGCTTGGGCAGACCGCACTGGTGCAGCTTCAGCTGCGGGCCGACGACGATGACCGAACGGCCCGAGTAGTCGACGCGCTTTCCGAGCAGGTTCTGACGGAAACGACCCTGCTTGCCCTTGAGCATGTCGCTGAGCGACTTCAGGGCGCGGTTGCCGGTACCGGTGACGGGGCGACCACGGCGGCCGTTGTCGAACAGTGCGTCGACGGCCTCCTGCAGCATCCGCTTCTCGTTGTTGACGATGATCTCAGGAGCACCGAGGTCGATCAGACGACGCAGACGGTTGTTGCGGTTGATCACGCGGCGGTACAGGTCGTTCAGGTCGGAGGTCGCGAAGCGGCCACCGTCGAGCTGCACCATCGGACGCAGCTCCGGCGGGATCACCGGCACCACGTCGAGGACCATCGCGGCCGGGCTCATGCCGGTCTCGAGGAACGAGCTGACGACCTTGAGGCGCTTGATCGCACGGATCTTGCGCTGGCCCTTGCCCTCCGAGATCTGCAGGCGCAGGTTCTCGGCCTCGGCGGCCAGGTCGAACGACTCCAGGCGGCGCTTGATTGACTCGGCGCCCATGTGGGCCTCGAAGTACTGACCGAAGCGGTCCTGCAGCTCGTGGAAGACGTCGTCCTCGGGGCGGAGCGCGCCGACCTCGAGCGTGCGGAAGTCCTCCCACACGCGCTCGAGCTTGGCGATCGCGTCGTCTGCACCCTTGCGGATGAGCGACATCTCCTTCTCGGCGGCGTCCTTGACCTTCTTCTTGGCGTCGGCCTTCGCACCCTCGGACTCGAGAGCGGCCAGCTCCTCCTCGAGGCGCGCGAGGCGCTCGGCGATCTTGGCGTCACGGCGGTCGCCGAGCGTCTTGATCTCGAGGCGGATGTTGTTCTCCTGCGTGCCCAGGTCGCGGTGACGAGCATCCTCGTCGACCGAGATCACCATGTACGCGGCGAAGTAGATGACCTTCTCGAGGTCCTTCGGCGCCATGTCGAGCAGGTAGCCCAGACGCGAGGGCACACCCTTGAAGTACCAGATGTGGGTGACGGGCGCGGCGAGCTCGATGTGGCCCATGCGCTCACGACGGACGGAGGACTTGGTGACCTCCACGCCGCAGCGCTCGCAGACGATGCCCTTGAAGCGGACGCGCTTGTACTTTCCGCAGGCGCACTCCCAGTCGCGGGACGGTCCGAAGATCTGCTCTCCGAAGAGGCCGTCCTTCTCGGGCTTGAGGGTGCGGTAGTTGATGGTTTCGGGCTTCTTGACCTCGCCGTAGGACCACGCGCGGATGTGGTCTGCGGTCGCCAGGCCGATGCGAAGCTCATCGAAAGTTGTGGACTCGAGCACTAGTTCTCCTGTGTCGGAAATTCTGTTTGAGAAGTCTGCGCCGGTGCGCCCGGGGGTTGGCCCGGGCGCACCCGCGGATTAGATCTCGTCGATCGAGGCGGCCTCGAAACGGCTGGAGATGTTGATACCGAGTTCCTCTGCGGCGCGGAACGCCTCGTCGTCGGTGTCGCGGAGGTTCACCAGCGTGCCGTCGGCCGAGAGCACCTCGACGTTCAGGCAGAGCGACTGCATCTCCTTCATGAGCACCTTGAAGGACTCGGGGATGCCCGGCTCCTGGATGTTCTCGCCCTTGACGATCGCCTCGTACACCTTGACGCGGCCGAGGATGTCGTCGGACTTGATCGTGAGGAGCTCCTGGAGCGCGTATGCGGCGCCGTAGGCCTCGAGGGCCCACACCTCCATCTCACCGAAGCGCTGTCCACCGAACTGCGCCTTACCACCGAGCGGCTGCTGGGTGATCATCGAGTACGGACCCGTGGAACGTGCGTGGATCTTGTCGTCGACCAGGTGGTGCAGCTTCAGGATGTACATGTAGCCGACCGAGATGGGCGCGGGGAACGGCTCGCCGGAGCGGCCGTCGAACAGCTGCGTCTTGCCCGACGAGTCGATCAGGCGCACGCCGTCGCGGGTCGGGAGCGTCGAGTCGAGCAGACCCGAGATCTCCTCCTCCGACGCACCGTCGAACACCGGGGTCGCGACCTTCGTGCCGGGCGCGGCCTCGAAGGCCTGCTCCGGGAGACGCGCGGCCCACTCCGGGGTGCCCTCGACCTTCCAGCCCTGCTTCGCGATCCACCCGAGGTGGGTCTCGAGCACCTGGCCGAAGTTCATTCGACCGGGGATGCCGAGCGGGTTCAGCACGATGTCGACCGGGGTTCCGTCCGCGAGGAACGGCATGTCCTCGATCGGGAGGATCTTCGCGATGACACCCTTGTTGCCGTGACGGCCGGCGAGCTTGTCACCCTCGGTGATCTTGCGCTTCTGGGCGATGTAGACCACGACGCGGCGGTTCACGCCGGAGCCGAGCTCGTCGTCGCCGTCCTCGGCGTTGAACTCCTTGACGGCGATGATCGTGCCCTGCTCACCGTGCGGCACCTTCAGCGACGTGTCGCGCACCTCGCGGCTCTTCTCGTTGAAGATCGCGCGGAGCAGACGCTCCTCGGCCGACAGCTCGGTCTCGCCCTTCGGCGTGACCTTGCCGACGAGGATGTCGCCGGGGCGCACCTCGGCGCCGATGCGGATGATGCCGCGCTCGTCGAGGTCCTTCAGCAGCTCGGGGCTGACGTTGGGGAGGTCACGGGTGATCTCCTCCTTGCCGAGCTTCGTGTCGCGGGCGTCGACCTCGTACTCCTCGATGTGGATCGAGGAGAGGGTGTCGTCCTTCACCAGGTCCTGGCTGAGGATGATCGCGTCCTCGAAGTTGTAGCCCTCCCACGTCATGAACGCGACGAGGAGGTTCTTGCCGAGGGCGAGCTCGCCGTTCTCGGTGGCGGGGCCATCGGCGATGACCTCTCCGACCTCGACGCGCTCACCGGCGCTGACGACGACCTTCTGGTTGTACGACGTGCCCTGGTTGGAGCGGTCGAACTTGCGCAGGTGGTACTCCTGCGTGCCGCCCTCGTCGAGCATGACGACGACGCGGTCGGCCGAAACCTCCGAGACGACACCGGCCTTCTCGGCGGTGAGCACGTCACCGGCGTCGATGGCCGTGTAGCCCTCCATACCGGTTCCGACGAGCGGGGAGTCGCTGCGCAGCAGCGGCACGGCCTGACGCTGCATGTTGGCGCCCATGAGCGCGCGCTGCGCGTCGTCGTGCTCGAGGAAGGGCACGAGCGAGGTCGCGACCGACACCATCTGGCGCGGCGAGACGTCGATGTAGCCGATCTCCTCGGGCAGGAACAGGTCGACCTCGCCGCTGCCGCCCTTGGGGCGCGCGAGCACGTGGCTCTCGCGGAAGCGACCCTTCGCATCGAGCGGCGCGTTGGCCTGCGCGATGTTGAAGTCGACCTCCTCCGACGCGGTGAGGTAGTCGATCTGCTCGGTCACGACACCGTCGACGACCTTGCGGTACGGGGTCTCGATGAAGCCGAACGAGTTGATGCGCGCGAAGGTCGCGAGCGCACCGATCAGACCGATGTTCGGGCCTTCCGGGGTCTCGATCGGGCACATGCGGCCGTAGTGCGAGGGGTGCACGTCACGGACCTCGACGCCGGCGCGGTCACGCGAGAGACCGCCGGGGCCGAGCGCCGAGAGGCGGCGCTTGTTGGTCAGACCCGCGAGCGGGTTGTTCTGGTCCATGAACTGCGACAGCTGCGAGGTTCCGAAGAACTCCTTGATCGCGGCGACGACGGGGCGCACGTTGATCAGGGTCTGCGGCGTGATGGCCTCGATGTCCTGCGTGGTCATGCGCTCGCGGACGACGCGCTCCATGCGGGACAGACCCGTGCGGACCTGGTTCTGGATCAGCTCGCCGACCGCGCGGATGCGACGGTTGCCGAAGTTGTCGATGTCGTCGGTGGCGATGCGGATCTCGGCCTTCTTGCCGCCGCGGATGCCCTCGAACGTCTCGGTGCCGGCGTGGATGCGCACCAGGTACTTGATGGTCGCGACGATGTCCTCGACCGTGAGCACCGAGTCGGTGAGCGCGGCGTCGAGGCCCAGCTTGTGGTTGATCTTGTAGCGACCCACCTTGGCCAGGTCGTAGCGCTTCGGGTTGAAGTAGAAGTTGTCGAGCAGCGCGCGAGCGGCCTCGGCGGCGACCTGCTCGCCCGGACGCAGCTTGCGGTAGATGTCGCGCAGCGCGTCTTCCTTCGTGACGATGGTGTCCTTCGCGAGCGTCTCCTCGATGGAGGGGAAGCCGGCGAACTCGGCGAGGATCTCCTCGCTCGTCATGCCCAGAGCCTTGAGGAAGACGGTGACCGACTGCTTGCGCTTGCGGTCGATGCGCACGCCGACCTGGTCGCGCTTGTCGATCTCGAACTCGAGCCATGCACCGCGGCTCGGGATGACGCGCGCCGAGACGATGTCCTTGTCGGACGTCTTGTCGGGGGTCTTGTCGAAGTAGACGCCGGGCGAACGCACGAGCTGCGAGACGACGACGCGCTCGGAGCCGTTGATGATGAACGTGCCCTTGTCGGTCTGCAGCGGGAAGTCGCCCATGAAGACCGTCTGGGTCTTGATCTCACCCGTGAGGTGGTTCATGAACTCGGCCTCGACGTACAGCGGGGCGGCGTAGGTCTTGCCGCGCTCCTTGCACTCCTCGATCGAGTACTTCTCGGGCTCGAGGTACGGGTTCGTGAACGAGAGCTGCATGGTCTCGCCCAGGTCCTCGATCGGGGAGATCTCCTCGAAGATCTCGCCCAGACCGCTGACCTCGTTGACGTCGGTGCGACCGGCGGCCTTGGCCTCGGCGACGCGGGCCTTCCAGGCCTCGTTGCCGACGAGCCAGCCGAAGGACTCGGTCTGCAGGGCCAGGAGGTCGGGGACAGTCAGCGTGTCGGAGATCTTGGCGAACGAGAGGCGGGAAGCTCCGCGTCCGTTCTTGGTGGTGGTGGATGTGGATGCGTTGCGAGCAGCAGCCAAGGGAATAACCTCCGTGAGCCCCGCAGGGCTTCTCGATTCCTTTGTCGTCAGGTGGAGTGTGCGCTCAGAAGCTCAGAGGAATGCCGACCACCATATGAGGGCATGGAGAAGCGAGCGCAACTACCAACTATAGACAGGAATCCGCGACATGGCAAGCGCGATCCTTGACCAATCTCGAATGCTGCGGTATTGGCATCCTGTCGTCCCCCGTCAGGAGGCCCCGTCAGGAGGCGATGTGCAGCTCGTTGCCGGGGATCGACGCCAGGAGGCGCCGCGTGTACGGGTCGCGCGGGTTCGTGAAGATCTCTTCCGAGGATGCCGCCTCGACCAGCGCGCCGTCCTTCATCACGCACACGTAGTCGCTGATCAGACGCACCACGGCGAGGTCGTGCGAGATGAAGAGGTAGCTCAGCCCGTACTCGCGCTGCAGATCGCCGAGCAGCGTGAGGATCTGATCCTGCACCAGCACGTCCAGCGCCGACACCGGCTCGTCGCACACGATGAGATCGGGCGAGAGCGCGAGTGCCCGCGCGATCGCGACGCGCTGCCGCTGACCGCCCGACAGTTCGGACGGGTACCGGCGCAGCATCGACTGCGGCAGGGCCACGTCGTCGAGCAGCTGCCGCACGCGGGCACGGCGCTCGGCGCTGCTCTCCCGCTTGTAGAAGTCGAGCGGCTCGGCGATCAGGCGCTCGATCGTGAACATCGGATTCAGGCTCGAGTACGGATCCTGGAAGATCGGCTGCACCCGCTGCCGGAAGTCGCGCGTCTCGGCACGGCTGAGCGACGAGACGTCCTTCCCCTCGAAGCGGATGAGACCGCTGGTCGGCTCGATCAGCTTCAACAGCATCCGCGCCGTCGTCGTCTTGCCGGAGCCCGACTCCCCCACGATCGCCACCGTCTCGCCGCGCGGGATCGCCAGCGAGACGTCCTTCACCGCGACGAAGTCCTCGCCGCGACCGCGCACCGGGTAGACCTTGGTGAGTCCCTCGATCTCGACGATGTGGTCGGTCGGGGCATCCGGGGTCTCCTGCGCCGTTCCCGCCTCGGCCGCGAAAGCCTCGGGGCGCAGACGCGCGACCGCCACCGACGGCGCCGCCTGCACGAGGGACTGGGTATACGGATGCTGCGGCGCCTCGAGGATCTGCCGCGCCGGCCCCTGCTCGACGACCTTGCCGCGGTGCATCACGACGACCCGCTCCGCGCGCTCCGCCGCGAGCCCGAGGTCGTGGGTGATGAGCAGCACGGCGGTGCCCAGCTCGCGGGTCATCGCGCCGATCTGGTCGAGGATGGTCTGCTGCACCGTCACGTCGAGGGCACTGGTCGGCTCGTCGGCGATGAGCAGGCGCGGTTTGCAGGCCAGGCCGATAGCGATGAGGGCGCGCTGCCGCATGCCGCCGGAGAACTCGTGCGGGTACTGCTTCGCACGGCGCTCCGGGTCGGGCAGCCCCGCGGCGGTCAGCGCCTCGAGGACCTTCGACTGCACGTTCTGCCGCGTGGCGAGTCCGTGCGCGAGCAGCGTCTCGGCGACCTGCGTGCCGATCTTCGCCACGGGGTTCAGGTTCGACATCGGGTCCTGCGGCACGAGTCCGATGTCGCGTCCGCGGATCTGCCGCAGCTCGCCCTCGGACGCGTGCGAGATGTCGCGGCCGTCGAGGCGGATGCTCCCGCTCGCGACCTTCCCGCCCCCGGCGAGGAGTCCGATGATGGCCATGGCCGTGGTCGACTTGCCCGACCCGGACTCGCCGACGATCGCGACCGTCTCGCCCGGCCGGATCTCGAGGTCGACGCCTTCGACCGCGTGCACGACGCCGTCGATGGTGGTGAAGTCGACGGCGAGGCCCTCGACCGACAGCAGCGGCTCGCCGCTCATGGTGTTCTCCTGAATGGTCATCGGGCGCGGGTCCTCGGGTCCATGGCCTCGCGGAGCGCCTCGCCGAGCAGCGTGAAGCCGAGGGCGGTCACCGCGATGCAGATGCCGGGGAGGAACGCCAGCCACGGGGCGATCGACAGCTCGGCCTGCGCATAGGTGAGCATGCGGCCCCATTCGGCGGTCTCTGGACGTCCGCCGCCGAGGCCGAGGAACGACAGCGCCGCGGCGTCGATGACCGCGGTCGCCAGCGTCAGCGTGCCCTGCACGATCACGGGGCCGATGGCGTTCGGCAGCACGTGCGACATCGTGATCCGCCCGCGGCCGAGCCCGAGGGTCTGGGCCGAGAGCACGTAGTCGCTGGAGCGCTGCTGCAGCATCGACGCCCGCAGCAGACGGGCGAAGATCGGCACCTGCGATGCGCCGATCGCGATCATGACCGCGAACGGCGTCTGCCCGAGGATCGCGGCGATCGACACGGCGAGCAGCAGGTTCGGCACCGACAGGATGATGTCGACCACGCGCATGATGATCGTGTCGACCCAGCCGCCGAAGGTGCCCGCGATGAGCCCGAGCAGCATGCCGCCGACCAGACCCATGGCCGTCGAGATGACGCCGACGAGCAGCGAGGCCCGCGCGCCCCAGATCAGCTTCGAGAGCACGTCGCCGCCGAAGCGGTCGAGGCCGAGCGGGAACTGCGCGAGCTCCCCCGGGCCGGGGATGTACGTCGGGGTGATGAACTTCGCCCCGGGGAGGGCTGTCTCGGGGTACGGCGCGAGCAGCGGGGCGAGACCGGCGACGAGCAGGAACGCCAGCACGATGACGGCGCCGATCCAGGCCGTGGGGTTGTGGCGGATGCGACGGAACACGTCGCGCCAGAAGCCGCCGGGCCCCTCTGCGAGTCCGGCCTGGGCGACGGCGACGGTGTCGATGACCTGGCCGCCCTGGGCGGGTGGGAGTGCGACGCTCATGCGACGGCCTCCTTTCGATGGGTGGCGAACGTCATCACTGCACCCTCACTCTCGGGTCGATGAGGCTGTACGAGACGTCGACGGCGAGGTTGATGAGCGCGTAGGCGATCGCGATGAAGATGATGAAGCCCTGCAGCACCGGGAAGTCGCGGGTGAAGATGGCGCGGGCGAGGAACGACCCGATCCCGGGGAACGCGAACACCGTCTCGGTGAGCACGGCGCCCGAGATCAGCAGACCGGTCTGCAGACCGATCGTCGTGATGACGGGCAGCATGGCGTTGCGCAGGATGAACCGGTTGCGCAGGATCGACGACCCGACGCCCTTGGCCCGCCCTGTGCGCACGTAGTCGGCGTTCTGCACCTCGAGCACGCTCGCCCTGGTGATGCGCACGATGATCGCCAGGGGGATCGTGCCGAGGGCGAGCGCCGGCAGGATCAGGTGCAGGATCGCGTCCCACGAGGCGTCGAACTCGCCCGTGATGATGCCGTCCCAGACGTAGAAGCCGGTGACGTGCGTGGCGTCGATCCTCGGATTCTGACGTCCGTCCGACGGCAGCCAGCCCAGCTGCACGGCGAAGACGTACTTCAGGATGAACGCGAGGAAGAACACCGGAATCGTGATGCCGATGAGGCTGAGCACGACCGAGGCGTGGTCGCTGAACTTGCCGTGCCGTCGGGCGGCCCAGTAGCCGAGCGGAATGCCGACGCCCACCGCGAAGATGAGCGCCGCGACGCTGAGTTCGAGCGTCGCGGGGAAGCGCCGCAGGAACTCCTCGACGACCGGACGGTTCGTCTGGATCGACGTGCCGAAGTCGCCCTGGATGAGGCGGGTGACCCACACGAAGTACTGCTCGAGGAGGGGACGGTCGAAGCCGTACAGCTCGTTGACCCTGGCGATCGCGTCGGGCGTCGCCTTCTCGCCGAGGAGGGCGACCGCGGGGCCGCCGGGGAGGGCCCTGACCCAGGCGAACAGCAGGATGCTGAGGCCGAGCAGGGTGGGGATGAGGAACAGCAGTCGCCCGCCGATGGTGCGCAGCACAGAGATCTCCGTAGATCGGTGCATCACGGCCCCGGGGCCCGCCGTGCAGGTCGGGCCCCGGGTCGCGGTGCGTCGGTCGTGTTACTCGCTGAGGACGATGTCCGTGAAGACCTCGTCGTTCACCGGGCTGGCGGGGTAGCTGTCGACGCGGGGGTCGAACGCCAGGGTCGGAGCCGGGTGCGCGAGCGGGACGCCGGGGATGAACTCGGCGACCATCTCGTTGATCTCCTCGTAGAGCGCGGTCTGCTCGTCGAGGTTCGAGACGCCGCGCGCCTCGGTGAGCTTCTGGAACAGCTCGGGGTTGTCGAAGCCCCACTCCGAGCTCTGCTGGCCGAAGAAGACGCCGACGAAGTTGTCGGTGTCGTTGTAGTCACCGGTCCAGCCGAGCAGGTGGATGCCGTGGTCGGACGTGCCGGTCGTGCGGTCGAGGTACTCGACCCACTCCTCGGACACCGGCGTGGTCTCGACGCCGACCTCGGCGAGCTGCGACGACAGCACCGTGAAGATCTGCTCGGGGTCCGGCATGTAGGGACGCGAGACGTTGACCGGGTAGTTGAAGGTCAGGCTCAGCGGGTTCGACTCGTCGTAGCCGGCCTCGGCCAGCAGCGCCTTCGCCTTCTCGGGGTCGTAGTCGTAGGTCGTGACGTCGGGGTTGTAGCCGTTGACGACCTCGGGCACGAACTGGGTGGCCTTCTCGGTGCCCTCGGGGAGCACCTGGCTGATCAGGGCATCCTTGTCGATCGCGTACGACAGCGCCTCGCGTACCTTCGGGTCCTGCAGCTCGGGCAGGGCCTGGTTGAACGCCAGGTAGAGGATGGTGAACGGCGGACGCGAGACCATGGTGAAGCCGTCGTCCTCGAGTGCCTTCGTGTCGGCGGGACCGACCAGGTCGTAGCCGTCGATCGAGCCGGATTCGAGCGCCTGGCGACGCGCGGTGGGGTCGTCGATGGTGCGGAAGATGATCTCGTCGATCTGCCCCGCCTCGCCCCAGTAGTCGTCGTAGGCCGAGAGCGTGACCTGCTCGCCCGGCGCCCACTCATCGAACTTGTAGGGGCCGGTACCGACGGGGTGCCCCATCGCGTACTCCGAGAGCTGCGGGGCCTCGGCGGAGCCGCCGACCTCGTCGGCGCCGAACTCCTGCATGGCCGAGGGGCTCTGCATCGAGAACGCCGGGAGCGACAGCGAGGCGACGAAGCCGGCGAAGGGCTTGTTCAGCTCGATCGTGACCGAGTTCTCGCCGTCGGGCGTGCACGACTTGTAGACCGCGTCGTCGGGCGTGGAGGCGTAGCCCTTGTAGAGCTTGTTGTAGTAGTAGCCGAAGGCCTCGGAGGCGGCCAGGCCCTCCCAGTTGTACCAACGGTCGAAGTTCGCGCAGACGGCCTCGGCGTTGAACGGCGTGCCGTCGTGGAACGTCACGCCCTCCTTGAGCGCGAAGGTGTGCGACATGCCGTCCTCGGACGACTCCCAGCTCTCGGCGAGCAGGGGCGCCGGGTCGGCCGTGCCGGGCTCGGTACCGACCAGGCCCTCGAAGATCTGACGCGAGACGCGGAAGCTCTCGCCGTCCTGCGCGAACGCCGGGTCGAGGCTGGCCGGGTCGGACGATGCCGCGAAGACGAACGTGCCGTCGACGTCGCCGGAGCCTTCGCCGCTGTCATCGCCGCGCTCGCTCGCGACGCAGCCCGCGAGGGCGAGGGCGACGACCGTCGCCCCGGTGAGGGCGGCGAGACCGCGTCGTCGGAGGTGTGACTTGTGCATGGTGCGTGCCTTCCCGATGGGGGATCTGGGGCGCGTGAGCAGAGCCTCGTCGCTCCGTCACGATGATTTCTCGACCGTACCCAGCAAATTCCAAGATGCCAAGGGTTTCGCCCTCACCGATCGATTCCAATTCGGTATCGGCCGTCACGGAACCGAGTCCCACGCCGGGAGGGGTCGAGAAACAGCGGCCCGCGAGGGCCGCCGCACCGGCACCCGCCTCAGACGGCGGCGCTCACCAACCGCTCGCGCGCGGCCGCGGCACCGAGCCTGCTGGCTGCACCCACCTCGATGGTGGGCAGGGGCAGCGCCCGCTGCACGGCCAGACCCACGTTCACCACGACCGCCTGCGGATCGCGGCGCGCCGCGTTCTCCACCAGTGCGCGCTGCGCGGCATCCGCATCGGGACGGTCGACGAGCACCACCGTCGTGCCGTCCGCGGCGATCGCCTCGTCCAGCGCCCGGTCCTGCTCCTCCGCCGTGGTGCGCGCGACATCGAGGCGCGCACGGTACCCACCCGCGGCGAGCACGTCGGAGACGTAGGCGGACGCGCTGTCGACCGCGAGGGTCGAGCGGCGACGAGCGTCGACGACCGACAGAACGGATGCCGTCGGCGGAGCACCGTGCACGCGCAGGGCGCGGCGCACGACCTCGAGCGCGTCGAAGGCCGGCGCGGAGTCGAGCGACAGCTCACCCGCGGCGGTGCGCAGCGAGCGGCCGAGAGCCGACACGCGTGCAGCCGCCTCCTCGACCCGCGCCCGCGGAAGCGAGCCGTCGCGGATCGCCGCGACGATGCCGTCGCGGGCGGCGCGGAAGTCGCGCTCGTCCTGGTCGGGCAGGGCTGCGTCACCGGGGTTGGTGGGGTTGCCGATGCAGAGCAGGTCGGCACCCGCGGCGAGAGCCTGCGCCGCTCCCCCGCCGAGTCCGACGGTCTCGCGGATCGCGGCCATGTCGAGCGCATCGGTGATGATGACGCCCTCGAAACCCCAGTCCCGGAGCATGCCGAGCACGCGCGGGTTGAGGGTCGCCGGCTTCTCACCCCAGGCCGGGACCACGATGTGCGCGGTCATGATGGTGTCGACCCCCGCGTCGATCGCGGCGCGGAACGGGGCGAGGTGAACGCGCTCGTACTCCTCGACGTCGAGCTCGATGACCGGCAGGGCGTGGTGCGAGTCGAGGTGCGTGTCGCCGTGGCCGGGGAAGTGCTTGATGCACGCCGCCACGGCGCCGTCCTGGATGCCGTCGACCTCGGCGATCACATGGCGCGCGACGAGCTCGGGGTCGGAGCCGAACGAACGCACACCGATCACCGGGTTGCGCGGGTCGGTGTTCACGTCGGCGACAGGACCCAGGGCGACGTTCGCCCCGGCCGCCCGCAGACGCCGGGCCAGTTCCGCGCCGGTGCGCTCGGTCGCGGTGACGTCGTCGAGCGCGCCGAGCTGCGCGGCGCCGGGCAGCGTCGACCCGCCGGACGACTCGAGCCGCGTGACGCTGCCGCCCTCTTCGTCGACGCCGATGAGGGCATCCGGGTTCGCGTCGAGGATCTCGGCGCTGAGGGCGGCGACGCCGTCGCCGACGTTCTGCGCGAAGTACACCACCCCGGCGAGACCATCGCGGAGCTCGTCGCGGAGCCACGCGGGCACGGTCGTTCCGAAGAAGCCGGGCCAGAGCACGCCGTTGGCCAGGCGCTCGAGCTCGTCGGTCATCCCTTCACCGCACCCGCGACCATGCCGGCGGAGAGCCGGCGCTGCACGATCACGAAGAAGATCATGACGGGCACCGTGATGATCGTCGACGCGGCCATGATGCTGCCCCAGTCGTTCGCGTACAGGCCGAAGAACGACTTCAGACCGATCGAGACTGTGTACTGGTCGGTCTGCGCACCGAGGATCGTCATCGCGAAGATGAACTCGTTCCACGCGGTGATGAAGCTGAAGATGCTGGTCGCGACGAGGCCCGGCATGACCAGCGGCAGCAGGATCGACCGGAACATGCGCCACCAGCTCGCGCCGTCGATGTACGCGGCCTCCTCGAGCTCGACGGGCACGGCGGCGACGAATCCCCGCAGCATCCAGATGCCGAAGGCCAGCGAGAGCGCGACGTAGACGACCATGAGGCCGATGATGCTGTTGAGCAGGCCGAGGCTCTTGACCTGGAGGAACAGCGGGATGACGAGCGCCTCGAGGGGCACCATCTGCACCACGAGGATCATCATGAGGATCGTCGTGCGGAACTTGAAGCGGAAGCGCGCGACCGCGACGGCCGCGAGCAGGCAGACGAGCGCACTCACCAGCACCGTGACCAGGGCCACGATCGCGGAGTTGCGCAGGTAGGTGCCGAACCCGCCCTCGGTGAGCACGAACGCGAAGTTGTCGAAGCTGAACTCCTGCGGCAGCAGCGACTGACCGCCGCTGGACGCCTTCTTGTCGAGGGCGCTGGCGACCATCCAGTAGACGGGGAACAGCGTGAAGATCAGGACGGCGGCGACGCCGATCCCGACGCCGATCCGGGAGCGGAGCCGGGGCTTCGGGTTCACAGCTCGTCCTCCTTCATGAGCGATCGGATGTACACGATCGTGATACCGATCAGCACGAGGGTCAGGAGCACGGCGAGGGCCGCGCCGAAGCCGTAGCGGTTCTGCCCGAACGACTCGACGTACGACCAGACGCCGAGGTTCAGCACCTGGCGGTTCCCGCCGCCGCCACCGGGCATGAGGTAGACCTGGGCGAAGACCTTGAAGTCCCAGATCGTCGACAGGATGATGACGACCGAGAAGACGGGCTTGAGCGTGGGGAAGATGATCTTCCAGAACCGGCGCCATGCGCCCGCGCCGTCGAGGGCCGCTGCCTCGAGCATCTCCTTCGAGACGCCGAGGAGCCCGGCGAGCACGGTGATCGCGACGAACGGGAATCCGTGGTGCACGACGTTCAGCAGCACGATCGCGTAGAACGACCACTGGTTGGTGAACCAGTTGACCGCCCCGTCGATGAGGCCGAGGTTCTGCAGCACGCTGTTGAAGATGCCGCGGTCGGCATCGAAGATGAAGGTCCAGACGTAGGTGCCGGTCACGGCGGGCATGGCCCACGCGACCATGATGCAGCTGGAGACAATGGTGCGCCAGACGGTGCCGAGTCGCGCGAGCAGCAGGGCGACCAGCGTGCCGACCGCCACGGTGACGAAGACCGCCACCGCGGCGAAGCCGACGGTGTTCGGGAGCACGACCGTCCAGAGGGTCGGGTTGGTGAGCGCCTCGACGTAGTTCTGCAGGCCGATCCAGTTGCTCTCCCCGGTGTTGATCTCGCGGAGGCCGTAGTCCTGCAGCGAGTAGATGAACACCTGGATGAGCGGCCAGAGCATGAGCACCGCGAGGATGATCAGCCCGGGCGCGAGGAGGAGCCAGGGGCGGGCCGCGACGATCGAGAGACCGCGACGCGGCCGGCCGCCGGCCACGGAGACGGAGGGGGACTCCGTCTTCGTGGCCGGCAGTGGCGCTTGCACCATCGACATGGAGGAAGTGCTTCCTTACTTACTGGTTGAGCAGGTCCGTCATCTCAGCGGCGGCGTCCTTCGTCGCGGTCGCGACGTCCTTCTGCCCGCTGAGGATGGCCTGGATCATGGAGTTGGTCGTCTTCTTCGCCTGGACGGCGCCGAAGTTCGGGGTGACCGGGACGGATGCTCCGCCGTCGACCATCTGCTCGGCGAACGGCGCGACGAGCGGGTCGGTCGAGGCGAGGGCCTCTTCCATGGCCGACTGCACGCCGGGGAAGTAGCCGGTCTCGTTCGACCACTGCTCGGCGAACTCACCGGTGGTCATGAGCTTCACGAACTCCCACGCGAGGTCGGCGTTCTTGGTGGTGTTGAAGACCGAGAGGTGCGATCCGCCCAGCACGGAGGGGGCGATGCCGCCGTCCTCGCCCGGGATGACCGCGGCGCCGATCTTGCCCTCGAGCTCCGGGTTGGCCTCGATGAGCGACTTCGGCGTCCACGAGCCCGAGAGCATCATGGCGACGTTGCCCTGCGTGAAGGCGTCGCGGAGGTCGGTCTCCTTCCAGGTCGTCGCACCGGCCGACGAGAAGCCGTGCTCGGTCGCGAGACCCGTGTAGAACTCGATGCCGGCCTGCGACTCGGCGCTGTCGAGCTCGCTGGTCCAGGTGTCGCCGTCCTTCGTGGCGACCTCGCCGCCCGCGCCCCAGACCCAGGGGTAGACCTGGAACTCGGCGTCACCCGGAACCGGGAACGGGAGCATGTCGGGCTTGGCGGCCTTGATGGCGTCACCCGCGGCGATGATGTCGTCCCACGTCTTGGGGACCTCGAGGCCGAGCTCCTCGAAGACGTCGGCACGGTAGACGAGCGAGCGGACGCCGGCGTACCACGGCATGCCGTAGAGCTCGTCGTCGTAGGTGCCGGCGACGGCCAGGCCCTCGACGAGGTCGTCGCGCAGGCCGTCCTCGGCGTCGACGTACTCGTCGAGCGGGAGGAGAGCGCCGGCGTCGGCGAACTCGGCGGTCCAGGTGGTGCCGGTCTCGGCGATGTCGGGGGTGGTGCCGCCGGCGATCGAGGTCACGAAGCGGTCGTGGGCGTCGGCCCACTGGATCTCCTCGATGTTGACCGTCGCGCCGGTCTCCTCCTCGAAGGCCTTCGAGACCTTGTCGTAGAAGGCGGTGGAATCGGGGTTGGTGCCCTTCATGATCCAGACGGTGAGTTCCTGCCCCTCTCCGTCTGCTGCTCCGCCGCCGTTGTCGCCGCTGCCTCCTGCGCAGCCTGCGAGCGCGATCGAAGCCACGGCGCCGAGCGCCACGACCGGAAGAATGCGCTTGTGCATCAGTGGATCTCCTCTTTGAAACGTCCTGGGGGATGGACGAGTGGGTGCTCGCCCTTTCGAATAAGTATCCACGACTAACTAATTGCCTGCAAGTGGTTCACACGATCGTCACATGCTTGTGACAATCGTTTCCGGAGCGGTCTCCCAGGCATCCTCGCCGGGCCCGTCGCTATGCTCGCGGGATGCCACGACGCGCCCGAGACTCCGACCGCACGCCGGTCGCCCGCCACGCGACGCCCGCGCCCGCCCGACCGGTGCGCCGCTTCCTCAAGGTGGGCGGCATCGTCGTCGCCATCCTCCTCACGGCCTCCCTCGCCGTCGCGGCCTTCGTGGCGGCGGACTACATCAACCGCCTCAACGACGGCGCCGTGACCCTCGAAGACGCGCCGGAGGTCGAACCGCCGGCGATCAGCGCCTACCCGGGCGAGTTCAGCGTGCTGCTGGTCGGCACCGACGAATGCGGCGAGGTCTCGAGCGGCCTCCTCGGCGATCGCTGCACGAAGGCCGACGGCGGCGTGCTCAACGATGTGAACCTGCTCGTGCACGTCTCGGCCGAACCCCGCGCCGTGACCGTCGTCTCCTTCCCCCGCGACCTGATGATCCCGACATCCGAGTGCACCCGCACCGACGGATCGACGGCGTCGGCGACCAGGAAGTCGCAGATCAACTCGATCTACGACAACGCCGGCGTCTCGTGCGTCGCCAAGACGATCACCGAGCTCAGCGGGGTCGAGATCCCGTTCGCCGCGGAGATCGACTTCGACGGTGTCATGGCGGTCACCGACGCGATCGGCGGCGTCGAGGTGTGCATCGGCGGCGACGGCATCCGCGACGACCAGACCGGCCTCGACTGGGAGCCCGGCCCGCGCACGGTCTCGGGCTACGAGGCCCTGCAGTTCATCCGCACGCGGTACGGCGTCGGCGACGGCAGCGACATGGCGCGCGTGTCGAACCAGCAGCAGTACATGTCGCGTCTCGTGAAGAAGATCATGAGCGACGAGGTGCTGAACGACCCCGGCAAGGTGCTGAGCCTCGCGAACACCGTGGTCGACAACATCGACCCGAGCACCGAGCTGGGCAACCCGGTCCGCATCGCGCAGCTGGCGCTGTCGATCAAGGACGTGCCCTTCGAGGACTTCGTCTTCGTGCAGTACCCCGTCTTCCCCGACCCCGACGACTCCGACCGCGTGATCCCGAACTACGACGCGGCGGAGACGCTGTGGAGCGCCCTCGCCGCCGGCCAGCCGGTGCAGATCACCGGCGACGCGTCGAACAACGGCGGCGTCGAGCTCGTCGATCCGGGAACCGGGGCGACCGACGGGGCGACGGACGGAGCGGAGGCGACCCCCGGCGACGAGGCGCCCGCCACCGAGGCGCCCGCCACGGATGCTCCCGCTCCCCGGGCGACGCTCGATCCGAGCATCTCGGGGCAGAGCGCAGACCAGGAGACCTGCGCCGGGGGCCGGGGGTGACCGCGTTGCGGAACGCGTAGGCTCGCACGCATGGGACGGATCCGGCAACGCGACGCGGAGAATCCGCAGGCGCGGCTCGACCACGGCGGCATGGCGAGCATCGTGCCGTCGGAGTTCACGTCCGGCTTCGAGCTCATCGTCGACGGCACCCCGCAGTCGCACGTCGATCTCGACGACCCCACGCACCTGCACTTCGAGTACATCGTGCGCATGGGCGCCGTGATCGATCAGCTCCCGGACGGCCCGATCACCGCCGTGCACCTCGGCGCCGGGGCGCTGACGCTCCCCCGCTACATCGATGCCACCCGCCCGGGTTCGCGGCAGCAGGTGATCGAGTGGGAGGCGCCCCTCGCCCAGCTCGTGCGCGAGCACCTTCCGCTCCCTCGCGCCGCGTCGATCCGCATCCGCATCGGCGATGCGCGCGAGGGCGTCGGCCGACTCCCCGCGGCGCTGCGCGGCTCGTGCGACCTCGTCGTGTCGGACGTCTACTCCGGAGCGCAGACGCCCGCCCACCTCACGAGCGTCGAGTTCTACCGCGAGGTCGCGGAGTTCCTCGCCCCGGGCGGCATCCTGCTCGTCAACGTCGCCGACGGACCAGGACTCGCCTTCGCCCGACGCCAGGTCGCCACCGTCGCCGAGGTTCTGCCCGAGACGGCGGTGCTCGCCGACACCCAGGTGCTCAAGGGACGCCGTTTCGGCAACCTGGTGATCGCGGCGTCCGCCACTCCCCTGCCCACCGCATGGCTCCCCCGCGTGCTCGCCGCCGGACCCCACCCGGCGAAGATCGCCCAGGGCGCGGAGGTGCGCACGTTCACCCAGGGTGCGGCGGTGGTCACCGACGCGGACGCCGTGGCCTCGCCTCGGCCCGACTCGTCGCTCTTCCTGCGCTGATCCGACGGCCGGGATCGACGCTCGCGGGCGTGCCGCGCCGGGGTCGGCCGAGGCCCGGGAGAGACTGTTCCAGGGACGCGGCGGAAGGAGAGCAATGAGTTTCATCCGGGGATACGACCGGGAGAACCTCCGTGAACTGGTCGACATCGACGAGTGCGCGGTGCGCCTCGAGGAGATCGAGACGCAGCGCAGCCTCCCGGCCCTGCTCGAGCGGGTGTGGCTGTTGAAGGTTCTCGGGCGTCTCGACGAGGCGCTGGTGCTCGCCGAGACGACCGTGCGTCAGGCGCGCATGGCCGGCACCCGCAAGGATCTGCTGCGCGCCCGTGTGCTGCATGCGACGGTGCTGCAGTACCGCGGCGCCCACGCCGCCGCCGATCAGGAGCTCGGGGCGTGCGCCGAGGAGGCCGAGGGCCAGGGCTGGATCACGGTGGCCGCCTTCGCGCACCAGCATCAGGGAAAGAACGCCTTCGACGCGGGCGACTACGAAGCCGCTCGCGAGAGCTTCAAGCGCTCGCTGTTCCTGCGCCGAGAGGCCGGGGCGGAGGACCGCGAGCTCGAGGTCGCCCTGCTCGCCATCGACGCGGTGGAGCGTCGGCGCACGACCGAGCTCGTCGCCGGCTGACGCATCGCGCCGTCCGTTGCGATGCGCCGGGCCGCGGTGTCGGCGGCATGTCTTAGTCTGAGCACATGGCCGATCTCGACCGCGTCCGCGTCTGGGCCGAGGCGCTCATCACGATGCACCTCGACGACTCGTGGTCGTTCGCTTTCGACAACGCCAAGCGCCGCGCGGGCCAGTGCGACTACACCCGCCGGCGCATCACGGTGTCGCGGTACCTGGCGGCCCGGTTCGACGACGACGAGATCCACCAGGTGCTGCTCCACGAGGTGGCGCACGCGCTGGCCGGGCACACCGCGGCGCACGGTCCCGCATGGAAGCGCACGGCTCGAGACCTCGGCTACGTCGGCGGCACGACGCACCGCGGCGAGACCGCCGTCGAGCTCGCGCCCTGGATCGGCCGCTGCCCGCGGGGCCACGAGACGTTCCGCCACCGCCGCCCCACGCGCCCCACATCGTGCGCCGCCTGCTCGCGCAGCTTCGACGAGCGCTACCTGTTCACCTGGGCGCGACGCGAGATCACCGCGGCCACACGGCTCGCGGCTCAGTCCCCGCGCTGACCGCTCCCGCGCTCGCCCGCGTCCGATGCCTCCGCCGCAAGCGGGGGCTCGGTCTGCGCCGTCGGCTCAACTACCGCGGGTTCTTCGGGTCCCTCGGTTCCCTCGTCGGTCACGGGGCCTGCGATGCGACGGCGACGCACCAGCGCCGCCGCGGCCCGCCACCCCACCAGCAGCACCCCGAGCACGAGCGTCGCGACAATGATGAACGGCACCTGGGCCGTGTCGCCCGTCGCGAGACGCAGAAGCATGCCGCCGGCGACCGTGACGACCCAGACGACGATGCCCCAGGCCACGGACCATGGGCGACGGGGACGCGACGGCAGCAGCGCGGCGAGCACATGACCGATGAGCAGCGCCACCAGGAACGGCCAGGCGGTCAGGAGGAATCCGGCGGGCCCCTCGTCGTGCGACGCACGGCCGATGACCGCGAAGACCAGCACCAGCACGACGTCGACGATGACTGCGGGGAGGTACCTCATGCCACGACCCTACGCGCGGTGGGCCGCCCGGATGCCCGACCCGCCGCGGTCACCGGCACCCTCGCCCCGCATGCATCCCCGGACCGCATCCGATCGCGGTCTCGCTCGTCAGGAGAAGGCGGCGAAGGAGCGCTCACGGAACACCGGGACCGCGGTGACCGCGTCGACGCGCGCAGCGGCCGCGACCGCCGCGGCGTCGTCGACCTGTCGGCCCGAGCCGCTCGCCGAGACGAGGTGCCCGAGCGCGCGACGCAGCGCGCGGAAGCCCTCCGCCGCCACCGCCGCATCCGGCGCCGTGTGATCGATGCCGAGGTCGGTCAGCGCGGCCGCGATCGCTCCCGCCGCGAGCTGGTCCTCGACCGTGAAGCGCACGTCGTTCGACGCGTCGCGCTCCCCCGTCGGCACGATCGCCACCGAGGTCCTGGCCTGGCGCGTCTCCTGGATGCGCTGGATCGCGTGGGCCACGGCCGAGGCGTTGCGCAGGCATCCGACCAGCACCGTCGACCCGGCCGCGTCGGCGGTGACCGCGAGCGCGGGGGCGACCGAGTCGGGCGACCACTCCGCGGCATCGGCGAGCGCGACGGTGGGGCCCGCCGCCACCGCATCGGTCACCGCGGTCGAGAAGGAGAGCACGTCGACGATCACGACCACATCGGCGTCGGCGAGGCGTTCGAGCCCCGCGAGTCCCCAGTCGAGACGGACCTGGTAGACGGACTGATCGAGGGGTGACGGCATCCCTCCACCCTATTCGGGCACCGCACGCTCGCGCGCGTGCCGCGCGCCCGCGGGGGGCCACGACACGCCGTGTGCGCACCTTCCGTGCGACGTGTCGTGACCCCTCACGCGGGGCGCCCCGGCGCTCAGTCGGCGGCGAGCGCCTCGACCGGCGCGACGCGCGTCGCGAGCCGGGTCGGCGTCGCGGCGGCGACGAGGGTGAGCAGCGCGGTCGCAGCCACGATCGCGACCACGGGAATCCACGGCACCTGAGGAGCGATGAGGCCCGCCGGGGTGAACTCCGGCAGCACGGGCACCGAACCGAGCAGCGACTGGGCGGCGATCCACCCGTAGGCGATGCCGAGCACGAGCCCGGTGAGCGTCGCGGCGACGGTGATGTGCGTCGCCTCGAGCAGCACCATGCGGCGCACCTGCCGGTTCGACAGCCCGATCGACCGCAGCAGGCCGAGTTCGCGGCGCCGCTGCACCACTCCGATCGTCAGAAGGTTCACGAGCCCGACCGCCGCGATCACGGCCGAGACGGTGACGAGCACCATCATGATCGACGCGAAGGCGTCGTACGGCGCGAAGAACTCCGGCGGGATCTCCTCCGTGGTCTGGCTCGTCATCAGCCGCTTCGAGGACTCCAGCGCGACGGCGAACATGGTCACGAGCGTCACGCCCATCACCACGCCGATCGCCATGCGCGACGAGCGCTCGGGGTAGCGGAGGGCGTTCTCGGCGGCGAGTCGGGCGGTCGCGCTCGACCCGAACATGCGGCCCACCAGTCGCAGCACGGGCGGCATGAACAGCACCGACCCGAGCGCGAGGCCGGTGAACGAGAGCAGCCCGCCGAAGAACGCGACGACGACGCCGAGGGGCGTGACGAGCCCGACCAGCACCCCGCCGACCAGCAGCGCGGCGCCCGCGATGAGCAGCACCCAGGCGCCCACGTGCCGACGCGCGCGGTCGGCGAGCTCGTCGTGCGTGCGCTCCACCGAGCCCCCGAGCGCCTGCAGCGGCGTGACCGAGAGCACGCGCCGCGATCCCACCCAGGCGGCGAGCCACGTCGTGAGCGCGACGCCGACCGCCGGCAGCACGAGGGCGGGCTGCGCGAGCGAGAAGTCGGCGGGCACGTTGTCGATCAACATCCGTCCGACCTGCACGCCGATCGCCGAGAGGCCCACGCCGACGCCGAGGCCGACGAGCGCGCCGATGACCCCGACCACGATCCCCTGGCGTCCGACCTCGGCACGCTGCGACCGTGCGGTGGCGCCGATCAGACGCATGAGGGCGATGCGGCGGGTGCGGCCGGCGATGATCGTCGAGAAGGTGTTGGCCGTGACGATCGCGGCGACGTACATCGCGACCGCGGTGAGCAGCACCGAGAGCAGGGCGACCACGACGGCCAGCGTCCCGCTGTCGCCGATGAACGGGTCGTTCTGCAGCACGGCCCCGATGAACGCGGTCACCTCGACGAGCACCACGCCGAAGCCCGCCGACAGCGCCGCCACGAGGATGCTCGCCCCCATGCCGCGCTCCCGCAGCCAGGCGAGCCGCGGCGCGGTGGCCGCGGTCTCGGGAACGACGGTCGAGACGGCCGAGGCGACGGCGGTCATGCCGACACCTCGGCGGCGAGCATGTACGCCGAGATCTGCTCGGCAGTCTGCCGGGGGTGGTCGGCGACGATGCGGCCGTCGCCGAGGTAAAGCACGCGGTCGGCGTGGCTCGCGGCGATCGCGTCGTGCGTCACCATCGCGATGGACTGGCCGTGCTCACGGCTGGCCTGCGCCAGCAGCCGCAGGACCTCGCGGCCCGTCTGCGAGTCGAGGTTGCCGGTGGGCTCGTCGGCGAAGACCAGGTCGGGGGCGGTGGCGAGCGCCCGAGCGATCGCGACGCGCTGCTGCTGACCGCCCGACAGCTGGTGCGGCCGGTGCCGCAGTCGGGCGCCCAGGCCGAGGGTCTCGACGAGACCGTCGATGCGGGCGCGCTCGATCGCGCTGGGACGACGGCCGTCGAGCTCGAACGGGAGCAGGATGTTGCCGAGCGCGTCGAGCGTGGGCACGAGGTTGAACGACTGGAAGATGAAGCCCACCCGACGGCGGCGCAGGATCGTGAGTTCGAGGTCGCCGAGCCCGGTGATCTCGGTGTCGCCGATGAACGCCTTCCCCTCCGTCGGGGTGTCGAGGCCGGCCATGATGTGCATGAGGGTCGACTTGCCCGAGCCGGACGGACCCATGATCGCGGTGAACTGGCCGCGGCGGATGCCGACGCTCACGTCGTCGAGCGCGCGCACGGTCCCCTCGCCCGAACCGTAGGTCTTCTTCAGGTGCTGGACGCGGGCGGCGAGGCCCAGGTCGGTGGTCGTGATCTCCATGCCTTCCACGCTAGGAAGCGGCGCGGTTCGGGTCGTCGGCCCGCGGATGCATCCCCGTACATCGTCAGGATGATCCGCGTGCGCCCGAGATCCCCCGGACGGAGAGGAGGATGCTCAGGCGAGCCCGTGCTCGAAGGCGAAGACGACGAGCTGCACCCGATCGCGCAGGGCGAGCTTGGTGAGGATGCGACTGATGTGCGTCTTGACGGTGGCTTCGCTGAGGAACTCGCGCGCGGCGATCTCGGCGTTCGAGAGGCCACGCGCGGCCAGCGCGAAGATCTCGCGCTCGCGCTCGGTGAGCGCGTCGTAGGCGGGCGGGGTCGGACGCGGGGCCTCGGCGAAATGCGCGAAGAGCTCGCGGGTCGCCGACGCGGCGATCACGCTCGACCCCGCGTGCACGGTGCGGATCGCGGCGAGCAGGAACTCCGGGTCGGCGTCCTTCAGCAGGAAGCCGCTGGCCCCCTGACGGATGGCGCGGGCCGCCGCCTCGTCGAGGTCGAAGGTCGTGAGCATGACCACGCGGGGCGCATCGGGCCGCGCGAGGATCTCGGCGGTCGCGGTGAGTCCGTCCATCACCGGCATGCGGATGTCCATCAGCACGACGTCGGGGCGCGTTTGGGCGACGACGGTGAGCGCCTCGCTCCCGTCGCCGGCCTCGCCGACGACCTCGAGGTCGGGCTGCGAGGCGATGAGCATGCGGATGCCGGCGCGGAACAGCGCCTGGTCGTCGACGAGCACGACGCGGATCATGAGGGGGCTCCGATCGGGAGGCTGCCGTGGACGTGGAATTCGGACCCTCGGCGCTCGGCGTCCAGACTGCCGCCGACGAGCTGGGCGCGCTCGCGCATGCCGACCACTCCGTGCCCTGTGCCCTGCCCCAGCTGCGGCGCACGACCTTCGGCCACCGCGTTGCGCACGTCGATGTCGACGCGATCGGGCAGCCACGAGAGCCGTACGTCGACCGAGCCGTCGCCGTGCCGGATCGCGTTGGTGAGCGCCTCCTGCAGGATGCGGTAGACGGCGAGCTGCACCGCGGCCGGGGGTTCGCCCGGCGGCATGGGGTCGACGGTGATGCGCGGGTCGACGCCCGCCTGCCGCACCTGGCCGAACAGGGTCTCGAGATCGGCGAGGGTGGGCTGGGGGCCGTCGCCCTGCCGGTGCCGCAGCTGCGTGAGCAGCATCCGGACGTCCGACAGCGCACCGCGCGCGGTCTGTGCGATGGTGCCGAGCGCCTCGGTCGCCATCTCGGGCTTCACCGCGGCCGCATACCGGGCGCCGTCGGCCTGGGCGATCACCACCGCGAGCGAATGCGCCACGATGTCGTGCATGTCGCGTGCGATGCGCACGCGCTCCTGCTCCTCCGCGGCGAGCAGCTCGGCCTGCGCGCGCGCCACCTGGGTCGCCCTGCCCGCGACGACCACGCGCCACAGCAGACCGGCGCCCCACGACATCACCATCGCCAGCACGAACACCGAGCCGAGCAGCGCGGCGGTCACGGCCGCGCGCATCGCGCTGGCCGCGTCGGTGACGAGCTCGCCCGACCAGGCCACGCCGAAGTACGCGCCGCCGATGAGGCCGCCGCCGAGCGCCGATGCCCCGCCGAGCCACAGCAGCCGCCGGCTCCCCCATGCCGCCGTCGCGAAGAGCACGACGAGGATCGCCGCGTCGTACGGCACCGGGGGCAGTCCCATCGCCATCTGCGCGATCGCGCCGAACCAGGCGATGCTCAGCGCGAGCGCCGGCGAGAGACGGGAGATGGCCGCCGCACCCCAGAGCACGACCCCGACGACGACGTACGCGGTGGTCGACGACACGCCGTCGGCGATCCACGCGCTGAGCCCGTTCGCCCCCGGAACGAGAGGAACGCCCGCCGTGAGCAGGAAGCCGAGGATCGAGCACACGACGTCGGCGACGATCCAGGTGCGGGAGACGGGGCGGAACACCCCTCCACGCTACGCGAGCTCGACGAACGCCCGCGTCCGTCGCGAGATGTATCCCCCGTCGTGCGCGGGACGTTCGACGGTCAGGCCCGGGCGAGGATCTCGCCGTGCGGGACGAGGTACCAGCCGTCCCCGGCGTCCGCCCAGCGCTTCCAGGCGTCGCTGATGCCCCGCAGGTCGTCGCGCGTGGCCATGTCGGCATCGACCAGCTGACGCGCGAGCGCGGACTCGAGGATGCGGTCGGCCCACATGCCGCCCCACCATGCGCGCTCCTCGGGGGTGGCGTAGCACCACGACGACGCCGTCGCGGTGATGTCGGTGAAGCCCGCCGCGCGCGCCCAGGAGAGCAGTCGCCGGCCGGCGTCGGGCTCGCCGCCGTTCGCACGCGCCGCGGCGCGGTACAACCGCAGCCACTCGTCGAGTTCGGGAAGGAGCGGGAACCACACGAACCCGGCGTAGTCCGCATCGCGCGCCGCCACCGCACCGCCGGGCACCGTCACGCGTCGCATCTCGCGCAGGGCCTGCACGGGATCGGCGACGTGCTGCAGCACCTGATGCGCGTGCACCACGTCGAAGGTGTCGTCGGCGAAGGAGAGCCGATGCACGTCCTCGACCGAGAACGAGATGTTCGAGATCTCGCGCTCCGCGGCGAGCGCCCGCGACAGCGCGAGGGCGCCCTCGTCGATCTCGGTCGCGGTGACGTGGGCGACATGGCGGGCGAAGTCGACGGTGATGCTCCCCGGTCCGGCGCCGACGTCGAGCATCCGGGTCTCCGGCGTGAGGTGCGGGCGCAGATAGGCGGCGGAGTTCGCGATGTCGCGCACGCTGTGCGACCGGAGCACCGACTCGTGATGCCCGTGGGTGTAGATGGCCATGCCTCAGTCTGGCATCACCCCAGAGCCCGCCCCGACGCGTCGGGAATCAGTGCCGTTCGGCCGCCAGCCGCCGGATCGCCTCGCGGTCGGGCTTGCCCGAGGAGAGGGTGGCGATCTCGTCGACGAGGACGAGCCGCGACGGTCGCGCCGCCTTGCCGATGCCCGCCGCGACGGCCTCGCGCGCCTGCTCCAGCTGATCCGCCTCGGTGCGGCGCAGCACCTCTCCGCGCGGTGCGACGATGACGGATGCCTCTCCCCACCGTTCGTCGGGAACACCGACCACGACGGCCTGATGCAGCCCGGGGATCTGTCGCACGAGTCGTTCGACGCGGTCGAGGGAGACGTTGATGCCGCCCGAGACGATGACGTTGTCGGCACGCCCGTGTACCCGCACGACGCCCTCGTCGACGAGTCCCAGGTCGCCGGTGCGGTACCAGCGGATGCCGTGCTCGTCGCGCACGAACACCCGATCGGTGAGCGACTCGTCGCCGAGGTAGCCGTCGGCCAGCTGGGGGCCGGCGATGCGCAGCTCGCCGTCGACCGCGCGCACCGAGACCGTGTCGAGCGGCACACCGTCGTACACGCAGCCGCCGCTCGTCTCGGTGGAGCCGTAGGTGCGCACCAGCCGCACCCCCAGATCGGCCGCCCGTTCGCGCAGGGGCTCGGGGAGCGCCTGCCCTCCGACGAGCACCGCCCGATAGGCCTGCAGTGCCGCCCGCACGGCGACGTCGTCGGCCGCGTCGAGCAGCGTCGCGACCTGCGCGGGGACCAGCGAGGTGTACAGCGCCTCGTCACCGTGCCGCAGCATCGACAACGTCGCCTCGGCGAAGGACACGGGTGTGAAGCGCCCCTCGAGCATCGCCGGCTCGGTCCGCGCGAGGATCGACCGCACGAGCACCTGCAGGCCGGCGACGTATCCCGTGGGCAGCGCGAGCAGCCAGCGCCCGGCACCGATGCGGGTGGCCGTGGCGTCGGCGCTGGCCCGCAGCGCCTCCCCGCTGATCGCGACCCGCTTGGGGATGCCGCTCGACCCCGATGTGGCGATCACCACCGCGGTCCCCGCGGGCACCCGCGGGGGCACGTCGGCGAGCATGCCGAACCCGAGCGCCGGCCCCCCGTCGAGCGCCCGTCGCAGGGCGAGCCCCAGCGGAACCGGGTCGTCGGCCTCGACGGGGATCAGCGCGGTCATGGGCGTGCCTCAGTAGTGCCAGGGGAACGACGACCAGTCGGGGTCGCGCTTCTCGAGGAACGAGTCGCGCCCCTCCACGGCCTCGTCGGTGCCGTACGCGAGGCGCGTCGCCTCGCCCGCGAACACCTGCTGACCCACGAGTCCGTCGTCGACCGCGTTGAACGCGAACTTGAGCATGCGGATGGCGGTGGGCGACTTGGTGAGCACCGTCCGCGCCATCTTCAGCGCCTCGCGCTCGAGATCGTCATGCGGCACGACGCGGTTCACCGCCCCCATCTCGTAGGCGCGCTGCGCCGAGTACTCCTCGGCGAGGAAGAACACCTCGCGGGCGAACTTCTGGCCGGTCTGGCGCGCCATGTAGGCCGAGCCGTACCCGGCGTCGAAGCTTCCGACGTCGGCATCCGTCTGCTTGAAGCGCCCGTGCTCGGCGCTGGCGATCGTCAGGTCGCAGACCACGTGGAGCGAGTGTCCGCCGCCGGCCGCCCACCCTGGCACCACCGCGATGACGACCTTGGGCATGAAGCGGATGAGGCGCTGGACCTCGAGGATGTGCAGGCGACCGACGGCCGCCTGCGACGCCCCGCTGACGACGGCCGTCTCGGTGTCGGAGTACTTGTAGCCGTCGCGCCCCCGGATGCGCTGGTCGCCGCCGGAGCAGAACGCCCACCCGCCGTCCTTCGCGCTCGGCCCGTTACCGGTGAGCAGCACGGCGCCGATGCGGGAGTCCTGCCGCGCGATGTCGAGGGCCCGGTAGAGCTCGTCGACCGTGTGCGGCCGGAACGCGTTGCGCACCTCGGGGCGGTCGAACGCGATGCGGGCGACGCCGCCGTCGTGCGAGACGTGCGCGGTGATGTCGGTGTAGCCCTCGGCGCCGGGGGCGAGCACCCATTCGGCCGGGTCGAACAGGTCGGAGACGGATGCGCTGGTCACTTCTCCAGCCTATTCCCGCCCGGCCCGGCGCGCCCGGATCCACCCGTCGGCGATGTCCCACGCCGGGAAGGCGACGAGGCCGGCCCCGGTGACGATCGCCAGGATGCGGAGCGTGTCGGCGCGGAGCCCGCCGTCGCCCGCGAGCACCTCGATGAAGGCAGGATTCACGAGCGCGCCCTGCGTCAGGAGCACGAGCCCCCACACCGCGAACGCCACCGCGAGCAGCGTGTTGACGACGGCGAGCGTGCGCGTCCACCGCCCGCGGGCGTAGACGGCGACGGCGAGCAGCGCCTCGGCACCGATCAGCACGAGCAGCACCGTGATGCCCCAGGGCCAGAGGTCGGGGTGCAGCACCGGGATCGGGGCGCCGTCGGTGGGGAAGAATCCGCGGAGCACGTCCCAGAACACGGCGCCGGCGGCGAGTACGAGGAAGATCAGCGACGCGATGACATCGGCGCGGGCCGACCCGCGATCGGCGGACTCCGGCAGCTGGTCGACGGTCCAGGCGGGCAGGGCCGCGGCGTTGCCGGTGCGTTCGAGGATGACGAACACGAGCGTCACCCAGAAGGCGACGTGCACGATGGTCCCGAGACCGGCGACGACCGCCGACCCGATGACCTCGCCGACCGAGGCTCCGGCGAGCGTCTGCCCCAGGGCGACGCCGCCCATGGCGCAGATCGGGATGATCAGCAGCAGCACCTTCAGCAGGCGCCACCAGGAGAGGTAGAAGCGGGGGCCCACGAGGTGCAGCGGGCGCTCCGCGTAGCCGGCGGCGAGGATGCCGGGGTCGCCGAGCTGCGTCAGGACCGCGCGTTCGGCGTCGGCGCGGTCGTCGCCCTGATCGAGGCGGGCCTCGACCGCGTCGACGATCGACCCTTCGAGCTCGGTGCGCACGTCGTTCTGCGCGCTCGCGGGCAGGCTGCGGATGACGGCGGAGATGTAGCGCTCGGTGAGGGGGCCGGTGATGGTCATGTCAGTGCTCCTCTGCAGGGAGGTCGGCGATGGCCGCGGTGAGCGCGCGCCATTCTTCGGTCAGGGTGTCGGCCAGACGGATGCCCGCGGCCGAGGTGCGGTAGAACTTGCGGGGCCGCGCCTCGTCGGTGTTCCACTCGCTCGTGAGGTACTCCTGCTTCTCGAGGCGGCGCAGCAGGGGGTAGAGGGTGTTGGCGTCGGTGGAGAATCCCCGAGCTTCGAGCTCCTCGAGCAGGCCGTAGCCGTAGCCCGCCGTGCGCAGCAGCTGAAGGCAGGCCAGCACGACGGTGCCGCGCCGCAGCTCCTGCAGGTGCGTGTCCAACGTTTCGTTCATGTGCACCACATTACTGTGTGACGCACACCATAGTCAATGACACATTGTCGGATCGTCGACCTCCGGCCGCGCGGGGGCATGATGGGGACATGACGCCGGACCTCCAGGACATCGTCGCGAGCGCGCGCGTGGTCGCCCTCCCGTTGCACACCCGCTTCCGCGGCATCGACACCCGCGAGGCGCTGCTCTTCGAGGGTCCGCAGGGCTGGGCCGAGTTCTCGCCCTTCGTCGAATACGGCGACACCGAGGCGGCCACGTGGCTCGCGGCCGCGATCGACTTCGCCTGGACCGCCCAGCCGACGCCGCTGCGCGACCGCATCCGGGTGAACGCCACGGTGCCCGCGGTCGACGCCGCAGCGGTGCCCGCGGTGCTCGCCCGTTTCGCCGGCTGCCGCACCGCGAAGGTCAAGGTCGCTGAACGCGGGCAGACGCTCGCCGACGATGTCGCCCGCGTGCGGGCCGTGCGCGACACCCTCGGCCCCGAAGGGCGCATCCGGGTCGACGCGAACGGCCTCTGGAACATCGACGAGGCCGAGCACGCCGTGCACGCGCTCACCGAGTTCGACCTCGAGTACATCGAGCAGCCCTGCGCGACCGTCGCAGAGCTCGCCGAGCTGCGCACCCGCGTGCACTACCTGGGCATCCCCGTGGCCGCCGACGAGAGCATCCGCAAATCCGACGACCCCCTCGCGGTGGCCCGTTCAGACGCCGCCGACGTGATCGTCGTCAAGGCGCAGCCGCTCGGCGGAGCCGTGCACGCCCTGCAGATCATCGCCGCGACGGGGCTGCCCGCCGTCGTGTCGAGCGCCCTCGACACCGCCGTCGGCCTCTCGCAGGGCGCCGCGCTGGCGGCCGCGCTCCCCGAGCTGGAGTACGACTGCGGTCTCGGCACCGCGTCGTTGTTCGCCGACGACGTGGCCGACCTGCGCCCCCGCGACGGCGCGATCCCGGTGGAACGCGTGACGCCGGATCCCGCCGCTCTCGACCGCCTCAGTGCGGAGCGCGAGCGACGGGAGTGGTGGCTCGACCGCCTCGCGCGCTGCCACCGCGTGCTGGCCGAGGGCTGACCCTCACTCGAGCAGCAGGTCGACCAGGCGCCCCAGCTCCTCGCTGCCGGAGCGGCGCAGCTGCGCGTCGTCCTGCCCGGCCATCGCCCCTCGCACCGTCATGCCCTCCCAGACGATCATGAGGATACGCCCGGCGACCTCCGCCGGCACGCGCAGTCGCAGGCCGCCGGCGTCGACGATGTCCGTCACGATCTGAGCGATGCTGCCGACCATCTCGCCCTCCTGCGCGAGGTAGGCCGCACCGAACGACGGATCGCGGAGCGCGCGGATGCGGATCTCGCTCATGAGCATCACGCCCGCGCGGTCGTCGCTGCCGGAATCCATCACCTTCTGCAGCAGATCGGTGGGGTCGCACCCGGGCGCGAGTCCTCCCTCGGCGGTGATCTCGGCGACGCGTTCGCGCACCGCATCCACCCGCCGGCGGGCCACGCTCGCCGCGAGCATGAGGAAGAGCTCGTCCTTCGACTCGAAGTTCGAGTAGAACGCCCCGCGCGTGAAGCCCGCGCGCTCGCAGACGGCCTCGACCGATGCGCCGTCGAGACCGGCTTCGGCGAAGACCTGGGCCGCCGCCTCGATCAGCCGGGCGCGCGTGTTCTCGCGACTGCGGGTTGCCGGCATCGACATCGAGACCTCCTGTGCTCGCGAACATCGATTCTCACATCACGCACACAGATTTCCGAATGCGAGGGAACTTACGATACATCTATGTATTGAATACATCTGTGTATCCAATCCACGACCCTGCGGAGGAATCGCGTGTCCACTCTCCTGTCGTCGCTCGGGCGCTGGTCGTTCCGGCACCCCTGGCGCGTGCTCGGCTCGTGGCTCATCGTGCTCGCCCTGGCCGGTTCCGGAGCGCTCGTGCTCGGCACCGGGACCGACAACACCTTCTCGATCCCCGGCACCGAGTCGCAGGCGGGCCTCGAGCAGCTCTCGCGCTCGTTCCCCCAGGTGAGCGGCACGAATGCGCAGTTCGTCGTCGTCGCCGCCGACGGCGATCGGGTCACCGACGACGCGTACCGCGACGACATCGAAGACGCGGTCGACGGACTGGGCGACCTCGACGGCGTTCTCGCCGCGACGTCGCCGTTCGACGAGAACGTCAGCGGCATGGTGAACGACGACGAGACGGCCGCCATCGTGCGACTGCAGTTCGACGGGCAGTCCACCGACGTGTCGGCCGAGACGAAGGACGAGCTGAACGCGGCGGTCGACGACCTCGCCGCTCGGCTGCCCGACGGCGCGACCACGGCGCTCGGCGGCGACCTGTTCGCGGCCTCCGTGCCCGGCGTGACGCTCACCGAGGCCGTCGGGCTGCTCATCGCCCTCCTGGTGCTCGTCGTCACCTTCCGGTCGTTCGTCGTCGCGGGCCTCCCCCTCCTCACCGCGGTGCTCGGGGTGGGCATCTCGATGGCGGGGATCTTCGCAGCGACGGCCTTCGCCACCGTGTCGTCGACCACTCCGCTGCTCGCCCTCATGCTCGGACTCGCCGTCGGCATCGACTACGCGCTCTTCATCATGGCCAGGCACCAGGACCAGGTGCGCGACGGCGTCGACCCCGAGGAGTCCGCCTCGCGCGCCGTCGGCACGGCCGGCTCGGCGGTGGTCTTCGCGGGCGTCACGGTGCTCATCGCCCTGATCGGACTCGGCTTCGCGGGCATCCCGTTCCTGACCACCATGGGGGTCGCTGCGTCCGTCGCGGTCGCCATCGCGGTCATGATCGCCGTCACGCTGACACCCGCGGTGCTCGGTTTCCTGAAGGGCAGGATCGTCGGTCGGCCGCGCCGCGCTCCCCGTGCACGCAAGGGTCGCGCGACGGTCGCGCCCCGTCGCTCGTTCAGCGAGCGCTGGGTCGGCGGGGTGACGCGGCATCCGGTCGTGGTCTCGATCGCGGTCGTGCTCGGGCTCGGCATCGTCGCGGTGCCGGCCCTCAGCCTCGACCTCGCCCTGCCCAACGCCGGCGTGCTTCCGAAGGACTCCGAGGCCCGGCAGAGCTACGACATCGTGGGCGAGGAGTTCGGGCCCGGGTTCAACGGGCCCCTGATCCTCACCGGCACGATCGTCACCTCCACCGACCCGCTGGGCCTCATGGAAGACCTGGGCGCCGCCGTCGAGAAGATCGACGGGGTGAAGGAGGTCGCCCTCGCGACCCCCAACGAGACCGCCGACACCGGCATCGTGCAGATCGTGCCCGAGACCGCGCCGGACGACCCGGCCACCGCCGACCTCGTGCGCGAGCTGCGCTCCCACCACGACGAGTGGCTCGACGAGTTCGGGATCGACCTGAAGGTGACCGGCTTCACCGCCGTCGCCATCGACATCTCCGACCAGCTCGGCCGCGCGCTCGTGCCGTTCGGCGTCTTCGTGATCGGTCTCTCGCTCATCCTCCTGACGATCGTGTTCCGCTCGATCTGGGTGCCGGTCACGGCCGCCCTCGGCTACCTGCTCTCAATCGTCGCCGCATTCGGCATCGTGGGCGCCGTGTTCGAATGGGGCTGGTTCGCCGACCTGCTGCACGTCGCCAAGGTCGGGCCCATCATCAGCTTCATGCCGATCGTGCTGATGGGCGTGCTGTTCGGCCTGGCCATGGACTACCAGGTGTTCCTCGTCTCCCGCATGCGGGAGGACTACGTGCACGACCCGGACTCGCGATCCGCCTCCCGCGGCGAGCGCCGGGCGGCCGCTGTACGCGCCGTGCGCAGCGGCTTCACCGGGTCGGCGAAGGTCGTCACCGCGGCCGGGCTGATCATGTTCGCCGTGTTCGTCGCCTTCGTTCCCGAGGGCGACTCCTCTCTCAAACCGATCGCGCTGGGCCTCGCGGCCGGTATCGCGATCGACGCCTTCCTCGTGCGGATGACGCTCATCCCCGCGCTCATGGCGATCCTCGGCGAGCGGGCGTGGACCCTCCCGGCCTGGCTGCAGCGGATCCTGCCGCACGTCGACATCGAGGGCGAGGCCGTGGAGCGCGAACGCCGACTCGCCTCCTGGCCCGGAGACGGCTCGGTCATCGCGGCCGATTCCCTCGCGCTCGGCGGGGACGACCCCCTGCTCGCCGGCCTCTCGCTACGGGTACCCCCGGGCGGCGCTGTCGTCGCCACCGGCGGAGACCCCGAGGCACGGCGAGCCCTCGCGCTCGCGATCGCGGGACGGGTGCCGGCCGAGCACGGTTCGCTGCGCGTCGCCGGCCACCTGTTGCCCGGACGGGCGGCGTGGGTGCGGGCGCACGTGGGGTGCGTCCTCGTCGACGAATCGGATGCCGCGCTCGACGATCTCGTCGAGGCGCTGCGCGGGCGGTCGGAGGTCGTCGTCATCGACGGGATCGACCGGCTCGCCGGCAGCCGGCTCGATCAGACCACCGCCCTCCTCCGCGATGCGGCGTCGTCCCGCGCCCTCGCCGTGTTCGCCACGGCATCCGACCCCTCCGCCGCCCGCGCCGCCCTCGCCGCCGCCGGATGGCCGGACCCCGCCCTTCTCGACATCACCGCCCCGCACCGGGCGACCGAAGACTCCGAGGTGACCGCATGACCCTCCCCCTCGAGCGCGCCCGCTCGCGCCGCCCCATCACGTGGCTCACGATCCTCGGCATCCTGCTGCTGCCCGCGGCGATCGGCGGCCTCCTCGTCTCGTCGCTGTACAACCCGACCGAGCGACTCGACTCGATGACGGCAGCGATCGTCAATCTCGACGAACCGGTCGAGATCGACGGGCAGACGGCCCCGCTGGGTCGGCAGCTCGCCGCCGGGCTGGTCGAGGGCTCGGACGAGCTCGACTCGAACCTCACCTGGGTCATCTCGAACGAGGACGACGCCGCCGAGGGCCTGAAGAACGGCGACTACCAGGCGGTCATCACGATCCCCGAGAACTTCTCCGCCGCGGCGACGTCGGCGGGCACCGCGATCTCCGAAGGAGGCGGCGACGCCGAGAAGGCGACCATCGAGGTGTCGACCCCCGACGACGGACTCGTCGCCGACGACCTCATCACCGGGCAGATCGCCGACGTCGCGGCCTCGACCCTCGGCACGACCCTGTCCGAGGCCACGACCGAGAACATCCTGGTCGGCTTCACGACGATCGGCGATCAGATCGGCGACGCGGCCGACGGCGCGCTGGAGCTGGCGGAGGGCGCACGCACTGCGGCCGACGGTGCGACGGCGATCCCCGAGGGCGCCACGCAGCTCGCGACCGGGGCGACCGAGCTCGGCACCGGGGCGACGACGCTCGCCACCGGGCTCGACACCATCGCCGCCACCACGCGGCAGCTGTCGACGGGCGCGTCGACGCTCGGCGCGGGTCTCACCGCGGGCTCGACGGCGCTCACCGATCCGAACGGCGACTTCGCGAAGCTCGTCGGCGCGGCGACCACCGGAGCCCCCTACCTGACCGCAGCCGCGGCCGACACGCAGACCACGGCCGTATCGATCGGCACACTCGCCCAGAGCTGCGCGGCGTCGGGAGCATCCGCCGAATTCTGCACCGACCTCGCCGAGGCCGCCGGGCAAGCCGGCACCGCGGCGACATCCACGGGAACCGCTGCCGCCTACCTCAGCCCCGTCGCGGCCGGTCTCCCCACGGCCGCGACCAGCCTCGCCACGAGCCTCAGCGACGCGGGCACGGGCGCACAGCAGATCGCGAGCGGCCTGTCGCAACTCGCCACCGACGGCGTCGACCAGTCGGCGGCGGGCGCACGAGCCCTCGCCACCGGCGCCGGGCAGCTCTCGTCTGGCGCCACCGAGCTCGCGACGGGCGCGACCGACCTCGCCACCGGCCTCGACACCCTCGCCACGGGCACCGGCGACCTCGCCGGCGGCCTGCGGCAGGCATCCGATGCGCTGCCCTCGTTCAGCGACACCGAGTCGGCGTCGCTGGCCTCGGTGATCGCCGACCCCGTCGAGACCGATGCGTCGATGGATTCGCTCTTCGGCCCCACGGCGACCCCGCTGCTGACCGCCGCGGTGCTGTGGTTCGGGTCGCTGGCGACCTTCCTCGTGCTGCGGGCGCACACCGCGCGCACTCTCACATCGCGTCGCACCTCGCTCGGCCTGACGCTGCGCGGGTTCTGGCCGGCGGCGCTGATCGGTGCCGTTCAGGGCGTGCTGCTGTCGATCATCGTGCAGTTCGTCGCCTCGTACGAGGCCGGCGCGTGGTGGGCGTTCGCCGGGACGGCCGTGCTGACGGGCGTGGCGTTCGCGGCCGTGCATCAGGCGCTGGTGTCGGTGCTGGGCGGAGTCGGTCGCTGGATCGGTGCGCTGGCGGGCGTGCTGGCGGTGGCGACCGGACTGATCTCGACGGTCCCCGGCTGGCTCGCGTCCCTCGGCGCCGCGCTGCCGACCGCGCCCGCGTTCGCCGGGCTGATCGCCGCGAACGGCTCCGCCATCACGGCGCTCGTGGTCTGGGCCGTGCTGTCCCTCGTCGCCACCACCCTCGCCGTGACCGTGCGCCGCACCACCTCGCCCCGGGCCCTCACCGCCTGACACCCCCCGCCCTTCTTCGAAAACGGAGAGGTTCTGCGTCCGGGCCGGCGTGTCCGCGTCCGGCACACCGCTGTCGCAGCATCTCGTCTCCGTTTTCACCTACGGGGACGGGGAGACGACGGCGCCCCGCCCCTCGGGAGAGGGACGGGGCGCCGGAGGATGGGTGCTCAGGACAGGCCGGAGTAGGCGTGCAGGCCCTTGAAGAAGACGTTGACGATGGTGAAGTTGAACAGCACCGCCGAGAAGCCGACGATCGCCAGCCACGCCGACGGGTTGCCCCGCCAGCCCCGCGTCGCCCGCGCGTGGATGTAGCCCGCGTACAGCACCCAGATCACGAAGGTCCAGGTCTCCTTGACGTCGAAGCCCCAGAAGCGGCTCCATGCGTAGTACGCCCAGATCGACCCGGCGATGAGGGTGAAGGTCCACAGGATGAACCCGATGATCGTGAAGCGGTACGCCATGCTCTCGAGGCGCTCCGAGCCGGGGAACGTGCGGAGGAACCCGGGGCCGGTCTTCGCGGCGCCCTCGCGCACGAGCCGCTCGCGCCGCGACTGCATCAGCTGGATGACCGACAGTGCGAAGGCCAGGGCGAAGAACGCGGTGCCGAGCGAGGCGACGAAGACGTGGATGACGAGCCACACGCTCTTGAGCGGGTCCATGAGCGGCGACACGTCGACGTAGAAGTTGGTGGCGGCGAGTCCGAGCAGCACGACCACCAGGCCGGTGATGAACGTTCCGAGGAAGCGCAGATCGACCTTGACGAGCACGACGAGGTAGACGGCGACGATGAGCAGCGTGCCGATCATGGCGAACTCGTAGAGGTTCGCCCACGGCACGCGCCCCGCCGCGAAGCCGCGCGTGAGCGTGGCTCCGAGATGGAAGATGAAGCCGAGCACCGTGAGCGACGTTCCGATACGTCCCATCACGAAGCGCGGAGCGGGGGTCGCGACCGGCGCTGCGGAGGCGACCGGCACGGACGACCCGCGCACGCCCGCCCCGACGAGCTCCTTCTCGGCCGCGACCTTGGCGTCGGCGGTCAGCTGCGAACGGCGGGCGAGATCGAAAGCGAAGGCGATGAACGCGCCGGCGTAGATCGCGATCGCCGTCCACAGGAGGACGGGCGAGATCACTTCGAGATCGAGCATGATGTCAGTCTACTTTCGGGGTTCCGGATGCGGCCGGGTCGGCGTCCGCGGAGGTGTCGTCTGGGGCGCTCTCGGCCTCGACGGGCGCACGTGCGACGGTGCGTCCGTCCGCGTCGAGCAGACGTGCGTGACCGGAGACGAGGTCGTCGAGGGCGATCGCGATGGTCGGGTCCTCGCCGCGGGCCAGCCCGGCGTACTCCAGCGAGACGGCGGAACCGTCGGCCGTCGCCTTGACCCACATGCGACGCCGCGGCACGAACAGCGCGAGCATGAGTCCGCCGAGGGCGAGCAGCGCGAACGCCAGGACCCACACCCCCGACTCGTCGCGGTGGATCTGCAGCGACGCGAAGCGCTTCACCGACTGCGAGGCATCCGTCGCCCCCTCGGGCGATTCGTCCTCGAAGGTGACCGTGCCCATGCCGTTGGGCAGGTCGGCGGTCTCCCCCGGCGCCAGCTCGATCGACTCCTTGCCGATGGCGCGGCCGGTGAGCTGGGTCAGGTCGGTGGTGTCGAGCACGTACACCGACCGGGGCACACCGTCGTTGATGCCCAGGTCGCCGGCGAACACATCGAGCGTGAGCGTGGGGTTGGTGAGGTCGGGGTAGGCCGAGAAGAAGGCGCCGCTCTCGAGCACCCCTGTCGTCGGATAGAAGAAGCCGCGCAGCCCGAGCTGCTCGGGCAGGCCGTCGGTGATCTTCACCACGCCCAGCGAGGTCATCGCGTTGTCCTGCGGCAGGAACGGCACGCTGTTCGTGAACACGACCTCGCCGTCGGCGTTGCGCACGGTGATGGTCGGGGCGTAGCCGTTGCCGAGCAGGAACACGTCGTCGTCGGCCACCGCCAGCGGCTCGTTGACCTTGACCGCACCGGTGCGCTCCTGCCCGTTCTCGCTCACGGTGACGTTCGCCGAGAAGTCGCCCGCCTGGCCGGAGCCGGGTTCGTTGAACGGCTGGTAGGTCACGTCGAACGAGTCGAGGCGCATCGAGTAGGGCGCGAGGGCGTCGTCGCCGACGAAGCGCCCGCGGTTCATCGAGTCGTAGTCGACGAGCGTGTTCGCGAAGGTCTCGCCCTCGACCAGCACCCGCTGCCCGGTGTACGCGAAGCCGCCGCCGACGCCGACCGTGACGAGCACGCCGACGAGGGCGAGGTGGAAGAGCAGGTTGCCGGTCTCGCGCCAGTACCCCCGCTCCGCCGACACCGAGAAGGTGCGGCCGCGGTCGTAGCGCTCGACGCGGTACCCGAGCGCCTTGAGCTGCTTCTGGGCGACGTCGATCGAGGCGGAGGCCGCCGCCTCGGCATCCGCGCCCTCCGACACGTCGCGCGTCGACGCACGGAAGTCGTCGAGACGCTGCAGGCGCGCGGGGGTGCGCGGGGGCCGGGCCCGCAGCGCCTTCGCGTGATGGCGGATGCGCGGGATCACGCAGCCCACGAGCGACGTGAACAGCAGGAGGTAGATCGCCGAGAACCACGGCGAGAGGTACACGTCGAACAGCTTGAGGCCGTCGAGGATCGGGAACAGATCGGGGTTGTCGCGCTGCCACTGCGTGACGCCGTTCGGGTCGGCCATGCGCTGCGGGAAGATCGAGCCGGGGATCGCGGCGACGGCGAGCACGAGCAGCAGGATGAGCGCGGTGCGCATCGATGTGAGCTGACGCCAGCCCCATCGCAGCCACCCGACGAACCCCAGGCGCGGCTGCGCGATCGCCTCGTCGCCGTCGACGTGGTCGGACGGCCGCAGCGGATCGGTCGACCTGGTCTGGGTGTCGGTCACGTCGTCCTGGTTCTTCCGGTCGGGGGTCTGGTCGGGGGTCTGCCGCGCGGGGTCCGGGGAGCCCGGCGTGGCGAGGCGGTCAGAGCGGGAGGATGACACTGCTCATCACCGCCGTCAGGCGCGACATGAGGTCGGTCCACAGACCCGTGAGCATGAGGACGCCGAGCAGGATCAGCAGCACCCCGCCGATGATGTTCACCACGCGGATGTGGCGGCGCAGGAAGCCGATCGTCGTCGCCGCCCAGCCGAAACCGAGCGCGACGAGCAGGAACGGGATGCCGAGGCCCAGCGAGTAGGCGAGACCGAGGAAGCCCGCGCGCACCGGATCGCCGGCGTTGAACGACAGGGCGAAGATGGCGCTGAGGGTCGGCCCCAGGCACGGCGCCCACCCGATGCCGAGGGCGACGCCGAGCAGGGGCGCCCCGATCATGCCGTACTTCGCGTCGACGTGGAAGCGCAGCTCCCGCTGCGCGAACCCGAAGAGTCCGAGGAAGACCAGACCCATCAGCACGATCACCGCGCCGAGGATGCGCGTGACGAGCTCGCCCCACTGGATGAGGAAGACGCTCGCCACTCCCCCGAACGCGGTGATCGCGACGAACACGGCGCTGAAGCCGAGGATGAACAGGAGCACGCCGAGCACCGTGCGCGCCCGGGTCGGAGCGACCGTCGAACCGTCGCCCCCGCCGGCCGCGGAGCGCGGCGTGACCGATCCGCCGAGGAAGCCGAGGTAGCCGGGCACGAGCGGGAGCACGCACGGCGAGAGGAAGGAGATGAGCCCGGCGAGCATGGCCACCGGGATCGCCAGCCACAGCGCCCCCGATCCGATGATCGCTTCGGGGTTCACGGGGTCTCCGCGAGCGCGTCCTTGACGAGCGTGGACAGGATCGATGTGCCGTCGATGGGCCCGATGATGCGGGCGGCGACGCGGCCCTGCTTGTCGAGCACGAGCGTGGTCGGCGTGGCCTGGATGGGCGTGGCCTCGGCGAACGCGAGTTTCGCCTGGGCGGTGTCGACGTCGATCAGGCTCGGGTAGGTGATGTCGAACTCGTTCGAGAACGCCTTCGCGGTGTCGGCCTGGTCGCGGGTGTTGATGCCGACGAACGACACCCCCTGGTCGCCGTACTCCTGCCAGACGGCTTCGAGGTCGGCCGCCTCGACGCGGCACGGCGCGCAGCCGGCGTACCAGAAGTTCACGACCGTGACCTGACCGGCGATGTCGGCGCTGTCGAAGGCCTCGCCGTCTTCGTTCACGCCCGCGAACTCGACCGGCTCCCCGCGCTCGGCGACGGGGATCTCGGTGATCGCACCGTCGGCGGCGACGTAACCGGTGTTCTCCCCGCTCAGGAACGACTCGCTCACGGCGTCCGGAGCACAGGCGGTCAGACCGACGGCGAGCACCGCAGCGAGCGCGGCTCCGATCACACGCCGAGAGCGGCGGATGCGGGAGGGCCGGCTGCCGCGGATCGGGAACGTCCTCGAGGCGAGTGGCACGGTGATGAGTTTACGCCGAGCTTCCTATGGGTCGGCCGGATGCCGGAGCGCCGGGAGAGCGACAGCGCGCCCGTCAGACGGCGCCGACGTCGATCGCGCCGCCCGTGGCCGCGGGCTCGGCGTACTCGACCTCGCGCCACACGTCGCCGACGCGTTCGAACGACGTCACGCTCGACAGGGCGCAGCGCCGGGTGCGCGGGTCGTGACGCAGCGGCAGACCCGCGACCGACAGGTGCGTGATCCAGATCGGCGCCTGGTGCGAGACGATCACGGCGTCGCCGGCCTCGGTGCCGTGCCACAGGTCGTTCATGGCGTCGAGCATCCGATCGGCGATCGACGCGTACGCCTCTCCCCAGCTCGGCAGCGACGGCTGCCGCAGGTGCCACCAGTTGAACGGGTTGCGCAGCGAGCGGCTCATGCGCGTGCCCTCGAAGACGTTCGTCGGCTCGATCACGCGCTCGTCGAGCACCGGTTCGAGGCGGAAGCGCTCGGCGAAGGGCGCCGCCGACTCCTGCGCGCGCTCGAGCGGCGAGCACCGCAGCGCCTCGACGTCGCGGCCGAGCGCGGCGACGTGCTCGGCCGCGGCGCGCGCCATGTGCTGTCCGGCGTCGCTGAGGTGGAAGTGCGGAAGACGCCCGTAGAGCACGCGGGTGGGGTTGTCGACCTCGCCGTGGCGCACGAGATGCAGTCGCGATGCCGTCACGTCACGCCCCGCAGCCGAGGGTGTCGCCGAGGTCGGGGGCGACCGGTGCGTCGACCGCCGGGACGAGAGCGAGGTTCATGGATGCGCCTTCCGTTCCCTGCCACCCTACTGACCGCGAGCGCCGCACCCCCGCCCGCGAGGCACCCGGCTGCGCCCGCGTAGACTGGGCGGGTTCACCATCCCCCAGATCAGGAGGAAAACTCCGTGCTTCGCACCCATTCGGCCGGCTCCCTGCGAGCCGAGCACATCGGTCAGACCGTCACCCTCGCCGGGTGGGTGGATCGCCGTCGTGATCACGGAGGAGTCGCGTTCATCGATCTTCGGGATGCCTCGGGCATCGCCCAGGTGGTCATCCGCGACGAGGAGATCGCGCATCCGCTGCGCAACGAGTTCGTGCTGAAGGTGACCGGCGAGGTCTCGCGCCGCCCCGACGGCAACGAGAACCCGAACCTGCCGACCGGTGAGATCGAGCTCATCGCGACCGACGTCGAGGTGCTCAACGAGTCGGCGGCGCTGCCGTTCCAGGTCTCGACCGCGCTGGCCGAGACCGAGAACATCGGCGAGGAGGCGCGTCTCAAGTACCGCTATCTCGACCTGCGTCGCCCGACGGCGGCCTCGGCACTGCGCCTGCGCTCCGACGTGTACAAGGCCGTCCGCGACGTGCTGCACGGCGACGGCTTCACCGAGGTCGAGACCCCGACCCTCACCCGCTCGACCCCGGAGGGCGCCCGCGACTTCGTCGTGCCCGCCCGCCTGCACCCGGGCAGCTGGTACGCGCTCCCCCAGTCGCCGCAGCTGTTCAAGCAGCTGCTCATGGTCGGCGGCGTCGAGAAGTACTACCAGATCGCCCGGTGCTACCGCGACGAGGACTTCCGGGCCGACCGCCAGCCGGAGTTCACGCAGCTCGACATCGAGATGAGCTTCGTCGACCAGGAAGACGTGATCGCGCTGATGGAGACGCTCGTCGTCGCCATGTGGAAGACGATCGGCGTCGAGGTGCAGACCCCGCTGCCGCGCATCACCTACGCCGACGCCATGGCCAAGTACGGCTCGGACAAGCCCGACCTGCGCTTCGGGCTCGAGCTGGTCGAGGCGACCGAGTACTTCGCCGAGACGCCGTTCCGGGTGTTCCAGGCCGAGTACGTCGGCGCCGTGCGCATGCCCGGTGGTGCGAGCCAGCCGCGCAAGCAGCTCGACGCCTGGCAGGACTGGGCCAAGCAGCGCGGCGCCCGCGGCCTGGCCTATGTGCTGTTCAACGAGGACGGGACGCTCGGCGGTCCCGCCGCGAAGAACCTCTCCGAAGCCGAGCAGGCGGGCCTCGCCGGTCTCACCGGAGCCGAGCCCGGCGACTGCGTGTTCTTCGCCGCCGGTTCGACGAAGGAGAGCCGTGCGCTGCTCGGCGCCGCCCGCGTCGAGATCGGGCGTCGCCTCGGCTACCTGAACCCCGACGAGTTCGCCTTCACATGGGTCGTCGACGCCCCGATGTTCGAGCCGGCGGCGGATGCCGTGGCCTCGGGCGACGTGGCCGTCGGCGCCGGCGCCTGGACCGCCGTGCACCACGCCTTCACCGGCCCGAAGCCGGAGTTCGAGGACACCTTCGACACCGACCCCGGTTCGGCCCTCGCCTACGCGTACGACATCGTCTGCAACGGCTCGGAGCTCGGCGGCGGTTCGATCCGCATCCACCGCGAAGACGTGCAGAAGCGCGTGTTCGAGGTCATGGGCATCAGCGACGAGTTCGCGCAGGAGCAGTTCGGCTTCCTGCTCGACGCGTTCAAGTTCGGCGCCCCGCCCCACGGCGGCATCGCGCTGGGCATGGACCGCGTGCTGCAGCACCTGACGAAGACCGAGTCGATCCGCGAGGTCATCGCGTTCCCGAAGTCGGGCAACGGGTACGACCCGTTGACCGCCGCGCCCGCCCCGATCACCCCGGAGCAGCGCGCCGAGGCCGGGGTGGACTTCACCCCCGACGACGAGGCCTGACGCCGGCCACGAGGGCCCCGGGACGAGCACCCCGCTCACCCGGGGCTCTCGTGCATCCGGCGTCAGTGCATCAGGCCGAGGGCCGGGGCGAGGTTCTCGTTCCACACGTCGACGCCGAGCTTGGCGATGAGCGCCACGACCACGACGAGGAAGACCACGCGGATGAAGCCGGTGCCGCGCGAGATGGCCATGCGCGAGCCGAGGTAGCTCCCCGCCACGTTGGCGATCGCGAGGATGCCGCCGAGCAGCCACAGCACCGACCCGTGCGGTATGAAGAGCAGCAGCGCCCCGGCGTTGGTGGCGAGATTGACGATCTTCGCCTTGGCGCTGGCCTGCAGGAAGTCGTAGCCGAGCAGGGCGACGAGCGCGATGACGAGGAACGTCCCCGTGCCGGGTCCGATCATGCCGTCGTAGAACCCGATGACGAGGCCCGCAGCGCCGGCCATGACGTGGTGCCGGTGCCCCTGGAAGCGCAGTCGGGTCGCTGCGCCCATCTGCGGGCGGAGCGCCGTGAAGAGGGCCACCGCGAGCAGGGCCACGACGATGATCGGCTTGAAGGCGGCGGCGGGCAGCAGCGTCGCCACCGCGGCTCCGCCGAACGATCCGGCGAGCGCGATGAGCGCCATCGGGATCGCCGTGCGGATGTCGGGTTTCGCGCGGCGGTAGTAGGTCACGCTGCTGGTGGCGGTGCCGAAGACCGAGGCGAGCTTGTTCGTGGCGAGCGCCTGGATCGGCGCGATGCCCGGGATGAGCAGCAGGGCGGGGAGCTGCAGGAGCCCTCCCCCGCCGACGACCGCGTCGATCCATCCGGCCGCGAACGCGGCGAGCACGACGAGCACGAGCGTCGCCCAGGTGAGCTGCTCGAGCCCGAGAACGGCGCCGATATCCACTCGCCCCATGATTGCAGACCCCGGGGCCACCCTCGGCATCCGCTCATCGCCGGGTCGCCGCTGGCAGACTGGGCGGATGCTCCCCGCCCTGCCCCTGCCGCATCCCGTCGACTCTCGTCTCGGCCGTGCCGTGCTGCGCCGCGCGACCGCGCACGACACGGATGCCGTGATCATGCTGCTCTCCGACGATCCGATCAGCGCCGCCCGGGGCGACGTCGCGTCGGCCGACGACCGCGACGCGTACGCGTCGGCGGCGCGGCAGATCCTCGAGGACCCGTCGAACGACCTGCTGGTGGTCGAGCTGGACGGCGAGGTCGTCGGCACCCTTCAGCTCACCTCGATCCCCGGGATGGCGCGCCGCGGAGCGCGGCGTCTGCTCGTCGAGGCGGTGCGCGTGCGCAGCACCCTGCGGTCCTCGGGCATCGGCTCGTCGGTCATGCGCTGGGTCGCAGACGAGGCCGCACCGGCGCTCGGCGCCACGATCGTGCAGCTCACGTCCGACGCCGCACGCACCGACGCCCACCGGTTCTACGAGCGCCTCGGCTACGCGGGGTCGCACCGCGGATTCAAGCTCACGGTCGCCCCCCGCTGAGCCGTCGGAGCTGGTTGGTCCCGCGACGACGCTCAGACGCGCCACCGCGCCGTCATCTGCCGTTCACCGCCGTCGCTCCCCGCGGTCATCCGCGGCCCATATGTTCCTCTCGCAACCCGAACCGGCGCCCCGCCGGACACCGAGAGGACACTCATGGCACGCTTCACCCGCCGCGCGCGCATCGGCGCCGGTCTCGCCCTCGTCACCACCGCCGCCCTGGCGCTCACCGCCTGCTCCGGCGCAGCTGACGCGACCGACGGATCAGAGGGCTCGACCGACGCCGCCACCGCGACCTCCGTCGAGGACTTCGGCTCGTTCGCCGACCTCGAGGCCGCCGCCAAGGCCGAGGGGCAGCTTAACGTCATCGCCCTTCCCCGCGACTGGGCCAACTACGGCGAGATCCTCGACCTGTTCGCCGAGAAGTACCCCGAGATCACGATCAACGAGGCGTCGCCCGACGTGTCGAGCGCCGAGGAGATCCAGGCCGCCGAGACCAACAAGGGTCTCGACACCGCCCCCGACGTGTTCGACCTGGGTCTCACCGTCGCCCTGCAGAACACCGACAGCTTCGCCCCGTACCAGGTGCAGACCTGGGACGAGATCCCCGACGCCCTCAAGGAGCCGACCGGCCTCTTCGTCGGCGACTACGGCGGGTACATGTCGATCGGCTACGACTCGTCGAAGTACGACGCCCCGTCCGAGCTCGCCGACCTGCTCTCGGCCGACTACAAGGGCGCCGTCGCGATCAACGGCGACCCGACGCAGGCCGGCGCGGCCTTCGCCGCCGTGGGTCTGGCGACCGTGCAGTCCGAGGGAACGCTCGACGACTTCCAGCCCGGCATCGACTTCTTCTCGGAGCTGCAGAAGGCCGGCAACATGCTCAAGGTCGACGTCACGACGGCGACCGTGGCGAGCGGCGAGACGCCCGTCGTCTTCGACTGGGACTACCTGAACGCCTCCCACACGGCCGACAACCCGAACTGGGAGGTCGTGGTGCTCGACGGCACCGGCTACGCGGGGTACTACAACCAGGCCATCAACGTCGACGCCCCGCACCCGGCGGCGGCGCGCCTGTGGCAGGAGTTCCTGTACAGCGACGAGGTGCAGAACCTGTGGCTCAAGGGCGGCGCCCGCCCCGCGCGCATGGAGGCCATGACCGAGGCCGGCACGATCGACGCCGACCTGGCCGCGGCTCTGCCCGAGGTGCCCGAAGAGACGGTCGTCCCGACCGAGGAGCAGTCCGAGAACGCCGGCACCCTGCTCGGCGAGAAGTGGGCCGCGGCGGTCCAGTGACCGCGCTCGTCGACACGGGGGCGGATGCTCCGGCATCCGCCCCCGTCACCCCCGCCGGGTCCGCGCTCACCGCGAGGGCCCGGCGGTCGGCGCGGTCGTGGGCCGGGCTGGGACTGGTGCCCTTCGCGGCGTACGTGGTGCTGTTCCTCGCGGTGCCGACGCTCCTCGCGATCGGCTCTGGCTTCTTCACCCGCGACGGCGCCTTCACCTGGTCGAACGTCGCTGCCCTCGGCGACCCGGTGGTGTTGACCACGTTCGCGAACTCGGGCGGGCTCTCGCTGCTGACGGCCGTGGTCGGCGCGATCGTCGGCGCCCTCGTCTGCTACGCCCTGCTCGGGTTGAGCCCCGACGGCATCGTGCGGCAGACCGTGGATGCGGCGGCCGGGGTGCTCGCCCAGTTCGGCGGGGTCATGCTCGCGTTCGCCTTCATCGCGACGATCGGCATCCAGGGCGTGATCACCGCGCTCCTGCGCGACACGTTCGGTGTGAACATCTACGAGAACGGCACCTGGCTGTACGAACTCCCCGGTCTCGTGCTGCCCTACATCTACTTCCAGATCCCGCTCATGGTCATCACGTTCATGCCCGCCCTCGCCGCGCTCAAGCCGCAGTGGGCCGAGGCGAACCTCACGCTCGGCGGCACCCGCGCGAGCTTCTGGCTGCGCATCGGCCTGCCCGTACTCGCCCCGTCGTTCCTCGCGAGCCTGCTCCTGCTGTTCGCCAACGCGTTCTCGTCGTACGCGACGGCCGCAGCGCTGGCCAGCCAGGGCTCCCAGATCGTGCCGCTGCAGATCCGGGCCGCGCTGACGAGCGAGACCGTGCTGGGCCGCGAGAATCTCGCCGGTGCGCTCGCCCTCGGCATGATCGTCGTCGTCGGCATCGTCATGGCGCTGTACTCGCTGATCCAGCGACGAGCGGCGAGGTGGCAGTCGTGAATCGTCTCGCCCCGTCCCGCGTCACCCGATGGGTCATCGGCATCCTCGTCGGCCTGTTCTTCGCGCTCCCGCTCGTCTCGACGTTCCTGTACACGCTGCGCGACCTCGACGGCGGTCTGTCGTTCGACCACTGGGTGGCTCTGTTCGATCCCGCCGCTTCCGCCGCGATCCGGCCCATCTGGACGGGCCTCGGCAACTCGCTCGTCCTCGCCGCGGTCACCGTCGCGATCGTGCTGCTGCTACTGGCACCCACGATGATCCTGGTGAACCTGCGGTTCCCGCGACTGCGGCCCGTGTTCGAGTTCGCCGTGCTGCTGCCGATCTCCATCCCCGCGATCGTGCTCGTCGTCGGCCTCGCGCCCCTCTACCTGCAGATCGGGCGCAGCCTCGGCACGGGAACGTGGACCCTCGCGTTCGCCTACGGCATCACCGTGCTGCCGTTCGCCTACCGCTCGATCCAGGCCTCCATCGACGCCGCCGACCTGCGCACGCTCGCCGAGGCCGCACGCTCCCTCGGGGCGAGCTGGCCGACGGTCGTGCTGCAGGTGCTCGCCCCCAACCTGCGGCAGGGCCTGCTCGCGGCGTCGCTGATCTCGATCGCCGTCGTGCTGGGCGAGTTCACGATCGCCTCCCTGCTCAACAAGCAGGTGTTCCAGACGGCGATGGTCGTCGTCCAGAAGCAGGACCCGTACGCGCCCGCGATCTTCACCCTGCTCGCCCTCGCGTTCGTCTTCCTCCTGCTCCTCCTCATCGGCCGCGCCGCCCGCGGCACCCGAAAGGCCCGCTCATGACCATCGACCACGCCCTCCCCCGCACCAAGGACAACGTGCTGCTCGCCGAAGCGGGCGAAGGAACGCGCGTGCAGCTGCAGCGCATCGTGAAGAGCTACAGCGGCAACCGCGTGCTGCACGGGGTCGACCTCGACATCGCGCCGGGCGAGTTCGTCTCGCTGCTGGGCCCATCGGGGTGCGGCAAGACCACGCTGCTGCGGGTGCTCGCCGGGCTCGAAGGCGCCGACGAGGGTGCCGTGCTGCTCGGCGGCCGCGATGTCTCCCGCGTGCCGACGAACAAGCGCGACATCGGCATGGTCTTCCAGTCGTACTCGCTCTTCCCGCACCTGCGCGTCGTCGACAACACCGCGTTCGGTCTGCGGCGGCGGGGCGTGGCCGCGCGGGAGGCGGCGAAGCGCGCGACGGATGCCCTCGCCCTGGTGGGTCTGGCGGACTTCGCCGACCGCTTCCCCCACCAGCTGTCGGGCGGGCAGCAGCAGCGCGTGGCCCTCGCCCGCGCCCTCGTCACCGAGCCGAAGGTGCTGCTGCTCGACGAGCCGCTCTCGGCGCTCGACGCCAAGGTGCGCGTGCAGCTGCGCGACGAGATCCGCCGCATCCAGCTGCGCCTCGGCATCACGACCGTGTTCGTCACGCACGATCAGGAGGAGGCGCTCGCCGTCTCCGACCGGATCGCCGTGATGAACGCGGGCCGCATCGAGCAGATCGGCTCGCCGGAAGAGCTCTACACGACGCCGTCGACGGCCGGGGTGGCTGCGTTCGTGGGTCTGTCGAGCGTCGTCGCGGGCGTCGCCGAGGGCGACCACGTCCTCGTCTGGGGTCAGCGGCTGCCGCTGCAGAGGCCCGCCGACGGACCGGTCGACGTCTACCTGCGCCCCGAGAACGTGCGCTTCGCCTCCGAGGCGGATGCCGCGACCGACGCCCTGGTCGAAGAGAGCACCTTCCTCGGCAGCATGCGGCGCACGCTCGTGCGCACGGAGTCGGGCGATCTCGTGCGGGTGCAGCACGCCCCCGGCATCCACCCGGCCTTCGGCGACCGCGTGCGCATCGCGATCGTCCCCGAACCCGTGGCGGTGGATCCGCGCGGGTGATCCGCACGCCCCCGACACGGACGTGGCCCCCGGAGTACTCTCCGAGGGCCACTGCCGTGTCAGACCGTCACAGCACGCGCGAGAGGAAGTCCTTCGTGCGCTGGTGCTGCGGGTTGCCGAGCACCTCGCGCGGGTCGCCCTCCTCGACGATGTAGCCGCCGTCCATGAAGATCAGCCGTGAGCCGACCTCGCGGGCGAAGCCCATCTCGTGCGTGACGACCAGCATCGTCATGCCATCGTCGGCGAGCGAGCGCATGACCTGCAGCACCTCGCCGACGAGCTCGGGGTCGAGGGCCGACGTGGGCTCGTCGAACAGCATCATGTCGGGGTTCATGCACAGCGCACGCGCGATCGCGACGCGCTGCTGCTGACCGCCCGAGAGGTGGCCGGGGTAGGCGGTCGCCTTCTCGGCGAGTCCCACCCGTCCGAGCATCTCGTGCGCGATGCGCTCGGAGTCGGCCTTGCTGCGCTTCTTCACCCGCTGCTGCGCGACCGTGAGGTTGCCCAGCACGCTGAGGTGCGGGAACAGGTTGAAGCTCTGGAACACCATGCCGATGCGGGTGCGCACGCGGTCGATGTCGGTCTCGGGATCGGTGATGTCGATCCCCTCGATCCGCACCGTGCCGCCGGTCGGCTCCTCGAGCAGGTTCACCGAGCGCAGCAGCGTCGACTTCCCCGACCCGGAGGGACCGATGATGCACACGACCTCGCCCTTGGTGACGGTGAGGTCGATGCCCTTGAGCACTTCGTTCTCACCAAAGGTCTTCACCAGTCCCTGCACGTCGATCGCAGGGGCATGCACGTCGATCAGTTCCGTGATCATCGCTCTCTCGCCATCCGTCGCTCCAGCCACGCCGTGTACCGCGTCAACGGGATCGTCACCACCAGGTAGAGCAGCGCACCCACGATGAGCGGGGTCGCGTTCGCGTTGGCCGTGTTCGCGTCACGCACGAAGGTCGTGAGCTCCTTCGACCAGATGAAGCTTCCCGCCACGAACACGAGAGACGTGTCCTTGAGCAGCAGCACGAGCTCGTTCGTCATCGGCGGGATGATGATGCGGAACCCCTGCGGGAGGATGATCCAGAACATCGTCTTCAGCGGCGACATGCCCAGGGAGCGCGCCGCCTCGGTCTGTCCCTTCGGCACCGCCTGCACGCCGGCGCGGATGACCTCGGCGATGTACGCCGAGGCCACCAGCATGAGGCCGAGCAGTCCGGCGCCGACGGGGCCGCCGGGCACCTTCCACCCGAAGACGATCGGCACGATGAACGCCACCGAGAAGATCGTCAGCAGCGCGGGGAGCCCGCGGAACAGCTCGATCCACGCGGTCGCCACCCACCGGAACAGCCCGATGCTGGAGAGCTTCATCATCGCGAAGAGGATGCCCAGCAGCAGACCGCCCGTGAAGGCGATGATCGTGAAGAGGATGGTGTTGCGCAGACCGACCGTGATGACGTCGGGGAACAGTCGCGCCGCGACCTCCAGGTTGAAGAACTGCGGGATCGCCCGCTGCCAGTTGATCGACAGGGCGATGCCGATGATCACCGCGAAGAAGATCACGTACATCGCCAGGCGATACAGCCTGGACCTCGTCGTCCGTTTCAACGCCATCGTGAAGGACCTCCGACCTCTCTACTCGCCGGTCACTCGGCCGAGAAGTAGGAGTCGTAGATCTTCTGGTACTCGCCGCTGTCGCGCAGCTCCTGCAGCGCGTCGTCGACAGCCTTGCGCAGCGCGTCCTTCTCGCCCTTGGCGAAGGCGAAGCCGTACGACTCGTCGGTCTCGTAGGTCTCGACGATCTTGTAGGCGCTGTCGGCCTTCTCGTGCTCGAGGTTCACCGGCTCGTCCTGCAGGATCGCGTCGATCTGACCGGCCTGCATGGCGGGCCACAGCTCGCCGTCGGAGGGATACTGCACGAGCTCGGCGCCCGTCGCGTTCTCCGATGCGTAGGACTCGCCCGTGGTGCCCTGCTGGACGCCGACGTTCTTGCCGTCGAGGTCGTCGATGGACTCGATCCCCGAGTCGGTGCGCACGAGCAGCGACTGCAGCGAGTCGTAGTACGGCTCGGAGAAGTCGATGTTGGCCTTGCGCTCGTCGGTGATGGTCATGGCCGAGGCGCCGAGGTCGCACGTGCCGGCGACGAGCGTGGTGCCCGACTGGAGGGCGTCGAAGCCCACGTCCTGCACGGCGAGCTTCAGGTCGAGCTTCTTGGCGATCGCGTCGAGCAGGTCGATGTCGAAGCCGGAGTAGCCGCTGTCGGTGCTGGGGTCTTCGACCTCGAACGGCGGGTAGGGCACGTCGGAGCACGCCGTGAGCGTCCCGGCCGTGACCAGACCGTAGTCGTCGCCCTCGCCCGAACCGCCGGATCCGGCGTCGTCGGTGCCTCCGGCGCAGCCTGCGAGTGCGAGGGTGGCGGCGGCCGCGAGTGCGAGGCCGGCGAAGGTGGTGCGACGGTGCATAGCTGCTCCTGTGAGTCGATGGCAGGGTAGGACCCGCGGGGCGGGCCGATAGGTCATCATCTTGGCATGTCGCCGAAGAGATGCTCTCCCCAGAGTGCCCGATCGCCGATTACGGTTTTGTTTCGTTGCGTGACGGCGGCGATGTCAGAGTTCGAAGTCGACGGCCACCCGATCGGCGGCGACCGACCGGATGTAGCCGGCGGCCTCGAGATGGGCCGGATGCTTCTGGTATCCGTCGAGCGCCTCGACCGAGTCGAAGTCCGCGACCAGCGCGACGTCCCAATTGGAGCCGGGCAGCACGGTGTTCGCGCCGGCGGTGATCGCGAGCATCCCCGGGATCTGACCGTCGAGGGCGACGAGACGCCGGGCGACCTCGGCCGCCTGCGCATCGCGTTCCTGCGCGTCGTCGGCGGCCAGCCGCCAGCTCACGATATGGCGGATGGTCATCGCAGGGCCTCCTCGAGGGCCGTGCGCAGCCGGTCGGGCGAGACCCGCCAGTGCGCGTGGAATTCGCCGTCGATCAGCACGACGGGGATCTTCTCCCACCACAGTTCGTAGAGGGCGGGGTCGTCGGCGATCGACGCCTCGACGATCTGCAGGCGCTCGGCCGCGGCATCCGGGAGCTCGGCGACCACGGCGTCGACGACCTCGGAGGCGACATCGCACAGATGGCAGTCGGGCTTGCCGATGAGCGTCAGCGTCGTCACGCCGAGGGCACCTCGACCGCGCGTCCCTGCGCGATCCACTCGCCCGTGCCGCCCTCGACGTTCGTGGCGTCGTACCCGCGGGCCTCGAGCGCCTCGACGACGCGCGCCGATCGGCCGCCGGCCTGGCAGATCACGTCGAACGACTCGGCGGGCAGCTCGTCGAGCCGGTTGCCGATCTCGGACATCGGGATGTTCTGCGCGCCGGGCACGTGCCCCGCGGCGAACTCGTCCTTCTCGCGCACGTCGATGAGCGGCGTTCCCGTGCGCTCGGCGAGTTCGGTGACGGTGATCGACTTCATGTCGTCTTCCTTCGAGCTGATGGTCTCGGGCCGCAGAGACACAAAGCGCCCCCGGTCGACATGCTCCGAAGAGCCGTCGGGGGCGCTCGTGTCTGGGCCGCTTACTTCTTGTTGCGGCGCTGGTGGCGAGTCTTGCGAAGCAGCTTGCGGTGCTTCTTCTTCGCCATGCGCTTGCGGCGCTTCTTGATGACAGAACCCACGGAAACCTCACTAAGTCAGGGGCTGGGCGTCGCGGATGTCGGACGCCCGGGTACGGGCACGGAAAAAAATGCCTCGGAGCAGTCTAGCAAACCGTCGGACCCCGCCGTCACACCGGCGGGACGAGCCCGGCTCCCGGTCAGCCGACGTCGGCGATTGGGCGCTGCAGCGCGTCGGCCACGGCCGACTCGGGCACACGGTAACTGCGACCGAAGCGGATCGCCGGCAGCTCGCCGGCATGCACGAGGCGGTAGACGGTCATCTTCGACACTCGCATGAGTTCGGCCACCTCGGCCACCGTCAGGAATCTGACGTCAGGAACTTCGGGCATCCCACGTACCCCTTTCTCGAATGAGCACACTCTATGGGGTGGCCGTGACGCGTGTAAACCCGTGTGGCTGCTGTGATCCACGCCTCGCGCAGCGTCGCCGTGTCTCAGCGCGGTCATAGGGATCGCCCCTCGTTCGTCCAGGCTGCGATGCCACGCTGTACGGACTGATCCGATCCCGCACCGAACGGATCTCCGCGGGCGTGGGGCCCGCGGCTCTCGCCCCTGACGACGCCCCCCGGTCGTCAGGGGCGATGTGCGTCCGGGCGCCGGGGATCGGTCAGGCGCCGAGGCGCTTGAGAGCCGTGGCGACGACGTGCTTCGCGGATGCCGCGGCCCGCCCGACCACCTCTGCGGCATGGGCGGCGCCCTCGGGGATCGGCGCACCGGGGTAGGCGATGTCTGGGGCATCGTCGCCGAACGCATCGACGAGGAACGGCACGAGCCAGTCGTCGACCTCGCTGAGCGGCTCGACCGCGAGGCTGTAGAAGCGCCGCTGGCCGTCTTCGCGTACCCGCACGAGGTCGGCGTCGCGCAGCACCTTCAGGTGCTTCGACACGGTCGGCTGGCTGATGCCGAGCTCGGCGACGATCTGACTGACGCTGGTACCGGACTCCCCTTCGTTCGCGCGACGCAGGAGGAGCTGGAGGATGTCGCGCCTCGTCCCGTCGGCGATCACGTCGAAGATGTCGGTCATGTGTTCAGGGTAGTGGTCCCTGCCACGGAGTACCATGACGAGGGCTCGGCCGGAGGCGCCGAGCGCGCCGGCATCGGCGTCGGCATACGGAAGGGGACGCGTTGTCCGGCATCGTCTCGGCGTCGTCGCCGCGCCAGCGCCTCCGCAACGTCGCCTCGCAGGGCCGACACCTCCTCACGTCGTCGCCGTCGCGCCTCGCGATCGTGGTGTTCGCCGCCCTCATCCTCGTCTTCACGGCGCTGCTCTCCCTGCCGATCGCGTCCGCCGATCGGACGGTCACGCCGCTGAGCGACGCGCTCTTCACCGCCGTCTCCACGATCTGCGTCACCGGCCTCGCCACGGTCGACATGGCCAACCACTGGTCGCCGTTCGGCCACGTGGTCATCTTCATCGGGGTCAACATCGGCGGCCTCGGAGTGCTGACCCTCGCCTCCCTGATGGGGATGGTGATCTCGAAGAGGCTCGGGCTGCGGGCCAAGCTCCTCGCCGCCGGCGACACGAACCCGATGCGCGCGCACGGAGGCGTCGTCAACGAGAGCCAGACCGTGCGCCTCGGCGAGGTCGGACAGCTCCTGCGCACCGTCGCCCTGTCCGCACTCATCATCGAGGGCGCCCTCGCGGTGCTCCTCTACCCGTTCCTCGTGATGGCGAAGGTCGATCCGATCGCGGCGCTCTGGGAAGCCCCGTACTTCGCGGCGATGGCCTTCACGAACACCGGCTTCGCACCGAACGACGGCGGGGTCGCCGTGTTCGCCGACGACTACGCGGTGCTCACCCTCCTCATGGCGGGCGTCTTCCTCGGCAGCATCGGCTTCCCGGTGATCTACTCGCTCGCCAAGCACGTCTGGCACGTCAAGAAGTGGTCGCTGCACACGAAGCTCACGCTCGTGACGACCGTGCTGCTCTTCATCGTCGGGGCGGCGGTCTTCCTCGTGCTCGAGTACGAGAACCCCCGCACGTTCGGCTCGATGGATGCCGTGGACACCACCTTCCAGGCGTTCTTCCTGTCCGCCATGACGCGCTCCGGCGGATTCAACGTCATCGACATGGCCGACCTGAACGGTTCGTCGCTCGTCGCCGCGAGCATGCTGATGTTCGTCGGCGGCGGCTCGGCGTCGACCGCCGGCGGCATCAAGGTCACCACGCTCGCGGTGCTGGCGATCGCGGTGTGGTCCGAGGCGAAGGGGCGGCAGTCGGTCGAGGTGTTCGGTCGCCGCATCCCGAGCGACGTGCAGCGGGTCGCCCTCAGCGTCGTCGCGTGGGGCGCCACGATCGTCGCGCTGTCCACCATCGTGATCGCGCAGATCACCAAGGCCGACATCAGCCACGTCCTGTTCGACGTGATCTCGGCATTCGCCACCGTCGGCCTCTCGACAGGACTCACCGCCGAGCTCCCCGACGCCGGATCGTACGTGCTCGCCGTCACGATCTTCATGGGGCGCATTGGTACAGTGACACTCGCCGCGGCAGTCGCCGCGACGTCGCGATCGCAGTATTACTCGCTGCCCGTGGAAAGGCCGATCGTTGGTTGAAGTCCTCCGGGGCGACGCTCCCGTCCTCGTCATCGGCCTCGGCCGATTCGGCGCCGCCTGCGCGGGCGAGCTCGACCGCCTCGACCGCGAGGTGCTGGCGATCGACGGCAACCTCGAACTCGTGCAGAAGTGGTCCGACCGTGTGACGCACACCGTGCAGGCCGACGCGAAGAACATCGAGGCGCTGCGTCAGATCGGCGCGCAGGACTTCCAGGTCGCCGTCGTCGCCGTGGGTTCGTCGATCGAGGCATCCGTTCTCATCACCGCCAACCTCGTCGACCTCAAGGTGCCGCAGATCTGGGCGAAGGCCGTCTCGCAGTCGCACGGCAAGATCCTCGCCCGCGTCGGCGCCAACCACGTGATCTACCCCGAGCGCGAAGCCGGCGAGCGCGTGGCGCACCTCGTCAGCGGACGCATGCTCGACTTCATCCGCTTCGACGACGACTTCGTGCTCGCGAAGATGTACCCGCCGAAGTTCATCCGCGGGATCGGACTCAACGAGTCGGGCGTGCGGTCGAAGTACAAGGTCACCGTCGTGGGCGTGAAGAGCCCGGGCAAGCCGTTCCGCTACGCGGAGGCCAACACGGTCGTCACGAACCACGACCTCATCATCGTCTCGGGCACCAACAGCGACATCGAGCGCTTCGCCGCCCTCGACCGCTGACCCGCGAGGTCACGCCCCGGCGGCCAGCTCCTTCGCGCGGGCGAGCGCCGCTGCCGAGGCATCCGCGAACAGACGCTCGAGGTGGGCGTCCTGCAGAACGGCGATGGCCCGTTCGGTGGTTCCCTTCGGACTCGTCACGCGGCGCCGCATCTCGGCCGGCGTCTCTCCCGACGCATCGAGCAGCGCCGTCGCGCCGATGAAGGTCTGCTCGGCCATGAGCCGCGCGTCCGACTCGCTGAAGCCGAGGCCGACGCCGACCTTCGTCCACTCCTCGATGAGCAGGAAGACGTAGGCGGGGCCCGACCCCGAGATGGTCGAGAGGGCGTCGATCTGCGACTCCGGCACCTCGATGACCGCCCCCACGGTCTCGAACAGGCGACGCACGAGTGCCAGGTCGTCGGCCGTGGCCGCCGCACCCGCCGCCAGGCCCGTGACCGCCTTGCCGACCGTGGCGGGAGTGTTCGGCATCGAGCGCACGACGTGCGCCGCGTCGCCGAGCGCGTCGGCGAAGGTCTGCAGCGTGACGCCGGCGGCGAGACTCACCACGATCGCGTCGGCAGCGAGATGCGGGGCGATCTCGCGGAGCAGGTCGGGCACCATGGCCGGCTTCACGCCGACCAGGACGATGCGTGCGGAGGCCACAGCCTCGCGGTTCCCGTCCGGATGCTCCTCGAGGGCGATGCTCGTCACGTCGCGGAGGTCGGCGAGGTCGGCAGCGCTCACCCGCGAGCGATTCGTGGCGACGATGCCGCCCTCGACGGGAACCCCCGAGGCGACGACCCCGCGGAGGATCGCGCCCCCCATCGAACCGGCACCGAGGAACGCGAGCGAGGGGAGCGAGTCAGCCATGTCGCCATCCTACGGCGGCGCACCTGCGCTCCCCGGAGGCCGCGTCCTAGACTCGACGCATGAGTGCATCCGGCGGCGGCAAGGCGATCATCGCAGCGTTCCTGGCGAACATGGGCATCGCCCTCGCGAAGCTCATCGCCTGGCTCCTCTCGGGCTCGGCCTCCATGCTCGCCGAGGCCGTGCACTCGGTCGCCGATTCCGGCAACCAGCTCCTCCTGCTGCTCGGCGGGCGCAAGTCGCGGCGCGAGGCCGACCGCTCCCACCCGTTCGGGTACGGCAGGGAGCGATACGTGTCGGCGTTCGTCGTGTCGATCATCCTCTTCTCACTCGGCGGTCTGTTCGCCATCTACGAGGGCATCGACAAGTTGCGCAACCCGCACGAGCTCGACCCTGCCTGGTGGTGGCTGCCGATCGTGGTGCTCGTCGTGGCGATCTCGCTCGAGAGCTTCTCGCTGCGCACCGCCGTCAAAGAGAGCAACCGCGCGCGCGAGAAGGGCCAGTCCTGGGTGTCGTTCGTGCGTCGGTCGAAGGCGCCGGAGCTCCCCGTCGTGCTGCTCGAAGACACGGGCGCTCTCGCCGGTCTCTCCTTCGCCCTGCTCGGCGTGGGGCTCACGGTCATCACCGGCAACTCGGTCTTCGACGCGATCGGCACCCTGATGATCGGCGTGCTGCTCGTGCTCATCGCGATCGTGCTGGGCATCGAGACGAAGAGCCTGCTCGTCGGCGAGGGCGCCACCACCGCCGACCTCGACCGCATCGTCGACGCGATCACCAGCGGTCCCGAGGTCGAGAAGCTCATCCACATCAAGACGCTCTACCTCGGGCCGGACGAGCTGCTGGTCGCGGCGAAGATCGCGCTCACCGCCGACAAGACCGTGCGTGAGGCCGCCGACGACATCGACGAGATCGAGTCGCGCATCCGCGAGGTCGTCCCCGCCGCGCGCGTGATCTACATCGAGCCCGACGTGTACCGCCCGTCGCTCGACCCCGAGCCGCCGACGGATGTCTTCGTGCTCAAGTCGTCCGACTGAGCCCAGCGCCGTGCGGGAGCGTCAGCGCAACTCCGTGCGGGAGCGTCAGCGCAGCTCCGTGCGGGCGTCAGCGCCGTGTCGTGCGGGAGCGTCAGCGCCGTGCCGTGAAGAATGCGCGCAGCAGCTCGGCGGAGGCATCCGCCTGCACTCCCCCGACGACCTCGGCGCGGTACGGCAGCCGGCGGTCGCGCAGTACGTCGTACATCGACCCGGCCGCACCGGCCTTGTCGTCCCATGCGCCGAATACCACACGTCCGATGCGCGCCTGCAGGATCGCTCCCGCGCACATCAGGCACGGCTCGAGGGTGACGACGAGCGTGTGCCCCTCGAGATTCCACGACCCGAGGGATACCGCGGCCCGGCGGAGCGCGAGGACCTCGGCATGGCCGGTGGGGTCATGGGTCTGCTCGCGATCGTTCCGGCCCTCGCCGACGATGCGCCCCGCCCGGTCGAGCACGACCGCACCGACGGGGATCTCGTCGGCCGCTGCGGCCTCGACGGCGAGATCGAGGGCGCGGCCCATCGCGGAGCTGTCGGCGGTCATGCGTCGAGCCTATGACAGCGGCTGCGCCGGCCCGCGGCCACCTGCTGCACCGGGGGTCCGCCGCGCGGTGGATGCCCTCGGCGTCGATGCGGCCGCGTGTCCACCCGCCGGGGGATCCGCCGACCGACGACGGTGCGTAGCGTGGGTCGCATGGAAGCTCCGCTCGTCATCGCCCTCACCCTCATCGGCCCCCTCATGGCGGTCGCGACCAGCGTGATCGCCGCCCGGTACGCGCTTCGCAAGAAGGCGGCGGCGTCGTCCGATGTCGTGCGCGAGGGCGGGGCGCATTAGCCTGTATCCATGCGTGTTCACGTCGCCGACCACCCCCTCGTCACCCACAAGCTCTCGGTGCTGCGCGACGCGCGCACCCCGTCGCCCGTCTTCCGCCAGCTGACCGAAGAGCTGGTGACCCTGCTGGCGTACGAGGCGACCCGCAACGTCAAGGTCACGCCGATCGAGATCACCACACCGGTGACGACGACCATGGGCGTGAAGATCTCGGAGCCGCGACCGATCGTCGTACCGATCCTGCGAGCCGGTCTCGGCATGCTCGAGGGTCTGGTGAAGCTGCTCCCCACCGCCGAGGTCGGCTTCCTCGGGATGGTGCGCGACGAGGAGACCTTCGAGCCCACCACGTACGCCGAGCGTCTGCCCGACGACCTGAGCGACCGCCAGTGCTTCGCCATCGACCCGATGCTCGCCACCGGCGGCTCCCTGGCTGCCGCGATCCAGTTCCTCTTCGACCGGGGAGCGAAGGACGTCACCGCCATCTGCCTGCTCGGCACCCCTGAGGGCGTCGCCGCGATCGAGAACCTCGTCGGCGACCGTGACGTCACGCTCGTGCTCGGAGCGCTCGACGAGCGTCTCAACGAGAAGGGCTACATCGTGCCCGGCCTCGGTGACGCCGGAGACCGGCTGTACGGCACGGTCTGACCTGCTCGCGGCGGATTCCGCCGAGTGTTCTCGTCTGCTCGCACCGCCTGATCCGTCGCGCCGTCTGACCTGCTCGCCGGGCGCGCCTCCGCCGTCACGCGCCGGCTTCCATCGCCGCTACAGCGCGAGCCGGTAGGCCCGCTCTTCGCCGACCTGTCGGAAACCGGCCCGCGCCAGGATGGGTGCGGAGGTCGAGATGCGGCCCTTGACGAGGGCGGTGGTCGCGCCGTGTTCCTGGCCGATCCGCAGGCGTTCGGCCAGCACGGCCCGGTAGGCGCCGCGGCCACGCGCTGCGGCGAGGGTGGAGCCGCCCCACAGCCGCACGAAGCCGTCGACGATGGTGCACCCGCCGACTGCCGCGGGCGCTCCGTCGAGGCGTGCGAGCACCTGGATCCCTGCGCCCGACTCGAGAGCCTCGACGACATCGTCGAGCTCGTCGCGCACTCCCTGTTCGTCGAGCGGCGTCTGGCCCCAGACCGGCACGTTGACCGTATCGACGTCGCGCACCTGCGCGAGGGTGCGCACCACCTCGACCGTGACATCGCTCGGGGCGTCGAGCGCGACGCCGTCGACCGGAGCCGAGAGAACCGAGACGGTGTCGACGTGAGCGGCGCCGCGGCGCCGGAGCTCGGGTTCGAGATCGGGCTCGTCCGACGGGTTGGTCCAGAACGTGAGGCCGGTCGCCGCCCACTCGCGGCTCCGGGCGAGGGCGTCATCGACGACCTCGGTCGCATCGAGTCTCGACCGCACCCGCGAGGCGCGCACTCCCCCACCGAGCCGGGCGGGATAGAGCGTGAGCCGCAGATGGGTGTCGTCGTGCCTGCTGTCTCGCGGGGTCCACGACCACTCCGCGGCGGCGCGGAGGATCTCTTCGAGCGAATGCGTCATGGTGACCGCCTCAGTCGGCGACGCCGACCAGGCGGGCGAACGCGCTCAGGCGCGCGACGCCCTCGGGGGTACGCGGCAGGTCGTCGAGCAGCGCCGGGGAGTGGATGAGGTAGGCCGCGCACTGTGCCCGCGAGATCGCCACGTTGAGCCGGTTCTGCAGCAGCAGGAACTCGGGCCCGCGGGGGGCGTCCCTTCCGCTCGACGCCGCGAGCGACGTGATCGAGACGACCGCTTCCTTGCCTTGGAAGTTGTCGACGGTGCCCACCGGAACGTCGTCGAACCCGGCCGCCGTGAGAGCGTCGTGCACGAGCTGGCGCTGGGCGTTGTAGGGAGTGACGACGATGATGTCGGACGGGCGGAGCGGGCGCACCGTGGCGGCCTCGTCGTTGTCTGTGAACGATCGGCCCACGAGGTCTCGCACGAGACGTACGACCTCGTCGGCCTCCTCCGGCGACTGCGTCGCGTTGCCGCGGTGCCGGAGCGGGATCACGTGCAGCCCCGGCTCGACACCGTCGATGGATCGTCTCTCGGTGCCCGGCGCCGACGCCAGGCGACCGGCATAGGCGAGGCGCGACACCGGAGCGGCGACGAAGGGGTGCATGCGCCACGAGCGGGCGAGGAAATAACCGTACTCCGGTCGTACGACCGCGTCGCCGTCCATCACCCAGCCGAGCGCCGACGTGTCGACCGGCTCGGGATGCGCCCCCTGACTGACCTGGGGAAGCTGTTGCGGGTCGCCGAGGAGCAGCAGTCGTTTCGCGCCCGCGGCCACCGCGATCGTCGAGGCCAGCGAGAACTGTCCCGCTTCGTCGATCACGAGCAGGTCGAGACCCCCGCGGTCGACGCGGGCCGTGTTGCTGAAGTCCCACGCCGTCCCACCGACCACGACGCCCTCGTTCGCATGCTCGGCGAGATACGCGGCCATGCCGTTCTTCGGGATCGTCGTGAAGGAATGCTCGCCGTCGGGGTCTTTCGGCGCCTTCGCGACCTGCGACGGCGCGAGCCCGTCGCCGACCACGCGCTCCAGCAGCGTCTCGATGATCGCGTGCGACTGCGCGACGACGCCGATCGAGAAGCCGTGCTCCTTGGCCAGTCGCGCGATCACCCGCGAGCCCGTGTACGTCTTGCCCGTGCCGGGAGGGCCCTGCACGGCGAGATAGCTGCGATCGAGGTCGAGAACGCCCCGGACGATCGCGTCGACCGTGTCGTCGCCGGCCGGAGGGAGCGAAGCCCCGGAGAGCGTGCGAGGCGGTACCCGACGGAGGATGTCGGTCGCCGGGTCGGCGGGGAACTCCGGAGCCGCGGCGTGCACGGCATCCGCCCACTCGTCGATCGCCCCTTGCAGCGAGACCACCCGCGGAGGCGCGGGCGGCGTGAGGGCGAGCGGCAACTCGTCCCACGTCTGTCCCTGAATCGCCGACTCGGTGACGAGATACCCGTCGTCGAGCAGCTCAGTGATCGTGACGGCGTGCGGCACATGCACGGCTCGCGACGTGGGCGCGTCGACGTCGAACGGCGCCGGCGCCTCGTAGAGGGCGAACGGCTGGGCCCCGGCGCCGAGGGTGGTGCCTGGCGATACCTCGCCCCGCACCTCGATGTCGCGCGACATCACCCGGCGCCCCTCGCCGATGCTCCAGTCGCGGCGCACGCGCGATGCCGCTCCATCCACCCGGACCACGTCGCGGGTGCCCTCCCACATCGTCACCGGCTCGCGGAGACGCTGGAAGTGCGAGACCCAGAAGCTCTTCGCCTCGCGCGGGAAGTAGTCGATGGCCGCAGCGGCGATGCGCTGCACCTGTCCGTCGGCGCCGGCCGCCGTCGCCTGCTCGGCATCGGAGAGCAGAGCGACCGAACGGGGCGAGGGCTCGTAGACGACGAGGTCGGCTTCGTCTGGCGGGGCGGGGGCGACGCCCTCGCGGCGGGCGATGTCGATGAGCCAGTTGCGCAGACGGCGCGTGGAGACGCAGTCGTAGCGGTTGTAGTCGGCGAGGTCGGCGAGCACGGCATCCGCCTCGTCATGCGCCCCGGCCGCCGCCAGCTCGCGGGCGGCCACGTACTGGACGATCGAGTCGTCGCCCTTCTGCACCTCGCTCGTGCGCACATCGTCGCCCATGTAGAGCGGCTCGAGCTTCTTGATCGAGTACGAGCGCGATCCGACGCGCACCGTGCGCAGCACCAGCGGGTACAGGTCGACGAACACGCCCTCCCGGAGCAGGCGGTCGACCTCGGCCTCGCGCACGCCGTGCCGCGCGGCCATGGCGACCAGATGCGACGTCTCGTAGGGCGCGTAGTGGTAGATGTGCATACCCGGATGCGCCGCCCGCCGCACCGCGACGAAGTCGAGGAACGTCTCGAACGCCCGCCGCTCCTCGGCGAATGTGTGGGCCCAGAGCGCCGAGTACTGGTCGGCGTTGTCGACCCAGCCGAACAGGTAGTCGATACCCCAGTGGGACTCGCCGACCGGGGCCGCCTCGGTGTAGAGAGGGTCGCCCTCGAAATCGAAGAAGATGTCGCCGTGGCTGGGCACCGGCAGCGTGTGGATGGCAGGGGCGTAGTGGACCTCGAACGTCGCCGCCCCCTCGGCCTCCGCCCGCAGCTGAAGCGCGGCCTGCGCCCGGAGGTTGGCGAAGGTGTCGCCGTTCATGCCGTCCGGCGCCGCAGTGGCGTGGGCGAGGTCGTCGATGGTGCGGATGCCCGCGTCACGAAGCCTCGCGCGTTGCACCGGTCGCATGCGGGCGACCATCAGGAGGTCGCGGTGCGCGGTCACCTGCTCCTCGCAGGTGGCGCAGCGGCCGCATGCGACGACCTGCAGATCGCCCCGGTCGTCTCCCCACGCCAAGGGCGCCCCCGCGGCACCCTCGGCGACGTTCCGGTCGGCGATGAGCGCTCGCAGACGTGCACGGCGCACCTGGAAGAGGGGCAGGAGGTCGTCAACCGCATGCGTGCTGAGGGTGCCGTCGCCCAGGATCAGGTCGACCTCGTCGGATCTCGACACGCCCAGACGGTCGAGCTGATCGACGTATGCCGCGAGCTGCATGAGCGCGGTCACTCGTGCTTTGCGGGCGAGCTTCGAGTCCTGCACCCGCCAACGACCGTCGACGTCTCGCCGGAGGAAGTCCGCGAATCCGACGAACTCGTCGGTCGCGAACGCCGCCTGGAAGACGACCTCCGCATCCGATCGCAGTGCCGCGATGCTCTCGGCCACCGCCCGGTCGAGCGCCTCAGGATCGCGCGACGAGACCTGCGCGACCCGGTGCACCGCCGCGTCGCCCAGCTCGTCGACGTAGCGGGCGAGCACGGCGCGCTCGTGCACGTCGCCGAGCAGCGCGGCGCGCGCCAACGTCGCGTCTTCGGGCTCCTCCACCGCCGGAACGCGCCCGAGCTTGGCATCGATCGCGCGTGACCACGCGAACTCGCACTCGGCAGCGGCCTTCAGGTCGCTGGCGCTCCAGATGACGCGTTGCGCCTGGGTGTCGATCCGCACGATGCTCCATTCCGTCGTGCTTCGACCCTAGCCGCGGCATCCGACATGGACGCCGCCGCTAGCACGCCGCGCCTCGGCGCCGCCCGCCGTCGCCGCCGCTCAGCGCCACCACGTGTCGTCGGGTCCGACCGGCAGCTCCCTCTTGTGCTGGGTCGCCACGTACCGCTCCTCGATCCGTCGCGCCGCGTCGGCGTCGATCTCGCGTCCCTCGAGGAAGTCGTCGATCTGCTCGTACGTGAGTCCCAGCTCGTCTTCGTCGGCTCGCCCCGGCTGCCCGTCGAGCAGGTCGGCCGTGGGGACCTTGAAGGTCAGACGGTCGGGGGCGTCGAGCGACTGCAGCAGTGCGCGACCCTGGCGCTTGGTCAGCCCCGACAGCGGCAGGATGTCGGCGGCGCCGTCGCCGAACTTCGTGTAGAAACCGGTGACCGCCTCCGCGGCGTGATCCGTGCCGATCACGAGCGCACCCTCGTGCCCCGCGAGCGCGTACTGCGTCACCATGCGCAGTCGCGCCTTGATGTTGCCCCGGTTGAAGTCGGTGATGTCGCTGGTGACGGCGAACTCGATGTCGGTCTCGACGCCGTCGACGCCGTTCTGGATGTTCACCTCGACCGAGGAGTCGGGGGCGATGAAGGCCAGCGCCGCCTCGGCATCCTCCGCATCGTGCTGCACACGGTAGGGCAGGCGCACCGCGAGGAAGCGGGCCTCACCGCCCTCGGCGCGCACGCGCTCGACGGCCAGCTGCGCCAGCCTGCCGGCGAGGGTCGAGTCCTGGCCCCCGGAGATGCCGAGGACGAACCCCTTCGCGCCTGTGCTGCGCAGGTAGTCGGCCAGGAACTGCACGCGGCGCTCCACCTCGGCCTGCGGGTCGATCTCGGCGCGGACGCCGAGGGCTTCAGAGATCTGCTTCTGCAGGGACACGGTTCCTCCACTCGTCTGAACCCCACTATGGTCTCCCGCTGTTACGGCGTCATGACGGTTGACACGCGGCCCCGGTTCGCTCGTATCCTTGCCGCCTGGCAGGATGGCGGGGTGAAGCTCCTCGTCGCCGCCATGGCATCCGAACTGCAGGCTTTCCCCGAGGACCTCCCCGGATTCGACCGGCTCGTCACGGGCGAGGGCAAGATGCAGGCGACGTACGCCCTCACGCGGGCGCTGAGCGCCGGCGACTACGACGAGGTCGTGGTCGTCGGGACCGCGGGCGGTATCGACCCCGGGCTCGCGGCCGAGGTGCACGAGATCGGCAGCGCATTGCAGCACGACGTCTTCGACCTCGACGGAGTTCCCGGGCAGCACGTGTCGCTGCCCGCGCGGGTCTCGACGGGACGCGAGGGCGTGCTGATCGCGACCGGCGACAGCTTCGTCGGCGATGCGGGGATCACCGCGGTCATCCGCCCGTCCGGCGCAGGTCTCGTCGACATGGAGACCTACGCGTACATCTGGGTCGCCCAGCAGTTCGGGGTACCGATCCGCGCCTTCCGGGCGATCTCGGATCGCGCCGAGGACGGTGCGCTTCTCGACTTCCGCGAGGCGATCGCCCGATGCAGCGCGCAGCTGCGCGAGGTCGTGCGACGCGAATACGGCGTCTGAGCGTCGCCGTCGCCTCCCGCAGCCGCTGCGCCGGTCGCGCTGCGACCCGCCCGCGACACCTCAGCGGGTCTCGATGACGCTCGGACCCTCGCTCGTTGCTCGCACCCGCAACTGAGCGGGAATCTGGTCCTGCATCGCCTCGACGTGGCTGATGACGCCGACGGTGCGCCCGCCCTGCCGCAGCTCGTCGAGCGTGCGCATCGCCACGTCGAGGGTGTCGCCGTCGAGCGATCCGAACCCCTCGTCGATGAAGAGGGTGTCGAGGCGGATGCCGCCGGCGCGCGCGGTGACCACCTCGGCCAGACCGAGCGCGAGCGCCAGTGAGCTGAGGAACGTCTCGCCGCCGGAGAGCGACTGTGCCGGTCGTGTCTGACCGGTGAACGCGTCGTGCACGACGATGCCCAGCCCGGACGCGGCACCCCGCGCAGCCAGCGCGTCGGAGTGCCGGAGCTGGTAGCGACCGGTCGACATGTCGTGCAGTCGCCGGTTCGCGGCCTCCACGATCTCTTCCAGCTCGGCAGCGAGCACGAAGGTCTCGAGGGTCATCTTGCGGGTGTTCGCCCCTCGGCCGGCGATGGCGTCGGCCAGCCCTTGGATCACCTCGTGCTCCGCCGCCTCATCGGCGCTCCTCGCGTGCTCGGCGGTCGCCGCCGCAAGAAGAGCACCCAGGCGTTCGACGACCACCTGCGCCCGTCCCGCGACCTCGACGGCCGAATGCCAGGCCGAGCGAGCTTCGGCCGCCGCCGCCTCGGCCGGGGCCGGATCGATCGGCTCTTCGGGGAGCGCCCGCATCTCGAGCGGGAGGAGGATGCCTTTCTCGGTCTCGAGCCGCACCGCGTAGCGCCGGATGCGCTCCTCCCATGCCTCCCGCTCGCGAGCGGGCTGCAGAGCCGCGCGGGCGTCGTCGACCGAGTCGAGCGGCGAATCGGCGAGCGCGGAGTGCTGCGCAGTCAGCGCCTCGTCGAGAGCGGTGCGCCGTGACGAGAGGGCCTCTCTCGCGACGGCGAGCGCGCTCGCAGCGTCGATGCCGACCGACGCGGCCGCGATGCGCTGCCGCACCGTCTTCGCGTCGCCGCGCGCCGCACGGATCAGAGCCTCGGCGTCGCGCTCGCTCTGCTCGAGAGCGGCGAGGGCGGCCCGCGCCTCCCCTACCGCCTGCTCGGCGCGAGCATGCTCACCGTCGAGAGCGGAGGCGCGGGAGGTGAGCTGCGCGATCTCGGTGTCGAGCTCGTCGCGCGACGTCCGGGCTGCGAGGGCGGCCCCTCGCTCGGCTTCGAGGGCGGCGAGTTCGTCGAGAGCGGTCTCGGGCGTGCGCCCCTCTGCCAGGGTCTCGGCGGCGGCGATGCGAACGCGCACGTCGGACACGCGCTCCGACGCGGCGCGCTCGACCTGTGCCGCGCCGTCGCGGGCGGCTTCGGCCCGGTCGATGTCGTCGGCCGACACCGGATCCGCGTGCTCCGCCGGCGCCGGATGCTCGGTCGCCCCGCACACGGGGCACGGCGCGTCGTCCGTCAGCGTCGTGGCGAGCTCTCCGGCATAGCCGTCGAGCCGCCGACGCCGCAGCGTCGCGAGGTCGGTCTGCGCGACGGCGACGACCTCGCTGGCTTCGGCGAGCGCGCGTTCGGCGGCCGCGGACTCGTCACGCAGCCGTTCGAGCTGTTGCACGGCCTCACCACGCACGATGGCGCGGTCGCGAAGTGCCGTCAGGTCGTCGAGACGGTCGGCCCGGCGGCCCGCGTCTTCGCGTGCCGCGCGCACGCGCGCCAGCGCGTCCGGCAGCTCGCCGCGCTCTCGCCCGAGCTGGTCGAGCCGCCCGAGGGCCGCGGTCAGGGTCTCCTGCGCCTCCGCGATCGCGGCGACGCGTGATCCCTGCTGCTCCTCCAGTCGCGCCGCGTGCTCCCATTCGCCGCTCTCGCGCGTGCGCGCCGACGCCCATGCCCGGAGGGCGTCGACGGTCTCTCCTGCGTCGTCGATCTCGAGCAGCTTCCAGGCCTCGGCCGCAGCGCTCTCGACGTGCTCCGCGTCATCGGCATCGCGCCGAGCTCGGTCGACGAGGTCGATCACGCCCCGCAGCGTCTCGGCCGCACGGGCGCGCTCGAGGTCGGCGCGCAGGCTCTCGATCTGCGGCGCCTCGGCGTCGAGCGCCGCCAACGCTGCACGCGAACGGTCGCGTTCGGTCTGCGCGATCTGCTGATCCCGCACCTCCGCCCGGTGCGCGTCCGCAGCGGTCATGGCCCGTTCGGCGTCGTCGCGTTCGGCGAAGCGTCGCTCGACGCGGTACGCCGCGCGCGCCTCTGCACGTCGCAGGGCGTCGATCCTCGCCGCAGTGTCGAGAGTCGGCGCCGTGTCGAGAGCCGGCGCAGCGGCGACGAGGTCGTCGTCCGGCGGGCCGAGCCCCTCCACCTCGACGAGCGCCTCGGCCTCGTCGAGGCGTGCCTCGAGCTGCGCGAGCCGCTGGCCGAGGACCTGTTCCGACGCCCGCCGCCGCTCGTCGAAGCGCGCCTGCACGTCTTCGAAGCGCTCGGTGCCGAAGAGGCGCCGCAACAGCGCCTGTCGCTCCTTGCTGCCCGCGAGCAGGAACTCCGAGAAGCGGTTCTGGGCGAGCAGGATGACCTGGAGGAACTGCTCACGGGTCAGCTGCAGGATCTCCTCGAGCGCGTGGGCGACGTCGACCGCCCTGGCCGCGCGTCCGATCCACCCGGCATCCGTCTTCTCGTCGAGCGCGGCGGCCGCGGCTTGCTTGGTGAGCCCCGACCCGCGCTTCGCGGGCCGCAGGTACTCGGGAGAACGGGTGACCCGGTAGCGCCCCGCAGGGGTGCTGAACTCGACGACGACCTGCGAGAGATCATCGGGGGCGCAGTAATCGCTGCGCAGCCGCTTCTCGCCCCCGTCGTATCGGGGCACTCCGCCGTAGAGGCCGAAGCAGACCGCGTCGAGGATGCTCGACTTACCGGCCCCGGTTCGCCCCGCGATGAGGAAGATGCCGTCATCGACGAACTCGTCGAAGTCGACGACCTGGCGCGAACGGAACGGGCCGAATCCCTCGACCTCGAGTCGGTGCAGGCGCATCTAGACGAGCGCCTCTTCGCGCACACGGTCGTCGAGCACGTCGCGGATGAGCTGCTGCTCGCGTTCGCTCGGCCCCGCGCCGGCCCGGACGTGCGCGAGGAACGATGCGATGCGCTCGTCGTCGCTCTGCGCCGTGCGCAGCCGAGCGGCGTACGACCCCTTCCCCTCGTCGGTCGACTCGAGAGGAGCGTGCTGCACCATCGCGCAGTACGGGAAGCGCTCCCGCAGCCGTCGCATGGGTTCGGTCTGCGGCAGCGTGTCGGTGTAGACGGCGCAGACCCACGACTCGGCGTGCGCCCGCGCGTTGTCGTCGCTGAGGATCTCATCGAGGGTGCCGGTGAGCGTCACCAGCCGGCGGGGCACCGGCAGATCGAGCCATCGCACATCGGCGAGGCCGTCGGCGTCGAGGTCGACCAGCCACGACCCTCGCGGCTTGTGCTGCTCGCCAAAGCTGTAGTGCAGCGGCGCACCCGCGTACCGCACGCGGTCGCTCAGCTGGTTGCGACCGTGGATGTGCCCGAGCGCCACGTAGTCGGGGCCGTCGAAGACCTCGAGCGGCACGACGTCGAGACCGCCCTGGCGCACCTCGCGTTCGAGTCCGAGCGTGGCGTCGACGCCGGCGGCGAAGCAATGCGCCACCGCGACCGAGCGCCCGCCGTGCTCGGTCATGCCACGACGAACGAGATCCATGGCGTGCGCCATGGTCTGGGCCTGCGTGCGGAGGGGACGCCCCGCCGCATCGCCCTCGGGCCAGTGCTGGCGCACGATCGCCGGTTCGAGATAGGGGATGCCGAAGAAGTGCACGGGCCCGTGCGCATCGCTCAGCGTGACGGGGGCGGCGATGGCCGTCGGGTCGGTGAGCACGTGGATGCCGTCGCGGAGCAGACGAGCCTGGAATCCGAGCCGTGCCGCGGAATCGTGATTGCCGCTCGTGACGATGACCGCCGCGCCCGTCGCGTGCAGGTCGACGAGCGCATCGCCGAGCAGCGTGTAGGCCGCGGCGGACGGAGTGGCGGAATCGAACACGTCGCCCGCGACGACGACCGCGTCGACATCGTTCTCGCGCACCTGCGCGGTGAGCGCGCGCAGAACCTCGGCGAGGGCGTCGAGCGTCGCGTTGCCGTGGAAGGTGCGCCCGATGTGCCAGTCGGAGGTGTGCAGGATTCGCATGCCCTCACGCTACGGACCCCCTCCGACATTGCCGCCGAGGCGTGCCGTCGAAGCCGCCGACGCATCGATCGGCGACCGGGCGAACGTCATACGGCGTCACATACGCGACGTCATCGCGAGCGCAACAGGGCGGCCTTCTCCGGATGCGCGGAGAACCAGTCGGAGACGTACCAGCAGACCGCCGCGACCTTGCGATCGCCCCGCGCCTCGATCTCCGCCACCGCACCTTCGACGACGACACCGGCGTAGCCGTGACCGCGGAAAGTCGGCACGGTGAAGGCCCTGGTCAGGGCGATCGTGCGCCCGTCGTCGCGGTAGTCCAGAACGCTCACGAGCTGTCCGTCGCGCGTCAGCGTGAAGCGCGAGGCGTCCTTCTCGTCGGTGAGGATGAAGCCGGATGCGAGGGTCGAGGTGGTCATCGCATCCACGTTACGCTCGCCGCGCCGACGTGTCGTCGTTTTGACACGAACGGACACGATCGGACATAATCCCCCCATGACCACCAACGCACGCCCTTTGTCCGCCCAGGAGGCGAACGGGACTGCCGGGATGATGATGCCCGGTCGCGTTGGCATGTGTTGCCGAATGTGTCGCTGAACGAACAGCCACCCCGCCCGACTCGTTTTCGCGCTATCTGCGCGGCCTGAGTCCCCGAGCATCCACCCCCGTGCTCGCTTCCCGGCTCGCCCGGTCATTCATGCAACGCATCCGAGCCCTTCGGCTCACGTCCTGAGGACCCCATCATCATGTCGAACACCGCCCTTCTCGAGCGTCCCGCCGTCCGCACCTCCGCACAGCCGGACGCCGCGCTGAACTCCGCCGCCGACCTGCCCGCCGCCCGTTCGCCGCGCGGCTTCGCCCTGTACGTGGGCCTCGACGAGATCAAGGCGGCCGAAGCCGGCGTGAGCCTTCCGCTGCTCGTCGATGCCCTGCGCCGCACCCTGGCCGAGCTCGCACCCGGCGCCGAGACGCACGCCACCGTCGCGCTGGCCCCGCACGGCTCCGGCGGCCGCGACCTCGACGTCGTGCGCCTCGCCCTGCAGGAGCCGGGCGCGATCGCCCGCACGAAGGCCGCCGCCGAGGAGGAGCAGGCCGACGAGGACGGCGGCGTCACCGTCGACATCTCGCGCAAGCGCGTGCTCATCGACGGGGAGTCGGCGTCGTTCACCTACAAGGAGTTCGAACTGCTGCAGTACCTCGTGCTGCGAGAGGGACGGACCATCGAGCGCTCGGAGCTCGTCTCGGCCCTGTGGCAGGCGCAGGACGACGAGACCCCCGGCGAGCGCACGATCGACGTGCACGTGCGGCGTCTGCGCGCGAAGCTCGGTCGCTACGAGGACATCGTGCGCACGGTCCGTGGCATCGGCTACCGCTTCGACCGGCACGCCGACGTCATCATCCGTTACGGCCACGGCACCCCCTCCCCCGACCGCTTCTGATCGCTCCCACGTGATTGTCGGTCGCCCGACGTAGGGTGGGCGCATGACGATGATCGCGAATGCCGGGGCGACCGAGGTCGCACCCGCCGGCACCCCGCGCGACACCGTCTACCGGCCGGCTCATCCGCTCGATCTGATCCGCTCGGTCGGCATGCTGCGCCGCGGTCGAACCGATCCGACCACGGTGATCGAGAACGGTGTGATCTGGCGGGCACTGCGCACTCCGAACGGTATCGCGACCCTCGCGCTGCGCGCCGTCAGAGGCGAGGTCAGGGCGACGGCCTGGGGCCCGGGTGCCGAGGACGCCCTCGACCGGGTACCGCGGCTCTGCGGTCGGGATGACGACTCCTCCGGGTTCGACCCGTCGGGGCATCCGTTGATCGCCGACGCGGCGCATCGGAACCCCGGCATCCGTCTGGCGCGCACCGACGAGGTGTTCGACGCGTTGGCCTGCGCGATCATCGAGCAGAAGGTCACGGGCATGCAGGCGTTCGGCGCCTGGCGCTACCTCGTGGCCCGCTTCGGCGAGCGCGCGCCCGGGCCGACGCCGCGTGCGATGGCCGCCGCTCCCCCGGCTGCGGTCTGGCGCACCATCCCCTCCTGGACCTGGCAGCGGGCCGGAGTCGAGCCGCCGCAGTCGAAGACGATCGTGCGGGCGGCGCAGCGCGGCGACAGCATCGAACGAGCCGCGCGCGGCACCGAGATCGGCGCGGAGCGGGAGCGCATCCTCACGAGCCTGCCGGGGGTCGGACCGTGGACGTCGGCCGAGACCCGCATCCGGGCACTCGGCGATCCCGACGCCGTGAGCGTCGGCGACTACCACCTGGCCCACCAGGTCGGCTACGCGCTCACGGGCTCCCGCACCGACGACGACGGCATGCTCGCGCTCCTCGCGCCCTGGCAGGGGCACCGCCAGCGCGTGCTGCGCCTCATCCACGCGAGCGGCGTGCAGGAGCCGCGTCGGGGCCCGCGTCTGGCCCCCGAGGATCACCGGCAGCGGTGACCGCCCCGACAAAGCGGAGCACCTAGGCTGGCGGCATGTCCGCTTCCCGTCGCCGTCTCCTGCTGCGTCTGTCCGTCACCGCCGGGCTCCTCGTGCTCGGGGTCGTCATCGGCCTGATCCTCCAGAACGTCTGGCTCGGCATCCTCCTCGCCGCGATCGTCTGGATCGGGTGGTTCCTCGGGTACGAATCGCGCCGCGGTCACAACGCCGGAGTCAACGACGAGGATCATGGCATCGAGGTCTGACCGACCGAGCAGACCGCCCTCGGCCAGGTGCGCGAAGTGACTCTCTCTGCACGAGCGGGCAGATCTCTTCCTTTTGCACAGTTCACGTGACGGCCGAAATCTCACCCCGGACCATCCTGGAACCTTGATCTCGACGATGCGACGATGAGGGGATGGGTTTCATGGACGATGCGCAGATCTGGGTCATGATCGGAGCCTTCACCTCCCTGATGCTGGGAATGCTCACAGTCGTGTCGACGCTGTTCGTGCGAGTGGTGCGAGCCGAGGTGGGAAGCATCCGCGGCCGCCTCGACGGACTGGAGGGACAACTCGGTGGCCTGCGTCACGAGATCAGCACGCATGTCGGCGGACTGCGCAGCGAGATGAGTGCGCGGTTCGACGCCGTGAACGCCCGGATCGACGGACTCGACCGAGACGTCCAGGCCGTCGTCAAGCGCACGTTCGGCCTGGACCGCGACTGACGGACGGCGCGAGGCGTTGCGGCTCAGAGCAGCGGCGCGACCTCGGCCTCGACCGGACGGTCGGTGAACGCCGTCCGCGGCACGAACAGTAGGCAGAAGGCAGCGACGACCGCGGTCACCCCGCACACGATCCACACGGTCATGTACCCGGCGAGCGACCCCGCGGTGCTTTCAGTGGTCGAGCCCGCGACCTGCGCCGCCCCGCCGAGCAGTGCGATGCCGAACACGCACGACGCGACGGCTCCCCCGACCGTCTTCACCGAGTTCGTCAGCCCCGTCGCCACGCCGGTCTGAGTCGGCGGGGCGGCCGATGCCGCGGCGGCGGGCAGCGCGGCGACCAGCGCACCCGAGCCCAGACCGGCGATCATCATGTTCACCACGACCTGCACGTAGGTCTGGTGGAAAGGCACGAACAGCAGGAACCCCGCGCCGACCAGCAACGACGCGAGGAGCAGCGCACGCCGCGGGGTGATGCGCCGCGCCACGACGGGAAAGAGCAGGGCGCCCGCGATCATCGCGATGAGGTACAGCCCGATGATCAGCGACGTCTGGAAGCCGCTGGTCCCGAGGCCGTAGCCGTTCACGCCGGGGTCGGTGCGGGCGAAGGTCGAGAGCGGCGCCTGGGCACCGAGCACGCTCACGCCGAACAGGCCGGCGGTGAGGAAGACCGGACCGAGCGCCGGCGACCGGAACATCCGCACGTCGATCAGTGGATCCGGATGCCGCAGCTCCCACCGCGCGAACGGGATGACCAGCAGCACACCTAGCACGACGACCGCCCACGACAACGGGTTCGCGACCCCGCCGTCGAGGCGCAGCAGGCTGAGCCCTCCCGTGAAGCAGAGCAGGGCCAGGGAGATCAGCACCAACCCGACGGTATCGAAGACTCCGCCGTTCTGATCCGGCGACTCCTTGACTCCGAACAGGATCACGAAGAAGCACACGACGATCAGGGCCGCCGGCACAAGGAGCACCGCCGTGAGGGGCAGGACGTCGACGAGCTGTCCCCCGGCGAGCGCGCCGATGATGGCGCCGCCCTCGAGCGCCGCGACGAGCAGCCCCGCCGCCTTGGCGGTGATGCCGGCTCGACCCTCCAGACGGCGGGAGCGCGACCAGATCAGGGCGATCTCGAGAGGCAGCCAGACAACGTAGAACCCCATGAGCGTCCAGGCGACCAGGAACACCGCGAAGGAATCGGTGAAGGGGAGCACGAGAGCCGCGACAGCCGTGAGCGCGGTGGAGACCAGGAGCATCCGCTTGTGCCCGACCATGTCGCCGAGCTTGGCGAACGCGGGGACGACGAGCGCCGAGAGCATCAGCTGGGATCCCTCCAGCCAGTTCACGTCGGCGTCGTGGATGCCGAGGTGGCGGGCGATGTCGGTCAGCATCGGCGTGTAGTAGCCCTGCAGCACACCACTGGTGAACTCGACGAAGGCGAGGTATCCGACCACCGCGGCGAGGGCACCGAACGTGCGAGTGCGCGTCATCGCGACTCCTGCTTCTCTCCCGGCCCCGACGGCACGGAATCCGGGTCTGGCGTGCTCCTCGGGGCGTGTGGGATCACACTAGCCGTTCGAGGAGCGCGCGGTGGAAGCGCTCGCCGCGCTCGAGGGCGGCGATCTCGACCCGCTCGTCGACGCCGTGGATCGACGCGCGCTGCGCATTGGACATATCGAGCGGGGCGAAGCGGTAGACCGCCGACGCGAACCGGTGGAAGTGGCGCGAGTCGGTCGCAGCCATCATCACGTACGGCACGGCCGGGATGTCGGGGTGCGAGACCCGCAACGCCTCGCCGAGCAGCGCGAACGGAGCGTTGTCTGTGGGCGACTCCGGCGACGGTTCGCTGGCCTCGAGCACCTCGACCCGCACGAGCGGGTCGCGGATGCGTCGACGCAGACGGAGCACGGTCTGCTGCGTCGTCTCGCCGAGCGCGATGCGGAGGTTGATCGTCGCGGACGCCTGCGACGGCAGGACGTTCGCCGCGGTTCCGCCGGATTGCATCGTCGGAGCGATCGTCGTGCGTACCAGCGCCGCGGGTTCGCCGCCGAGCATCGCGAAGAGACGCGCAGTGAGCAGAGGCGCGACCGAGAGCAGGCGGAGGAGGTGGCGAGGCGCACCCGGTGTGCGGTCAGCGAGACGGGCGAGCATCGTCAGGATCGCCTTCGGAGCACGGGGCCGGAAGGTGCCCGGCCCGAGCCGCTCGACCGCCCGAGCGACCCGCCGGACGGCGGTGCGCGAGGGTGGCGCCGATGCGTGACCGCCCTCGCCGCGGGCGGACAGGCGAACGGTCAGCACACCCTTCTCGCCCACGCCGATCATCGCCGCACGACCGGGGACGAACGGCAGCGGAGCGTCGACCACCGCGCCGCCCTCGTCGACGACGAGCCACGGTACGACGCCCCGCCCCTGCAGCACGGACGCGATCGTTCGGGCGGCGTTCCCGTAGGTCTCCTCGTTGCCCCCGAACGACAGATACACGTCCCGTGGCGGGGCGAAACCCGCGGCCAGCAGGTTCTCGACCGCCTCCAGAATGACCATCAGCGGGCCCTTGTCGTCGAGCGCGCCTCGCCCGTACACGAGTCCATCGGCGATGACACCGTCGAACGGCGGGTGCGTCCACGCGTCGCTCTCGTCGACCGGAACGACGTCGTAATGCGCCATGAGCACGACCGGATCACCGGATGCCCCGTCACGCGCCGCCCACCGGAAGAGGAGCCCGTGGTCGGTGATGCGCTCGCGCTCGAGGTGCGCATGCACCAGCGGGTAGAGCTCGGCCAGCAGGGCGACGAACTCGTCGAACGGGCCGCTGCCCCGCTCGTAGAGTTCTGCGGACACGGTCGGGAGGCGGAGCATCCGCGAGAGACGTTCCTCGATTCCGGGTCGTACGCTCGCAGCCGTCACGTCGCCATCGTATCGACCGGTGTGGTCGGGGGCGCGGCCGACCGGGAGGAGAATGGAGGGGTGAGTCTGTTCGCCTTCACCCCGTCGCGCGGGAGGCGATGGCATCTCGCCCTGCAGGCATCGATCGGCATCGCCGCGCCGATCGCCGTCCTCGGTCTTCTCGGCCACGCTCCGCTGGGCTACGTCGCCGCGACCGGCGCGTTCACGGTGCTCTACGCCGGGTCGGCCCCGGTGGTCGATCGCGCCCGCATCCTGCCATTCGTCGCGGCGGGACTGATCGCGAGCGCCGCCGGCGGCGCCCTCGTCGCCCCCAGCACGGTGGCCGCCGCCGTGGGCGTCGTGGTCGTCGCGATCGTCAGCGCGGCGCTCGCCTTCGGTTTCCGACTCGGGCCACCGGGACCGCTGTTCTTCGTGCTGGTGTTCGGTCTGACCGCCCATGTCATCGGCACGGGGGCCATCGCCCCGCTCGTCTACCTGGCGGCGCTGGCGGGCGGATGCCTCTTCTCGTTCCTGGTCGCGCTCGTCCCGCTCCTGCGCGCCCGCACGCGGGCGGTCGGGGCACGCCCCCTTCGCGAGCTGCTGCCCGGGCCGCACCTCGACGCGGACGGACGGATGCTGCTGCTGCGCGTGGCGATCGTTGCCGTGGTCGGCGTGCTGCTGGGGCTCGTCGTCGATCCCGATCGCACGTACTGGATCGTGGGATCGGCGGTCGCGGTGATCGGCGTGGCGGCGGCACGACGCGCCGCCTTCCAACGGGGCCTGCACCGGATGCTCGGCACGATCGTCGGCGCCGGCCTGTACCTCGTCCTCGCACTGCTCCACCCGGCGGGCATCTGGTTGGCGCTGCTGCTCGGGGCGCTGCAGTTCACGATCGAGCTCGTCGTCGTGCGCCACTACGCACTGGCCCTGGTGTTCATCACGCCGCTGGTGCTGCTGCTCACCGGCGCCGCGACCGGCACCATCGGATCGATCGACGTCGCCGGGGAACGGATCGTCGACACGATCGCGGGAGCGGTGCTCGGAGCCGCGTCCGGGGTGCTGCATCCGTCGTCGAAACGCCCCCTCGGCGACGACGACTCTTCCTCCACCGATCGCGGAAGATAGCGGTTGTCCCCAGCTCCCGTGCCCGGGTGGGCGGGCCCGGATGACGGCTTGGCAGCCTGGAGGTCCGTCCGCACAATAGGAGCATGATCGCCGTGACCGAACCCCAGATCTGGACGATGATCGGAGCCTTCATCGCCACCACGATCGGCATGATGACGATCGTGTCGACCCTGTTCGTCCGCGTGCTGCGCGCCGAGATCGGAGGGCTGCGCGAAGAGATGCGGGGCCGCTTCGAGGCGGTCGGCGCCCGGATCGACGGTCTCGACCGCGACGTCCGGGCGCTCGTGAAGCGCACGTTCGGCCTCGACCGGGAGTAGCGAGGGAACATCGTCGTCGCCCCGGCGGTTGCACTGCACACAGCATCCGGGAGGCTCGCATGGAACTGACGCTCGTGTCATCGTCGTTCTGCGGCGCGTGCGCCCGCACCCGTGCCGTGCTGCACGACGCCGCGCGCTTCCTCTCCGACGCCGCCGTCACCGAGATCGACGTGGCCCGCGATCCGGATGCCGCCGAAGCGCTCGACATCCGCTCGACGCCGACGGTCGTCATCCGCGACGACGCGGGAGCGGTCGTCTTCCGCGCCGAGGGCGTTCCGTCCGTGCCGCAGGTGCTCGCGGCCGCGGCGCGCGCGCTGCCCGACTGACACCTCGCGACACGGGAGATATACCGCTCACGGTGTCTTGAACCGCGCCCGACCCCCGCGCAGAATGTTGCTGCCTCGGCCCGCAGGCATCCGTCGACCAGGAGCAACCATGCCCTTTCTGAACCCGTACCTGTCCTTCCGCACCGAAGCCCGCGAGGCGATGGAGTTCTATCGCGACGCGCTCGGGGGCGACCTCGAGGTCACCACGTTCGGCGACTATCCCGGAATGGTCGAGAACCCCGACCAGCAGTCGCTCGTCATGCACGCTCGACTCACCACCTCCGACGGTCTCGTGCTCATGGGCGCCGACACCCCCGACGGTGTTCCCTACGAGAAGCCCGCGGGCATCTCGGTGTCGCTGAGCGGCAACACGAAGGCGCGCGCTCAGGAGGTCTGGGATGCGCTGTCCGACGGCGCCACCATCACGATGCCGCTCGACACCCCGCCGTGGGGCGGCACCTACGGCATGCTCGTCGACCGCTACGGCATCGCCTGGATGGTGCACAGCGACCCGGAGGCCTGACTCCGATCGCACGAAGGGTCGGTATCCCTCGGGATACCGACCCTTCGTGCGACGGGAGCCCGGCGACTCAGCGCAGCGCGTGCTCCTCGATGAAGGCGCGCAGCGCGTGCTCGTCGTCGGCCATCTCCACGACGTGCTGCGGAGCGCCGAGCATGTCTCGCAGCTCCTTCGAGTAGTCGAGCTCGACGCCGATGGCCTCGATGATCGTCTCGGCGAACTTCTGCGGCTTGGCGGTCTCGAGCACGAGCATCGGAACGCCCTCTTCGACGTGCTGATGCGCGACCTTGACCCCGTCGGCCGTGTGCGGGTCGATGATCTCCTGAGTCTCGGCGTACACCGCGCGGATCGTCTCGAGGCGGTCGGCATGCGTCGACGTGCCGCTGACGATGCCGAACTCCTCGACGAAGCGCGGCTGGTCGGCCGCGAAGTCTACGTAGCCCTGCTCGTCGAGGTCGCGCCACGCACCGACCACGCGCTCGGGGTCGCGGTCGACGAGCTCGAAGATGAAACGCTCGAGGTTCGACGCCTTCGAGATGTCCATCGAGGGGCTGGACGTCGCCAGGGTCTGGGCGGCGTTACGGGGGCGGTAGATGCCGGTGCGGAAGAACTCGTCCAGCACGTTGTTCTCGTTGGCTGCCAGGACGAGACGGCGGACCGGCAGGCCCATCTGCTTCGCGAAGAAGCCGGACAGGATGTTGCCGAAGTTGCCCGACGGAACCGTGAACGACACCTCGGTCGCACCCTCGGCATCCGTCGCGCGCAGCCACGCCCAGAAGTAGTAGACGACCTGTGCGGTGATGCGGGCGAGGTTGATCGAGTTCACGGCGCCGAGATTCTGCGCGCGCTTGAACTGCAGATCGCCTGCGAGGTGCTTCACGAGGTTCTGGCAGTCGTCGAAGACGCCCTCGACCGCGATGTTGTGCACGTTCTCGTCGTCGAGCGAGAACATCTGCGCACGCTGGAACGCGCTCATCCGTCCCTGCGGAGAGAGCATGAACACCGCGACGCGCTCCTTGCCGCGCAGCGCGTGCTCCGCCGCAGAGCCGGTGTCGCCCGAGGTCGCCCCGAGGATGTTGAGCACCGACCCCGTGCGCGCGAGCGTGTATTCGAGCACCTGCCCGAGGAACTGCATCGCCATGTCCTTGAACGCGAGCGTCGGCCCTTCCGACAGACCCACGAGCGTCAGCCCGCCGCCGATCGTCCGCAGAGGCACCACGTCGCCCGGGAAGGGCGCGTACGCCGCCTCGGTCATGCGCGCGAGGTCTTCGCGCGGGATGTCGGTGGCGAAGAGCCCGATCACCTCGGTGGCCAGCTGGGGGTACGTGAGTGCGCGCCACCGTTCGAGCGTCTCGGCGTCGACCGTCGGCATCTCGGCGGGCACGGCCAGGCCGCCGTCGGGCGCGAGGCCCTCCAGCAGCGTCTCGCTGAACGGCTGCGGCTGCATGCCGCCGCGGGTGGAGATGAACTGCACGTCTGCTCCTCGGCTCGGGACTCGGCCCGTCCATTCTCGCAGGAGGATTCGCGGCCCGTTGACGGATGACGCCCCCGCAAGGAACAGCGGGACCGCGCGGCGCGCTCAGAGCAGGTCGGCGAGGAGCGCCTCGATGCGCCCGCGGATCTCGTCGCGGATGGGCCGCACGGCCTCGATGCCCTGTCCGGCCGGGTCGTCGAGCTTCCAGTCCTCGTAACGCTTGCCCGGGAAGAACGGGCACGCGTCGCCGCAGCCCATCGTGATGACGACATCGGATGCCTGCACGGCCTCGGTCGTGAGCACCTTCGGCTGCTCGCCCGCGATGTCGATTCCGACCTCGGCCATCGCAGCGACCGCGACCGGGTTGATCGCGTCGCCGGGCATCGAGCCGGCAGACCGCACCTCGACACGCCCCTGGCCGAGTTCGCGCAGGAAGCCGGCGGCCATCTGCGATCGGCCGGCGTTGTGCACGCACACGAAGAGGACGGAGGGCTTCTCGGCAGCGGTCGTCACGGCTCTAGGATACGCGTCAGATCCAGCCGCGTTCCTCGGCCAAGAGCACGGCCTGCTGCCGGGTGGCGACCGACAGCTTGCCGAGGATCGCGGAGACATGATTCCGCACGGTTCCCGGCGCGAGCGACAGAGCGCGCGCGATCTGCCCCGTCGTCTCACCGCGACGCCCGACTCGCAGCACGTCGAGTTCGCGGTCGGTGAGCGGCGATCGCTCGTCGCTCAGGGCATCCGCCGCGATCTCGGGATCGACGTACCGGCCGCCCGCGGCGACCGTGCGGATCACGGCGGCGACCTCGTCGGCTCCGCGGGACTTGGGCAGGAACCCGCTGACGCCCGATGCCAGGGCCCGCCGCAGCACGCCGGGTCGCGCATGGCGGGTCACGACCACGCAGCGGGTGGGGATGGCGCGGTGCAGACGCTCGGCGACCTCGACCCCGTCGAGCCCGGGCATCTCCAGGTCGAGCAGGCACACGTCGGGCTGCAGACGCATCGCCTCGGCGACCGCCTCGGTGCCGTCGGCGCACTCGGCGACGACCTCGATGTCGGCTTCGAGCCGAAGCAGGGCCGCCAGCGCGGACCGGATCATCCCCTCGTCGTCGGCGAGCAGCACACGGATCATGCGGGCTCCTCGGCCGGGACGGTGACCGTGATCGAGAACGAGGCACCGTCGCGCTCGACCGCGAGCGACCCGCCCGCGTCGGCGATACGACGCCGCATGCCGGCGATGCCGGACGCGGCGGCGTCGACCGACTCGCCTGCGGCGACGGGATCGGCATCGTTGGCCAGCGTGTAGCGCCAGACGGCACCGTCGCGGGCGAGCGCGATGCGGGCGCGCTCGCCGCTCCCGTGTCGCAGCACGTTCGTGGTCGTCTCGCGGATGATGGGCCCGAGGGCGGATGCCGGGGCACGATCGGCGTCGGGGGCGATGTGCGCCTCGACCGACAGCCCGGCGGCCACGAGGAGGTCGCGGGCGTTGGCCAGTTCGTCGCCCAGCGGCACGGAGCGGTACCGCGTCGCGAGGTCGCGGGTCCCCTGTCGGGCGTCGTCGACACTCTCACGCGCGGCGCGCAACTGCTCCATGCCTGCGGCCGGATCGGCGGGCATCAACCGCTCGGCGAGTTCGAGCTGCAGCGCGATCACCTGCAGGTGGTGCCCCTGCAGGTCGTGCACGTCGGTTGCGAGGCGCAGCCGTTCCTGAGTGGCGGCGAGCCGGGCTTCGGAGGCGCGGGCGCGGTCGAGCGTCATGAGCACGTCCCACCACCACAGGGTGCTCACCGTCATGACCGGCAGGAGCGACGTGTAGACGATCGGCATCCACCACGACGTCTCGCTGGAGTGCCTCGCGTCGATGAAACCGAGCACCACGAGCACGAGCACGGCGGCGATGGTGACCCGGTAACGCACCCCGGTGGGCCAGTTGAGCAGGGTGAGCGACTGCACGACGGGCATCAGGGCGAGCTGCCAGCTGCCGAGCAGCGTCCCCGCCGTCGCCCCGAACGCGACGGCGACGGCGATCGGCACAAGGATGCGCCGCCAGGCCACCCCCGGCGCCGCGTCGACGCGATGACGATAATCGCGCAGCAGCAGCATCGTCGAGGCGCACCACAGGAGGCCGCCGACGGCCACGACCACTCCGGCGGCGGTCGTGTCGGGGAGTGTGAAGGCGATCAGCGTCCAGAACAGCACGAGCATCAGCTGCAGGAACATCACGCCGCCGGCCGTGTACCACCAGGTCGCGACCACCCCGCGGGCGAGTCGGCGGGAGCCGGGGGTGGGGTCGACGGATGCGCTCACCCCACCCACCCTAGAGCCGTGACACATGTCACCCGTCGGGTGTGCAGACCGCCCGGATGCCGGTGACACGGCGGCACTTCTGCGCCCCTGGTCGCTCCGCTGGACTGGAGTCATCGCCACGGACCTCCCGTGGCCCGACACGTCAGGAAGCCCCTCATGAACCTCATCGAGACGTTCCAGGATCTGGTCGCCCAGGTGCCCGAGCTCATCCAGCCCCTCATCGTCGCGCTCGCCGGCGCGGTGCCCTTCATCGAAGGCGAGGGAGCCGCCGCCATCGGCATCATCGGCGGCATCCATCCGGTGGTCGCCGCGATCGCGGCCATCGTGGGCAACTTCGCGTGCGTCGCCGTGCTCGTGCTCGCCAGCTCCGGGGCTCGCAAGGCGATCGTCGACCGCACCCGCACCCGCCAGCTCGCGGGCGCCGACGGCGCCGTGGTCGTCGAAGAGACCCCCGCCGACGACCGCCGCACGGCGCGGCGCCAGAAGTTCCAGCGTGCGTTCGAGCGGTACGGCGTACCCGGGGTGAGCCTGCTCGGACCGCTCCTGCTGCCGACGCATTTCACCGCGACCATGCTCGCGGCCTCGGGCATCGGCAAGGGCCGCATCCTCCTCTGGCAGGCGGTCGCGATCATCGGCTGGACCACCGTGATCACCCTCATCGTGGGCGGCGCGGTGTCGGTCATCCCCTGATCCGTGCCGGCGGCGGGCGGTGCGTGCGCGATTGTCTCAGGCGCTTCCCGATTTGGAAAGCCCCTCCGTCGATCGCGGGAGCGAGGCGCTGGATGGTCGTTCACCGACAGCAGATCAGAAAGGTAGGACCCATGTTCTTCCACCGACAGGAACTGCAGTTCTCGGCGACACCGGAGAAGCCCGATGCCGTCTACGCACGCAAGCTCCAAGAGGTGCTGGGCGGCCAGTACGGCGAGATCACCGTGGCCATGCAGTATCAGTTCCAGGCCTGGAACATGCACATCCCCGGCAAGTACCGCGACCTGGTGTTCGGCATCGGAGCCGAGGAGATGGGCCACGTCGAGATGCTCGCGATCATGATCGCCCAGCTGCTCGAGAAGTCGCCGCTCGGCATCACCGAGGAAGCGGTACAGGACGACCCGACGGTCGCGGCCGTGATCGGCGGCACCGACGTGCAGCACGGAATCGTCGCCGGTGCCGGCGCCCGCCCGGTCGACAGCAACGGCAACCCGTGGCAGGGGTCGTACATCACGTCGAGCGGCAACCTGCTCGCCGACTTCATGGCGAACGCCAACGCCGAGATGCAGGGACGGGTGCAGGTCGCCCGGCTCTATCACATGACCGACGACCACGGCATCCGAGACATGCTGGGCTTCCTGCTCGCCCGCGACACGATGCACCAGAACCAGTGGCTGCGCGCGGTGGAGGAGCTCAAGGCGGAGGGCGCGGAGGAGCTGCCCGTTCCGAGCAACTTCCCGATCAACAAGGAGCACCGCGAGGTCTCGTACCAGTACCTGAACTTCAGCGACGGAGCCGCCGCCGCGGAGGGATCGTGGGCCTCCGGCCCGACGCCCGACGGCAAGGGCGAGTTCAGCTACCACGACGGGCCCACGACCACGGCCGAGATGCCGCCGCCCACTCACCCCGACGCGCGCTTCTACGGCACCACCGAGCTGCCGAACGTGGTCGAGAAGGTCGCCGGCGCCGCACAGGACGCGTTCAACAAGGAATGACCGGGTTCCGCTGGGGAGGAGGGGGCGCAGCCGGTCGGCGGCTGCGCCCCCTCGACGCCCAGGTCGCGGTGGTCACCGGGGGCTCGCGCGGCATCGGGCGCGCCGCGGCGCTGCGCCTGGCCCGCGCCGGTGCCCGTGTGGTGGTGCTTGCCCGCGACGAAGAGGGCCTCCGCGAGACCGTACGGCTCATCGAGGAGAGCGGCGGGACGGCCCGTCATCTGGTCGTCGACGTCACCGATGCGGATGCCGTGCGCACCGCGGTCGACCGTGTCGAGGAGTGGTTCGGACGCATCGACACCTGGGTGGGCAACGCCGGGGTGCTGCTGTACTCGCGAGTCGCCGACACGCGCCCGCAGGAGTTCCGCGACGTGCTCGAGGTGAACCTCATCGGGCAGATCCACGGCATCCAGGCCGCGCTCCCCGCCCTGCGTCGCGCGGGCGGCGGCGCCCTCGTCATCGTCTCCTCTGTCGAGGCGGTGGCGGCCCTGCCCATGCACGGCGCCTATGCGGCATCGAAGCACGCGCTCGAGGGAACCCTCGACGCCCTGCGCCGGGAGCTCGGTGGGGAGCATCCGCGGATCAGCATCACCTCGGTTCGACCGGCCGTCATCGACACCCCCATCTATCGCCATGCGCGCAACCGCATGCCGTGGCGGCCGACCGCGCCTCCTCCCGCGTACGCGCCCGAGGTCGTGGCCGAGGCGATCGCCTTCGCCGCGACGCACCCCGTGCGCACCATCCATGCGGGCGGGGGCGGCCGCCTGCTCGTCGCCGCGCAGCACGCTGCGCCGGGGATCGTCGATGCCGTCTTCCGCCGATTGGGCACCGACATCATGCACACCGACGACCCCGACGGCACAGGCGGCGGCGACCTGCGCGTCGGTGCCGCGGATCGCGCGTCGACCGGGGCGCTTCCGCGGCGCGGCCGCGCGGTGAGTGCGTACACGTGGCTCGCGGTGCACCCGCGGCTCCGCCTCGGCCTCACCGCGGCGGCGCTGGTGTGGGCGGGATCGCGTCTACGGCGGCGCTAGCGGCGGGGTTCCGGCCGCACCCCCTCACTGGTGCAGACGGAACCCCTCGGCCTGCGTCTGCTCATCGGCGACGCGGACGCCCCAGCGGTACGCGAGCTTGCCCCCGAGGTATCCCGACGCACCGACCAGCAGGAAGGCGATCGCGCTGAGGATGAACGCCGGCAGGTGCGGGCGGTCGGCGCCGTCGACGAGACGCAGCACGAAGCCGAGCGCGAAGAGAGCGGTCGCGAGCAGGTTGAGCGCCATGTGCACGAGTGCGGTGCGACGCGCGACCGTGCCGGGGACGATCTGCGACAGGTCCATGAGTCCGAGCACCGCGGCGAGGAGCGCTCCCGCGATGCCGATGCCGGCCAGGACCGTCGCTCCCTGTGCGAAAGCGGAGTCGTCGCCGACGAGGGCGACCACGTCGAAGATCAGCGCGGCCGTCCACGCGCCGATCGGGATCGTGACCGCGACGGGGTGGAACGGATGCCCGTACGGTCCCGCGGCGATCGATCGTGGATGCTTGGCCCGGTGGATGCGCTGCGCTGTGTCCATGCCCGGACGGTAGAGGCCGCTCGACGATCCCCTCAGGGTCTTGACAGGACGGTGCGCGGTCGGCGGGCCTGACACAATGGGACCGTGCACCCGTCCCGGAGACCCGCCGTCCTGCGCGGGTTCGCGGCATCCGCCGTGGCGATCTTCGTCGCGCTCGCCGGGCACGTCACGGCCGGAGGGGCGATGCCCGGGGCGCTGGGCATCCTCGTGCCCTGGGTGCTGTCGTTCATGGTCTGCGTGCTGCTGGCCGGCCGCCGGCTCTCCGTCACCCGCCTCACGCTCTCGGTCGCGGCGAGCCAGTTCCTCTTCCATGTGCTCTTCGTGCTCGGCACGATCACGCCCATCGCGGGTGCCGCCGCGCCCCACGTGCACGGCGGTCCGCTCGTCCTGCCCGACGCGTCCGGCATCCCCGCCGCGGTCGTGGCGGACGGCGGGATGTGGGTCGGGCACGTGGTCGCCGCCCTCCTGACCGTCGCCGCTCTGCACCGCGGCGAGCGCCTGCTCGTCGGGCTGCGCGATCTGGCTCAGCAGAGCATCCGCTGGGTCCGCCGCCGTACCGCCGTCGCGGTCTTCTCCCCCCGCCCCCGCCCGGTCGCCGTTCCTCGCCTGCGGGCGGACGCCGTCGTTCTCCGGGGTGCGCTGCTGCTGTCGCCCCTGCGCGGGCGCGCCCCACCTCTCCACGTCGCGGTCTGATCTCCGCCCCGGGCCGATGCCCGTGGGCGTTCACGCCTGCGCGCGCCCGACGCCGCGCGGGCCGGCAATGCACCGTCCGGCGCCCTCTCCCGGCGCCCGTCGAGAGGTACTCACCATGTCCCCTGTCCGCAGAATCGCGGCCGGGCTGGCCGTGGCGGCCGTCGCCGTACTGGCGACCGCCGTTCCGGCATCCGCCCATGACTCGCTCGTCCACAGCACTCCGGAGGCCGGGCAACGCCTGGCCACCCCGCCGGAGTCGATCACCCTGACCTACTCCGGCGACCTGCTCGTGCTCGGCGACTCGACCGAGGGCGCCGTCGTGCTCGTGGTCGACGCCGACGGTCACGACTGGGCGACCGGCGAGGTCGACGTCGACGGCCGCACCGTCACGGCCCTCCTCGACCCCGGCATGCCCGCGGCGGGGTACCAGGTGCAGTGGCAGGTGGTCTCGGAGGACGGGCATCCGATCTCCGGCGTGGTGCCGTTCACGGTCGGCGACGGCGAGCCGATGCCCGCCTCGGCGTCCGCCGGCACGGGCGGGTCGTCCGACGAGACGGTCGCGCCGTCGGAGGGCGGCTCGAATGCCGACCGCGGAGACGCCGATGCGGATGCCGCAGAGCAGACCCCGACCCCGCCCGACGACGGCCTGCGCGTGCTCGTCGTCGGCGCCGCGGGCGCGGCGATCACCGCCGCCGCCCTTCTCCTCTTCCGAATCCTGCGCCGTGCTCGCACGGCACCCGCCGCCTCGGCCGACGCCGACGCCGCGGAGAACAACTGAAAGGCCTCACCATGACCTTCTTCACGAAAACCCCACTCCCCCGTCTCGCGGCCCTCGCCGCGGTGTCGCTGCTCGCGCTCACCGGCTGCTCTGCCGCACCCGCCGAACCGGCCGCCCCGGCTGCTCCGGCGGGCGATGCCGTGACGATCGACGACGCCTGGATCAAGGCGACCGACGACGACATGTCCGCCGCGTTCGGCACGCTCACGAACGACAGCGGACAGGCGGTGACGGTCGTCTCCGCTGCGACGGACGCGGCCGGCATGGTCGAACTGCACGAGACCGCCGAGAACGAGGCGGGCGAGATGATCATGCGCGAGATCGAGGGCGGGTTCTCGATCCCGGCCGAGGGAGAGCTGACCCTCGAACCCGGCGCCGACCACATCATGCTGATGGCCCTCACCGGCCCGCTCGTCGCAGGCGACGAGGTCACCGTGACCCTCACCTTCTCCGACGACTCGACCTACGCCTTCACCGCCCCGGTGAAGGACTACTCGGGCGCCAACGAGAACTACGAGGGCGACGACCACGAGGGCATGGACCACTGATGCGCGCGCGCACCGAGGGTGCGCGCTCCGATCGCCCCGGGTCGACCCGGCGGCAGTTCCTCCTCGGAGGAGCTGTCGTCGGCGTCGGCGCGGCCGCGGCGATCGGAGTCGACCACGCCCTGAACCGGCCGGATGCCGGCACCCCCGCCCCCGCCTCGTCGCCGATGAACGGCGAGGAGACCGTGCCGTTCTTCGGCGCTCACCAGGCCGGCATCGACACCGCGGCGCAGGCGCACGGCCTCTTCCTCGCGCTCGACCTGCTCGATGCGACCGACCGTGAGGGACTGCGGCGGCTGCTGGGCATCCTCTCCGACGACGCCGCTCGCCTCACGCAGGGCCGGGCGGCGCTCGCCGACTCCGAGCCCGAGCTCGCCCTCTCGCCCGCCCGACTGACGGTCACGTTCGGATTCGGCCCGCGCCTGGTGGCGCGTGCGGCGGGTGTCGGGCCGAGCTGGCTCGCGCCCCTGCCGGCGTTCTCGATCGACCGACTGCAACCGGAGTTCTCCGACGGTGACCTGCTCCTGCAGATCGCCGCGGACGACCCCCTCACGGTGTCGCACGCGGCGCGGATGCTGCTGAAAGACGCCCGCAGCTTCGCCTCGCTGCGATGGAGTCAGCAGGGCTTCCGCCGCGCGTACGGCACGGAGCGCCCCGGCACGACGATGCGCAATCTCTTCGGCCAGGTCGACGGCACGGCCAACCCGCAGCCGGGAACCGCCGAGTTCGACGAGGTCGTGTGGGCGGGCGAGGGGTGGATGGCCGGAGGCACCGGCATGGTCGTGCGCCGCATCCGCATGGATCTCGACACCTGGGATCGGCTCGACCGCAGCGGGCGCGAGGCATCCGTCGGCCGCACGCTGGCGAACGGCGCGCCGCTGACCGGAATCGACGAGTACGACGAACCGGACCTCGCGGCGACCACGGCTGTCGGGTTCCCGGTCATCCCGCAGTTCGCCCACCTGCGCCGGGCGCGAGGCGACGACGGGGTGAAGATCTTCCGCCGCGCGTACAACTACGACGAACGTCCGACCGGCGCGAGCGTGTCGGAGTCGGGGCTGATCTTCGTGTCGTTCCAGGCCGATGTCGCGCGGCAGTACACGCCGATGCAGCAGCGTCTCGCCGACCTCGACCTGCTGAACGAGTGGACGACGCCGATCGGCTCGGCGGTGTTCGCGGTACCTCCCGGATGCCGCGAGGGTGGATTCATCGGCGAGACGCTGTGGGAAGGCGCGCCGTGAGCGCCACCGAGGCGGCACCGACCACGGCCACGCGGGCCGTCGCCCCTGCGGTCGCCCGCGCACGCGGGCGCGGCGAGCCGGGGTGGTTCGGCGCACTCGCTCGCCGGCTGCACTTCCTGGCGGGCATCCTCGTGGGCCCGTTCATCCTGGTGGCCGCCGTGAGCGGTGCCCTGTACGCGTTGACGCCGACGCTCGAGCAGATCGTGTACGCGCACGAGTTGCACGTTCCGGCGACGGACGAGACGCTCAGCCTGGCCGCGCAGATCGAGATCGCCGAGGAGCACGTCGGCCGAACCGCGTCGCTCTCCGCCGTGCGGCCCGCGCCGGAGCCCGGCGATACGACGCGGATCATGTTCGCCGACGAGTCCCTCGGCGCGAGCGAGTCGCGCGCTGTGTTCGTGGATCCGGGCTCGGGCGAGATCCGCGGGGACCTCACGGTCTACGGCACGAGCGGCGCCCTGCCGCTGCGCACCTGGATCGACCAGCTGCACCGCACGCTGCATCTCGGCGACATCGGCCGCGTCTACAGCGAACTCGCGGCGTCGTGGCTCGGCATCGTGGTACTCGCAGGCTTGGCGCTGTGGGTCATGCGCCTGCGGCAGGCGCGGGCGAAGCGCGATCTGCTGCGCCCGAACCTCCGCCACCGCGGGTACCGGGGGCTCTTCGGCTGGCACACGTCAGTCGGCGTGTGGGTCGCGATCGGGGCCCTGTTCCTCGCGGCGACCGGAATCACCTGGTCGCAGTACGCGGGCGCGAACGTGTCGCAGCTGCGTGCGACGCTGGGCGGAGCGACGCCTGTGCTGGACACATCGCTCGATAGCGGCGGAGACGGCGAAAGCGGCGGGCAGCTCGACGAGCACGCGGGGCATCACGGCCCGGCAGCGGCACCGACCGGGGCGGCCAACCCGGCCACCTTCGATGCGGTGCTCGCGATCGCCCAGCGCACGAACGTGAACACCGGACGGGTCGAGATCACGCCCCCGGCGCAGCAAGGGGCGGCGTGGACGGTGCGGGAGATCCAGACGAGCTTCCCGACCGAGGTCGACCAGGTCGCGATCGACGGCACCGCGCTGCAGGTCGTCGACCGGGTCGACTTCGCCGAATTCCCCCTCGCGGCGAAGCTCGCACGCTGGGGCGTCGACCTGCACATGGGGTCGATGTTCGGCCTCGCGAATCAGCTCGTGCTGTTCCTGCTGGCCATCGGCATCGGTGCGATGGTCGTCCTCGGGTACGCGATGTGGGCGAAGCGGCGGTCTCCGCGGTCTCTGCGCCGGTTCGGCGGGACCCCGCCCTCGCGCGGTGCTCTGCGCGGTGCGCCGTGGTGGGGCGTGCTCGCCGTCATCGTCACCGGCGCGGGCATCGGTCTGCTGCTGCCGCTGGTGGGCTGGACGCTCGTCGCGTTCGTGGCCATCGATGTGATCGCGGGACTCGTCGCGCGCACCCGCGCGGAATCGACGGCGTAGTGCCCCGGCGAGCCGCCCCTCCCGACGGCGCCCGAGCGGGCGTCACGGCGAGGGGCGGCTCGTCGCAGAGCGGGTCAGCCGACGGGCACCTCGTCGTCGGCGCGCGGCGTCACCCGCACGCGGGCGATGCGGCGACGGTCGAGCTCGGCGACCTGGATCGTCGCGCCCGGCACGTCGACCGTGTCGCCGACGACCGCGAGACGCCCGAGCCGCTCGGTCACGAACCCGGCGATGGTGTCGCTCGATCCGCGCGGCAGTTCGAGACCCGTGGCCTCTTCGAAGTCCTGCAGATTGAGGCGCCCGTCGAGGGCGCCGCCCGGAGCATCCGTCTCGGCTGCGTCGTACTCGTCGAAGATCTCTCCGACGACCTCCTCGACCAGGTCTTCCAGCGTGACGAGACCGTCGGTCCCGCCGTACTCGTCGACGACGACGGCGATGTGGTGTCCGTCGGCGCGCATGCGCGTGAGGGTCGGCAGCACCCGCGCGGTCGAGGGGATGTACGGGATCTCGCGGATGAGCGCCTGCACGGGACGCTCGGGGTCGGCGCCCGCTGCCTCGAACAGGTCGCGCACGTGCACGAAGCCGGTGATGTCGTCGATCGACTTGTCCGACACGGGGTAGCGCGAGAACGGCAGGTCGCGCACCTGCGCCACCGCCTCGGCGACCGTCGCCGTCTCGTCGAGCGCGACCACCTCGGGTCGAGGACGCATGACCTCGCTGATCTGACGCCCGCGCAGCGAGAGCACATCGTCGAGGATGCGCCGCTCGTCGTCGGGCAGGCCCTGGTGCGACGCGACGATGTCGCGCACCTCCTCGTCGCTGAGCTCCTCCCCCGTTTTGTCGGGGTCGCCGCCGAGCACGCGCACGAGCGCGTTGGTCGACACCGAGAGAAGCCAGATCACGGGGCGCATGACGACCGCGAAGCCGTTGAGCGCTGGGGCGACGGCGTACGCGAACTGCGCGTTCCGCTGGATCGCGAGGCGCTTGGGCACCAGCTCGCCGAGCACGAGCGACAGGTACGCGATGACGAGGGTCAGCACGACGGTCGCTATCGTGAGCGAGATGGCCGGGTCGATCCCCCACGACTCGAAGAGCGGGGCGACCGACGGAGCGATCGACGTCGCGCCGTACGCCGCCGAGGCGAACCCAGCCACGGTCACGCCAATCTGCACCGCCGAGAGGAAGGTGTTGGGGTTGCGGGCGAGGCCGGCGACCTTCGCCCCTCGGCGGCCCCGCGCAGCGATGGCGTTGATCTGGCTCTCCCGAAGGGTGACCAGGGCCATCTCCGTCGCGGCGAAGACGCCGCCGATGAGCACGAACGCGATGACGAGGGCGATGTTCCAGAGCAGGCCGTCCATCAGCGGGTCACCTGCTCGGTGCGGGGGTGCGCGCCCGGCCTGAGCCGGGCGCTCGTACTGTCAGAGTCCGAAGAGTCAGAACAGTGGGCGTTCAAGGAGTGCTCCCTTACTTGGTGGTGGTGTCGGTGACGGAGGGGACGGATGCCGGGTCGCGGCGCGTCTTGACGAGGCTGGCGATCGTGGCGACCGCGATGGTCGCGGCGATGAAGAGCAGCGAGAACCAGATGGGGATCTCGGGGGCCCACAGCACCGGCTCCCCGCCGTTGATGAACGGCAGCTCGTTGACGTGCAGGGCGTGGAACACGAGCTTCACGCCGATGAACGCGAGGATGACGGCGAGGCCCTGCGCCAGGTAGACCAGGCGCTCGAGCAGACCGCCGATGAGGAAGTACAGCTGGCGCAGGCCCATGAGCGCGAACGCGTTGGCCGTGAACACGATGTAGGCCTGGTCGGTGAGGCCGTAGATCGCCGGGATCGAGTCGACCGCGAACACGAGGTCGATGAAGCCGATCGCGACGATCGTGAGCAGCATGGGGGTGACGAAGCGCTTGCCGTTCTTGACGACCGTGAGCTTGTCTTCGTTGTACTCGTCGCTGACCGGCAGGTGCCGGCGCACGAAGCGCATGAAGCGGCCGTTGGCGGGGTCGCTCTCGTGGTCGCTGAACGCCTGGCGCCAGGCGAGCACGAGCAGCAGCGCGCCGAAGAGGTAGAAGATCCACGAGAAGTTCTCGATGAGGGTGGCGCCGACCGCGATGAAGATGCCGCGCAGGATCAGCGCGATCACGATGCCGATCATCAGCACCTTCTGCTGGTACTTCTTGGGCACCGCAAACCCGCTCATGACGATGAGGAAGACGAACAGGTTGTCGATCGACAGGGCCTTCTCGGTGAGGTAGCCGGCGAAGTACTCACCGCCGTAGGTCCACCCGGAGACGAGGCCGATGCCCACGCCGAAGATGAGGGCGAGGCTGATGTAGAAGATCGACCAGCGTGCGGATTCGCCGATGGTCGGCTCGTGCGGGGTGCGCACGTGCGCGAAGAACTCGTACACGAAGAACGCGATCGTGACGGCGATCGTGATGATCCAGATGAGGGGGGTGACGTCCAACGGAGGCTCCAGACTCGGCGTATGCGGCAGCAGAGCCAAAGTCTTCTCCATTCCCGATCGGGAACCGGTGGGCCGGGATGCGACTGCATCCGTAATGACGAAACCACCGTGGCGGAGTACTCCCCTTGGTACGTCCAGTGTAATGCATGCGACCGGATGCTTTTCTGAGCAACTCCCCCGAGCGTGGGTAGGCTCGCGTTCCATGGACTTCGTGCCGATCGTGGAGCGCTTCGTCGCCGCTCGTTTCCCCCGGGCCGAGGTCGTGATCGTGGCCGGCAGCACGTCGCGGGGCACGCGCACCCCGACCAGCGACATCGATCTGCTGCTCCTCGGCGATGAGCTGTTCCAGGCCGAGCGCGACAGCCTCGCAGCGACCTACCGGTTCGAGGGCGAGGTGTTCGAGGTCTTCGCGTACACGCATCAGGGCTTCGCGACGTGGGCGGAGCGAGGCCTGGCGCAGTATCGACCGGTCATCGTGCAGATGCTCCTCGACGGCCTGACGGTGCGGGGAGTCGCCGAGCGCGAGCGGTACCGCACCCTGTGGGAGCCCGTCTACCGTCGTGGCCCCGAGCTCGACGACACGGAGCGGCGGTTGCGGCGCTACGTTCTCACCGATGTGCTCGACGACTTCATGGATGCATCGGACCCTCTGGAAAAGCACGTCCTCGCGTCGCTGCTCTTCGAGCGCACCGCGGAGCTGGTCCTTCTGACGAACGCACGATGGGTCGGCGCAGGCAAGTATCTGCCGCGCAGGCTCCGGGAATTCGATGCCGAGCGGGCGGATGCCCTCACCGCTCCCCTGCTCGCCCACGATCACGCGGCGTTCGCCGCCCGGGTCACACACGAGCTCGAGCGCGCCGGCGGCCGACTGCAGGACGGCTTCGAGCGCTAGGCGTCGGCGACCTGCAGGACCCCGCGGTCCACGGCCTCCCGGGCGACGACCTTGTAGCCCTGGTCCTCGAAGAACACGGTGACGCGGTCGGACTCGGTGCTCACGACCGTGCCCGCACCCCACGCCTCGTGGTTCACGGGGGCGTCGGCGACGAGGCCGTCCTCGGGCGCGTCTGCGACGGCAGCGCTCCCCGCCCGCGCGCCGGCATCGGCGGCCCCAGCATCGCAGCGGTCGCAGGCGCCGCACGACTCCGGCGACTCGACGCCGAAGTAGTCGAGCAAGGCGACGCGTCGACACCGCGTGGCCTCGGCGTACCCGCGCATCACGACGATGCGACTCTCGCGGATGCGCTGCTGGGCGTCTTCGTGGTCGCGCACGGCCTGAACGACCTCTTTCGGGCGCCGCCCGTCGACAGCCGAGAAGCCCCGCGAGGTCGCCTGCGCCGCGCCGACGTCGACGAGGGCGCCGAGAATACGGGTGGCGCGACGCGACGAGAGACCCGCAGCCTCGGCGAGCGCCGTCGCGCGCACGGGGGCCTTCGCCTTCGCGAGCGCCTTCCACACCGCCGTGACCTCGGCGGGCTTGGCGTGCCCCGCGGCGAAGAACGAGCGCAGGGCGAAGTCCTCCGGTCGGTAGTGCAGCACCGCCCGCGCGGGCTCCCCGTCGCGCGCCGCACGTCCGATCTCCTGCGCGTAGGCATCGAGCGATTCCGTGACGTCGGCGTGCACCACGAGCCTCACGTCGGGCTTGTCGATCCCCATGCCGAACGCCGACGTCGCGACGACCACGTCGAGCTCGCCGTCGAGCCAGGCGTGATGCACCGCGTCTCGCGCTTTCGCGTTCATCGCGCCGTGGTACGCGGCCGACCGGCGCCCGCGTTCGGCGAGAGCCTCGGCGTAGGCATCCGTCTCCTTGCGCGTCGCGACGTACAGCAGCGCCGGTCCGAACTCGTCCGCCACCTCGTCGAGAACCGCCGTGCGCTTCTCGACGTCGCTCTCGTGGCGACGCACGGCGAGGTGGATCTCGGGTCGGTCCATCCCGCGGATCTCGAGGTGCGGGTCGCGCATGCCGAGCTTCTCGATGATGTCGGTACGCACGGGCGACGACGCGGTCGCGGTGAGTGCGAGGATCGGCGGATGCCCCAGCGCCTCGGCCACCTCGCCGAGACGGGCGTAGTCGGGCCGGAAGTCGTGCCCCCAGGCCGAGACGCAGTGTGCCTCGTCGACCACGAGCAGCCGCACGTCGGCCCTGGTCAGGCGCTCGACCATCTCGGGTCGGGCGAGCTGCTCGGGCGCGAGGAAGGCGTAGACCGGCTCTCCGCTCTCGATCGCGTCCCACGCGGCGCGCTCGTCCTTCGCGGAGGTGCGTGAGTTGAGGGCCACCGCGGCCGGCGCATCCGGCGCCTCGTCGATCGAGAGCACCTGGTCGCGCTGCAGGGCGAGCAGGGGCGAGATCACGACGGTCACGCCGCCCAGCTCGAGCCCAGCGATCTGGTACACCGCCGACTTGCCGGCACCGGTCGGGAAGACCACCAGGGTGTCGCGCCCGCCGACGACGGCGGCGATGGCCTCGGCCTGCCCGGGCAGGAGCGAGTCCCAGCCGAAGGCGTCGCGGGCGGCACGCCGGGCATCGGCGAGGGAGGGTGCGGTGGTGCTCACGGGTGGGGCGTCCTTCCGGATCGGCGGAAGTCTCTACCGAACACCACGACGCGGCCGAGCGCGACGGTCTTGACGCGCCGGATGCCTCGACGATACGGGTCGTCGAGGCATCCGCTCACCCGCCGAGCTTGCCGGTGAGGCGTTGGTGCAACGCCGATGCCACGGCGTCGAGCCCGTGCAGTTCGACGGTCTTCCCGAGCCGCTCGTACTTGGTGACCACGGCGTCGAGCGCGGCGACGGTCGACGCGTCCCAGACGTGCGACCGACGGAGGTCGATGACCACGTGCGCGGGATCGGCGGAGTACGAGAACTGGGTCGTGAGGTCGTTGCTCGACGCGAAGAACAGCTCGCCCTCGACGACGTACCGCACGACGCCCGAGGCAGCGCCCTCGCCGTCGACGCCGGCCTCGGCGTCGGTCTCCGGCTCGACGCGGGTGACTGTCACGACGTGGGCCACGCGTCGCGCGAACATCACCATCGCTGCCAGCACCCCCAGCACGACGCCGATCGCGAGGTTGTGCGTCCAGACGGTCGCGACGACCGTGATCACCATGACCGCGGTCTCGCTCTTCGGCATGCGTCGCAGCGTGGCCGGCCGGATGCTGTGCCAGTCGAACGTGCCGACGCACACCAGCACCATGACGGCCACGAGCGCGGCCATGGGGATGACGGCCACGACATCGCCGAGGGCGAGCACGAGGACGAGGAGGAACACCCCGGCGAGGAAGGTCGAGATGCGGGTGCGGGCGCCCGACGCCTTGACGTTGATCATGGTCTGGCCGATCATCGCGCAGCCGCCCATGCCGCCGAACGCGCCGGAGAGCACGTTCGCGACGCCCTGCCCACACGCTTCGCGCGTCTTGGGCGAGTGCGTGTCGGTGATGTCGTCGACGAGCTTCGCGGTCATCAGCGACTCGAGAAGACCGACCGCCGCCATGGCCAGGGCGTAGGGGCCGATGATGCCGAGCGTCTCGAGCGTCAGCGGCACCGGCGGGAGGAACAGCTCGGGCAGGCTCTGCGGCAGTTCGCCCTGGTCGCCGACGTTCGGCACGCTCCACCCGAAGACGAGCACGGCGGCCGTGAGCAGCACGATGGTGACGAGCGGCGCCGGCACGACCTTGGTGAGGCGCGGCATGAGCAGCATGATCGCGAGCCCCGCCGCCACCAGCGGATAGACGAGCCACGGCACGTCGATGAGCTGCGGCACCTGCGCGATGAAGATGAGGATCGCGAGCGCGTTCACGAAGCCGACCATCACGGATCGTGGGATGAATCTCATCAGTCGGGCGACGCCGAGCACCGCGAGCACGATCTGCAGCACCCCGGCGAGCATCACCGTCGCGATGAAGTAGTCCATGCCGTACTCGCGGGCCACGGGCGCGATCACGAGCGCCACCGCTCCCGTCGCGGCGGAGATCATCGCGGGGCGACCACCGAGGAAGGCGATCGTGACCGCCATGACGAACGATGAGAAGAGCCCGACGCGCGGATCGACACCGGCGATGATCGAGAACGCGATGGCCTCGGGAATGAGGGCGAGGGCCACGACGAGCCCGGCAAGCACCTCGCGGGTGAGCAGCTTTGGATTGCGCAGCGCCTGCAGAACGGTGGGTTCGATGCGGGAGCGCGGTGCGCGTGCGCGGGCCGGGGTGACCGCGGTCATGTCGCCTCCTGGGTGGCGGGCGCGCGTCGGCCGTCCGGCGCGGGCGTGTGCGCACGAGCGGATGCCGAGGCGGGAGAATGGGGGGGCGATGCCGAACGGCATCCACCGTCAACCCTAACGCAACGTGAGGTTTGCGGCCAACCGAGCCAGGAGAACGTGTGACCAACGAGAAGATGATGCGCATCGGTGAGGTGGCCGAGCAGACGTCTCTGTCTCTGCGCAGCCTGCGGCACTGGGACGAGGTCGGCCTCGTCGAGCCCTCCGGTCGCACCGACGGCGGCTTCCGCCTCTACACCGCCGATGACGTCGCTCGCATCATGGTCGTGCGGCGCATGAAACCCCTCGGCTACACGCTCGACGAGATGCGCGATGTGCTCGACGTCGTCGACGCTCTGCGCGTCTCCCCCGACGACCAGGCGCTCCGCGCGAAGCTGGGGGCGCACCTCGCCGAGGCCACCGCTCGTCGCGAGAGGCTCGCGGTGCAGGTCGAGAGGGCCGACGACTTCCTCGCCCAGTTGCGAGCGATCTGAGCCCCTCCCGGCCCGGCCGCACCGGAGCGCGACCGGGCGGGAATCCGTCAGCGACCGAGGCCCACCCGGTCGACCTTGCGGTGGTAGCGCATGCCGGCGAGGCCGCCGAGGATCGCGCCGAGCAACGTCACGACGGCCGCTCCGAGCGCGGTCAGGATGCCGGTGACCGTGGCGGTCTCGGCGGTGACGGGGATGCGCGGGAAGCTGTCGAGGTTGCCCAGGATGTCCCACTGCGCGCCGGCGATCGCGGTGACGATGGCGACGACGATCGCGACGATGATCGCCCACAGCCACACCGCGATGCCCTGCTTGGCACCGCTGAACCGCGCCATGCGGCCGGCGACGTATCCGCCGGCGTAGTAGGAGATGAAGAGCACGAGGGCGATGACGATGATGGCGACGATCCCTCCGGCGCCCATCGCGGCGTCGGCGGCCTCGTCGGGCGTCGTGCCGGTGTTCGCGCCGACCGCGGCACCGATCGCCGTGACCAGTGCGGTCAGCAGCACCGTGAGCCCCATCGCCGTCAGCCAGCCGAAGAACGCCGACCCGAACTTGAAGCCGCCGAACTCCGCCTTCTCGCGGGCGTGCACGTCGTCGCGCAGGCTCGTGGCGTCGTGGCGGCCGCGCGTGGCCGCGTCGTCGCGACGGTCGCCGTCGTGCACCGTGTCGTGGTCGACGCGCGTGGTGTCGTGCCGCGCGGTGGGCACGTCGTCGCGGCGGTCGTCGTGCACGCGCCCGTCGTGCAGACGGTCCTCGCGGGCCTGCGCCTCGCGGGCGCGCGCCGCGGCGAGGTCCTGTTCGGTGCTGCGTCGCGCGGCGGCGGGGTCGCCGGTCATGGGCGGGAGGTCGGCGTCGCGCGCCGGAGCATCCACGTCTCGGGAAGGTCGGGGCTCGGGGGTGCGGTTGATGTCGCTCATGCCGTGACCATAGGCACCCTGCCGATCGCTCGCGCACACGGTTGCGCATCGCCGGGCAGGCGCGTACCGTGCTGGGAACCACGGCCTCCCGAGTTTGCTCCGCTCCTCAGCGGCCGTCGGCGCGGCGCTCGGCGATGATCGCACCGACCGGCCGGGCGCCGGGCTCCTCGCGCACGTCCACCTCGATCACGTCGAAGCCCGCGGCGTCGAGCAGCACGCGCAGCGGAGCCACCGGCCACCGGTACGCCCGCGTCACCGCGTGGTCGAACGGCTCGACGGCGGGCCCCGTGAAGAAGCCGAGCGCGAGCAGACCTCCGGGCCGGAGCACGCGACGGAACTCCGCGAGGGGCACGCCGATCGCCTCCGGCGCGTGGTGGATCGTCGAGAACCACGACAGCACGCCGCCGTACGACGCGTCCGGTTCGTCGAGGGCGTCGATGCTCCCCTGATCGAAGCGCACCCCGGGGAAGCGGCGCCGCGCGTGATCGACGAAGTCCGGCACGAGGTCGATCCCGCGCACCTCGATGCCGAGCGACGCGAGGTGGGCGGTCCAGTGGCCCGGACCGCAGCCTGCGTCGAGCACCCGCCCCGGCACCCTCCGCGCCCACGTCTCGACGAGTTCGCGATCCGACGGATGCACCGCGCCCATCGAACCGAGCACGTCGGCGTATTCGCCGGCTCTGGCCGCGTAGGCGGCGGCGGTGGAGGTCATCCGACGAGCGTATCCACGGGGGCGCCGACCTCGGACCGGTCGCCCGCGTCGGTGCGTTCTTCGCGGGTGCCCGCCCAGCGGAAGCGGTCGATCACACGGGCGAGGACGGGAACCCGCGCCGCGACGATGAAGAGGCCGTAGCCGATCGCCCCGCCGGCGACGTTGGACAGGAAGTCGTTCACGTCGGAGATGTGTCCGCCCGCGAAGAACAGGTCGGCGACGAACTGCGCGAGCTCGATCGCCAGGCTGGCGCCGGCGGCGGTGAGCACCACCCGGGCCCATGTCGGCCGCGCCATCAGCAGCGGGATGAGCATCCCGAGCGGCAGGAACACGCCGATGTTCATCAGGGCGTCGTCGATCTCGTAGTCGGTGAACGGCACGAGGGCGACGGCCGGCTGCCATGGCTCGCCGCTGTCGGGGGCATTGAGGAAGATCGGGAACACGGTGTTCGCCACGACGCCTGCCGCGTAGATCGACAGCGCGAGGGCCACGGCCGCACGAGGCAGCGAGAAACGCCCGCGCGCATGCAGTCGACCGAGCAGCAGCAGGAACAGCAGCAGCCCGAGCGGCGCGACGATCGGCAGCACGGGCAGAGCGCCGAAGGGGTTGTCCATGCGCAGTTCTCCCGACATCGTGCCGCCCGCGGGCGGCGGCGGAGCATCCGCCTCTTCCCTCCAGTGTCCTGCCGGTGGGCCCGTCACCGCGTCCGTCGGGAGGATGACATCGGATGCCGTCGACCCCGCGAAGAAGGGAACTCTAGAACCGCCGCGAGCCGCCGGTCAACCAGATGCAGCGCATTCACATGGAGGAGTAGGACAGATGAGGCTGCGGGAGGTGTGATGCCCGCGAGAAGGAGGACCCGTGTCTGCAACCGATTCCCGCGTGAAGGAGGTCCGGTCGCTCGTCCCCGCACGGATGGACCGGCTGCCGTGGTCGCGCTTCCACTGGATGATCGTCGTCGGACTCGGGTTCTCGTGGATCCTCGACGGCCTCGAGGTGCAGATCGTCGCGGCCAACGGTTACGCGTCGACCCTCGGGATGGGACCGGCCGAGGTCGGCCTCGCCGGTACCTGCTACCTGCTCGGCCAGGTCTTCGGCGCGCTGGTCTTCGGCCGCCTCACCGACCGCCTCGGTCGCAAGAATCTCTTCCTCATCTCCCTCGCGATCTACCTCGTGGGATCGGCGGTCGCCGGCCTCGCGTTCGCGCCCTGGTTCTTCTACATCTGGCGGTTCGTCGCCGGCGCGGGAATCGGCGGCGAGTACGCGGCCATCAACTCGGCGATCGACGAGATCATCCCCGCGAAGTACCGGGGACGCGTCGACATCGCCATCAACGGCACCTACTGGGGCGGCGCGGCTCTCGGCGCCGTCGCCAACCTCTTCTTCCTGAACACCGACATCCTCCCCGAGGACATCGGCTGGCGACTCAGCTTCTTCCTCGGGCCGGTGCTCGGTGTCCTCATCATCTGGCTGCGCCGCCACATCCCCGAGAGCCCGCGCTGGCAGATGACGCACGGACGCGAGGAGCAGGCCGAGCGCAACGTCGACGAGATCGAGGAGCGCATCCGCAAGGAGGGCAAGACGATTCCCGACGTCGACGAGTCGAAGGCGATCACCGTGAAGGAGTACGGTCGTGTGCCGTTCCTCACGATCGCCAAGGTGCTGTTCCGCACCTACCCGCGGCGCACGCTCGTCGGCATCACGATGATGGTGACCCAGTCGTTCCTCTACAACGCGATCTTCTTCACCTACGCGCTGGTGCTCGAGAACTTCTACGACACCCCGCCGGCTTCGGCCTCGCAGTACTTCATCATCTTCGCCGTCGGGAACCTGGCCGGAGCGCTGCTGCTGGGTCACTTCTTCGACACCTGGGGACGTCGGCGGATGCTGTTCGCCACCTACACCCTCGCCGGATCCATCCTGCTCGTGAGTGCGTTCCTCTTCAACGCGGGGGTGCTCAACGCCGCCACGCACACGGCGTTCTGGTGCGCGTCGTTCTTCTTCGCCTCGGCCGGAGCATCTGCCGCCTACCTCACCGTGAGCGAGATCTTCCCCCTCGAACTGCGCAGCCAGGTCATCTCGTACGTGTTCTCGATCGGTCAGCTCGTGGGCGCCATCGCCCCGGTGCTCTACGGTTCGCTGATCGGTGCCAGCGCCGAATCCGGCGATCGCGGCCCGCTGTTCTGGGGTTACGTGCTCGGGTCGGCGATCATGATCTTCGGCGGCGTGATCTGCGGCGTCTTCGGCGTGAGCGCGGCCGGGAAGTCGTTGGAGGACATCGCCGATCCCCTGTCGCTCGTCGAACAGGCGAAGGAGGGCGTGACGCCCGACGCGAAGAAGGAATGATGAGCGTATGACGGTCATCGACAACGCCATCTACGTGGCGGGGCACCGCACGGGCGACCCGCAGACGCTCGACGAGACGTTCGAGCTGCTGCACGAGCGGCACGGCATGGCGTGGATCGGCCTCTACCGCCCGGAGCCCGACGAAATCCATGCGGTCGCTCGGGAGTTCGGCCTGCACCCGCTCGCCGTGGAGGATGCCTTGAAGGGCCACCAGCGCGCGAAGCTGGAACGCTTCGGCGACACGCTCTTCGTGGTGCTGCGACCGGCGCGGTACATCGACAGCAGCGAGACGGTCGAGTTCGGCGAGGTGCACCTGTTCATCGGGCCGCAGTTCGTCGTGACCGTTCGGCACGCCGAGAACCCCGACCTCGCCCGCGTCCGGGCGCGTCTGGAAGGCAATCCGGCGCTGCTGGGGCGAGGACCGTTCGCCGTGCTGTACGCGGTGCTCGACGAGGTCGTCGACGGGTACGCCCCCGTGGTGGCGGGGCTGGAGAACGACATCGACGAGATCGAGGATCAGCTGTTCGCCGGCGATCCGGCGGTGGCGCGGCGCATCTACGAGCTGCTCGGCGAGGTGATCTCCTTCCAGCGCGCCACGCGTCCGCTGCGCGACATGCTGGAGAGCCTGCAGGAGGGAGCGAGCGAGCACGGCGTCGACGTCGAGCTGCGGCACTCGGTGCGCGATGTGCTCGATCACGTCATCCGCGTGAGCGAGCGTGCGGATGGGTTCCGCGCTCTGCTCGAGAACGCGCTCACGGTGCACTCGACCCTCGTCACGCAGCGGCAGAACGACGAGATGCGGCAGCTCTCCGAGGCGAGCCTGGCGCAGAACGAGGAGACGCGGAAGCTCTCCGAAACCGGGCTCGCGCAGAACGAGCAGGTCAAGAAGATCTCGTCGTGGGCCGCGATCCTCTTCGCGCCGACGCTGATCGGCACGATCTACGGCATGAACTTCCGGTACATGCCCGAACTGGACTGGCCGCTCGGCTACCCGCTGGCGCTCCTCGGCATGGTCGTCGGCGGCATCGTGCTCTACACGATCTTCAAGGCGAAGAAGTGGCTGTAGCGGGCCTCGTCCGCGGTCGTCCGGGAAGGTCTTGACGCCGCACTTGTATTTTGCAAGTATCAGCGCATGACTCTCTTCTTCACCTGCCCCGTCGAGAGCGTCGAGCGCTCGACCGCCTTCTACACCGCCCTCGGCTGGACGCTCAACGCCGAGATGTCGGACCACAACGTGTCGTGTTTCGCTGTCGCGCCCGAGCAGTACGTCATGCTCGGCAGCCGGGAGATGTACGCCAGCGTCGGCGGCACCGAAGACCTGGTCGGCGGACCGGACACCCCGTCGAAGATCACCGTGTCGTTCGACCTCGGCAGCCGCGAGGCGGTCGACGACCTCGTCGCGCGCGCCGAGAGCGCCGGCGGCCGCGTCGGCGACACCGACGACTACCCGTTCATGTACCAGCGGCAGTTCGACGACCCGGACGGCTACCACTACTCCCCCTTCTGGATGAAGCCCGAGGCAGACGACGCCGCCGACGCGTGAGCGACCTCGCGCGCGCTCTGGAGGTCGTCGGCGCCCGCTGGGCTCTGCTCATCGTGGAGCAGCTGCTCGACGGTCCGCAGCGGTACGGCGATCTGCAACGCGCCCTCGGGGCACCCACGAACATGCTCGCCACGCGTCTGCGAGAGCTGGAGGAAGCGGGCGTGCTGACGCGGCTCCCCCTGCACCACAACACGCGGGCCTACGCGCTGACCGACCGCGGCCGTGCGCTGCGCGCGGCGATCGAGTCGCTCGCGCGATGGGGTGCGGACGCGTCGGACGGATAGGGTCGAGACGTCCCCGTCAGTAGGCTCGTGACGTGGAGCACACCCGAGATCTGCCGCGCCGTACCGTGACTGCGGGGAGCTGCGTCGTCCTCGCGTTGTACGCCTTCGCCGTCTTCGGATGGGAGCTCGGCGTCACGATGCTGCTCGATCCTCTCTGGGCGTCGGCGGGTCCGGAGGGCGCGTCGCTGCTGCACCGGTCTACCACCGCAGCCGGATGGCTGCTCGGCGCGGCGCTGATCTTCCGAGCGGCGCGGAATCCCGCCCGCGGGTTCGACGATCCGTTCTCGGGCGGGCTGCGCCGGAACGCTCCCTTTCGCGCTCTCGGCGTCGTCGCCGCGGTCGCCCTGGCGATCGGCATCCGGGCGGTCGTCCTGCAGGAGTGGAAGCTCGTCGGCGAGTACGCGCAGCTCGCCGACGTGCACGGCGACACGGCGCCGTTCGCCTTCGCCCTGCTCATCGTCTACTACCTCTGCGAGACGGCGGTCATCGTCCTCGTGCTCGCTCTCGGCCAACGCGCCGGAGAGATGCGCTTCGGCCGCCCCGCGCTGCCGTGGGGCGGTCTGCTCCTCGCCATCACCTGGGGAGCGATCCACATCCTGCTGCAGGGTCCGGCCGCCGGGATCTACGCAATGGCGGCGGCGGTCCTGTACGGCTGCGTCTTCGTGTGGGACTCGCGGCGGCCCCTCCCGACGTTCCTGATCGTGTCCGCGGCGTTCATCCTCTGAGTCACGCCGAGGGGCGATCCCGACCGCGGCTCCTGCCCGTGTCGCGGAGCAGCCCCGACATCGCGCGAACGCCGCCACGAAGCAGCCGCTCCGTATCAGGACCACCGTGTCCCTCGTCCGGCACCTGAACCAGCCGGCTCGCCGGCCAGGCGCGGTGCAGGTCGAACGGTACCGACATGCTCGAGCTCAGGTCCCGCCGACCGTGCACCATGAGTCCGGGAACGCCACGACCGTATTGATCGACGGATCGAAGGGGTTGTGATGGAAATCGGAGATCCCGGATCCCGGCCCGCCGTGGAGGAAGAGAGGCGGGACTGGACCGCTGCCGAACTGCTCCCACGAGAGACGGACTCCTCCTGGGCGATCGAGAAGCATCCGTTCCGCCGGTTTCGTCACTCGTCGAACGTAGCGGGGCCCGCCCGAGCAGGAAATCCCTTCCCGACGAGTTCGCGGTCGCCCTCGTTGCCGTTCCGCGCGACAAGCGGGCTAGGGTCGAGAATCATGCACGGTGGCTACCTCGACGTCGAAGACCAGCTCCTCTCGCACCCGAACATCGCGCGTCGGGCGCTGGGCGCGTGGGGAGCGACGCTGTCGATCTGGGGTGATTCCACCCTGACGTGGAAGATGCGCGACACGGGCTCGTCGCTCAACCGCATCTGGAACCGCCACTGGAACACGCCGCCCGAACACCACGGATGGCTGTACGAGCAGTTGAGAGCCGGCAACCTTGACGCCCTCTACCAGCTCGGCCCCGGCACGGGCGTCAATCTCGGCGAGCTGTACGTCGCCCTCTATCACTGCCCGGATGACGGCGTCGGCTACGTCGTCATGACGACGCGCACCGGCAAGCGACTCGGACGCGACACCGGCTGGCGGCCGATCGAGCTGCGCGGCGAGCGCCTCGACTACGCGGTCTCGCGCTTCTCGTTCTTCTGACGCGCGTCACCGGAGAGTCTCACGCGTCGCGGGACTTCAAAACGAGGTGAGCAGCCAGCGTCGTCCAGAGGGTGAAGACCGTCATGACCGCGAGCCCGGCGACCGGCGGGAGCGGGCCTCCGGGGGCGGTCGTGTAGGAGGCCTGGCCCGCTGTCGTCGGCCAGTAGGTTCCTGCGAACTCCCCGACGACGCCCGGCAGACCAGGGGCGAGGGCAGGGATGAGGAGCGCGACGGTGACGATGATGCCGAGAGCACCCGAGGCGCTGCGGGTGATCAGGCCGAACGCGAATCCGAGAACGGCGCAGAGCACGAGGTACCCGATGGCGCAAAGGATCGCGCGCACCGTGTTGAGATCGCTGAGCGGAGCGGTGGGCAGACCGGCGGCAGCGAGAGCCGCCTGGCTCGCAGCGAAACTCCCGGTCACGGCCACGACCGCGGTGGCCAGCGCCACGAGAACGACGACCACCAGCTTCGAGGCGAGAAGCGCAGCGCGCCGAGGCGTGATGGTGAGGCTGGTGATGATCTGACCGGTCGCGTACTCGCTGGTGATGCTCTGCCCGCCGAGCGTGGCGATCAGGATCTGCCCGACGAGGATGCCCTTGAAGCTGTTGCCGACGGGGTCGAAGTCGGCGGGGAGGTCCGCCTGCCAGTCGCTCATGAGGCCGCTGATCCCGAGCAGGCTCACGAGCACCGTCACCACGATCGTGGCGACGGCGATGACCCACGTACTGCGGACGCTGCGGACTTTCATCCATTCTGCGGCGAGGAGGTTCATGTCAGGCGGCCTTCCGGTCGGGGGCGGTCATGGCGAGAAAGGCGTCCTCGAGCGAGTCGCGCACGAGAGTGAGTTCGGACAGTTCGATCGAGGAAGCGGCGGCGATACGACCGATGCGATCGGTCGTGGTGTCACCGATGGTCAGGGCATCCGGAGAGATGTCGGATGCGTGCGCGTCGATCCCCGCGCCGGCCAGCGCTTGACGCAGCGCAGGCACGTCGGGTGTGCGAACGCGCACGTACTCGATCGTCTGCTCGGCGATGAAGTCGCCCACGGGCTGGTCGGCCAGCAGCCGTCCCCGATGGATGACGAGCAGGTGGTCGGCCGTGAGTTCCATCTCCCCCATGAGGTGACTCGAGAAGAGCACCGTGCGGCCCTCGGCCGCCAACCCCCGCATCAGGGTGCGGGCCCATCGGATGCCTTCGGGGTCGAGGCCGTTGAGGGGTTCGTCGAAGATGACGATGCCGGGGTCGCCGATCAGCGCCGTCGCGATGCCCAGGCGCTGCTTCATCCCGAGCGAGAAGCCACCGGCGGGACGGTTCGCGTGCTTCGCGAGCCCGACCATCTCCAACGTCTCGGCGACTCGACGCCGGGGTGCGCCGCCGGCGCGCGCGACGGCGGCGAGGTGAGCGGCCGCGGTACGACGTGGATGCACCGCCCGGGCGTCGAGCATCGCTCCGATGACGCGCATGGGCTGGGGCAGTTCCGACAGGCGGTGCCCTCCGACGGTCGCCGCACCGCTCGTGGGCTTGTCGAGTCCGAGGAACATGCGAAGAGTCGTCGACTTGCCGGCGCCGTTCGGCCCCAGAAAACCGGTCACGACCCCCGGTCGCACGGTGAAGGAGAGACCGTCGACGGCGGTGATGGTTCCGTAGCGCTTGACGAGTGCGTGAGCCTGGAGGGTGGCGGTTTCGAAAGCGGGCATATTCGCACACTACACCGTTTCGTGTAGTTCTACACTCGCCGGTGTAGAGTGAAGGCATCAGCCGACGAAGGGAACTCCATGACCGCGGCACCGCAGAAGACCCTCCGGCCCGGGCAGGCGCACAAGCGGGCAGCCATCCTCGCCGCGGCCCGCGACCTCTTCGTCCACGTCGGCGTGGAGCGGACGAGCATGGATGCCGTCGCGGCGAAGGCGGCGGTATCGAAGCGCACCGTCTACGACTACTACGGCGACAAGCGGCGACTGCTTCTCGCCGTCATCGAAGAGGCCGGCGAGGCCGCGCTCGACACGCTTCGCCGACTCCTCGATGAGCACCTGCCCGAGGGCGTCGGCTCCGGAGCATCCGACGATCTCAAAAGCGCGGTCATCGCCTTCGCGTCCGCGCTCGGGAGCTCGCTCCTGGCGTCAGCGGACTACGCGGCAGCCGTCACGCTCATCTCGGAGAACGAGCCGCTGCTTCCCGAACTCGAGGACCACCCGCTCGACGCGGCCCACACGCAGGCCGTCGCGGTTCGCCTCGCGGCGTTCGCGGACTCCGGCCTTCTCGACATCAACGACCCGCAACGGGCCGCGGATCATTTCACTGCGCTCACGACACTGCGAGTACTCAACGAGCCGCTCCGCCGACGGTCGGATCCCGACCGCGTCCGCGACATCATGATCGATGGCGCACGCGTCTTCCTCCGCGCTTACGCTCCCCGCTCGGAACGACGGTCATGACCACCGATGCCCCGAACGGCAGCGACGGTGAACTGCGTTCGCACCGCGCGTCCGCCCTCAAGGAACGCATCTACGTGACCTTCACGGTCGTCGCCGTCCTCATCGCTCTGCGCACTCACGACGAGCATCCGAGCGCCTCGGCCGCGATCGGAACCCTCGTGGTCGCGGTGGTGGCGACGGTCGTCGCCGTGTACATCGCCGATCTCCTCAGTCACATGATCATCCACAGCCGCCTGCCCGAGATGGCCGAGCACCGCCGGATCATCCTGAGCACTCTGGGCGCGAGCACGGTCGCCCTCCCGCCCCTGGCCTGCCTCGCTCCCGCAGCGCTCGGACTCTACGAGGTTGGGATCGGTCTGTCGGCCGGCACCGCCATCAGCGTCGCGACGCTCGCCGCCATCGGCTTTCTCGCCGTGCGGAAGCTCGCCCTCCCCCGGCGGCAGCGATTCGTCATCCTCGCAGCGGAACTCGTGCTCGTCATCCTGGTGATCGCCCTCGAACTGCTCTCGCACCGGTGACGGCCACCGAGCCACCGCGTCTGTCCGATGACATCGAACCTGTAGCCCGTGCCACGGATCCTGTGATCGAAATCCGCAGACATCCGGCTGCTGCGATATAACACCTCAGGGCGCTTCCCGGCTCAATGCGGATGATTCCGTGGTTCACAGTCGCAGATTGCGTCGCCGTTATTCACCGACGGCGAAGCCCATTCACCCTGCAGGCACGCACCCTATACTGAGGCTGAAGAGTCAGACAGCGGCGATTTGCGCTAGCCGCTCAAACCGAGCTGGAGGAGCTCGGACAATTCATCCTCGGACTCCTCGAGGTCTGCGCTATCCCCAACACTGACCGGCTCTTCCGCCGCCGCCTCAGGTCTTCGGGGGTCACGCAGTAGCTGCACACCTCCCTCCCGAAGTTCACTGAAGCCCGGGTCATGGAAATCGTCTCGTCCTTCTAGGAAGGCCAGATATCTCGCGGGCCAGACCTCGTCTCGGGCATAGTCATCGTCCGCCGCAGAGAGAAGATCCACAAGATTCTGCCGTCGCTGTTCATGCATAGAGAAGCGAGCTCTGAGCAAGAACGACGCGCTCAGGACATCCCGCGAAGCCGCCGTCGCCTCCCAACTCTCAGCAGTTATCGGCCTATCCTGCAGCCAAGCGAGATGAAGCAGCCAGCACACGGCACTCGACTCTGAATTGCTCGCATGTCTCTGTAGGAGCGCATCAAAGTCCTCATCCCTGAGGCGCTGATCCCGAGAGACAAGCATGTCGATGAGCGCAGAGGTCGTGTAGGGGTGAGTGAACGACAACTCGGCTAGACGTGCAATGACCTGTTGCGCGACGGCTTCGGAGTACTCGGGCGCTTGGCGCGTCAAACGAGAGAGCACCCAACGAATCGCGCTCGCGGTCGGATCGGTCTGGGATAGCTCGACAGCTCGATCGAGAAGCTCATTCGGCCGATCACGAGTCGCTCTCCGCAATTCGCGGATCCACGAAGGTTCGTCAGGTTGCGGCAGCGTGTCGACAATCGTCTTTCGAACATTCAGCCTGAGCCCGTAGTTCCGCAGAGCGGCATCGAGCATCCTTACGAAGTCTTCAGCCTCGGCCTCGGTCTTCGTGTATCCAATGTAGTCATCGAGAAACCGCTCGTACTGGAATCCTCGAAGCTCCTCATCCACACGACCAAGGATAATCTCGGCTATCACGAGTGATGTTCCGGGTCCGATCGAAACTCCAGTTGTCTCTCCCCGCCTCGCGAATCGTAACGCACTGTCGATGTCGTTGGCCGCCAGATTATTCCCACGTTTTGACTTTGCGACTGACTTACCAAGCATCGCCCACGGCAAAGCATGGGTATAAATCGAGTCGTAAAACGTTGCAATATCTGTTCGTACCCGAAAGCGGCTCCCGACTCCTGGGCGAAGCGGCGGACGAATCTGTCTCATCGAGGCGATTCGCCCGTCTGAATGCTGGCGCACCGTGAACTGAGATGCCGGCGATTCCAGTCTCGATACGAGTTCAGACTCCCAGTGCCTCGAAAGCGTCTCGACGAGGTTGGCATATGCCACGGGATGCGGCAGCTCAATCCGCCGAGGGTTCAACCGAAAGTGCGCAACACGACCTTCCGCAACCGAGTACCCGGGATCTTTACCGACTCGCACCGCTTTGGCGTGGCGATGCCTATCCACGTGACGCTCGACGATGGCGTTCGACACTGAGTTCATGCCGAGCGTGTCAAAACTTGGGGGAAGGTCATCGCCTCGACGAGATGCTCTCGGGACATAGTTCTGGTCCAACAGCGCGCGCCGAACTTGCTCGCCCGACAATTCAGATGCAGTCACTCCGCGATCGTAGCGTCGTCGTATCGATGTCGGGCCAATGCTACCCAAAGCGGCTTGTCTAATCGCGAAAACGGGGGTAGACGATCAAACGTCGCCTGGGGACCCATGCCTGCGTCGCGAGGGCCCCTACGATACTGCCCTTTGTGTGGCAATGGTTGAGATAAGCGCGACCTGTTCAGGGCGGAGGTACCGGAAGCTCTGTGGTGGTTCGACGCCGAGCAACTCGCGCAGCTGGCCCAATGGGACCGGCTGCTCCCAAATGTGAGGATCCTCAACTTCGAGGAGAGTGGACGCTTCCGCGCCTTCCAGATACTCGCCCAGCGCATCCTTGCTGATATCAATGGAGTCCGCGTGCATGGCCCATACGGCACTCGATGCGACACGAGTGGTGCGCTTGAGTCGAACGGTCCCGAGTACTGCGCGTTCGGGCGACGACGAGTAGAGAACCACCATCGTCCCCGAAGGTAACTGGGGGAACTTACGTCGCACCTCGACAGTTTTTCGCCCCTCCAAGATGGCCCTGGCGTAACGAGGCTTGATGGAGATGAACAACACCTTCGTCATGACGCTCGCCGTCCAGGCTGCAACCGCATCACGTCGTCGAAGACACCCGGAGCGGCTCTTCGAGTCGTGATCAAGGATGTCGTGACACCGTGCTTGCGGAGAACCGCATCCAACGTCTTCTTTGCGACCGGCGCCTCCAACAACTGCGTATCCTCAAACCTCAGAACGAGCACCCTTCCCTTCTTGGCATGCTTCTGAATATCTCCTCGACGAAGCACGCCGAGCGATCGATACTCCTCAATCGCTCGCTCGACTTCCAGCACTTGAGCGTCGATAACCCGGGCATGCGCGACCACGGCTTGGATCGCGTTACGTGGATCCGCTCCGGGATCCGCCGTCACATACCAAAGCACGCGGCTGGGTGCCTCCCAGTCTTTCATCCCGGGCGCAGCGAAGTAGACGAACTCGCGGGCGAACCCGAGCGCCTCGCGTGTCTGGATCAGAGTTGTGTTGAACCCCAGCAGGTCACGCGCGTAGCGAGGCTGGACAGGGACGATGCGTACGGGGACCTCCTTGTCCAGAAGTATCTGGGGCCAGTTCCGCTGCTCGTACTCGGCAACCTCCTCGCGCGTTACCAGGTCACACACCCGCGCGGGATCGGCATGCCTCGCGATCCTCACAGAGACTGGATCGCCCTCGAATCCATCTGCGCTCAATGCTGCCTTAAGAACCGGGGTTACCGACACGTCCCCGATGGTGATGAGCTGCATATTTCGCTCGAGCGCGAGCGCGCGAAGATATCGGGTGAGCTGGAATGCAATCGTGGCGCCGAGCGATCCCCGTGCGACTCGCAACACCTTCACCTGGAGTGATTGGTCGGCCTCTTCTGCACCGAGCAAAGCCCAGTGTCTTCCCCGCTCATCGGATAAGACGGCGAGACGTGCGGAACCGGGTCTTGCGAGGACCGCGTTGATCGCCTTCCGCAGGTCCTTCCCCTTCTCGCTGTGGTCGAGAAGGAAGGTGTCTTCGAGTTCTGACGTCCATTCGGTTAGGTGTAGCCAGCGCAACCCAACAGCCTCGAGCTGGCCCGATCGGAACTCAGTAGGTGCCCGCGGAGGGATAAGTCGACGAAGGAACTCGACAGGGCGCAGGACATCGATCCCGTATTCGTCGTGGATCCAGGATTCGGTCGCGGCCTGAAGATTCTCGTCCCGCGTGACGAAATAGTCCGCACCAGCGATTACAGCGTCGGCGAGATGCTTCGCGTCACTCCGAAGACTCGCATCACGACTCAGGAGATCTGTCGGCAACCTGCCAACGATCTCAGCCGCGATTGACCGCATGTTCTCCGCTCGCCGAAGTGCGACAAGTCCGTCAAGGCTCGATTGAACACGCTGCCGCTCCGAAGCGGGTTCCAGCCCGTTGACTTCCGCCGAGACTTCTGGGGAAATCGCGAGATCGACGACGTCCACCAACCAGTCAGCGGTCAAGCCCCGCGACTCCTCACGATCCGGACGCCGCATCTCGGTGGACGAGAACAAGTCAATGACGATGTTCGTGTCAAGCACTGCGACGGGCCGCACCGAGTTGAAGAGCGCATTCTCCAAGAGATCGAACTGCCCGATCCGGCGAGTCCAAATTGTCAACGTTGACCCGCTGGCGGCTCTCCCCGGCCGCTCGCGGGCGGGCACCATGTCCAGAGAGCGCCAGAATCCATCGATGCCATAATCGATACGGCAATGCGCAGTGATCATCGAGCGGTCAGGATTCCGTGCGACAGCGACGTCTACCATCAACCTCGCGACCCCGTGACCACGTGCCTGTGCATCAACACAGACGTGAACAAGTTTCACAGTCTGGTGACGAGGAGTGCTGTACAGGACGTACCCGCAGATCTCGCCGTTCACAGCGCCAATGATGATCTGGCCGCGCTTGCCCGCTTCCTCGAAAGCAGCGTATGGCAAGTGCCCGAGCGTCGAGCGATTATCGCGATGAAGCTGAAGCACCCGTTGGTACTCCGCGTCAGCGGCATCCGCCCGTGGATCCCACTGGTACGCCCGCACCTCTGACATGTAGCTCAGCGTAGAGGCAGTTGCCGCACAGCATCGGAGACCGCCACACCATCCAGGAGTGCGTTACTACCTGACTCGGCACTGCCCGGCCGAGTATGGACAACCCGGCGCGAGAGTGTCGAACTCTTCTGGTCTGCATTGGGATGTTCGATGAGCGGCGAGACCGAGTCCGCATATTGGAAGCAGTTCTCGACGGAATGATCGACCGGACCGCTACCGGCGCACCGACCGAGCCCGGTGCCTACCTGCTGCCGTGCGGGGAATGCTACGTCGGGTTCTTCATCGGCCCGGATGGTTCCAAGTACTGGCTGATGCCCGGAGACCCGGCCGAGTACACGCGAGAGTCAGTCACCGCCACCCGGCATGGTGAGCACGCATGGGAGCGGATGCACACGCTCGGCACCGCGGCCGTCGAGATCCGCCGCCGAGCGAAGGAGCACGGTGTCGACCCGGCAGTGTCGCTAGCCGAGCTCGTCGCGAACGTCGATGAGGTGGACGCCGCCGAGGAATCGGAGATCGCGCAGATCGCGCGGAGCGCACGGCGTCCCGGGCATGCGTACCGTCGGCGGATGTCGCGCGCCGCTTCGGGATCGACCTCGACGAACTCGATCTGCGCATGCAGACCCGTCACCGAAACCTCGGCCAGCCACGTGGTCCGCGTCATGCTCTATTTAATTCCCGTGACGAGTGTCCAGTTGGAGAACGAGAACGAGAACCCGACCGCGCCACAGTACGACCGAGGCCGTCGCAACCCCGAAGGCCGCGCCTGCGAGTTACACAATCATCAGCAGGGAACATCGAATCAACGACACGGGAACAAGATCAATGGCACGGAGCACCGGCTCACTGTCAACGGACACGTCTGTCCGATCCGCCTCGAGATTTCGTAATCGAACCGTTGCATTCGTTACCTCGCCGTTATACAGTGATCGCACGGTGAATGTTTGCTGTGGCACTCACCGGATGTGATTGCAGGACACTCTTGGTGCAAGGGACAAGGGCCGGCCGGACGCCTCTCCGACCGGCCCTTACTGCTCCCGGGAAGCGGCCGGTATCCTGAGAGGATGACCGATCGCAAGCTCGCCCTCGCCGCCTGGGAGAGTCTGTTCCGTGCGCAGCACGAGGTCTTCCACGACATGCTCGCCGACTTCGAGGGCACCGACCTCACGCAGGCCGAGTACGACGTAATGCTCACCGTCACGCGGTCCCCCGAGATGACCACGCGGTTGCGCGACATCACCGCGAACATGCTCATCAGTCAGCCCAGCGTCTCGCGCCTCGTCGACCGCATGGTCACGCGCGGCCTGGTCTCGAAGTGCGCCGACCCCGAAGACGGACGCGGCGCCCTCATCAGCGCCACCGAATCGGGAGCGCGGGCGTTCCGCTCGATCGCGCTCGTGCACGGTCGGTCGATCGCCCAGCGCATGTCGGCTCTCGACGACGACGAGCTGCGCACCCTCCGCACCCTGACGGACAAGCTGCGCCGCTCCTGACTCGCCTTCTCCGCGACCTCTGACGCGGGCACATCTGCCCCGGGCATCCATTCCTGTGTTCTGGCAGGGTGGATGCTGAGAGCCCGGCACGACGCCGGGCCCGGACCGCCCCCGAGGGGGGAACAGGGAGGTCAATCCATGGAGATCGCCGGAGCCATCGGCATCCTCGTCATCGTCGGCATCGCGCTGGTCGCCGCCGTCGTCGTCCTGCTGATCCTGCTGCTGTTCGCACGCAGCTGGATCAAGGTCGCGCGCGCCGACGAGGCGCTCGTCATCTCGGGACGCAAGCAGAAAGTGCAGCGCACCGTCGCGTCGGTCAATCCCGACGGCACCACCAGCACGCGGCCCGAGATCGAGGAGTCGCCCGTCACGGTCATCGTGAACGGCAAGTCGCTCGTCAACCCGATCACGCAGCGGCACGAGATCATCTCGCTGCGCTCGCGTCAGGTCTCGCTCAACGCCGAGGCGCAGTCGCTCGACAACGTCACGCTCAACGTCGACGGCGTCGCGATCGTGAAGATCGGATCCGACCCGGTGTACGTGCGCCGCGCCGCCGAGCGATTCGCCTCGCAGGACAAGGCGATCGAGCAGTTCACCACCGAGCAGCTCGAGGGCGCCCTCCGCGGCATCGTCGCCACGCTGTCGGTCGTCGAGCTCATGCGGGAGCGCAAGAAGTTCTCCGACCAGATCGCCGCCGACGTCTCGCAGGAGCTCGCCGAGCAGGGCCTCATCCTCGACTCGTTCCAGATCAAGGGCATCACCGACAAGGTCGGCTACATCCAGTCGCTGGGTGCGCCCGAGATCCAGGCGAAGCGTCAGGCCGCCGAGATCTCGCAGACGAACGCCGACCGCGCGATCAACCAGAAGTTCATCGCGAACCAGGAAGCGAACCTCATCGAGCAGACGGCGCTCGACACCAATACCGCCAACGCCAACGCCGGCATCGGCCGGGCCCGCGCCGAGGCCGAGCAGGCCGAGCAGCTCGCCCGCGCCCAGGCCGAGCAGGCGGTTCTGCAGCAGCAAGCCGAGAACAAGCAGGCCCAGCTCGACGCCGACGTCAAGCGCGTCGCCGACGCCCAGCGCTATGAGGCCGAGACCCGCGCCCAGGCCGAGCTGTACACGCGCGAGCGCGCCGCCGAGGCCGCCGCGATCGAACAGGTCAAGCAGGCCGAGGCCCGCACGCGCATCGCCGAACAGCAGGCCCAGGCCGACAAGGCCCGCGCCGACGGTGAGGCGGCGGCCGCGGTCGCCACCGCCACCGGTGAGGCCGACGCCCTGCGCTCGAAGGCCGAGGCCGAGGCCGAAGCGCGTCGACTGCGGGCGAGCGCAGAAGCCGACGCGATCCGCGCCGAGGGCGAGGCGCGCGCCGCCGCCGTCGAGGCCGAGGCGAAGGCCATCGCCTCGAACCAGGAGGCATTCCTCTCGCAGCGCGTGCTCGAGGTGCTGCCGTCGATCATGAGCGAGTTCGCCAAGGGCTACGCGGCGATCGGCAACGTGTCGATCGTCGGCGGCTCCGGCGAGGACGGCGCCTCGCAGGTCGTCGGCGCCGACAGCGCCAAGGCGCTGCGCTCGGTGTTCGACAGCGTGCACTCCGCCACCGGGCTCGATCTGGCCGGCATCATCCAGGGCCAGGCCGTGGGCCGCGGGTTCGGGGCCGGGATGGCCGAGGCATCCGCCTCCGCGCCCGCACCCGAGCCGGCGCCGGCGACCCGGGCCGGCACCCCGGCGACTCCGCCCCCGCCGCCTCCTGCGGCTGCCGAGTAACACAGCGCGACGCGGATGCCGCGGCCGATCCGGTCGCGGCATCCGTCGTCTTCGCCCGCGCTTCTGCTCGACACGCGCCCCACAACTCAGGATGAGAGCGGCCCCGCGGCCGGTTTCCGCGCCTCCGCCCGCCGGTTGCGCCCGGTCGTCCTGAGTTATGGTCACCCGGTTCCCCTCCCCGACTCGGTGGAACCCCGCGGCCGGGGCAGACTGGAGGAATGACGTCCGCCGCCTTCGACCTCGCCGCGATCGGCGCCGGGCTGTCGTTCGCATCCGCGATCGACGCGCTCCGGGCGGCGCTCGACACGAGCACCTCGGTCGTCGTGAGCGCTCCCCCAGGCACGGGCAAGACCACGCTCGTTCCGCCGCTGCTCGCCTCGCGGTCGTCCGGCCGCGTGATCGTCACCCAACCGCGCCGCGTGGCCGCACGGGCCGCCGCGCGCCGTCTGGCCCAGCTCGACGGCTCGCCGCTCGGCACCCGCGTGGGCTTCACCGTCCGCGGCGAGCGCGCGGTCGGGCGCGAGACGCGGGTCGAGTTCGTCACGGCGGGCGTGCTGCTGCGGCGCCTGCTCGACGACCCCGGACTCGCGGGTGTGGACGCCGTGATCATCGACGAGGTGCACGAGCGCGCGATCGAGACCGACCTGCTGGTCGGCCTGCTCTCGGAGGTGCGTCAGCTGCGCGACGACCTCGTACTTCTCGCCATGTCGGCGACCCTGGATGCTGCGCGCATCGCCGCCGTGATCGGTTCGGATGACGCGCCCGCCCCTGTCGTCTCGCACGACGTTCCCGCTTTCCCCCTCACCGAGCGGTGGGCGCCCAGCCCCGCGCCGCGCCTCGACGACCGCGGGGTCACCCGCGCTTTCCTCGATCACGTCGCGCGCACCACGGCATCCGCCGCCCTCGATCTCCGCCGCGACGACTCCGCGGCCGACGTGCTGGTGTTCGCGCCGGGTGCGCGCGAGGTGTCAGAGGTCGCCCGCCGCCTCCGCGATACGACCGACGGGTTCGACGTGCGCGAGCTGCACGGCCGCATGCCCGCCGCCGAGCAGGACGCGGTGATCCGCGGCCGACGCCCGGGCGACCCCACGCGCATCATCGTCGCGACCTCGCTCGCGGAGTCCTCGCTCACCGTTCCGGGCGTGCGCCTGGTGGTCGACACCTGTCTCGCGCGCATGCCTCAGCGCGACGCCGCACGCGGGATGACGGGTCTCGTGACCGCCGCCGCCTCCCGCTCGTCGTGCGTGCAGCGCGCCGGGCGCGCGACCCGACAGGGTCCGGGCACCGTGGTGCGCTGCGTCGACGAGCGCACGTACGCCGCGGCTCCCGCGCGGCCGACCCCCGAGATCGCCTCGACCGACCTCGCCGATGCGGCCCTGCTGCTCGCCTGCTGGGGCGCGCCGGCCGGCTCTGGCCTGCGGTTGATCGATCCGCTGCCCACCGACAATCTCGCGGATGCCCTCCGGGTGCTGCACGACCTGGGCGCGATCGACGACGAGGGCCGTGCGACGCCGACCGGCCGCGACCTCGCGCGCATCCCGACCGATCCCCGGCTGGCTCGCGCGCTGCGCGACGGGAGCCCGGTGGTGGGTGCGCGACTCGCCGCCGAGGTCGTCGCGCTGCTCGGTGGTGAGGTGCGCACGGCCGATTCCGATGTGGCGCAGTCGCTCGTCGCGTTGCGGAGCGGCGGATCGCACGAATCCCGTCGGTGGCGCAGCGAAGCGGATCGCTTGGAGCGCATGACGACGCCCGCACCGGGAGTGCGGTCCGACCTCGACGGCGTCGGGTTCGTGATCGCGCTTGCGTTCCCCGAGCGCATCGCCCGGCGCATCGACCGCACAGCGGACGGGGCGACGTTCCTCCTAGCCTCCGGCACCCGCGCCGGGGTGAGCGGTCCGCTCGCGGCCGTTGAGTGGCTGGCGATCGCCGATGTCACGCGCGCCGGCGGGAGGGCGGCGGCGGGGTCGGGTGCGGTCGTCCGGTCGGCGGCGGTGCTCACCGAGGAGCAGATGAAGCGTGCGGCGGGCCCCCTGCTCACCGACCGCGTCGAGGCGGAGTTCGTCGGGGGCCGCGTCCAGGCGCGTCGCGAGCGCCGGGTGGGCGCGATCGTCCGCTCCTCGGCGCCGGTGCGCGCGTCCGCGGCGGAGGGACGGGATGCGGTGCGCCGCGCCCTGCAGCGCGAGGGGCTGGGGATCTTCACCTGGTCGGCAGCGGCCGTCGAGCTGCGAAACCGTCTGGCTATGTTGCACCGCGAGGTGGGCGCCCCGTGGCCGGACGTGTCGGACGAGGCGCTCGTCAGCGCGCTCGACTCCTGGCTAGCGCCCGAGATCGATGCTCTCGCCGGCGGCACCCCCGCGGCCCGGGTCGATCTGGTCTCGGCGCTCCGACGACTGCTGCCTTGGCCGGAGGCGGGTCGTTTCGACGAGCTCGTGCCCGAGCGGCTCGAGGTACCCAGCGGCTCGCGCATCCGCATCGCCTACCCGGCGCCCGATGAGCCCGATGCGCGGCCCGTCGTCGCCGTGAAGCTGCAGGAGTGCTTCGGCTGGGCCGACACGCCTCGGCTGGTCGACGGCCGGGTTCCCGTGCTCTTCCATCTGCTCTCCCCCGCCGGCCGTCCTCTCGCGGTCACCGCCGACCTCGCGTCGTTCTGGTCGGGTCCGTACGCGCAGGTGCGCGCCGAGATGCGCGGACGTTACCCCAAGCATCCCTGGCCCGAGGATCCGTGGGCCGCGACGCCGACGCGCCACACCAAGAACCGCGCCGCGCGCTGAGCCCCGGGCATCAGCACTCGATGACGTTGACCGCGAGGCCGCCCTCGCTGGTCTCCTTGTACTTGGTCGACATATCGAGTCCGGTCTGGCGCATGGTCTCGACGACCGCGTCGAGGGAGACGTAGTGGCTGCCGTCGCCGCGCAGTGCGAGGCGGGCCGCCGTGACGGCGGTCGAGGCGGCGATGGCGTTGCGCTCGATGCAGGGGATCTGCACGAGTCCCCCGATTGGGTCGCACGTGAGTCCGAGGTGGTGCTCCATCGCGATCTCGGCGGCGTTCTCGATCTGCCGGTTCGTGCCGCCCATGACGGCGGTCAGACCACCGGCGGCCATGGCGCAGGCCGAGCCGACCTCGGCCTGGCAGCCGCCCTCGGCGCCCGAGATCGACGCGTTGGCTTTGAACAGCGACCCCAGCGCGGTCGCGGTGAGCAGGAACCGGCGGATGCCGCGGCGGCGGTTCGCCTCTGCGGTCTGCTCCTCGTCCAGGCCGTCGGCGGCAGGGAGCGCCCGCGCATCCGCCTCGAAACCGAGCAGGGCGCTGCCGACGAGCTCGCCGTAGGGGGTGACCGCGTTGCCCGCGCCGAGGCCGGAGTCGGCGAGGAACCGCCACCAGTACATCGCCACGGCGGGCAGGATGCCGGCGGCGCCGTTCGTCGGCGCGGTGACGACGCGCCCGCCCGCCGCGTTCTCCTCGTTGACGGCCAGAGCGAAGGCACCGAGCCATTCGCCGGGGAGTTCACGGTGCCCGTCGGCTTCGGAGGCCTCGAGCTGCCCTCGTATCACGCTCGCGCGACGTTTGACCTTCAGCATCCCCGGCAGCACACCGTCGGCGTGCAGCCCGGCGTCGACGCATCCAGCCATCGCGTCCCAGATCGCGTCGAGTCCCGCGGCGACCTCCTGCTCGGTGCGGATCGCGGTTTCGTTAAGCCGCGCGACCTCGGCGATCGACAGACCGTGCTCGTCGCAGAGCGCGAGCAGCGACGCGGCGTCGGCGTAGGAGTAGGGGAAGGCGGCGGAGGCGACTGCGGCGTCCTCGCCGTCGCGGCGAATGAACCCACCGCCGACGGAGTAGTAGGTCTCCTCGGCGATGACCGCTCCGTCCGCGTCCGCGGCGGTGAGGGTCATGGCGTTCGGATGCCCGGGCAGCCGGGTGCGCGGGGCGAACACGATGTCGTCCTTCGCGAACGCCACGTCGTGGGTACCCGCGAGCCGCAGAGGCGCTCCGTCGGGGTAGGCGCTCCAGGCCGCGCGCACCTCGGCCGGATCGCAGGTCTCGGGCGAGAGCCCGCGGAGCCCCGCGACGACGGCGTCCGGCGTGCCGTGGCCGATGCCGGTCGCGCCCAGCGAGCCGTAGAGCGTGCAGCCGACTCGCGCCGCGCGGGCGACGACGCCGGACGATTCGAGGCGCTGGGCGAAGTCGAGCGCCGCCCGCATCGGCCCGACCGTGTGGGAGCTCGAGGGCCCCACTCCGATGGAGAAGAGGTCGAAGGCCGAGACGTACGCTGTCACTCCTCCAGGCTACGCCGTCGGCAGCGGTTCGGTTCACGGCCGTTAACCCACAGGGCGCGGATGCCTCGGCGAGCGCGGCCCGTCAACCCCCTGCCCGCGACCGGGCATCCGCCGCATGCTGGGGGAAAGCACACGCGAAAGGGGATCATCATGACCGACAGCACTCCCGCGCAGGACCCCGCCGACGAGCTCTCGCCCGAGGCGCAGACCCCCACCCCGACGCCCGCGTCGACCGACACGCACATGCCCGAGCAGGGCGGCCCGCAGGACAGTACGCCCGAGCCCGACCAGGCGGTGGGCGAGGCGACGACGCCGCCCGAGGCCGACAGCCCCGAGCAGGCCGATGACGATGAGGTGCCGAGCACCGACGAGCTTCAGGAGCCGAGCACCGAGAAGGCGCCCGGCGAAGAGCCGAAGGCTCCCGAGAAGGACGACTCCGATCCCGATCATCAGGCAGTCGGGATCGGAGTCATCGACACCGAGGAGTGAGCCCGCTCCCCTCGCACGTGGGGGCGTGCCGCTCGTGTGAGGGCAGCCTCCTCGCGTGAGGGCGGCCCCGTCGCGTGAGGGGTCAGAAAGTGCCGCGTCTCACCCGCGCGATACGGCGTGTCCTGACCCCTCACAGCCGAGGGAGCCCGCACGCGCGACCGTCACTCGACGAGCTTGCCCGCGGTGTCGACGTCGCGCATCAGCGCGGCGATCTCGTCGGGAACGGCGGGGATCTCCTCGCGCGTCACGCCGGCGCTCGGCGACCAGACGAGGTTCACCTGCAGCGTCGGGTCGGTGTCGGGGAAGTCGCTGCGGTTGTGGCATCCGCGGGTCTCCCGACGTTCCAACGCGGCCTCCATGGTCGCCCGGGCCGCGAGCGCCGATGCCTTGAGATCGAATGCGTGCGCGAGGTCCTGGAATCCGGCGATGTCGGGATGGATGCCGACATCCTCCATCCGTCCCTCGATCAGGTCGAGCTCGGCAAGGCCCTGACGCAGACCCTCCTCCGACCGCACCACGCCCGCATGCTCGGTCATCGTGTTGCGGATCGCGCGCTGCAGCGCGCGCACGTTCTCGCGCCCGTCGGCGGCGAGCAGGTCGTCGATCTCGGCGCGCGCGGCGTTCACCGCATCCGCCGACCGGCGCTGCGCGTCGAGCGAGGCCGCGTGGTGGATGGCCGCCTGCCCGACGATGCGTCCGTAGACGAGCAGTTCGATGAGGGAGTTGCCGCCCAGCCGATTCGCGCCGTGCAGACCGCTGGACGCCTCGCCGATCGCGTAGAGCCCGTCGACGTCGGTTTGATGGTCGTCCGGCCGCACCCACACGCCGCCCATGGAGTAGTGCGCGGTCGGCGCGATCTCGATCGGATCGACCGTGATGTCGCGCATCTGCAGCTCCATCATCGTCTGGTAGACGCGCGGAAGACGGGTCATGATCGTCTCGCGCGGCAGGTGCGAGACGTCGAGCCAGACGCCGCCGTTCTCGGTGCCGCGCCCCTCTTTGATCTCGGTGTACGCGGCGAGCGCGACGCGGTCGCGGGTCGACAACTCCATGCGCTCCGGGTCGTAGGTCGACATGAACCGCTCGCCGAGGGCATTGCGCAGGATGCCGCCCTCCCCGCGTGCGGCCTCGGAGATGAGGGTGCCCGCGGCGTTCTCGGGCTCGAGGATGCCGGACGGGTGGAACTGCACGAGTTCGGGGTCGCGCAGCCGGGCGCCGGCCTCGACCGCGAGGCGGAAGGAGTCGCCGGTGTTCTCGTCGCGCCGGGAGGAGGTGCGGCGCCAGATGCGGTTGTGTCCGCCGGCGGCCAGGATGACGGCATCCGCGTGGATGAGGTAGCGGGTGCCGTCGGCCTGGTCGAAGCCGTAGGCGCCGAAGATCACGTTGTCGCGCACGAGGAGGCGCGTGATGTAGACGTTGTCGAGGATGGGCACGTCGAGCTGTTCGGCCCGGCGCACGAGCGTGCGCTGGATCTCGAGGCCGGTGTAGTCGCCCGAGAAGGCGGTGCGGCGGAAGGTGTGGGCGCCGAAGAAGCGCTGCGAGATGCGGCCGTCGTCTTCGCGGGCGAAGTCCATGCCCCATCGTTCGAGATCGCGGATGCCCCGCTCGGCGCCGCGCGTGACGATCTCGACCGTGTGCGGGTTGGCGAGCAGGTAGCTCTCCTTGATGGTGTCGGCGGCGTGCTGCTGCCACGAGTCGTCGGCGTCCATCGTGCCGAGGGCTGCGTTGATGCCGCCCGCGGCGAGCGAGGTGTGCGCATCCTGCCGGGGGCGTTTGCCGACCGCGAGCACGTCGACGCCGTGCTCGGCGACCTCGATCGCGGCGCGCAGGCCCGATCCGCCGGTGCCGATGACGAGGACGGTGGTGGAGATCTGGCGCTCGCGGGTGCTCATACCTTCGACGCTAGGCAGCCCCGGTTCACATATCCAATGCATAGTTCCTCTCTGAACCATGCGGGTAGGCTATGGACATGAACCTGGAGCAGCTCCGCGGGTTCGTCGAGGTGGCGCGCCTCGGCCACTTCACCCGGGCATCCGAGCATCTGCATCTCGCGCAGCCCTCGCTGAGCCGGCAGATCTCGACGCTCGAACGCGAACTCGGCGCCGAACTCTTCCACCGCGCGCGCGGTCACATCGCCCTGACCACCGCCGGCGAGACGCTGCTCCCCCGCGCTCAGCGCATGCTCGCCGAGGCCGAGGCGATCCGCGACGAGATGGGCGAGCTGGCGGGGTTGCGCCGCGGACGCGTGCGCCTCGGCGCCCCGCCCACGCTCTGCATGAGCCTCGTGGCCGAGGCGCTGGCCGCCTTTCACGTCGCTCATCCGGGCGTCGAGCTGCAGCTCGCCGAGGCCGGGTCTCGCGCACTCGTCGAGCAGGTCGCCGTCGGTGCCGTCGACATGGCCCTCATCACCGAGTCGGCCGGTCCGCCTCCCGCGGGCGTCAGCCTCACACGCATGCCGCTGCTCACCGAAGAGCTCGTCGTCGTGTCATCCGCTGCGCAGCCGCCGCTCTCGCAGGGGGCGTCGATCGGCCTCGCCGACCTCGCCCTGCTCCCGCTCATCACCTTCGACGAGACCTACGAACTGCGGGCGACGACGGATGCCGCCTTCCGCAGCGAGGGCCTCGAACCCACCCCCGTGCTCGCCGGAGCCGAGATGGACGCCGTGCTGCGCTTCGTCGAACGCGGCCTCGGCGTGGCCGTCGTGCCCGCGATGGTGCTGCTCGACCAGCCCGGACTGCGCTCGATGCGCCTGTCGCACCCGATGATGACCCGCACCGTCAGCCTCGCCCACCGCTCGGACGTGACACCCGCCGTCGCCGTGTCGGCGATGCGACGTGTCATCGTGGCGACCGCGGTAGAGGTGGCGCGGCGCGATCCGGCGATCACGAGCCTCGTGGAGGGGTAGTGGGGGTCGTCATCCTTCGTTCCGACATATTCGACCCCCACCCTCGTCTTTCATCATGTGCGCGATCCGCGCGCTCTGCTGAACGAGAGGGCCTTGATGAACACCAATCCGTACGATGTGACCAGACGTCACAGCGCGCGACCGCACCTGCGGGCCGGCTTATCGACGGCCGCCGCACTCTGCGCCGTCGCAGCTGGAGCGGGGCCGGTGTATGCAGCCGAGCAAGATATTTGCCCGATACCGACCAACGTAGTTCTCACGCTCGAGGCGCCCTCCACCCTTCACGTCACCTGGGAGTGGCAGTCTGACGTTCCTCTAGCCCTGCACCTCGTCACCATCAACGAACCGCCCTACGACATCGGCTCGGACAACCCCGCCTATAACGCGTCAACCACAGGGACGGAATGGTCGTTCGACATCGACTGGGTTCCCGGCAAAGAGTACGAGGTAGCCGTTTACACTGCCTGCGACGGCATCACGATCCCGTCCGAAGCGACGTTCAGCACGGTCGTGATCCCACAGGAGGTGCCACCAACCCCTGAGCCGCCAGTGACGCCCTCACCGAGCGCAACCTCGGAACCTCAGCCCGACGAAAACGTTACGCCCCCAGCCGAGCCCCTCCCCCCGCAACCCGTTTCCCCGTCTCCTTTGCCGTCCAACGCGGGGACGCCTGCGGACTCGAAGCAACCTGAGCTGGCCGCCACGGGAGCTGAGCCCGGCAAATCGATCCTCGTGGCGCTGTTGCTTCTTACGCTGGGAGCATCGATGGCGATCTCACGCCTGGCTCGTTCCGCGCCCAGAGCGCAACGACGAGGCACCTCCTGACGCGAAGCACCGCGGATGCCGGAGACGACGAAACCCCCGCCGCTTTCGCGACGGGGGTTTCAGCTGGTGCGCCCCGAGGGACTCGAACCCCCAACCTTCTGATCCGTAGTCAGATGCTCTATCCATTGAGCTAGGGGCGCTCCTGACCCGCTCAGCGGGCCGTAGAACAGCCTACAACAGTCTCGCCGCGAAAGCGAAACGAGGCCTCACCCGGCGTCGGCGGCCGCGTCGGCGAGCTTCTTCTGCCGCTTGGCCTTGGCCCGCTGCGCGGACGACAGGGCCTGCAGGTCGACGAGCCGCAGGGCCTGCATGCGTGCGTCGCGCATGCGCTCGTAGTCGGGGTCCTGCTCGGGCCGCATGCCCTCGACGCGCAGCCGCCGGTCGAGGTTGTGCCGCACGTCCGACCATGCGGCCGCCCGCGCCTCCTCGACGATGACGCGCAACTGCTCGGGGTCTTCCATCATCTCGCGCAGCCGCGCAGCGACACCGCTCGACTGCTTGGCCCGTCGGCGTAGGTTGCGCACATCACGGTCGCGGTAGTCGTGCGTGCCGTGGGGGTCGGAGTGGCGCCCCCGGGCGCGCTTGCGCAGCGCGGTGACCGTCTCGGCGGCGGCCTCGGACTCCTCGGCCATCGCACGCAACGCCTCGCGTGCGTCGTCGAGGTACTTCGCGGTATCAAACACGCCGCCCTCGGCGATGGTGCCCACGAGGATGTGGTTCTTCACGGCGAGACGCGCGGCGGCGGTCGCGATCGCGACACCTTCGGCGATGGCATCCGCTGTCCGTCCCACGCGAACCTCCTCATCTACGAGGGTACCCGTATCGCTCCCCCGGCACCTCGGTGAGAATGAGGAGAGCACGACAGGGCACGGCACCGCAGCCGGCCCGGGAAGAGGATGCATGCGCCCGCTCTCACTCGCCTCCGCCACGACCGCGATCACCGGGGCGGCGCACGGAATGGGCGCCGAGGTCGCGCGGCTCCTCGCGGCGCGCGGTGCGCCTCTCGCACTGATCGACCACGACGCCGCCGCCCTCTCGGCACTCGCCGACGAGCTACGACCGGTCGCGCCGGTCGTCACCGCGCACGTCGTCGATCTGCGCGACGATGCGGCGGTGCTCGCCGCGACATCCGAGGTGCGCGCGGCGCATCCCCACCTGCACGCCCTCATCACCTGCGCGGGATCGTCGATGCTCGGCGACATCGACCAGCTCACTCTCGAGGAGATGCGCTGGCTCATGGACGTGAACCTCTGGGGCACGGTCTCCATCACGAAGGCTCTCCTCCCCGCGCTCCGTCTCGCGCCCGCGGCGCACATCACCCACCTTGCGAGCGTCTACGCCCTCGCCGCTCCCGCCGGCCGCATCCCCTACGCGATGAGCAAGTTCGCGGTGCGGGGCTTCTCCGAGGCGCTGCGCCACGAGCTCGAAGGATCGAACGTGACGGTCGGGGCGGTGTACCCGGCGGGCGTGCGCACCGGCATCATCCTGCACGGACGCTACGCCGCCGCCATCCCTCCGGCCGTGGCCGACCGTGCGGCGGCCGCCCAGGCCGCGATGTACCACACCGACCCGGCAGACGCGGCGGCGCTCATCGTGCGCGCCACCGAACGACGACGAGCCCGCACGATGATCGGCCGGGAGGCGCGCCTCATCGACGCGCTGACCCGGCTCGCCCCGGTGCGTTATTGGGGGGCGATGCGGCGACCGCTTCGTGATGCAATCGACACGACGACGCCCGTCTCCCCCGAGGACGGCTAGCCCGGCACGCGGCGATCACTGCACGGCCCCGACCCAGATGGCGGATGCCCACGCCTGCTGCTCCGGGCCGCACCCCTGCGACCCGGGGTAGCCGCGCACGAGCGCCATGCAGTTCGCCAGGAACTCGGGATCGCTGCCGAACAGCGACGCGTACGCCGGGGCATCGTTCAGCGCTCCCCACACGCGGAACTGATAGATATGGGCGAGCTCGTGCGCCATCGCCCACTGCAGCCGCGGCATGCTCCACGACGCGATGTCGGCGCGGTACTTGATGTAGCCCCCGCTGTTCGCGCAGGCCGCCGCCTCTCCCCCGGCGCACGACGACGACTCGTACAGCCCGACCCCGGCGCCTCCCACCTGGTCGAGGGCCTGCCGCACCCGCTCGAAGCCCTGTGCGCCGCCGCTCTCGGCCCCCGGTCGCCCCGCCCCGACGCTCCGCTGCACCGCGTTGCGCTGCGCGATCTGCTCGTCGATGCTCGCTGTGAGCGCCTGCACGGCGGCCGTCGCATTCGTCACCGTGTTCGGGTCGACGCGTTCGACCCGCACCGACTCCTGCGCCGAGACGACGGATGCCCGGAGCGCCGTCGTGTCGACGGCCCCCTCGGCTCGCTGCAGCGCGGCCGCGAAGGCGGTGACCGCGTCGACGAACGCCGGCCGCACCTCGAGCACGGCGGCGCGGTCGGCGGCGTCCTGCTCGGCACGATCGACGGCTCCCTCCAGGTGGAGCGTGCGTCCGTCGGCCGCATCGGCCGCCTGACTGAGGGCGACGAGTTCGGCCTGCGCATCAGCCCGCTCGGCGTCGAGGGAGCATGCCCGGTCGAGCACGCCGGCGACGAGCAGCAGGGCCGCGGCGAGACCCACGGCGAGCGCGCGGCGCATCATGGCAGGAAGCCCGTCGTGTCGCCGAGCGCGGCGTCGTCGTCGGCGATCTGCGTGCGCAGAGTCGTCAGCCGCTCGGCGAGGCGCAGATTCTGCTCCCTGGCGTCGTCCAGGCGCGCGTCGACCTGATCGATCTGATCGTGCAGATGGGCGATCTCGGCGACCCGCTGCTGGTCGGCGAGCACGGCGACCACCGCTCCACCCACGAGCAGCAGTCCTCCGACCGCCACGGCCACGCCTCGCATACCGCTCCCCAGAACGCCGACACCCCCGGCGCTCAATATAGCGATGTGCCTGCCGGATGTCGCGGGGGTCTTCGAGGCACGCGAGATGTCAGCCCAGCTCCCCGGAAGCGCCCGCGCGCCCGCATGACGTCTCAGCGCCCCCGCCTCCGCGCATGTCTCAGTCCGGCAATCCCGCCTGAAGACTCAGCGCAGCGCCGCCGCGCGCAGCCGCCGCTCGGCCGCACGGCGGCCGCTCGCCAGATGCTCCGGCACCAGCATCCGCAGCGCCTCGACGTCGCGCGCGGCCATCGCCTCGTAGATGACCCGGTGCTCCTCGGCCATCCCGATCAGGTCGTCGTGCTGGCCGAACAGCCATTGCAGACGGGTGAGGAACACCCCGATCAGCTCGTCGAGCATGTCGTTGCCGGCCAACTGCGACGCGACGTGATGGAACTCGCCCGCAGCGATACGGGCGGCCTCGGTCTCGCCCTTCTGCGCGGCGGAGATCTCGCGATCCAGCACCGCGCGCATGCGCGCGAGGCCGGCGGCGTCGTGCCGCTGGGCGGCGAACACGAAGATCAGCGTCTCGATCGCCTCGCGCACCTCGGCGAACTCCTGTATGTCCTGCTCGGTGAACTCGCGCACGACCGCCCAGCTGCGCGGCCGGGCCACCACGACGCCCTCCGCCACGAGGGTGCGGATCGCCTCCCGTACGGGGAGGCGCGAGACATGCAGTTCAGCCGCGATGTCGCGCTCGACGAGCCGGGAACCGGGCGGGCGCCTGCCCAGCACGATGTCCTCGCGCAGTATGCGCGTCACTCGCACCGACTCCAATTCGCCGGTAGCCCCCGCCCCCGTCATCTGGGAATTGTCGCACTCGACACGAAGTTTCTACAACCTTTGGTATCCCATCGTGATCTGGAGTGCGACGCCCCGCCCGAGCGGAGGCTCGGGCGGGGCGGAGGACCTCACGGCAGACGGTTCGCCTTCGCGAGGTTCGCTTCGAGCTCCTGCGCGTTCTGCCGCACCACGTACGCCGGCCGGTCGCGCTCGACCCGCCACGATTCGCTCAGCGGCCCGACGTTCACCGCGTCGAAGCCGAACTCGTCGTACAGCTTCGTGGCGAACGCCACGGCCTCGGCGTCGTCGCCCGCGACGGCGAGCGCGCGACGGTTCGGCGTCCCCGCCGGGGTGCCGTCGGTGGTGATGTCGGCGGCCGGGATGTGATTGAAGGCCTTCGCGATGCGCGACGTCGGCAACTGCTGCTGCAGAAGCTCCGACGTGGTCGTCTCACCCTTGTCGAGCGCTTCGATGTGCCCGTCGCGCTCGAGGTAGTAGTTGTTGGTGTCGAGGACGATCTTGCCCGCCAGCGCCTCGGTGGGGAGCTGGTCGATCGCCTTCAGCGGCACCGTCACGACGACGGCGTCGCCGGCGACGGCCGCCTCGACCGCCGTTCCCGCCGTGGCGCGCGGCCCGAGCTCGTCGACGAGCCCGGCGAGCGTCTCCGGTCCGCGCGAGTTCGCGATCACGACGTCGTATCCGGCGGCGACGGCCGCGCGGGCGACCTGAGAGCCGATGTTTCCTGCACCGATGATTCCGAGAGTGGTCATGAGAGGGCCAACGCGCCTCCGCCTCTCGTATTCCCGGACGGTCGGCGTCAGGCCGACTTGTGCAGCGCGTCCTCCGCGGCGACCCACGCGAGCATCGCGCACTTCACCCGCGCCACGTACTTCGACACGCCCCCGAGGGCGGCGGCGTCGCCGAGCAGCTCCTCGTCGGGCTGGATCTTCCCCCGTGAACGCATCGCCTCCCGGAAGACCGAGATGCGCGCCTCGAGGTCGTCGACCGTCAGCCCCTCGGCGAGCTCGGCGAGGAGTGAAGCGGACGCCTGCGAGATCGCGCACCCGTGCCCCTCCCACGCGATCGCCTCGACCGTGCCGTCGTCGGCGCGGTGCACCTGGAGGGTCACCTCGTCGCCGCAGGTGGGGTTCACCTGGTGGGACTGTGCGGCGATCGGCTCCCGCAGACCGAAGCCGTGCGGCGTGCGCGAGTGGTCGAGGATGAGTTCCTGGTAGAGGTTCTGCAGGTCGCCGGACGTCATGCGCGTGCTCCGAAGAAGTCGATGGTCGCGGCGACGCCGTCGATCACGGCATCCACCTCCGACTCGGTGGTGTACAGGTAGGTGCTGGCCCGAGTCGACGACGTGACGCCCAGCCGGCGGTGCAGCGGCTGTGCGCAATGGTGCCCGACGCGCACCGCGATGCCGCGGTCGTCGAGGAACTGGCCCACGTCGTGCGAGTGGATGCCCGCGACGTCGAAGCTCGCCAGCCCCACACGGGGCAGCTCGATGTCCGCACCCAGCACGCGCACCCCGTCGATGCCGCGGAGTCCGGCGAGCAGGCGGGCGCCGAGTTTCTCCTCGTGGGCGGCGATGCGCGGCATCCCCACGGCCTGCAGGTAGTCGATCGCCGCGGCGAGGGCGATGGCCTGCGAGACGCGCTGCGTGCCCGCCTCGAAGCGCTGCGGCGGGGGCAGGTACTCGGCCTCGGTCGTCGTGACCGTCGTGATCATCGACCCTCCGGTGAGGAAGGGCGGCATGATCTCGAGCACCTCGCGACGGCCGTAGAGGGCGCCGATACCGCTCGGCCCGAGCATCTTGTGGCCGGAGAGCACCGCGAAGTCGACATCGAGCGCCCGCACGTCGAGGGGCAGGTGCGGCGCCGACTGGCAGGCGTCGAGGAGCACGAGCGCGCCCACCTCGCGCGCCCGGGCGACGATGCGCTCGACGGGATTGATCACGCCGAGCACGTTCGAGACATGCGTCACCGCCACGATGCGCGCCCGCTCGGTGATGTGCTCGGCGAGCGCGTCGAGCCGCAGCGCACCGTCGTCGTCGAGAGGGATGACCCGCAGCGTGGCGCCCGTGCGTGCGGCGAGCTCCTGCCACGGGATCAGATTGGCGTGATGCTCCATCTCGGTGGTGACGATCTCGTCACCCGCGCGCAGGCGCAGCGGCTCGGCGGCGGCACCCCCGCGCCCGAGCGAGGCGTTCGAGAGCGCGTAGGCCACGAGGTTGATCGCCTCGGTCGCGTTCGAGGTCCAGACGATCTCGTCGTCGTCGGCGCCGACGAACCCCGCGACCGCCGCGCGCGCCTCTTCGAACAGCTCGGTCGCCTCGGCGGCCAGGGTGTGCGCTCCGCGGTGCACCGCGGAGTTGTACCGCGTCGCGAACTCCCGTTCGGCATCGAGCACCGCCAGCGGCCGCTGCGACGTCGCACCCGAGTCGAGGTAGGCCAGCGGATGCCCGTTGACCTCCGTCTGCAGGATCGGGAAGTCGGCCCGCAGGTGCCGCACCTCGTCGTCGCTCAGCGGAAGGGCCGGGGCGGTGACGGGCGTGGTGCTCATCCTTCTAGCTTCTCATCACGAGCGAGGCAGAGGCTCCGTTCCGTCCGCGACGACGACGGCCGACTCCGCCGCGAGAGCGATCGTGCCGCTCCCCTGCGCGCAGTCCGTCGTGGCCAACAGCACGCGGGCGTCGGGGCCGACCGCGAAGCGCGCCTCGGCGTCGGAGAGGTTGACGAGCACCGACACCCCGCCGCGCTCGATGCGCAGGACGCGGCGATCGGGCGCACCCGCGGTGTCGGCCGCGTTCACCTCCACGGTCACGCGGTTGCGCGTCATGTCGGGCTCGGTGAGTTCGGGGCGCGCGCTGCGCAGCGCGATCAGGTCGCGGTACAGCGCGTGCAGGCGCGCGTGCGTCGGCCGGTCGAGTTCGGCCCAGTCGAGATGCGAGCGTTCGAAGGTCGCCGGATCCTGCGGGTCCGGCACCTGGTCGGGGTCCCAGCCCATGCGCTCGAACTCGGCGATGCGCCCTTCGGCGGTCGCCTTCCCGAGCTCGGGCTCGGGGTGCGACGTGAAGAACTGCCAGGGGGTGGATGCCCCCCACTCCTCCCCCATGAAGAGCATGGGGGTGCCGGGGGCGGTGAGGGTGAGCACGGCCGCGACCGCGAGCCGATCGGGCGACAGCGACTGCGAGAGGCGGTCGCCCGCGGCCCGGTTGCCGATCTGATCGTGATCCTGCGCGAACGTCACCAGTCGCCAGGCCGGGACGGTGTCGGGGATGGGGGCACCGTGCGGGCGACCGCGGAACGACGAGAACGTGCCGTCGTGGAAGAAGCCTCCGCGGGTGACCTTGGCGAGAGCATCCGCCGCGGCGAAGTCCTCGTAGTACCCCGCCGTCTCCCCGGTCAGCGCGACGTGGGCCGCGTGATGCCAGTCGTCCGACCACTGCGCGGTGAGGCCGTACCCACCCGCCTCGCGCGGGAGGATGAGCGTCGGATCGTTCATGTCCGACTCGGCGATGAGGGTCAGCGGGCGGTTCTGCTGCGCCGAGAGGGCGTCGACGCGCTCGGCGATCTCCTGCAGGATGTGCAGCGGCTGCTCGTCGCGCAGCGCGTGCACGGCGTCCAGCCGCAGGCCGTCGGCGTGGAAGTCGCGCAGCCACATCAGAGCGTTGTCGACGATGTAGTCGCGCACCGCGCGCTCGTCGAGGTTGACCGAGTCGCCCCAGGTGTTGCGGTCGCCGTCGCGCAAGTACTCGCCGAACTCGGGCAGGTAGTTGCCGCTCGGGCCCAGGTGGTTGTAGACCACGTCCTGGATCACGGCGAGACCGCGCGCGTGCGCTGCATCGACGAGCCGCTGGTAGCCGGCGGGTCCGCCGTACTGCTCGTGCACGGCGTACCAGAGCACCCCGTCGTAGCCCCAGTTCCACGTGCCGTTGAAGTCGTTCACGGGAAGCAGCTCGACATGCGTCACTCCCAGGTCGACGAGATGGTCGAGCCGGTCGATCAGCGCATCGAACGTTCCCTCGGGGGTGAAGGTGCCCACGTGCAGTTCGTAGATCACACCGCCCGCGAGCTGCCGCCCCGTCCACGCGTCGTCGGTCCAGGCGTGGGCCGTGACGTCGAACGCGGCCGAGGGGCCGTGCACGCCGTCGGGCTGGCGCCGCGATCGCGGATCGGGGCGCACGTCCTCGCCGTCGCCCAGCACGAACCCGTAGCGCTCGCCGTCGGCGAGCTCGACGTCGGCGTGCCACCAGCCGTCGGCCCCGGCGGTCATCTCGGCGTCTCCGGCAGGAGCGCCGGAATCCGTCATCGTCCGCAGCCGCATGCGCTGTGCGCGCGGTGCCCAGACCTCGATCATCGTGCCTCCACGAGCAGTGCCACAGGATAGGTGTCGAGCAGGTCGGCCAGCCGCACGGGACCGGGCTCGATCCGACGTCCGGTCAGGACGTCGGTGGCCGGCACGTCGGGTCGCATCAGCAGGGTGTCGCCCCAGCCGCCGCGGCGCTGCAGCGCCACGGGCAGGCGTGTGGCGACCGCGGTGACGCCTCCGCGGTCTACGGCGACGGCGTGCGCCGACGCCTCCCCCCCCACCGCGGCCGGGCGGTACACGCCGAACAGCTCGGGGTTGTCGCGTCGCAGGCGCAGCGCGCGCGAGGTGACGAGCATCTTCGCGAGCCCCGAATCGTCGATCGCGGGCAGCCGACCGCGTGTCACGTCGTCGTCGAGCTGGCGCAGCAGCGCCGCGTTCTCGGCGAAGTCGACGGGGCGCCGGTTGTCGGGGTCGACGAGCGAGAGGTCCCACCGCTCGCTGCCCTGGTACACGTCGGGCACGCCCGGTCCGGTCAGCTGCAGCAGCTTCGCGGCGAGCGAGTTCGAGCGACCGAACCCGATGATCTCGTCGACGAACGCCTCGATCGTCGCGCGGGCCGCTCCGTTCGCGGCCTCGGCGATGGCGGCGAGTCCCTTCTCGAACTCCTCGTCGGGGTGCTGCCAGCCGGTGCCGTCGGCCGCCTCGCGCGCCGCCTTCTCGGCGTAGGCGAGCAGGCGATCCGACGGGATCGGCCAGGCACCCACGGCGGCCTGCCAGAGCATGGCATCGAGGGGACCGTGGCCCGTCGTGGCGATCGCACGCAGCTCGTCGAGCACCTCGGCCCAGCGCTCGGGCATCTCGGCGAGCACCGAGAGCCGGGCGCGCACGTCTTCCGATCGCTTCGTGTCGTGCGTCGACAGCGTGGTCATCGAGTGCGGCCATGCGGCCAGCCGGCTCTGCTGTGCGGCGTGGAACTCGGCGACCGTCAGCGCCGGGATCGACGGGTCTCCGCCCACCTCGGTGAGGGTGCCGAGACGCGTGTGCCGGTAGAACGCGGTGTCTTCGACGCCCTTGGCCATCACGGCTCCGCTGAGCTGCTGGAAGCGCTCGGCGACCTCGTTCGACGGGTCGGCCAGCAGCTCGCCGAGCTCGGCGATCGACGGCGCGAGGTCTGGACGCTGACGCGCGGCCTCGGCGAGGGCGAGGTCGAGGTGCTCGCGGCCCGCCGGCAGGTACGACCGGTAGACGGGGAACGCGGCGACGATCTCGGCCAGCGCGTATCGGGCGTCGACCACGCCGAACGGCAGCGCGTGCACGAGGCGCCGCACCTCGGACTGCAGGATGGTCTCGGCGATCATGCGCTTCGTCTCGCGGGTCAGCTCATGCCAGTCGACGGCCTCGGGCTGCCCGGTCGCGGCCCGCAGTCGAGCGTCGAGCGCATCGAGAGCGGCGACGCCCTCGGCGTCGATGAGCACGCGGTCGATCTCGCCCAGCGCGTCGTACCCCGTGGTGCCGTCGGTGCGCCACCAGTCGGGCAGCGCCTCACCCGGTTCGAGGATCTTCTCGACGAGCGTGTACGCCCCGCCCGTGGCATCGGCGAGCTGCTCGAGGTACGCCCCGGGTTCGGACAGCCCGTCGGGGTGGTCGACACGGAGCCCGTCGGCGAGCCCGTCGGTGATCCAACGGAGGATCTCGCGGTGCGACTCGGCGAACACGTCGGGAAGCTCGACGCGGAGCCCGGCGAGCTCCGAGACGGCGAAGAAGCGGCGGTAGTTCAGATCGGTGTTCTGATCCTCCCAGAACCGCAACTCGTAGTTCTGCGCTGCCAGGAGGGCCGGCAGATCATCGGCGAGACGACCCGACCCCGGAGCGAGCGGCAACACGTGCTCGAAGTACGACAGGGTTCCGTCGGGAGCATCCGGCTGGGCGGTCGTGTCGACCACGAGGTCGCCCGAGGCGACCACCTCGTCGGGCTGCGCCCCGAGGATCGCGAGACGCACGCGGTCGTCGCCGCGGCGCCAGTCGATGTCGAACGCCAGCGCGTGGCGCGACGAGCGTCCCAGGCGCAGGACGTCCCACCACCACGGGTTCTCGCGGGGCACGGCGACGCCGACGTGGTTGGGCACGATGTCGACGAGGATGCCGAGGTCGTTCGCGCGCGCCGCGGCGGCGAACCGGTCCAGCCCGTCGGCACCGCCGCGGCTCGGGTCGATGCGCGAATGGTCGACCACGTCGTAGCCGTGGTCCGACCCGGGGGTCGCGGCCAGGATCGGCGACAGGTACGCCCACGACGCCCCGAGGGCCGACAGGTAGTCGGTGACCTCGGCGGCGGCCTCCAGCGGGAAGCGGGACGTGATCTGCAGGCGGTAGGTCGACAGTGGCCTGCGGGTCATGCGTTCTCCTCGTGCGTGGCGGCGGGAGCATCCGCCTCTTCGTTCTCGCCCGCCACCTGCTCGGACTGTTGCGCCTGCTCGGCCTGGCTCGCCTGCTCGGCCTGCTCCGCCTGCTCGGACTGCGCACGCAGCGATGCTTCGACCGAGTAGTCGGGCTCGGGTTCGGGCTCGGCGCTCTCGCGCAGCACGAGCATCGAGCGCGCGTCGAGCGGCAGCGTCGCCTTGGGGGCGACCGGCTCGTCGTGACGCAGTTCGCCCGTGGTGTCGACGACGATCTCCCACCCGGCGCCGAGACGGCGGTCGGGCAGCACGAGCTCCACCGGAGCATCCCCGCTGTTGAAGTACACGAGGAAGTTGACGTCGGTGACCGCGCGGCCCCGCACGTCCTTCTCGCGGATGCCGTAGCCGTTGAGGAACATGCCGACCGACAGACCGAACCCGGAGTCCCAGTCCTCCGGCTTCATGCGGCGACCGTCGGGGCGCAGCCACACCACGTCGGGCGCACGCCCGCCGTCTTCGTCGCGCACCGGGCGACCGTCGAAGAACCGGCTGCGGCGGAAGGTCGGATGCTCATGGCGCAGTCGCGCCACCGTCGCCGTGAACTCCACAAGAGGAAGGTCTGCCGACTCCCAGTCGACCCAGGTGATCTCGTTGTCCTGCGCGTACCCGTTGTTGTTGCCGCCCTGCGTGCGCCCCAGCTCATCGCCGTGGGCGATCATCGGCACACCCTGCGAGAGCAGCAGCGTCGCGAGGAAGTTGCGCTGCTGGCGGGCGCGACGCCGGTTCACCTCGGCGTCGTCGGTCGGGCCCTCTGCCCCGTTGTTGTCGGAGCGGTTGTGGGATTCGCCGTCGTTGTTGTCCTCGCCGTTCGCGTCGTTGTGCTTCTCGTTGTACGAGACGAGGTCGCGGAGGGTAAAGCCGTCGTGCGCGGTGACGAAGTTGATCGACGCCACCGGGCGTCGGCCCGAGTGCTCGTACAGGTCGGCCGAGCCGGTCAGGCGGGACGCGAACTCGCCGAGCGCCTGCGGCTCGCCGCGCCAGAAGTCGCGGACCGTGTCGCGGTACTTGCCGTTCCACTCCGTCCACTGCGGCGGGAAGTTGCCGACCTGGTACCCGCCGGGCCCGACGTCCCACGGCTCGGCGATCAGCTTCACCTGCGACACGATCGGGTCCTGCTGCACGAGCTCGAAGAAGGCCGCCAGGCGGTCGACGTCGTAGAACTCGCGGGCCAGAGTCGAGGCGAGATCGAAGCGGAAGCCGTCGACGTGCATCTCGGTCACCCAGTAGCGCAGCGAGTCCATGATGAGCTGCAGCGCGTGGGGGCTGCCGGCGTTGAGGCTGTTGCCGGTGCCGGTGTAATCGGTGTAGTAGCGCTTGTCTTCTTCGAGGCGGTAGTACGCCTGGTTGTCGATGCCGCGCATCGAGAGCATCGGGCCCATGTGGTTGCCCTCGGCGGTGTGGTTGTAGACCACGTCGAGGATGACCTCGATGCCCGCCTCGTGCAGCGAGCGCACCATGGCCTTGAACTCCTGCACCTGCTGCCCCTGGTCGCCGTTCGCGGCGTAGGCGTTGTGCGGAGCGAAGAAGGCGAGGGTGTTGTACCCCCAGTAGTTCGACAGGCCCTTGTCCTGCAGCACCGAGTCGTTGACGAACTGGTGCACCGGCATCAGCTCGATCGCGGTGACCCCGATGCGCTGCAGGTGCTCGATGATGGCCGGGTGGGCGATGCCGGCGTAGGTACCGCGCATCTCCTCGGGCACCTCGGGGTGCTGCACCGTGAGGCCCTTCACGTGGGCTTCGTAGATCACGGTCTGCGCGTACGGCGTCTTCAGCGGTCGGTCGCCGCCCCACTCGAAGAACGGGTTGACGACGACGCCCTTGGCCATCGCGGCCGCGGAGTCGTCGTCGTTGCGCGAGTCGGGGTCGCCGAACTCGTAGCCGAACAGCGACTGCCCCCAGTCGATGTCGCCCGAGACGGCCTTGGCGTAGGGGTCGAGCAGCAGCTTGTTGGGGTTGAAACGCTGCCCCTCCGTGGGTTCGTAGGGGCCGTGCACGCGATAGCCGTAGAGCTGCCCCGGCTGCACGGTGGGCAGGTAGCCGTGCCACACGAAGGCGTCGACTTCGGTCAGCTCGACGCGCTCCTCGTTGCCGTCGGCGTCGAACAGGCACAGCTCGACGCGTTCGGCGCACTCGCTGAAGAGGGCGAAGTTGGTGCCCTGTCCGTCGTAGGTGGCACCCAGGGGGTACGGGGTTCCGGGCCAGATCTCGCGGGTCATGCGGAGAGCTTAGAGCGCCGAGCCGACTCGACACGGCCGATGACCGCGTCGATGGCCTGGTGGAAGTCGTGCACCTGCGCGATCTCCTCGGCCTGGGGGTAGGGGTGCCCGACGTAGCAGACGAACAGCGGCGGCACGGACTCGACGTAGCCCACGGGGCCGTCGTGCAGCACGACGTAGCGGTCGAGGTCGACGCGCTCGTAGGTCGGTTCGACCGACGCGGGGGCGGATGCGGCCGGCGTGTTCACGGCAGTCTCGACGGGCACGGAGGCGAGAGTCGTCTCGCCGTTCCCGCACCCGGAGCCCTCAGGTGTACGGATCTGTGCAGTCATGATGGGCTCCTCTGATTCGGTTGGTGCACTCAACCTACGAAGGACGCCGACATCCGAGAACGCCATTGCCAGATCGGTATACCAGCGGCTAAGCTCCCTGGTCCGTCGCGACGGTCAGCTGACCCGCGCCACCGGCTGCCGCAGAATCGTCCGCAGCTTGGCGGGCTCGACGCGTCGACGATCGCTGAGGTAGATCTCGTGGTGGAGACCGGTCATCGCGAGCCCGTTCTCGGGCACGAAGCGATGGTGCAGATCGTCCAGCACCGGCCCCTCCTCGTCGAACGGACCGACGTGCAGCGTCTGCACGACCAGTCCCTCGTCGAGGGTCTCGAAACGGACGTCTCCCAGCGACCCGGACGGCTGCTTCTTGCGCAGGGCTGCCGCTCGCGCAGCCTCGACCATCTCCACCGTGACGTGGTCGGGAACCATGATCATGAGGGTCCACACCCACTGGGTCTTGTCACGCCGCGTGGTGAAGGATGCGCGGTCCGGTGCATCCCAGAGCCCTTCGAGCGGCATGACCACGGTGTCGATGCCGAGCTGCTCCCGACTGGCGAACTTCACGCCGTAGGCGATCGGGTACAGCGCCGCGACGGCATCCGCGAACTGCGGTGATGTGTTCGGATCGCCCGCGCCGTCGACCATCAGGTACTGCGTCGGCGGCACCTCGACGAGGCGCATCTCCCCGCGCTTCGCCCGGTACGCGTCGAGCGTCTTCTTCGGGTCGATCGCCACGGCTCGCCCGCCCCGTTCGTCGCCTCAGAGCTCGGTCGGGGGGACGGGCTCGTTCTCGGCGGCCTCGGGGTGGCGCGCCAGGTTCGCGACCGCGGCGATCAGCCCGCCCCAGACCGTGACCATGGCGACGACCATCATGACGATGGCGGGGGCGGTCATGCGCGGGCCTCCTTCGCGGATGCTCCCGGCAGTGCGTGCATGCCGGTCTCGGGATCGGGCTCGTAGTTCTCCTCGTCGAGGAACTCGTCGTACTCCGGGTCGTCCTTGGCGTGCGAGTGCCTGCTCCATGGCACGAGCGAGAGCAGCACACCGATGACGACGAGCGCGATCACCATGCCCCACCCGAACACCGAGAGGAACCACCCCGGATAGCCGCCGTACGGCTCGGAGATCTTGGCGATGAGCTCGCTCACGAGCAGGTAGCCGAGCACGAGCGGGGCCAGGGCGCCGACCAGAACCTTCCACACGAACCCGACCCGGAAGCTCGAGCGACGGTTGAGGTGCTCCTGCAGCACCGGCAGCTTGTGCAGCAGCCACGAGACGACGACCACGGCGACGAGGGCCACCGCCATGATGCCGAAGGCGTTGACGAAGGCATCCGTCGTGTCGAGCACCGACAGCGCCGTCGTCGTCGAGAAGAGGGCCATCGAGATCACCGCGAGCGGGATCGACACGGTGAGCGTCGTGCGCACACGCTTCCACCCGAGCTTGTCCTGCAGGGCCGCGACGATGACCTCCAGGATCGAGATGAGAGAGGTGACACCGGCGAACACCAGCGCGCCGAAGAAGAGCACTCCGATGATCGATCCGCCCGCGGCCTGGGAGACGATCGTCGGGAAGGCGATGAAGGCCAGCCCGATGCCCGAGGAGGCCACGCCGGAGACCTCCACCCCCTGCGCCTGCGCCATGAATCCGAGCGCCGCGAAGACCCCGATGCCGGCGAGGATCTCGAAGCCCGAGTTGGCGAATCCGACGACCAGACCCGAGCCGGTGAGGTCGGTCTTGCGCTTGAGGTACGACGAGTACGTCACCATGATGCCGAAGGCCACCGACAGCGAGAAGAAGATGTGCCCGTAGGCCGACGCCCATACCGCCGGGTCGGCCAGCGCCTGCCAGTTCGGGGTGAAGAAGGCGTTGAGACCGTCCATCGCGCCGGGGAGGAACAGCGACTGCACGACGAGCACCGCGAACATCACGGTGAGCAGCGGCATGAGGATCATGTTCGCGGCGCCGATGCCGCGCTTGACGCCGAGCGCCATGATCACGATGACGACGAGCCAGACCACGGCGAGCGGGATGCCGACCTGCGGCACGAAATCGGTGGACACGCCCGTCTCGGCGACATCGGCCGACTGCAGGAAGTCGGCGAAGAAGAAGTTCTCCTCGTTGCCGGCGCCCCAGCTCAGCTGCGCCGAGAACCAGGTGTACATCGCCGCCCAGGCCACGATGACCGCGTAGTAGACCGCGATGACGACGCAGATGAGCACCTGCCACCACCCGAGGGGTTCCGCCGCCTTGTGCATGCGACGGAACGCCAGCGGCGCGGAGCCGCGGAAGCGGTGCCCGATCGCGTAGTCGAGGAAGAGCAGCGGGATGCCGGCGGTGAGCAGTGCGCAGAGATACGGGATGAGGAAGGCTCCCCCGCCGCCCTCGTACGCGACGTACGGGAAGCGCCAGATGTTGCCCAGGCCCACGGCCGAGCCGATCGCGGACATGATGAAGACGTTCCGCGAGCCGAAGGCCTCGCGCTTCGGGCTCGCCGTGGGTGCGCTGGACATGCCCGCGAGATTACCCGACGCGGCTCGCCGATCCGAGGCACCTCGCGGCGCGGATCTTCTTCCGTCAGTCGACGATCGTGATCCCGGCCTCGGTGAGACGGCGGCGCGCCTCGTCGCCGAGGAATCCGCCCACGTCTTCGACCGTGGTCAGCCGCGGGAACTGCGCGAGCTCCTGCGGCGAGATCGTGGGGATCGCGAACGCCTCGTCTTCTCCGTCCCACTGCGGCGCGAGCTGCAGGTAGATGTCGTTGCCGCCGTCGAGGTACAGCTCCTCCACCTGGTCGGCGAGGGATGCCGGCATCGGGAGCGTCGCGAACCATTCGGCGACCTCGGGGATGACGGTTCCGTCGTTGTCGAGGGGTGCCGTGACGCCCGGTGTGTCGGCGGCGAAGGCGTGCACATCGAACGCGGGGCTGAGAAGCTCTCGGTCGTACATGAGGTGCTGCACCACCGCGTAGCCGAAGGAGGGGGTGTCGAAACGCAGAACGGGACCCTCCGGGGCGGTGTGCGCCCAGGATCGGCTGGGCGCAGGCGGGGTGCTCTCGGCCGGGGCACGATGGCTGATCGACGCCTCCCGGAAGGGCGTCTGCTGCGCCCGGAGGTCCGCTGCGATCTCGCCGCTGTCGATGGCCGCGAGCCGGTCGCGCACCTCCATCTCGCGCGAGAACGCCGCCGCCTCTGAGGTGAGCATGAGGGTGCAGTCCCAGTCGCCGAGCTCCACATCGATGAAGAGGTACGCCTCGCGGAGGTCGCTCTCGGGGATGGCCGCGAGTGGGGCGCCGCCGTCGATCGTGAACCCGTCTGCGGCGATGCCGCGAGGGCGCTTCTCGGCGATGTCGAAGGTGACGCGATCCGCCCACTCGGCGTCTTCGGCGATCATCACGCCCAGCTCGGTCGCGGAACGCAGGTCGGCCGACCATGCCCAGACTCCGGCGTCGTCCCAGATGACGAGCGACTTCGGCGCCTTCGCCCCCGCTTCCACCCGGGCGTCCGGTGCGACGATCCGCGGCTCGCCCAGAGCACGCGACAGCTCGTCGATGGCGAGCGAGGTCAGGCGGGAGCCGTCGATCTCGAGACCCCGCTTTGAGAGGTCGATCCGGTGCCGCCCCGCGACCGCGTCGCTGTTCTGCCCATCCATGCCTATGCCCCCTGTCGAGGCGACCGACTCGCGCGGCCACCGCTGTTGAGTCGACCGTAGCGGAGGCGACCGACACGGAGAAACCCCGGGGGCGATGCCTCCCGGGGTTCTGGTGCGGAGACGAGGGGATTTGAACCCCTGGTCCCCGTAAGGGGACTCCACCTTAGCAGGGTGGTGCACTAGGCCGGACTATGCGACGTCTCCAGGCATCCGAACCGCAAAGCACGGATGCACGTCACCATCGTAACGGATTCGACGGGCGGTCACGAACCGGGGCGTCCCTCGCCGACGGTCGAGGTGCGTGCGACGAGCTCGGGGCGGAATAGCACGTGTTCGCGGGACGGCGCCTCCCGCCCCTGACTGCGCAGCAGCAGATCGACGGCGGTCGAGCCGATGAGCGCTGCGGGCTGGCGCACCGAGCTGAGCGGGATGACGGCCGCGGCGGCGAAGTCGATGTCGTCGTAGCCGATGAGCGCGATGTCGTCGGGCACGCGTGCGTCCCCGGTCATGACGAGGCTCTGCAGGATGCCGAGGGCGAGCAGATCGTTCGACGCGAACACCGCGTCCGGGCGCTGGGCGCGAGGGCGGTCGAGGATGAGCCGTCCCGCCCGGCGCCCCTCCTCGACGGTGAGCGCCGCGGTCGCCACGAACTCCAGGCCGACGCCCGCCGCGGCGGCCGCGGCCTGCGCACCGCTCAGACGATCCGAGACCTGGCGCAGCGCGATGGGACCGCCGACGAAGGCGAAGCGACGTCGCCCGAGGCCCAGCAGGTGCTCCATCGCGATGCGGCCGCCCTCGACGTCGTCGACGGCAACGGAGGCGAAGCGCTCGTCATGCGACTCGCGGTCGACGAGCACGGCGTGCGTGCCCCGATCGTGCATGCGGGCGAGCCGAGGGAGGGACTCCGCCACGGGTGTCACGAGCACGCCGGTCACGCGCTGCTCCTCGAACAGGTCGAGGTGCATCGCCTCGCGTTCCTGTTTCTCGTCGCTGTTGGCCACGAGCACCGAGAGGCCGTGCTCGTCTGCACGCTCCTCGGCCCCGCGGATGATCTCGGCGAAGAAGGGGTTGCGGATGTCGAGGACGACCAGGCCGATCGTGCGGCTGCGGCCGGCGCGCAGCTGGCGCGCGGCGTCGTTGCGTACGAAGCCCAGCCTGTCGATCGATGCCTGCACGCGGGAGACGGTGTCGGCGGCGACTTTCTCGGGCCGGTTGAGCACGTTCGACACGGTCCCGACCGAGACTCCCGCGTCTTCGGCGACCTCGCGCACACTCACCGCCACGGCGGCCTCCATCTCGTCTCGTCCGCGGAATGAAACGAATCAGTAACGGACGCGGTAACAGACTCTCATGCCGTCTTGACAGCCGTCAACACAGCCTTTACTGTCGGAGCCACAGGGTTTGAAACGATTCATTCCCTCAATGGAGAGAGAAATGATGTCCTCACCCTCGACCGCGTCTGTGCTGCAGCTCGTAGACGTGCAGAAGGCCTTCGGCTCGGTGATCGCGCTCCGCTCGGGAACGATCTCGGTCGACCCCGGCTCGATTCACGCCCTCGTCGGCGAGAACGGCGCCGGCAAATCCACGCTCGTCAAGATCGTCGCCGGCCTCTACCAGCGCGACGGCGGCACCTTCCGCCTGCGCGGAGAAGACGTCGACTTCACCTCGACCGCGCAGTCGAAGGCATCCGGCGTCGCGGTGATCTACCAGGAGCCCACGCTCTTCCCCGATCTCTCGGTCACCGAGAACATCTTCATGGGCCGTCAGCCGACCGGCCGGCTCGGCCGCATCGACCGAAAGGCGATGCGGCACGAGGTCGAGCGGCTGTTCACGCGACTCGGAGTGACCATCGACCCCGACCGCCCCGCCGAGGGCCTGTCGATCGCCGACCAGCAGGTCATCGAGATCGCGAAGGCGGTGTCGCTCGACGCCTCGCTGCTCATCATGGACGAGCCGACCGCCGCGCTCTCCGGGGTCGAGGTCGAGCGACTGTTCGCCATCGCACGGAGCCTGCGCGACGAGGGCCGCGGACTCATCTTCATCTCGCACCGCTTCGACGAGGTGTTCGCCCTCTGCGACACCGTCACCGTGATGCGCGACGGCGCCTACATCGCCACCAGCGCGATCGCCGACACGACGGTCGACGAGATCGTGCACCAGATGGTCGGCCGCGAGGTGACCGAGCTCTTCCCCAAGCAGGAGACGACGATCGGCGAGCCGCTGCTCGAGGTCTCGGGACTCAGCAGCCCTGGCGTCTTCCACGACATCTCGTTCACGGTGCGCTCGGGCGAGATCGTGGGGCTCGCCGGCCTCGTCGGCGCGGGGCGCAGCGAGGTGGCGCGCGCGATCTTCGGCGTCGACGGATACCGCGAGGGCAGCGTGACGATGAAGGGACGGCGCATCCGACACCGCCGCCCGGTCGACGCCATGCGCGCCGGCCTCGCCCTCGTGCCCGAGGACCGGCGCAAGCAGGGTCTCGTCGTCGAGGCGGGCGTCGGCGGGAACATCACCCTCGCCATCCGTCGCCGTCTGGCCAAGTTCGGTCTGCTGACCACGGCGACCGAGAACCGTGCCGCCCGTGAATGGGCCACGCGCCTCGAGGTCAAGTCGCACGCGCTCGACACCGTGGCGGCCACGCTCTCCGGGGGCAACCAGCAGAAGGTCGTGCTGGCAAAGTGGCTGGCCACCCACCCCGAGGTGCTCATCATCGACGAGCCCACCCGGGGCATCGACGTCGGGACCAAGTCGGAGGTGCACCGCCTGCTCTCCCAGCTCGCCGGAGAGGGGATGGGCATCCTCATGATCTCGTCGGAGCTGCCCGAGGTGCTCGGCATGGCCGACCGCGTGCTGGTCATGCGCGAGGGGCGCATCACCGCCGAGATCCCCCGCTCGGAGGCCACCTCCGAGAACGTCATGTTCGCCGCGACGCACGCATCGGAGCTCACCCCGTGACCACCGCCATCCCCGTCTCCGCCCTCACCAAGCGCATCTCCGGACTCGGCCGCGCACGCGAGTTCGGCATCCTGCTCGCGCTCGTGCTCGTCGTCACCGCCGCCACGCTGAACAACCCGAAGTTCCTGTTCAGCGCCGACGGCTGGCGCGACCTCCTGCTCACCCCGTCGATCCTCGTGCTCGTCGCCGTCGGCCAGGCGATCGTGCTGGTGACCCGCAACGTCGACCTCTCGGTCGGCTCGGTCATGGGCCTGACGGCCTACCTCACGGGTCGGTTGTTCATCGACGTGCCCGGCATCCCGATCCCGCTGGTCGTGCTCGCCGCGGTCGTCTTCGGCGGCCTGCTGGGGCTCGTCAACGGCGCCCTCGTGGCGTACGCCAAGGTGCCGGCGATGGTGATCACCCTCGGCACGCTCTACGCCTACCGCGGCATCAACGTGCTGTGGACGGGCAGCGACCGGGTGAACGCCTCCGACATGCCCCGCGAGTTCCTGGCCCTCGGTACCGGACAGGTCCTCGGCATCCCGATCCTCGCGATCGTCGCCGTCGTCGTCCTCGCGGTGGCAGCCTGGTACATGAAGAACACCCGCGGCGGTCGCGAGTACTACGCGATCGGGTCCGACCCCGCCGCCGCCGAGCTCTACGGGCTCAAAGTCACCCGTCGCGTACTCACCGCCTTCGTGCTCTCCGGCGCGCTCGCGGGCCTCGCCGGAGTCTTCTACGCCGCCCGCTACGGCACCATCAACTCGCAGGCCGGCGCGGGGTGGGAGCTCGATGCCGTCGGCGCGGCCGTCATCGGCGGCGTCGCCATCACCGGCGGCATCGGATCTGTGTGGGGTGCGGCCATCGGCGCCGTGCTGCTGCTCACCATCAACCGGGCACTGCCCATCCTCGGCATCCCCGACTTCTGGCAGCGCGCCGTCGTCGGTCTGCTGATCATCGGCGCCATCGTGCTCGACCGCGTCCTCGCGGTGCGGCAGAGACGGCGGCTCATCGAGGCGAGGGACGAATCATGACCACCGCGACCACCACCACCTCGACGACGCGGGTGATCCGCGACTACGACCGCCCGCTCTGGCGGCGCCTGCTGCTCACCCGCGAGGCGGCGATCGTCGCCCTCCTCCTGCTCGTGGCGATCGTCTCGGCCTCCACGGTCCGGGGTTTCGGCCAGCCGATCACCCTCACGTACCTGCTGCTCGACATCGCGCCGATCCTGCTCATCGCCCTGCCGATGACCCTCATCATGATCACCGGCGAGATCGACCTCTCCGTCGGCAGCATGGTGGGCCTGTCGAGCGTCGTCACCGGCGCACTCGTGCAGGGCGGCCTGCCCTTCGAGGTCGCGGCCCTCGCCGCGCTCGTGGTCGGAGTCGTCGGCGGAGCGTTCAACGGCTTCCTCGTGACCGTGGTCGGCCTGCCGTCCCTCGCCGTCACCATCGGCACGCTCGCCCTCTTCCGCGGACTCGCCGTCGGCTTCCTCGGCACGACGGCCGTGACCGACTTCCCCGAGGTCTGGACCGATCTCGCGAAGGCGAAGATCACCGGCACCTCGATCCCGGCGATCATGATCCCGTTCCTCGTGCTGCTCGCGGCGTTCGTGGTGCTGTTGCACTTCACCCCGTTCGGCCGGGGCGTGTACGCCGTCGGCCTGTCGAAGGACGCAGCGCACTTCTCCGGCGTGAACGTCGAGCGCACCAAGTTCGTGCTGTTCGTGCTGTCGGGCGCGGTCGCCGCGTTCGCCGGCATCTTCTACACGCTGCGCTACGGCAGCGCCCGCGGCGACAACGCCACCGGCCTGGAACTGCAGGTCATCGCCGCGGTCGTCCTGGGCGGCGTGTCGGTCTTCGGCGGCCGCGGCCAGATCTACGGCGTCATCGCCGCCGCCCTCCTCATCGGATCGCTCGCCAGCGCCCTGCGCCTCGTGAACGTCACCTCCGATGTCATCAACATCATCACCGGAGCACTGCTCGTGATCTCGGTGGTCGGTGCAAGCGTCCTGGCCTGGGTGCAGAAGAAGCGCCGCCGGCCGGGCAGACCCCCTGTCGGCGTCGCCACCACAGCGTCATGACACCGATGGACGCCGCGCCCGCGGCAACTCCCGACGAAAGGAACGAACAATGATGTTTGCACGCACGCGCGCGGCCGCGGTCGCCGCGCTCGCGGTCGCCGCAGCGGTCGCCCTCACCGGCTGCACCACCAGCTCCGGCGACGGCGACGGCGGCGGATCGGGTGGCGACAGCTCCAACCTGTCGATCACCTTCCTGCCGAAGAACCTCGGCAACCCGTACTTCGACACGTCGAGCGAGGGCGGCAAGAAGGCCGTCGAGGAGTTCGGCGGCGAGTTCTCCGAGGTCGGACCGGCCGAAGCCACCCCCGACGCGCAGGTCAGTTACATCAACACCGCCACCCAGCAGGGCGTGGGCGCTCTCGTCGTCTCGGCGAACGACCCCAAGGCGATCTGCGATGCCCTCAACGAGGCACGAGACGCCGGGGTCAAGGTCGTCACGTTCGACTCCGACACCGACACCGAGTGCCGCGACCTGTTCATCAACCAGGCCGACTCCGAGGGCATCGCGAAGGTGCAGATCGACCAGATCGCCGAGCAGATCGGCGGCGCCGGCGAGATCGCCGTGCTGTCGGCCTCGGCGAACGCGACGAACCAGAACGCCTGGATCGAGCTGATGGAGGAGTACGTCGCCAGCGACTACCCCGACATCACCATCGTCGAGACCGTGTACGGGGACGACGACGACCAGACCTCGTTCGACAAGACGGCGGCGCTGCTGCAGACCCACCCCGACTTGAAGGGCATCGTCTCGCCCACCACCGTCGGCATCGCGGCCGCCGCGCGCTACCTCTCGACCTCGGACTTCAAGGGCCAGGTCGCGCTGACCGGACTCGGCACCCCGAACCAGATGCGCGAGTACGTCGAGGACGGCACCGTCACGTCGTTCGCCCTCTGGAACCCGGCCGACCTCGGCTACCTCGCCGCCTTCGCGGCGCAGGCCCTCATCGCCGGAGACATCACCGGCGAGGAAGGCGACACCTTCGAGGCCGGCGACCTGGGCGAGTACACCGTCGGAGCCGACGGCGTCGTGCTCCTCGGCGACCCGTTCGTCTTCGACGCCGACAACATCGGCGACTTCGACTTCTGAGTCACCCGTCCGGCCGGCATCCTCAGATGCCGGCCGGACACCGGAAGGACACCCCATGACCCGCGTCGCGTTCCAGCTCCGCATCCGCCCGCACCTCGTCGAGGAGTACGTCGCCCGACATAGCCCGGTGCGCGCCGAGATGCTCGCCGAGATCGCGGCTGCCGGCCGGCGCGACTACTCCCTCTTCCTCGGCGAGGGCGGCGTGCTGTTCGGCTACTACGAGACCGACGACGACGACGCCGCGCAGGCCTACCTCGCCGCTTCCCCGATCGCCGCCCGATGGGAAGCCGAGATGGCTCCCTACTTCGACGGACTCGACGGCCGCCCCGACCAGGCAGCCACCCCGCTGACCGAGGTCTTCCACCTCGAAGACCAGCTCGCCGCCGCCGGCGGGCACCCCGCATCACCCCTCGACGAAAGCAGTGCATCGTGAGCATCCTCACCCCCGACATCCTCGCCGCGCTCGAGAAGCAGGCCATCGAGCTCCCGAGCTGGGCGTTCGGGAACTCCGGCACGCGCTTCAAGGTCTTCGGCACCCCCGGCACCCCCCGCGACCCGTGGGAGAAGATCGCGGATGCCGCGCAGGTGCAGAAGTACACCGCGCTGGCCCCGTCCGTCGCGCTGCACATCCCGTGGGATGTGGTCGACTCGTTCGCCGACCTGCGCACCTACGCTGAGGATCTCGGGGTGACCCTGGGCACGATCAACTCGAACACGTTCCAGGACGACGACTACAAGTTCGGCGCCCTGACCCACGAAGACGCCGCGGTGCGCCGCAAGGCCATCGATCACCACCTCGCCTGCATCGACGTGATGGATGCGACGGGCAGCCGCGACCTGAAGATCTGGCTCGCCGAGGGCTCGAACTACCCCGGTCAGGCCGACCTCCGCGGTCGCCAGGACCGCCTGCAGGAGTCCTTGCAGCAGATATACGCCCGCCTGGGCGACGACCAGCGCCTCGTGCTCGAGTACAAGTTCTTCGAGCCGGCGTTCTACCACACGGATGTTCCGGACTGGGGCACCTCATACGCGCAGGTGAGCGCCCTCGGCGACAAGGCGATGGTGTGCCTCGACACCGGGCACCACGCCCCCGGCACCAACATCGAGTTCATCGTCATGCAGCTGCTGCGACTCGGCAAACTCGGGTCGTTCGACTTCAACTCCCGCTTCTACGCCGACGACGACCTCATCGTGGGCGCCGCCGACCCGTTCCAGCTCTTCCGCATCCTGTTCGAGGTGGTGCGGGGCGACGGCCTCGGCAACCCCGACGTGGCGTTCATGCTCGACCAGTGCCACAACGTCGAGGAGAAGATCCCCGGGCAGATCCGCTCGGTGCTGAACGTGCAGGAGATGACCGCCCGTGCCCTGCTCGTCGACCGCGACGCCTTGACCACCGCGCAGAAGTCCGGAGACGTGCTCGCCGCCAACGCCGTCTTCATGGACGCCTTCTACACCGACGTGCGTCCGGCCCTCGCCGAGTGGCGCGAGAGCCGGGGCCTCGCCGCCGACCCGATGGCCGCCTACGCCGCCTCCGGCTACCCGCAGAAGATCGCCGCCGAGCGCGTCGGCGGCGTGCAGGCCGGCTGGGGCGCCTGAGCGCCGGCCCGATCCTTCCTCCACGATCGAAAGACACGAGATGACGAACTCGACCGCCGCCGCCCTCCTCGCGCGCAGCAACCGCCTCGGCTCCGACCCGAAGAACACCAACTACGCCGGGGGCAACACCTCGGCCAAGGGCACCGAGGTCGACCCCGTCACCGGGCAGCCCGTCGACCTGCTGTGGGTGAAGGGCTCGGGCGGCGACCTGGGCAATCTCACCGAACAGGGGCTCGCCGTGCTGCGGCTCGACCGGATGCGCCAGCTCGTCGACGTCTACCCCGGCGTCGAGCGCGAAGACGAGATGGTCGCGGCCTTCGACTACTGTCTGCACGGCAAGGGCGGCGCGGCCCCCTCGATCGACACGGCCATGCACGGGCTCGTCGACGCGGCGCACGTCGACCATCTGCACCCGGACTCGGGCATCGCGATCGCGACCGCCGCCGACGGCGAGGCCCTCACGACCACGATCTTCGGCGACAAGGTCGCGTGGGTGCCCTGGCGGCGCCCCGGATTCCAGCTCGGCCTCGACATCGCCGCGATCAAGGACGCGAACCCGCAGGCCGTCGGCTGCATCCTCGGCGGCCACGGCATCACCGCGTGGGGCGACACGTCCGACGAGGCCGAGACGAACTCGCAGTGGATCATCGACACGGCAGCCGCGTACATCGCGGAGCACGGCGCCGAGCACCCCTTCGGCGGTGAACGCGACGGCTTCACCCCGCTTCCGGACGCGGAACGGCGCGACCGCGCGGCGGCTCTCGCGCCGACCATCCGCGGCATCGCCTCGACCGACAAGCCCATGGTGGGGCACTTCACCGATGCCGAGGTGGTGCTCGACTTCCTCGCCTCCGAGAAGGCCCCGGCGCTGGCCGCGCTCGGCACGAGCTGCCCCGACCATTTCCTGCGCACCAAGGTGAAGCCGTTGATCCTCGACCTGCCGGCGACGGCATCGGTCGACGACCAGATCGCCCGCCTGCACGAGCTGCACGCCGCGTACCGCGCCGACTACCAGGCGTACTACGACGCGCACGCCACGGCCGACTCCCCCGCGATCCGCGGCGCCGACCCGCTCATCGTGCTGGTCCCCGGGGTGGGGATGTTCTCCTACGGCGCGAACAAGCAGACCGCCCGCGTCGCCGGCGAGTTCTACGTCAACGCCATCAACGTGATGCGCGGCGCCGAGGCGCTGTCGACGTACTCCCCCATCTCCGATGCCGAGAAGTTCCGCATCGAGTACTGGGCGCTCGAAGAGGCGAAGCTGCAGCGGATGCCGAAGCCGAAGTCGCACCAGGGCCGCATCGCGTTCGTCACCGGCGCCGCCAGCGGCATCGGCAAGGCCATCGCCACACGTCTGGCCGCCGAGGGAGCCTGCGTCGTGATCGCCGACCTCGACCTCGAGAAGGCACGCGCCGCGGCCGCCGAGCTCGGGAACACCGACGTCGCCATCGGCGTCGCCGCGAACGTCGCCGATGCCGATGCCGTGCAGGCCGCGCTGAACGAGGCCGTGCTCGCGTTCGGCGGCGTCGACCTCGTCGTCAACAATGCCGGTCTGTCGCTCTCGAAGCCCCTGCTCGAGACCACCGAGAAGGACTGGGACCTGCAGCACGACGTCATGGCGAAGGGATCGTTCCTCGTGTCGAAGGCGGCCGCTCGCGCCCTCATCGACCAGAAGCTGGGCGGAGACATCATCTACATCTCGTCGAAGAACTCCGTCTTCGCCGGCCCGAACAACATCGCCTACTCGGCCACCAAGGCCGACCAGGCGCACCAGGTGCGGCTGCTGGCCGTCGAGCTCGGCGAGCACGGCATCCGCGTCAACGGCATCAACCCCGACGGCGTCGTGCGCGGCTCCGGTATCTTCGCCTCGGGCTGGGGCGCCAACCGCGCGGCGACGTACGGCGTCGCGGAGGAGGACCTCGGCCAGTTCTATGCGAACCGCACGATCCTCAAGCGCGAGGTCGTGCCCGAGAACGTCGCCGACGCCGTGTACGTGCTCACCGGCCCCGAGCTGAGCCGCACGACCGGCCTGCACATCCCCGTCGACTCCGGCGTCGCCGCCGCGTTCCTGCGATGAGCACCCGCGCCGTCGCGGCCGTCGACCTCGGCGCCACCAGCGGCCGGGTGATGATCGGCCGCGTCGGCGAGGGGGCGCTCGACCTCGAACTCGTCTCCCGCTTCCCGAACGGTCCGGTCGAGCGCGAGGACGGTCTGCATTGGGACTTCTCCGCGCTGTACGAGCACGTTCTCGACGGCCTCGCCGAGGCCGTGCGTCGGGAACCCGGGATCGAGAGCATCGGCATCGACTCGTGGGCCGTCGACTACGGCCTGCTCGCCGGCGACCAGCTGCTCGCCGAGCCGTTCCACTACCGCGACCGCCGCACCGCCCGCGGCGTCGCCGAGGTGCACGGCATCGCGCCCTTCGCCGAGCTGTACCGCCGCAACGGACTGCAATTCCTGCCGTTCACCACGCTCTACCAGTACCGGGTCGACGAACGACTCGCGAAGGCCGACGCGGCGCTGCTCATCCCCGACCTCATCGCCTATCTGCTCACGGGTGAACGCGTCGCCGAGCGCACGAACGCGTCCACGACCGGCCTGCTCGACCTGCTCGCGGGCGACTGGGACGTCTCGCTCGCCGAGCGCCTGGGCATCCGTCCGTCGATCCTGCCGCGCCTCATCGACCCCGGGGCCACGATCGGCCGCCTCCGGCCGGAGGCCGCGGCGCGGATCGGCGCCGATGTTCCCGTGATCGCCGTGGGGTCGCACGACACCGCGTCCGCCGTGGTCGCGGTGCCGATGACCTCGGCCGCTCCTGCGTACATCTCCTGCGGCACCTGGGGACTCGTCGGGGTGGAGACCACGACCCCGGTCATCACCGACGCCGCCCGCGAGGCGAACTTCACGCACGAACGCGGGGTCGACGGACGCTTCCGGTTCCTCCACAACGTCGCCGGGCTCTGGTTGCTCAGCGAGACGCTCCGCGCGTGGGGGGAGGAGGACGGTGCCCCGGTCGATCTGACGGCGCTCCTGGCCGCGGCCGCCGACGTCGACGAGGCCCTGCCCATCTTCGACGCGAACGACCCCTCGCTCGCCGCGCCGGGCGACATGCCTGCGCGCATCGCGGCGCTCCTCACCGCATCGGGAGAGCAATCGCCGCGTGAGCGACCTGCGTTCGCCCGCGCCATCATCGAGTCGATCGCGACGGCATTCGCGGATGCCGTCGGTACCGCCGCCCGTCTGACCGGCCGCGAGATCGACACCGTGCATCTGGTCGGCGGCGGGTCGCTCAACACCGTGCTCTGCCAGGCGACCGCCGACCGTACGGGCCTGCCCGTGCTCGCCGGCCCCGTCGAGGCGACGGCGCTGGGCAACGTGCTCGTCCAGGCCCGCGCTGCGGGCGCCGCGCCCGCCACACTCGACGGTCTGCGCGCCCTGGTCGCCACGACGCACGCTCCGCGGCGCTACGCCCCGCACCCGCGCTGACGGGAGTCGGGCCGGCGCGCGGCGCTTCCGTTAGCGGACGTTGCCGTTCGAGCAGGTCTGCTGCGCGGCGGAGTTGCCCTTGATCGAGTTCGGCAGTGCCACGACGTTGTCGGGGGTGGCCTCGGGTGCCGGGGTCTCTTCGGCGGCCGGCGCGTCCGCAGCGGGCGGGGTGTCGGTCGTCGCGGCGTCTGCCGGAGCAGCGTCTTCGACGACGACACCGTCGTTGCTGTTGTTCTGGTGGGTGATCTGCAGCTGCGCGTTCGCCTCGATCGCGTCGAAGAGCTCGCCGGCGGCGGTGTAGTCCGGCACGACCTTGTTCGGGTTGGCCGAGTCGGCGCCGGAGGGATACTGCACGAACACGATGTCCTCGAACGGCACCTCCTTGACCGCCAGGGCGATCTGCACGATGGTCATCGGGTCGTTGAGCGTGGTGCTCGTCTCGAGGTTGCTCAGGCCGACGGTCGCCAGCCGCAGCATCGTGCCGGGGTTGCCGAGCGTCTCGCTGCTGATCAGCTTGCGCGCGAGGCTCGACATGTACTGCTGCTGGTTGCCGATACGACCCAGGTCGCTGCCGTCGCCGACGCCGTGGCGCGTGCGCAGGAACTGCAGTGCCTCGAGCCCCTGCACGGTGTGCGTGCCGGCGTCGAGGTCGAGGCCGGTGTAGCGGTCCTTGATCGGGTTCGCGAGGCACACGTCCACACCGCCGATCGCATTGGTGATCTCGATCACGCCGCCGAAGGTGACGGATGCCGCGAACTGCACCTCCTGGTCGGTGAGCTCGGAGATCGTCTTCACCACGCAGTTGAGGCCCGCGTCGCCGTACGCGACGTTGAGGGGCTGCTTGCTCATCGACGAGTGCACGTCGCCGTTCTCGTCGGTGCACTGCGGGATCGGCACCATGAGGTCGCGGGGGAAGCTGACGACGGTCACGCGCCGCGGCGCGTCGGAGACGTGGATCAGCAGGTTGACGTCGTTGAGGTTGCCCTCGGCATCCTTCCCGCTGCAGCGGTCGCCGAACAGCTCGGCGTAGTTCTCCTCGCAGGTGTCGACGCCCGCGAGCACGAAGTTGAAGCCGCCCTTGTACTCGCTGATGTCGGGCGGCACCGCCGACGCATCCTGCCCCTCGAGCTCGACGGCGTTGGCCAGCTGCGTGCTGCGCAGGTCGTAGGCGACGTAGGCGGCGACACCGACGCCGCTCACCAGCAGCACGGCGAGACCGATCGCGATGAATTTCAGCAGCTGGCTGAGGGGGCCGGGGGTACGGAGCTGTCCATGTCGCGCGATCGTGGCGCGACGACGGGTGTTCTCGGTCACTCGGGGCCTTTCGTGCGACGTCGGCGCCGGGGCGCGCCGTTCACAAAGCGGAGGGTGTGGGATTCGAACCCACGAGACATCTCTGCCCACTGGTTTTCAAGACCAGCTCCATCGGCCGCTCGGACAACCCTCCCGACAGAAGAATCCGCCGACAAGCGGTGAGTCTAGCCGAACTCTATTCTGCGGCGCTGACCTGGGCGGGCGCTGGAAGGGTGTCGAGCGCCCGGGCCAGACCGCCGTCCTCCACGACATCGGTGATCTCGGTCGCCGCGTCTTTCACCTCGGCGGGAGCCTGCCCCATGCCGACCGCGCGTCCGCCGAGTGAGCGGGCCCACCCGAACATGCCGATGTCGTTGCGTCCGTCTCCCGCGACCAGCACGCGCTCCCCCGCCATGCCCAGCTCGCCGCGCACGCGCTCGAGCGCCGTCCCCTTGTCGACGCCCTGCGGGGCGATGTCCAGCCAGGCCGTCCAGCCGATCGCATACGACACCTCGTTGAGCCCTGCGTCTGCGACGAGACGGTGGAAGTCCTCCTCGTCGTGGTCGGGCGAGACGACCACGATGCGCGAGACGGGTGCGTCCGACAGCTCCTCGAAGGTCACGCGCCGGCCGCCGTCGAGCGTCCAGTCGTCGAGCTGCTCGGTGAACAGGCGCTGCCCCGACGCGAGTTCGACCATGTAGCGCGCCTCGGGAAGGCGGTCGCGCAGCAGCGCGAGGGCGGGCGTGGGATCGAACGTCTCGACGTTCCACCGCTCCCACTCGTCACCCACCCGCCGCATGGTGACCGCACCGTTCGAGCACACGACGTACTCCGCGTCGATGCCGAGTTCCTCGACGTAGCGTCGCGTGGCCATCCAGCTGCGGCCGGTCGCGATCGTGACGACGTGCCCCGCCTCGCGGAGCCGCGAAATCGCCTCCGGCACCCCGGGGCTCATGGTCTCGTCCTGCAGGAGGATGGTGCCGTCGACGTCGAGGCCGACCAGCCAGCGCTCGGTCATGCCTCGCCCTTCGCCTTCTCGGGTGCGATGACCTCGAGCCCGCCGAGGTAGGGGCGGAGCACCTCGGGGACCCGCACCGACCCGTCGGCCTGCTGGTGCGTCTCGAGCAGGGCCACGATCCATCGGGTGGTGGCCAGCGTGCCGTTCAGCGTGGCGACGTGCTGCGTCTTCGCGGCGCCCTCCTCGGCAGCGGGACGGTGGCGCACGTCGAGGCGGCGCGCCTGGTACGTGGTGCAGTTCGACGTCGAGGTGAGTTCGCGGAACGCGCCCTGCGTCGGCACCCACGCCTCGATGTCGTACTTGCGTGCGGCGCTCGACCCGAGGTCGCCCGCCGCCACGTCGATGACCCGGTACGCGAGGCCGAGCGAGGTGAGCATCTGCTCCTGCAGGGCCACGAGGCGCAAGTGCTCGGCCTCGGCGTCTTCCGGGGTGGTGTAGACGAACATCTCGAGCTTGTTGAACTGGTGCACGCGGATGATCCCGCGGGTGTCCTTGCCGTGCGACCCGGCCTCGCGGCGGTAGCAGGTCGACCATCCGGCGTACCGCAGAGCCCCGTCCGACAGGTCGACGATCTCGTCCTTGTGGTAGCCGGCGAGCGCGACCTCGCTGGTGCCGACGAGGTAGAGGTCGTCGTCCTTGTCGAGGTGGTAGACCTCGTCGGCGTGCTCGCCGAGGAAGCCCGTGCCCTGCATGATCTCGGGGCGCACGAGGGTCGGGGTGATGAGCGGCGTGAAACCGTTCTGCAGAGCGGTGTCGAGCGCCAGGTTCATGAGCGCGATCTCGAGGCGCGCGCCGATGCCGCGGAGGAAGTAGAACCGTGCCCCCGACACCTTCGCGCCGCGCTCCATGTCGATCGCTCCGAGGATCTCGCCGAGCTCGAGGTGATCGCGGGGTTCGAAGTCGAACGCCGGCACCTCCCCCACGCGGCGCAGTTCGACGAAGTCGGCCTCGCCGCCGGCGGGCACCCCGTCGATGACGACGTTCTCGATGCGGGTCAGTGCCGCGGCGGCGGCATCGGACGCCTCGTTGGCCGCCTGCTGGGCCTGCTTCACCCGGTCGGCCAGCTCCTTGGCCTGCGCGACGAGGGCGGCCTTCTCCTCTTTCGGCGCCTTCGCCACGACCTTGCCGAACGCGTTCTGCTCGGCGCGCAGCTCCTCGAAGGCGGTCAGGGCCGCGCGACGCGATCGGTCGGCTTCCAGCGCCGTGTCGACGGTGGTCTGGTCGTTGCCGCGCGCGGCCTGCGAGCGACGGACGATCTCGGGGTGGTCGCGGAGGAGGGCGAGGTCGATCATCCCCCGATTCTACGGGGGTCGCACACGGCCCGATCCGCCCCGGTGTCGGTTCCGGGACCGACCCCGCGGGCGGCGACGACCGCGCCCCGGGCCGGAATAGAGTATGGCCATGACGAAGCCCCCGTCCGCCCGACGACAGGCGGCCCTCGTCTACAACCCGATCAAGGTCGACGGGAAGCGACTGCGGGCTGCGGTGCGCGAGCTCTCACGCGACGAGGGCTGGGAGCATCCGGCCTTCTACCCGACGACGATCCAGGATGCCGGGCAGACCGCCACCGCCCAGGCGCTCGCGCGCGGGGTCGACGTGGTTCTCGTGGCGGGTGGCGACGGCACCGTGCGCGCCGTGTCGGAGGCGATCGCGGGCACGGGCGTGCCATTGGCGATCGTACCGAGCGGGACGGGGAACCTGCTCGCGCGCAACCTCGCCCTGCCCCTGGCCTCGCCGGAGGAGATGATCCGCGCGGCCCTGACCGGGAAGCGCCACGCGATCGACATCGGGTGGGCGCGCATCACCCGTAACAGCGGGGAGGAGGCGGATCATGCCTTCGTGGTGCTCGCCGGCATCGGGCTGGACGCCGACATGATCGCCAACACCCGCCCGGATCTGAAGCGCTCCGTCGGCTGGATCGCGTACGTCGACGGCGCCGCACGATCGCTCGCCAACGCCTCGCCCTTCCGGTCGGTCTACCAGGTCGACGACGGCCGACTGCACTCGAACCGGGTGCACAGCATCCTCTTCGCCAACTGCGGCATGCTCCCCGCCGGCATCTCGCTCATCCCGGAGGCCTCGATCGCCGACGGCATTCTCGACGTCGCGGTGATCAGGCCGTCGGGGGCGTTCGGATGGTTCAACGTCTGGCGTCGCATCTGGTGGGAGAACTCGGTGCTGCGCCGCTTCCCTGCCGGACGCCGCATCCTCGAACGACGCGGTCGGGATGCCTCGGTCCACTACTTCCAGGGCGAGATCGCCGAAGCGGCGGCCACGAAGGCCACCCCGGTCGAGCTCGACGGCGACGAGTTCGGTCTGGCGGTGCGCATCACCTGCCGGGTCGACCCCGGTGCACTGCTGCTGGCCCTGCCGCAAGACCACCCGGTCGACGCGCTCTGAGCCCGCCGGGTGCGGCAGGTCACTCGCCCGGGATCGTCACGACGCCGTCGATCCCGCCGCCCGTGAGGGTGAGGGTGAACGGCGCATCGTCGTCGACGGAGCCCTCGGCGAACGACAGCAGGGTCGCGCGGGGCGCCATGTCCATGGTGCACACCTGCCCCTCGACGGTCGCGAACTCGACGGTACCGGCGTTCCCCGACCCCTCGATCGTCGAGGCGATGGGCGGGCAGCCCGACGATCCCCAGGTCAGGAGCACGAGGGAGCCGTCGTCGATCCAGCCGGCCGACGGCTCGTACGACGTGGGCTCCCCGGGCACGCCCGCGACCTGCCGCCCGCCGATCTCGACATCGTCGGTGGCATCGGCGTATGTGACCGACAGGGTGATGTCGCTCGTGGGATCGACGCCGGCCGGCAGCGCGCCCACGCTCGCCCGCTGCGCCATGTCGGCGGTGCACACCTGATCGCCCTCGGCGTCTTCGAGGGTGACGGACACCTCCTGACCCTGAGCCGAGACGTCGGTGACGTTCGGCACGCAGCTCGACGACCCCCAGGTCACGACGGCGAACATGCGGCCGTCGTCGAGCAGGGCGCCGGACATGTCGTCGGCGTCGTCGTCCGGGGCCTGCGCCTCGCCCGACGGGTTCGACGTGTTCTGCGGCGAGGCCGCCCCCGGGCCGACCGTGCAACCGGCGATGAGGACGACCGCGGCGAGCGCGGAGAGGGCAGCGGCGAGACGCGGGGCGGAAGTCATGTCCTCAGGGTAACCGCGCGAGTCCGCCGCCGGGCACGGGGGTTGACAGCATCGACGGCTCCTGCAGGCGGCCGGCTACTGCAGGGCGGAGGTGAGGCGCGCGAGGTTGTCGAGCACCGTGGACCGCAACGGCTGCTGCTCCCACTCCTCGAGGGTGAGTTCGCGGCTGAGGGAGCGGTACGTGTCCTCCACCTCGCGCATCTCGGTGACGAACTCCTGACCGCGCACGAGCATCGACACCTCCAGGTTGAGGCCGAAGGAGCGCATGTCCATGTTGCTCGAGCCGATCACCGCGACCTCGTCGTCGACGGTCAGGCTCTTCGTGTGCAGGATGTACGGCTTGCGGTACATCCAGATGCGCACGCCCGCCTTGAGCAGCACTTCGTAGTAGCTGCGCTGGGCGTGGTAGACCATGGCCTGGTCGCCCTCCTCCGACACGAATAGCTCGACCGCCACCCCCCGGTCGACCGCCGCGGTGACCGCGAGCAGCAGGGCCTCGTCGGGGACGAAGTACGGGCTGACGATCATGATGCGGTTCTTGGCCGCGTACAGCAGGCCGAGGAACAGGCGCAGGTTGTTCTCGACCTCGAAGCCGGGCCCGGAGGGCACGACCTGGCAGTCGAGGTCACCGGACCCGACCTCGGCGTGCGTGATGTCGATCTCTTCGAGCACCATGCCGGTCTCGCTGTACCAATCGCTGAGGAAGATGGCGTTGACGCTCAGCACGACCGGCCCGTCGAGCCGCACCATGAGGTCGACCCAGTGCAGACCGCGCTTGATGTTCTTCTTGAGGTTGTAGCTCGAGTCGGTCACGTTCTGCGACCCGAGGAACGCGACCGTGCCGTCGACGACCAGGAGCTTGCGGTGATTGCGCAGGTCGGGCCGCTGCATGCGCCCGCGGAGCGGTTGCACCGGCAGCATGACGTGCCAGTCCGCACCCATCGCGGTGAGGCGTCGGGTGGTCTCGCGGTAGCGCGGCTTCCATCGGTTGGCCCAGTGGTCGAGCAGGACGCGCACCGAGACGCCGCGGGCGGCGACCTCTTCGAGGGCCCGGAAGAAGTTGTCGGTCGACGCATCCGATTGGAGGATGTAGAACTCGACGTGCACGTAGTCCTCGGCCTCGCGGATGGCGTCGGCCATGGCGTCGAGCGACGACTGGTAGTCCGAGATCAGGTGTGCGCCGTTGTCGCCCGAGAGCGGGAGGGCACCGAGACGCTGGTTCATCTCGACCAGCGGACCGAACCAGTCGGGTGCGTGGGGACGCAGGGTGCCGAAGTGCAGGTGCTCGCTCGTCGCGGCGATGTACTCGTTGATCTGATCCTGCTTGCGTCGGCGCGCGCGGGGCAGCCGCGGGTTGCCGATCACGAGGAACAGGAAGACCCCGACGAAGGGGATGAAGAAGATCGCCAGGAGCCACGCCATCGCGGCGGTCGGACGGCGGTTGCGGGGGATGACGATGATCGCCGTGATGCGGATGGCGAGGTCGAGGACGAACAGGAAGCCGGCGATCAGCCAGCCCACGCCCTCCACCGTCATGCTGCTCTCCTCCTGGCGCGCCGTGAGCGGCGGCACCGCGCGTCGCCGGTACCGGCGCCGTTCGCTACACAGTAGTGGATGGGTGGGACGCTGCTCAGGGCCGGGGCGGGAGTCCGCGAGCGGCCCGTTCCTCGGCCTCGATCTGCGCGTGCACCTTGCGCTCGGTGCGGTCGAAGCGCAGGATGCCGCGGAGCACCATGAAGAAGATCGCGCTGACACCCAGGGTCGGCAGGATCGACCACGCCGCCGCGACCCAGAAGTTGTCCATTCCTCCATCGTACCCGGCCCCACTCTTCCTGCGCCGAGTACGCCGGCACGGAATACCGCTCACAGCGCAATGAAACGGCCACGCCGACGCACCACCGGCCGCCACACTCCCCTCATGACCACGCTTCTCCGCGCCTCCGGCTCCGCCGAATTCCTCAGCATCATCCCCGCCCTCGCCGGCTTCACCCCTCGACGGAGCATCGTGCTCCTCCCCTTCCGCGGCAGCCGCACCGCCGGCGCCATGCGCCTCGATCTCCCCCGACCCGGTCTCGCGCCCGAGGCGTACGCCGACGCCCTCGTCGGACTGGTCACGCGGGTCGAAGGGACCGATGCCGTGGCGGCCGTCGTCTACACCGACGAGGCCGCGCTCCCCACGCGCGACGGGCTCGTACTGCCCTTCGCCGTGGTGATCGACGAGCTGCTCGGATGCGCCGAAGACGCCGGGTTGCGCATCGTAGACGCACTGTGCGTGACACCCGGCGGCTGGGCGAGCTACCTCGTCGACGACCCGGAGCTGCACCCGAGCGGCGGCGTGCCCGCGCTACCCGCGGTGCCGGGGGTCGGCGACGTCAGCGGAGACCAGGGCAGCGGTGCCGAACTGCCGACGGCCGACCTGGCCGACAAGGAGCGCGTCGGGCGCGCGCTCCTGCGTCTGACGGCGGCGCTCGACCCCGAAGCGCCGGACGACGCGGACGCGTCCGTCGACCCGCAGACCATCGCCGCGGCGGCGATGCTCGCCGACATGCCCGCGTTCTTCGAGCTGCTCGTCGACGCGCGCGGGAAACTCCCTCCGTTCGCCTGCGCGGCACTGCTGTGGTGTCTGCAGCGCCCCGCGTACCGCGACGTGGCCCTGCTGCAGTGGGCGTCGAACCATCCGACGGGTGAGAGGGCGCTCGACGCTCAGCTGGCATTCGCCGCGAGCGGGAGGTCGGTCCCGGATTCCCTCGGGGAGATCTTCCTCGGTCACGGCCCGGCGCCCGACGCCGATCGTCTCCAGCTCGCGCTCGAGGTCGTGCGCACGGCCGCGGCGCAGGCACCACGACCCGCGCGCGTCGCTCCGCTGACCGCGGCCGCGTGGCTCTCGTGGGCGCTCGGACGCTCGACGCACGCCGGGTCGTACCTCGAGGCCGCTCGCGAGATCGATCCCGAGTACGGCCTGGCCGCGCTTCTCACCACCATGATCGACGCGGCGGTGCTGCCGGAGTGGACGTTCCGCCGTGCGGCCGCCGACGCTACTTGACGAGCGGGAAGAGGATCGTCTCGCGGATGCCCAGGCCGGTGATCGCCATCAACAGACGGTCGATCCCCATCCCCATGCCGCCGGACGGCGGCATGCCGTGCTCGAGCGCCCGCAGGAACTCCTCGTCGATGGGCATCGCCTCGACGTCGCCCCGCGCGGCGAGCTTGGCCTGCTCGACGAAGCGCTCGCGCTGGATGACCGGGTCGACGAGCTCGGAGTATCCGGTCGCGAGCTCGAATCCGCGGATGTACAGGTCCCACTTCTCGACGACGCCCTCGATCGAGCGGTGCTCGCGCACGAGGGGCGACGTGTCGACCGGGAAGTCCATGACGAAGGTCGGCCGCACGAGGTCGCCCTTCACGAAGTGCTCCCACAGCTCCTCGACGAGCTTCCCGTGCGTGGCCTGCGGCGGCAGATCGACACCGCTCTTCTCGGCGAAGGCGATGAGGTCCTCGACCGAGTCGCGCGGCGTCACGGTGCGTCCGGACGCCTGCGACAGCGACTCGTACATCGAGATGCGGTCCCACTCGCCGCCGAGGTCGTACTCGGTGCCGTCGGCCCAGGTGACCGTCGTCGACCCCGCCACCGCGACCGCGGCGTTCTGCACGAGTTCCTGCGTCAGTGCAGCCATCTGCTCGTAGTCGCCGTACGCCTGGTACGCCTCGAGCATCGCGAACTCGGGGCTGTGGGTCGAGTCGGCTCCCTCGTTGCGGAAGTTGCGGTTGATCTCGTAGACCCGCTCGATGCCGCCCACGACGGCGCGCTTGAGGTACAGCTCGGGAGCGATGCGCAGGTAGAGCTCGGTGTCGAAGGCGTTCGAGTGGGTGACGAACGGACGAGCGGATGCCCCGCCGTGCTGCACCTGCAGCATCGGGGTCTCGACCTCGAGGTAGTCGTGGCCGGTGAACGTGGCCCGCAGGCTCGCGTTGACCGCGGCCCGTGCGCGCACGGTCGTGCGCGCCTGCTCGCGCACGATGAGGTCGAGATACCGGCTGCGCACCCGACTCTCCTCGCTGAGCTCGGCGTACGCGTTCGGCAGCGGCAGCACGGCCTTCGCCGCGATGGCCCAGTCATCGGCCATGATCGACAGCTCGCCGCGACGGCTCGAGATCACCTCGCCGTGCACGAAGACGTGGTCGCCCAGGTCGACGTACTCCTTCCACTCGGCGAGCGACTCCTCGCCGACGTTCGCGAGCGAGATCATCGCCTGGATGCGCGAACCGTCGCCCGCCTGCAGCGTGGCGAAGCAGAGCTTCCCGGTGTTGCGGCTGAAGACAACGCGTCCGGCGACGCCGGCCACGACACCGGTCTCGGCACCGGCCTCGAGGGCCTGCTCGCCGCCCTCGCCGTAGGTCGCGCGGAGCGCGGGGATGGTGTGGGTCACGGGCACACCGACGGGGAACGCGCCGCCACCGGCATCCGCTCGCTTGGCGATCAGGCGCTCGCGCTTGGCGAGGCGCACGGCCTTCTGCTCGTGGATCTCGTCGTCACCGACCGCGGCGGGGTCGATGGGGGTCTGCTCGGGCGCGGCGGGCGCGTGCGTCATTCGATGCTCCTCAGGAAAGTCCTTCCAGTTTACCGAGGCCGTGCAGCGCTCCGCGGCGCTCGGTGGGTAGCCTCGGGGGATGGCAGCTCCACGGATCCTCCGCGCCCTGACCACCGCCCTCGCCGCGCTCGGCCTCATCCTCCTCCCCGCGGCCCCCGCCCCGGCGAGCGCCGCCGATGTCGACGACTTCTCCTACGCCTCGTGGGACGCCCACTACCGCGTGGGCCTCGACGACGAGGGGCGAGCGACCATGACGGTCACCGAGGAGCTCGTCGCCCGCTTCCCCGATACCGACCAGAACCGCGGGATCGTGCGCGGGCTGGCCACCTCGTACGAGGGTGCGCGACTCGACACGCGCGTGCTGTCGGTCACGGATGGCGACGGCGAGCCCGTGCCGTACGAGACCGAGACCGACGACGGCGTGCTCTACGTGCTGACCGGCGACGACAGCTACGTGCGCGGACTCACGACCTACGTCATCGAATACGAGATGCGCGACGTCGTGCTCGCGGCGGAGAGCGGCGTGGACGAGTTCTACTGGGACCTCCTGCCCCTCGACAGCACGCAGCCGATCGAACGGTTCGATGCCACGGTCACGGTCGACGACGCTCTCGCCACCGCGCTCACCGGATCGGCGCGGTGCTACCAGGGCTTCGCGGGCGACGACGAGTCGTGCACCATCGAGGGCCCGATCGAGAGCGCCGACGGGGCCGAGTTCCGCGTCGGGTCGGGCGAACGGGCGGCCGGCGACGGCGTCACGGTGGCGATCGGCTTCGACGAGGGGACGGTCGTTCAGCCCCCCGCCCGCCTGCCCGACCCCGTGACCGATGTCGGCCCGATGCTCGCCACCGCGGGGACCGTCGGACTCGGGATCGCGAGCTGGGTCGCCGTCGGTGTGTTCAAGAAGCGACGTCGCACGGCATCCGGCATCGTCGTCGCCCAGTACGACGTGCCCGGCGATCTCCCGCCCCTCCTGGCCGGCGCGCTCCTCCCCCGCGCCACGGCCGTGATCCCGGCGGAGATCGTCCACCTCGCCGTGCGCGGCCTGCTGCGCATCGAGGAAGGACCCACCCCGGAGCGACCGCGGCTGCGACGTCTCTCCGGAGGGCGGGCGCCCGACGCCCTCGACGGGGAGGCCATGGATGCTCTGTTCCTCGGGACCGCCGACACCGGTGTGGTCGACATCCCCGACGCGAGTGAGACCTTCGCCGCGCGGATGGGCGTGCTCGGCACACTCGGCGAGAAGCAGGCCGCCGCACGCGGCTTCACCGAGCGCCGGCGAGCCCCCGTCGCCGTGGTGCTGGGCTGGATCGCGATCGCTGTGGCCGCCGCGGCGCTCGCAGTTGCGATCTGGGGTGTCGCAAGCGGACGTCTCAGTGCGATCCCGGCGCTGCTCGTCGCCGCCTTCGGCGCCTTCCTCGTGCTCGCGGCGTGCCTCTACGCCTTCGCCAGGCACACCGTTCTGACCCCCGAGGGGGCCCGTCGCCATGAGTACCTGCAGGGCGTAGAGGAGTTCATCCGCGTGGCGGAGGAGGATCGGCTGCGGATGCTGCAGTCGTACTCGGGCGCGGAGCGCCGCCCGGACGGGTCGGCCAACGTCGTGCACGTGTACGAGCTGCTGCTGCCCTACGCGATCCTGTTCGGACGAGAGGACGAGTGGGCGCGAGTGCTCGAGAACACCTACGCGATCGAACAGCGCGGGCCCGGATGGATCGGATACGGGCCCACCGGCGGTTTCGGGCCCGCCCTCTCCGCATTCGCGCTCTCAACCTCGTCCGCTTCGACGTACACCGCGCCCTCGACCGGCACATCGTCGAGCTTCGGCGGCTCGGCCGGCGGCGGCTTCTCGGGCGGCGGCGGGGGCGGCGGCTTCTCCGGCGGCCGCTGACCGCGGGGGCCAAGAGACCCGCTCGCGACTCCTCGCGGCCCGGCATCTGCTCTCTCCGGGCCCGGCATCCGCGCCCTTCGGGTCCGGCATCTGCTCCCTCGCGGCCCGGCATCTGCGCCCGCCGCGTTCGACCTCTGCTGCCCGGCGTCTCACCCCCGTGCCGGCAGCGGCCTCAGAGGAGAGGCGGAGGTTCGGAGGCGTCGCGCAGGGCGCGTTCGACCGTCGACTGCACCAGCGCCGACAGGTAGCCGCCCGGGTTCTCGATGCCGATCTCGCGCAAGCGCGCCGTCGACTGCCCGATGATCGACCGCGAGAACTCCGTCGCCGTCTGGATGGCATCGGCATAGGCCGCGCGGTCGGTCTCGGCGACGATGACCGGCTCGCACCCCATCTCGACCGCGAGCGCCTGGGCGATGGGCAGCACGGCGGCCGGCGCCGTCACCGCCGCGAAGCCTGCCTGAAGCTGGCGCAGATCGATCGAGGTTCCCGAGAAGGTGATCGCCGGATGCACCGCGAGCGGAATCGCGCCCTTCTCGGCAGCGGGACGCAGCACCTCGATGCCGAAGGCGGGGTCGGTGTGCAGCACGAGCTGGCCGATCTGCCACCCGCCGACCTCGGCGATCCCCGCCACGAGTGGGGCGAGCTGATCATGCGGCACCGCCAGCACGACGAGCTCCGCCCGCCGCACGACCTCGAGCGGCTCGAGCACCGGAACGTCGGGGAGCACCGCCGAGGCACGCTCGTCGTCGGATCCGGTCGTGATCCCGACAACGGCGTGCCCGGCGCCGCCGAGCGCCGCGCCGATCACCGGCCCGACGCGACCTGCCCCGATGATGCCGACGCCGAGGCGCCCATCGCGCACCATCGGCTCAGTCCTCGGTCGCCGGCCGGGCGACGGGAGGCGGCGGCGGAGCGCCCTCGGAGGCCGCCCGCCGCTCGGCGCGCGTCGCGGGGGTCGGCGGCTCCGGCGCGGGGGCCGGGGGCGCAGGAGGCGGGGGCACGTGCGGAGGGTCGGCCGGCGTGGCCGGAGCCGCTGCGGGCGGCACGGGCGGGGCAGCCGGCGGCACGGGCGGGGCAGCCGGCGGCACCGGCGGCACCGACGCTCCGGAGGCGGGCGGCACCGGCGCATTGACGGGCGGCACCGGCACACCCGACGCGGGCGGCGGCACCGGCGCGTTGGTCGGCGGCACCGGCATACCGAACGCGGGCGGCACCGGCACACCCGACGCGAGGGGCGGCACCGGCGCGTTGGCCGGCGGCACGGGCGCACCGAAAGCCGGGGGCGGCGGTACCGGGGCGCCCGCGGGGAAGCGCACGGGCGGCGGAGCATCCGTCGTCGCCAGCACCGACGGCGCGTGGGCGCTCCACCGGTGCGTGTGATCGGCCGCGGCCGCGGCCGCCGTGCGTGCCGACACCTCGCCGATGAGCGCGAGAGCGTCGGCTCGTTCGAGGCCCGAAAGCAGACCGTGGATGGGACCGGAGACCGTGAGGATCTGCGCGCCGCTCACCCGCTGCGCCCGGTCGATCGGGCCCTGGTTGAGCGACACGCCCTGCAGGCGCGCGAGCGGGAAGATCGCAAGCTTGCGCCACACGACGCCCCGGCGCAGGATCAGTCCGAAGTCGGTGACGGTGTAGCCGTGCCGCTTCCACGACAGCGGGCGGCGCCAGGCCGCCCGACGCGGCATCGTGCGGTACGGGTCGCCGGCGACGGGGCCGAGGATGCCGTGCTCCCACACGAGCGGGATGTCGGCGGCGGGCGCATCCGGCAGGATCAGCCCGAGAACCCTCTCGACGTCGGCGCGCTTGCCCACGGGCAGCACGATGTTGAACTGCTGCGCGTTGCCGGACGACTGCTGTGCGGCGCTCTTGCCGCTCATGCGGTTGATCTTGACCGACCACCAGCCGAAAGGCCGCCACAGCAACGACTGCGTGACCTCGACCGCGAAGATGCGGCCCGGCGGCAGCGTCTCGGTGACCGTGGTGAGCAGACCGTAGGTGATGCGCACGCCGTCGGGCGTGGGCGCGATCGAGTAGCGCAGCGACTTCGAGATCTGCGCCCACGTGATACCGACGACGGCGACGATGAGCGGGATGCCGACGCCGAGCCCGATCCCGAGGCTGAGCACGCTGCCGAGCGGTTCTCCGTCGGCCAGGGCGCCGAGGAAGACGAAGCCCATCGTCACGCCGAACAGCAGCGCGAAGAACAGGAACCACACCACACCGACGATGAGCTGCGAGCCGATGAGGCGGCCGGCCGGGATCTTCACGACGCTCTCGGGTGCGACGTCGCCCAGGTCGACGCCGGCGATGAGGCCGTTCACGCCGTGGTTCATCGAGTCGACCAGCTGGGCGCGGGCGCCGGGCGTCGCGGCCGGTGCCGCCGCCTGCTGACGGGACGCGCGCAGGCCGGATGCGAGGCGCAGGATGTCTGCGCGGACGGTCTCGGCCTTCGACGTGGCCAGGTACTCCAGCTCGACGTTCGCATCGGTGCCGGCCCCGACGACCTCCAGCTTCGCCAGCCCGATGAGGCGTGCGGGGAACGGCCGCGTCAGGTTGACCCCCTGCACGCGGTCGAGCGGCGCCCGACGGTGCGAACGGAACACGATTCCCTTGCGCACCTCGACGTGGTCGCCCGTGATGCGGAACTGCTGGAAGCGCCAGACGAACCAGAAGATCGCGATGAGCACGACGAGGATGCCGAGTACCACGAGCAGCGCGACGAGGATCAGGTTGTTCTCGAGCACCCAGTCGACCGGGTCGCCCGACGAGTACTCGTTGTAGTGCGCCTCGCTCGGCGTGAAGAGGTTCACGAACCACGCGATCACCCGGTCGCGCAGGTTCGCGAAGGTGATTCCGGCGACGATCAGCAGCACCAGCCCGCCCTTGAACAGGGGGGTGAGCGGGTGCATCCGATGCCATTCACCGTCGGCGAGATCGGACGTTCGCGGGTCGACCACGCCCTGCGGCGCGGGCATCTGCGGCTCGCTCACAGGCCGGTCCGTCGGGTCTCGGCGACCTCGATCAAGGTGTCGCGCAGCGCCTCGGCGGCCTGCTGGCTCAGACCGGGGATCTGCACGCCGGTCGTCGCCGCGGCGGTCACCATCTTCAGTTGCGAGATGCCGAAGCCGCGGTCGACGGGCCCCTGCGTGATGTCGACGAGCTGCATGCGGCCGTAGGGCACGGCGATCATGCGCTGCCAAAGGATGCCCTTGCGGAAGACGATGTCGTCGGAGCGCAGCATGTAGCCGATCGCCCGCGCCTGGCGCGGCAGGATGACCATGGTGATCACGGTGATCAGCGCGAAGACGCCCGCCGGGATCCACACCCAGGTCTGCTCGAGCGCGAAATGCAGCACGAGCGCTGCCACGACGATGACCGCGAGCAGCAGTCCGTTCTGCAGCAGCTGCGAGACGGCGTAGCGGGGCGAGATCTGATGCCAGACGCCGTCGAGCTCGAGCCGTCCCTCGCCGCGCGGCGTGCGCAGCTGCGTGTAGACGCCCTCGTCGAGCGCGGCGAGGTCAGTGCCCTCCGCCGGGTTCAGGGGTGCGTTCTCGGGGCTCTGGGTCATCAGGATCCTTCGGCAGGGTGCAGAACTGTTCGGCGACGAGGGCGGCGGCCACCAGCACGAGCGAGCTCGCGATCAGTGAGACCAGCGCCACCGTCGACCCTACCGGCGGATCGATCGGGCGTGCGAGGAGGAACACCAGCAGCCCCGCCCCCACCCCGGCCAGCAGGGCGCCGAGCAGGCTCGACGCGCGGGCCAGGGTCGCGGCCCGCAGCGCGCGGAACGGATCGATGCGGATGCCGGTGCGTACGCTTCGGCGCACCGGCCAGGCCACGCCCAGCACCGCGACGGCGAGCAGCACCAGCAGCACCGGCAGGAACACCGAGGGGGTGAACGTCGCGCGTCCCGAGACCGTGAGCAGGTGGTCGAGGAGGTAGCCGACTCCTCCCCCGACCAGTGCGAGCGCGACGAGCAGGCCCGCGGAGGTACGGCGCATCATCCCTCCTGCTCGCGCAACGCCGTCACCAGCGGGGCGATCCGGCCGCTGCCGGGGAGCACCGCATCGGGGTCGAGTTCGAGCCACGGTTCGAGCACGAACAGCCGCTCCGCGGCCCGCGGGTGCGGCAGCTGCAGCGTGTCGGTGTGCGCCGTCTCGTCGCCGTAGGCGATGAGATCGAGGTCGAGGGTACGGTCTCCCCAGCGTTCGCGCCGTTCGCGCCCGTTCTCGTCTTCGATCGCGTGCAGCATGCCCAGCAGGATGTCGGGAGCGAGACGCGTCGTCACGAGGGCGACGGCGTTGATGTAGCCGGGAGCGTCGGGGTCGGGGCCGTCGAGGCGCAGCGCGACCGTCTCATGAAGACTCGACAGACGCAGATTCTCGACGAGCGGCAGGCGCGCAATGCGTTCGGCGGCGCCGCGGATCGTCGCCTCGCGGTCGCCGAGGTTCGCCCCGAAGGCGATCACGGCGGTCGCGTCCGGTCGGATCCGTCGGGCGGGGGGCATGGCCGGGGGGACCGTGAGGTTGCGGCTCATGCGCGCGCATCCTCGCCGTGCGCGAGGGGACGCCCGCGGTGCAGCGTGACCGACACGTCGGAGAACGTCAGCGGGATCGGCGCGTGCGGCTTGTGCACCGTGACCTGCGCGAACTGCACCCGCTCGTCCTCGAGTGCGGCGTCGGCGATGCGGGCGGCGAGCGTCTCGATGAGGTTCACCGGTTCTCCGCCGACGACCGCTGCGACCTTCTCGGCCAGCTCGCCGTAGTGCACCGTGTCGACCACGTCGTCGGATGCCGCGGGCGCCGCGAGCGACAGATGCAGCCGGAGATCGATCGTGAACTCCTGCCCCTCCTCGCGCTCGTGCTCGTAGACGCCGTGGCGTCCGAAGACGGTGAGGCCCGTGAGGTTGATCTCGTCGAGGGGATGCACCCCACCAGCGTACGCGGAGGGGCGGGGTCGCCCGAGGCTCAGCGGCCGTCCCACGCGCGAGCGATCGCGATCGCGTCGCGGGTCGAGCGCACGTTGTGCACCCGCACGGCCCAGATTCCGGCTCGCACGGCGAGTGCGCTCGTCACCGCGGTCGCGAGGTCGCGCCGTGACTCGGTGGCATCGTCATCGCCCGTCTGCGCGAGCGTCTCGGCCAGGAACCTCTTGCGCGATGTGCCGATGAGCACCCGGGGACCCAGCGCGACGATCTCGTCGAGACCTCGCAGCACGTCCCAGTTCTGAGCCCCGGCCTTCGCGAAGCCGATGCCGGGATCGAGGATGAGGCGCGAGGGAGCGATGCCCGCGGCCGCGGCTTCGCCCATGCGCTCCTGCAGTTCGCCGGCGACTTCGCGAGCGGCCCGACGGTACTCGGCGCGGGCGTACATGTCGGCCGAGAAACCGCGCCAGTGCCCGATCGCGTAATCCGCTCCGGACTCGGCCACCGCCGCGCGCATCTCGGGGTCGGCGAGGCCGCCCGAGACGTCGTTGACCACGCGGGCGCCCGCGCGCACGGCCGCATCCGCTGTCGAGGCGTGCAGAGTGTCGATGCTGACCGGGATGCCCTCGGCGGCGAGCCGCTCGATCACCGGCAGCACCCGTTGCTGCTCGACGGCCGGTTCGACGCGCTCGGCGCCCGGCCGCGTCGACTCGCCGCCGACGTCGACCATGTCGGCCCCGTGCGCGCGCAGCAGGCGCGCCCTGGCCACGGCGTCGTCGACGTCGAGGTAGCGTCCGCCGTCGCTGAACGAGTCGGGAGTGACGTTGAGGATGCCCCAGATCGCCGTCACGGCGTCGCCGCCGTCGACGAGGCGATGAGGGCGATCAGCTCGCCGCGCGCCGCAGGCTCGGCGTACGCGCCCCGCGCCGCGATGGTCAGCGTGGAGGCCTCGGGCTGCCGCCCTCCGCGAAGCGTGACGCAGCCGTGACTCGCGTCGAGCACCACCAGGACGCCCCGGGCGTCGAGCTTGTCGGCGATGACGTCGGCGATCTGCTCGCCCAGCCGCTCCTGCACCTGCGGGCGGGACGCGAGGATCTCGACGACGCGCACGAGCGCGCCCAGACCCACCACCTGCTCCCCGGGAAGGTAGGCGAGGTGGGCATGGCCGGCGAAGGGCAGCAGGTGATGCTCGCACACCGAGCGGAAGCGCACGTCGCGCAGCAGCACCGCACCGGACGGGAGCGTGTCGGGCGCCGGCCCGCGACTCACGCTGATGGTGCGCTCGAGCGGTGCCGCGGCATCCTCACCGACGCCCGAGAAGAACTCGGCGTACAGCTCGGCCATCCGCGCCGGAGTCTGCGTGAGTCCGGGACGATCAGGATCCTCGCCGATCGCATCGAGGAGCTCGCGCGTGAGCCGTTCGATGCGCGCCTTGTCGACGCCCACGGTCAGGCCGTTGCGGGGCGCGGCCGGGTCGCTCCCTGCGACTCCTGCTGCGGACGGGCCGTCGCGGCCGGGTCTTCGACCGAGGCGGCCACCGGCACGACCTTTTTGGGCACCTCGATCGGCGGCACGTCCGAGACCGGGCGGTCCTCGCTCGACAGCCAGAGCGGACGCTCGGGGAGCTTGCGCACCTCACGGAAGATGTCGGCGATCTGGTTGTGGTCGAGCGTCTCCTCCTCGAGGAGCGCGAGGGCGAGGCGGTCGAGGATGTCGCGGTTCGCCGTGATGACCTGGTACGCCTCGTCGTGCGCCTGCTCGATCAGCGCGCGCACCTCGGCGTCGACGCGCTCGGCGACCTTCTCGGAGTACTCGCGACCGCGGCCCATGTCGCGGGCGACGAACATGTCGCCCCCTTCGGAGCCGAGCTTGACCGGACCGACCTCGGTCGTCATGCCGTACTCGATCACCATCTTGCGGGCGATCGAGGTCGCCTTCTCGATGTCGTTCGACGCGCCCGTGGTCGGGTCGTGGAAGATGATCTCCTCGGCGACGCGTCCGCCCATCGCGTAGGTGAGCTGGTCCTGCAGCTCGTTGCGGGTGACCGAGTACTTGTCGTCGAGCGGCAGCACCATTGTGTAGCCCAGAGCCTTGCCGCGCGGCAGGATCGTGATCTTGGTCACCGGGTCGGTGTAGTTCATGGCCGCCGCGGCGAGCGCATGGCCGCCCTCGTGGTAGGCGGTGATGAGCTTCTCGCGGTCCTTCATCACGCGCGTGCGGCGCTGCGGTCCGGCGATCACGCGGTCGATGGCCTCGTCGAGCGCACGGTTGTCGATCAGCTGCGCGTTCGACCGGGCGGTGAGCAGCGCGGCCTCGTTCAGCACGTTCGCGAGGTCGGCACCGGTGAAACCGGGAGTCTTGCGGGCGACGACCTCGAGGTCGACGCTCTGCGACAGCGGCTTACCCTTCGCGTGCACCTCGAGGATCTTCTGACGACCCTTGAGGTCGGGGGCGTCGACACCGATCTGGCGATCGAAGCGTCCGGGGCGCAGAAGCGCCGGGTCGAGGATGTCGGGGCGGTTCGTCGCCGCGATCACGATGACATTCGCGTTCGGGTCGAAGCCGTCCATCTCGACGAGCATCTGGTTGAGCGTCTGCTCGCGCTCGTCGTTGCCGCCGCCCATGCCGGCGCCGCGGTGGCGGCCGACCGCGTCGATCTCGTCGATGAAGATGATGGCGGGCGCGTTCTCCTTGGCCTGGTTGAACAGGTCGCGCACACGGGATGCGCCGACGCCCACGAACATCTCGACGAAGTCCGAGCCCGAGATCGAGTAGAACGGGGCGCCGGCCTCGCCGGCCACGGCGCGGGCGAGCAGCGTCTTGCCGGTGCCGGGAGGGCCGTACAGGAGCACGCCCTTCGGGATGCGGGCGCCGATGGCCTGGAACTTCGCCGGGTCCTGGAGGAACTCCTTGATCTCGTGCAGCTCTTCGATCGCCTCGTCGGCTCCGGCGACGTCGGCGAAGGTGACCGTCGGGGTCTCCTTGTTGACGAGCTTCGCCTTCGACTTGCCGAACTGCATGACCTTGCCGCCGCCGCCCTGCATCGACGAGAGCAGCCACCAGAACAGCAGGCCGAGCAGCACGAGCGGGAGCAGCAGCGAGATGAAGCCGTCGAACCACGTCGCGCGCGGCACGGCGTCGTTGAAGCCCTCCTTCGGGTCGGCGGCATTGATCGCCGTCACGACCTCTTCGGCGCGGGCCTCCACGTAGTAGAACTGCACGCGGTCGGCGCCCTCGAACGCCTTCGACAGCGTCATGTCGACACGCTGGTCGCCGTCGGTCGTCGTGACCTCGCTGACCGTGTCGCCGCTGAGGAGCTTGAGGCCCTGCTGCGTGGTGATCTGCTTGGGCGCTCCGAGGCCCGAGATCAGCACGAACCCGAGGATCAGCAGCAGGCCGATCAGCGGCACGTAGATCAGCGGGTTGCGGCTGAGCTTCTTCACATCCATGGTCCGTTCAGGGTATCGCGCGGGCGCTAGGGGTCCGCTGTGCGTTCACCCACGGCGTACCGGGGGTCCGAGCGCGCCGGACGGAGCATCCGCCTGCGCGCCGGAGCGCGGGTCAAGAGTAGACGTGCGGGGCGAGCACCGCGACGTCGCGCAGGTTGCGGTAGCGCTCGTCGAAGTCGAGACCGTAGCCGACGACGAAGTCGGTCGGGATGTCGAAGCCGACGTACTTGCAGTCGATCTCGACCTTCGCCGCCTCGGGCTTGCGCAGCAGGGCGAGCACCTCGATCGACTCGGCACCTCGGGTGCCGAAGTTCTCGAGCAGCCAGCTCAGCGTCAGACCGGAGTCGATGATGTCCTCGACGATGAGTACGTGCTTGCCGTTGAGGTCGGTGTCGAGGTCTTTGCGGATCTGCACGACGCCGCTCGACTTGGTGCTCGCGCCGTAGCTCGACACCGCCATCCAGTCCATCGGCGCGTGGAACGGCAGGGCCCGTGCGAAGTCGGCCATCACCATGACCGCGCCCTTGAGCACCCCCACGAGGAGGAGGTCCTTGCCGGCGTAATCGACCGCCACCTGCTGGGCCAGCTCGTCGAGCTTGTCGAGGATCTGCTCCTCGGTGACGAGGATCTCGGACAGGTCAGCCTGGATTTCCGTGGCGCGCATGGATCGATTTTAGGCGATCGGCGCCACCCCCTCCCGCACGGGCGCCGTCGGACGCTACGGTGTGCGGGACACGGGCGGATGCCCCGGACGGAAGGAACACCATGGCCCTCGACGACATCCTCACGCAGGCCCCGATCGACGACATCGCCAAGCGCCTCGGCGTCTCGCACGACGAGGCGAAGGCGGCGGTCGAGCAGGGCGGCGCCGTGCTGCTGGGCGGCTTGAAGAAGAACGCTTCGACGAACGAGGGGTCTGCGGCGATCGAGCGGGCGTTGAAGAAGCACGAGGGCGCGAAGACCCGCGCCTCGGTCGACGACATCGATCAGGAGGACGGCGGCAAGATCGTCTCGCACATCCTCGGTGCCGACGAGAAGAAGGTGACCGAGAAGCTCACCACGTCGGAGAAGACCGCGGGCATCGACTTCGGCAAGCTGCTGCCGATCCTCGCGCCGATCATCATGAACCTCATCGCGAACCGCGCCGGCAAGGGCAACGGTTCGGGATCGACGAGCGGCCAGGGCGGCCTCGGCGACATCATCGGGGGCATCCTCGGCGGCGGCTCCGCGGGCTCCAGCGGCACGTCGGGCGGCGGCGTCACCGACCTGCTCGGCGGTCTTCTCGGAGGCCTCTTCGGCAACAAGAAGTAGCCCCTCCCCCACGGCGGCGCGGTTCGCGTCGCGCGAACGGCTGTTCTCTGCACCGAGAGCAGCCGTTCGTGCGACCGGAGGGGTCAGCGGGGATGGGCGGTGAAGATCAGGTGAGGGCCGCGGCGGGCGGCGGAGCATCCGGGCAGGTCGATCGGCCCCTGACCGGCCCAGTCGGTCACCAACCGGGCGACCTCGAGCGTCTGCACACGGGTCAGGCTCGCCCCGAACTCGCTCTCGACCACGAGACGGATGATCCGGTGCCGCAGTGCGGCAGGGTTCGCGGCGAGCGCCGCCACGCTGACCGAGATGCCAGCCTCAGCGTGCTCGACGATGTCTTCGATGGTCTCGTGGATGATCTCGTCGAACGCCTCGGCGTCTTCGCGCAGTTGCTCGGCGGTGCGGGCCAGCGCCTCGGCGACGCCGGGGCCGAGTTCGGCTTCGAGGACCGGCAGCACCCGTTCCCGCACGCGAACCCGGGCGAAACGATCGTCGACATTGTGCGGGTCGTCCCAGACTGCCAGGTCGGATGCTGCGCAGAAGGCGCGCGTCGTCTCCCGCCGTACCGCGAGGAGCGGCCGCAGCCATATGGGGCCCTCGTCGTCCTTCCGCGCCGGGGCCATACCTTGCAGGCTGGTCGCCCCCGCGCCGCGGGCGAGCCCGAGCAGCACCGTCTCGGCCTGGTCGTCGAGCGTGTGTCCGAGCAGCACCGCGGTCGCACCGATGTCGGCGGCGGCTTCCCGCAGTGCGCGATGACGTGCATCCCGCGCAGCAGCCTCCGGGCCGCCCTCGCCCGTGACCTCGACCGCGACCACGCGGGCGTCGAGGCCGAGCTCGGCGGCGGCACGAGCGGCGGCGCTGGCCACCTCGTGCGATCGGTCCTGGAGACCGTGATCGACGACGACGGCGGTCGCGCGCAGGCCCCGGCGCGGGGCCTCGAAGGCGACAGCTGCGGTGAGGGCGAGGGAGTCCGCGCCTCCGGAGAGACCGACGACGAGCGCCGACCCCTCGAGCAGATCGGCGAGCGCGGTGCGCACGGCGAGACGGACCTCGGCGATGGCGGGGGCGAGCGACGGCATCCGTCCACGCTAGGGCACCGGCCGTCGTCCCGCGTTCGCGAACCCGCCGGCGGAGCTGTTCCGCATCCGATGTCGGGTCTAGTCTGACGCCGTGTCCGATCACCGTCCCACCACGTTCCCGACCGAGCGGTTCAAGGCGTTCGTCGACGCCGTGGTGGCGATCGCGATGACGCTGCTGATCCTGCCGCTGCTCGAAGCCGTCTCCGATGCCGCCGGCGACGGCCTGTCGACGGGCCGCTTCTTCCAGGAGCACGCCGGCCGGTTGCTGAGCTTCGGTCTGAGCTTCGTGCTCATTGCCGTGTTCTGGATGGGCCACCACCGCCAGTACCGCGACATCGAGCGCATCACGACGCCCCTGCTGTGGATCAACGTCGCATGGATGGCGACCATCGTGTGGCTGCCGGTCCCCACCGCCATGCTCGGACAGCTCGACGCCGACCCGCTGCAGGCGGTCGTCTACATCGGCACCCTGATGCTCACGCAGGTCACGACGCTCGGCGGATGGGTGTACTTCGCCCGGCATCGCGACCTCGGCTCGGCGTCGTCGGACGCGATCCGCGGAGGCATCGCCGGCGACCTCGCCGCGATCGCCCTGTTCGGTGCGGCCCTCGTCATCGCGGTGTCGATCCCCCCGACGGGGTACGCCGGGCTCCTGATCCTCCTCCTCAACGGCCCGCTCAGTCGAATCTTCGACCGCCTCGCGCGGCGTCGCCGCCGGGCGGGGGTTCCGAGCCGCCCCGAGTAGGCTGGTGCGCGGCATCCAACCGACTTTCTCTGAGGAGTACACGCATGGGCGCACACGACGCCGTCATCGAGATCCCCCGCGGCAGCCGCGTGAAGTACGAGGTCGACCACGAGACCGGGCGAGTGCACCTCGACCGCGTGCTCTACACGACCTTCGGGTATCCGGCCGACTACGGCTACTTCGACAACACGCTCGGCGAGGACGGCGACCCGCTCGACGTGCTCGTGCTGCTCGACCACGCCATCTACCCCGGCGTCGTCGTCGAGGTGCGTCCCGTTGCCGTGCTCAAGATGAGCGACGAGGCCGGCGGCGACGACAAGCTCGTCGCAGTGCTCTCGAAGGACCCGCGCTGGGCGCACATCCAGGACATCGACGACGTGCCCGAGTACACGAAGAAGGAGATCGCGCACTTCTTCGAGCACTACAAGGACCTCGAGCCCAACAAGTGGGTCAAGGTCGACGAGTGGGCAGGCGCCGCCGAGGCGCAGCGCATCCTCGACGAGGCGATCGTGCGTTTCGGCGAGCAGGGTCACTGACCCCTTCGCATACGAACAAGACCCCCGGTTCCGCTGAGCGGCCGGGGGTCTTCTTCGTGTGCTGTGTCGTGCGCGCGAGGCGACGCGGATGCTCAGATCGAGATGCCGCGCGCCGCCATGAAGTCGGCGGGGTTCGTGTAGCGACCGTTGATGTAGACCTCGAAGTGCAGGTGGCAGCCGAAGGAGCCACCCGTGTTGCCGGCATACGCGATGACCTGGCCGGCCTGCACATACTGGCCGTTGCGCACCGCGAAGCCGCCGTTCTTGATGTGCGCATAGCCGGTGGCGACGCCGCCGCCGTGCTGGATGCGCACGTAGTTGCCGTACCCGCCGTTGTAGAACGCCGCGTCGACCGTGCCCGACTGGGCCGCGTAGATGGCCGCACCGCAGCCATTGGCGAGGTCGATGCCGTAGTGCCAGCTCGACGAGCATCCGTTCGAGTTGCACTGTTGCGACCGGGGTCCGTAACCCGAGCTGCGGTAGCCGCCGTGCGGACGCACCCAGCCGCCGGAACCGGCCTGGCCACCCTGACCGCCGCCGCCACCTCCGCCGCCGCCGCCGCCGTTGTTGTTCGCGGCTGCGGCGGCCGCGGCTGCTGCGGCTGCCTCGGCGGCGGCCTTCGCTTTGCGCTGACGCTCCTCCTCGGCGCGCGCCGCCACACCGGCCTGGTAGCCCGCGACCGTCTGGGTCGTGGTGTCCTTCAGGGCGGCGAGCTGCGCCTCCATGGTGGCAAGGTTCGCGGTCTGCTCGTCGAGCGCCGCCTGGGCAGCGTCGGCCGCGGCCTGGGCGGCGACCAGCTTCTCCTCGGCGATCTTCTGCAGGCGGTCGCGCTCGTCGCGAGCCACCTGCGCCTGGTCGCTGAGCGACTGAGCGGAGTTCCGTGCGGCCACGGCGTCGTCGTAGACCGACTGGTTGAACTCGAGCAGTTTGTCCATCGTGCCGAGGCGCGAGAGCAGTTCGTCGGCATTGGCCGCGGAGCCCGCGAAGAACAGCTCGAGCGAGGTGTCGTCGCCGCCGTTGCGGTAGATCTGCGCGGCGACCTGCCCGGCCTTGCGGGCCGACTCGTCGGCGATGCCGGCCTGCTCGTCGGCCTTCGCCTGAAGGCTGTCGGCCTCGGCGATGGCCGCGAAGTAAGCCTGCTGGGCGGCGTAGTACTCGTCGGAAGCGACCTTCGCGGCGGCCTGCGTGTCGGCGACCTTCTGCGTGAGCGACGAGATGAGCCCCTCGATGCGCGACACCTCGGCGGCCGCGGCGGCCTCGTTGTTCTTGGCCCGCTGCACGTCGTCCCAGCTCGGGTACGTCGCGGCGTAGGCGGCGGAGACGCCGGAAGTCACCCCGAAGGCGCTCAGCGCGACGACGCCGAGGGCGCCGAGACCCATGGCCCCTCGGCGGCTGACGTCCCGCTTCCAGAAGGCGTCACGTTCGGCAGGCGTGGGCGCGCAGCCGCATTCCGCAGCCGCCGCGTCCGCAGCATCCTGCGTCATTCGATCGTTCACACGGCCCCTTCCGCCGGTTTCACACATGCCACAGTAACAACAAGCGTCACACCGGCACCAGACTCACGACCCCATCTCGGCGTGAGCCATCGCTCCATCGTCCCCCTCAACACGCCCGGAAAACGGGCGGCGCGCCCTCGATTGGCAATTTGCCTCCACTTCCCCTTATGCTTGAGCGTCGGCAAGGAAGTCCTCCGGGACTGACTCGGCCCCATCGTTTAGCGGCCTAGGACGCCGCCCTTTCACGGCGGTAGCACGGGTTCGAATCCCGTTGGGGTCACTCCTCACCGATATAATTGAAAACAAGTATGGCCCTGTAGCGCAGTTGGTTAGCGTGCCGCCCTGTCACGGCGGAGGTCGCGGGTTCAAGTCCCGTCAGGGTCGCTCCGTGCGACGAGCTCTTTCTTCGGAGAGGGCTCTTCGTCTAGGACGCGACAGGTTCGCCCGTCGCGCGGCTCTGTAGCTCAGTTGGTAGAGCGTTCGACTGAAAATCGAAAGGTCACCGGATCGATGCCGGTCGGAGCCACACGGCTGATCATTACAATCAGCCCAGAAACCCTCGCGTAGCTTCTACATCGCGGGGGTTTTGTTTTGCCCTGGTGACTCGCTCCGCACGACAGTCATCCTCAGGACGGATGCCGATACTTCTCGCGCCCGATGCCCCGGGCCCACCTGCCGCGCGAGGCTGAGGGTATGAACGCACGCCCGGCCCTCGCCGCATCCGCCCTCGCCCTCGTCGCCGCCCTGTCCCTCACCGGCTGCTCCGCCATCGACGACCTCGTCCACAAGCAGTCGACGAGCACCTTCGACGACGCCGGAGCCTTCCGCGACGACGCCGGGGTCGACGCCGTCTGGGTGCCCGACGACGCGACGGCGATCACCGTCCGCACCTCGACGGTCGAGAAGGCGAAGGACGCCGTCATCCTGCTGACGAGCGCGACCACCACGCTGCCGGGCGACTGCGTCGAGACCTCCCGCACGTCGGCCCCCTCCTGGACGCTCGACGACGCCCCGTCGGCATACGAGGCGGACGACGTCTTCGTCTGCGGAGATTGGAGCGTCATCCCCGCCGAGGACGGCTGGTACGGCTGGACCCCGAACAGCGACGACGAGAAGGCCGCCGCTGCGAAGTGACGGACCCCGGCCTCAGGCGAGACCCTTGAGGATCAGGTTCCAGTAGATCCACGGGAGCACCCAGCGGTCCATGACGTAGGTGAAGCGGCGCTCGCGATACAGGGTCTTCCAGAACGGGATCGTCGGTGCGAGACGGCCGTCGCGGTCGAACTCGGCGAAGACGGCGGTGCGCCGGGTGACCGTGAACGGCGTCTCGGTGTATCCGTCGTAAGGGCTGGGCTTCTTCGCGCCGGTGATGCCGTCGGCGACCACCTTCGCCTGCGAGCGGATGGCGCCGCCCGACCGGACGGTCGCGATCGGCGCGGCATCGCCGAGCGCCCAGACGTCGGGCCACCGACGGTGCCGGAGGGTCTCGTCGTCGACGTCGACGAAGCCCTCGGCGTCGGCCAGACCGCTCTCGGCGATCCACGACGCCGCCGCCTGGGGCGGGGCCGCGTGCAGCACGTCGTAGCCGATCGTGGTCTTCTCGCCGTCGCTGACGATATCGAGCTCCCGCTCCCCCGGTCGGACCTCGGCGACGCTCGCACCGAAATGCGTCTCGATGCCGTAGGCGTCGAGCGAGCGCTGCAGCTCGTCGGCGACGGGAGCGATGTGGAACGGCGTCTTCTCGGGCGTGATGAAGACCACACGGATGTCTCCGAGCACTCCCTCGCGGCGCCAGCGGTCGCAGGCGAGGTACATCGGCTTCTGGGCAACACCGGCACAGGATGCGGGCTCGGCGGACTGCGTGAACACCACGGTGCCCGCGCGCACGTCTCGCAGCACCCGCGAGGCTTTCTCGGCCAGCGGGAGGGTGTAGTTCGAGACCAGGTGCGGCGTGCGACGCGCGTCCTGCAGGCCGGGAACGTCGCCCCAGCGCCGTTCGATGCCCGCCGCGACGACGAGACGCTGGTAGACGAGCCGGCGGCCGGACTCCAGCTCGACGGCGTGCTCGTCGGGATGCACGGCGACCACCCGGTCCTGCACCCAGCGCACGCCGCGCGGGGTGACGCGGGCCTGCGACCGCACGACCTGCCGGCGCCCCGCGACACCACCCGCGATGTGCGACTGCAGCGGCGCGTAGACGTGCGTCTCGCGCGGTTCGACGACGGCGATGTCGCGGACGCCGCGGCGCCGCAGTCGCGCCGCGAGCGAGATGCCCGCATTGCCGCCACCGATGATCAGGACTGCACAGCGATCCGCCCGGGAAGAACTCCTCATGAGTCCACCCTGACCCCGCGAACGGATTCGCGCCCTCCCCTTGATTTCAGGAGAAGTGTGCGCGATCACCCCATCCGCCGACCCACGCCTCGACGTTCGGAGCGGCCCCGACGGGGTGGATGCCGGCGATCTCGCGCCGCTCGGTGCGGAAGGCATCCGCCGTCCCCCAGCGCGCGGTCCGACGCACCGCTCGACGCGCGCGCAGCACACCGAGCGCCTCCCCCTGGTCGTCGTGCACCTCGACGACGCCCGTCTCGGTCGACCCGAGCGCAGAGACGACCGCGGCGATCGATCGGGGTTCGAGTACGACGACCGGTCGATCGAGTTCCCAGACCACCCGGGCGTCGGGCATCCGCTCCCCCGCCGACACGCGCGGGTCGTCGAACGCCGCGGCGGCATCGCCGTCGAGCACGACCTGCGCGGAGGGGAACGCGGCGAGAAGGGAATCGACCGTCACGAACAGAGCCGCCGGATCGTGCGCACCGCCGAGCCGGACGACGAGATCCGGGGCACTCGGCCGCAGACCGCGCGGCGCCGACCCCGGCACCGGGATCGAGACCCCGAGCCGCAGCGTCTGGCCGTTGGCCCGCCCGCGCGCGGCCTCTCCGCGCTCCGCCCACTCCGGGCCGTCGTGCCACGCCACCGCGTCCGGCACGTGCGCGAGCACGGCGCCCGCCTGCCACATGCGGTGCGCCCACTCCCAATCCTCGCCGCCGTAGCTGTCGAACGACTCGTCGAAGCCCCCCACCTCGTCGAACATCCGCCGCGAGCACGCCATGACCGCGCCGATGATGAAGCGGTAGGAGCGGTCGTCCGCGTCGAGCAGGTCGCGGCTGCGCGCGTAGGCATCGGCGAGCCAGGACGGCTCCGACAGCTCGCGCCCGGCGGCCGCGTCGACCACCGGCGCGTCGACGGCGACCCCGGCGAAGTCGGCGTGCCGGCGCCTGCCGACCGTCAGCGCCTCGGGCAGCAGTGCGGGGAGTCGCGTGATCGCGCGCACGTATCCCGGCTCCGGCGCGGTATCGGCGTCGAGGAAGCAGAGCACCTCGCCGCTGCTCGCGCGCACCCCGAGGTTGCGCACAGCCGCCAGGCGGAAGCCGCGGTCCTCCTGCCGCACGAGGATCACCCCGTCCGGCACCTCGACCTCTCCGGGCGACCCGTCGTCGGCGACCACGATCTCGAGCAGATCCCGGGGGTAGCCCTGCGCGCGAAGGGCGTGCAGCGTGCGGGCGAGCTCGGCGGGCTGGTCGTAGTGCGCGACGATCACCGACACCCGCGGTAGCTGCGCAGGTTCGACGCCGTCGAGCTCATCCCAGCGGTTGCCGACCACCCACGGCCGCGAGGTCATGCGAACACCTCGGCCCACCACCGCACATACGCCGCCGCCGCGTCGGGCCACGCCATCGGCAGCTCGGTGCGGCGGTGCCACGTCGTGTCGGGGGCATCGAGGCGGCGGCGGATCTCGGCGGCCAGATCGGCCTCTCCGACCGGAGTGAGCGTGCCCGGCCGCAGTGCGGCCATCTCGTCAATGTAGCGGTTGCGCACCGCCACGGGCCGTCGCCCCCAGCCGATCCACGAGGCGAGCGACCCCGACGCCGAGATGTGCCGGTGGGTGATCACGGGCACAGACACGGCGCGACCGCGACGAGCGATCTCCGCGTCGTCGAGCCACCCGGTGACCTCCACGCGCACACCGATGGCCTCGGCGCGCCGCACGAACGCCTCGAGGTCGGCGGCATGCCCGTCGGATGCCCGGCCGAGCACGGTCAGTGTCGACACCCCGGCCGCGGCCGCAGCGACCGCCGCCTCGTCATGCCCCTTGCCGGGGTAGAAGTAGCCCAGCACGCCGACCGACCCGTCCAGGGGCCCCGGGTCTCCGGGGATGCCGAGGGCGACCGGGTCGAGCGCGACCGGAAGCGGGATGTTCGCGACCGGCCCCTCCCACACGCCCTCCTCGCGCAGCAGGGAATGCTCGTGCGCGCTGTTGACCACCACACCTCGTGCCGCCGATGACACCCGGGCATATGCGTCGCGTCGTCGCGTGCGGCTCGGTTCCCCGTCGGACTCCTGCGGGACGTCGTGCAGGGTGACCGTCACCGGGCGCTGGGCGGCCAGGGCCTCGAACGCCGATGCGGCGTCGGCGGGCGACGCCCCCCACAGGCGATCGGTGAAGTGCACGTGCACGGGTTGGCCGTCGGGCGATGCGGCGAGCGCGGCCGGATCGATCCTCGTGGCCGCCGCACCGGCGTGCCGCACCGCGTCGGCGAGATCGCCGGCGTACACCGCCACACCGTGGGTTCCCGGGTGCACGAGCAGCAGCGGGGCGCCGATCACGCGGCACGCCACACGGCGAGGAGCGGCGCGAGGCGCTGCACGGCGGCCGCGACGAACTCGGGATGCGCCGCGTACCACGCGGTGTGCGCGGCGCGCACCTCGGCATCGTCGAGTTCGACGCCTTCGACCACCCAGTGCGCCCGCGGAGGATCGGGCAGCGACCACGCCTCGACGACCTCGGGCAGCAGCGGGGCCTGCACCGAATCGAGCAGCGGACGCCTCGGGTCCACGACGCCGTCGTGCGCTCCGAGCGCGTCGAGCACGCGGGCGCCGAGCGGCAGCCAGACGGCGTTGCCGGGATGGTTCACCGTACGCATCTGGTCGGCGGAGACCCGGTCGAACAGGTCGGAGACGGCGATGTCGGCGCGCTGTTCGCGCTCGCGCAGCGTCACCAGCGATGCCTCCGCGACCGCTCGTACGGCCGCGGGGCGGAGCGAGTCGGCGACGGCGAGCTCCGCGGCCGCCGCGAGGGTGCGGACGTCGTGATAGGCCACGAGGGGCGGATCGCCCTCGACGCCCGGCACGCGGATCGCGGCCTGGTACGGATGCAGTCCACCGAAGCGCACGGGCGGCACCGTGAGGACGCGGACGGCCGCGGCCTCGGCGATCTGCCGCGTGCCGAGCGGCAGCCCGCGGTAGTCGTCCCGGATGGGTTGGCTGATCACGGTCTCGGCCATTCCCACCAGCTCGTGCAGGCGCGCGGCCTCGGCCGCGTCCATCTCGTGCACGGGCGGCGTGCGGACGAAGCGGCGTTGCGGAGCATCCATCACGAGCCGCAGCGACTCGGCCTGGCAATTGCCGATCGTGACGCCGAAACGCGGCGGCAGAGGGTCGAGACCGAAGAACTCCGAATAGTGCTGCCGACGCTCTAGCATCGGCGACCCGGCCGGCGCAACGGTCGTGCCAGACGGGGGAAGATCGCTCATGCTACGAACGTATACCTTTCCATCTCATCGCTTCTCGTCCCCAAGCACCGCTGACAGCCCGTCGGTGCGATCCACGACAGCAGAGCACTCAGCCGTGCCAGGGAGACCCTCATCGCCACCGAACCGCGCCCCCTCCGCGTCGCCTCGATACCCGCCGCCCACCCCTACGTGCGAGCCATCACCGATCCGCAGAGAGTGTCGGTTCTGGCCGATCCCCCGGTCCCCGGAGCCCCGATCGGACAGTGGTGGCCGCCCGTCGCCCTGACGTCCGCCTGGCTCGACGCGCACGCGGACGAGGTCGACGTGCTCCACGTGCACTTCGGACTGGAGTCCTTCTCGGCCGGCGAGCTGCGCTCCGCCCTCGACACCGCCCGGCGTCGCGGCATCCCCGTCGTCTACACGGTGCACGACCTCGACAACCCGCAGCTCACCGATCAGGCGCCCTACCGAGCACTGCTCGACGTGATCGTCCCGACCGCCGACCGGCTGCTCACCCTCACCGCAGGCGCGGCCGACGAGGTGCGGCAGCGCTGGGGCGCCGACGTTCGAGTGCTGCCGCATCCCACCCTGCTCGACGCACCGCCCTCCCCCGCGCCCCGGTCGCAGGAAGACGGACCGATGCGGATCGGCGTGCACCTGCGCGATCTGCGTCCGAACATCGCGGCAGAGGAGATCGTGCGCGATGCCGTCGCCGCCTCCGCCCTGTGGGAGTCGGCCGAGGTCCCGGTCGTGATCGAGATCCTCCTGAACGACCGCGTCCGCGACGAGGCGGCGGCAGCCCGCATGGAGGCGGCGGTGGACGGGCATCCGCACGTCGACGTGCGCCGCACCGCTTATCTGCCCGATGCAGCCGTCGAGGAGTGGATCTCCGGTCTCGACCTCTTCGTGCTCCCGTACCACCACGGCACCCATTCCGGCTGGGTCGAGCTCTGCTACGACCTCGGCGTGCGCGTCGCGGGTACCGATGTCGGATATCTGCGCGAGCAGCATCCTGAAGATTTCTCCGCCATCACCCTCGGCGAGCCGCAGACGATGGTCGAGGCCATGCGCGTCGCCGCGGCCACCCGCGTGTCGGTCGACGACCGCGCGGCGCGCCGGGAACGGCGACATGCGGAGCGGGTCGCCGAGCGGCAGTCCGTGCGCACCGCGCACGCCGACCTGTACGCCCTGCTCCGCGACGGGGTGCTCGCGTGAGCCCGGTCGGCCCGCTGCGGGTGCTCGTGGTGGCGCCCGAGCGGCACGCCCTCCGACAGCCGCACGCCGGCGGACTCGAGGCCGTCGTCTGGAACCGGGTGCGCTGGCTGCGGTCGCGCGGACACGATGTGCGGCTCTGCGCCGCACCGGGCTCCGACTTCCTCGGCGCCGACCCCCGCCTGCATCTGCCGAGCGTGCAGTGGAACCGCGCAGACGATTCGTCCGACACCGACTTCCCCGAGGGGCACCGTCGGTCGATGAGCGAGGCGTTCGACCGCATCCGCGACGCCCTCGTCGACCCCGCGCACATCGACGTCGTCGACAACCACAGCCTGCACGGATCGCCGATCCTCTGGAGCCGCGACACCGGAGTGCCCGTCGTCACCACGCTGCACACCCCGCCGCTGCCCGAGATCGTCATCGCCGCGAACGCCGTCGGTGCCGGCGCGCCGCACCGCTTCCTCGCCGTCAGCCAGTTCACGGCCCGCGCCTGGTCGGCCGAAGGCGTCGACGCGTTCGTCTTCCCCAACGGCGTCGATGCCACGCAGTGGCGATCGGGGACCGGGGGGAACGGCTGGGTCTGGTTCGGGCGCATCGTGCCCGAGAAGGCGCCGCACCTGGCGATCCGCGCCGCCCGCCGCGCCGGCGCCCGGCTGCGACTGGCCGGCCGTATCGGTGACTCGGCGTACTTCGCCCGCGAGGTCGATCCCCTGCTCGGCGACGGCATCGACTACGTCGGCCCCCTGGCACTGCCCGCGCTCTGCGACCTCGTCGGCTCGTCGTCGGTCGCCCTCGTCACGCCCGTCTGGTCGGAGCCGTTCGGCCTGGTACTCGCCGAGGCCCTCATGACCGGCACCCCCGTGGCGGCGTTCGACTCGGGCGGCATCAGCGAGGTGCTGCGCGGGATGCCCGGTACCGCGATCGTGCCCGCGGGGGACGTCGACGCCCTCGCCCGCGCGGCATCGTCGCTGGCCGCGACTGTCGGCGATGCGGTGTCGCGTGCACAGGTTCGTCGGACGGCCGAGGCTCGCTACTCGCTCGCGCAGCGCAACCGCGAGGTCGAACGCGTGCTCGCCCTGTCGGCGCACGGTGCTCCCGCCGTCGACGTGGAAGCAGTCGGCGCATGATCGGCTGGTACGTGCACCATCACGGGTGGGGGCACGTCACGCGGATGCGGGCCATCCGCCCCTTCCTCGACGACGACGTGACGGTGTTCTCGAGCCTGCCGCGCCCCGAGACGCTGCCCGACCGCACCACGTGGGTGCGGCTGCCGTCGGATGCCGATCCGATCGTCACCGCCGACGGCTCGACTCGCGAAGCCGCCGCGCTCGGCGACGTCACCGCGGGCGGCGCCCTGCACTGGGCGCCGGTCGGGCATCCCGGTCATCGGTCCCGCCTCGCGACCATGACGAGCTGGATCGCCGAGAACCCCGTCACCGCGTTCGTGGTCGACGTCAGCGTCGAGGTCACGACGCTCGTGCGTCTGCTCGGCGTGCCGACGGTCGTGTTCGCCCAACCGGGTGAGCGCACGGATGCGCCGCACCGTCTCGGCTACGACCTCGCCGATCGGATCATCGCCCCCTGGGCGCCGCACACCATCGACGCCACCGGCCTGCGGGGGCGCGACGACCGGCTGCGGCAGGTCGGCGCCATCTCGCGGTACGGCGACCGCCGGCGCACCGTCGAGCCCGACGAGCGCCGCGTGCTGTTCCTCAGCCGCACCCTCGACGAGGACCGCCTGCGTCGCGCGATCGCGCTGCTCCAGGCCGACGGGTGGACCGTCGACACCGCCGGCGCCCGCGACGGCGACCGGGTCGACGACGTCTGGCCGCTGATCTGCGCGGCCACCGTGGTCGTGAGCGCCGCCGGGCAGAACGGCGTGGCCGACCTCGCAGCGGCGAACGCCCGCGCGGTCGTCATCGGACAGGACCGGCCGTTCGGCGAGCAGGAGCACACGGTGCGCGTGCTCGCCGCGCACGGCTACGCGCAGACCGCCCCCGAGGACGCGTCGCCCGAGGCGATCGTCGCGGCGGTGCAGCGTGCGGCCGCGACAGCGCCGCGGTGGGCCGGATGGGGAGTGACCGGCGCGGCCGCCCGCGCCGCCGACGCGATCGAGGAGGTGGTGGCATGACCACCCGTGCGGCCGTGATCACCCCGGCGTCGAGCAATCGCCTCGCCCACCTGCACCGACAGCGCCGGTTCCTGCGCGACGCCGAGACCGCCGACATCGAGATGGTGCGCATCGAGGCGTGGCTCGACACCGACGAGGCGCCCACGCCCGAGCACGTGCGCCAGGTGCACGTGCCGCCGGGGCCCGACGGCATGCGGGTCGGCACCGCCCGCAACGCGGCCGCGCGCGCGGCCCTCGACGAGGGGGTCGACCTGCTCGTCTTCCTCGACGTCGATTGCCTGCCGGGGCCGCGGCTGCTGGAACGCTACGTCGAGGCCTCCCGCGCGCATCCGGAGGACATCCTGTGCGGACCGGTGACCTACCTCGAGAGCGTGCAGCGCCCCGCGGATGCCGGCGAACTCGACGCGCTCACCCGCCCCCATCCCGTGCGGCCGCATCCCGCCGACGGCACCGTCGTCGCGGCCGACGCCGCGCAGTACGACCTGTTCTGGTCGCTCTCCTTCGCCGTGACGCCCGCGACCTGGGAGCGGCTCGGCGGTTTCGACGAGGTCTACGAGGGGTACGGCGCCGAAGACACCGATCTCGGTCGGCGCGCCCGCGCGCGCGGCGTGGGTCTGCAGTGGGTGGGCGGCGCGCATGCGTATCACCAGTGGCACCCGGCCGGCACGCCCCCGTGGCGGCACATCGACGACATCCTGCGCAACGGCGCACTGTTCGCCGAGCGGTGGGGCGAATGGCCGATGCGCGGGTGGATCGACGCCTTCGTCGACGCCGGTGCCGTCGAAGCCGTCGACGGGGGCTTCCGCCGCACGGCTCGCTGACCCGGCTTCACCTATCGTGACACGGCCGCCCCTCTCGTGACACGGCTCGGCCCCGACGCGTTCGGGTCGCGTCGGGGCCGAGCCGGAGTGGGCATGCGGGGGGGGTCAGCCCACTCCTTCCATCGCGCTCGTCTCGGTGTTGCCGATGCGGGCGATGACCTCGGGGCGACGGCGCGCGAGGAACGCGTACCGGGTGAGTGCGAGCAGCACCGTCGCGAGGAACACGTACGGGATGACGTTGTAGGGGAACGCGGGCACGGGGAACACGTTCGCGAAGAACACGTATCCCATGGTCACGACGGCGATCGTCGCGCACACCCACACCAGGCCGTTCCGCATGCCCGCGCGCTGGGTGTACACGACGCAGGCGATGGCAACGAGGGCGTACGCGACCATGTACCCGTAGGTGCCCCATGTGTTGACCCACACCAGGATCTCGCCGGTGGCGGCTCCGGCGACGAGCAGCACGATGTCGACGGCGACGGCCAGCGCCCCCGCGATGATGAGCACCCGGTGCGGCGTGAGGTGCGCTTCGTGGGTGCGCCCGAAGCGCTCGGCGACCACACCCTCCTTGCCCATCACGTAGACGATGCGGCCGATCACGTTCAGCGGCGCGACGACCACGGCGAAGAACGAGGCGGCGACTCCGAAGGTGAGCACGGCGGCGAACCAGCTCGGCATGCCGATCAGCGCCGACATGCTCTCGAGCGGGCTGACGGCCGTTCCGAGGTCGTCGCCCAGCACCGCGATCTGCGTGTACGCGGCGAAGACGTACAGGATGCCGACACCGAGGGCGCTCCACATGATCGCGCGGGGGATCGCCTTGTACGGCTCCTTCGCCTCGCGTCCCAGCGCGTCGGCCGACGAGAAGCCCACGAAGCCGAGGATGCCCAGCACCATGCCGGCCGCGACGCCCTGGAACGACGACCCCTGCGCGAGGACCTGCGCCGGATCCCACGCCGCCGGTCCCGCCCAGACGAGCGCAGCGATGAGGAGCACGAGGATGATGCTCACCGACACGAGCTCGAGCACCAGCGAGACGCGAGCGGAGAGGCGGATGCCGCGGATGGTGAAGAGCGTCGCCAGGCCGCCCAGCACGATCGCGAGAGCGATGTCCCAGCCGAGGCCCGACGCGGGCACGCCGAGCATCGTCAGGAACTGCCCCATGTAGCTGACCGACCCGCTGAGCGAGGCGGCGGCGATGCCGAAGCATCCGATCAGCAGGGTCACCCCGGCGAGGAACGCGCCGAACGGGCCGAGCCCCTTCGACACGTAGGTGTACAGCGAGCCGGCGGACGCGTGCTTGCGGGCGAAGACCACGACGCAGTAGCCGACGCAGAGGATGACGATCGTCGCGAGGGCGAACGCGTAGATGGTGCCGTTTCCGGCGCCGAGGAAGATCGCGGCTGCGGTGAAGGCGATGACGGCACTGGGGGCGATGTTGGCGATGGCCTGGGCGGCGAGCTCGGGCCCGCTCATCACACCGGTACGGAGACCCGCATCGGTGGGCGCCCCGGGAGGGGCGACGACGGTGTCGGACATGGTGCTCCTGTTTCGGGTTCGGAGTGAGGGAGGGGGAAGAGGGAGGTGCGGCGGTCAGGGGATGAGCAGGGTGCGCAGCGCCGAGCCGGCCTCGAGATCGTCGAGAGCGGCGGCCGCCTCTGACAGCGGGCGGCGCCCCGAGATGAGCGGGTCGATCTTCAGCTGACCGTCCATGTAGCGGTCGACCAGCGCCGGAACGTCGATCGATGGGCGCACCGAGCCGTAGTTCGACCCGAGGATGCGCTGGTCGGCCTCGGCGAGCACGAGCGGCTCGAACGACGCCTTCGCTCCCGTCGGCGGCAGGCCGACGATGACGGCAGCGCCGCCGAGTCCGAGCATGCGAATGGCCTGCTCCGTCGTCGACGTGCGTCCGATCGCATCGAAGGCGTAGTCGACGCCGTCGGGGATGAGGTCGCGCAGCTGCTCAACGGCGTCGCCCTGCGAGGCGTCGAGGCGGTCGGTGGCCCCGAACTGCAGGGCCATCTGCGTCTTCTCCGGGCGAACGTCGACGGCGACGATGCGCTCTGCTCCGGCCAGGCGGGCCCCCTGCACGACGTTGAGTCCGACGCCGCCGCAACCGATGACGGCGACGGTCGATCCGGGCTCGACGGCCGCGGTGTTGAGCACCGCGCCGACGCCGGTCGCGACGGCGCACCCGACGACGGCGATGACGTCGAGCGGAGCGTCGTCGCGCACCTTCACGGCCCCGGATGCCGGGACGACGACCTCTTCGGCGAACGATGAGACGCCGAGGTAGTGGTGCAGCTGCTCGCCGTCGCGGCTGAGGCGGGAGGTGCCGTCGAAGAGCACGCCGAGCGGGGCGACGACGGTCGCCACCTTCTGGCAGCGCGCCTCGTGGCCGGCGCGGCAGTAGCGGCACTCGCCGCACGGCGGTACCCAGCTGAGCACGACGTGGTCGCCGACGGCGAGCGTGGTCACCCCTTCGCCGAGCTCGGTGACGACACCAGAGCCCTCATGGCCCATCACGAGCGGCGCCGCGGCATCCCACTCGCCGCGCTTGATGTGCAGGTCGGAGTGGCAGACGCCGGCGGCGGCGATGCGCACGCGCACCTCTCCGGCGCGCGGCGGGGCGAGGTCGACGTCGACGAACTCGATGGGCGACGCGGGGTCGCGGAAGACAACGGCTTTCATATTCACCTTCGGGTGGGGGACGATCGGCACGATGCTATGAGAGGTCGCGACCTTCGGGCACCCGACATCTTGATGAAGAGCCCGCCACTGGTTCGACATGTCGTACAGTCGACGAGTGGTCCGCGACGTCATCTCCCTCGCCCGCTACCTCGGCGGCGACCTGCGCGAGGCGCGCGTCGACGGCGCGTATCCGGTGAACTCGGTCGTCGGACTCGACGACTTCGTCGTCGCCCCAGGGCCGCGGTTCACGACGCTCGTCACCGTACGCGCGGGGCAGCTGCGCCGCCTCGCCGACGACCCCCGCCTCCCCCTTCTGCAGGATGCCGTGCTCGTCACGCACAGCGGCACCGCGAGCACCCGCGACACCGTGCGCGACCTCGGGATCACCGCGATCCTCGGTGCCCGGCCGCCCCATCGCCTGCTGCGTCCCACGCTCGAGGCGCTGCTCGCGGTCGACCAGGCCGCCGAGGCGCGGGCGGTGACCTCGGCGATGCGGGTGCTCACCCTCGCGGCCCGTCGCAGCGGGGTGACCGGAGTCGTCGCCGAGCTCGCGCACCGGATCGACGGATGGGCGGTGCTGCTCGATCGCCACGGCGAGGTGATCACGACCTCGGGGGCCGGCGCCCTGCACATCTCCGACGCCATCGCGGTGGCGGTCGGTCGACCCGTCCGCGTGCGTCATCGCGCCCTGCAGGTGCATCCCGTGGGTCCGGGTGAAGACATCAGCGCGCATCTCGTCACGGCGCCGCGCAACGACAGCTCGGGGCGCGGCCGAGAGTTGAGTTCCCAGGCGGCGGCTCTGCTCGACCTGCTTCTGCGCACCCGCGACAGCAGCCACCTCGAGCGTCTCGGCCGCTCCATGATGTTCGAGTCGGTGCTGCGCGGCGGCGAGGCGGCCGATCGGCTCCTGCGACGCTGGGGTGTGCACGAGCCGACCCTGGTGGGGTTCGCGCTCGCCTCCCGCACCGGGGGCGTCGACGTCGAGCATCTGCTGGCGGTCTGGCTCGACGAGCTGGGCGCCGAGCACGTGTTCGCCCCGCAGCGCGGCGTCGTGCACGGACTCCTGCGCGACGACCTCGTCGAGGCCCTGTCCGAGCGGGTGCGCGCCGCCCAGTCGCCCCTGCATCTGGGCATCGGCGAGCCCATGTCGACGACGGTCGCGGCGAGCAGCGTCGATCAGGCGCATCAGGCCTGCGAGACGGCCCGGTCCTCGGGCGAACGCGTGGTGCGGTACCGCTCGATCCCGACGGTCTGGTTCGTGCTCGACCGCCTCGACGATGAGTCGACCCGTCGTATCGCGACCGTGCTCGACCCCGCTCGTGCGGGCGAACAGGGGCCGGTTCTGATGGCGACCCTGCGCACGTTCCTCGCGGCGAACGGCGCGTGGGGCGAGAGCGCCGCCCGCCTGAACATCCACCGCCAGACGTTGACCGCGCGTATCCGGCGGATCGAGGACCTCACCGGTCTGTCTCTGAGCGATCAGGACGATCGGGTGGCCGCGTGGCTGGCGCTGCGGGCGGCCGATCGATGAGCTGCTGACCACATTTTCGGCCGACGATCATGGTCGATGCCGACATTGACTGAATGACAATTCAGATGAATGCGTGTTCAATCAGTGAATTGCACCGCGGTGAAATCCTTGCGCACTACGGAGAATGTCGGCGACCTCGACGGGAGCGCGCATTAGAGTACGAGGGCAGAGAATTGCGGATGCCCCTCAGCATCCGCCCCTGCACGCCGGCGGTCGGCCGTCCCTCACCCCCCTCGGAGGGCGGGCCGCCGGCACCTGCGCCGGGTCAGACGTCGCGCCCGCGGACGGTCTCGGTGTAGGCGCCGGGGTTGGCCGCCGACGACGCGTCGTCGGTCTCGCCGATCAGATATGCGACCGAGGTGCGGAGCGCGACCGCAGCCTGCACCAGGTGCCCCGACCGCCAGCCGAGTTCGCCCCGGAGGCGCTTGGCGACTGCGCTCTGCGTCATGCCGACGCGCTCGGCGAAATCGATCTGCCGCATGCCCTGATCCCAGAGCATCTCATGAACGCGGCGACCGATTCGGGCGTCCAGGTCGGGGGACGGGGCGATGACCGTCCGCGCAACGGGGGCCGCGGTCATCAATGGTGTCCGGCCCGGGTCGCGCGCCGCTCTGCGGCCGGGTCCTCCCCCACGAGGAATGCGACGGAAGTGCCGAGCACCTCGGCCGCGCGGACCAGGTGGGACGCGCTCCAGGGCAGGTAGCCGCGGAGGCGCTTGGCGACCGAACTCGGGCTCATGCCCACCCGGGAGGAGAAGTCGGCCTGCGACATCTTCAGGTCCCACATCGCGAGGTGGACGCGACGGCCGATCTCCGCGTCGAGGCGCGAGATGGCGGTTTCCGTCGCTGAATTCACTCTGCAACGATAATGGCTCTCGGAAGCTCCGACATCGATTCTGGACATATTCCCGGAAAAAAGACCGTCGGCGTTCGATCCGCTGGACAGGCGACTATTCACACACCGCGATCTCATAAATTCCGTATGGCACTGATTTTTCTTTTTCGGACAGTCCGCGACGTGGGCAGCGGGAAGCGACCGCTCGCCCCGCGCGCGGGCGCGGCGGCGGTCCGGCACCCGCTCCGCGCGCGAGGATGGATGCATGTCCTCGAACCCCCACCGACGACTGCTGTCCTCTGTGCGACGCATCCTGCACACCGACCCCTCGAGCGTCGCCCACACCGAGGCGATGCCCGTCATCGACGAGCGCACCGTGCCCCGGGTGCTCGACCTCGCGACCCGCATCGGCGAGGCGATGTTCGCCGTGGGAGCGTCTGCACACGAGGTGACGCTCGCGATCATCCGCGTGTGCGAGGCGTACCGTCTGCGCGGCGTGCAGGTCGACGTGACCTACAACTCCATCACCGTCTCGTTCCACCTCAGCGGCGAGGTCTGGCCCGAGACGCTGGTGCGCGTCGTCCGCGTCGCGGCCCCCGACCATTCGAAGCTGCAGCGGGTGCAGGCGCTCGTCGCCGACATCGAGCAGGGGCTCGACCTCGAATCCGCGCGGACCACGTTCCGCGCCATCCGCCGCACCCCCTTCCGCTACCAGCAGGCGGTCGTCGTCGTCGCCCGCGCGCTGCTCGCCGTGGGTGTGAGTATCCTGCTCGGCGCATCGCCGATCATCGTCGGACTCACGTTCATCGCCGCACTGTGCGCCGCCGTGACCCAGGCCGGCCTCGCCCGCCTGCGCGTGCCGCTCTTCTTCAGCCAGATCGCCGGAGGGCTGGTGACGACCGCGGTCGCCGTCGTCGTCTCGGCGCTCGGCTCTGCGGGCATTGAGCCGTTCGTCGGCATCCGTCCGTCGATCATCGTCGCCTCGGGCATCGTGCTGATGCTCGCCGGGCTCACGGTGGTGGGGGCCGCTCAGGATGCGATCGACGGCTTCGCGCTCACCGCGGGCGGGCGCATCCTCGATCTGACTATGCAGACCCTGGGCGTCGTGATCGGCATCCTCGTCGGGCTCGAGTTGGGCGGCGTCCTCGGCTTCACGATGGACCTCCCGGACGATCCCGCTCCCTTCGGTCCGTTGCCCGCCGTCTTCGCCGGCGCCGTGATCATCGCCATCGCCGTCGCGGTGTTCAATGGCGCGGGCATCCGCATCATCCTGGTCAGCGCGCTGCTGAGCGCCATCACGATCGCCGGCTACACCGCGGGCGCGGGCGTCGGTCTCAACGCGGCGGCCGCCAGCGCGCTGGGCGCGCTGCTCGCGAGCTTCGTCGGGATGCTCATCGCCCACAACCTGCACGTGCCGTCGGTCGCCGTCACCACCGCGGCCATCGTGCCCTTGGTGCCTGGCGTCACCGTGTTCCAGGGCCTCCTCGAGATGGTGCACTCGGGCGGATCGACGACCGGCGTGGTCGGGGCGGGCGGCTCGCTGATCGACGCGGCGATCATCGGCATCGGTCTGGCCTCCGGCGCTTCCCTCGGTCTCTATCTCGGCACGCCGGTGCGCGCGACGCTCGAGGGCGTGGCGAAGACGCGAGCCCGCGTGCGTCGCTGACAGCCGGGCCCCTCCGATATATCGGATGGTGACCGCTCGCGAACTTCTTCGCCCTCAAGCCTTCCAGCCGGCTCACAGGTTCGCTACGGTGTCGGTGTCCCGGCACGTGCGTCGCAGCACGCGCGGCCATGCTCTGTAGTGCGAATTTATCGAGACGAGAAGATGACCCCCCAGAGAAGACGAGTATCGGCGGCCGGCGCGACGGCCGCCCTGATCCTGGCCGCGAGCAGTGCGCTCCTGCCGGGCACCGCGATCGCCGATGACGAGGCCGCGGCGCCCACCAGCGGTGCCACGTTCGACGCGAACGCCAAGGCACTCCTGACCTCCGACGGCGTGGAGGCCGTCATGTCGAACGCCGAGGGGCAGGTCGTCGTCTATACGACCGCGGCCCCCGAGAGCCTCGACGCGACCACCGAGGCGTTCGTGAACGACTATTCGAACGTCGTCATCGAGGTGCTCGACGCCCCCTTCTCATCCCTCGCCGCCACCGATGTCGTCGGTGGCGCGGGCTACTTCGGCTTCAATCCCGCGACGCCCGAGGCCGCGGGCAGCCTGTGCTCCATCGGATTCTCGGCATGGGACCCCGAGGGCGACCCCGCGATCGTCTCGGCTGGTCACTGCACGAGCGATGGGGCCTTCACCGCGAGCCTGCTCACGCTCCCCAGCGGCGACGATGCTGCAGGGGGGACCGAGCCGGCCCCCGTCGCTCCGCTCGCCTCGCTCGCGTTCTCCCAGTACGGCGGGCCGAACAACAGCGCGGGCACGGTCGGCGAACTCAGCTCGAGCGACGTGTCCGCCTGGGACATCGTCAATGCCGACCTCGACACCCGCCCCCTGGTGACCGATTGGAAGACCGCAGACCAGAACGACCTGTCCCTCAGCACGGTGCCGGTCCGGGCCGTGGGCAGCGCGCAGGTGGGCGCCGCGGTCACCAAGTCCGGACGCACGACCGGCTTCACGTCGGGCACCGTCATCGGCGTCAACGGCTGGGCCGAGGTCAGCGGTCGTCAGGTGTACGGCTTCATGACCGACGTCCCGTCCGATCAGGGCGACTCCGGTGGAGCGGTCATCCAGGGCAACACCGCGGTCGGCATCCTCTCCGGAGGCTCGACGCAGAACGGCGTCTCGCGCATGTTCGCCGCGGACCTGCAGAACGCCCTCTCGCTCACCGGTGGATACACCGTTGCCCTGTTCCTCGACGCCCCGGTGGTCACCTCGGCTGCACAGCTCGGCGTCGGGGGTACGGTGACCGGCACCGGTCCCGCCAACGCGACACTCGTCGTCACCCCCGAGGGTGGCACCCCCTTCGACGTCGCGATCGGCGCGGACGGCTCATGGTCGTTCCCCGCACCGGCCGAGATGGGTGAGACCTCGTACACCGCCGTCGCACGCTCCGGCTTCGACGAATCGGCCGTCACGCCGTTCGACGTGCAGGTGCTGCCGGCCGCGCCGGCGATCACGTCTCCGGCGAACGGCGCCCGCATCGTCTCCGAGGTGACCGAGATCGCCGGAACCGGGGTCGCCGGTGCGACCGTCACCCTGAGCGGCGATGTCACGGGAGACACGACCGTCGAGCAGGACGGCACCTGGTCGTTCCCGGTCGATCTCGGTATCGACGCCTACTCCGTCACCGCGGTGCAGGAGATCGACGGCGTCGACTCGGCGACCGCCACGTCGGCGTTCGCCGTCATCCCCACCGCCCCGATCGTCGATGCGCCGCTCGCCGGCCGCTCGTACGCCTTCGCCGAGGCTCCCGCCGCCGCGAACGGCACGGGCATCGAGGACGCCTCGATCAGCGTCGTGCGGAACGGCCAGGCCGTCGGCTCGACGATCGTCACGGACGGCGCATGGAACGTCGCGCTGACGGCTCAAGCCGGAGACACCGTGCTCGAGGTCGTGCAGACCGTCAACGGCCAGAGCAACAGCACGGTGGTCTCTTACGCCGTCGAGGCCGCGCCCGTTGCCGGCGGCGGCGCAGGAGCCGCCGCTCCGGGCGCAGGAGCGGGAGCGGGCGATCCTCTCGCGGCGACCGGCGGTGGTGACCCCACCCCGTTCGCGGTCCTCGGACTCGGGATGCTCGTGATCGGCGCGGCGCTCGTGACCGCGCGTCGACTGCGCACGCGCACGAACGCCTGACCCGCGAAGATCGTCGGCGGGCGGTACGGGCTCCGGCCCGTGCCCCCCGCCTTCTTCGTCCCCCGAGCGGCGAACGCGACGCGAGGCTCGGACGCGGCGGATGCGCCCGGTCAGTCCTGGTGCTCGTGCCCGTCGATCATCTGCGCGCGCATGTCGCTCTCTCCCCCGGGCAGCGTCTCGCCGCTGACCTGCACGTCGGGCTTCGCGGCCGTGCCGCCGATGCCGCACACCGCGACACTCGGCGCATCGTCGAGCGTCTTGGGCACGACGACGAACCACAGTCCTGCCTCACCGAGCCACTCGATGGTCGCCCGCTCGGGCTGATACGTCGCCGAGGGCGCGAGGGCCTGCGTCTCGGCGGTGCAGAGAGCGATCAGCTCGGCATCCGTGAATCCCGGGTCGACGGGAGCCGGTGCGGGTGCGGGGGCATCCGTGGTCGCCTCGGCCGTGGGCGACGGCGCGGGGCGCGCGGAAGCGGTCGCCGATGACGAGCCACCGCCCGACGTCGCCGCGGGTTCGGGGGCGCATGCCGCGAGCAGCAGCACGAGCGGGAGGGCGATGACGAGAGACCGGGCAGCACGCATGCGTGCAGGATACCGACCGCCGCACCGTGCGGACGTGCGCCGCGCGCTCACTCGAGTCCGGTGTACGAGCCGTAGCCCTGCCCGAACGGCACCGGTGCACCGAAGCCGCCGGCGCCGTTTCCTGGCAGAAGTCGTAGTTCACCTGTCGCGGTTCGCGCGAGCAGGTCGTTCCGTCCGTCTCCGTCGTAGTCGATCCCCCCAGTGAGCGCCGTGAAGGCCCAAGCACTTCCCACGCTCACGCGCGTGCCGAACCCATTGACGCCACCGGGGTAGAACCACGCGGTCCCTCCGTCATCCACAGCGAGGAGATCACCGCGTCCGTCGCGGGTGAAATCACCCCCGACGAGATGTGTCATGACGCTCCACCCCGTGCCGAGGGTTACCACGGGCATCGACAGCGCGCCCTCGCCGTCGCCGGGATAGATCCGCATCGTGTCGTCACGCACCGTGACCACATCGTGGCGTCCATCCCCTGTGTAGTCGGCCCCGGAGACCACGTGGGCGAACCCGTTCCACCCCGACCCGATCACCGCGAAGCCCGAGAATCCGCCGCCCGCGGCGGCGCTGCCCTGGTAGAACTCGAGAGCCCCGTCGCTGCGCACGGCGAGCAGGTCGGAGTGGCCGTCGTCGTTAAGATCCGTGTGGGTGAGGTGCGTGCGCAGACCCCACGCCGAGGTGATCGTGGCGGGCGCCCGGAACCCCGCTCCCGTCCCTCCGAGGAACTGCAGGTCACCGTCTGGGGCCACGCCGAGAAGATCGGCGCGACCGTCACGGTCGAAGTCGCCGCTCAGGATCCGCGGGGCGACGACGGTGCCGAGCCCGGGGAACTCCATCGGGAGGGTGGCGCCGCGCGTGACGTTCGAGAGGCACGTGAAGCCGTTGTTGATCGCGGTGTAGACCGAACCGTTGCGCCACACCTCGAAGTGCAGGTGGTACGCGGTCGTCGCGCCGGTCTTGCCGACCACGCCGATCTGCTGTCCGCGGGTCACCGTGGTGCCGACGCCCTGCATGCCCGGGGACTCCATGTGCCCGTACCGGGTGACGTACCCTCCCGGATGCTGGATGTCGACGTAGTTGCCGTAGCCGCTGTTCGTGGTGCGGGTCTTGATCACGCCGTCGTACGCGGCCAGGATCGGTGTTCCGCCCTGGTTCGAGATGTCGATGCCGTCGTGCTTGCGGTAGTTGTCGCGGCAGCCGTCGCCGACCTTCGACTGGATGTTGCCCGAGGCGGGCGCCACCATCTTGCCGTCGGTGGCCGCCGACGCCGACTCGGCCCCCGCCGCCGGGAGGAGGGACCCGAGAGCGATCGCGAGAACGGCGAGCGCGCCGATCCGGGCGAGGCGCGGGCGTGACGCTGCCTTCATGACACGTTGTTCCTCGTACTCGTTCGGCCCCAGGGGACGAGGTGTCCTCCGAGGTCACGGTACCAGCGCCGACCGCTCCGGTGGAACGGACGCGCACCGTCATCACCGAGCATGCGCTGCGGGCGCGAAAGACGTACATTTCACCTATGGGCAGACTCAAGTACGACGGCACCTCCGATCCGATCGTGATCGAGGACGAGACGCTGGCGCACCTCAAGATCGTCATCGCCACCAAGCTCCGTCGCCAGGAGAGCTTCATGATGACCTGGATGCCGCGCGACGGCGGGCCGGATCGGCGCGCCACGGTCTGGATCCACCCCACCATCCCCCTGCAGTTCGGCTTCGACGAGGCTCAGGTCTCCGAGATCGATCCCCGACGCGTGACCGAGATGATGCAGCACCTCAACGCGACCGGCGAGCTCGTGCTCGACCACGTGCTCGCCTCCGAGGGGCCGCACGGGCGCTGACCCGCCCGCTACGCTGTGCCGGTGGACAACCCGACGTACATCCTGCTCGGACTGCTCGTGCTCGCGATCATCGTCGGCGCGCCCTTCCTGCGCAGGTGGGCGAACGGGAAGGCGTCCGCGGCGGGCGAGCGGGCCGGTCGACGGTTCGCCGCCACCCAGCTCGTGAAGGTCCTCACGGAGTTCGGCACGACACTGGTCGTCCACGCACCCGAGCACACGGCGCGCGAGATCGTCGGCGAGGCCGTCGCCGCGAAGCCGAAGGACTTCTCGGTGCGCGACGACGGTGGCTACGGCATCCGCTTCGTCGAGCACGACGACACCACAGTGCGGCTGGTGCCCGACCCTGCCGGCAGCCGGGTGCAGATCGAGACGTTCCGCGAGTACATGGGCTTCCCCCAGACCGCGCCGTTCTGGACGGAGCTGCGCGGGCGGATCACCGCGGCCGCCGCGTCCCGCGGGGTGGCGGTCAGCGAGGGCCCGCATCTGGAGTTCCTCCGGGGCGGGCTGCTCGATGCGAAGAACGCCCGCTGGATGCTCGACCGCTGACGCTCCGAGCGCCCTGCCGGACCCGTCGGCCCCGCGGCGGCGGCGGGTCCGTGCGAGCGCCGACGGGGTGTCCGACTCCCAGGCGACGTGACTAGGCTGAGGCGGTGTCAGCGACCGCCGGTACGGCCGGTCGACGTCCTGGCATCGGCCCACACGACATCCCTCGGTCCCCGCGACCTGCGCCAGAGAGGCATCCCGCATGAGCGACAACACCGGATCCGGCGAGCGTGACGACGACCGCTCCCCCGACTTCTTCGACCAGCTGATCGAGCCCACGCCTTCCGGATCGGCGTCGAACGGCGCACCCGCAGCCTTCACCATCGGCTTCCGCGGCTACGACAAGAACGAGGTCGACTCCGCTCTCTCCACCCTGCGCAATCAGCTGCAGCAGGCCAAGGCCGACCTCGCCGATGCAGAGGTGCGCCACGCCGACGCGCTCGACGCGCTGCGCTCGGAGGAGGGATCGGCCCGTGACGAGCTCGAGGCCGAACTCACCGCGCTCAAGGCGCAGACCTCCACCCTCGAACAGCAGGTCGCCACCCTCACCTCCGAGCTCGTCGACGCCCCGGCGCCGGACGGCGAGGAGGCGCCGTCCCGCCAGCAGTTCGAGGCCATCCTCCGGGTCGCCGAGGAGCAGGCGAACGTCCTCATCCAGAACGCCGCGGTGCAGGCCGACCGGCTGATGGCGGCCGCACGCGAAGAGGTCGCATCCCAGCGCGCCGAAGCAGAGGCGGATGCGGCGCGCATCATCTCGCAGGCCGAACGCGACGCCGACCAGGTTCGGCTGAAGATGGACACCGAGTACACCGCTCACGAAGCGCGCATCGAGCGCGAGTCGGCGCACGCGGCCGAGAAGGTCAACCAGGCTTCTCAGGAGGCCACGGCCATCCGCACGGAAGCCGAGAAGGGCGCGGCCGCGCTGCGTTCGCTCGTGACGCGCGAGACCTCGCAGCTGCGCGCCGACGCCGAGCGCGACGTACGCGAGATGAACGCGCGCGTACTGGAGTTCGAGGAGACGCTCACCCGCCGTCAGGACGACGCGCAGCAGGAGTTCCTCGTGCTGCACAACCAGGCGGTCGCTCATGCCGAGCGCATCACGAACGACGCGAACGAGCAGGTCACCGCGTCGCTGGAGCACGCACAGCGCATCTCGGCGAAGGCCGACGACTACGAACGGCTCATGCGATCGCAGGCGCAATCGATCGAGGCCGACGCGCAGGTGCGCGCACGCGAGACGCTCGACCGCGCGCGGGTGAAGTCGCAGAAGATCGTCGACGCCGTCACCACCCACACGAACACCGTGCTGCGCGACGCCGAAGACCGCACCCGTCAGCTGCGGTGGCAGCAGCAGCAGCTGTCGAGCTTCATGGCCGAGGTGCGCGAGATGATCCGCCCCGACGGTGTCTTCCCCGCCGACGGCGATCAGGCTTCCACGGCATCGGTCGGCACGGGGATCGCCGTCGCCGACGACGCCCCGGTCGAGGAGTTCCTCGGCGACGAGGTGCTCGACGACGAGGCGGCCGGCGAGGGCCCGCTCGAGCGGATCACGATCGAGGTCGTCGAGAGCGACGACGACGCGCGCTGACCCACGGCAACGCACGAGAGAGGCCCGGACGCGATGTCCGGGCCTCTCTCGTGTGCAGGGATGACGGTGCTACGCGCGCCGCATCTGCGCGGCTGCCGGGCAGTCGAACGGATCGCGGGCCGCAAGACCGACCCGGTTGAGGTAGGCGATGACGATCGCATAGGAGCGCAGCAGGCTCGTCTCGGTGTACGGGATGTTGTGCGCCGCGCAATAGTCGCGAACGATGCCGCGGGCCTTCGACAGGTGCAGCCGCGACATGTTCGGGAAGAGGTGGTGCTCGACCTGGTGGTTCAGACCGCCCATGAGCCACGTGGCCCACCATCCGCCGTTGACGTTGCGCGACGTGCGCACCTGCTTCGAGAAGAAGTCGAGGCGCGCGTCCGGCGCGATGACCGGCATGCCCTTGTGGTTCGGGGCGAACGAGGCACCCATGTACACGCCGAACACCGCGAGCTGCACACCCAGGAAGGCGAATGCCATACCGAGGGGCAGGAACAGGAACACCGGCACGATGACCAGCGACAGTCGCACGGCGATGAGCGACAGTTCGATCCACCGGCCCTTGACGTTCTTCTGCGTGGTCAGATGCTTCAGGCTGATGACGTGCAGGTTCAGCCCTTCGAGCAGCAGGAGCGGGAAGAACAGCCAGCCCTGTCGGCGGGTGATCATGCGCACGAGGCCCCGCGACCGGGCGGCGTCGGTCTCGAGGAACGAGATCGTGTCGACGTCGATGTCGGGGTCCTTGCCGACCTGGTTCGGGTTGCCGTGGTGACGCGTGTGCTTGGAGTCCCACCAGTGGTAGCTCATGCCCACGGCACCCGCCGCGAGGATGCGCGCGAGGCGCAGGTTCGCCGGGCCGGAACTGAGGATCTGCCGGTGCGCCGCCTCATGCGCGAGGAACGCGACCTGGGTGAAGAGGATGCCGAGGGCGGCGGCCATGAGCAGCTGGAACCAGCTGTCGCCCAGCAGCACGAAACCGGTGATGACGCCGCCGAAGCCCAGGGCGAGCCCGCCGGCGACGAGAGAGTAGAAGACGGGCGTGCGGCGCATCAGCCCGGTCTCTTTGACGACCTGCTGCACGTCGCGATACGCGCGCGCCATCGGTGGGAAGTCGGCGTTGCCGGAATAGGTCTGCCGGACCGGTCCGAGGGTGGACGACGTCTGGTCGAGCTGAATGGTGGAGATGATGCACTCCTGCCGATCGGGAGCCCTTGAGCCATGGAAGCCAAGGGCGGATGCCGTTCGCTGACCTCAGGCTAACCCCGCCCGCATACGGCAGGGGGCATACGAAACCCCTCCGGACCGGGGTTCGGAGGGGTTTCGTCGCGATCAGGCCCTGACGCGCCGCGGCCCGCGGCGGAAAACTGCGGTCCACGGGTGGAACCTGGGCGTCTCGTGGGAGATCTCCAGAGCGCGCCGGGCCGCGGCGAGTTCGGGGAACGCGCCGAGCTCGGTGCCGTGCGCGTCGCGCACGAGGTGGGCCGAACCGTCGTACTCGACGAATCCGGCGTACTCGCCGCCACGGGTCGCGACGTGCACGTCGACGTCGGCCTGCTTCCAGGCCAGGGGGTCGGTCGGATGAATGGTGGTCGTACTCATGATGATGCTCATTGCTTCGGGGCGGGCGCGCGAGCGCTCCGCGGTGGAGGATCGGGGCGGATGCCGCGCGCATCGATGCGCATGGTCCGGAATGGCCCTGATCAGTGGCGACGTGGGCGCCGAGAGGGGCGATGCACGCACGTTGCATACCCAATATAGCAGAGCGGTCAGGGGCGGGGCCGGGCCGCCGACCCGCGAACCACCAGCACGACGACGATCGCCGCTACGATTCCGGCGGTGAGGGCGACGGGCACGGGAAGGATGGGGTCGAGCAGGACGAGCACCGCCCCTCCCGGCATCACGACGTCGATGACGCGATCGCGGGCGGGGCGGATGACCAGCCACCAGACGCAGAGCAGGAAGACCGCGATCGGCACCGTCACGGTGAACGACGCGGCGGTGCTCGACAGGACGCTGTCGCCGGTGAGCACGTCGAGTTCGGTCTCGACGCCCGAGGAGAACGCGGCGGCGGCCGCGAAGACGAAGTAGTGCAGGTACCCGTACCGCAGCGAGCGACCGAACGAGCCGACCGCCGTGTGGTGCTCGGGCCAGAAGTAGATCCACCACAGCGCGGCCGTCACGACGAGAGTGAGCACGGAGATCGAGAGGAAGGGGAGGAACGAGTCGGCCTCGTGCAGGGCATCGATGATCGCATTGGCCGACGCCAGCAGACTCTCGCCGAGCACGATCAGCGTGAAGAGCCCGTAGCGCTCGGTGATGTGGTGCGGATGCCACGGCGTTCGCACCTCGCGCTCCGCGACGATCGGCACCGACATCTCCAGCAACGCGAAGACCACGAACGCCCCGATCTGGATCGCGCCCGTCGGCAGGAACAGGAAGAGGACCCAGAGCACCTGCACGCCCGCGATTCCCGCGGCGTAGCGCAGGGTCGCCCGCCTCAGTCGCCCCGCGCTGCGCGAGGCCCGCAGCCACTGTGCGACCATCGCGATGCGCATCACGACGTAGCCCGCCACGACGATCCCGTACCGCCCGTGCTCGAAGGCGTCGGGGATCCCGGCCGCGAGCACCAGCACACCGCCCATCTGCACGATGGTCGTCACGCGGTAGAGCCAGTCGTCGGTGTCGAATGCGGTGGCGAACCACGCGAAATTCATCCACGCCCACCAGATGGCGAAGAACAGCATCGCGAACGAGGTGAGCCCGTGCAGCACGTGCCCGGCGCTGAACGCGTGGTGCAGCTGTGCCGACGCGATGCTGACGGCGACGACGAACACGAGATCGAAGAACAACTCGAGCGAACTCGCCACCCGATGAGGCTGTCGTGCATCTCGGGGGATCATGCGGGTGAGGCCCCGCCGCGCCGGGGTGCTGTTCGACGTCACCGCGCCAGATTAGACCCGTCGGCGCCGCGCGCCGCGCTCGACGACGAACGCTCCTCACGGCACGCCGATCGCACCTTCCCTGCAACGCCGCGGTGGGCTATGCTGACGACGTCTGCAGCTCTCGCTGTACGCATCCACCGTGTGGGACGGAGGATGCAGCGACCGTGATGTGGGATCACGGACGAACGCGAGGCCCGAGGGGTCGGGTATGCAGACGAACCCGTGAGCGTGGGGCTCGCGGATTTGGGGAATCTGGGGAAACAATGGCGCACTGGGGATATCTGCGTACATTCATGGCTCGAGGGGCCACGGCATGACCTCCGTAGAGGATGCCGTCGGCATCGCTCGCGCAGGTTCGGCATTCGTGCCGGTCGCCGCCGCTCCACGAGCCGCACTGCCGGTGCCGCGTTCGGTGGTCTCACCGCGCGTCTCCGCAACGCTGGAACGCCGCCGTCAGTGGGAACGGCGATATCGGATGCGACTGCGGACGACGGATGCGGCTGCCATCCTGCTCGCCGTCGCCCTGACGGCGGCGATCCAGCTGACCCGAGGCGAGGCCTCGGTGCAGGTACTCGTCGCGAGCCTGCCCCTCGCCGGGCTGTGGTTCGTGATGCTCGGCGCTCTGCACACCAGAGACGCGGCGCTGTTCCGGGCCAGCGCGACGGAGTACCGTGGCGTCGCCCACGCGAGCGGCCTGGCCTTCGGACTGGTCGCGTTCGTCGCAGTGATCGTCGAGTGGGAGTCGATGCGCCTCGTGCTGCTCGTCGGGTTCCCGTTCGGCCTGCTGCTGCTTCTTCTGACGCGGTGGGTATGGCGGCACTGGCTGGTCGCCGAGCGCCGCGAGGGGCGCTTCGCCTCCCGCACGCTCGTCGTCGGCGACCGCCGTGCCGTCGACTACGTCATCCGCACGCTGCATCCGATCGGGGCGTCGGGGTATCAGGTCGTGGGCGCGACGCTGCTCGACGGCAACGCGCGCGACATCGAGGTCGACGGCATCCGCTTCCCGGTGCTCGGCAACTCGCGCACGGTGGCGACCGTCGCCAGCGAGCTCGGCGCCGACACGATCATCGTTGCGAGCCACCCGGAGGGCGAGGAGGACTTCGTCAAGCACCTGAGCTGGCAGCTCGAGGGTGCCGCCGCCGAACTCGTGCTCTCGAGCCGCCTGACCGACGTCGCAGGTCCGCGCATTTCATTCGCGCCGGTCGAAGGCCTGCCGTTGATCCAGGTGCAGATCCCGACGTACGAGGGCGGCAAGCATGTGATGAAGCGGGCGCTCGACATCGTCGTCTCGGCGATCGCTCTCGTGCCGATCGGCCTGATCCTGCCGGCGCTCGCGCTCGCCATCAAGCTCGACTCCCGGGGGCCGGTGTTCTTCCACCAGGAGCGCGTCGGCCGCGACGGTCGGAGCTTCCGCATGGTCAAGCTCCGCTCGATGACGACGGATGCCGAGGCGCGGCTCGCCGCGTTGCAGGACCAGAACGAGGGTTCCGGACTGCTGTTCAAGATGAAGGCCGACCCCCGCGTCACGCGGGTGGGCCGCGTGCTGCGCAAACTCTCGCTCGACGAGCTGCCGCAGTTCTGGAACGTGCTGATCGGCGACATGAGCGTCGTCGGGCCGCGTCCCCCGCTGCCCAGCGAGGTGACGGCGTACGACGGCACGGTGTTCCGTCGGCTGTACATCAAACCCGGCATCACCGGCCTGTGGCAGATCTCGGGGCGCAGCGACCTGTCGTGGGACGAGAGCGTGCGACTCGACCTGCGCTACGTCGAGAACTGGTCCGTCATGAACGACCTGCAGATCATGTGGCGCACAGCCAAGGTCATGGTGCAGCCGAGCGGGGCCTACTGACAGAGACAGAGAGGGTGCATCCGCCATGCGGGTGCACCCTCTCTCGTGAGCAGACTGCGGTCAGTCGCGAGCGTTCACCCACGGATCGAGTCCCGCCTTCTTGAAGGCATCCACCATGCCCGCACCGTTGTCGATGCGCATGTCGCACGAGGAGTTGCCGGACCCGGCATCGAAGCGTACGAGGGCCTTGATGTTCGGGTACCGCTGGAGAACCGACGGAATGTCCTTATAGAACTGCGTCGAACGTCCCGGGTTGGCCTCATCGAACTCGGTGCCGTACTCCATCAGGATCTGCGGCTTGTCTCCCCAGCCGTTCTCCACCATGAAGTCGTGCGGCCCTCGCACCTCGTTCTCAAACGTGGTCCAGTTACTGCCGTTGCACGTATAGAAGTTGTACGGGTCGAAGCCGACCCAGTCGACGTACGCGTCACCGGGGTAACCGGACGCGATCTTGTCGTCGTTGCCTGCGCCCAGGTATCCGGTCGAGACCCACAGCCAGGCGACGTTCGATACGCCCTTCGCCTCGAACCGGTCGTGCACCCGCTGGTAGGCGTCGATGTACTCCGCCATCGTGCCCTTGTCGAAGCGATCGAACTCGGGGTCGAACGCGATCATCACCGGCTCCCCGAACGCCTTCACCCGGTCGGCGGCGGAGTCGATGTACTCGTCCCACTCCCCCCGCGCGATCGCGGACCACCGGATGTCGGTGTTGCTGCTCGCCACCCGAGCCTGCCAGGCGAAGAGGAGCGTTCGGTCCTGGCCCAGCGTCTGCTCGTGCGAGTCGGGGAAGAGTCCCTGGTGGGTGCTCTTCGAGAAGTCGTGATAGCGCAGGGTGACGTCGAACTGGCGTCCCACGCGCGCTTCGAGATCGGTGACGGCCGACGTGAGCGTGTCGCCCTTGATCGTGTAGGCGCCCCAGAGCGCGCCGCATGCGGGAGCGAGGTATCCCTGCGCACCGCACTCGTCACCGGCTCCCGGCTGCTCGCCCGGTGCGGGAACCGGGTTCGGGTTGGGAGCGGGAACGGGGTTGGGAGCGGGCGCCGCTTCGCTCGTCGCGGTCAGTTCCGCATCGAAACTCACCGTGGGCGTAGACCGCCAATTCAGATGCGTCGACGCCGCGATGACATTCTCACCGGCATGCAGCGCAGACGCGGGGATCGTGACGGTACGGAGCTGTGCCCCCGCGGTGGCGTTCGGGGCCTTCGTGGCGTATGTCCTCGATGAAAGCGTGCCGCCGGGGAGGTTCACCCGGCTCACCTCGACGCCGTTGACGTACATCACTGCGCCGTCGTCCGCGCGGAACGACAGCTCCACGTCCGAGAGTCGAACTCCCTCGGGGACCGTGAAGTCGGTGCGGAACTGGATGCTGAGCGGTTTGCGGGTCGCGCCGGCCTCGGGTGTGGTCTGCGTCCGCGCATCCGGTCCCCATCCGAGAGGAGCGGTTCCGCTCTTCCAGGCGGAGTCGTCGAATGTCGGCGATTGCCACCCCTCCGCCCAGGCATCGGCGGAGTAGCGCCATTGCCATGCGGATCCGCCCGGGATGAGCGTGAGTGGCCCGGTCGTAGCGGCTGCAGCCGGTTGCGTCGACGAGGCCACCGGTGCGGCGGATGAGGTGGTGGCCGCGGCGGCGGGTGACGCGGACAGGGCTGCGCCGATCAACACCGTGGAGGCGATGACGGCGGATGATGTCGTGATGACTTTTCGGAGCGCGCGGAAGCGACTTCTGCGGTCTGTCAAGAGGGGTCCTCAGTGTGGGTAGACGGTCTCATCGATTCGCGGAATGCGATTTCGACGCGAGCGCCACGCCCCCCTCCGGGCCTGACTGGGCGATCGTTCCGGAGAGTCAAACACACGAATATCGATCTCGCAACTTTCCGGTCACGGAAAGATCACGACTCCGTCAGGTGAACTCACCTCCTGGAGCCACGCCCCCGCCGCGAACCCGCCTGCTGAGAAGAGGAAACCCTTCCGATCTCCTGCCCACGGTGCGACCGGGTCAGACCCACGACGACCGGCTGCTCCCGGCCATCCAGTGCTTCCCATGCCGCAGCCACCTCGGCGAGACGCGAGTGTTCACCCACCAGGAGCGTCACGACATCGGCCCGACCCGCCAGCCGCGCGAACACACCGAGGGAGTGCGCGCCGGAGACGTTGACGACGCGAGGTGTTCTGTCGTCGACCCCACGGTCCAACCGGGCGTCGGCCTCGCGCTCGGCGACGGCATCGGCATCCGCATCAGCATTGGCGGCGGCATCCGACGACCCGGCCACGCCATGAGTTCCGTTTCGCGCTCCCCACGGATCCGTCCCCGCGAGCATCCCGGCGGTCGTGACGGCCTCGAGCGCCTCCTCCAGCCGAGCAACCGCGGGTGTGGATCCGGGCGCGTCGATCTCGCGAAGCAGCACACGTGGCGATTGCTTCCCCGACGACGCCTCGACCACCCGGTCGGCGAGGTCGACCCAGAAGGCCGGGCTGCCCGCCGCATCGACCACGGGCGCCTCGCCGACCACACGGGCGAGGCGGTCGGCCGAGCGCACCCGAGGGTCCGTGCGTTCACGCAGCAACGCCGCCGCAATACCGAGCAGCACGCCACCGACCAGTCCTCCCGCGAGCGAGACCGTCAGCCCCGGCGTCGCGCTACTCGACGGCACCTCCGCCTCCCCGATGATGCGCCCAGGCTCGGACGTCGTCAGCAGCAGGCTCAAGCGCTGCTGCTGCAGCGTCTGGACGAGGCTGGTGGTCGCGGCATCCTGCGGCCGCCCCTGCAGCTCGACGAGTTGCGCGTCGATCTTCTCCAGATAGCCGTTCACGACTGTGTCGGCCCCCTCGCGCCGGAACTCGAGGTACGCCTCACTGAGCGCGTCGGCCGCGCGTGCGGCCTCGGTCGGCGAGTCGGCACTCACCGTCACCTGCAGCACCTGCGATCCCGACGGGGCGGCCACGTCGACCTGCGAGAGCAGGAACGACCCCGGGTTCAGCGTCACCCCCAGCGCTTCTGAGGCTCGCTGCGCGACCTCGCGCGATCCGAGGATCTCCTGCTCCGTGCGGATGTTGACCTCCTCTTTGGTGCCGGTGAAGGGGTTGGACACCCCCGCGGACACCACGAGGCTCGTCGTCGCCGAGTAGCGCGTCGGCGTGGCCGCCCACAGAGCGACCCCGCCCAGCACCCCGATCAGGGCGCACACCGCGATCACCCGCCATCGGCGGCGCAACACCTCCACAATGAACGCGAAAGTCATCGATTCCCCTCCCCCGAGCCGGCGTCCGACGCCGACTCCCCTGTCATGATTGTCGACCATCCATAGCCGATCCGGTCACCCGTTCGTCCAACTGGTCGAGAAGTCGCGCCGACCGATGGCGATCGACCTTTCGCACGAAGAACGCCCCGGAACGATCGATGCGCTCGCGGTCGACGTCTGTCAGCACCTTCGGGTGCCCGAAGCCGTCGCTGTCGAAGTCGATGTACCGACCGTTCCCATTGACGAAGTCGAAGCGTCCGTCGCTGAGGAGGATGCTCTGGAAGAACACCTCGTCGACGGCGAGGCTCGTGCGTCCCCACTGCACGATGTCCGGACGCGAGTCGACCGTGTGCAGGACGTGCCGCACGGCGCGTCGCGAGATCGTGAACCATGCCGACCCTCCGTGCACCGTCAGCCCCCGCGGAAGGCGAGGGCGGCGGAGTGCGATCCGGAATGTCCCGTACGCGATGTTCATGCGGAGGAGCGGCTGCACGTAGTTGATGCCGTGCACCCAGTGCCACCGCCGTCGCGACGACGCGCTGAGCGGCCAGAGGATCCACCATCGATAGAGGTACCGTTGGCGCGCCTCGTGCATCGACCAATCGCTGCTCTGCGGATCGAGCGCGGAGTGGTGGTGCAGGAAACCGTCGCCGCAGTCCGCGAGGGCGTCGAGAAACTCCGCCACGGGGCGCGCGGGGTAGTCCATTCCCGAGAGCACGGTGACGTGGTCGGCGCCCCCGTCGGCCTCGACCAGCCGGAACAGCGAGACGATGCGTTCGATCTGGGTGAAGTCGCCGCGTCCGCCGGTCTCGCGGATCACGGTGCACCGGGGCCCCTCGAGCGACTCCACCCCCGGTTCGCCGGCGGTGTCATGACTGATGTACACCCGCACGTCGTCGGCCCCCGCCAGCAACCGTTCGACCAGTCGGGAGAGCTGCGGGACATCGGCATGGCTCGTGATCACGAACGCCGCTCGCATGGTCGCCTCAGGCATGCGCCCCTCCTCGACGTCCGTGGCCGCGCCGCAGCACCGAGAGCAGGACGACGCCGTACACGGCCAGCACTGCGCCGAGTCCCGTCAGACGTGCGAACGTCGATGCGTCCGCGAACCCCGCGCTGACCGCGAGGGCACCGCCGAGCACCATGAGCACCGGCAACGCACCCGAGCGCACCACCTCACGGGCATCCGCCCGCACCCCGACAGCTCGGTGCACCTGGATGCCCGCCAACAGCGTGTCGACGACGACTCCCGCCGCGTAGGCCGCAGCGGCGCCGACGATGCCCCACATCGGCACGAGGACGAGGCACAGGACGATCAGCACCGCCAGCTGCACCGCCTTGTTCATCAGCTGGCTCGTGCTGCGGCCGGCCATCAGCAGCACCGTCTGCAGAGCACCGCCGGTGTTGCGCAGGCCCATGGCGACGGCGAGCACGACCAGCGCCGTCGCCCCCTCGTGGAACTGCTCGCCGAAGAGCCCGAGGAGATCGGGCGCGAAGACCGCGACGGCGATGTAGAACGGCCAGGACGAGAGGATGAGCAAGCTCGTCACCCGGTGGAACAGCGATCGCGCTTCCCGGGTGCGGCCTTGGGCGACGGCGGAACTCATGCGCGGCCCGAGGACGATCCTCATGGCCGCCTCGAGCATGGACCCCGCCTGGACGATCCGGGTGACGACGCCGTACACGCCGCCGGCAGCGGGACCCAGGAGCGCGATGACGATGAGGACGTCGGCCCAGTCGAGCGCGCGCTCGAGGATGACGGCGCCGCCACGCGGAAGCGAGAACGCCCAGAACGCTCGACGTTGCGCGACCGATTCGACCCGGTCGAGGGCAACGGGCGCGGGTGCGTCCCGGGAGATCTGGCGACGAAGCGCGAAGGCCGCGAGCGCGGCGGCGAGCAGCAGAGGCGCGGCCCACGCCCACACGGCAGCCCACGCCGAGCCGATCCACACGACGGCGGCAGCGACGGCACCCAGGCGCAGCACCGGGATGAGCAGATTCTGGATGAGCGTGTAGGTCGAGATCCGTCCGAGACCGCGAGACCCGCCGAGGAGCACCCCGATCAGGGCTCCGGGCACCAGAGCCAGGGCGAGGATCCGAAGCGTGTCGACACCGTCCGCGTCGAGCCCCATCCAGGAGCCCAGCACGGGCGCCGCGGCGAACGTCGTGGCACCCAGGAGCGCACCGACCGCGAGCACGGGAAGCACGGCCGTCCGAACGGTCGACCGCAGGAGTCGGACCTCGCCGAGCGACTTCTGACGCGACAGCGCCCGCATGAGCCCGGTGTCGGCGCCGAGTCCGACGACGCTCGTCGCGATCATGAACCAGGACGTGAGCTGGAAGAACTCTCCTGTCGCCGTCGCCCCGAGACCGGAGCCGATCAGCCACGTGACGACGAACGCGAGCGCGGCGTTCACCGTGATGCCGGCGAACGTGAGGAGCGACTCCCGGCCAAGGCGTTTACCGTCCGACACGCGGAAACACCTCCTCTCGGTCGACGCTGGCCCGGCTGAGCACGGCGGCAGCGAGGAGGAGGATCAGGCACTGCGTCACGGCGAGGCCGTAGAACCAGATCGTGACCCCCACGGTGACCATCAGACCCTGCATGACGTACGCCGCACCGCCGCGCAGATGTCGGCCGGCGACGAGCACCCGCGCGAGGAAGGCGAGGAAGAGAACCAGCCCGACGAAGCCGTAGCAGAACATCAGGGTCCAGGCGTACCCCTGGGTGCCGAGCGAGATGCCGATCGACGCATCCATGGCGGGAGTCGCCCATCCCACGAGCGGGGATTCCAGGACACGCTCGATCGTCGCCTGGTAGATGGTGCTCCGCCCCGTCGTCGTGTCGGAATACTCCTGCCGTCCCGCGATGGCGGCGAAAACGCCGAGCCACGCGAGCACCGTCACCCCCGCGGCGAGCACGACGGCCATCGCCGCCCCTGCACGCAGCATCCCCGCCGCCAGGAACCGAAGGCACATGAAGACCAGGAAGGCCCCGAGCGCGATGAACATGCCGCGATTGCTGGTCTGCGCAGCCGGGTAGAGGGAGCCCACGAGCGCCACTGCGAGGAGCGCGCGCACACCGGGACGCCGCAGGCGCGTCCAGACGAGCGCCATCACGGGAGTCAGCAGGGCATACGCCATCCCCCAGGAGTTCGTGTACGGGAAGGGAGCGGCGGGACGCACGAACGGCTCCTCAGCGCCCCACGGCTGCTGTACTTCGGCGAGCCGCGGCAGCACCAGTTCACGCACCAGCTCGTTGCTGAGCAGCGACCCCGGAAGCACCTGTGCGAGCGGCGTGGAGATGCGCACATCGGGGAAGAAGGTCGCGAGCGTGCCGAGCACGACGACCGTGCTCCAGATCACGGCGAATCCCCCGAAGATCTTGGCCGGCGAGATGCGTTCCCGCGCGTTGACGTAATAGAGGAAGGCGATGCCGACCGCGAACAGGTCGACGGTGCGCTGGAGGAATCCGATCGCCTGCATGAACCCGGTCAGCGAGACGGCGCACACGACCACCCATCCGAGGAATGCCCCCCAGACGAGCACGCCGGGCGTCGCCCTGAGCCGGCCGCGCAGGAGCAGGAACGCCGCCATGAGGGATCCGAAGGCGATCGGCACGAACAGTGAGAAGCCGGTGACCCAGTAGAGCGGGAATCCGTAGATCCACGCGAGTAGCGGCCATCCGGGCAGCACCTGCGCCCCGGCCGGAAAGGGGGCCGGGGGCGCAGGTGAGTACCGTGTGCGAACAACGGTGGACGGGGCGTTCACGTCCCGGAAGGCGGCGCGAGCACGCCGGTCAGCTCGAACCGGGTCTTCGGCTGAGCCGGATCCGCGGCGTGGACCTCCACCGCGATCACGTTGCGACCCGGCGTGAGAACAGCGGGCGGAACGATCACCGCGATCGGCGCGCCCGCCTTCACGCCGCCCTTCGCGTGCGCCGGCGTCACGGCGGAGACGAGACCCTCCGGCATGTCGAGGCGGCCGACCTCCACGCCGTTGACGTACACGACGGCCCCGCCGTCGATCTGCGGGGTGAGTACGATCGGCCGCCCGCCCGTTCCTCCGCCGAGGTCGATACTCGTGCGGAGGTACGTGGTCGGCGACGCAGTCGCATCGTTCCCGACGGCCGTCCCGGCGGCACCTCTCGCAAGGGTGGCTCCCCGGAGGAACGGCGCGGAGCCGGTCGCCCACGACGAGTCGTCGAACGACGCGCTCGTCCACTGGGCACCCGGTTCGACCTGGGCGCTGAGCGACCAGACGGTTTCCGCCGGCAGCACCGAGGTCGGCGACGGGGTGGGCTCGGCCGGAGTCACCGGTGCCGGTGCCGGCGCCGGAGCTGGAGACGGAGTGAGCGGAGCGGGAGCGGGCGCCGGCGCCGGCTCCGGAGCGACCGGTGCCGGGGCGGGTGCGGGTGCCGGGGCGGGTGCCGGTGCATCCGGCACCGACTCCGCGGTCAGCGTGCTATCGGCCTGCATCCGCTGCTGAGCGCCTGCCGCCAGCGGATTCGCGGTCGCCACGAGCTCGAAGCTGTGGCTCGGGGTGGAGCGGTAGTTCGAGTGCACCTCGACGCTCACGCTGTTCTGGCCGACGCGCAATAGCGACAACGGCACCTGATACACCACCGGGTTCGCGAGCGCGTTCGCCGCGCCCACCGCCGAGGTGGCGTACGTGGTGTGTCCGACCGTGCCCGCGGGCAGGTTGGTACGACCGACCTCCGTGCCGTTCACCAGCACGCGGATGCCGTCATCCGCCCGCGTCGTGATGACGAAGGAGCCCAGCCCCGACACATCGTCGAGTGTGAACAGCTTGCGGTAGTACGAGGTGATCGGCCTCGTCGCGGACGCCTCGAGCGTCGTGCCGAGGCTGGCCTGCCCCCACCCGATCGGCGCTGCACCACTGGGCCAGCCCGAGGAATCGAACCCGTCCGACGCCCACGCCGCCGCCGGAGCGTCGGTCGCGAAATAGTAGGACCACTGCGATCCCGCCGCGACGACGTCGACCGGCACGGGCTCCGGCTCGGGATCCGGCTCGGGATCCGGCTGGGCGCCCAGGGTGAGCACCCCGGTCAGCTCGAAGCTGTGACTGGGGGTCGACCGGTAGTTGGAGTGCACCTCGGCCGAGACCACGTTGGCGCCGCTCTTCAGGAGCGAGCCGGGAACGGTGAACGTGACCGGGTTCGCGACCGCGTTGGCCGCGGTGACGGCCGAGCTCGCATATGTGGTGAAACCGACGGGCCCGGCGGGCATGTTGGCCCGACCGACCTCGGTGCCGTTGACGTAGACGACGATGCCGTCATCGGCCCTGGTCGTGAGAGTGAGCGCCTGCACACCCGTGGCGTCCTGCACATCGAACGTCCGGTGGTAGTAAGACGCGATCGGCCGGGTGCCGTCGATCGTGAGCGTGGTGCCAAGCGACGCCTGCCCCCACCCGAGCGGAGCCGCACCCGTCTGCCACGACGACACATCCGCGTCGGGCTGCTGCCATCCGGCCGCGGGCGCAGTCGCCGAGAATCGGTACGACCAGGTCGCTCCGGCCGCGAGCACGTCGACGGGCTGCGCCAGCACCGTGGGGGTCACCACGGCTGTGGTGGCGGACCGATTGCCAGCCGCGTCGATGGCGCGAACGAAGTAGCGCGTGCCGGGTGCGGCTGCCGGAACGGAGTAACTCGTCTGCACGGTGGTCGCGATGGTGCGGTCGTTGCGCAGCACCTCGTAGCTCGCCCCCTCCACCGCGCTCCAGGTGAGGGTGTCGGTACCGGCGGCGTGCGAGGCTGTCAGCTGGCCCGGGGTCGCAGGAGCCGTCGCGTCGCGCGGGCTGAACCGGGCGAAGGCCCCGGTCCACCGATTCGTGGCGTCGGCCTGTCGCACGTGCGTGATGTCACCGCCGAGCCACAGGGTGCCGTCGGCGCCCTGCTCGATCGCCCACACGCCGTAACCGACGCGGAGCGTCAGGTTCGGGTTGAAGTCGGCGGCGAACTCGCCGTTCGCCGCATTCCAGAACCCGGCCTGATCGATGTGCTCCACTCGAGAGAAGTTCGTCGGCGTCGGCCAGGTGAGAGCGCCCTGATACACGTTCTCGGAGCAGTGGCATCCGGCCACGAGGTAGCCGTTCCAGGTGTTGATCGCCTGGAAGTCGCCGCCGTTCTGGGTGATGTTGCTGGTGTCGAGGGCCATCGTGTCTCGGTTGTAGCTGAACAGCATGTGCTCAGAGCCACCCAGCCATACCCGGTCGCCGATCTCCTTGACCGCCTGCTGGTAGCCGGTGCGGTTGTTCTCGCGGTTCGAGAACTTCGGTGTCCAGGGGACGACCGAGGCGTCGCTCACGAGGTAAGCGCCGCCACGCTCGGTGACCGTGTCCCAGTTGCTGAGCCCGAAGTACCCTGCGGCGTATACCCGATCGCCGCGCGCCGACGCGTCGACCGAGACCACGGTGCCGTCGAGCAGCGGGTTCCACGCGTCCGGCGCGAGGGTCGCGACGTTCAATCGGCCGAGGTTGCGCATGTAGACCTCGCGGGTGACACCGCTGCCCGTCGCGTGCGTGAATCGGCCGCCCAAGTAGAGGTAGCCGTCCTGCACGTCGAGCGTTCGGATCAGCGGCGCCGTGCCTCCCGTGTAGTTGATCATGCGGGTCGTGACCGACGGGTCGATGGCGCCGGTGCTCGGGTCGAGGACGGCGAACGCGGGAGCCGCGACACCGTTGACCGTCGTGAACGCGCCGCCGATGGCGAGACGCCCGTCCGGCAGCGCGGCGAGGGCTTTCACCTGATTGTTCAGCTTCGGGCGGAACGTCGAGATCCACTCCCCCGTCGATGCGTCGAATGCGGCGATGTAGCTCTGCTCGATCTGACCGCTGCCGGCCGCCGTTCGCTGCACGTAGCGGAAGTTGCCGCCGACGTACATGACTCCGTTGATCTGCGCGAAGTCGGAGACCTCGGTGTTGAGCTCCCCCGAACCCGCTGCTCCCAGGCCTGACACCCCCCACGGGTTCGTCGCCGCATAGCTCGAAGCGGTGGCCGCGACGGTCGTCTGCGGCAGACCCGCGTCGGGGATGGGAGTCGCGAAGACGTCGGCGCTCATGAGACGCGGACGCAGGAACACCTGGGTGAACGGGCGCGGATAGGGCGACGCCGTGTCGACCTGCCAGAGGTAGGAGGTCGCGTCAGGGTTGCCCCGCGCGCTGGAGCCGAACTGGAACCCGCGCTCCCAACCGCGCGTGCCGCTGCCCACGTTGGTCTCGACCCGGCGGTAGGTGCTGTCACGCCCGAAACTGCCGGTCGTGCCGCCCGTGCCGGTCTCACCGTTGAACGAGTACGAGGCGATCTGCTGCAGGCCGGCGAACTGCCAGGACCACGCGTCGCGCGGGGTGCGGTACTTGAACCGCACCTCCTGCCAGGTCGTACCGGCGACGTTCTGCGCACGACGCAGCCGCACTCCCTCTTGGAGCGCATCCACGCGCCCGCCGTTGAGCAGACCGGTGACCATGTCCGTGGAGAGCTGCGCGGGCGAGAACGCTTCGGGGCCGGTGGGGGTCTCCCACACGTCGCGCGGCGTGAGCCGCCCGACGTTGCCCTGCAACCAGTTCTCGCGTCCGCGCCCGATCAGCACCCACCCGCCCCCGTCGGTCTGCTGGTCGCAGTAGAACTGCTGCGGGGCGCCGAGCTTGGGGGTGTTCAACCAGTAGACGCCCGAGGTCGACCCCGGGTCGCGCTGCTTGATCTCCCAGCACGACGCTGCCGCCGTCTCCTGTGACTGACCGACCGAGGTCGCCGTGAGTGCGGCGGCGGCGATCGGAGCGGCCCGCGGCGTCGCCGCCACCGCCGCTCCCGGCGTGAGCAGCGCGCCAACGACCGTTGCGGCTGCGACGGCGGCGAGCGCCAGCAACGACCGCCTGCTCTTCTTCTGCTCGGTGTTCCCCAGCGACATGATGACTCCCCAGAATCAAATGGAATGTGGACCGCTATTGGTGTCGGGTTCGATATCGGTCGATCGCGCTCGTCGCCGAGTGCGAGGGTCGGTGCGTTACGTATGGATGTTCGGGCGGGGCCCCAGCCCCCGGAATGTCAGCAGGCGGGATCGTCTGCGAACGTCTGACGGATGATCTTCCACGCGCCGTCGGCCTGCTCGAGCGTGTAGATGTTCCAGGCCCGGGGCGAGCCCCCGGGGACGATGTTCCCGTCGGCGTCGTGGATCACGACATCCGACGAGTCGAGGCACGCCCGCACGGTCGCGGTCGACGGCGCAGCGGTCGCGTCGTAGGCGAGGGTCTCGACACCGTCGATGCGGATTTCACCGCTACGGGTCCAGCCCTGGTCCTCGAGTTCCGCGCGCTCGGCCTCCACCCCGCTCAGAAAGGCCGGCGATGCGACGGCCGCCAGGCTCGTCCGCACCGCATCGATGTCGCCGTCTGCGACGGTGGTCACCACCGGAAGCACGCTCGTGAGCAACTGCTCCGCTGCCCCGCCGACCTCGTCGGCCGTCGCCTGCGGTGCCGTCGTCGGAGGCGCCACCGGGGGCACCGCGTTCGGCGTGGCGGATGCGGCGGCGCTCTGCGACCCCGGGCCGGCACCGGCGCCGGTGGTGGATGTCGTGGCGACGACCGCGAGCGATGTTCCGGCGAGCAGCACCGAGGCCGCAGCGAGGCCGACGATCCACTTCGTACGGTTTCTCATATCCCTCTCCCCCGCTGGTTGAGCGTGGCCACGATGCGCTGGGGGGAGACCAGTCCCGAGAGCGCGATCCAGGTCAGGGCGACACGCGGCTCGGTCACCCGGTGCCGACGTGCGCGCTTGAGCCATGCACGGGCGTCGGCGGACTCCCCCGCGGCCGCGTAGGCGAAGGCGACTTGGCCGCACATACGGGCGGCGTTGCCCCGATCGAGCAGAAGGTCGGCGTGCTTCTCGAGGAGGAAGCCGAGCCCCTGCGCCATCGGCTTCCATCGACCGGCGAAGTACGACGTGCGGTCCCAGTGGATCACGACCAGAGGGCGTGCGACGCTCACGATGTCGCCGCGTTCGGTGAGCTGCAGCAGCAGGTCGTAGTCCTCCCCGTACGAGTGCGGAATCTCCTCATCGACCCCGCGGGGCAGGTCGAGCAGGTCGACCCGTCGGAACAGCAGCGAGGACGGGTGGATCTCGCCCACGCGCGACAGCAGGAAGTCACCCCGAGTGGTGACCGGCGCCGGGACCCGGACGGTGGTGTCGGATTGGGTCACGATCTCGATGCCGGTGCTGACACCCACCGCATCCGGATGTTCCGCCCACAACTCGACCTGCGCACGGAGTTTCTCCGGCTTCCACTCGTCGTCATCGTCGCAGAAGGCGATAAGGTCGCCTGACGCGGCCGCGATGCCGGTGTTGCGGCCGCCTGCGAGTCCGGGCGTGCGCGCGTTCGCGATCGTCCGGAGCGAGACCGAATCCGACTCCGGCGCGATGTCCGTGAGTTCGTCGATGTCGCACTGGTCGTAGACGATGACGATTTCGAGGCCCCCGGCGTAGTCCTGACTGATGATCGACCGCACGGCACGTCGGAGCAGTTCCGGACGGCCACGCGTCGCGATGATCGTCGTCACGGAAGGCGCGAGGGCGCTCATCGTGCGCTCCCCTGCGCGAGCTCGCGCCAGCGGCGGCGCGAGGAGAGCACGATGTGGGCGGCGTTCGCGATGAGGAGCGCGAGGTAGCACGCGATGAAGAGCGGCAGCACGGCCCAGAGGGCGAAGACCCAGCACAGCACGCCCGGATCGGTCGGCAGGAGGATCCAGGACTGGAGTCTGCGCACTTCCGTGCGCTCGACGCGCGCGCCGTCGCGGAGTAGGCCGCCGACGTTCTGACTGAGGAACGATGCGGAGGCGAGCACCGAGAAAGCCGCGGCGGCGACCGCGAGCATGGGGAGGCCGACTTCGAGGAATGCGACCGCCACCACCAGATGCACGGCGGGAAGGCGGATCGCGTCGAGAGTGTGATCGAGCCATTCGCCTTGAAGGCTTGAACTGCCCTGCAGCCGGGCGAGCTGACCGTCGGCGGAGTCGAGGGCGTATCCCACGGCGAGCAGTACGGCGGCGCTCAGCCCGGCGAGCGCGGGCGATACGGGCTGCAGCACCAGGAAGGCGGCGAGTCCGAGTCCGGTGAACACGATACTCACGACCGACACCATGGACGGTGTCGCGCCGATGCGGGAGAAGGATGCCGCGAACACGCGAGCGACGCGGCGATTCACCCACCGCGTGTACGCGGGTACGCCGGCTCCCGGCTTCTGCGCGCTGTCGAGTCGCTGCAGTGCGGAACGAAATGAATGCGGCGTGTCAACGCCGAATTGAACCCCAGTCATCAGACCGTGTCTCCCCAGATTCCCCAAAAAGACGGAATTCCCACGTTCCGTCTGTCGCCTCCCCTAAGGCGATGTTTTCGCAGACTACCAGAAGATCGGCCCGGTGCACCCACGACTTTCCTCCACACGTCGGGCGCCCCGGCGCCGATCGCGGCCTCCCGATCGACCGCTGCTCGGGGCATACTGAGACGCACCATGGCAGACAGCACCGAAGGTTCGGACCGCCTCAAGGTCCTGCTCGTCGCGTCGACGGGCGGCCACCTCACGCAACTGCTCGCGCTCCGTGACTGGTGGGGTGCGCACGACCGCGCGTGGGTGAGTTTCGACCACCCCCATGCCCACGCGACACTCGTCGGCGAACGGCGCACGTGGGCGTTCTCGCCGACGACGCGCAACATCCCCAACGCCGTCCGTAACGCGCGCCTCGCCTGGCGCGTCCTGCGCGACTTCCGCCCCGACGTCGTCGTCTCCACGGGGGCGGGGGTCGCGGTCCCGTTCTTCTGGGCCGCGCGCATCCTCGGCATCCGCACCGTGTACCTCGAGGTGATCGACCGCATCACGACGAGAACCATGACCGGTCGCCTCGTCTATCCGACCGTCGACGCGTTCGCTGTGCAGTGGCCGGAGCAACGCTCCCTCTACCCCGGCGCCCAGGTGATCGGAGCGACGCTGTGACCCTGCGCGTCTTCGTGTCGGTGGGCACCGACCACCACCCGTTCGCCCGCCTCATCGACTGGATCGACGCGTGGGCCGCCGAGAATCCCGACGTTGAGCTGACCGTGCAGCACGGGTCTTCCCCCGCCTCAGCCGAGGGGGAGAATCACGTCATGATGACGTCAGCCGAGCTCGATGAGCAGTACCGCGGGGCCGACATCGTGATCTCGCAGGTGGGCCCGGGAACCATCGCCGATGCGAACCGCGCCAACCGCCTGCCGATCGTCGTGCCGCGTGATCCCGCACTGGGCGAGGTCGTCGACGGTCACCAGTACCCCTTCGGGGAGTTCATGGCCGCGCAGGGCAGGTGCGTGGTGGTGACCAGCGAAGCCCAGCTGCGCGAGGCTCTCGATCGCGCGACCTCCGCGCCGACCACGCTCCGCTACGAAGCGGTCGCCGAGGGGTCGAATGCCGCCGCTGCGCTCGGCGACCTGGTCGCGTCGGTGGTGGCCGCGCCGCGCCGACGGACGTCGTGGGACCGGATAGCTACCATGCTCCGGCGCCCCGCGCGCTAGAGCTCGCCCGGACGCATCGCCTCGTCTGCGATCGCACGGATGATGCGCCGCGCCGCTCGCGGTCCACGCTGGTCGCACTCCTGCCCTTCGCACTCGTAGCCATACCGCTCGACCTCCTTCCGCGCAGGGACCTCATGCCTCCAGAGAGCCGCCTCGGGACTACGCGATAGGGTTCGACGCACTAGGGTCGAACGTACGGCTGTGGGCCGAGCCCGCGGGTGAAGCCGCGTCACCCATGGGAACGACATCGCCTGAGGGAGCATCATGAAGGGCATCATCCTCGCCGGCGGATCGGGAACCCGCCTCCATCCGATCACGCTGGGGATGTCGAAGCAACTGATTCCGGTGTACGACAAGCCGATGATCTACTATCCGCTTTCGACGCTGATGCTCGCGGGCATCCGTGAGATCCTGGTGATCACCACGCCGCACGACGCAGCGCATTTTGAGCGTCTGCTCGGTGACGGCTCGCAGTTCGGCGTCTCGCTGTCCTTTGCCCAGCAGGCCTCTCCCGACGGTCTCGCGCAGGCGTTTGTCATCGGGGCCGACTTCGTCGGTGATGACGAGGTCGCGCTCGTGCTCGGAGACAACTTGCTGTACGGGCCCGGCCTGGGCTCCCGGCTCTCGCGATTTCGGGGTCTGCAGGGCGGAGCGGTCTTCGCATACTGGGTGGCGGAGCCGAGCGCCTACGGCGTCGTGGAGTTCGACCCTCAGGGACGCGCCGTCTCACTCGAGGAGAAACCGGACGTGCCCCGCAGCAACTATGCGGTGCCGGGTCTCTACTTCTACGACAACGCGGTCGTTGATATCGCTCGAGGGCTGCGACCCAGCGCGCGTGGCGAGTACGAGATCACCGACATCAACCGGGAGTACCTCCGGCGGGGAACCCTCCAGGTCGAAGTCCTCCCCCGTGGTACGGCGTGGCTCGACACCGGAACCTTCGATCAGATGAGCGACGCGGCGGACTACGTCCGGACCATGGAGCGCCGCACCGGCATGAAGATCGGGGCACCCGAAGAGGTCGGCTGGCGCATGGGATACCTCGACGACGACCAGCTCCGAGTACGCGCCGAGTCGCTCGTGAAATCCGGCTACGGGCTGTACCTGCTCTCGCTTCTGGAAAGGGGCCGTTCATGACCCGACTGCTGGTCACCGGCGGAGCCGGCTTCATCGGCTCGAACTTCGTCCACCACGTCGTTGGTCATACGGACTCGCATGTCACCGTGCTCGACAAGCTCACCTATGCGGGCAACCGCGCATCGCTCTCGGGGCTGCCAGATGCGAGGGTCGACCTCGTGGTCGGCGACATCGCCGACGAGAATTTGGTCGACCGCCTCGTCTCGGAGGCTGACGCCGTCGTGCATTTCGCGGCGGAGTCACACAACGACAACTCCCTTCATGACCCGCGCCCCTTCCTCGACACCAACGTCGTGGGCACCTACACCCTCCTCGAGGCCGCGCGTCGCCACGATCGGCGCTTCCATCACGTGTCCACGGACGAGGTATACGGAGATCTCGAACTCGATGATCCGGCGCGTTTCACCGAGCGCACGCCCTACAATCCCTCATCGCCCTACTCCTCGACGAAGGCGGCGAGCGACCTGCTCGTTCGGGCCTGGGTGCGTTCTTTCGGCGTGCGGGCCACCATCTCGAACTGCTCCAACAACTACGGTCCGTTCCAACACGTCGAGAAGTTCATTCCGCGGCAGATCACCAACATTCTGCGCGGCGTCCGTCCCAGACTGTATGGAGCGGGCCTGAACGTGCGTGATTGGATCCACGCGGACGATCACTCCTCGGCAGTCCTCACGATCTTGGAGAAGGGGGAGATCGGAGAGACGTACCTGGTTGGCGCTGACGGAGAGAAGGACAACCGCTCCGTCGTGGAGTCGATCCTCGCCTTGATGGGGCTGCCGACGGATGCTTACGACCATGTGAACGACCGCGCGGGGCACGACCTGCGGTATGCGATCGATGCCTCGCGCCTGCGTTCGGAATTGGGATGGGAGCCGCGTTACAACGACTTCGAGGAGGGACTCGCCTCGACGATCGAGTGGTATCGCGCTAACGAGGCGTGGTGGGCACCCTCGAAAGACGCCACCGAGGCGTTCTACGCTGACAAGGGCCAGTGATGACGAGATACGGAGTGCCGCTTGCGGCGGAACGCACCCCCATCCCAGGGCTGCTCATCGTCGACCTCCCCGTGCACGGCGATGCGAGAGGCTGGTTCAAGGAGAACTGGCAACGCGAGAAGCTCGCGAAGCTCGGCGTTCCCGATTTCGGTCCTGTACAGAACAACGTCTCGTTCAATGACGCCGCAGGCACGACGCGAGGCATACACGCGGAACCCTGGGACAAGTGGGTCTCCGTGGCGACCGGTCGCATCTTCGGCGCCTGGGTCGACCTGCGCGCGGGCGAGACCTTCGGCACCGTCGTCACCGCCGAGATCGACCCGTCCCGCGCTGTTTTCGTGCCGCGTGGCGTAGGAAACGCATTTCAGACTCTCGAGTCCGGCACCGCCTACACCTACCTCGTGAATGATCATTGGTCACCGGACGCCGCGTATTCGTTCCTCAACCTTGCCGATGAGACAGTCGCGATCGATTGGCCCATCGCCCTGAGCGATGCGGAGATCTCCGCGAAGGACCACGATCACCCCCGCCTGTCCGACGTGGAGCCGCTGGCGCCGCGGCGGACGCTCGTCATCGGGGCGAACGGCCAACTGGGACGCGCACTCCGAAGGCGCTTCGGCGATGCTGCGCACATCGAGTACGCCGACCGTGCCGACCTCGACCTAGGGGCAGCGGACCTGCCGACCGCCCGCCGCTGGCGCGACTACGGTGTGATCGTGAACGCCGCCGCCTACACCGCGGTCGACAACGCGGAGACCGCTGAGGGTCGTGCGCGCGCCTGGTCAACGAATGTCTCGGGACTCGCCGCGCTCGTCCGTGTCGCAAGTCAATACGGACTCACCCTCGTGCACGTCTCCAGCGACTACGTCTTCGACGGCGCTACCTCCGAGCCATACACAGAAGACGCACCGTTCTCACCCCTCAGCGTCTACGGGCAGACGAAGGCGGCCGGCGACGCGATCGTCGGCACGCTGCCCCATCATTTCATCGTTCGAACGTCCTGGGTCATCGGAGACGGGCCGAACTTCGTTCGCACGATGATGGATCTCGCACATCGCGACGTTGCCCCCCGCGTTGTCTCCGACCAGCGCGGGCGCCTGACCTTCTCAGACGACATCGCCGACGCCATCGCCCACCTGATCACCACTGACGCGCCCCACGGGACCTACAACGTCACAGGGGACGGGCCCGTCCTGTCGTGGGCCGAGGTAGCTCGACGTGTCTTCGAGCTCTGCGGTCACGACCCGGCTCGCGTGACCGAGGTGTCGACGGAGGAGTACTTCGCAGCGGGCAGCAGCGCCGTCGCTCCTCGCCCGCAATACAGCGTCCTCGACCTCGGGCGCATCTCCGCCACCGGGTGGGTCGCACGGAATGCCCTCGTATCGTTGGAGGACTACATCCGCTCCACCGAAACGTCGGCCTAGAGCTCGCCCGGACGCATCGCCTCGTCGTCGATCGCACGGATGATGCGCTGCGCGGCGGTGTCGGGCTTCGGCTCGGCGTCGTCGCGGCGCCCGCGGGGTGCGTAGACCACGAGCGAGTGGAACAGGAACCGGGCGAAGAACGCGACGATCAGCGACAAGCCCGTCGCGAGCACGCTGGAGATGTGCCAGGTCTCGACCATGAGCGCCATGACCGGGATGCGGAGTGCGGCCTCGACGTTGTTGAACACGAACGAGGCGCCGAATCGCAGGCCGATGCCGCGGGCGTCGCGGCGCATGTCGTCGAAGACGAACCGCTCCTGCAGCAGGAAGTTACCGACGATCGTGACCTCGGCGCCGATGATCGCGGCCCAGATGTACGGCATCCCGAGCGATGTCAACGCCCACATGATGGCGAGGTTCGCCACGGCGCCGACGACGCCGATGATCGCGAACAGCGACATCTTGCCGAAGCGCAGCCGTGCGAGGTGGGCGATGAAGGTGGCCCCCTGCCGCAGGCTCGCCTTCGAGGTGCCGTGCCGGCGCTCGCCGAACTCCATGGGCACTTCGGCCGTGCGCAGGTCGGTGCGCGCGAGGATCTCGAGGAGGATCTTGAACCCCTGCGGACGCAGCGCGGCGAGGTCGAGGCGCCGTCGGTCGACGAGGAAGAACCCCGTCATCGGATCGCTGGTGCGCGCGAGTCGCCGGGGGAACATGGCGCGGGTCAGCCAGGTGGCCGCTCGTGAGACGCCGAAGCGCACGGCGGTGCCCAGTCCGCTCGTGTCACCGCCGCCGATGTAGCGCGATGCCGTGATGACGTCGGTGTCGCCTTCGGCGTACCGCGCGAGCAGCTCCGGCAGCAGTTCGGGCGGATGCTGCAGGTCGCCGTCCATGACGATGCACACATCGGATGCCGCCGCGACGAGACCCGCGACGACCGCACCGCCGAGGCCGCCGGTGTTCTGCTCGCGGTGGATCACGCGCACCGGGAGCGGGGCGTCGGCGGCGACGCGTGCGATCTCGGCGGCGGTGTCGTCGGTGCTGTCGTCGACGAAGAGGATCTCGGCCGTGTCGTCGGCGAGCGCGGCGCCGATGCGCGCGACGATCTCGGCGACGTTGTCGCGCTCGTTGAACGTCGGCACGATGACCGTGACCCTCGTGCCCATGTCGACCCCTCCGCGCTCCAGCGGCATCCATCGTGTCATGCGTTCCTGTGCCGACGGAAACAGCCCGACCGGTATGCGGGTGTCGCGCCGGGCGTGTCGCGCGGCTAGACTGACGCGAGCGGCTGTGGGAGTCGCCGGCGGATGGGGATCCGCCTCTGGGGAAAGACTGATCTGGGGAGATCATGGGCACGCGTATCGGCTACGCCGCGGGAGCATTCGACCTGTTCCACGTCGGCCATCTGAACCTTCTGCGCCACGCGAAGCAGCACTGCGACATCTTGGTCGCCGGTGTCGTGAGCGACGAGATGCTGCGGCAGGTGAAGGGCATCGAACCCGTCATACCGACCGCGGAACGCGCCGACATCGTGCGACACATCTCGTTCGTCGACGACGTGCACGTCGAGACGACGCCGTCGAAGATCGACGCCTGGCGCGCGGTCGGGTTCACGCACTTCTTCAAGGGCGACGACTGGCGCGGCACCGAGAAAGGCCTCCGCTTGGAGCGCGAGTTCGGGGCGGTGGGCGTGGAGGTCGTGTACTTCCCCTATACCGCGCACACGTCGAGCTCGGCCCTGCGCCGCGCCCTCGATGCGATCGCGGCGAGCGCGGCGGCCGTGACCGCATCCGCGCCGGCGATGCTCGCGACGTCGGGCTGACCGCCCGTCAGTTCGCGACGCCGAGCAGACTGCGCGCCATGCGCGCGACGTGCGGCGGCGTATGCGGCCCGAGCCACACGGTCCACTGCGCGGGCGGCTCGCTGCAGGTCCACTCGACGCACCACGAGTGCACCGCGTTCGCGAGCCGCTCACCCTTGGCGTGCGCGTTGATGCCGTCGCCGCGCACGAGCCAGCGCACCGACACCCCGTCCGGTACGTCGATGTGGCGGATCTGGATGCGGGCGGCGGCTTCGAGCAACACGACTCCGGTGGCATCCCCGGGCAGGCGAGCGGCGATCCCGGCGATCAGACCGGCGTCGGCGGCGTCTCCCGCGATGAGCACGACGCCCTCGATGTTCGCCCAGTCGGGATCGTCCAGGTGTTCGCTCGCGGTGCTCATGCCACGAGTATAGGTAAGGCTGCCCTTACTAAACAACCCATTCCCGGCCCCCGCCCGGCCAGCTCGCCGTACGCTTGTCGTATGACTTCTCCTGCTGAATCCACCATCACCATGTTCGGCGCTGACTGGTGCCGCGACTGCATCCGCACCAAGAAGCAGCTCGACGAGCTGGGCGTGGAGTACACCTACGTCGACCTCGTGGCCGACCCCTCCGCGGCCGACGTCGCCAAGGAGATCTCGGGCCGCACGAACATCCCGGTGGTCGTCTATCCCGACGCCTCGCACCACGTCGAGCCCTCGAACTCCGACGTCGAGTCGAAGCTGCGGGAACTCTCCCTCATCTGACCTCGAGGGCACCGCTACACTGGCGCGATGAGCACCGAGGCTCGTCCGACGCGGGTATCCACCCCGCTCCCCCGGCGCACGATCGCGCTCTACGCGGCGGGGTCCGTCGGAACGGGCGGCTACGCCACCCTGCCCGGGCTCGTCCTGACCTACTTCCTCACCGACAACCTCGGTGTCTCGGCGCTCGTCGCCGGCATCATCGTCACGGCCGCGAAGGTCTGGGACGTGCTCATCGACCCGGTGATCGGCGCGGCCTCCGACCGCCAGCTGGCCCGCACCGGCTCCCGCCGAGGACTCATGGTCGCCGGCGCGCTCGCGCTCCCCGTCTTCTTCGCTCTCACGTTCGCCGTGCCTCCGTCGTGGGGGCCGGTCGCCGGCGCCGTCGGTGTGCTGCTGGCGTTCGTCGCGACGGCGACGGCGTTCAGCCTGTTCCAGGTCCCCTACGTCGCTCTCCCCGCCGAACTGACCTCCGGCTACGACGCGCGCACGCGACTCTTGGGGTGGCGGGTCGTGGTGCTGACCGCCGGCATCCTGCTGTTCGGGGCGGGCGGGCCCGCCCTGCGGAGCATCGATGACGACCCCGTCATCGGCTACCTCGTCATGGGCGTCGCCGCGGGTGCGGCCATCGGCGTCGGGATGCTGGTGGCGACGCGCTCCGCTCCCACGACGCCGCGTGAGGTGCCGCGGCGCGCCGCGAAACCGCCCGGGCTGCGCGAGCAGTACGCGGCCGGCGTGCGGGTGGTGCGCGACAGCCGCCCGTTCCGCGCCCTGCTGGCGACCTTCCTGCTGCAGGCGCTCGCGACCGGGGCCATGCTGGCGGGCGCGCAGTACGTCGCGACCTGGGTCCTGCGCTCCGAAGACGCGGTGACGCTCGTCTTCCTCGCGCTCGTGGGCCCCGCGCTCATCGCCGCCCCCGCCTGGACGGCCGTGGCCCGGCGGATCGGCAAGGAACGCGCCTTCACCTTCGCGAGCGTCCTCTTCGCGGTCGCGGCCGCCTCGTTGACGGCTGCGCTGTGGTCACCCGGGGAATGGATATACGCGTCGGTCGGGGTGGCCGGAGTCGCCTACGCCGGACTGCAGTCGCTCCCGATGGCGATGCTCCCCGACGTCATCTCGCACGACCGCGGCGAGCGCGCGGGTGCCTTCACGGGCGTCTGGACCGCGGGGGAGACCGTCGGATTCGCGCTGGGCGCGGCGGTCGTCTCGCTCACCCTGGCCGCGACGGGCTACGTCTCGACGGTCGCGGGTGCGACAGCGGTGCAGCCGGATGCCGCGATCACCGGCATCGTGCTCGTCTTCAGCGTCGTGCCCGCCGTGCTCATCGCGCTCAGCCTCCTGCCGCTCTCGCGCTACCCCCTGCGCCGCGACGACGTCGACCGCACGACGCTCGCGTGAGCATCCCCTTCCCCGCTGGTCGAGCCGCTGTGCCGGCCCGCGGCATAGGCTGGGGTCCGTTCGAAGGAGCCGCCGATGACCTCTACGCACGCCGCCGATACACCGGCCGAAATCGCACGCGCCTCAGGACTAAAGGGGGCCGAGGGCACGTCCGCAGCCACGCCAGCCGGGATCTCCGAGAGCGAGAGCACGCGACTGGATGCCGCGATCGATTCCCTGCGCACGGGCACGCGGATCTGGTCCGCTCTGACGATCGCGCAGCGCGCCACCCTGCTGCGACAGGTCCGGGCGAGCGTCGCCGCCGCGGCGGAGGACTGGGCTACCACCGCCGCCGCGACGAAGGGCCTCGACCACCGGCACCCGCTGCGGGGCGAGGAGTGGCTCAGCGGGCCCTACAGCGTGCTCGGGGCACTCGACGCTTACATCGAAACCCTGACGCGGCTCGCCGGCGGACGCAATCCGCTCGACGGCGTGCGCATCGACCGCGCGCCGGGCGGACGCACGCGCGTGCACGCGTTCCCCCTGACGCGCATCGACCGGTTCCTGCTCTCCGGCTTCACCGGCGAGGTCTGGCTCGAACCCGGCACCACACCTCGGGCCGCCCGCGCCGCCGCGGGCCTCGGGCAGCGCACCCCCGCCGAATCGAACGGCGTCGGACTTGTGCTCGGGGCGGGGAACATCACCTCCATCCCCGTTCTCGACGTGCTCTATGAGCTGCTCGCCTCGAACCGCACGGCACTGCTGAAGGTCAACCCCACGCAGGATCCGTTGGTACCGATCTACAAGCGCGCCCTCGCGCCGCTGATCGAACCGGGCTTCCTGCGCATCGTGCGCGGCGGCCCGGCCGTGGGCGCCCACCTCACGGCCCACGCCGGAATCGATCACGTGCACATCACCGGCTCGGCAGCCACGTTCGACGCCATCGTCTGGGGGAAGCCCACTGCGTCGGGCACCCGTCGCGACACCCCGGCGATGACCACACCGATCACGGCCGAACTCGGCGGGGTGTCGCCGATCATCGTCGTGCCCGGCCCCTGGACGGAGGCCGACCTGCGGCACCAGGCCCAGCACATCGCGACCATGCGCCTGCAGAACAGCGGGCACAACTGCATCGCCGGGCAGGTCGTCATCGTCTCGTCCGACTGGGACCAGGCGGATGCCTTCCGTGCCGCACTCCGCAACGCCTACGCCACAGCGCCCGAGCGACCCACCTGGTACCCCGGTTCGACCGAGCGCGTGCGGCAGGCATCCGAGTCCTACCCCGACGCCCTCGTGCTCGGCGACCGTCTGCTCATCGAGATCGAGGGCGACGACGACCCGGCGGGCCTCCAGAGCACGGAGTACTTCGCCCCGGTGCTCGGCGTCGTGACGGTTCCGGGCACGGGACAGGCGTTCCTCGACGCCGCCGTGGCGCACGCGAATGAACGCTTGCAGGGCACCCTCGGCGCGAACCTGCTCATCGACCCGGTCACCGAGAAGAGCCTCGGCACGGGGTTCGAGCGCGCCGTCGCTGCGCTGCACTACGGCTCGATCGCCATCAACAGCTGGACGGCGTTCGGATTCATCACCCCCACACTCACCTGGGGCGCGTTCCCCGGCAACACGATCGACGACGTCGGCAGCGGGATCGGGGTGGTGCACAACGCCCTGCTGCTCGACCGCGTGGAGCGCTCGGTGCTGCGCGGGCCGTTCCGCCCCTTCCCGCGCTCCCTCCCCTGGCGCAACGGCGGCGGCCGGTTCACGATCCTCCCCACGCCGCCGTGGTTCGTCTCGTCGCGCACGGGGGCCGAAGTGAGCGAAGGGCTCACCCGGTTCCGCGCGGGCGGAGGCATCACAGGCCTGGCGAAGACCCTCCTCGCCGCCCTGCGCGCGTAGCGCGACTCGCGGGTCGGGCCGACTCAGGGATTGAGGTCGGCTTCGGAGCGCGTGAACGTCTCGGCGCACACACCGAGCCCCTCGGTGTAGCCGAGCGCGAACCAGTACTTCCGCTGCTCGCTCGACCCGTGCGTCCAGCTCTCGGGGTTCTGGAATCCGGCCTGCTCCTGGATGTGGTCGTCGCCGACCGCCGAGGCCGCGTTCAGGGCGTCCTCGATCTGCGTCTCGGTCGGCTTCTGCAGGTATGCGTCGCCGTCGGCATCCGTCTGCTCGGTCATCCGGCCGATCCACGCGCCGGCGTAGCAGTCGGCCTGCAGTTCCATCCGCACGCCGTTGCTGCCCGGACCGGTTCCGTTGTTGGGGTACTGCTCCATGGTGCCGATGAGGTTCTGGATGTGGTGGCCCCACTCGTGCCCGACGATGTAGAGCTGCGCCAGGTTGCCGGCGGATGCTCCGAACTGCTCGCGCATGAGCCCGAAGAACGTGGGGTCGACGTAGACCCCCTGCTCGGGCGGGCAGTAGAACGGACCCACCGCGTTCGACGCCGTGCCGCACTGGGTCGGCGTCGACCCGTCGACCACGGTGAGGGTGGGCGCGACGTACCCGTCGACGTTCTCGCCCCAGAATGCGTCGAGGGCGACCTGGGCGCCCGCCATACGGCAGTCGACGTCTTCGTTCGCGTCCTGTCCGGTCTCGCAGTTCTCGATGACCGAACCCTCCGACGATCCCGGCGCACCGCCGGTCGAACCGCCGAACAACCCGGAGAGGTCGATGCCGAGCAGCGGTCCGGCGATGAGCGCGAGCAGGCCGAGCACGCCCACGCCGCCGCCGCCCGCGATGGCGGCGGTGCGTCCGCGCCGGCGGGTGGTGTTGTTCGACAGGTCGGCGTCGGGATTGAACGTCATGGATCGAGGGTACTCCGGGGCGCGACGGTCGTAGGCTCGGGGCATGACGACCACGATCACCATCACGGGGGCCGGCGGACAGATCGGCTACGCGCTGCTGTTCCGCATCGCGGCGGGAGACATGCTCGGCGCAGACGAGAAGGTGCGGTTGCGGCTGCTCGAGATCCCGGCGGGGCTGGGCGCCGCCGAGGGGGCGGCGCTCGAACTGCAGGACGGCGCGTTCGCCCTGCTGGAGCACGTGGAGGTGACCGACGATCCCGCCGTGGCCTTCGACGGCGCCGACCACGCCCTGCTGGTCGGGGCGCGCCCGCGCGGCCCGGGGATGGAGCGCGGCGACCTGCTCGCGGCGAACGGCGGCATCTTCGGCCCGCAGGGCGCGGCGATCGCCGCGAACGCGGCCCCCGGCGTGCGCGTGACGGTGGTGGGGAATCCCGCGAACACCAACGCCCTGATCGCCGCAGCGTCGGCCGACGGAGTGCCGGCCGACCGCTTCTCGGCCCTCACCCGGCTCGACGAGAACCGTGCGCGCGCCCAGCTGGCGCAGACCCTGGGCGTGCCGGTGGGCATCGTGCAGCGGGTTCCGATCTGGGGCAACCACTCGGCCACCCAGTTCCCCGACGTCTCTCACGCCACGGTCGGCGGCGAGCCGGCCGCCGAGGCCCTCGCGCGCATCGTCGGCGACGTGCCGAGCTGGGTCGACGCCACCTTCATCCCGCGGGTGGCCAAGCGCGGCGCCGAGATCATCGCGGTGCGCGGATCGTCGTCGGTCGCCTCCGCGGCGAATGCGGCGATCGAGCACGTGCACGATTGGGTGCACGGCACTCGGGACTGGACCTCGGCGGCGGTCGTCTCGCGTGGGGAATACGGGGTGCCGGAGGGGCTGGTGTCGTCGTTCCCGGTGGAGGCCGTCGACGGCGAGTGGCGCATCGTCGAGGGACTCGAGATCGGCGACGACGCGCGTCGCCGCATCGACGTCTCGGTGGCGGAACTCATCGAGGAGCGCGACGCGGTGCGGGGTCTCGGGCTGATCTGAGCCGCCACTCTTCCGGCCGCGACGATGTGGAGAACTCGTTCTCCACCGTCTCCGTACGAGGACGGAAAGCCGTCGTACGGTTACTGGACTGACGACGCTCCTCAGAGCAGAATGGACCGGTGACCTTGTCTGCTGACACGATCGGAATGATCATCGCCCTCTTCGCCTTCATGGTGTCGCTGGGCGGTGGAGTGGGTGCGATGTTCGCCCACCTGTCGAAGCGCCTCGACGCCCGCTTCGACCTCGTCGACGCACGCTTCGACCAGGTCGACGTACGTCTGGATCGTATGGACGCACGGATGGACCGCATGGACCTGCGCTTCGATCGGATGGACGGCCGGATGGACCGGCTCGAACAGGGCCAGGCCGCTCTGGAGCATGAGCTGGTCGAGGTGAAGGTCGCGATCGCTCGCTGGGAGGGTCCGCCGCGGCGCTTGCAGCACCTGTGAGGCTGCGTGTCCGCGCCGGGACAGAAGCGTTCGTGACGCGCAGAAGTGCCGCACGACAGCGCGGGAACAGGGCACAATGGATGCGGGAGGTGCGCCGATGAGCGACGCGATGGACCGGACGACCGGAGAGGCGTCGCTCGACGACGCACTGACGAGTCCCCTGCACCTTCCGCACGCGGCAGCGGAGTGCCCGAAGTGCTTCACGGAGCTGCAGCAGAACCGCAACTTCTGGCTCGCTCGCCCCGACGGCTCACGCCTCGTGGGACTGGTGGTGTCGCGCGAAGGGATGCCGCCGGTCGTGCAGCAGCGAGCCGATCTCACCCGGTTCGGCGTACCGATCGAGGGCTTCCGTCACCCCGCCCCCGACATCCTGGAGAGCTGGGGCGACCGCATCACCCGCCTGCTCGACACCCTTCGGCCGGGAGACGTTCTCGTCGTCGCCACCACGCAGGCCCTCGGCCGCGACAGCGAAGAAGAGACGCGTACGATCACCGAACTGCGCCAGCGGGGCATCATCGTGAAGGTGCTCAACCACGACGCACGCCATCTGGCCGACCTCGCGCGCTGAGCCGCCCCCGCGGACCGACGAGAGCAGACGTCAGTCGGCGTCGGTGTCAGGCTGATCGCGCAGCGACTCGTCATCGAGCAGCGGAAGGTCGGCGCGGGTCACGACCTGCGACGTCACCGCGTACTCCACCAGGCGGGCCCGTCGGTTCGTCGCGAGCTTTCCCGCGCCCCCGCGGAGCCCCTGCACACCCATGCGGTCGAGCTTGTCGCACACGTTGTCGAGCTTGCGGTTGAACTTGCTCATCGTCCATCCGAGGCGCTTGGCGGCCGCGCTCGACGAGGGCAGCTCGTTCATGCTCACCCCTTCGCGGCGCAGCATGGGCTCGGCGAGCGCGACCATCAGCTGTTTCTGCAGGGGCGTGAAGCTCGCGGGCATCACGGTGGTCTCGCCGCTCATCGACATCTCCACCTGCCGGGAGACCTCGTACGGGGCCTCCTCGGTGTGCAGACTGAGCTCGTAGGTGACCGGTCCGGCGGTGAAGACGATCACCGTGCGCTCGAAGACCAGCGGCATGCGGGCACCGGGCGACAACCACGACTGCACCGCCCCGCCCGCGCTCGACACCGTCGCCGCCAGGCGCACGCCCACGTTGGCGAGCCACCAGAGCCCCTCGCGGTACTGCAGCTCGAGGAAGTGCCGGTGCAGGTAGAGGTTGTCGTCGATCTCGAGGTCGCCCTCGCGTCCGATGATGAACGGGCGGTCGGTCGGAAGGTCGTGCCACTCGCCGGCGAACTCGAGCCGCAACGGCACGGGCGCTTTCGTCGTCGCCGCACCCTCGGCCCCGAGACCCACCGCTGCACTCGCATCGCTCACGTCGTTACCCCCTGGCCAACATCCTGCCATGCGGAGGCGCGCCGGCGTGCGCAGGCCGCGAGGGAGCTCAGTCGCGGGCGACCTCGACGCTGACGAAACGCGAACCGGGGATCTCGCGGATCTCGATGGAGGCGCCGTCGAGCGAGCCGGGATCGATTCCGAACCGGGCGGCGAGCTGGGCGGAATCCAGCGCGGCGAGCGCGGCCGCCTCGCTCGCCGGCGCGAGGAAGCGCATGTCCCCCGACCGCGACGGCCCGTACTTGTCGGGGTTGTCCTGTCCGATCGCGTCTTCGTACAGCTCTTCCACGAACTGCTTCGGCACCTTCTTCGGGAGCCCCTTGACCTCGCCGAGCAGATCGCCGGGGAGGCTCCGCACCCCTTGGCCGACCGCGCCGCCGAGGTCGCGTGCGGCGTTGTAGTCCGGGTTGCGGTGACGCCCCACGTGGCCGAGGGTCTCGTAACCGCGCCGCGCCTCCTCGCGGATGTCGTACTTCTTCGCATGGGAGGCCGGCTTGTCGTCGCGGCGGTGCTTCGGCACGCTGTCGCGGTTGCGGCGATCGAGGCCGCGGATCGCGTCGGCATCCGCCCGATGCTTGCCCCCGCGTTTGCGGAACGCTCCCGAGAACCCGCGCTTGAACTCGTGCCCGGCCCCGTCGACCGCGTCGACCAGGTCTCTCATCAGCTTCTTCAGCGTCATGGTTCAGTCCCCCGAGATCTGCAGGTTGGCGATGTCGGCGAGCAGCCGGTCGGTGAGCTCCTCGACGTCGGCGGCCTGGGCATCCATCTCGTCCGCCGCCTGGTCGAGAGCCTCGAGGTCGGCGAAGAACTCGTCGGAGTCGCCGATCACCCCTTCGACGACCGGCGCGTCGAGCAGCGCGTTGACGATCGTCGGCACCTGGTCGACGAGCGGCTCGATCGCGAGCGGGAGCACTTCGTCGATGACTTTCTCGAGCGTGATCTCCATCGCCATCGAGAACAGCTTCTTGCGGGCCAGGATGAGCACCGCGGCTCCACCGGCACCCAGCGGTCCGGCGGCGAGGAGCGGGATGAGCTGGGCGAGGGTGATCGTGATGTCGGCGATGACCTTGATCTTGAGCGCCAAGACGATGTCGGCCGCGATGTCGATGCCCACCGCCGCGGGCCCGAGCACGTCGAGCAGCTGCTGCACGTTCTCCGAGCGATTGCGGTTCCACCCGTTGAGGTGGGCGGCGCCGGCCTCTCCCCGCATCGCCGCCGCGATGTCACCGTTGATCCGCCGGTCGGCCGACTGGACCAACGCCTCCATGTCGTCGCGATATCCGCGCACGTAGCCCGCGGCCTTGCGCACCTCGTCCTCGTCGATGTCGGGCCATTCCAGCCCGAGCTTGTCCATCACCCAGATGAGCTCGTTCGGGAGCATCATTCCCATGGCGACCACCTCCGGCGATGACGCTACCGATCACCGTGCGGAGAGAGCCATGGGGAGATCAGCCCATGGGCACCTCAGCCCACCCGGCGCGGATCAGTGCTTCGGCGCGTCACCCGGCACGAAGTACCGCGCCGGCGACAGGCCCGTGCGCCGGATGGCCTCGCCGCCCGCGTCGAGGAACTGCTGCATCGTCGCGACGCTGACCGTTCCCGCCGGGTCGGCGACGATCACGTTGTCGACCACCGGCAGCAGGGTCGCGGTGCCCTTCGGCCATGCGGCGAACGTCGTGGTGACGCCGGTGTCGAGCACCTGGATCTTCGGGTCGGCGAGGTGCACGTCTGGACGCTGCAGCGCCGCGGTCTGCGCCTCGTAGGCGCGCACGCTGAACAGGCGCAGCACGCGCTCGACGCGCATCTCGAGGGCCGACACTCTCTCCCGCCACGGGTAGGGCGCCCAGGCGCCGTCGCCCCAGACGATCGGATGCGCGCTGACGAGCGGACCACCGTCGTCGAACAGTTTCTCGGCGAGATCGAGCACCCGCGCGATGCCCGCTTCGTCGTCGGCGCCGACGACAGCCACGGCCGTGCGCGAGAGCGGGAAGACGACGGGAGCCCCGGCGAGAGCATCCGCATCGAGGCGCGCGGGCTTCAGCAGCACGGCGGATGCCGTCGTCTCGTCGTCGATGACGATGACGCCGTCGACCGGTGACGGCACGGCGGGTGCCGACATGGCGGCACGCGCGACCACACTGCGGAAGGGCAGTACGGGATCCTCAGTGCCCTGCGTGACGGCGACGCCCTGCACGTCGAGACCGAGGAACACCTCGCCGCCGAGGTACTCCACGCGCGGGTGCGCATCACCGGGCGCGGTGATCGACAGCACGCCGAGTTCGCTCGCACCGTAGATCCGCGGTCGCGCGTCCGTCGCGGTGTTCCCGATTGCATCCGACATGCTCATTGCCCTCTCGTCGAGATCTCAGCCCAGACTATCGGCGCGGTGCGCGCGCCCCGTGATCGATCGCGGTGCCCCTGGCCGCGGGGGGGGTCATCGCGCGTCGGCGAGGGCGACGACATCCGCCCAGGTCCACCGCACGTCGATGCCCGCCACGGGTTTCGATCCGCCGTACCGCTCCGACACCCAGCTCGCGGGCACCAGATGCAGGGCCAGCGACGCGTCGCCCGCGTCGTCGGAACCCGCCCAGATCAGGGCCATGCCCAGAGTCTCTGACAGCGTCCACACCCGCGCGGCCGTCGCCCCGGCCGTTCGCAGTGCCGCGGCGTACGAGGCGAGGCTGTCGCCGTTGTGCTGCTCCAGCTCGTCCAGGCTGCGCCACCCGCCCGTGAGGTAGACCCCCAGATCGGTGATCTGCGAGGCGAACGCCGCGATCTCCTCGGGCGACGCAGACGAACCGTCGCGCGACGGATCGCCCCGCCACGCCAGAGGCAGGATGCGCGCCGCGCCGCGCACGAGAACCGGATTGTTCGCAGAGAGCCACCCACCCGCCTCGGCCGCGAGCGCCTCTGCGCGCAGCCCCTGGGGTGTCAGGAGGAGTGCGCGACCCTCGTCGGGCAGAAGCGCTCCCCTCACCACCGCGTCGGGCGCGAAGGTGGAGGCCGGCGGTGCGGCGGCCCCCTGCTCGCTCCTCACCGGCGACCGGCGAGGTCGACGACGTCAGCCCAGCTCCACCGAACATCGATGCCCTCGACGGCACCCTCTGCACCGCGCTCGTGCACCCAGCTCGGCGGCACCACGTGGAGGGAGACCGACGACGTGCCCGCCTGCTCGTCGCCCGCCCACACGAGCGCGGCGCCGACACCCTGCTCGACGAAGACCCACGCGTCGACCCGCGTCGCGCCCGCGGCTGCAAGGGCGCGGGTATAAGAGCCGATGCTGTCGTCCCGTCGCGTCTTCAGATCGAGAAGCGTCCACGGGCCCGCCCGGTGGGCGCATGCGCCCTGCACGCGCGAGGCGAAGGACGCGATCTGCTTCGGCTCGGCGTAGGGGTTGTACCCGCTCCCGGGGTCGCCGCGCCACGCCAGCGGGAGGATCTTGGCCGCTCCGCGGACGAGCACCGGCAGGTCCGGCGTCAGCCAGCCGCTGTCTGCGACCTCGAGGATGCCCTCGGGAAGGCCCTCGGAGCGGACCACCGCATCCCGCGCATTCGTCGACAGCATCGCCCCCGTCGAGACGGTCTCCGGAGCGAACGGGTCATGCTGAGCCATGGTTCTCCTCAGGCATCGAGATCAGAAGTTCAGCTCTCTCCAGCTTCCCGGCCACCGGGACTGGTCGAGCATGTTGTCGCCGTTGTTGAACCCGGTGGCGTCGTGCGGGATGTCGATCACGGCCTCGGGCACACCGCTCGGCAGGTAGCCGCCGGGGATCCAGTGGTCGACGTCAGTACCGCCCTCGTTGCCCGACGGCATCCGCAGGCCCGAGAGGTCTTCCGGAGCGAAGTCGCGCAGCTGCACGTCGGCACCCACGAAGAAGTCGTCGGGCAGGCCGAGCAGCTCGCTGAGCTTGTGCGGGTCGCCGTTGGCCTCACCGATGACGCGGTCGAGCTGGTCGGTCGGGAACACGTAGGCCGTGTTGCTGCCGTCGTTCGCCCGGTTGTTGCCGGGACCCCAGTCGAGGATGGAGTCGGTCTTGTAGATGCGCGTGGCACCGTTCGAGAACTGATCGAGGTGCTCGTTGATGTAATCGGCGTCGAGGTAGGTGTCGGGCGAGGGGCGGTTGCCCTTGCCCGCGCCGACGATGTCGTTGGGCAGCGGGCCGTCGGTCCGCCAGCCGTTGCGCAGCGCTTCGGGCACGTCGGTCGCATCGAGCTCGTTGACGCCGACGGTGTTGGCGTCCTGCTTGCGGCCGTGCTTGCGGAACATCTCCGCGAGCTGGCGGACGTGCACGGGCATGCCGTCGAGGGAGTCCTTCATCGAGCGGACAACCGGCTTCAAACTCATGGTCAGTCTCCTCCGATGTTGAGGCTGGCGAGATCCGACATCAACCGCTCGGTGAGGGTCTCGACGTCGGCGGCGTGCTGATCCATCTCGCCCTGCGCCTGCTCGAGCGCCTGCAGGTCGGCGTAGAACTCATCCGGGTCGCCGGCGACCGCCTCGACGATCGGAGCATCCAACGCCGCCATGATGACGGCCGGCAGCTCTTCGGCCATCGGCTCGATCACCATGGGCAGCACCTGGTTGAGCACCTGCTCGACCGCGATGTCGACAGCGGCGTTCAACAGCTTCTTCTTCAGCAGCAGCATCGGCCCCGCGCCCAGCGCGGTGACCGGGTTGGTCAGCATGCCCACCAGGGCGATCATCGTGGTCGTGACGTCGGCGATGACCTTGATCTTCAGCGCGAACACGGCATCCGCCGCGATGTCGACACCCGTCGGCACCGGGCCGAGCAGATCGATCAGGCGCTGCAGGTTCTGCGACCGGTTCTGATTCCACGCGCTCACATACGCCGGGCCGGCCTGGCCCCGCATGGCGCCGGCGAGATCGCCGTTCACCTTGCGGTCCATGACCTGGATCTTGTTCTCCAGATCGTCACGGAACACGCGAATCATCGACGAGCCACGACGCAGCTCGTCCTCGTCGATATCCGGCCATTCGAAACCGAGCTTCTCCATCACCCAGATCAGCTCGTTCGGCAACATCATTCCCACGGCGTACCCCTCCCACAGAAGACTTTACGAGGCCGGGGCGGTTCGCCGCGACGGGGAGAACTACCCGTGCGACGTTGCGCCACGGCATCCGATCACTTCGGCACGACCGCCCACTGCACGATGCTCGACGTGAGCGGGGCGACGGCACCGGTGCGCGGCGCGATCCCCGTCACGTCCTTGTCGACGATGGTGAGCCGGGGGTTCACGGCGAGCGGCATCGCCACCGCCATCCGCACGATGGATGCTTCGATCTGGGCGAGCACTTCGCGCCCCTCGTACACGTCGGCGGTGCGGGCGAGCTGCGCGACGAGTTCGTCGCGGGCCGGGTCGGTCGCACCGATGGCCGCGGCCTTGCCGCTCGTGCCCCAGCGCGCGAGAATCTGCGCCGGACTCTGCGGGATCGCCTCGCGCACGATCGCAGCATCCCACTGTCCTGCATCGAGGGCGGCGTCGAGATCGTCGGTGCCGCAATCTTGGATGCTCCACCCGGCCTCCCCCGCCGACTGCGTCATCGCGGCGAACACTCCGGCCGCGAACGCGCTGGTGCGGTCGTACAGCACGCACACCGGTGCGCCGGCGGCGACGCCGGAGAGCTCGCGTTCGGCGCCGGCGTCACCGTTCGGGGATCCGATGCTGTCGGCGAACCCGGAGTCCTCGTTGACGATGTCGTAGGCGCGCGAGCCCGGCGCCGAGAGCATCGACGTGGTGCCGGTGTAGGACTGCGCCCACTCCCCCGCGCCGCCGGCGATGAGGGCGCTGGCCGGGATCGAGTGCAGGAAGGCGGTGCGCGCCGGCTGCTGCGTGAAGGCGCCGACCGGGTTGACGAGCACGGCCCACACCGTGCCGTCGTGTGAGGTGTCGACGGTGTAGTCCTGGCGTTCGAGCTCACGGATCGGCTCGCGGTTCTCGGCCGTGGGGCGCACCTGCGCGACATCGAGGGTGTCGCCGATCGCGGCGACCGGGTTGTCGCCCGGAGGCGTGAGCTCGATGCGGGCGACCTGAGGGGTCACCGGGCCGCGGAACTCGCCGTTGGGTACGAGCGTGACGCTGTCGCCCTCATCGCCGACCTTCTCGATGCGGAACGGACCGCTCGACAGCAGCAGGTCGGCGGAGAGATCGGACGGGTCGTCGACGGTGAAGCCGTCGTTCCAGACCTTCGCGAGCGCGGCGAGGTCGCCGGCGTCGCCGCTCTGCACCGCGCGGATGACGGCCTGCTTCGCCTCCATCGGATCGTCGATGTCGAGACCGCGCTGGCCGACGATGTGAGCCGGCACCGGCACGGTCACCCGCTGCTGCCAGTCGATGACGGGCTGCGCGTAGGTGACCTCGATCGAGCGGGCGAACTCGTCGACCTTCGTCACCTCGGGTGCCGCGGGGTCGGAGGCGACGACGGCGTCGTCGGGTGCGAACTCCCCCGCCGCCCCGGCCCACCCCAGCAGCAGGTCGGCGGCGTCGAGCGGGATGCCGTCGGACCACACCGGCTCGGCGAGGTCGTAGCGCACGGTGAACGGGTCTTCGCTGACGATCGAGACGGTGCCGAAACCCTCGTCGGGCACGAACTCACCGTCGACCACGTCACCGAAGTCGGCCCGCACCGCCTGGGCGATGTCGATGTTGCCGGGCGTCGGCGCCGCGGCGGCATTGAGCGAGGTGAGCTCTCCCGTCCACCCCGCGGTGATCTCCGTGCCCTGCACGACCGTCTCCGGCACCGCCGGCGCGCAGGCGGCGAGCGTCGCCACGACGGCGATCGAAATCGGCGCGGCGACCCAGCGCCTTCCCCCCATCGCGCGTGTCACACGAGGTCGGAGTCGTCGGCGCCTTCGGCCATCGCGCGGAAGGGCTCGCTCTCTTCGCTCTCGAGCCAGGCCCTGGCGTGCTCGAGCAGGATGGCCGGCGAGTCTTCGGCTTCCTGCGCCGTCGCGAACGGCCCGATCGTGTCGTCGGAGGGGCGCTCGTCGGCGCGCACGACCGACTGCGTCGAGAGGTTGTACCAGTAGGGCTGCGATCCGCTCATCGGTCTGCTCCGGTCATGTCCCTGATTCTATGGGGCGCGCAGATCGCTCCGCGCAGAGAGACGGGGCCGGGGCGCGGCCATCGGCCAGCACCACGACCCCGTCGGAGAGGTGCGGGGTTCAGCCGCCGGCGAGCTCGGCGTCCTTGTCGCGGATGGAGTCCGCCATTCGGTCCAGCGCCTGCGCCATGTCGTTCACAGCCTCGGCCGCGTCGTCGAGGGACGTCGTCAACTCCGAGTACGCCGTCGAGTACGCCTCCGAGGCGTTCTCCGTCTTGAAACCGTCCTGCACCAGGTCGTCGATGACGCCCTGCAGCTCCTTCAGCGTGTCGGTCACCGTGCTGCGACCATCACGAAGACGCGCCGCCGCGCTCTCCATCTCGCTGTACGTTGCTCCGAAATCATGTCCGGCCATCGTGGCTCCCTCCGTATCGAAAACGCCCCCCTCGGGCACTGACAGCACGGGAGG